>NZ_JBSXNB010000004.1:0-750535 GCF_054073275.1 Pannonibacter sp. Q-1
CCAATCTCGTCAGCGTCCTGCAAAACTGGTGGTTCAAGTAAAACTGAAAACGCTATCTATGTCAGCCCCAAAATTTTTTCCTTAGAAAGAATGACATTATCATCTTCCAAGCCCGCGCTTGCATTTATCAAAGTTTCATGATTGATTTTTCCGTCTGTAAAATTCTCAATAATACTTCCAACAAACAGGCCCTTCGCTCGCTCCCTACCGGGTAGCTCCAAATATACCCAAGGATACAGATCAGTATCAGATGGCCACCCGTTTTCGCCACACCGCATCCAAATCGCAGTATCCAGAGACTGCTCCTGCTGAACCGTTAGCTTCCCTGCTCGATAGAGCATATGAAGCCGCTGTAGCGCCCTGCCGCGATCAAGTTTCTCACCATCCTGGACTAAGGTGATCAGCGTATCTATTCGCGCAGCGTCATGCCCGGCGATGTCAAAAATCTGTACGTCTGCATTGAAAAAATCACCGAATAGCTCGGGCCATGTTCGTTTGTTGCCACTCGCCTCCGCCTCACCTGGCGTTTTCATATGCAAGGCTAGCTGCATAGCTTTTCGGCGTTCTTGTGCATCCATCGCTTCCACGGCGCCTTCCGCAACAGCACCACAGGCCGAATAGCTTATCCATAACAAATTGGGTTGATTGAGTAGGGAGACCGCCCATTCAAAGATTTCGAATGCCCGTAGCGACGATGCACGAACAACGATCCGTGCGAGAAACTCTAAGAGAAAGGCTAAGTGATCTTCCGCCCTAAAACGATCCTGCAGCTTGCTTATTCTGTCAATGCGCTGTGGGATCACCGAAAGAAAATGCTGGATGGCCGCATCACTCAGCCGAGCGACTTGCATACGGGGAATAATCCAATCGAGTATCTTTTTTTCTGATCCTCGATACATCGCGAAAAAGGTAAGAAAATCCTCTTCGTCAGGATTCGCAATCGCTCGGTAAGCTGTCACGAGACGAGAGGAGAAGACACCAAACCTAGCTATGTATTGGGGCGCTCCTGTCCGTTCTAGTAGTTCGAGCAAGCCATAGAAGGGACATTCGTCATCCCCACCAAGTCGAGTGGTGCCGCCCGGGCTATATCGGCCGGATTTGAAAGATAATTTCCATTGCTCGGTATCATTGCGATTTCTTTCAATTCTCTCCGATGCAAGCCTCTCCATTCGTGAAATGATATCCCAAGGATCGGCTTTCGCAGCAACGAAGCGCATGCTGGTTTCGTCACTCTCATCCTCCGGAAACGAAAAGCCATCGTCGCTCAAGGCAGAGTGAGAGACTCGATGGAACATAGAAGCCCATGCTTCCAAGGAGATCAACCAAGCGGACTGCGGAGCCGACAATAGCTTATGACGGATGCGGAGCAGCGCTGCCTGATACAACTCAGCCGCCTCACGGTGGCAAAACAGTGTTGCCAACAGTCCAGCGCGTCGCATCATCCAGATCGGTTCGTCACTCTTGAGTGCGGTCGCGGCTTTAAGAACCGCATCGTCATCCCAATCCAAAAGGGCACGCAGCCCTTTCTCGTACGCGTGATGCAAAGTAGAATCAATGCTTCCGATTGCTTCCAATCTCAGCATCCAACACGTCCACTCATCCCATTTTTGATAACGCCGACATTCAGCGGCAACCGCAGCGCAAAGTTCTACTTTCTCTTGCTTCTTTAGATTTTGCCTGGCAGCTTCAAAGTGAAGGTCAGCCTCTTCCATGTCTTGCGGGTTAAGCCAAATCCCCGCAGTTCGGTGGCGCCAAATCCGCTCCAGAGCAAAGCGCAGATGAGCCTCGCTAGGCTCAGTGCAACTTTTTACTATTGGAAACCGGGGGCCAAGGTGGCGCGTCTCTTGATGAGGTCCCACTATCCATCCCGGATAGGTTTTTCTATCCTTAGCCCATATATTTGCGACTTCCGCCCGTGTCGGCCTGTCTTCTTTTGCTGAAGGAGATCGGGAAAATTTGCTTTCGTCTCTACGCCATTTGTACGGTGACAACGGCTTTAGAGACCAAATTGCATTAAACAAAAGGTCAAGCGCCCTCTCGTGCTGCTCATCAGGATGTAGGTCTTCGACCAATGGCGCCAAATCTATAGGTGTTACGTTGCGCCGTTCGAGGAGAGCTCTTGAAACAGGCGATAGTTTCAAAACTCCAACGAGCCGAATACGACGCGCTGCAACATCTAGAGTGTCTCGAACCCATCCGCTCCAGGCAAGGAAATTCGGGTCAGATCCGGAGAAGCCGATAAGGCAAAGGTCATGTTCAAGCATGACCTGTTGAGCCAAGTTAACAAATGGCGCAAATTTAACTGGATAGGTTCGATAGTCATCCTCTGTGAATATGAAGCAATTATGGGATCGCACAGATCCGTGAAGTTTGACAATACGAGGTCGGGTAAGATGGGCAATGTCTTGCACCGTCTGCACACAACTATAGATACGATCAGGCGTATCCGGTCTCGTGCGCTCTAGCAACGTATCCCAGTTCGTCGTAAGAACGTCGCGCCACGGAAATTCCAATAGCCGCTTGTGCAGCAGTCCTGGCTCCCACTGATTGTCAGCTACCAGACGACGGATAAATTGATCCATCCCGGTTTCGCCATGAAGTGTATGGTATTCCTGAGCAAGACGCAGGGCATCAGGCCCGGTGCCCTGAGCGTATCCCAATTCGGCTTCCATCTCTGTTATAAAGGTGCTCCATAGCGGCGGAACTGGACTATCGGGTTCACGGGTGCAAACCCGGCTGAAACCGGCTCCGACCATCACAGCAGCTTCATTGCGCCAGAGGGCACGAGCGAGCGCTTCAAACGCTGAAAAGTCTGGAAGTTTACGAAAACTATTAAGAATCGCCGAGTTGGCATCGTTTGTCATGATACGGCCCAAGCACTTTCACCGAATTTGCAACTTTAAATAGCATTTTCAATGAAGAGGACCTAGAGAAAATTAAACCAAAATAAAAAGGAAGCTCTTGCCTCCATTTGATGTCTATCTGGAACACCGAATGTAACCTTCAATGAACACCTGCTTTCGCGTGCCAACTTGAGAAAGCAAAAGGGCCGCCCACACGGGACGGCCCTTGTTCGTTTCTGCGTCAGAAAACCGTGCGGCTTACTCTTCGCCGCCAGCCTCCGGGGCAGTGTCCTCACCACCCGTGTCTTCGCCAGCTTCCGGGCCAGCGCCATCACCAGCAGCGCCTTCACCGGCAATGCCGTCCACGGCTTCTTCGCTGTCGTCTTCCTCGCTGACGCGTTCCACGGCGACGACTTTTTCATCCTCGGCCGTGTTGAAGACGATGACGCCCTGGGTGGCGCGGCCGGCGACGCGGATGCCGTCAACCGGGCAGCGGATCAGCTGGCCGCCGTCGGTCACCAGCATGATCTGGTCGCGGTCCTCCACGGGGAAGGAGGCAATCAGCGGGCCGTTGCGCTTGTTCACCGCCATGGCCGTGATGCCCTTGCCGCCGCGTCCGGTCACCCGGTACTCGAAGGACGAGGTGCGCTTGCCGTAGCCGTTTTCGGAGACGGTGAGGATCACCTGCTCTGCCGCGCTCATTTCGGCATAGCGCTCCTGCGGCAGCTCACCGGCTGCGGCTTCCTCGCCGTCCTCGGCCACGGCTTCGCTGCCCGCATCATCGGCCTCGCCGCGCATCAGGCGGCGGAGCTTCAGATAGGCGGCACGCTCTTCCGAGGTGGCGTTGAAGTGGCGCAGGATCGTCATGGAGATCAGACGGTCATCGTCCGCCAGATTGATGCCGCGCACGCCGACCGAGTTGCGGCCCGCAAAGACGCGCACATCGGACACGGGGAAGCGGATGCACTGGCCGGCCGCCGTCGTCAGCATCACATCGTCATGCTCGGTGCAGGTGAAGACGCCGACAATGCCGTCGCCCTCTTCCAGCTTCATGGCGATCTTGCCGGAGCGGTTGATCTGGGTGAAGTCGGACAGCTTGTTCCGGCGCACGGTGCCGCGCGTCGTGGCGAACATCACGTCCAGATCGCCCCAGGTGTCCTCGTTCTCCGGCAGCGGCATGATCGAGGAGATCTGCTCGCCGGGTTCCAGCGGCAGCATGTTGATCAGTGCCTTGCCGCGCGAGGTCGGCCCGCCCAGCGGCAGGCGCCAGACCTTCATCTTGTAGACGATGCCGCGCGAGGAGAAGAACAGCACCGGCGTGTGGGTGTTGGCCACGAACAGGCGGGTGACGAAATCCTCGTCCTTGGTCGCCATGCCCGAGCGGCCCTTGCCGCCACGGCGCTGGGCGCGGTAGGTCGCCAGCGGCACGCGCTTGATGTAGCCGCCATGGCTGACGGTGACCACCATGTCCTCGCGCTGGATGAGGTCTTCGTCCTCCAGATCCGCGCCGCCTTCCACCAGCTCCGTCTTGCGGGGGGTGGCGAAGTCGTTGCGGATGGCCAGCAGTTCATCACGGATGATCTGCTGCACCCGGGCGCGGGAGCGCAGGATTTCCAGATAGTCGGAAATCTCGTCGCCGAGCTTATTCAGCTCATCGCCGATTTCATCGCGGCCAAGGGCAGTCAGGCGCTGCAGGCGCAGGTCGAGGATGGCGCGGGCCTGTTCCTCGGAAAGCCGGTAGCTGCCATCGGCATTGACGGTGTGGCGCGGGTCGTCGATGAGGCGGACCAGCGGCTCCATATCCTTGGCCGGCCAGTCGCGGCCCATCAGCAGGGCGCGGGCGGTGGCCGGGTCCGGCGCGGTGCGGATGAGGTGGATCACCTCGTCGATGTTGGCAACGGCGATGGCAAGGCCCACCAGCACATGGGCGCGGTCACGCGCCTTGGCCAGCAGGAAGCGGGTGCGCCGGCCGATGACTTCCTCGCGGAAGACGACGAAGGCCTTCAGCATGTCCATCAGCGTCATCAACTCGGGGCGGCCGCCGTTCAGCGCCACCATGTTGCAGCCGAAGCTCTGCTGCAGCGAGGAGAAGCGGTAGAGCTGGTTCAGGATCACGTCGGCGACGGCATCCTTCTTCAGCTCGATCACCACGCGCATGCCGAGGCGGTCGCTTTCGTCGCGGATGTCGGAGATGCCCTCGATGCGCTTTTCGCGCACCAGTTCGGCGATCTTCTCGATCATCGTGGACTTGTTGACCTGATAGGGGATCTCGGTGACGATCAGCGCCTCGCGCCCGGCGCGCAGCTGCTCCACCTCGACCTTGCCGCGCATGACCAGCGAGCCGCGGCCCGTCTCATAGGCCGAGCGGATGCCGGAGCGGCCTAGGATCGTGCCGCCGGTCGGGAAGTCCGGGCCGGGGATGATCTCCATCAGCTCGCCGAGGCTGATTGCCGGATTTTCCATCACGGCAATGGCGCCATCGATCACTTCGCCGAGGTTGTGCGGCGGAATGTTGGTGGCCATGCCGACGGCGATGCCGCCCGCGCCATTGACGAGCAGATTCGGGAACTTCGCCGGGAGGACGACAGGCTCGGTCTCGGAGCTGTCGTAGTTCTCCTGGAAATTGACCGTATCCTTGTCGATGTCATCCAGAAGCGTGTGGGCAACCTTCTGCAGACGGCACTCGGTGTAGCGCATGGCCGCAGCCGGGTCGCCGTCCACCGAACCGAAGTTGCCCTGCCCGTCGATGAGCGGCAGGCGCAGCGAGAAGTTCTGCGCCATACGCACGAGGGCGTCATAGATCGCGATGTCACCATGCGGGTGATATTTACCCATCACGTCACCGACCACGCGGGCCGACTTGCGGTAGGGCTTGTTCCATTCGTAGCCGTTCTCGTGCATCGAATAGAGGATGCGCCGGTGAACAGGCTTGAGCCCGTCCCTCACGTCGGGAAGCGCGCGGCTGACAATCACGCTCATGGCGTAATCGAGATAGCTGCGCTTCATCTCATCCGTGATGGAGACGGGGCGAATGTCGGACGGCAGGGATGCGCCCGGCGTACTTGAATCCTGATCGGCCAAGGAGTTGCTCGCCTTCTCTCTTTAAGCTGCGCCGTTTATAGCCGATTCCGCCCTGCTCTCCAAATCGCCCTGCCTCGGACCTGTCAGATATTCGCCATGCCCTTCAATGACTTACAGCGACAATTCACAGCCCCCGGAAAAGAATGCGGCAGCATGCGGGCAAAATGGCCCGATGCGCTGCTATAAAGAAGCACATGGTCACCGGAATCCTTGGGGGGAATGGTCTTGATCGAGTTCATCCTGAACGCATTTGCGACGCTCTTCGTCACCATCGATCCGGTGGGGCTCGCTCCCATGTTCCTGGCGCTGACCGCGGGCGTATCTGCGGCAGACCGGCGCCGCGTGGCGGTGCGGGCGACGCTGACGGCAGGGGCCATTCTCTTCGTCTTCTTCTTCAGCGGCCAGACGGTGCTGAACCTTCTGGGCATTTCCGTCCCGGCCTTCCGCGTTGCGGGCGGCCTGCTGCTGTTTGCCATCGCCTTTGAAATGGTGTTCGACCATCGCAACAAGCGCAAGTCGGAGACGGCCGAGAAGGCCGTGGAGCACAGCCGGCAGGATCTTCATGCCCTCGCCGTGTTCCCGCTCTCCATCCCGCTGATTGCCGGTCCTGCGGCCATTTCCGCCGTCATCCTGCTGTCGAGCCAAGCGCCGGATACGGCGACCTACGCCGGTGTGGGCGGCGTCATCCTCAGCATTCTTGCCTGCTGCATGGGCGCGTTCCTGCTGGCCGACAAGATCGAGCGGCTGATGGGCGACACGGTGCAGATGGTCGTCACCCGGCTTCTGGGCGTGCTTCTCGCAGCCCTTTCCATCCAGTTCATCGCCGACGGCGTCATCGCCTTTGCCAATGGCGCCATGGCGCAGTGAGGAAAAGGACGGCCTGAGACAAGAACATCTCAGGCCGTTGCCTCACGCCCGGCCATCCTCCCGCAGCACCACATAGATCGCCGGAATCACCAGCACGGTGAGCAGCGTCGAGGATGCAAGGCCGAAGAGCAGCGAAATCGCCAGCCCCTGGAAGATCGGATCGGTGAGGATCACCGCCGCGCCGATCATCGCCGCCACAGCCGTCAGCAGGATCGGCTTGAAGCGGATGGAGCCAGCCTCCAGCAGCACATCGCGCAGGGAGCGTTCCGGCCTGCGGGCATGGCGGATGAAATCCACCAGCAGGATCGAGTTGCGCACGATGATGCCCGCCAGCGCGATGAAACCGATCATCGAGGTGGCGGAGAAAGGCGCGCCGAAGATCCAGTGCCCGAGCAGAATGCCGATGAGTGTCAGCGGCACCGGCGTCAGGATCACCAGCGGCACGGTGAAGGAGCGGAACTGCCCCACCACCAGCACATAGATGCCGAGCAGCGCCACGGCAAAGGCCGCGCCCATGTCGCGGAAGGTGATGAAGGTCACCTCCCACTCCCCGTCCCACAACAGAACGGTTTCGTCATCGCTGACGGGCTGGCCGTGATAGCTGATCTGCGGCTTCGGCAGATCAGCCCAGTCTGCCGCATCAATGCCGTCCGCCACCGCCAGCATGCCGTAGATGGGCGCCTCGAACTCCCCGGCGAGCTCCGCCGTCACCAGTTCGGCCGGGCCGCCATTGTGACGGTAGATGAGGTGGGACGCCGGTTCGCGGGTGAGGCGCACCACGTCCCCCAGTTCGACGACACCCCGGCTGCCCGGCATGGCATTGGCGGCCACGGGCGTCGAGAGAAGCCTCTGTCCGAGGCTCCGGTCCGCCTTCGGCAGCGCCAGAACAATGGCGAGCGGCGCCCGCCCCTCGCCCCGGTGCGAATAGCCCGCAGGCGTGACACCGAGAAGCGTGCTGATGGTCTGGTAGACGTCAGCCTCCGAGACGCCATGGAACTCCAGATTCTCGCTGTCGATCTCGATGCGGATGCGCTCGGTAGGAAGCCCCTGGCTGAGATCAATGTCCACGATATAGGGCACGGCCTTGAAGACGTCCGCGACCCTTTGGGCCACGGCCCGGCGTGTGTCGGGGTCAGGCCCATAGATTTCCGCCTGCAGCGTCGCCATCACCGGCGGTCCGGGCGGCACTTCCACCACCTTCACCGAAGAGCCGCGCGGCAGATCAAGCCCCGCCAGCCGCTGACGGATTTCAAGCGCAATGGCGTGGCTCTCGCGGGACCTCTCGCCCTTCGGCAGGAGGTTGACCTGCAGGTCGCCCAGTTCCGGCCCGCTGCGCAGGAAGTAATGCCGCACAAGGCCGTTGAAGTTGAAAGGCGCAGCCGTCCCCGCATGGGCCTGGACGGACAGGATCTCCGGCACGCCTTCCAGCAGGCGCACAGCCTCGCCCAGCTGGCGGGCGGTCATTTCCAGCGCCGTGCCCTCCGGCATGTCCAGCACCACCTGCACCTCCGACTTGTTGTCGAAAGGCAGCAGCTTCACCGTCACATGCCGGGTGTAGATCAGCACCATGCTGGCAAGCGTGGCCACGCCGACCAGCAGCAGGAAGGCAAGCGCCCGGCCCCGCGTCTTCAGCACTGGCCGTGCAGCGGCGCGGAAGATCCGCCCCAGCTTGCCCCCGTCTGCCGCCTCGTGGTGGCCTTCGCCCGCCTTGCGCCCGGCGATCTTCAGCATGGCCCAGGGCGTCAGCACCACGGCGACAAAGAAGGAGAACAGCATCGCCGCCGAGGCCACGGCCGGGATCGGGCTCATGTAGGGGCCCATCATGCCGGAGACGAACATCATCGGCAGCAGAGCGGCCACCACCGTCAGCGTGGCGATGATCGTCGGATTGCCGACCTCCGCTACGGCGGCAATCGCCGCAGCGGCCCGGCTGCGGCCATCATTCATGGCCCAGTGGCGGGCGATATTCTCGATCACCACGATGGCATCATCCACCAGAATGCCGATGGCAAAGATCAGCGCAAACAAGCTCACACGGTTGATGGTGTAGCCCATCATCTGGGCGGCAAAGAGCGTCAGCAGGATCGTTACGGGAATGACGATGGCCACCACCAGCCCCGCCTGCCAGCCGATGGCGACCACCACCAGAATGACGATGGATACCGTGGCGAGCGCCAGATGGAACAGCAGTTCATTGGCCTTTTCATTGGCCGTTTCGCCATAATCGCGGGTGATGTGGACGGAAACACCCTCCGGAATCAGCGAGCCTTCAAGGCTCTCCAGATGCTCGCGGACCTCTTCGGCGATCAGCACCGCATTGGCCCCTGCCCGCTTGGCCACGGCAATGGAGACGGCCGGCACCGACATCAGGCTGCCGGAGGACGCGTCACGGCCGTAATGCCAGACCTGACGGTCTTCCGTTCCTGCGCCGACCGTGATGGTGGCCACGTCCTTGACATAGACCGGGCGGCCATCGCGGCTGGTGATCAAGAGATTGCCGATGGCCGGAATGGTGCCGAGCGTCTGCCCCGCCACAGCCTGCAGCGCCTCACCATCCTGCCGCACGGTGCCGGCGAGGAACGAACGGTTGGCGCTGGTGATCTTGCCCAGAAGTTGGTCCAGCGTCACATTCAGCCGCGACAGCCGTTCCGGGTCCGGCTCCACCCGGATCTCGTCCGGGCCCGTGCCCACCAGATAGGTCAGCCCCACGTCATCCAGCCGCGCCAGCGACGTGCGCACTTCCTGCGCCAGGCCGTAGAGCGCTGACGGGCTCCAGTTTTCTGCCGAGGCCGCATCCGGGGCAAGCGTTGCCACCACGATGGCCACATCATCCACCCCGCGCCCGACGACGAGCGGCTCGGGAATGCCGGAAGGAATGCGGTCCATGTTGGCGCGGATTTTCTCATGCACCCGCAGGATGGCGCTGTCGGAGGGCGTGCCGACCAGAAACCGGGCCGTCACCATGACCCGGTCATCCTGCGTCTGGCTATAGACATGCTCCACGCCATTGATGGCCTTGACGATGGTCTCCAGCGGCTCGGTGACGAGCTTGACCGCATCCGGCGCCTTGAGGCCATCGGCGCTGACCAGAATGTCCACCATGGGCACGGAAATCTGCGGCTCTTCCTCGCGCGGCAGCGTTGCCAGCGAGATAAGCCCGACAATCAGCGAGGCAAAGAGCAGCAGCGGCGTCAGCGGCGAGGCGATGAAAGCGGCGGTCAGGTGGCCCGACAGGCCGAGGCCTGCCTGAGGCGGCATGCCGTTGGGTGTCTGGCTCATGGCAGAACCACCACGTCACCGGCGGCAAGACCGCTCAGGACTTCCACCTGCGGGCCATCCTGCGTTTCGAACGCCTGCCCGCGCTGCACGGTGATGGCCGCAGCGCTGCCGTCCTTGCGGCGCAGCTGCACATAATCAAGCCCGTAACGGGTGGTCAGCGCCGCCTCCGGCACGGCCAGAACGCTTCGGGTGCCCGTGGCGATCTCGACCGGAATCCGTTCACCGACGAAAAAGTCGCCCATGTCCGGCGCAGAGGCATCGGCAATCACCCGCCCGCCGCGCAGCTCCGGATAGACCAGCGTGATCTCGCCGCTGCGCCGGGCAGCGCCCGCCTCTTGCGGCAGGTGCAGGGTGTCCCCGGCCTTCATCAGACCCGCATGGCGTTCGGGCAGCTCCAGCCGCAGGATGAAGCCTTCCCGCGCGATCTCGGCAATGGTTTCGCCCGGCATCACCAGCGCCCCAAGTGCAACGGGCACGGACAGGACACGGCCGCTGGCGGCCGCCAGGATTTCGCCTTCCCGCTCCTGCTGGTCCAGCACATCGCGCTCGGCCTCGGCGGCTCTCAGGCTGTTGCGCGCCACCTCCAGCTGGGTTTCAAGCTGATCGACACGGGCCTGCGAGATGGTGCCGCGCGCCAGCAGCTGCCGCGCCCGGCCCGCCTCCGTCTCCAGATTGGCCGCTTCGGACTGCGCTGCCGCAATCTGGGCGCTGAGCGCCTGCCGCCGCAGCGCCAGCTTCTCATCGACGATGCGGCCAATCCTCTGCCCCGCCTGCAGGGCATCGCCCTCTTTCACGGCCAGTTCCGTCACCGTGCCTTGCGTGCGGGCCCGCACCGGCACCCGGACGGCCGGTTCGACGGTCGCATAGACCGCCTTCCAGTCGGTCACCTCCAGCGGCTGGACCGCCAGATCAGCCGCACCAGCCCCCGCGGGCAGCAGCAAGGCGGCAATGACAGCGGCCATGCAGATCAGGCGTTGAGGATCACAAAGGCCGCGCCGCGGCGCGGAAGGAACGGGGCAAGTCGATGCGGGCATTGGGATTCCCATATTTTCATTATTTTGAAAATATAAAGGTAAGCCTCAGCCCTGCCAATGTGTAATTCCCGGTATGCCCGCGCCCGCCTGACCGCCTCTTGGCGGCACATCTGACCCGGCCTCAGTGCTCGAACAGCACGAAGGCATAGGTCAGCTCCGGGTCGACACCCTCGATCCGCCCGGCCCAGGCATCGCGCTTGGTGGCGATGAAGGCCTTGGAATAACTCATGCCATCGCGCAGCAGGTGTTCATGAAAGCGGATCATGAAACGGGAGGTCGCCCGGTCCGGCACGTTATCAATGGTCAGCAGCGAGCGGCGGGCACCGGCGATGGAGAGCGCCATCGGCAGGCCGCGCACCGTGGCCGTGACCCCGGGGTCTCCCAGTGCGGTTTCACAGGCGGCGATGATGACCAGCCCGGCACCGCTCAGGTTCCAGTCCAGCACCTCGCGGGCATGGACAACATTGTCGGACGGATCATCGCCCTCGCCGCTGTCCTGGAGATCCGCCAGTACGAAACCCGTATTGGTCAGCCGCGCGGCGCCGCCATCGTCTTCCCGGTAGAAGCCATGGGTGGCGAGATGGATGATGGAAGAGCTTTCCACCCCGGCCCGCACTCCGCTCTCAGTCGCCGTCTTGCCGGTGAGAAGGCTGGGCTTGAAGCCGGCCGCACCGGCAAGCTCCGCAATCGCCTGAACCTCGCTGGCCGTTCCGGGCAAGGGCAGCACACTGGCATCCGGCCCATAGTCCAGCCCGCCAGCCAGCAGAATCCCCGCGCCCGGTTCCGGCCTGCTGTGGCTGTCCCGGTAGGCATAGGCCTGACGGCTGGTGATAAGATGCACGTCCACCAGCTCGCCCAGACGCTTGCCATCCCCGGTCCTCAGTTCGGCAAGCGCCCACTGATAGAGCGAGTCGTCCGGGATGATGTACAGTGAGCCCGCGCCCTCGGCGGCCGAAGCCAGAACCTTGGCAAGGCGCGTCTCGATCGCCTTCATCACGAAACCTGCCGGCGCTTCGCCGTCCTTCATGCGGATGGTGCCGATCTGGTCCACCTGCGGCGGCTGGCCGGGGCGTGAGATTACGGCACGGATTTCATAAGCATCCGGATAACCCCGGCGCTCCACCGGCCATCTGCGGGTGACCGCAAGATCCACGATCACATCCCCCGCCTCCGGTTCGGCAACCGCTTCGGGAAGCGTCACCGGCCCACGGAACCAGGGCGTCACCTCAGGCAGGCCACGCGCCGTACGGGCCTCGTTGAGTGCCTTGCGGGCCTCCTCCATTTCGCTCCGCTGAGGATCGAGCTCATCCGTATAGAGCGTGCCCGTCACCAGCTCGCGGAAGCGGCCGGACTTGCGGAAATAGGTGAGGATCAGCTCCCGGTAGGCCTGGTCCTCCGTTGTCTCGGCTTCCCGGCGCAGGTCAAGCTCGGTCTGGCGCGTCAGGGTCTTCCAGCTGTCCAGCGCGGCGGCGAAGTGGCGGGCCGCATCCGCGTTGTCCCGCGCAAAATCCGCGAAGGCCGCCAGCATGTCATCGGCCAGAATGCGCGCCGAGCGGGCGGCGCTGAGACTGCCTGCTGCGGTCACATTAGCCCTTGTCCAGCCGGACATCGCCGCATCCAGCTGCCGGAAGCCCTCTGCGGCCTCCTCCGGCTTCAACCGGCTCAGCAGCCGCAGGCGCGCAAGCTCTGCGTCGAAACTCAAGGGATGAGCCTCGGTGAACCGCTCATAGGCCACATCCCGGGCGCTCTCGCGGTAGGTCAGTGCCAGATCGTCATACCCCCGCCGCTCCGCCTCCGAGGCATAGAGATCAAGATAGGCCAGCCGCTGCTCGGTTCCGGCAGTACGCCCTTCAAGCCCGGCAGTATCGCGCAGCGCCGCATCCTCAATCGCCTTCACACCGCTGCGGTAAGCCACATAATCGCGCCAGGCAGCGATCATCTGGATGTAGCGCGGCGCGTAGTCCATATCGGTTGCGATGGCCTCAAGCGACTTCAGTGTCCGCTCCGCATCCTCCCAGCGTTCCAGATCCAGCTGGTCATGGGCCATGTTCAGGGCCGACGCCAGCGTCAGGGGCGCCGCATTGCCGTATGTGTCATGGCGCTTCAGATAGACGTCAAAGTCGATGATCAGCGCATCGGACGGCAGTTTCAGCGAGCGCAGCACAGCTGCATGATTGTTCCTGACACGCCAGTAGTCCGGATCGTCGCCCCCGAACAGGCGCCACATCTGCGGCACCATATAGCTGTAGGCCGCCTCCGCCCCCGCCAGCTGCCCGGCGGCATGCATGGTCTGGGCAAGGCCGTCATAGGCATCATAGCCCTCCTTGCTCTCCGGCCCGAAGATGCTGAAGAGCTCGTTCATCGCGGGCAGGTGCAGCCGCAGCGCCTCATCATACGCCCCCGTATCACGCAGGAAGACGGCATAGTTGAACATGAGGAAGGCCCGGCCGGGGCTCGTGGTGCTGGCGAACAGCGGCGAGGTCATGCCGCGCTCGTAGATTTCGGCTGCCATCTCCGCAGAGGCGTGCGTCATGAAGGCATCGCCGCCCTCGGACACGGTGTTGAAGAAATGGCCGTCCTCGCCGGAGGCCTCCAGCGTGTCCAGCGCGGCCAGGAGGGCGTCGAAGGCCGCATCGTCCCGGTCCGTGGACAGAAGCGCATAGGCCTTGTTCACCAGTGAGCGGAAGTACCGGCGGGCATCCTCCGCCTTGTTCTCCTGCGCCCCTTCAACCATCTGCCGCAGCAGGGCATCCTGCTCGGCGGGCTTTCCGGCATTGCCGGCAGCGACAGAGAAATCGAACAGGAAGGCGTCAAGCTCACCCCCCTCCAGCCGCTCCATCAGCGGAGCCGCCTGTGCGGCAATGACGGCATAGGTTTCGGGCCAGCCGCCGGCGGTTGCCGTCCTGTTGACCAGCGTAGTGATAAGCTTGCCCGCCCGTGACGGTTCCTTTTCGGCGAGATCATGGGTCAGCGCCTGCCGCAGATCATCCCGCTCCGCCACCACAGGCCCGATGTAGCGGGTCATGTCCTGCGGGATGGTGAGGTCTTCTTGCCTCTGTGCAAAGGCAGATGGCGGCAGGGCAGTCCCGCCCAGCAACAGACCGAGCAGCAGAGCGCCCGTGCTGATTTTCAGCCTGACTGCCCGGCCTCTCAAGACGGCCTGGAGGGGCTTGCGGGACAGGTGGACAGGCGTCTGGCGGGCAGGCGTCTGGCTGAACATGCAGGGCGGCTCCATGGACTTGCGCGCAGCGGATCACCGCCGCTTTGGACAAGGACTAACGCCCTCGTCAAATTCTGCAAGTCCAGGGAAGGTTCCATCCGGCCTTGCCGGCAGCTCCTCATACCAAGGCGTTCGATGCTGCCGCATCACGCCTTGAAATTGCTCATGCGCCGCGCGGGCTTGACCAGCACTCAAGCGGTCAAGCCCGTTGCGTGCGGGTCTCAGCCGAGCGCTGCAATCTTCTCACGGAACTGCGCCGTGCCCTGCTCGATCCGGTCGAGGATCACATCCAGCGCCCAGAACTTGTCGAAGATGTCATAAGTGATGGTGCGGCAGTGGTCATGCCGGAAGGTGCCGAGGCGCTGATGGTAGACCTTGGCAAGCTTCGGATAGCCCATCGGCTCGCACATGGCGGCAAGGGCGAGGAACACGGCCAGTTCCTCGGCCAGTTCCGGATGGGACGCCCCGTGATCCTCCAGCCAGCGGTAGAGATCCGGATGCACGTTGTTCATGACACCGCAGAAGCCCTTGGAGCCTGCCTGCATCGCCGGATAGGCAATGGCCGCATTGGCATTGCTGATGGCAAGCGGCGAGCCTTTGGTCAGGGCGACGCGCCGCTTGACCACGTCCAGATTGCACGAGACATCCTTCAGCATCAGGAAGCGGCCTGTGTCTGCACAGAACCTGATCTCGTCATCCGTCAGCAGGCGGCGGTACGGCGCCGGGCATTCGTAGAGGCCCAGCGGCACATCCTTCGGCAGAGCTGCCAGAAGATCATCGAGGCGGGCGCGGAACACATCCGTCCCCTCCTCCTTCTGCGCCAGGCGGTTGGTCACCAGCACCAGCCCGTCAACGCCCGTGGCGGCAATGGCGGTCATTTCCGCCTTCTGGTCTTCGGCGCTGTCCGAGATGTGGCCCGAGGCCACCACCGGCACGCGGCCCTTCACCTTCTCCATGGTGAAGCGGGCAAGGTCCACCCGCTCCTCAAGGCTCAGGAACTGCATTTCGGAAGACTGGCAGACGGCAAAGAGCGCCTCGCTGCCATGGGCCAGATACCATTCGATCAGGGCCTCGTAGCCCTCCCAGTCGATCCGGTTGTCCGGAGTAAACGGGGTCAGGACGACAGGCACAATTCCGCCAATAGGAGCGAACACGTCAGGTTCCTTTCAGCATTAAGGACAGGTGAGGTCAGCCGGCGTAGCCGAACATGCGGGGCAGCCAGAGGACCAGATCAGGGAAGAGGATGAGTGCCAGCAGCGCCGCCAGAAGCGCCCCGAGGAAGGGCCAGATCTCGCGGATCATCTCGCGCAGGGAAATGCCGGTGACGGCGTTGATGACGAAAAGCACGATACCATAAGGCGGCGTGATCAGGCCGATCATGCAGTTGACGATGGCCACGACACCGAAATGCACCAGATCGATGCCAAGCTCGCGGCAGGCCGGCAGGAACAGCGGAATGATGACGAGGATCAGCGTCGAGGCATCCAGCAGACAGCCGAGCAGCAGCAGCAGGACGTTGATCATCAGCAGGAACATCAGCGGCGAAATGTCGAGCGCTCCGGCGAAGGCCCGCATATGCGCCGGAATGTTCTCCGAGGCGACGATGTAGTTGAAGATCAGCGCCCCGCCGATGACGACGCCCACCGAGGCCGACTGCCTCGCGCTGACGCGCATGATGTCCCAGAAGGCGCGGAACGACAGCGCCCGGTAGAACACCACCGACAGGAACAGGGCATAAAGCGCGGCCAGAGCGGCGGCTTCCGTCGGCGTGGTCATGCCGCCGTAAATGCCGACCAGCAGGATCACCGGCATCATCAGCGCCGGGAAGGCATTGACCGTCAGGCGCGGGATCTGCCGGACCGGAACCGGCTCCTCCAGCTTGAAGCCGCGCCGCGCCGAAATGCGGGCGTTCATCAGCATCAGCACGGCCCCCATGATCAGGCCCGGCACAATGCCGCCGAGGAACAGGTAGCCGATCGACTGGTCCGACACGAGTGCATAAAGCACCATCGGGATCGACGGGGGAATGATGGGGCCGATGGTCGAAGAAGCCGCCGTGATCGCTGCCGCATAACCGGCCGTATAGCGCCCGCCCTCGCGCATCATGTTGATGATCAGCTTGCCGATCCCGGCCGCATCGGCAACCGCCGAGCCGGACATGCCGGCAAAGATGAGGCTTGCCACCACATTGACGTGGCCCAACCCGCCCCGGAAGCGCCCGACAATGGCCACGACGAAGCCGAGCAGCCGTTCGGACACGGTTCCCGCATTCATGATGTTGGCGGCCACGATGAACAGCGGCACGGCGAGAATGACATAGCTGTCATAGATGCCTTGGATCAGCTGTTCTGCGGGCAGCGCCATGTCCTGACCGCGCATGGCCACATAGACGATCGAGGACACGATCATGGACAGGGCAATGGGCGCCCCGAGGGCGGCCAGCGCAAGCAGCACGCCCAGGCAGACGATGAATGCAAGGGTCACAGCCGCCCTCCCCCATTGGCCAGGATTTCAGCCGAATTGTCCGTATCGTCTTCGCCGGGCGCTTCCCCTCGCACGATCCTGGCGGCCCGCCAGATGTAGCGGCCGATGATGGCCGCAGCGAACAGCGCATAGATGCCGAAGACGTAGTCCAGGCGCCATTTCAGGATGGCGCTCTTCTTGATCTTGTAGAAGGTGATGTAGTCCCAGGTGGCGGGAAGTGCGGCGGCAAAGGCAGCAACGATCACCAGCGCGGCCACAAGGGCCATGACGCGGCGCGTGCGCCGGCCTGCAGCCTGATAGAACAGGTCGAAGCGGACATGGGAGGTTTCCGGGAGGCAGAACGCCGCCCCCCAGAGCACCACCCACAGCCACAGGGTCATGCTGAATTCCACCGTCCAGCCGATCTCGATCCCCGGATAAAACCGCAGAAAGACATAGCGGGACAGGACCTGAAAGATGAAGGTGGCGAACAGGGCGGCGAGCAAGCCCGCCGCCACATGATCCGCCCCGGCCTGCAAGCGGCGGGCGATTTCACGCATGACCTCTATCTCCGGAACTCAGAGGGCGTTGATCTGATCGACCATGCCTTCCGGCCAGGACTTGGAGAAGTCCGATTCCAGATACTGCTTCTGCACATGGGTGCGGAAAGCCTCGATATCCGGCGTGTAGACCTTGAGCCCCTGATCCTTGAAGAACTGCTCCAGCTCCGCCTCAAGCGCCAGCTGCTTCTGGCGGCCGCTTTCGGCAGCCTCATCAGCGGCCTTCTGCACGGCGGCCTGCTGTTCTGCGGTCAGGCTGTCCCAGACCTTCTTGGAGAAGGCAATGTAGTTGAGGTCCACCAGATGCGAGGTCAGAACGATCTGCTTGGTGACTTCATAGAACTTCACGTCGCGGTTCGTCGGCAGCGGGTTGTCCTGAGCATCAATCGCGCCGGTCTGCAGGCCGGTGTAGACTTCCGTGAAAGCCATCGGCACCGGGCTCGCGCCAAGCGCCTTGCCGAGGAACTGCCAGGCTTCGGAACCGGGCATGCGCAGCTTGACGCCTGCAAGGTCTGCCGGGGTCTTGATTTCCTTGTCCGTGCGCAGGTTCAGCTGGCGCCGGCCGAGATACATGACGGAGAGCAGCTTGACGCCAAGCTCGTCCTCAACCTTCTGCTTCAGCGGCTGCATGAATTCGGCGGCAAACACCTTTTTCTGGTGCTCGGCGTCCTTGTGCAGGTAACCGGCGGTGAAGATGGAGAATTCCGGGAAAATGGCCGCCAGTTCCTGCGCCGAGGTGATGGCCATTTCCAGGTTGCCGCGGGCGATGGCTTCCAGTTCGGTGCCCTGCTTGAACAGCGAGGCATTATAATGCGGCTGATACTCGGCAAACTCTGCAATCGCCGGAGCGAAGATGGTGGACAGCGCCACCGTGCGGCTGTCCGTCTCGGTTGCGGGCGTCGACATGCGCAGGGTGATCTTGTCAGCGGCGAGTGCCGGAATCGTGCACAGAACGGCTGCGCCCGCGGAAACGGCTGCAACGGTGCTCAGAAACTTGCGGCGGGTCAGGCTCAGATCCATCATATCCTCCCAGATCGGTCTTGTTATGGCCCCGGTCTTGCTCCTCCAAGCCGGCTGGCCGCCCCGTTCCCAGACCAGCGTGAAATTCACCCCACTGGCAAACGGCGTAACAATGTCGTAACATGTCAGCATGCGGTTAGCAATCTGGGTTAAGCAGGAATGAACACGCGAACGATGTCCCGGAAGAAGGACCGGACGCCAGAGGCAGAAGGTTCGGCAGCAAAGCCGGTCTCCCTGCGTCAGGCTGCCTATGAGGGGATCGAGGAGCTGCTGAATTCCGGCCGCCTGCGGCCCGGCCAGCTCATCAGCCAGCGCGAACTCATGGACATGACCGGCGCAACTCTGGGCGCCGTGCGTGAAGCCATCCCCCGCTTTGAGGCGGAAGGCCTGTTGGTGACCGTGCCCAAGCGCGGCCTGATGGTGCCGGGGCTCGACATTCACTTCGTCCGCGACGCCTATCAGATGCGCCGCCTGCTCGAAGTTGCGGCTTTACCGGAAATTGCCGCCAAGCTCGACCCTGCCTTGCTGAAAAGCTGGATTGCCCGGCACCAGGAAGGCCAGGCGCAGCTGTTGCAGGCAGATCCCGCAGGCCATGACGCCGCTGCCCACATGATCCAGCATCTCGACTGGGAAATGCATGAGGGCCTGATTGCGGCGCTAGGCAATGCGGTGATGAGCAATGTCTACCGGGTCAATGCCATCAAGGTGCGCATGGCGGTGCAATCGCAGATCAAGGTGACGCCGGCCAATGCGGTGCGCGTCATCCGCGAGCATCTGGCTTTTCTGGAGCCCATGGCGGAAGGCCGCTACGCAGAAGCGCAGCAGGCGCTGGCCCACCACATCACCAATTCCATGCGCATCGCGCTGGGCGAGCCGATCACCGGCGGCCCTTAACCCTATCGTCAGACCAGATGTCAGGCGCTCGCCTGCTCCAGCGTGCGCATGGCAAATTCACCGCGCAATTCGCCGTAAACGGCCGCCTGCACCTGAATGTGGGAGCGCATCAGCCGCTCGGCCGCAGCCGTGTCCCCGGCCTCCAGAGCATTGAGGATGTCCCGGTGCTCCTGCATGGAGGCGCGCAGCCGGTCTGCGGCAGAAAGCTGTGCCTGCCGGAAAGGCCTGAGGCGCCGCTGCATGGCGCGCGTTTCTTCCGCCAGAAAACTGTTGCCGGACGCATCATAGATCAGGCCGTGAAAGATGGCGTTCTCGTCATAGTACTTGCGGAAGTCGCCGGCGGCGAAGGCCCGCTCGCATCCATCCGCCGCCCGGCGCAGCAGCATCAGCTGGGCGGCCGTGATCCGGGCCGCGGCAAGACGGGCGCACCAGGCCTCAAGCTCGGCCATCACCTCGAACATCTCCACCAGCCGCACGAAGTCGGGCTGGCGGACGAAGGCGCCGCGGTTGTGGATAAGTTCGACCAAACCGGAGGCGGCCAGCAGCCGCAAGGCCTCTCGCAGCGGCGTGCGCGACACGCCAAACTCACGGGCCAGCGACACCTCGTCCAGCCGTTCCCCCTGGCTGAAGCGTCCCTCGGCAATAAGACCCTCAAGCTGTTCAAAGATATGTTCTGCGGTTGGCAGTCTGACAGTGCTCACAGCCGTTCTCCTTCTCCCGCAAACCTCTATGGCGGGAAGCCGGACTTCCCGCAAGGTCAAGACAGCGTAACACCCGATTGCATGTAGAGTGTCATTTTTTGTGTACAAAAATGAAAAATCGCGTACGCTGACAATGTAACAAGCTCGAAACGGGCAAGAGGGGAAGATTGATGAAGCTTTTGACGACTGCCGCGGCAGCGATCCTGCCTGCATGCCTGCTCACCACCTCCGCACTCGCCGGCAAGGCGGACGATACGCTCAACATTGCCTTCACGAAGGAAGTTGAGCATATCGATCCCTACTTCAACACGGCCCGTGAAGGCCTGCTTCTGGCCACCGCCATCTGGGATGAACTGGTTTACCGCGATCAGGAAACCGGCGAATACAAGGGCGTTCTGGCCACCAGCTGGAGCTGGGTGGACGACAAGACCCTGGAACTCAAGCTGCGCGAAGGCGTCAAGTTCCACAATGGCGAGGACTTCGACGCCGATGACGTCGTCTACACCCTGAACTACACGGTCGATCCGAAGAACGGCATCAAGGCAACCGCCAAGACCAGCTGGATCGACCATGCCGAGAAAGTGGACCAGTACACGGTCCGCATCCACACCAAGGGCCCCTTCCCGGCTGCGCTTGAATATCTCGCCAACGGCGTGATCATTCACCCCAACGAATATTATGCCGCCGTCGGCCCGGACGGCGTTGCGACCAAGCCGGTCGGTACCGGCCCCTACAAGGTCGAGAGCCTTGATCCCGGCAAGCACTATGTGCTGAAGCGGTTTGACGACTACGTCGAAACGGCAAAGCCGAAAGCCTCCATCGGCACCGTGGACATCCGCACCGTTCCGGACACCAACACGCAGATGGCCGAACTGTTCAGCGGCTCCGTTGATCTCGTCTGGGGCGTACCGGCCGATCAGGCGGAAAAGATGGCGACGCTGGAGCAGTTCCAGATCGTCAACGCCCCGACCATGCGCATCGGCTATCTGTCGATGGATGCCGCCGGCCGCTCCTCTCCCGACACGCCGATGAAGGACGTGCGGGTGCGTCAGGCGCTCTATCACGCCATCAACCGGCAGGGCATCGTCGATGCGCTGCTGAAGGGCTCGTCGCAGGTGGTGGACAGCGCCTGTTCGCCCGTCCAGTTCGGCTGTGATCAGGACCTGCCGACCTATGCCTATGATCAGGAAAAGGCCCGCGCCCTTCTGGCAGAGGCCGGGTACCCGAACGGCTTCGAGATGGATCTTTACGCCTACCGCGACCGTCCGCTCGCCGAAGCCATGATCGGCATGCTGGCTGGCGTGGGTATCAGGGCCAACCTCAACTACCTGCAATATTCGGCCTTGCGCGAAAAGCGCCTCAAGGGCGAGGTTGCGATCTCCTTCCAGACCTGGGGCTCGAACTCCATCGCCGATGTGTCGGCCATCGCCAGCCAGTTCTTCAAGATGCAGGGCGAGGATGATGCCCGTGACGCGGACCTGCAGGCCATCCTCGACAAGGGTGACTTCTCGGTGAACGACGACGAGCGCAAGGCCGCCTACAAGGAAGCCCTGACCTACATCATCGACAAGGCCTACTGGGTGCCGCTGTGGACCTATTCGTCCAACTACGTGATGGGCCAGGACGTGTCCTTCACCCCCACCCCGGACGAGCTGGTGCGGTTCAACGAGATCAGCTGGAAATAAACTCCTGATCCGCCGGAGCCGGGTCCGCCCAGCTCCGGGCCGACCGTGCCTTCGCCCCCGGCGAAGCTGCGCCAAGACAAGACCGGAGGCGGCCAGCCCGTCTCCCTTCCTTTTCATGCAGGCGGCAAGATGCTCAAATTCATTCTCTCAAAACTCGGACTGGCGGCCCTCTTGGCGCTGACGGTCTCCTTTTTCAGTTTCATGCTGCTGTTCATGGCAGGCGACCCGGCCATCGCCATCGCCGGCCATGAAGCTCCGCCGGAAGCCATTGCCGCCATCCGGGCCCAGTACGGCTTCGACAAGCCTTTGCTGACCCAATACGCCGAGTGGCTGATGCGGGCGCTCTCCGGCGATTTCGGCATGAGCTACTATTTCAAGGTGCCGGTGGCTGATCTCATTGCCGACCGGCTGCCCGTCACCTTCATCGTCGGCAGCCTGGGCATGAGCTTTGCCCTCGTCGTTGCCATTCCGATGGGCGTCATTGCTGCTGCCTTCCCGAACACGATCATCGACCGCATCGCCCTGACCATCGCCGTCGTCGGCCAGGCGATCCCGAGCTTCTGGTTCGCACTGATCCTGATGCTCATCTTTGCCGTCAATCTCGGCGTCGTTCCGGCGTCCGGCACGCGCGTATGGACCGGTTACATCCTGCCCATGGTCGTGCTCGGCTATTACGCCACACCCGCCATCATGCGCCTGACCCGTGCGGGCATGCTGGAAGTGCTGAACGCCGACTATATCCGCACCGCCCGGGCCAAAGGCCTCAACTGGCGCATCATCATGTTCAAGCATGCGCTGCGCAATGCCATCATCCCTGTCGTCAGCCTCGCCGCCGTGCAGCTTGGCTTCATGTTCGGCGGCTCGGTGATCGTGGAAACCATCTTCGCACTGCATGGCGCCGGGTATCTCGCCTGGGAATCCATTTCCCGCAACGACCTGCCGACCCTGCAGGCGCTCATCCTGATCTTTGCGATGCTCTACATCGTCTTCACCTTCCTGGCCGATGTGCTGAATGCCTGGCTGGACCCGCGGCTGAGGAGCGCCTGACATGAGCACACCGTCTTCAACCCCGGCCGCAGTTGCGCCGCGCGTTGCGGTTTCGCCCTCGCGCCAGATCCTGCGCAGGGCCTTCCGCCACAAGGGCTTTCTCATCGGCTTCGTCATCGTCGCCTTTACGGCCGCCGTGGCGCTGCTGGCCCCGGTCCTTGCCCCGCATGATCCCTATCACCAGGATCTGCTGATGCGCATGAAGCCGCCCGTCTTCATGGGCGGCACCTGGGAGCATATTCTGGGCACCGACCAGCT
Organism: Pannonibacter sp. Q-1; assembly: GCF_054073275.1. NCBI lineage: Bacteria > Pseudomonadati > Pseudomonadota > Alphaproteobacteria > Hyphomicrobiales > Stappiaceae > Pannonibacter > Pannonibacter sp. Q-1. The sequence goes on from NZ_JBSXNB010000004.1 coordinate 22,953, forward strand.
CGGCCGCGACTATCTCTCCCGCCTCATCTACGGCGCCCGCATCTCGCTGCTGATCGGCTGTGTTGCGGCCCTCATTTCCGCGGTCATCGGCACCACGCTGGGCGTGCTTGCCGGTTATTTCGGCGGCCGCGTCGATGCGGTGGTGATGTTCATCCTGTCCGTGCGCCTCGCCCTTCCGGCCACGCTGGTGGCGCTGGCGGTGGTCGCCATCTTCGGCGGCTCGCTGCAGGTGGTGGTCACCGTACTCGGCCTGCTGCTGTGGGACCGCTTTGCCGTGGTCATGCGCGCCGCCACCATGCAGGTGCGGCAGATGGACTACATCTCCGCCGCCGAAGTGCTGGGCGCCAGCCTGCCGCGCATCCTGTGGAAGGATGTGCTGCCCAACGTGATGAATGCGCTGATCGTCGTCATCACGCTGGAAATGGCCCATGCCATCATTCTGGAAGCCGCCCTCTCCTTCCTCGGCCTCGGCGTGCAGCCGCCGCTGCCGTCCTGGGGGCTGATGATCTCCGAAGGCCGTCCCATGATCCTGTTCGAGAGCTGGCTGATCACCATCCCCGGCATCGCCCTCTTCGCCCTTGTTCTCGGCATCAACGTGCTGGGCGATGGCATCCGCGACATCACCGCGCCCGAAGGGAGAAACTGATGACCATGACCGGCAACACCGTTCTGTCCATCAAGGGCCTGACCATCGACCTGCCGGAAGGCGGCGACCGGCCCCATGCGGTGGAAAATCTCTCCGTCGAAATCCGCGAGAACGAAATCCTCTGCATCGTCGGAGAGTCTGGCTCGGGCAAGTCGATCACGTCCTTTGCCGCCATGGGCCTGCTGCCCAAGGCGCTGAAGCCATCGGCCGGAGAAATCTGGTTCGAGGGCAAGGACCTGCTCAAGCTGTCCCCGCGCGAGCACATGCAGCTGCGCGGCAACCGCATGGGCATGATCTTCCAGGAGCCGATGAGCGCGCTCAACCCGTGCTACACGGTGGGTGAGCAGATCGAGGAAGTCTTCCGCGCCCACACCACCATGCCCCGTGCCGAGCAGAAGGCCCGCACGATTGCTTTGCTGACGGAAGTGCGCCTGCCGGATCCGGAGCGGATCTATCATGCCTATCCGCACCAGCTCTCCGGCGGCCAGCGCCAGCGCATCGTCATTGCCATGGCTCTGGCCATGGAGCCGCGCCTGCTGATTGCCGACGAGCCGACGACGGCGCTGGACGTGACGACGCAGGCGCAGATCCTGAGCATGTTCAAGCAGCTGAAGGAAACCCACAAGGCCGGCATCCTCTTCGTCACCCACGACTTCGACGTGGTGGCGGAACTCGCCGACCGTGTGGTGGTGATGCAGAAGGGCATTGTCGTCGAGCAGGGCCCGGCTGACGAGGTGCTGAACCGGCCGAAGCATCCCTACACCCGCATGCTCATCGACGCCGTGCCGCGCAAGCACAGCGGCAAGGGCGGGCCGGAAACCGGCAAACCCGTGGCCCTCAAGGTCGCCGGCATCGAAAAGACCTTCCGTTCCCCGCGCAGCCTGTTCAAGCCCGCAAGAACGGTTCATGCGGTGCGCCCCATCGACTTCGAGGTTCTGCAGGGCCAGACCCTTGGCATTGTCGGCGAGTCCGGATCGGGCAAGACGACGCTGGTGCGCTGCCTGATGGGTCTGGAAGAGCCGGATGAAGGCTCGGTCTACATCGGCAACGAGCGGCTGGACATCACGACGGCTGCGGGCCGCCGCGCCTTCCGCCGCCACATCCAGATCGTCTTCCAGGACCCTTACGGCTCGCTGAACCCGCGCCGCAAGATCGGCGACCTGCTGCTCGAAGGCCCCACCAACTTCGGCGTGCCGCGTGCGCAGGCGATGGAAAAGGCGAAGGAGCTGCTACGTATCGTCCGGCTGGAGCAGGACGCGCTCGACCGCTATCCCTCGCAGTTCTCCGGCGGCCAGCGTCAGCGCATTTCCATTGCCCGTGCGCTGATGGTCGATCCGAAGATCCTGATTGCCGACGAGGCCGTTTCGGCGCTTGATGTATCGGTTCAGAAGGACGTGCTCAAACTATTGGCGGATATCAAGAAAAATGTCGGCCTGACGATCCTCTTCATCACCCACGACCTGCGGGTGGCGGCCGAGATTTCCGACCATATCCTCGTGATGCAGAAAGGCGTCGCGGTGGAATATGGCACGGTGGACGAGGTCTTCGGCAATCCGCAGAACGAGTATACCCGCCAGCTTCTCTCCGCCATGCCCGGCCGCGGCTGGGAAGTGCCCGACATCGCCGCCCTTGGCCCTGCCATCCCGGCGGCGCAACCCATCCCAGCATGAGCATTTCAGACATGACCACACGACAGGACCTCATTGCCGCCGCCTCCCGCTATGTCACGGAAGGCGGGCTGGAAACCGATCTCGCCCGGCTTGTGGCGCACAAGTCGGTCAGCCAGTCCGAAGGCACGCCGGAAGACCTGATGGCCTATCTCACCGGCGAAATGCAGCCGATGCTGACCGCCATGGGCTTTGACGTGGCCATCCATGCCAACCCGCGTCCGGGCGGCGCGCCGCTGCTGACGGGTGTGCGCATCGAGGATCCGGCCCTGCCCACCGTGCTGGTCTATGGCCACGGCGATGTGTGCAATGGCGAGGCGCACCGCTGGCGCGAGGGCCTCTCCCCCTTCGTGCTGACCCGCGAGGATGACAAGCTCTACGGGCGCGGCACCGCCGACAACAAGGTGCAGCATCTGATCAACCTGAAGGCCATGGAGCTGATCCTCAAGGAAAACGGCCGCCTCGGCTTCAATGCCAAGGTCATCATCGAGATGGCCGAAGAGACCGGCTCCTATGGGTTGAGGGATTTCTTCGAGGAGAAGAAGGATCTGCTCGCCTCGGACGTGCTCATCGCCTCGGACGGCCCGCGCCTTGCCGCTGACACGCCGACCATGTTCATGGGCTCGCGCGGTGGCATGGGCATCGATCTCACCGTGGATCTGCGCCCCTCGGACCATCACTCCGGCAATTTTGGTGGCCTGCTGGCCGATCCGGCGATCATCCTCGCCCATGCCATTGCCTCGATCACCGACAAGCGCGGCCAGATCCGCATCAAGGAATGGCTGCCCGACAGCCTGACGCCGGATATCCGCGAAGCGCTGAAGGACCTGCCGCCCCGCCGCCATGATGCGGACTGGGGACAGGAAGACCTCACGCCTTCGGAGCGCGTCTTCGGCTGGAACTCCGTGGCCGTGCTGGCCATGGCCAACGGCAACATCGATGCCCCGCAGAATGCCATCTCCGGCAAGGCAAGGGCGACGATCCAGCTGCGTTTTGTGGTCGGCACGGATGTGGAGGGCGTCATCCCTGCCCTGCGCCGTCATCTGGACCGGGAAGGCTTCCCGCAGGTCGCCGTGAAGCCCTCACGCGGCGAAGCCTTCCGCGCCACCCGCTTCCCGCCGGATCATCCGTGGGTCAAGTTCGTGGAACAGTCGCTGGCGGAAACCGCCGGCAGGAAGCCGCATGTGCTGCCGAACCTTGCAGGTTCCCTGCCGAACGACGCCTTCACCGAAATCCTCGGCCTGCCGACCATCTGGGTGCCCCATTCCCACGCCGAATGCGGCCAGCACGGCCCCAACGAGCACGTGCTGCTGCCGGTGATGGAAGAAGGCATGCGCCTGATGACCGGCCTGTTCCTCGACATCGCGGAAAAAGGCCAATCCCTGCCGCGCCGGGGGTGATGTGAAGCAATCGCCTTAAGCTGCCGGTGAGGCGGAGCTGATGTTATCGAGGCACAGCCTCTAGCCCACCGCAGTGGTCGCCCCGGGCGGAACGAAGTGAAGACCCGGGGACTACTCGCTCCCAGAGCAGTCATTGGAACTGCAGAAGGTGCGAGGTCTGAAGCTGATGTTTTCGCCGCACCCACTACCCACCGCGCCGTCCCGGCCTCCGTGCCGGGACCTGTGATGGATGCACAGGCCAGAGAACCCAACCACCCACTTCCCCGAAGCCACTCACCTTGTCATCCCCGCGCAGGCGGGGATCCAGTAACCCCGGTATCAGCCATCTCCCTCTCCGGGCGTACTGGATTCCGGTCTTGCCGCTGCGCGTCAAACCGGGATGACACTCCGGACTCGCGCAGTCACGCTTGCGTGAGCCTCCGCCCCATTCCCGGCATCCCTTGTTGGTTCTCACGATCCCCTGCCCCATATGCGGGATACGCTGCGGGCGGTCTTGCCGCCTGCTGACACGTCTTGTTCAAGCTGCGGAGATCCTTGATGCCCCTGTCACGCCTCTTCCCCCTTGGTCTTGCCGCCCTCATGGCGGGCGCCGCACCTGCTGCCATTGCGCAGGAAACCGTCCGCTCCAAAGCCGCAGATTTCAGGATCGTGGAAGTCGCCACGGATCTGGAGCATCCCTGGGGCCTTGCCTTCCTGCCCGATGGGCGGATGCTCGTCACCGAGCGGCCGGGACGGCTGCGGATCGTGGGTGCCGATGGCAGCCTGAGCGCGCCGCTGACCGGCCTGCCGGAGATCTACGACAGCGGCCAGGGCGGGTTGCTGGATGTGATCCTCGATCCGGATTTTGCTTCGAACAGCACCATCTACTTCTCCTATTCCACGCCGGTGGAGCGGCGCGGCACCACGCGCATTGCCAAGGCAAAACTGACGGATACAGGGCTGGAGGACGTGACCGTCCTCTTCACCGCGACGACGCCGGGCTCGAACGGACGCCATTTCGGCTCCCGGCTCGTCATCGGGACAGACGGCTATCTTTACGCCAGCATCGGCGACCATGGTGCAGACGATACGGCGCAGGATCTGTCGCTGCACTCGGGCAAGATCATCCGCATCACGAAGGATGGCGCGCCTGCACCGGATAACCCGTTCCTCGGCACCGCTGGCGCGCTGCCGGAAATCTACACCTATGGCAACCGCAATCCGCAGGGCATGACGCTGACACCGGAGGGAGAACTCTGGGCCAACGAGCACGGGCCACGCGGCGGCGATGAAGTGAATGTGATCACGGCCGGAGCAAACTATGGCTGGCCCGTCGTCACCCATGGCCGCGCCTATTCCGGCCTGCCCATGGGTGAGGGCAAGGAGAAGGAAGGCATGACGCCGCCGATCCAGGTCTATGTGCCCTCCATCGCCCCGTCCGGCATGGCCTTCTATCAGGGCGATGCCTTCAAGGGCTGGCAGGGCGACCTGTTCATCGGCGCGCTCGCGCTGACCCACCTCAACCGGCTCGACATGGAAGACGGCAAGATCGTGGGTGAGGAGCGGCTGCTGGAAGACAAGGGCTGGCGCATCCGCGACGTGCGCTCAGGCCCGGACGGCTTCCTCTATCTGCTGACGGATGCGCCCGATGGCAAGCTGGTGCGGCTGGAACCGGCAGGCTGAACTCAATAGCTGCCAGCCGAACGGCCATTGATGGTCATCCGGCTGGCAGTGACCCCATCGGGCCCTGTTGAAAGCCCCACGGCGCCGCCGCGCACCTGCGTGCCGCTGTCCGGGCTTGATGTGATCACGGCACCACCGGCGCCAACTGACGCGCAGCCAGCCGGAACAAGGGCGGCAGCCAGCACGGCCGCAAGGGCAAAGGCGCGGGAGGGATCTGGAACAAGGCGCATCATCGGGTTTCCTGCATCTGGACTGGCTCGATCTGCACGCTCACGGGCCGGATGCGGCCGGAGACGCACAGATCCTCTTCATTCCGCAGCATGCAGACGCGCATGGCAAAGATGCGGCAGGATGAAAGGCGTTCCGGGCGGCGGCACGGCGCCAACGCGCAAGGGACAGGAATAGACCTCGGACAGAACCTCTGTCGTCAGCGTTTCGGCCGTGGTGCCGCAGGCAATCACCTTCCCCGCTTTCAGAGCGAGTACGCGCGCCGCATACATGGCCGTCAGGTTGAGGTCATGCATCACGGCAACGACGCCGCCTCCGGCCTTTGCATAATCTGCGGCCAGATCCATGATCATCAGCTGGTGGTGAATGTCGAGGCTGGCGACGGGCTCGTCCAGAAACAGCCAGCGCGGTCCTTCCGGGCCGACAGGCTCCCAGATCTGGCACAGCACGCGGGCAAGCTGCGCCCGCTGCTGCTCGCCGCCGGACAGCGACTGATACTGCCGCCCGCCGAAACCGTTCAGGCCCACCCGCGCCAGCGCCTCGCGCACGCGGGAATCCGGCGGCGGCATTCCCGCGCCGCCGAGCCGCACCAGTTCGGTCACGGTCAGCGGAAAGGCGATGGCCGAGCTTTGCGGCAGAACGGCACGGAAGCGGGCCAGCACATGGGCCGGGACGCGGCGCAGATCATGGCCGTTCAGATGCACGTCCCCGCCGTGCCGGTGCTCGCCGCAGATGGCCTTGAGCAGCGTGCTCTTGCCGGAACCGTTCGGCCCGGCAATCGCCGTCACCTCGCCAGCCCGCGCCTCGAAGGAAATCTGCCGCACGATGTCGCGCCCGGAAAGCGAAACGGTGAGGGTATTCACATCCAGCGTTGCCATGTCCGTCACCTCAGCGCAAAGCCCCGCCGTGTCAGCAGGATCCAGAGGAAGAAGGGCGCGCCGGCCAGCGCGGTCAGAATGCCGATGGGCAGTTCGGCTGGCGTCACGATGGTGCGTGCCACCGTGTCGGCAAGAAGCAGCAGGCTTGCCCCCAGCAGCGCCGAGGCGGGCAGAAGGTAGCGGTGATCCGGGCCAATGGTCAGCCGCAGCAGATGCGGCACGACGATGCCGACAAAGCCGATGCTGCCGCTGACCGCCACCCCTGCCCCGGTCGCCGCCGCCACGGCGACGATGCTCAGCCGCTTCAGCCGCTGCACGGGAATGCCCAGATGCCCCGCCGCCGCCTCGCCCAGCACCAGCGCATTCAGCCCGCGCGCCATGAAAGGCATGGACGCAAGCACGGCGGCGATCACTGGTACGCACATCAGGATCTTGTCTGTTGTCGCGCCCGCAAGCGATCCGAGAAGCCAGAAATTGATGTCCCGCAGCTGCCGGTCATCGGCGGTGAAGATCAGCAGGCCGATGGCAGCCTGCGCCAGCGCCGCCACGGCAATGCCTGCCAGCAGCATGGTTGCCACATCGGTGTAGCCGCCGCGCGTGCCGATCCGGTAAAGCAGCGCCGTGGCGGCAAGACCGCCGAGAAAAGCAGCGAAAGGCAGCGCCAGAATGCCGAACGTGGCCATCAGACCGGCCGGCAGCCAGGATCCGGCGACGATCATCAGCGCCGCCCCAAGCCCCGCCCCTGACGAAACGCCGACGATGCCGGGGTCGGCCAGCGGATTGCGGAACAGCCCCTGCATCAGCACGCCGGAGACAGCCAGCCCCGCGCCGATGAAGACGCCCACCACCATGCGCGGAAAGCGGATGTCGGCGAGGATGATCCGGTCGCGCATGGCCATGGGGCCCTCGCTCTCCCGGCCCGTCAGAATGCCGAGAAGTGCATCGAAGCTCGCAAGTCCGGTCGGGCCGGTCATCAGCGCCAGCAGGATGGCAAGGATCAGGAGGACGGAAAGCCCGGCAATCACCAGCCGCGCCCGCCCGCTGCGGTCCCCTTCGAGAGGCCCGTGATCTGCGGTCACGGTTTCAGCTGCTGTCATGGCCATCTGCCGGTCCCTCACTGGCTGGCCGCAGCGGCCTTGTCAAAGGCGGCGGAAAGCTCGCGCACGGCATCGGCGGTGCGCGGCCCGAATCCGATCATGAACAGCCCGTCCATCCGCACGATGTGCCCGGCCTGAACAGCAGGCGTCAGCGACAGCGCCGCATGGCCACGCATTTCGTCCAGCGTTGCATCATGCTGGCCGCCGCGCTCCATCATCAGAATGATGTCGGGCTTTGCCTCCGTGATGGCCTCATCGCTCAAGGGCTTGTAGCCGTTGAAACCGGACACCGCGTTGACGCCGCCGGCAAGCTGAATGACTGCATCGGCAGCAGAGCCTTCACCGGAAGCCATGATGCGCCCGCCCTGCAGGGACAGAATAAAGAGCACGCGCGGCTTGACCTCCCGCTTGGCCGCAGCTTCCGCCACGGCCTGGAGATCGGCTTCCAGCTTCACCGCCAGATCCTCGGCCTTGTCTTCCAGCCCCAGCGCCTTGCCCACCACGCGAACCTTCTCGGCAACACCTTCCGCGGTGTAGCGGTCCGGCACCATGACGAGCGGCACCCCGGCCTTCTTCAGCACATCCAGCGCTTCCGCCGGGCCGCTGCCTTCAATGACAAGCAGGCCATCGGGTGCGACCGCCAGCACGCCTTCCGGCGACAGGGCGCGCATGTAACCCGTGTCGGGCAGCGCCAGAGCCTCGGGAGGATAGGAGCTGGTGCTGTCCCGCGCCACCAGACGGTCTTCTGCGCCAAGGGCATAGACCACTTCCGTGACGGCCCCGCCAACGGAGACGATCCGCTGTGCCCCGGCCAGAGAGGCAGGCTCCTGCGCACGGGCTTCAGGTGCCGTGAAGCCCAGTCCAAGGCTCAACAGCGCGGCCGCCATGGGCGTGAGCGCCAGGCCGCACGGACGGGAGAGAGAGGAAAGCAGACGCATCATCATATCCTTACAAGACGCAGGGCTTATTCGGCCGCAAACGGCAGCACCGCTGTCTGCGGAGCAAGACGCGGCAGGTGTTCCACCAGTTCGCGCCAGTCGCTGCGCTCATGGTTGCCCTCACCGCGCACGCCGAAGAACTGGATGATCAGATTGCCTTCGGCCCCATAGGCTTCCAGCGACGTCACATGCCCTACATCCGCGCCCTTGCGCACGGCCCAGATCTCGCTGATGTGGTCGAGCCGCAGGTGCAGATGGAAGGTTGGGTCCATGACATTGATCCAAGGCCCCATCTCCTTGATGTTCATCACCGGTCCGGAATGGATCTGCACGCATCCCCGGTTGGCCACGAAACACATCAGCGGGATCGCATTGCCGGACACCAGCCGCAGCATGACGCGGATGCTGTCGCCATCCACCTGCCAAGCCTTGTCTTCGCCCGCCAGCGCCAGTGCATTGATGCGCTCGATGTCGAGTTCGCGCAGGATGTTGAAGAACTGATGCGGATCGTTCATGGCCGACCAGCGGCTGCGCAGGTCGCCGGCCTGGCTGCCATCGAGCGGGCGGCGAGGCTCAGGCTGCGGGCGCTGCGGCACTGTACCGAGGCCCGGCGTCTGGTCAGAGAGCACAAGGCGCTCCACCAGCGCCTCATAGGCCTCCACATTGGAAGCGGCGCGCAGATGCACCTTGAACACGGCCTCGCCATGGGCGTCGAACACCTGCAGACTGCGGCGCGGGCCCTGATCTGAAGGCTTTTCCACCGCAAAGGCATGCACCCAATGGGAAGGGAACATGCGGGTGTCGATCTGGCTGCCCAGCATCAGGCCGGTGCGGGTGCCGTTCACGAACTTTTCAAATGGCCCGATCTTTTCATGGACGGCGCTTTCGTTGCGGGTCAGCGCCATCACCTCCCCCACAGCCTGCATGCCCTCGCAGATACCGGCCATCGAAGCCTCGACACGGCGCACGCCATGGCCGCAGAACGCGGCCACAAGCTGCGCCTCGCTGATCCCCAGTTCCTGCGCCAGATCGCGCTCGCGGCGGTCCGGATTGGCGCTGACAGCGGCGCGGATCTCCTCCGGCGCCAGATCGCGATAGGCAGTCGTGGTCATGTGTCTTCCCCGCTTTGTTGCGTGGCCGGCTCCTGAGGACCGGCAAGGGCCCGCGCCTGCCAAAGGCAGAGCTTTGCAGGCGCATCTTTGAATGGCGCGTAATGGGTTCCGGCTGCCGGAAGCTGGGGTTTTGCCTGGCAGGCATGCCGTTTTGTTCAAACCCATCCGGCAGGTCCAACCGCGCAAGGGCCTGCAGAAAATGCTGACCCGCGACAGGATCGTCACCGCCGATAGTTGACTTCAATATTCATCTTTTGTATCGACCGCAATACCTGAATACGTTAATCAGGTTTTAGAGTTTCACAGTTCAGCGAGCGAGCCCTTTGCCAGCCAGCGGGATAGACCAGAAAGAGGCGTATGAAATGACTCGCGGACGGGGCACGGCAGGGTTTTGGCTGAACGGCGTGGCGCTGATTGCGCTCGCATATGCAGGCAGCGCAAATGCGCAGCAGGCACCAGTGGCAGAGACGGCGGCCGACAAGCCGCAGGCCACGACGTCATTGCAGAAGATCGTTCTCGGCGCCGGGCAGGAAAAGGTCGCCATCGACACGCCCCAGGCTGTGACGGTGATCGATCAGGAGCAGATCGACAACGCCCAGGCGACGACCATCGGCGATATTTTCAAGCAGACACCGGGTATCACGGTGGTGGGCAGCGACCGCATCGGCGGGCAGGCCTTCAACATCCGCGGCATCGGCGATCTGGGCTCGGCGGACGAGTCCAAGATCATCATCACGGTGGATGGCGCCAACAAGTTCTTCGAAATGTAACGTATGGGCTCCTTCTTCTCGGACCCTGAACTCTACAAGCGCGTCGAGGTGCTGCGCGGCCCCGCCTCCTCCACGCTCTATGGTGCCGGCGCACTTGGGGGTGTCATCGCCTTCGAGACGAAGGATGCTTCCGATTTCCTTGAAGACGGAGAAACGGTGGCCCTCCGCCTGAAGACCGGATTTGACAGCAACAAGAACGGTCTGATGACCTCGGCCATTGCCGCCATGCGGCTTGGGCCCAATACCGAAGCCCTGATCAACGGCAACTTCCGCCGCTCGTCCGACTACGAAACGGGCAATGGCACCCGCGTGGTGGGATCGGCATTCGACAGCTTCTCCGGCCTTGCCAAGGTCACCCATCACTTCGGCGAGAACAACGAGCAGTCGGTGCGCCTGTCCTATGAGCGCTGGCAGAGCGATGCGGACAACACCGCCTATTCCCAGACCGGCACGCTGGATGCCTTCGGCAACATCGACCGCGAGATCACCGACCAGACGGTTGTGCTGCGCTATGAAAATCCGGCAAGCGGCAATCCGTTCCTGGATCTGAAGGTCAACCTCTCCTTCTCCGACACGCAGGTTGCGCAGACCAACGCCCGTGCGCCAGCGGCCTCAAGGATGCGTTCGCCCGAGCTGTTCTACGATGCCGACTACGGCTACCGCACCTGGCAGGCGAAGGTGGAAAACACCTTCGAGTTCAAGGGCGATACCTGGGAAAACTATCTGACCGCCGGCACGCAGGTCAGCTACCAGGAGCGCACCGCGAGCACCAAGGGCGGCGTGGGCTGGATCGACTTCCATCCCGAGGGCACGGACACCAAGGTCGGCGTCTTTGCGCAGAACGAGTTCATCTGGAACGACCGGCTGACCATCACACCGGGCATGCGCCTCGACTATGTGACCGTGCGTCCGGACAGCGTCATCCCGAATGCCTCCACCCAGACGGATTACGCCTTCTCGCCGAAGCTCGCCGCGCTCTACAAGTTCACGGACAGTTTCTCGGTCTTCGGCTCGGTTGCCCGCACCGAACGCCTGCCGACACTGGACGAACTGTTCTCGACAGGCGCCCGCACCTCGACCTATCCCGGCGGGCGCACCGTCAGTCTTGATCTGAAGAAGGAGGAATCCTTCAACTACGAGGCTGGCTTTGCCGTCAACCGGCAGGACCTGTTCCAGGACAATGACAGCATCGCGCTGAAGACCACCGGCTTCTACAACGATCTGACGAACCTGATCACCACGGGCCCGCAGCGGCAAGCCTCGGCTGTCCCCTATTATGTGAACGTCCACAGCGCGCACATCTATGGTGTGGAACTCGAAGCCGCTTATGACTCGCGCTACGTGTTTGCCAGCGCCGCCTACAGCTGGACGCGCGGCAAGAACGAGACCACCAATGCGGCCCTGACGACCATTCCGGCAGAAACGGTGGCCGTCACCCTCGGCGGCCGCATCCCGGACTACAACGTCAATTTCGGCTGGCGCGCCGAGTTCACCGGCTCTGCCGATGCCGGCGCCACCACAGGCCCCTTCCCCGGCTATGCGCTGCACGATGCCTTCGTGAACTGGAAGCTCGATGAGGGCCAGTTCAAGGGGCTGGAGCTGCGCGCCGCCGTCGAAAACATCTTTGACAAGCGCTACCGCAACAATCTCTCCGGCGATGACGGCAAGGGGCGCACGTTCAAATTGTCCGTCAACAAGAAATTCGGATGGTGACATGACACTGGCACGCAAATTCGAAGTGATCGCAGCCGCCGCGCTGTCGATCTCCACCCTTTCCGGCGCAGCTCTGGCCCAGACAAGCCCGGCTGCAGCGGACGGGGTCAAGCTGGAGCTGAACCGTGCGGCGGATGCCGGCAACGGCTGCCTTCTGACCTTCGTTGCCACCAATGGCACCGGGGCAGCGCTGGAAACGGCAGGCTTCGAATTCGTGCTTTTCAACAAAGAAGGACTGGTGGACCGCATGACCGTCTTCGACTTCGGCGCCCTGCCGGAAGGCAAGACCGTGGTCCGCCAGTTCCAGATCCCGAGCCAGCCCTGCGCGGGCATCGGTTCCATTCTCGTCAACGGCGCATCCGGCTGCAAGGCAGCCGCTGCCAGCCCGCTGTGCAGCGCGCCGCTGACCACAACAAGCCGCACAGACATCGGCTTCACCCGGTAAGGACACGGACATGCTGGACTCTCCCTATCTCGCCCCGGTCTTCAGCCTGATCGAACTTGGCGGTACGGTCGTGGCCCTCATCGCCGTCATGTCGGTTGTGGCTGGCGCCATCGTCATCGCCAAATTCGTCCAGTTCGCCCGCTTCCGCACGGCCCGGCCGGGCCGGGCCCGGGAAGCAGCAGGCCTGTGGCGGGCCGGCCGGCGCAAGGAAGCGCTGGTGCGCCTCGCCCGTCCCGTCAGCGCCGCAGAACATGCGGTGGTCACCGCCATGCGCCTGACGGCAGCCGGCCAGATGGACCGCAGCGCCATTGAAGACGAAATCGCCCGGGTGGCGGCCCAGCAGCTGCATTCGCTCCAGTCCGGCACCCGTGCGCTTGACAACATCGCCCAGCTGGCCCCGCTGCTGGGTCTGTTCGGCACGGTTCTGGGCATGATCGACGCCTTCCAGGCCCTGCAGAACGCGGGAGATGCGGTGGATCCGTCGATCCTTGCCGGCGGCATCTGGGTGGCTCTGCTGACCACCGCTGCTGGCCTTGCCGTCGCCATGCCGGTGGCCGCCCTGCTCGCCATGTTCGAATCCTGGATCGAAGCCGAGCGCGTCGCCGTGGAGACCCTGAGCGCCCAGGTTCTGGTGGATGTGGTCCATCACGACCACGAGCGCCACGCCCCGGCCGCACAGGATGGCGCTGCCCTCGGGAAGGTTTCCCATGCGCATTAACATGCCGCAGCGGCGCAGGCGGCCGCTGTCGATGACCTCCCTCATCGACGTGATCTTCCTGCTGCTGCTGTTCTTCATGCTGTCCACCACCTTCACCCGCTTTGCGGGGGTGGATCTGGGCAAGCCTGGTCAGGCTGGCGGCGGCGCCTCCGGCACGCCGGGCATCCTCGTTTTTGTCGAGGCCGACGGCCTGCGGATCAACGGCGTGACCGTAATGCCTGAGGACATGGGGGACCGGCTGGCCGGGCTGCAGGAGAAGGGCGCGACCTCTGCGCTCGTCGTTGCCCGCGAAGGGGCGAACGCCCAGGGCCTGATCGACGCCGTTCAGACCGTGCGCCGCCTTGCGCCGGCGCTCACCCTGCACGTCGCCCGGTAACGGGCCGCGGAAGGCAAGGAGCTAGAGACATGGCTGTGCGGATCCCGCGCGAAAAAACCAAGCGGAAGATGGAAAGCACCATCTCGCTGATCAACATCGTCTTCCTGATGCTGATCTTCTTTCTGGTGGCCGGGCAGCTCGCCCCTCCGGCGGACAAGGAAGTGGATCTGGTGGAGACCACCGATGCGGAAAGCCTGCCGCCGCCGGACGCGCTCTATGCCCGCGCCGACGGCACACTGGTATTCCGCGGCCAGCCCACCGATGCGGCATCCTATCTTGCTGCCAATCCGCTGCCGGAGGAAGGTCCCGAAAGCATCCTGAAACTGGCCGTCGACCGGAACCTTGATGCTGCCCGTCTCGTGGAGATCGTCGACGAGCTCTATGGCGCAGGCGCTCCCGGCATCCGTGTCGTCACGCAAAAGGCAGGCACGCAATGAAACTGAGACCCTGGCACCTGGGTGCAGCCCTTCTGGCATCGGTGACACTGCATTTCGGCGCAGTTGCCCTGACCGTTGACACCTCCGAGGAGCCGGCCCTGCTTCAAGGCGGCGGTGGCGGAGCCGTCTCCATGCTGGGCGAGGCCTATACGGACATGCTGACCTCCGGCGATCCGGACACCGCCAACGCGGTTGCCGCCGAGTCCCCCGACACGCTGGCGCCGGTTGATCCGGACGCCGCCGAGCCCGAGACACAGGAGCAGATCACCGCGCAGGACATCCCGGTACAGGAAGCCACCGAGACGCCTGTTCAGGAACCGCTGCAGCAGATGGCGGAAGTCCAGCCGCAGGATATCAAGCCGCAGGAAATCGCGCCGGTGGAAGAGTTGGCCATCCAGCCGCTGACCAGCGCGGAGGCCATCGCGCCGGTCAATGAGACGCCCGAAAAGCCCGTGACCGCTGTCGAGCCTGTTCCCGTGCCGGAAATGCGGCCGAAGGATCTGCCCGTCAAGGTGGCCGAGGCAAAGCCCGTCCAGCCGGTGAAAAAGACCCAGACGAAGAAACCGGAAGCACAGCGCCAGCCAAGCACGCAGAAGGGCAATAGCAGGGCCAATGCGGTTCAGGGCGCAGGCGGCGCCGCCGATCAGGTGGCCTCGCAGGGCAGTTCCGAAAATCAGGGCCGGTCAACGATCCTCGGCAATTCGGACCGCACCAACTACAAGGGTCAGGTTCAGCGCGCTCTGCAGCGTGCGATGCGCCGCGTCCGCTCCCGGGATTCGGGCCTTGCCACCGTCTCCTTCGTCGTCAGCAAGGATGGCAGCGTTTCGGCCATTCGCATCTCCGGCAGCTCCGGCAATCCGGAGGTGGATGAAGTCGCGCTGGAACTGGTCCGCCGCGCAGCGCCCTTCCCGCCCATTCCGGCAGAAGAAGGCCGCTCGACGTGGAGTTTCAATGTTCCCGTCGAGATCACGCGCCGCTAAGCTGGGGTGACTGGCCTGCCGGACGCATGACGGCAGGCCATCATACAGACAGAAAGCGGAGAATACCGATGCCTGCACCGGAAGATGCCACGATGATGACCGCCCGCGACGGACTTGATCCGGCCCTGCGCGGCACACGGTGGCAGCACCGCAAGACAGGCGGGATCTACCGGATCGTTGGCAAGTGCCGGATCGAGGCCAGCGGCGAAGAGGCCTTCCTCTATCAGGGGGCCGATAGCACCATCTGGGCCCGCCCCTGCGGCGAATTCATGGACGGGCGGTTCGAGCCGCTAGACGCAGACTGAGCCTCAGACCGTAAGTACCCTGTCTTCGAGCCGGAAACGGAAAATACGCGAGATCTGGGTCAGTGCAGTTTCGAATTCGGCCTGCGGACTGTTGCCAAGCCGTGCCTCAAAAGCATCAAGGATCATGTGTTTCGTTGCGCCCTTCACCGCAAAAATGAACGGGAAGCCGAAGCGGGCGCGGTAGGCATCATTGAGCCTGGTGAACCGGGCAAATTCCTCTGCCGTCAGCCTGTCGAGACCAGCGCCCGCCTGTTCCTTCCGCGAATCCTCGGCAATGTCCCCGGCAATTGCGGCCCTGCCCGCCAGATCCGGATGGGCCCGGATCAGCGCCAGCTGCTGCTCGTGCGAAGCGGCGCGCATGGCTGCTTCAAACGCGCCAATCAGATCCTCCCGCCGGACAAAAGGCCCCGCCGCAAAAGCATCCTCCGCCACCCAGGGGGAATGCTCGGCCACATCCGCGAAGGCGGCCATGAAGGCCTCGTGATCGAGCCCGGCAAGCGAGGCTTCGGCGATGGGAAAGGCAATCGGCGTGGCGGACATGAGAGTGTGCTCCAGCTGTCTTGTATCCCGGTCCATTCACTTGTTCCGGGCAATCCAGCGGCCCAGTTCCTCACGCTGTTCCGGCGTCATGCCCGTCTCGTTGCCGAGCGGCATGGCATCGGAGAGCACGGACTGTGCCATCACCTGATCGGCGTAGCGGCGCAGCTCTGCCAGCGTTTCCAGATGAATGCCCTTGGGCGCATCCGTGAAGCCTTCATGGGTCGGGGTTGCCGCATGGCAGGCCGCGCAATGGCTGCGGATCAGCGTCAGCGCCGTGGCATCGGAAACAGCCTCACCGCCGGAGAAGTCACGCGGGGCGGTCATTACCAGCGCTGCGGCAAAGCCAAGCGCGGCGATGGGCAGGCTCCACCAGTAACGGTTCAGCGGGTCGCCCGCCTCATGCCGGTTGAGGAAATGCCGCACCATGCCGCCCATCAGCAGCACGAGGCCGACGAGAAGCCACGCCTGCGGATGGCCGGTGAGCATGGGATAGTGGTTCGACACCATCATCAGCAGTACGGGCAGCGTCAGATAGTTGTTGTGCACGGAGCGCTGCTTGCCCATCTGGCCCAGCTTCGGGTCCGGCGCCTCGCCGCGCAGCAGGCTGGCGACGATCTTCTTCTGGTTCGGGATGATCAGGCCGAACACATTGACGGCCATGATCGTGCCGATGAATGCGCCCACGTGGATCAGCGCCCCGCGCCCGGAGAACACCTGCGTGAACATGTAGGACGCCGCCATGATCAGCGCGAAGACACACAGCGCCAGCAGCGGCGTGCTGCGGCCGATGGGCGAGCGGCACAGCCCGTCATAGATGAACCAGCCGGCGACAAGGCTCAGAACGGAAATCAGCACCGCCTCTGACGGCAGCATCTGAAGCTTATTCACATCAATGAGATAAGACGATGCGTTGAAGTAATACTGCACCACCAGAAGGGCAAATCCGGTCACCCAGGTGAGATAGGCCTCCCACTTGTACCAGATGAGATCCTGCGGCAGGTAGGCTGGGGCAACCGTGAACTTCTCCACGTGATAGAACCCGCCGCCGTGCACCTCCCAGGCCGTGCCGTAGACGCCCTCGCGCATGCCCTCCCGCTTGCGCAGCGAAAGATCGAGGGCGATGAAATAGAAGGACGTGCCGATCCAGCCGATGCCCACCACCAGATGGGCCCAGCGGAAAAGCAGATTCAGCCATTCAGCGGCAAAGGTCATGGTCATGGGCAGGCTCTGGATCGGGATTGTTATTATCTGAAAGACATGCTCGGCCACGCCGGAGGGCCCGGCTGCGCACGGTCATGGTGCAAGAGCAAACCGGCCCGCAGGTTCGGCACCTGCGGGCCGAAGCTCTCCTTACTGCGGCAGCTTGTCGTCGATGCCCTTGACGTACCAGTTCATGCCGAGGATGGCGCCATCGTCGAGACGCACGCCGTCAGCGGCCGCTTCCGAACCGTCCTGCTTGGTGATCGGGCCGGTGAAAGGCTCCCAGCCGCCCTTGATCTTCTCTTCGGTTTCCTTCGCCATGGCGACGACATCGTCCGGCAGGTTGGTGTAGGGCGCCATCACCACATGGCCTTCCTTGAGGCCGTGCCAGGTCTGCTCGCTCTTCCAGGTGCCGTCGAGGACAGCCTGAACGCGCTCGATGTAATAGGGTGCCCAGTCATCGATGATGGCGGTCAGCTGCGACTTCGGTGCGAAGTTGATCATGTCGGAGGCCTGACCGAAACCAAGCACGCCGCGCTCCTCAGCCACCTGCAGCGGTGCGGTGGAATCGGTGTGCTGCGAGATGATGTCGGCGCCCTGATCGATCAGCGCCTTGGCCGCATCGGCTTCCTTGGCCGGATCGAACCAGGAATTGGCCCAGACGATCTTGACCTTGAAGTCCGGGTTGACGGACTGGGCGCCGAGCAGGAAGGCGTTGATGCCGGAGACCACTTCCGGGATCGGGAAGGAGCCGATGTAGCCGGCGGTGCCGGTCTTGGACATCTTGGCTGCGATCTGGCCGATGATGTAGCGGCCTTCGTGGAACTTGGAGTTATAGGTCGCAACGTTTTCGGCGGTCTTGTAGCCGGTCGCGTGCTCGAACTTCACGTTCGGATACTTCTGCGCCACCTTGATGGTCGGGTTCATGTAGCCGAAGGAGGTGGTGAAGATGATGCCGCAGCCTTCACGGGCGAAGCGCTCGATGGCGCGCTCGCTGTCCGGGCCTTCCGGCACGTTTTCCAGATAGGCGGTTTCGACCTTGCCGCCGAAATGGGCTTCGACAGCCTGGCGGCCCTGATCGTGCTGGTAGGTCCAGCCGAAGTCACCCACCGGGCCGATGTAGACGAAGCAGGCCTTGAGGTCGGCAGCCTGAGCAGTTGCGAGCGAGCCGGCCAGTGCGGCGGCGGCGACAGTGGCTTTCAGCAGAGTCTTCATGTTCACACTTCCCCTTCGGTTCTCGTTGGGACCGGGTATGCAGCGGGTCCAAAGATGGCGGCCGGGACCGGACCCCATTGAGGTCCCGGCTCGGACCGGATGTCAGCGATCCGGCACGAACGGCTTGCCGAGGCAGGCCGGCGTATTCACGAGCGTCAGGCGCCGGTTGGCGGAAATCAGCACCAGAACGATGATGGTGGCGAGATAGGGCAGGCTCGACAGAAGCTGCGAGGGAATGCCCATGCCCTTCGCCTGCGCATGGAAGGTCAGCACCGTGACCATGCCGAAGAGATAGGCACCGGCCACGACGCGCCAGGGCAGCCAGGAGGCAAAGACCACCAGCGCCAGCGCGATCCAGCCGCGCCCGGCCGTCATGTTTTCCACCCACTGCGGCGTATAGGCGAGCGACATGTAGGCGCCCGCAAGACCGGCGCAGCCGCCGCCGAACAGCACCGCCAGAAAGCGCACCTTCAGCACCGAATAGCCAAGCGCATGGGCCGAGGCATGGTTGTCGCCCACGGCGCGCAGGATCAGCCCCATGCGTGTGCGGGTCAGCATGTAGGAGACACCGGCCACAAGGGCGAAGGCGAGATAGACGATGGCATCCTGCCGGAACAGCACGGGCCCCAGGAACGGCAGGTCGCTCAGAACCGGAATGTCGAGCTTCGGCAGCTTGAGGCCCGGAACGCCGATGAAGCGCTCGCCGACAAGGCCGGACAGTCCGAGGCCAAAGAGCGTGAGCGCCAGTCCGGTGGCCACCTGATTGGTGACAAGGCCCAGCACCAGTGCGCCGAACAGGGCCGACATGGCCATTCCGGCCGCAATGGCCGCGAAAATGCCGAGCGTGCCGGAGCCGGTGAGATTGGCGGCGGCAAAGCCGGTCACCGCTCCCATCACCATCATGCCTTCCACGCCCAGATTGAGAACGCCGGAACGCTCGACGACCAGTTCGCCGATGGCCGCCAGCAGCAGTGGCGTTGCCGCGGTGATGACGGTGAGAAGAATGGCTTCAAACATGGGCGCCCTCCCCGGCATTTTCAGAAAGCACCTTCCGGTGCAGGCGGACGCGGTAGAAGATCAGGGTGTCGCAAGCGAGCACGAAGAACAGCAGCATGCCCTGCACCACGCTGGCGATCTTGTCGGAGATGCCAAGCGACGCCTGCACGCTTTCCCCGCCGATGTAGCTGGAGGCCAGAACAACACCGGCCACGACAATCGCCAGCGGATTGAGACGGCCAAGGAAGGCGACGATGATGGCGGTGAAACCGTAGCCCGGCGAGATGGTAGGCAGCAGCTGGTTCAGCGAACCGGACACCTCCATGATGCCCGCAAGGCCCGCCAGCGCCCCTGAAATCGCAAAGGCGAAGACCGTCATCCGCTTGGCCGAGAACCCTGCGAATGCGCCTGCCCGGGGGCTCTCGCCCAGCACACGGATCTGATAGCCGCGCAGCGAGCGCGACAGCACCACCCACAGGAGAAGCGCAACGCCGAGGGCCACGAACACGGATACCGACAGTCGCCCCATACCAAGAGACGGCAGCGTGGCGGAAGCCGAGAACAGGGCCGTCTCGGGGAAATTGAACCCCTGCGGATCGCGCCAGGGGCCGCGCACCAGATAGTCCAGCAGCAGATTGGCCACATAGACCAGCATCAGGCTGGTGAGGATTTCGTTGGTGCTGAAGCGGGTCTTCAGGATGGCCGGGATCATGGCATAGGCCGCCCCGCCAAGCGCCCCGCAGAGAAGCATCAAGGGCAGAGTGTAAAAGCCCTCTAGATGCGGGAACATGACAGGCAGGATGGAGCCAGCCATCGCCCCCGCCACAAACTGGCCTTCCGCGCCGATGTTCCAGTTGTTGGAGAGGTAGCAGACGCTGAGGCCGCAGGCGATCAGCACCAGCGGCGTCGCCTTCACCAGCACTTCCTGCAGGGACCAGGCTTCCGTCAGCGGCTCGATGAAGAAGCGGAACAGCGCCTCCAGCGGGTCCGCACCGGACATGGCAAACAGGACGGCAGCGCAGATCATGGTCAGCATGACCGCAATCAGCGGGGAAACGGCGGTCATCAACCCGCTGTGTTCGGCGCGCTTGACGAGTTCGATACGCATCACGCGCCCTCCCCGGACAGACTTGCAGACGAAGGCTTTTCCGCACCGCCCGCCATCAACAGGCCGATCCGCTCCAGCGTCATGGACGAAGCCGGTTCTGCCTGCGACAGGTGCCCGCGCGAAATGACGGCGATGCGGTCGGCGATCTCGTAGATTTCATCAAGATCCTGGCTGATGACCAGAACCGCTGATCCCTTGCGGGCCAGATCCAACAGGCACTGGCGGATGAGCGCTGCAGCTCCTGCATCCACGCCCCAGGTCGGCTGATTGACCACCAGAATGCCGGGATTGCGGCTCAGCTCGCGGCCAACGACGAATTTCTGCAGATTGCCGCCCGACAGCGACCGCGCCTCCGGATCGTCATGGGACATGCGGATGTCATAGGCCCGCGTGATGTGCTTTTCCATCTCCCCGGCGCGGCCATAGGCGGCAAAGCCGGAGCGGACCAGATCATCGCCGGTGGAATGGCGCGTGAGGATGATGTTGTGCGACAGGCGCATGCCGGGCACTGCGCCATGCCCCAGCCGCTCCTCCGGCACGAAGGCCGCTCCGCGCTGGCGGCGGCGGGTGACGCTTTCATTGCCGCAAGGCATGCCATCGATTTCCACCATGCCCGGCGCGCAGCGCCGCTCACCGCTGATGGCATCGAACAACTCGCCCTGGCCGTTTCCGGCAACGCCGGCGATTGCCACGACCTCACCGGCACGCACGTCCAGATTGACGCCCGCCAGCGGCACGGAAAAAGGCGTCAGCGGGCTTGTGGCAAGATTGCGCACGGCAAGGCGCACCGGTCCGCTGCCCGTCAGCGCGCCGGAGCTGGTCACATGCGAGACATCGGCACCGACCATCATGCGGGCGATCGAGGCGGGGGTTTCCAGCGCCGGATCGCATTCGCGCACGAAGCGGCCGTGGCGCAGGATGGTGGCGTGGTGGCAGATGCGGCGCACCTCGTCCAGCCGGTGGCTGATATAGAGCACCGCGCAGCCTTCGTCCGCCAGGCGCTTCAGCGTCACGAACAGCTCATCCGCCTCCTGCGGGGTCAGGACGGAGGTCGGCTCATCCATGATAATCAGGCGCGGGGCCTGCAGCAGGCAGCGGACAATCTCGATGCGCTGGCGGATGCCGACGGGCAGATCGGCCACAAGCGCATGCGGGTCCAGCGGCAGGCCATATTCGCGGGAGACCTTTTCGATCCGCGCCGCCAGCTCGCGCATGGAACCGGGCTTCGGCAGCGCCAGCGCGATGTTCTCGACAACGCTCAGGGCCTCGAACAGGGAAAAATGCTGGAACACCATGCCGATGCCCAGATGGCGGGCGGCGGCAGGGCTGTTGATGCGCACCTTGCGCCCGTCCCATTCGATGGTGCCGGCGTCGGGCTGCAGAGCGCCATAAAGGATCTTCACCAGCGTGGACTTGCCCGCGCCGTTTTCACCCAGGAGTGCGTGGATTTCACCCTTGTTGATGGTGAGATTGACCGCATTGTTGGCCGCGATGGTGCCGAAATGCTTGCTGATGCCGCGCGCATTCAGCAGCGGCGCACCTTGCGCCCGCCGCACCATGCCCCCAGCGGCCTGCTGCCCATCTGCGGTCTGATCGAGACTGCCCACTCCACACTGCCCCTTCTGCCGTCGGGTTCACCCCGCGTTATTGACCGGCTTCTGCCCCTGCGCAAGAGGCTGATTGTATAGACCTTCCAGCTTTACTGCCTCATTTTTAATCAGGAGTTCAACCGCAACAGAGGCCGCGATGGCCGCCGGCAATTTCGACTTCACCCCACCCGCCCCGATGGGGCACACCAGCCCGCCAACCTGCCGTTCCGCGAGCCCCCGGCGGCGCAGGCGGCTCGTGAACCGCGCGCGCTTGGTCTCGCTGCCGATCACGCCGACATAGGCAAACCGGTCCTGCGCCAGTGCCGCCGCCACAATATCCTCATCCAGCGCATGGGAATGAGTCATGACGAGAATGAAGGCACTGTCCGGCGCATCCTTGAGCAAGTCCGCCGGCCGGCTGACGCTGACGTGGCGCAGATTTCCCGGCATCGCCGGTGGAAAAAAGTCCGGACGGCTGTCGATCCAGGTGATGTCGAACGGCAGCGGTGCCAGCGCCAGCACCACAGCACGGCCCACATGCCCGGCCCCGAACAGCCACACGGGCTGAAGCTCCAAGCCGAAGCGTTCGGTGATAACGCCATCCGCCAGCTGGAAATCCGGCCCGGCGGGCAGATCCCCCAGCACCTGCCGCTGCAGGGGCACGCCTTCCTGCGTGATAGCTGCCCGGACCGCCAGCTGTCCGCCGCGCTCCTCCTGCGCATGCACCAGCGCCCGCACGGGTTCGATATCCTCTGCCGTGAAATGCTCCAGCGCCAGATCGACGCGTCCGCCGCAGCACTGTCCGAGATCCGGTCCCAGCGACACACGGCGGAAAGCAAGCCCCCTTTGGCCTTCGCGTATGCCGGCAAGCGCCCAGCGGATCGCCTCGAACTCCAGCGTTCCGCCGCCGATCGTGCCGGAAATGCTGCCATCCGCACGCACGATCATGCGCGCACCCGTCTCACGCGGGGCGGATCCGGCCGATGCTGCGACGGTGACAAGGCAGCAGGCCCCACCTTCACGCAGCTCATCCAGAATCCGCCGCCAGAGGATCATCGCGCTCCTCCCGCCTGCCGCATGGCCTGTACCGCCTTGAGGATCGCTTCGGGCGTGGCAGGCGCGTCCAGCTGCGGCACGGTTCCGGGCCGCAGCGAGGCGACCGCATCGGTGATGGCGCAGAAGACGGAATTGGCCAGCATCACCGGCGGCTCGCCCACCGCCTTGGAGCGGTAGATCGTCTCCTCCGGATTGCCGGCGGAAGCATAGAGCGCCACGTTGAACTCGGCCGGCGTGTCGGAAATGGCCGGGATCTTGTAGGTGGAGGGAGCATGGGTGCGCAGTCGCCCCTGCTCGTCCCACACCAGTTCCTCGGTCGTCAGCCAGCCCATGCCCTGAATGAACCCGCCCTCGATCTGGCCGATGTCGATGGCCGGGTTGAGCGAGCGGCCCACATCGTGAAGGATATCCACCCGGTCCACGGTCATCTCGCCGGTCATGGTGTCGATGGTGACTTCCGCCGCCGCCGCTCCGTAGGCGAAATAGAGGAACGGCCGTCCGCTGGCGCTTTCCCGGTCCCAGGTGATCTTGGGGCTGGCGTAGAAACCAGCATCGGACATGTGAACTCGGCCCATGTGGGCAAGTTTCGCCAGTTCCGCCAGGCTCACCACATCGCTTCCGGCGCGCACCTGATTGTCCGCAAAGACAACGGATTCCGGCGAACAATGGAAGTACCCCGCCGCAAAGGCAATCAACCGGTCCTTGATGGCACGGGCCGCATTGCGGGCGGCCATGGCGTTGAGATCCGTGCCGGAAGAGGCTGCCGTCGGGCCAGTGTTCGGCACCTTGCCGGTGGAGGTGGCGGTGATGATCACCTTGTCGAGGGTGACGCCGAATTCCTCCGCCACCACCTGCGCCACCTTCTGATAGAGCCCCTGCCCCATCTCGGTGCCGCCATGGTTCAGCTGGATCGAGCCGTCGGTATAAAGATGCACCAGCGCCCCGGCCTGATTGAGGTGTTTGAGCGTGAAGGAGATGCCGAATTTCACCGGCGTCAGAGCCAGCCCCTTGCGCAGCACGTGATTGCGGGCGTTGAAGGCACGCACCTCTTCCCGGCGCTGCCAATAGGCCGAGGTGACCTCCAGCTGCTCCACGATGGTGTGCAGCGTCTGCCATTCCTCCACCACCATGCCATAGGGCGTCTGGTTGCGGGCCCAGTCATAGAAATTGCGCTTGCGCACTTCCAGCGGATCGAGCCCCAGCGTGATGGCGATGGCGTCGTTCATCCGCTCCGCCGCCAGCATGCCCTGCGGCCCGCCAAAGCCCCGGAAGGCGGTGTTGGAGCAGGTATCTGTGCGCAGGCGGCGGCTGCGGATCTGGGCGTCGGGATAGAAATAGCTGCTGTCCGCATGGAACATGGTGCGGTCCACCACCCCCAGCGACAGATCCGCCGAATAGCCGCAGCGGGCGAAGAACGTCATGTCCACGGCCCGGATGCGGCCCGTGTTGTCATGGCCAACCGTCCAGTCGACACGGAAGTCATGCCGCTTGCCGGTCATGATCATGTCGTCGTCCCGGTCGAGCCGCAGCTTGCAGGGCCGGCCCGTGACGCGGGCGGCGAGCGCTGCAAGGCAGGCCCACTGGTTCGCCTGCGATTCCTTGCCGCCAAAGCCGCCGCCCATACGGCGCACGTCGACCGTCACCAGCGCATCGGGCACGCCCAGAACCTTGGCCACCACATGCTGCACCTCGGTCGGGTGCTGGGTGGAGGAATGGACCTGCACGGCCCGCTCCTCGCCGGGGATCGCCAGCGCAATCTGGCCTTCGAGGTAGAAATGCTCCTGTCCGCCAATCTGGAAGGAGCCCGATTGCCGGTGCTCGGCGCTCGCCAGCCCCGCTTCCGGGGCACCGCGCCGGAACTGGTAGTCCGGCAGCACGGTCACATCAGCGGCGATGGCATCTTCAACGGAGATGATCGGCGTCTGCGGCCCGACATCAATCTGCGCAAGCCGCGCTGCGCGGCGCGCAGCATCCCGGCTGGTGGCAACAACGGCAAAGGCCACCTGACCGTAAAAGAGGATTTCCTTGTCAGCCAGAACGGGATCGCCGCCAAAGGAGGCCGAGCAGTCATTCAGGCCCGGCACATCGGCAGCGGTCAGCACCGCCACCACACCCGGCGCATTGCGCACGGCCTCAAGATCCATCGCCAGCAGCGGCCCGCGCACTGCATGGCGCGCCCAGCCCGGCACAACATGCAAGGTGCCCTGCGGCTCCGGCATGTCGTCGATATAGACCGCCGTGCCGGTGACATGCCGTTCGGCGCTGTCATGGGGCAGCGAGCGGTGCACATGGGTCAGCGCCTCTGCGCCTTCCGTCAGAGCGGTATCATGCGGCGCGTTCATGGTCGCCTCCTTCCGGCTGAAGCACGGGCAGGCGCACGGGCTCGGCAGGCCCGGCAATCTCCATCAAGGCCTTGGCCAGCAGCGAGCGGGCGACTTCCATGCGGTAGGCCGCACTCGCGCGCATGTCGGTGATCGGCTTGAAGTCCTCCTGCAGCGCGCGGATGGCCGCGCCCCAGGTAACGGGATCGTCGATGCGCGCTCCGGTCAGGGCTGCCTCTGCCCCCAATGCCCGGCGCGGGGTTGCCGCCATGCCGCCGAAGGCGATACGCGCAGCGGTGATTTCGCCCTCCACGACCGTCAGATTGAACGCCGCCATGACGGCGGAGATGTCCTGATCAAACCGCTTGGACACCTTGTAGCAGCGGAAATGCTGGTTGGCGCCCGGACGCGGCACGAAGATGCCTGCCACGAATTCGCCCGGCAGCCGGTCCTGCTTGCCATAATCGATGAAGAAGCTTTCCAGCGGCAGATCGCGCAGATTGTCGCCCTGCTGCAGCTCGATGCTGGCGCCAAGCGCAATGAGGGCTGGCGGCATGTCGCCGATGGGCGAGCCATTGGCGATATTGCCGCCAATGGTGCCGGACGCACGGACCTGCTTGGAGCCGATGCGCCCCAGCAGCACGCCCAGATCCGGCGCCAGAGCGCGCAACGCCGGTTCCGCCGCCGCATAGGTGGCCGCAGCACCGAGGATGATGCCCTCCTCGGTGGCTTCCACCCGGTCCATGCCGGCCACATGGCCCAGCCAGATGATGCGTGGCAGGGACTTCAGGCTCTTGGTGATCCACAGGCCCACATCCGTCGCACCTGCCACAAGGGTTGCATCTGGGAACTGGCTGTAGAGCGCGGCGAGGCCTTCCACCGTCGCAGGAGCCGCGAAGAAGTTATCGGTGGAACCGATGAACACATCCCGGGAATCGGCCAGCCGCCGCAGGGCCTCACGGGTTTCGGCCGCACGCCAGGAGAAGGCGTCATCCGCCGCCTCGAAGCAGCTGGCCAGCGCCGCGTCGATGATCGGCCGGTAACCGGTGCAGCGGCACAGGTTCCCCGCCAGCCATTCCGTCACCGCCTTGCGGCTCTTTTCCATGCCTTCGGCGTGATAGAGCGTGAAAAGGCTCATGATGAAGCCCGGCGTGCAGAAGCCGCATTGGGAGCCGTGCAGGTCGCGCATCGCCACCTGAACCGGATGCAGGCGGCCATCGGCGGCGAGATCCTCCACCGTCACCAGTTCCGCCCCGTCGATCATGCCCAGAAGCTGGATGCAGGCATTGACCGGCTGATAGGTCAGCCTGCCACCAATCACCCGGCCAAGCGCCACCGTGCAGGCGCCGCAGTCGCCCTCGCCGCAGCCTTCCTTGGTGCCGGTCGCCCTTTCGGTGAGGCGCAGATAGTCGAGCACCGTATCCATCGGCCCGATATCCGTGAGCTCCACCACTTTTCCTGCCCGCAGGAAGCGGATCGTGTCCCGCATGGCTCAGCTCCCCCTGTAGGTCGAATAGCCGTAGGGCGAGAGCAGCAGCGGCACGTGATAATGCTCGCGCGCATTGGAAATGCCGAAACGGATCGGGATCATGTCGAGGAAGGCAGGCTCTGTGACCGGCGCGCCGCTGGCCTTGAGGTAATCTCCGGCAAAGAACCGCAGCTCATAGATGCCGGGGCCGAATTCCGATCCTTCCAGGATCGCCCCATCGACCCGGCCATCAGCGTTGGTTTCCACCCGGCGCAGGCGCGAGGGCTTCGGCTCCACCGCCCAAAGCTCGATCACAAGTCCTGCCGCAGGCTTGCCCAAGGCGGTATCAAGGACATGCGTGGTCAGACGGCCCATTCTGCTCTCCCTCTCGTCCGGTCCCGGGGCTGCCGCGCGTCCGCAGGCCCGGGCTGGCTGGCGTCCCGCGCCAGCCGCAATTTCTCAACCCTGAGGTTGCCTTACTTTCCGGGGAAACAATAGAACCGATTAGGGGGCGGAGCGATGCCTAAATGGCATCAATCAACGGCAAGTGCTCTTTGATGGCGAGCATGGCATGATCGTAGAACATGCCCGGCGCCAGCCCCAATGCTCTGAGCGAGGATGTGACCACCGCCAGTCTGTCTGCCTGCAAAGGCGCATCGCTCAAGGGCCGGAACACCAGAAGCCCGCCGGTCAGATCTGCTTCAAGCCCGATCTTGGTCTGGAAGCTGACCACCGCCCCGCGCCTTGTCAGCGCCCGCATGAAACTGAGGGAATTGGCTTCCACATAGGTGCGGATGGTGCCCGGCAGGCGGGCGAGCGCCGCATCGATGCGGGTGCGCAGCGACAGGCCTTTGGCAGGCAGCGCCAGCGGATAACGCAGGCAGTCGGCCAGTGTCAGATCTCCGGCATGGCTGGCCAGCGGATGATCCGGCGTCATGACGGCACCGATCACCAGTTCATGGGCAAAGGCGGTTGTCAGCGCCGAGGTGCGCGGCGGATCGAAGGTGAAGCCGATATCCGCCTCCGCGCGCTCCACCATGCCGGTCGCCTGCAGGGCGCTGGTCACGGTCACCGAAACGTGGATGCCCGGATAGGATTTGCGGAAGGAGCCGATGATCTGCGGCAGGATCGAATCGGCAACGCTTTCCACCGTTGCCACCGACACGGTGCCGCGCCGCAGGCCCTTCAGCGCGTCCAGTTCCGCCACCGTGCCTTCAAAGTCGGAATAGGTGCGCCGCACATGGGCAAGCAGCACCTCGCCTGCCGGAGACAGGCGCAGGCCCCGGCCCAGCCGCTCGAACAGGGCGAGGTCCAGCGCTTCTTCCAGCCACAGGATCTGCCGGTTCACCGCCGACGAAGCGACATTGAGCTGGCGGGCCGCAGCGCGGATCGACCCGGCTTCGGCCACAGCCGCAAAATAGCGCATGGCGGGCGCATAGAGACTGCGCGACCGGTCAGGTTCGGCTGTCTTGCGCCCGGTTTCCATGCCCCCTCACCTTTTTCAGCCCGAAATGCCGCCAGCCTTATTCGGGCAGCATCACCGATGTGCCGGTGGTCCTGCGCTCCTCCAGATCCCGGTGCGCGGTGGCAGCATCGGACAGCTTGTAGCGCTGGTTGATCTGGATCGAGACGACGCCCTGCTCCACCACGTCGAACAATTCACCAGCCGTTTCCTCAAGGTCGGAACGGGCGGCGATGTGATTGAACAGGGTCTGGCGGGTGGCAAACAGCGAGCCCTTCTGCGCCAGCATGCCGATGTTGAAATCGGTGATCGGGCCGGAGGACTGACCGAAGGAGGCAAACAGCCCCATGAACTTCAGGCAGTCGAGTGAGCCGGGGAATGTGTCGCGGCCCACGGAATCATAGACCACATCGCAGCCCTTGCCGCCGGTGATCTCCTTCACCCGCTCGACGAAATTCTCCGTGCGGTAATTGATGACATGGGTGTAGCCATTGGCCTTGGCGAGTTCCGCCTTTTCGTCCGAGCCAACCGTGCCGATGACCGTGGCACCCAGATGCGCGGCCCACTGTCCGGCAATGAGGCCGACGCCGCCAGCGGCCGCATGGAACAGGATGGTGGAACCGGGACCAACCTTGAAGGTGCGGCGCAGCAGGTAGCGCGCCGTCATGCCCTTCAGCATCATGGAAGCGGCAACGTCACTGGCAATCGTCTCCGGCAGCTTCACCAGACGGTCTGCCGGAACAAGCCGCTCCTGCGCATAGGAGCCGAGCGGGCCGACATAGGCGACCCGGTCGCCCGGCGCCACGTGGGAAACGCCATCGCCCACCTCGGTCACCACGCCCGCGCCCTCGTTGCCGGGAATGAAAGGCAGGCCGTTCGGCGCCGGATAAAGCCCGGTGCGGTAATAGACATCGATGAAGTTCAGCCCCACGGCCTCATGGCGCACCCGCGCCTCACCCGACCCCGGCTTGCCCGGCTCGAAGGCTTCCCAGGTCAGAACCTCGGGACCACCGGTCTGATGAATGCGGATGGCATGAACCATGATGTCTCCTCCAGATCATTTGCGCCGTTACGGCAAAATCAGGCCCTGCCTGCGGGCCGCAGAAAGCCACGCCCTCGCAGGGCATTTCCGCGCGCAGGATAAAGGCAATACCGTTCAATGGGAAAGCCGCTTTCTGATGCGAAAGCGGCCCATGTGACCTTCCGGTCAGGCGTAGCGTTCCAGCGCCTGATGCACGGCAGAAACCGTCAGCAGGTACAGGCTGGAGATGCCGAAGACCCAGGCCATCGGCTCGCTGAGGGTCATTTCGTTCCACAGGCCGATGCCGGCGGCCGCAAGCCAGGCGGCGGTCATGACCAGCGTCAGCGGACGCCAGCGCTTGACGCGCACCGGATGGACGAAGCGCACCGGCATGAAGGTGAAGAGGCAGCAGGCCAGGACAACGGCGATGGTGAAGCCCTGCGAGGGCGACAGCAGCATCAGGCCGAAGACGACCATGTTCCAGCAGGCCGGGAAGCCCTTGAACGCCTTGTCGTGGGTCTTCATGCCGTTGTCGGCGAAATAGAGCGCACCGGTGAAGACGACGAGGCCGCCGCAGATCCAGTTCCACGGCCGGTCCAGCATGGGCCCGGCGGCCAGGGCGAAGGCGGGAAGGAACACGTAAGTGGCGTAGTCGATGACGAAATCCAGCGAGGCACCGGACCAGCGCGGCAGCCGTTCGGCGATGTTGTATTTGCGCGCCAGGGGGCCGTCGATGCCATCCACCACCAGCGCAAGGCCGAGCCAGACGAACATTTCCTGCCAGTTGCCGCGTGCGCCAGCCAGGAGCGCCGCAAGGGCAATCGGCGCGCCGGAGGCCGTCAGCACATGGATGAGGAACAGCGCCGGCACATGGGACCGCTTTTCAGGGGTAATGTCAGTCACGGCGTTCACTTTCCCTTTGCCCGGCCCGCCCTGCGGCAGTCCGGATGCCGGTGCCTTCAACGGCACATCTGTCCATGCTTTCACGCTTCTTGCGCGCGGCAGGCACAGATCCTGCCAGAACCGGTTCCTTGAACCGGATGCCGGCACGCCCCTGCCCGCATCCGTGACATAACACACGGCCGGCGCATTGGTTCCCACCACGCCCGGCTCACACCTGCGCAAGCAAGATCAATGCACCTGTTTGGGCAATATTTCAATATCATGACAGGCAGCAAAGCAGGATTTTCAGGAAATCCGGCGGATTTCTGCGAATTTCAGCTCAAATTTTCCCGCTGAGAAACAGCGTTGCCCCCATCAGCGAAGCCCCCCACAGCAGCAGGAAAACGCCCACGGCCTTGTAGAACCAGCGGCTCGGCAGGTTCTTCTCCAGCGCCATCACCGCCCCGAGCAGCCCCACCCAGATGATGTTCATGATGCCGACCGCGAACATGACGGTCATCAGCGCCCAGCAGCAGCCAAGGCAGGCCAGCCCCTGGATCAGGCCTTCCCGGTAGAATGCCGCCGCCGCACCGCCCGAAACAGGGCTGGACCAGCGCGGATACCAGCAGCGCAGGAGACAGGCCTGCTTGGCCGGGGTGAACTGGTACAGCCCGGCAGCAATCAGCGTGGTGGCCGAGAACACCAGCGACACCGGGGCCATCATGGACGACAGCAGGCCGTAATCCGTCAGCAGCCATTGAACCAGCGTCGCGGCGAGCGAATAGGCCGTCCAGATGGTGAGATAACCGAGCGCCAGCAGGCTGACCGTAACCGCGGCAGAGGGACCGGAGGCAGCATGGGCACGGCGCTTCGCATGCGACAGAAACACAGGCATCGCCGTGGGCAGCATCATGGCCAGCGTCATCATCATCCACATGAGGAAGACAAGCCCCGCTCCGCCCATACCCCAGTCCTCGGCCGGCATGCCGAAAGTGGTGGCGCCCGCTGGCAGGCACAGCACGGCCAGCGCAGCGCGCACGTCCTTCGGCAACCCGTCGAAAATATTGAAGGCGTTGAAGAGACCCATGCCCGGCCCGGCCTCGGTCATGTCCATGACCGGAACCATCGCCGCGACCACGGCGGCAAGGTAAAGCCATCCGGCCACCGCCAGCAGGCTGCACAGAAGGATGACGAGACGGCGTCCGCCGGATGCATCGCTGCCCCCGGTCTTTTCCCCCGCTTCCTCAGCCTTGACGTTCTCAGGCATTGGCGCACTGCTGCTCATGAGCATCTTTCCTGCCGTCCACCGGTCAAGTGTTCCGGCCCCTGCAGCGAAAGCACTTGCCTGTCAGTGCCATACCCCTTACCCCGGCGCGGGGCGCGACGCTTTGCGCAAGGTCAAGGCCTTGCATTTCGCTCATGGGGCACCATCCTGTCCTCAACAGGTCAAAAGATCAGGCCACAGATCGGGCAAGAGACATGAACACAGCTTCCGCCGCAGGCACGATGGACAAGGCACAGGATCAGAACCGCCACAGGGATTTTGACGCTGCCGTCATTGGTGCGGGGCCTTCCGGCATGGCCGCTGCCCTGCTGCTGGCCCGCAGGGGCTTGCGCACCGCTCTCGTCGCGCCGGAGGTCAACACGAAAGACGCCCGCACCACGGCGCTGCTGCAGGCCTCTGTCGCCTTGCTGGACGAAATCGGCGTCTGGGACAAGCTCGCCGCCCGGTCTGCGCCTCTGGCCCACATGCGCCTCATCGACGACACCCGCCGCCTGATCCGTGCACCCGAGACCACCTTCGATGCTTCGGAACTGGGACTGGAGGCCTTCGGCTACAATGTGCTGAACCGGGAGCTGAACGCAGAGCTGGAAGCCGCCGTCCTGAAGGCCGACGGCCTCACATGGCTCAAGACCCGCCTTGCAAAGCTCGAGCCTGCCGAGGCAGAGGTGCGTCTGACACTGGAAGACGGTGCCACGCTGACGGCGGCCCTCGCCGTGGGTGCTGATGGCCGCACCTCCATGGTTCGTCAAGCCGCCGGGATTGATGTCCGGGAATGGTCCTACCCGCAGATGGCGCTGGTGATGAACCTGGAGCATGACCGGCCGCATGGCTCGGTCTCCACCGAATTCCACACGCCCACCGGCCCCTTCACGCTGGTGCCGCTGCCGGGGCGCATGTCGTCGCTCGTCTGCGTCGTCACGCCGGAAACAGCCACGCATCTCAAGGCTTACGAAGATGGTGCACTGGCGCTGGAACTGGAACGGCGCGCCCATTCGGTGCTCGGCGCCTTCCGCATCGCCAGCCCCCGTCAGGTCTATCCGCTCAGCGGCATGATCGCGAAGAAAGCCGCCGCAAACCGCTGCGCCCTCATCGGCGAGGCCGCCCATGTGTTCCCGCCCATCGGTGCGCAAGGCCTCAATCTGGGCCTGCGCGATGTGGCCGATCTCGCCCGTATCGCAGGCGAGGCCAAGGCCCGTGGCGAGGATGTGGGCAGCGCTCTGACGCTCGCCCGCTATGACAGCGCCCGCAAGCCGGACATCACCAACCGCACCACGGCCGTGGATCTCCTCAACCGCTCGCTGCTGACGGACATGCTCCCCGTTCAGGCCCTGCGCTCCCTCGGCCTCTATGCCGCCGGCCGCTTCCCGCCCTTGCGCAAATTCCTCATGCGCGAGGGGATCACCCCCAAGGCAACGCGGCTTCTGCCGTTCTGAGGGGCGCTCGTTCCGCCACCATCCCCGTTTTCGTCATGCCGCGACTTGATCGTGGCATCCATTCCCTGAGCTCACCGCACGGGGACAAAACACGAATGATGCGCCGTGTTGAGAGGTAACGGCATGGGTGCCACGGTCAAGCCGTGGCATGACGGAGGATGGGGTGAGCGCACTGCTCACCTTAAGCCTTGCCCCTCGTACCAGGCTCCCCGCCCTCAACGGACAATCGCCCCGCCGCACAACCTCCCTCCGCACTGTCTCCCCGCACGGCACGCCCTCCCCGCTTTCGTCATGCCGTGGCATGACGGAGTGATGGGTTGAGCGCACTGCTCACCTCAAGCCTTGCCCCTCGTACCAAGCTCCCCGCCCTCAACGGACAATCGCCCCGCCGCGCTGCCTCCCCGCTGCACTGTCTCCCCGCTTCCGTCATGCCACGACTTGATCGTGGCATCCATTCCCTGAATTCACCGCACGGGGACAGGCGCGGAGGGACACCTGCATGCCACGGCCAGCCGTCACACCTCTGCGTCAAAGCTCAGGTTTCAGGCTCTGTCCTGCAGTAATTTCCGCTGCCGGGCGCGCTCAGGCAGCCCCGCACAAAATCAACCAAAGATATACCCCACAAACTGCACAACCAAATGCAGCAGACAGCCTGTCAAACACCTCAACGAAAACGCTGAACCAAAATGACATCAAACTGTCATGCCAATAATGTCGTTTATCATCAAGTTCGAGATGAGTTCTGCTCCGAATCCCGCCACCTGATTCTTTGAAAGAGATTATGACCCAAGCCGTTGCTTTTTCCCGTGATTTTACGGACGCCGTTATCGGCATGGAACAGGCAGCGGATGAAACCGGGATTTTCCAGGCGCTCCATACCGCCTGTGAACGGATGCTGGGGCCAACCCAGCTTGCCGGCTTCGTTGCGGCTCTGAACAGACGTTCCATCCGCCGGGCTTTCTGCGCCGGCATGACGGACCTGCCAGTGGAAACCGTCAGTGACTGGCTTGCGGATACGCAAAACCCGGAGCCGGAGCTGGCCGGGACCGCCAGCCTTGAGCGCCCGGTATTTTTCCGGCTT
The DNA here is from genome assembly GCF_054073275.1 of Pannonibacter sp. Q-1. Taxonomy (NCBI): domain Bacteria; kingdom Pseudomonadati; phylum Pseudomonadota; class Alphaproteobacteria; order Hyphomicrobiales; family Stappiaceae; genus Pannonibacter; species Pannonibacter sp. Q-1. The sequence goes on from NZ_JBSXNB010000004.1 coordinate 56,982, forward strand.
CACAGTGACGGGCAGATCATCGGCGGAGTTGTCCTGCGCTGTCCGCAGCTTGATTCCGGAAAGCAGGCCGTCCGGCAGAATCTCATCCGCCTGACAGACAGCAGCCTGCGCACGCTGCAGCGTCAGAAACTCACGCAGATGGTGCTGGAGGCACTGGAGCAAAGCGAGGAAGCCATTTCCTTTTATGATGAGGAAGATGGTGTGGTGTTCTCCAACCCGGCATACCACCGGGTCTTTCCGCATTATCCCGGGCGGCAAGGCCTGCTTGGGGCGCGGCACCTCGATCTCTACAAGCTCGACCTTGAGGCTGGCATCATCGATGATCCCCTCGCCCGCACCGATCCGGATGCCTATCTTGCCGGGCGTGCCGAGCTCGCCAGCACCCTCGTTGACCACCACAGGGAAATCCAGACCCTTGGCGGCAGGACCTATATCTATTTCCGTATGAAGTCCCGAACAGGCGCCACCATGTCGCGCCGTATCGACATCACGGAACAATGGCAGATCACGGCAAAGCTGCGCGAGCGGGAGCGTGAACTCAAGGAACTCGTCTACCGCGATGTGCTGACAGGTCTGCACAACCGTGCCTTCCTGCGCCAGCACATCACGGCCGTGTCGGCCAGGCTCGAGGCCGGTGCCATCAACGGTTTCGCCGTGCTGCTGATCGATCTCAATGATTTCAAGGCTGTGAATGATGCCTATGGGCATGACACCGGCGATCAGGTGCTCAAGGTTCTGGCAGAACGCATCGCATCTGCCGGTGGAAACGGACAAAACACCATCGCCCGGCTTGGCGGGGACGAATTCGTCATCGTGCTCGAAGACCAGACCTCCAGAATGGCTCTGCGGCAGTTGGCCCGCAAGTTGATCGCCAGCATCGGCAGCCCGATAGAATCCAACACGCGCGTCTTCCGCATGGGATGCAGTATCGGCATCGCCATTGCCACCGGAGACAGGGCCGGCCGCCGCGACATTCTGGTTGATGCCGATGTCGCAATGTACCACGCCAAGAGCCGCAAACCGAAACGCAGCGACTACGCCTTCTTCCGGCCGATCATGCTGGATGAACTCAACAGCCGCCGGAATCTGGTTGCCGCGTTGCGGACAGCCGTCTCGGAGCAGAAGTTCGAGCTGCACTACCAGCCCCGCTTTTGCACCATGACGCGCCGGCTGATTGGCTTCGAAGCGCTGTTGCGCTGGCGCAACCAGCACAACCGTCCCGTTCCGCCAAGCCGGTTCATTCCCATTCTGGAGGAAACAGGCCTGATCGATCAGGTCGGCGAATGGGTGCTTGCGGCAGCTTGCGAACAGGCCAGGTCATGGCCAGGTCATCTCAGCGTGGCCGTCAACGTCTCGCCGGTCCAGGTCGGCAATGCACGCTTTGCGCAAAAGGTCACGGATATCCTGGCACGGACCGGTCTGCCGGCACAGCGGCTGGAGCTGGAAATCACGGAATCGGTGTTTCTGGACAACGAAAAGGCTGCCGTGGAGCGGCTCAACGAATGGCGGGCCCTTGGCGTGCGGGTGGCGCTGGACGACTTCGGCAAAGGCTACTCGTCATTTGAGTATCTCAGCTGGGTGCCGGTCGACATTCTCAAGATTGACCGCAGTTTCATCGCCCGTTTTGATCCCAATGAGCCGAACCTGCGCGTCAAGGAGATCATGCGCAGCATCATAGACCTTGGAAAATCTCTCGGCATGCTGGTGATCGCCGAGGGTGTCGAAAGAGAAGACCAGATGGAGCTTTTGCGCAGCATTGGCTGCCCGCAGGTGCAGGGCTATCTTCTCGGCCAGCCCATGCCGCTTTCCGATGTTCTTCTTCTGCTGAACAGGACGTCTGCGCCAGTCTGCAGCCACCAGGCCGGATGATCACGCGGGCCGGTCCACAACGGGATTACGGCGCGCTGCCTCCCCGCACAACACGCCCTCTCAACTTTCGTCATGCCACGACCTGATCGTGGCATCCATTCCCTGAATTCACCGCACGGGGACAGGCGCGGATGGAAACCTGCAAGCTGCGCCGTATCGAGACGCAACGGCATGGGTGCCACGGTCGAGCCGTGGCATGACGGAGTGATGGTTGAGCGCTCTGCTCACCTCAAGCCTTGCACCGGGATCCCCGCCTCCATCGGACAATCCCCCGCCGCGCTGCCTCCCCGCACGGCACGCCCTCTCAACTTTCGTCATGCCACGACTTGATCGTGGCATCCATTCCCTGAACTTGCTGTCGGGGACAGGCGCGAATGGAAACCTGCAAGCTGTGCTGTATCGAGAGGCAACGGCATGGATGCCACGGTCGAGCCGTGGCATGACGGAGTGATGGTTGAGCGCTCTGCTCACCTCAAGCCTTGCACCTTGCACCGGGATCCCCGCCTCCATCGGACAATCCCCCGCCGCGCTGCCTCCCCGCACGGCACGCCCTCTCAACTTCCGTCATGCCACGACTTGATCGTGGCATCCATTCCCTGAGCTCGCCGCACGGGAACAAAACACGAATGATGCGCTGTGTGGAGAGGCAACGGCATCGATGCCTCCGTCGAGCCGTGGCATGACGGGGATGGGTTGAGCGCACTGCCTCCCCGCACGGCACGCCCTCTCAACTTTCGTCATGCCACGACCTGATCGTGGCATCCATTCCCTGAATTCACCGCACGGGGACAGGCGCAGATGGGAACCTGCAAGCTGTGCCGTATCGAGAGGCAACGGCATGGATGCCACGGTCGAGCCGTGGCATGACGGAGGATTGGGGTGAGCACCCAGTCCATATCCCCCCAATACAAATCAGGCCCCCGGTTTCCCGGAGGCCTGAGAGGATCTTGCGGTGCAGTCCGGGTCAGGCCGTGAAGGGCCGGGTGCCGGAGGCGTCCTTGATTTCGGTCGGCAGGCCGATGCGGTTGAGGATGGCGAGGAAGGGCTTGGGGTCAAGCTCCTCGACATTCTTCATCGTACCCACGTCCCAGGTGCCATCCGCGATCAGCATGGCAGCGGCGACCGGCGGCACGCCGGCGGTGTAGCTGATGCCCTGCGAACCGACTTCATTGTAGGCTTCCTTGTGGTCGGCCACGTTGAAGACGAGCACTTCGGCCGGCTTGCCGTCCTTCTTGCCCTTCACCAGCGTGCCGATGCAGGTCTTGCCGGTGTAGTCGGGCGCGAGCGAGGACGGGTCCGGCAGCACGGCCTTGACCACCTTCAGCGGCACGACTTCCACGCCTTCCGCCGTCTTGACCGGCTGTTCGGACAGGAGGCCGAGGTTCTTCAGCACGGTGAAGACGTTGATATAGTGGTCGGAGAAGCCCATCCAGAAGCGCACGTCCGCCTGCGGATAGTTGGCCGAGAGCGAATGCACCTCGTCATGGCCGGTCATGTAGGTCTGCTGTTCGCCGACGACCGGCATGTCCCAGACCTTGCCGACCTCGAACATCTTGTTCGACTGCCAGGCGCCCTGCTGCCAGGAATAGACCGTGCCGGTGAACTCGCGGAAATTGATTTCCGGATCGAAGTTCGTGGAGAACCAGCGGCCATGGGAACCGGCGTTGATGTCGATGATATCGATCGACTCGGGCTCAGGCACATATTCGTCGATGGCAAGGCGCGCATAGGCGTTGACGACGCCCGGGTCGAAGCCGACGCCCAGAATGGCGGTGACGCCCTTCTCAGCGCAGCGCTCGCGGCGCTGCCATTCGTAATTGCCGTACCAGGGCGGCGTCTCGCAGATCTTCTTCGGGTCTTCGTGGATGGCCGTGTCCATATAGGCGGCACCGGTCTCGATGCAGGCTTCCAGCACGGTCATGTTGACGAAGGCAGAACCGACGTTGATGACAATCTGCACGCCGGTCTTGCGGATCAGGTCCGCAACGGCGGCAGTGTCCATCGCATTGAGGACATGGGCTTGAAGAACGCCCTCGACCTTCAGGCTGCCTTTTTCGCGGACGCTGTCCAGAATCCGCTCACACTTCGCAACGGTGCGCGAAGCAATATGAATGTCGCCGAGCAGGTCGTTGTTCTGCGCACATTTATGCGCGACAACCTGCGCTACGCCACCGGCGCCGATGATGAGTACGTTGCGCTTCATTTCGCCCATAGTCCTCCTTGGGTCTCTAAGGGTTGTACAGCCTCAGTGTGAGGCTGAAATCACGACAGGGCCGCCGTGAAATCGTCATAGGTGAAGTCGCGGGCAAGGCGCACGGAGCCATCCAGCTCCTTCACCGCAATCGCCGGCATCTTCACGCCATTGAACCAGTTCTTTTTGACCATCGTGTAGCCAGCCGCATCCTGAATGGAGAGCCGGTCACCGGCAGCCAGCGGCTTTTCAAAGCGGAACTCGCCGAAAATGTCGCCCGCAAGGCAGGACTTGCCGCAGACCATCCACTCGTGATCACCCGCATTCGGCTCGACCTTGGCGCTCTGCCGGTAGATCAGCAGATCCAGCATATGCGCCTCGATGGAGCTGTCGACGATGGCAAGGTTCTTGCCGTTGTGCAGCGTATCCAACACGGTCACTTCCAGCGTGGCGGACTTGGTGATCGCCGCCTCGCCGGGCTCCAGATAGACCTGCACTTCGTTTTCGCCCGCAAAGCGCTTCAGCCGCTCGGCAAACTTCTCCAGCGGATAGCCCTCGCCGGTGAAATGAATGCCGCCGCCGAGGCTGATCCATTCCATCTGGCGGATGAGGAAGCCGAAGCGCTGCTCGATATGGCCAAGCATGCCGTCGAAACGGTCGAAATCGGCGTTCTCACAGTTGTTGTGGAACATGAAGCCGGTGATCTTGTCCGCGACCTTTGCGATCGTCTCCGGATCGTGCTCGCCAAGGCGCGAGAACGGGCGGGCCGGGTCAGCGAGATCAAAGTCCGAGGTCGAGACACCCGGATTGACGCGCAGGCCGCGCACATGGTTCGCCGACTGGCTCTCGAAACGCTCCAGCTGGCCGATGGTGTTGAAGATGATCTTGTCGGACGAGGCAATCACCTCGTCGATCTCATCCGGCGCATAGGCCACCGAATAGGCGTGCGTCTCGCCGGGGAATTTCTCCCGGCCGAGCTTCACCTCATAAAGCGAGGAAGAGGTTGTGCCGTCCATGTAGTTCGACATGAAATCGAACACGGACCAGGACGCAAAGCACTTGAGCGCCAGCAGCGACTTTGCGCCGGAGGCCTCACGCAGCCATGCGATCTTCTCCATGTTCGGCAGAAGCTTCGACTTGTCGATCAGATAATAGGGGGTGGAAATCATCTCGTGCCCTTTGCGGATCCGGTCCTGAGGACAGGGACAAAACCTGTTGGGGGGCTGTTACCCCCTTTGGGCGCAACACTCAATGAAAATCGGTACCCGGCGATGAATTACGCGCCTTTTCCTTGCCCTGGGGCAAATAGCAGCAACATCAGCGCAAGGCCTCACACCGGAGGCCTTGGTAAAAAAGAGAAAGCTGCGGCAGCTGCAACGCAAGAAAAATTCAAAACTGATTTTCAACACATACCGCAGCACAGGGCTGCAGGCAGCGGCGATGCAGCAAAACGAACGGGTTTCAGAAGGTTACAAAAGCAGCGGCCGCGTTTTTCTTGAGCCAGCCAATGAAACCGGTGCGAGCCTTCCGGCACAACAGGAGGAGCGGGCGTTGAAAAGCTCACCGTCAGGCCTTGCGCTCCCAGCCGCCGCCATCGCGCTGCTGCCAGTAGGTGACCTCGGCCCCCTGCCCCTTGAACAGCTTCCAGTGCTGGCGCGCATCCGCCAGAGCCTCATGATCGTTGCCATCGAACAGGACGACGACGCGGCCATAGCCCTCGATGGGCGGCGGCGCGGCCCGGTCCACCAGAAAGCGCACCTCGGCCCCGTTCGGATTGTCCGGCCCTGTGGTCAGGAACACCGGCTGATGCTCGGGGAAGCCGTCGGCGATGGTACCGTGGGGCAGAAACTCATGATCGGAGAAACTCCACAGATGCGCATCCAGTGCGGCGCAGCGCTCATCCGAGCCGCATTGCACCACGACTTTCCAGTCCCGTTCCAGGCATTTCATCAACAGGCCCGGCAGCACGTCTTCCAGCGGCTGACGGGTCAGGTGGTAGAACAGGACTTCCGTGCTCACTGATGATTCCTCACATGATTTCCGGTGCGCTTGCGGCCTTCCGCGCAGCGCGGTGAAAAGTTGCGGGTTATCCCCGGCAGCGCCCCAGCCTGCCATGCTTGCGCCACGTTTGCAGACCTTTTTGCCCCGCCCGCCGCGCAGGCGCCCCATTGGTGATGCGCAGGTGCAACATCACCGGGCAATAAGCGCAAAACGTGCTGTGCCGGAATGGACATGCGGACAGACATCTAGCATTAACCGCTCGCAAATGCGCGGCCGGTATGGTGAAGCAACCGGAAAACATTCAGGTCGATTCTGAATGAACCGGCGCAGAAGTGTCAGGGCCGTTTGCGGCCATTTCCCCGGGGGTTTTCATGCTTGTTCGCGTTGCGTTGTTCTTCACCATGGTCATGGGTCTGGCCGGAGCAACGGCAGCACTGGGTCTTGTGGTGACGGAGAACACCACGCAGTGCCAGACCTACAAGGCCTGCTGAGCCCCTGAACCGGGCATGACGCGGGTCTGCAGACCTGCTGCATCCTGTGAAGAAGCGTTTTGATAACCCGCCGGAAAACCGGCGGGTTTTCTGTTGAGATGCTGTGGATAACGCGTACCGCCTTTGACCTGCGGCGCCGTTGAGATTGGATCCTGAAGACCCTCACTCCCCGCTCTTCCGGCGCATTGCAGCAGCAAGGTGATCAACGCCGCGTGCGGCAAATTCCTGCGCGACGGCTTGGCGGTTTGCCTCGGGATGGTTCTGGTTCAGCTTGGACTTTGCCTCGATCCGCAAGATGGAGATTTCCAGCGCAACGATCTTGCTGATCATGTCCTCAAGATAGTCGGCCGGGGCATCGCCCATCTTCCAGGCGCCCTCCCCGTTCAGCGGTTTCTCGAAGCGGCTGGTCAGAAGGCTGACGATCCGGCGCTTGGCCGCCGCCTCCCGCAGCCAGCGAATATGGCCGTGGACATGCACCACCTGATAGTTCCAGGTCGGCACCGCCCGGTGCGTCTCGGCTTTGCTGGGGTACCAGTTGGGGCTGACATAGGCATCGCCGCCCCGGAAGATGGCCAGCACCGGCGCACCGTCCGGCACCTCTTCGTGCATCGCATTGGCCAGCGCCACATGGCCGGCGAGCCTGTCCCCGGACAGCAAAAGCGGCAGATGGTTGGCGCAAAGTCCGCCCGGCGTGTCAGCCACCACCGCCGCCAGCGGAAATGTGCTGATCAGGCGTTCGATTTCATCGGGATCGGCTTCGGCAAAATGCGCGGGCGTATACATCGCGTCCCCCGGCGGAAGTGGAACCGGGGCGGCAGCAGCTGGGCCGCCGCCCCAAAACAGCTAGGAGCTGTGTCAGCCTTCGTAGTGGTCGCGCACCAGCTGGTCGAGCAGGCGCACGCCGAAGCCGGACGCCCAGCCCTGGCTGATCTCGTCCTTGACGGAGCCCATCGCCGTTCCCGCCACATCCAGATGCGCCCAGGGCACATCATTGACGAAGCGCTGCAGGAACTGTGCTGCCGTGATGGAGCCAGCGGTGCGCCCGCCGGTGTTCTTCACATCGGCATTGGGGGTGTCGATCAGCTTGTCATAGGCCTTGGACAGCGGCAGGCGCCAGACGCTTTCGCCGGTCGTCTCGCCAGCGGCAAACAGGCGCTGCGCCAGTTCGTCGTTGTTGGAGAAGAGGCCTGCATTCTGGTTGCCGAGGGCGATGATGACGGCGCCGGTCAGGGTGGCCAGATCAATCATGAACTTCGGCTTGAAACGCTCCTGCGTGTACCAGAGCGCATCGGCCAGCACGAGACGGCCTTCGGCATCGGTGTTGAGGATCTCGATGGTTGTGCCCGACATGGCACGCACGATGTCGCCGGGACGCTGGGCGTTGCCGTCCGGCATGTTCTCGACGAGGCCGATGATGCCGATGACATTCACCTTGGCCTTGCGGGCCGCCAGCGCATGCATCAGGCCGGTGACGGCAGCTGCGCCGCCCATGTCGCCCTTCATGTCTTCCATGCCGGCCGCCGGCTTGATGGAAATGCCGCCGGTGTCAAACACGACGCCCTTGCCGACGAAGGCGACCGGGGCTTCATCCTTCTTGCCGCCGTTCCAGCGCATGATGACAAGGCGCGGCGGGCGGACGGAGCCCTGGGCCACGCCAAGAAGCGCTGCCATCTTCAGCTTCTTCATTTCCTTTTCGGTGAGGATCTCGATCTCCACACCCAGCTTTTCGAGCTTCGCAGCGCGGTCCGCGAACTCCACGGGTCCGAGCACATTGGCCGGCTCATTGACCAGATCGCGCGCCAGCAGCACGCCGTCACCGACAGCTTCCGCATCGGCAAAGGCCTTCTTGGCAGCCTTGGACTCCGGGCCGATGATGTTGAGCGTCAGCTCGACCGGCTGGCCGTCCTCATCCTTCTTCGTCTTGTAGGCATCGAAGCTGTAGGAGCGCAGCTTTGCTCCAAGCGCGAACTGGGCGGCGGCCTTGGCGCTCACCTCGCCGCCGCCGGGCAGCTCCAGATAGACGATGGCATCGGCAGCACGGGCGCCGGCCAGCGCCGCCTGCACGGAACCGCCCAGCTTCAGCCAGTCGGTATCCTGCATGTCCTGCGCCTTGCCGAGGCCGAAGACGAAAAGACGGTCGAGATCAAGCCCGCCGGGCGCCACGAGATCCAGCTTCGAGCCGCGCTTGCCCTTGAAGCCGCCGGCACTGGCCGCACGGGCAAGACCACCCGGCAGCGCATCCAGCAGGCCTGCGGCCAGCGGACCGGCGGCCAGAGAATCGTCAGCCAGAACGACAGCGGCAGGAGCCGGCGCAGCGGAGGCCTTGCCGAATTGGATTTTCGTAAGCTTGTTCATTTTTCCATCTTGGGTTCACTCGCCCGTAAAAGACGGGCCAGGATGCGGTAAATTCCAGCAATGTGGCCTGATATGCCTTGTGCAGCAAGCCTTTGCCGAATAAATCTGCAATCGGGCAGTCTGCTGCAGTCCGGCATCCGGCGGCTTTGAAAGGCCATGATCGGGTGGAACAGGTCTGCGGTTGAACCGCGTTGCAGTCCGGCAGAGAGCATGAAGACACTCGAACGTTACATCATCCGCCGGTCCGTTTTCGTCTTTACGATGACCCTCGCGGCCATGACCGGCGTGGTGTGGGCGACCCAGGCCCTGCGCCAGCTCGATCTGGTCACGTCCAAGGGCCAGACCATTGTCCAGTTCATCTCCATCACGATGCTGGCGATGCCGTTTCTGGTCGTCATCGTGGCGCCTTTCGCGCTGATGATTGCCCTGATCCTCGTTCTCAACGCCCTGTCGAGTGACAGCGAGTTGATCGTCATCAATGCCACGGGCGGCTCCCGTTATCTGGTGCTCCGGCCAGTTCTCATCTTCGCGCTCGGCATCGCCCTCTTGACGGGCGCCATGTCGCTTTACGTGGCGCCGGAGGGGCTGGCACGGCTGCGCGATGAAATCACCCGCGTGCGGGTCGATCTTGTGGCGAATATCGTCAAGCCCGGCCGCTTCATTTCCATGGCCGATGGCCTGACATTCCATATCCGCAACCGCTCCGGTGATGGTGCGCTGGATGGGCTGCTGCTGCATGACACACGCGATCCGGCCACGATCTTCACCTATGAGTCCGAGGTCGGGCACATTGTCGAGGTGCAGGGGCTAACGCTGCTGGTGATGCAGAACGGCACGATCCAGCGCCGTCCGAAGACGAGCGGCGACATCTCGATCGTCCGCTTCCAGTCCTATGCCTTCGACCTGTCGAGCCTTGTTCCGGAAGCGGTTGAGCCAGTCTACAAGGCCAGCGAGCGCTCCACATGGGCTCTCATCAGCAATCCGGCGCCTGACGAGTTTTCACAGCGGTATCCGGAGCGGATCGCGGCGGAACTTCACAACCGTTTCAGCCAGCCGCTTTATGCCATTGCCTTTGGCCTGATCGTCTTTGTCTTCCTTGGCCAGGCCCGCACCACGCGTCAGGACCGCGGGCTTGCGCTGCTGGGAGCGCTTGGCGGCTGCATCCTGCTGCGCACGGCAGGCTTTGGCGCGACATCGCTTGCAAGCGGCTCGGCTGCGATCATCGCGGCCTATTATACCGTGCCGGTGCTCGGCATCGTGCTGCCGGCCTGGTTCATTCTCCAGTCCGACACGGGGGCGGCCCCCCGCTGGCTTGCAAAGCTGGTTGAACGCATGACAGACTTCGGCGAGCGCCTGCAGAACCGTCTCAGCCGCCGCCTGTCGAAGGGAGCCTGACCGGAATGCTTGGGCCGACCCTCTCCCTTTATTTCTCCCGCCGGTTCCTGCGGTCCATCCTCGGACTGTTCCTGCTGGCTGCGATCCTGATTTTCCTGTTCGATGTGCTGGAACTGCTGCGCCGTGCCGGTGAGCAGGGTGATATTTCCGTGCTGCGTGTCAGCATCATTTCACTGCTGCGCGTGCCGCTGCTGCTGGAACAGGTCATCCCCTTTGCCGTCCTTTTCGGCTCCATCTCCGCCTTTGTCACCCTGAGCCGCGGCCTGGAGCTGGTCGTCACCCGGGCGGCGGGCATTTCGGTCTGGCAGTTCGGCGCACCGGCCGCTCTGGTGGCTCTCGTGCTCGGCGGCCTGTCGGTCGTGCTCTACAATCCGGTCGCCGTATGGATGCAGCAGCAGTCCGACAGGGTTGCCGCGGGTCTTTTCGGCGGTGAGGACAGTTTCCTGCTGCAGACGACCAACGCGGTGTGGATGAGGCAGGATGGTCTTGACGGCGAATCAGTGCTCAATGCGGAGCAGCTGCTGGCACAGGGCACGACGCTGCGCGGCGTCACCGTCTTCACATTCAACCGGCAGGGGCGCTTCGATGAGCGGATCGAAGCCCGTGAAGCGGAGCTGAATGACGGCTATTGGGTGCTCAAGGACGCGGTTGTCTACCGCACCAATGCCGATCCGCAGCGCCACAACACCTATCAGGTCAGCACATTCCTGACGCCGACGGAAGTGCGCGAGAGCATTGGCTCACCCGAATCAATTTCATTCTGGAACCTGCCGCGCTTCATTGAACTGGCCAGCCGCGCCGGTCTTCCGGCCTATCGGTATACGCTGCAATATCAAACGCTTCTGGCTCGTCCCCTGCTTTTATTGGCGATGGTGCTCATCGCAGCAGCAGTTTCTTTAAAGGTTTCGCGCTTTGGTGGTCTCGGAAAGATGATTCTGGGTGGAATCGCCGCCGGGTTCGTGCTTTACGTTCTCTCTGAGCTCGCACGCGATCTCGGAGGGGCCGGTATCGTCCCCCCAGTGATCGCTGCTTGGGCCCCGGGAGTGTTTGGAGTTCTCATGGGTTTGACGATCCTGCTCAATCAGGAAGACGGCTAGATGGCGAACAAGATGCGTCTCAAGCCGGGCCTCCTGAATTCGGGTGCCTGTGCCCCGGTTCGCGGACTTTTCATCCGCGGCCTTGGTACCGTTATTGCCTGCTCACTGATCACCGCTCCCTGGGCCGCGCCTGTGGTTCTGGCGCAGTCGCCCGCGTCTGCGTCCGTCTCTGCCAACGTGAATCCCAACGCGGAGATGCTGCTGGAAGCGGATGATCTCACCTATGACTACGACCGGGACAAGATCCTGGCGCGCGGCAAGGTGCAGATCTTCTATGACGGCTACACGCTGGAAGCGGACGAAGTCATCTTCGACCGCGGATCCGGGCGTATGTTTGCCAAGGGCAACGTCAAGATGGCGGAGCCGGATGGCAACATCGTCACGACGCAGGAAATGGAACTGACGGACAACTTCGCCGAAGGTTTTGCCCGCTCATTGCAGGTGGATTCGCCCCAGCGCACACGGTTCATCGCGGAAAGCGCGAACCGTGAAGGCGGCAACGTGACCACCTTCAACAACGGGCTCTACACCGTCTACACCCGCCAGCCGGCTGAAAAACCGCCGCTATGGCGCCTGCGTGCCCAGAAGATCGTCCACAATCAGGAAGAAAAGGTTATCCGGTTCGAGGATACCCAGCTGGAGTTCTTCGGCACCCCGATCGCCTATGTTCCCTACCTGTCGATGCCGGATCCTTCGGTCAAGCGGAAGTCCGGCTTTCTGACGCCCTCGGGCTCGGTCTCGTCCAACCTGGGTTACGGCCTGACCGTTCCCTACTACTGGGCGCTTGATCCCCATTATGATCTGACCGTCTCCGCGACCGGCTTCACCAAGCAGGGGGCGCTTGGAACTGCCGTTTGGCGGCAGGAGCTTGAGGGAGGCAAGTACCTTATTTCAGGTGCGCTGATTTCGCAGCAGGATCCTTCGGCCTTTACGACATCCAGCGGCAACCGGCGCTGGCGCGGCGCCTTGCACACCGAGGGCAACTATGTGCTCTTTGACAGCTGGTCGCTGGGGTGGAACCTCACCTACAAGTCCGACCGGGCTTTCCTGTCGGACTATTCGCGCGCAGAGCTTGGCAGCACCAGCGACGTTTCGCAGGTCTCCATCAGCCGGTACAAGGACCGGAACGCTGCCAGCATCTATGCCTACGCCTTCTCGATTTCGCAGGAAGATTACAACACCACGACAAACGCACCGATTGGTCAGTTTGCGAAGGTGGGGTCGAAGCTGCAGGACAAGCAGCCGTTCGTCTTCCCGGTGGCTGATGTCAATTACGTGTTCGACCAGCCGATTGCGGGCGGCGAACTGTCTTTCGACAGCAACTTCACAAGCCTGACCCGGGCTGAGACTGACGCCTATTCCGTCAACGGCGTGAACCGCTACCGTGGTGTGGACGGCACATTCTCGCGCTGGAGCGTGAACACCCAATGGCGGCGGACCCTGATCGATCCGATCGGTCAGATGTTCACGCCCTTCGCCTATGTACGCGGCGACCTGTTCTTCCTCGGCTCGCAGGACAAGAACGTGACCCCGCTGACGGATGAAGCCTTTGTGGGCCGCGTCCTTCCTGCCGTCGGCATGGAGTACCGCTATCCGTTCATTGCCAGCTTCAACGGCGGCAACCAGATCTTCGAACCGATCGCGCAGATTATCGTGCGGCCGGATGAGCAGAGAATCGGAGAGCTGCCGAACGAAGACGCCCAGAGCCTTGTCTTCGATACGACCACCCTGTTCGAATATGACAAGTTCTCGGGCTATGACCGTGCGGAAGGCGGCACCCGTGCGAACCTTGGCTTCAGCTACAAGCTGCAACTGGACAGTGGCGAGTATCTGAGCACCCTGTTCGGCCGGTCCTTCCATCTGTCGGGCCGGAACTCCTTTGCCAAGGCAGATCTGTTCGGCTCTTCGCTGGATTCCGGTCTTGATACACGCCAGTCGGATTATGTGGCCGGCTTTGCTCTGGACACACGGCGCGGTGTCACGCTTGGATCACAAGCACGCTTTGACAGTGATGATTTGTCCTTGCGGCGCCTTCAGATGCAGGCAACGGGATCCTATGGCCCGGTTGTCAGCACTCTGGCCTATGCCTTCCTCGACAAGCAGCCCAATCTTGGCATCGACAAGAAGCGGGAAGAGATCCTGGCCTCCAGCAGTCTGCGGATTGCAGAGAACTGGCGGCTGTTCGGCGGCGTGCGCTATGACCTGAAGAATGAGAACATTGTTCAGGACTCCGGCGGCCTTGGCTATGATGATGAAGGCTTCTCCATGTCGCTTTCCTATCAGCAGGACCGCAGCCGCAACAATGGCGAGACGGTGAACCGGACATTCTTCTTCCGGTTCGGCCTGCGCACGATTGGTGACACGCAGGTCTCCAGCAGCGGCGGCCTGTAAACCATTCAGGGCAGCAGGTTTCTGCTGCCCTGCAAGCTTGTCCATGACGTGGCATTTTTCGTCTTGATGCGTTCACGAAATGGTGGCCAGCACTTGCGTAAACGGCTCAATTTGGCCATTGTTTCAGGGCATTGCGTGGATAAAAGCATTGACCGTGACTGACTAAGCCTTGTTACGGGTCAAATTCATGTCCACGACGTCATAAGGGAGACGCCGGGAGCACGTGCCGGCTGGGATGAGATGAAAAAATCACTGATGATCGCCTGCGCCGCCCTTTGCCTTGTGGCGGCAACTCCTGTCGGCGTGTACGCCCAGTCTGCCATCAAGGTGGTTGTGGATGATCAGGCCATCACCTCGTTCCAGATCGGGCAGCGGGCCCGCCTTATTTCCCTGACCGAACGCAAGAGCGGCGCTGCGGCCACCAAAGCGGCTCAGGATGAGCTCATTGACGAGGTGCTGAAACTCAAGGAAGCCAAGCGCTACGGCATCTCGGTTTCCAAGAAGCAGGTCGACGATGCCTTTGCAACGATTGCGTCACGCGTCAAGCTGACCCCTGCCAACTTGTCCGCAGCCTTGCGCCAGAGCGGTGTTGATCCTCAGACGCTGCGCGATCGCCTGCGCACGGAAATCGCCTGGTCACAGATACTTCGTCAGCGTTTCCAGGGCCGGGTCTCGGTCAGCGAATCCGATATCGCAGCTCAGTTGCAGAAGCTGAGGAACGAGAAGGACCAGCCTCTCAAGAGCATCGAATACAGGCTCGAGCAGGTGATCTTCGTCGTGCCCGAAAAGGCTTCGGGCAACTTCAAGGCGCAGCGCAAGAGAGAGGCCGACCAGTTCCGCCAGAGCTTCACCAGCTGCGAACAGGCTGCTGAGAAGGCACGGGCCTTCAATGAAGTCGTCGTCAAGACTGTTGGCTTCCGTCTGGAGACCGAGCTTCCGGGTGACATGAAGGACGTGATTGCCAAGACGGAAGTTGGCCGCCTGACCCCGGCCCAGGTCACCCCGCGCGGGCTTGAAATGATCGCCGTTTGCGGCAAGCGTGAGCTGGCGTCTGATGTGGCGGCCCGCACCGAGATCGAGGACGAGCTGCGCCAGAAGGAAGGCGAGCAGCTGACCCGGCGCTACATCCAGGATCTGCGCCGCCAGTCGGTGATTTCCTACAGGTAACAAACCGGGCAAGGCTCCGCCGATGGCTGACATCCGTCTTCCGCTTGCCGTGACAAGCGGCGAACCCGCAGGCATCGGACCGGATGTCACCCTGCAATGCTGGGCAGAGCGGAGCCTTATGGCGCTGCCGCCCTTTTATGTCCGGACAGATCCCGAACTTTTGCGCAGCCGAGCCGCGCGGCTCGGCCTTGACGCGCCCATCATCGAAGTTGCCCCGGAAGATGCCTGCGAAGCCTTTTCCAGCGCGCTTCCTGTGGTTGCGGACGGTCACAGCATGGCTGATCTGCCGGGAACACCGGATCCAGCCACCGCCGCCGCCGTCATCGCCTCGATTGACGCCTGTGTTGCCGATGTGCGCGAAGGCCGGGCTGCGGCCGTCGTCACCAACCCCATCGCCAAGAAGACGCTCTATGACGCCGGCTTCCGCCATCCCGGCCATACCGAATATCTGGGAGAGCTGGCCGGACAGTTTGGGGCCGGTCCCCATACGCCCGTGATGCTGCTGGCGGGGCCCGAACTGATGGTGGTGCCCGTCACCGTCCATATCCCGCTCAGTGCCGTTCCCGCCACGCTGACGGCTGACCTCATCCTCGAGACCGCACGCATTGTGGACAGGGACTTCCGCAAGCGCTTTGGCCTTGCAAGGCCACGCATCGCCGTTGCCGGGCTTAACCCGCATGCTGGCGAAGGCGGCAGCATGGGACGGGAAGATATCGATATCATTGCCCCTGCCCTTGAGCAGCTGCGGCATGAGGGCATGGATGTCAGCGGTCCCTGGCCGGCCGATACGCTCTTCCATCCGGAGGCCCGCAAGACCTATGACTGCGTACTCGGCATGTATCACGACCAGGTTCTGATCCCGGTCAAGACCATCGCCTTTGACGACACGGTGAACGTGACCCTCGGCCTGCCCTTCGTGCGCACCTCGCCCGACCATGGCACGGCTTTCGATATCGCAGGCACAGGCAAGGCAAGGCCGCAGAGCCTTGCGGCCGCGTTGCGCATGGCCGCCGTCCTGGCTGAGCCGGAGAATCTTGAATGAGCCAGATCGACGGCCTGCCGCCCTTGCGCGAGGTGATCCGTACGCACGGCCTCGACGCGAAGAAGTCGCTCGGCCAGAATTTCCTGCTCGACCTCAACCTGACCTCGCGCATTGCCCGTTCCGCCGGAGACCTGTCCGCCTGCACCGTGGTCGAGGTCGGCCCCGGCCCCGGTGGCCTGACCCGGGCGCTGCTCGCCAATGGCGCACGCAAGGTGGTGGCCATCGAGAAGGACAGCCGCTGCCTTCCGGCCCTTGCCGAAATCTCGGCGCATTATCCGGGCCGCCTCGAGGTGCTCGAAGCCGATGCGCTGACGATTGATCCGGCCGCGTTGAGTGAAGGCTATCCGGTCAAGATCGTCGCCAACCTGCCCTATAATGTCGGCACCCAGCTCCTGCTCAACTGGATCACCTCCCCCACCTGGCCGCCATTCTGGGAATCGCTGACGCTGATGTTCCAGAAGGAAGTGGCCGAGCGCATCGTGGCGACGGTTGAGGATGATGCCTATGGCCGGCTGGGCGTGCTGGCGGGCTGGCGGACGCGGGCGAAGATCCTGTTTGACCTCAATCCGCAGGCCTTCACACCGCCGCCGAAAGTCACCTCGTCGGTGGTGCATCTCACGCCCAATCCCGCGCCCCTGCCCTGTGATCTGAAGGATCTGGAGCGGGTGACGGCGGCTGCCTTCGGTCAGCGCCGCAAGATGCTGCGTGCCTCGTTGAAGGGGCTGAAGGCGGATGCGGAAACGCGCATCAATGATTGCGGCCTTGCCCCGACGGCACGGGCGGAAGAAATTGATATCGCCGGTTTCGTGGCTCTGGCCCGGCGCTTTGCCGAGGCCTGAGCGAGACGCCTGATCAAAAGCTGAGCGGTCAGCCGAGCAGGCGCCGGGCACCGCGCCAGATGAGCCACTGGCGCCGCAGCTGGGACAGGGAGACCTCGGAGCGCAGCGGATCATACCCCTTCTGCTCCATCTTCCCCAGAAACGCCTCGACGAGCACAACCGGCAGGAAGGCGGGCACGATACCAGGCGTGCAGACCGTTTTCAGGCTCTTCACGCGGCCGAGATGATGGCGGATATGCTCACGCATTTCGGCCAGAGCTGCTCCCAGTTCCGGCGTCGCCTCGCCCCGGAACAGGGTTTCCCGGTCCACCCCATGCCGGTCCAGCACATCGGCGGGCAGATAAAGCTGCCGGCGGGAGGCATGCCAGGGCAGAGCCCGCAGCAGCCCCGTAAGGCCGTAGGCAACACCGGCGTGTCCCGCAAGGTCACAGGTGCCGGCCTCATCCCCGCCCGCCAGAATGATCGAGGCCAGCTGCATCAGCGCCGAGGACGTCTCTCCGGTATAGCCCTCCAGATCATGCAGGGTTGGCATGGGATCGTCGTAAAGATCAAAGACCCGCGCATCGATCAGCCCCTGCAAGGCCTCGACAGGCAGCCGGTAGCGCTCGATGGTGCTGGCAAGGGCAGCGGCCACCGGATTGGCATTGGCATCACCATGCGCACTGCCTGCAAGAAAATCCCGCCACCACTGCAGGCGGACCTCGCCGGGCAGAGGATCGCGCACCAGTTCACGTACCCGCGCCACTTCCATGTTGAAGGCATAAAGGGCCATCAACCCGCCGCGGTGCTCTTCCGGAGCGAGCAATGCCGTCAGATAACGGTCCGGATCGTGCTGGCGCACCAGTTCCTGTGCGTGGCTAAAATTCGTCTGCATTCTTGCCTAAATAGGCCTCTTTCCAGCGTGGACCAGAGCGGTGAACTGCGGATACCTCAAGGGCTCGGTGTCAGGGAACTGGCCTGGCCTTCAGGTCAGTCCACCGCAATCAGCGCTGCCGCGGCGGCACGGTCTTCGGAGAGGAGAACGTTGAGCGTCCGGACGGCGGCGCCGGTGGACATGGGCTCGGCCTTGATCCCGGCCTCGCGGAACAGGGCGCGCAACTCACTGCCAAGAGGCTTGAGCTCCGCGCCGGTGCCAATCAGCAGCACTTCGATGTCCTCTGCCTGCTCCAGCACCCTGGAAAACACGTCTGGCGAGAGATCCCCAATGCCCGTCACATCCCAGCCGTGGATCCCGCTCGGCAGGCACAGGATCGAACCGTGATGGGACATGCCTGCAAAGCGGAACCCGCCGCCTCCATAAGAGTCGACGGGTGCACGTCCGGGAAAATGCGCCTTGCGGATTTCCATGAGACCGCCTTCAGGCCGTCTTGGCCGGTGACTTGCCGTCCTTGGCGCCATCCTCTTCCTCACCGCCGCCGGTACCGCGCAGGTTGAACAGGATGAGCAAGGGAGCCGCCAGGAAGATCGACGAGTAGGTGCCGATCACCACGCCGATGATCATGGCCAGCGTGAAGGACTGGATGACCTCACCGCCGAAGGTGTAAAGCGCCAGCAGGGCGATCAGCGTCGTCACCGAGGTCATGGTCGTACGCGCCAGGGTCTCGTTGATCGACAGATCCAGAAGTTCGGCCAGCGGCATCTTCTTGTAGCGGCGCAGGTTCTCGCGGATGCGGTCATAGACCACCACCGTGTCGTTCAGCGAATAACCGATGATGGTCAGGATGGCCGCGATGCTCGACAGGGTGAAGTCGAGCTGCAGAACCACGAAAAGGCCGATGGTGACGATCACATCGTTGAGCGTCGTCAGGATGGCGCCCACGGCAAACTGCCATTCAAAGCGGAACCAGACGTAGAACAGGATACAGATCAGCGCCACGGTCACGCCAATGGTGCCGGCTCTCGCCAGTTCACCGGAGACACGCGGGCCGACGATCTCGACGCGGCGGAACTCCACCTGCCCCTCGAAGGTCTCGCGGATGTTGTTGATGGCCGCCTGCTGGGACAGCTCTCCCCCATCCTGCTGCTCGATGCGGATCAGCACCTCGTCGGGATCGCCGAACTGCTGAACCTGTACGTCGCCGAGATTGAGGGCCGAAAGCTCACCGCGGATGGCGGCAAGGTCTGCTGGCCCTTGCGTCTTCAGCTCGATCAGGCTGCCGCCCTTGAAGTCGATGCCGTAGTTGAGACCCACGGAAAAGAACAGGCCGAAGGACACGATGGCGATGACGATGGACAGCGGATAGCTGACCGTCCTGAACCACATGAAGCGGTATTTGGTGTTGTCCGGAAAGAGACGGAGCAAAGCCATGACGTTTTTCTCCCGGATCAGAGCGCAAGCTTCGTCGGCCGGGCCCTGCGGACCCAGATCGCGACAAGAAGCCGAGTGAAGGTGAAGGCGGTGAACACCGTCGTCAGGATGCCGATGGCCAGCGTCACGGCAAAGCCGCGCACCGGGCCGGAGCCGAGCTGGAACAGCACGAGCGCTGCAATCAGCGTCGTCACGTTGGCGTCCACAATGGTGCTGAACGCGCGGGAGAAACCTGCGTCAATCGCCGAAATGGCCGAGCGTCCGTTGCGGTATTCCTCGCGTATGCGCTCATAGATCAGCACGTTGGCATCCACCGCCATACCGATGGTGAGCACGATACCGGCGATACCGGGCAGCGTCAGCGTTGCTTGCAAGAGCGTCAGCATGGCGAAGATCAGCGTCACGTTCACCGCCAGGGCAATGTCCGCGAACAGGCCGAAACGGCCATAGGCGAGCAGCATGAAAATGATCACCGCTGCGGCACCGATCATCGAGGCAAGACGGCCGGCATCGATGGAATCCTGACCAAGGCCGGGGCCGATGGCCCGCTCCTCGATCACTGTGAGCCTTGCCGGAAGCGCACCGGCGCGCAGCAGCACGGCCAGATCATTGGCGGTCTGGACGGTGAAATTACCCGAGATCTGCCCCGCCCCTTGCGTGATCGGCTCATTGATGCGCGGGGCGGAAATCACCTCGTTGTCGAGCACGATGGCAAAGGGACGGCCGACGTTCTGCGTGGTGACGGTCGCAAACTTGCGCGCGCCCGCCGTGTTCAGGCGGAAGCTCACGACAGGCTCGTTGGTCTGCTGGTTGATCGAGACCTGCGCGTCGGACAGATCCTCGCCGGTCATCAGCGGCACTTCATCGACGAGATACGGCATCGGAGGATCATCCACCGAGCTGATCACCACGGTACCTGCCGGCGGGCGGCCCTGCATGGCCTGTTCGGCGGGCATGGTGGTGTCGACGAGGTGGAAGGTCAGCTGCGCCGTCTGGCCGATCAGCGACTTCAGGCGCTCCGGGTTCTGCTCGCCCGGCGCTTCCACGAGAATGCGGTCGGTGCCCTGGCGCTGGATGTTGGGCTCAGTCGTGCCCAGTTCATCCACGCGGCGGCGGATGACCTCGATCGACTGCTGCACGATTGAAGCCATGCGCTGGTTGAGGCCGTCTTCGGTGAAGGTAAAGCGGACGAGGCCGTCGTTATCCACCGAGAGGGCAAATTCATTGACCGAGCCGCCGCCGAACAGGGAGTTCACCAGCGGATTGACCAGCGGCTGCAGGCGCTCGCGCACATCGTTCAGGCGGTCCATATCGCGGATGCGCAGCTGCACGCTCTCACCCTGGATGCCAAGACCGGTGTAGCCGATGCGCGGCTCCTTGCGCAGTTCGCTGCGGATCTCACCTGTCAGCGTCGTCAGGCTCTTCTGGATATAGTCCTGCCGGTCGATCTCATAGAGCAGATAGGCACCGCCCTGAAGATCGAGACCAAGCACAATCTGGCGCTGGGGAAGCCACTTGGGCCAGGATGCAAGTGTCGATGCCGGCAGAAAGTTCGGCAAGACGGACACAATGCCCGCAAGAATCACACCAATGATCAGTGCGATCTTCCAGCGTGCGAAATAGAGCATGTCGAAACGCCTGTATTAAGGCCCGGCACAAGGGGCCGGGCCAATGGGATCCGCAGGGATGGGATTATTCGCCGTCCTTGACCGGCTCGGACTTGGAACGCACTTCCTGCACCATGGAGCGCACCAGACGCACGCGCACGCCTTCAGACAGTTCAACCTGCACTTCCGAATCGTCAACCACCTTGACCACCTTGGCGATCAGACCGCCAGCCGTGATCACCGTATCACCGCGGCGCAGGTTGGCGACCATTTCCTGGTGCTTCTTCACCCGCTGACGCTGCGGGCGGATGATGAGGAAATACATGATGGCAAAGATGGCCACGAAGGGCAGCATCTGGATCAGGAAATCGGGGCCACCGGCACCGGTCTGGGCATAGGCAGGGGTAATCAACATCAAGCTCTCCTCGCAGAAGGGCGATTCTCACCATTGGCGGATGGCACCACCAGTTTATTTCTGGTTTCGCCTTCATCAGATTGCGCGGACTATACCGAGGGAGCCCCGCAATTCAAGCCATGCTGCAATATTGAGCGTACCGATCCAGCCAAAACCGGCATTTCGGCCCCCTTCCCCACATGCTAAGCCTGACGAAGACGCGTTTCCTCGCGCCATATAGGCACTCAGACCGCGAGTTACACCTGCAAGATGACCCAAGGCGCCAAAGATTTTCCACAAATCAACCCGGACTTCCAGTTGCTGTCGGCAAAGCTCGACACACTGATCAGCCTCATCGCCCGGGCTGTTCCCGCTGAGCCGTCTGCTCCGGACTTTGCCGCTGCAGACGCTTTTGTCTGGCAGCCTCACCCGGGCGAACTGTCGCCCGTGCCGAAGGTCAACCGGGTGGACCTGGACCTTCTGTGCGCCGTCTCCCGCGTGCGGGATCTCCTCTTTGAAAACACCATGCGCTTTGCCAAGGGGCTTCCGGCCAACAACGCCCTGCTGTGGGGCGCCAGAGGCATGGGCAAATCGTCGCTGGTGAAGGCCGTTCACGGGGCCATCAATTCTGACGGCGGCGTGCCCGCGCTGAAGCTGATCGAGATCCACCGCGAGGATATCGACACCCTGCCCGCCCTGATGAAGATCATCAAGGGCGCCCCGCACCGCTTCATCATCTTCTGCGACGACCTGAGCTTCGATCACGATGATACGTCCTACAAGTCGCTGAAGGCGGTTCTGGAGGGAGGCATCGAGGGACGGCCCGAGAATGTCATCTTCTACGCCACCTCCAACCGCCGCCACCTGCTGCCGCGCGACATGATCGAGAACGAGCGCTCGACCGCGATCAATCCGGCCGAAGCGGTGGAGGAAAAGGTCTCCCTGTCCGACCGTTTCGGCCTGTGGCTCGGCTTCCACAACTGCAGCCAGGACGACTATCTGGAGATGGTCGGCGGCTATGTGCGACATTTCGGGCTGGAGATCGATGCCGCAACGCTGCGGGCAGAGGCTCTCGAATGGTCCACCACCCGGGGCGGACGTTCGGGCCGCGTTGCCTTCCAGTATATCCAGGATCTGGCAGGGCGCCTCGGCAAACCATTGTCCTGAGGCAACTGCGGCACAGAATCAACAAGGCCCGGAGAGCACATGCTTTCCGGGCCTTGTTCTTCATTGAGCTTATCCGAAGCGCCGGTCAGCCCTTGGGCAGATAGCGCGTCGGATCCACCGGACGGTTGCCCTGACGCAGCTCGAAATGCACCTGCGGCTGGGTCACGTTGCCGGTGGCACCCGCCTTGCTGATCACCTGACCGCGCTGCACCTCGTCACCGCGCTTGACCAGGATCTCGCTGTTGTGGGCATAGGCAGAAACCCAGCCATCCGCGTGGCGGATCAGAACCAGATTGCCGAAGCCCTGCAGCTCATTTCCGGCATAGATGACCGAACCATCACCGGCGGCCTTCACCGGCGTGCCTTCCGGCACCGCCAGATTGATGCCGTCATTGCGCGCGCCGCCCGGCTTGGAGCCGAATTCGGAAATGATGCGGCCACGCACCGGCCAGCGGAACATCGGCCCGCCTACGGCCTCATCCGGGTCGATGGACGCGGTCTGCACCGGCTTGCCTTCACCGGCGGCAGAATTCAGAGCCTCTATGGCCGGCTTGTCATTGGCCGGCAGGCTGGAAGGCTGCACCTCACGCAGGGCGGCGATCGGGGCAGCCGGCTTCGGCTCATTCGTGCGGGTCACCGGTTTGGCCGGGGCCGGAGCATTTGCGGCCTGCCGGGCATTAGCCGGCTTGCGGTCCGGCGCTGACACGGCAGCGAGCTGCTGCGGAGCAGGCGCAATGGTCCCGGTTGTTGCAGGAGCCCCGCTGGCGGGCGGCAGCGTTGCCTGCGGAGCCGAAACGCCTGCCGTGGAATAGGTGGGAATCAGCACGGTCTGCCCGGCCTGCAGCGGGGCGTTCTTGTCGATCCCGTTGACGGCCGCGATGGCATCGGCAGGAACGCCGAAGCGCTGGCCCATGGAAGCCACGGTTTCGTTCTGGCGTGCGGTCACGCGGGTCCCGCCCGCACTCGACCAGCCGCGCCAGGACCGCTCGCCCTGTGCCTGCGAAAGAGCAGCCACGGGCTGGGCAGGTGCCGGAGCAGCAGCAACCGGCTGCGGCGCCGGAGAACCGGAAGATTGCGCCAGCGGCGGCAGCGACGAACCGGAGACCGAACCTGTCGTGCGGGGCGAGCCGCCGGAAGCAGGCAAGCCCCCATTATTGCTGCCACGCCCGGCCACCACGTCCTGATAGGTCGGCTGGCCACCGCCGGAATTTGCAAGGATCGAACGCTGATTAGGCGTGCTGCCGGTGTAAATGGGGCCGTCAGCGAAGCGCTCCATGCTGCCGCTGCACCCGGCGCCTACAGAAGCCAGTACACAGATTGCTGCGACCCGCAAACGCAGGGAGCTGCGATACTCACGCATCGGATTTGCCATCGCCCTACTCTGATCCACAGTTGAAAACCACTGGCAATCATTAGAAGCGAGTAAGGTTGACAAAGCCTAAACGCCGCATCAACAAAAGGTAAACCCCTTGATTTGCGGGCGTTTAGAGCACCTGTGCGATCCCATCGCGCAAGGAGACCAGCCGGACTTCGCCAACTTTGCTGCTCTGGTATTCACCATCCACCTTGCGCATGCACATCAGATCCTGCTGCTGTCCCGCAGGGCCGACCGGGGCGAGAAGAATGCCATCCGGCGCAAGCTGCAGGCGCACAGAATCAGGGATGGCCGGAACCGAACCTGTCAGGATGATCCGGTCATAGGGGGCTCTCTCGCGCAGACCCGTCAGCCCATCGGCATGATGAAACTCGACATTCTGGATCTTCAGCGCAGCAATGCGCTGGCGGGCCAGATTGATCAGCGTCTGGTAGCGGTCTGCGGTGAAGACATATTGGCTCAGGTGGGAGAGAATCGCAGTCTGGTAGCCTGACCCGGTGCCGATCTCCAGCACCCGGTGGTTTGGCGCAATCTCCAGAAGCTGCACCATCCTGGCCACCATCGACGGCGCACTGACCACCTGACCGCATTCGATCGGCAGCAGCGAATCCTCATAGGCAAAGCGGTGGTGGCGGGCAGAGAGGAACAGCCGGCGCGGCACCCGCTCGATGGCGGAGAGCACACGCCTGTCGTTCAGTCCGCGGCGGCGCAGGGACAGAACCAGCGCCGCACGGGCCTCCGACTCATCCTGTGTGACCGATTCCGGACCGGTGTCGAACACCTGCGGCATGCCCCACCCCTTTCATGCCCCTCGTTGCATCCCGCAATCAGGCCAGATGCTCTGCCACCAGCCCGACCAGATCATGCGCGGTCAGATCCAGGCGCAGCGGCGTCACGGAGATGCAATTGGCATTGAGTGCGTTGAGATCGCTGTTGCCGACAGGATCATGCGTGCGGGCGGTAAAGCCAAGCCAGAAATACGGGAAGCCGCGCGCATCAACGCGCTCATCCACCATCAGGCCCGTCTGCTCGTGATGGCCCTGCACGGTCACCCGCACGCCCGCCACTTGATCCGCCGGACAGGCGGGGAAGTTGACGTTCAAAAGCGTGTAACGCGGCAGCCTGAAGTCCAGCAGCTTGCGGAACAGCGCCGGGCCATGCGTTTCCGCCGTGGAATAGTCCGGGTTGCGCCCCTGCCCGTAGCCATAGGCCTGCGAGATGGCAATCGAGGGAATGCCGAGAATGGCCCCTTCCATGGCGCCTGCAACGGTGCCCGAATAGGTCACGTCATCGGCGACATTCTCACCCCGGTTGATGCCGGAGAGAATGAGGTCCGGCATATCTGGCAGCACCTTGCGGGCCCCCATGATGACACAGTCCGTCGGCGTGCCGCGCAGGGCAAAGTGCCGGTCGTTCACCTGGCGCAGGCGCAGCGGCTCGGACAAGGTCAGTGAATGGGCAACGCCGCTCTGGTCGGTTTCCGGCGCGACGATCCAGACATCGTCGGACAGGGTCTTCGCAATCCGCTCCAGGGCATAGAGCCCCGGAGAATGAATGCCGTCATCATTGGTGATGAGAATGCGCATGGCTCACCCGATCTTTTCGAGGCCGCCCATATAGGGGCGCAGAACCTCCGGCACCGTGATGCTGCCATCGGCGTTCTGGTAGTTTTCCATCACCGCAATCATCGTGCGGCCAACAGCCAGCCCCGAGCCGTTGAGCGTATGCACGTAGCGCAGGCCCTTGGCCGCCGGATCGGACGGGCGCAGGCGCGCACTCATGCGGCGGGCCTGGAAGTCGCCGCAGACCGAGCAGGACGAGATTTCGCGGTAGGTGTTCTGTCCCGGCAGCCAGACCTCGATGTCATAGGTCTTCTGCGAGCCGAAGCCCATGTCGCCGGTGCACAGGGTCATGACGCGGTAGTGCAGGCCAAGCTTCTGCAGCACCATCTCGGCGCAGGAGAGCATCCGCTCCAGCTCGTCCAGCGAGGTTTCGGGCGTTGTCACCGACACCAGCTCACATTTCTGGAACTGGTGCTGGCGCAGCATGCCGCGCGTATCGCGGCCAGCCGAACCGGCTTCCGAACGGAAGCAATAGGTCAGCGCCGTGACGCGCAGCGGCAGCATGTCTTCCGTCAGGATTTCGCCCGCCACCAGATTGGTCAGCGGCACTTCAGCCGTGGGCACGAGATAGTGGTTGTCACCGGCCTTGAAGAGATCTTCCTCGAACTTCGGCAGCTGGCCGGTGCCATAGAGGGTTTCGGAATTGACGAGCAGCGGCGGCGACACTTCGGTGTAGCCGTTCTGGGTCGTGTGCAGGTCGATCATGAACTGGCCGAGCGCCCGTTCAAGCCGCGCCAGCTGGCCCTTGAGCACAACGAAACGCGCGCCCGACAGCTTGGCCGCAACGGCAAAGTCCATGCCGCCGTTGGTCTCGCCCAGCTCGTAATGCTCCTTCGGCGCAAAGCCAAGGCTCAGCTCCGGCTTCTCACCCCAGGTGCGGTAGACAACGTTGCCGCTTTCATCCTCGCCATAAGGCACATCGTCCAGCGGCAGGTTGGGGATGACGCAGAGCGCCTTGTCGAGCGCCTCGTTCAGGCGGCGCTCTTCTTCCTCGCCCTCCTGAATGAAGGTCTTGATCTTGGCGACTTCATCGATCAGCGCCTGGGCCGCTGCCTCATCCTTCGTGGCCTTGGCCTTGCCGATTTCCTTGGAGGCCGCATTGCGGCGCTCCTGGGCTTCCTGCAGGCGGGCGATGTGGCTGCGGCGCGCATCGTCGAGGGCGATGAGACGGGCGGATGCCTTGTCGAGGCCACGGCGTGCGAGGGCTGCGTCGAAGGCGTCGGGATTGTCCCGGATCCACTTGATGTCGAACATGTCAGGCTTCCGCTGAAAGACAGGAAAAGCGGCCCGGACAGACCGGCGGAAGGGGCAAAGGCAAGGAAGGCTGGAGGCGGTTCACTCCGCCGCGTCTTCCTTTTCCTTTTCGGCCCGCTTGCGCTCGATCATCCGCACCGAAAGAATGGACACTTCGTAGAGAAGCAAGGTCGGGACCGCAAGGCCGATCTGACTGATGGGATCGGGCGGGGTCAAAACGGCGGCCGCGATGAAACCCACCACGATCGCATATTTCCGCTTTTCCTTGAGCGTCTGCGACGTCAGGAAGCCGGAGCGGCCCAGCAGCGTCAGAACCACCGGCAGCTGGAACACGAGGCCGAAGGCGAAGATCAGGGTCATGATGAGACCGAGATATTCACTCACCTTGGCCAGATGCTGGATGGCCACCTTGCCCTCGCCGCCCGTCTGCTCCATCGACAGGAAGAAGCCCATCGCCATCGGCATGACGAAGAAATAGACGAGGCATGCCCCCATCAGGAACAGGACGGGCGTGGCCGCCAGGAACGGCAGGAAGGCCCGCCGCTCGTTCTTGTAGAGCCCCGGCGCCACGAACATGTAGATCTGCGAGGCAATCACCGGAAACGCCAGGAACAGGGCGCCGAACAGCGCCAGCTTCATCTGGGTGAAGAACCACTCCTGCGGCGCCGTGAAGATCATCTCCACAGGCTTGGCCGATCCCACTGCCTTCAGATAGGGCACCGTCAGGATGTTGTAGATGTCCGTCGCGAAGTAAAAGCACACGACAAACATGATGATGAAGGCGATGACCGACTTCAGCAGGCGGGAGCGCAGCTCGATCAGGTGCTCGATGAGCGGCGCCTTGGAGGCGTCGATGTCGTCCTGGCTCATGCTGTCTTGTCCTGGGAAGCGGGTGCAGCCTGTGCTTCTGCGGGAGCGGCTGGAGCAGGCTCAGACTTGGGCTCAACCACGGGTTCGGGCGGTTGAGGCCCCGTCACGGGCACCGCCAGCGGCTGGTCCTCCGTCGAGCTGGCGGCGGAAACGGGCACCGGCGGCGAAACGGGTGCCGCTGCATCAGTCGCTGGAGCCGGAGAGGCGGCTTCCTTGCCGGCAGCACGGTCCCCTTCAATCGACTTCTTCAGGTCCCCCAGAGGATTGAAGTTGGCAGCAGCGTCAGCCGCCTTGCGCATGTCGTCGATGTCGGCCTGACGCTCAGCCTCGCGGATGGCATCATTGAAGGTCGACTGGAACTCGTTCGCCATACGCCGCGCCTTGCCGACGATCTGACCGAAGGTCCGCAGCATCCGCGGCAGGTCTTTCGGGCCAACGACAATGATCGCCACGCAGGCAATCACCATAAGTTCAGCCCATCCGATATCGAACATGAATAACCGCCATCCCTAGCGACAAAGCGACTGACGGATCAGCCAGCCTTGGACTGGTCCTGTACCTTGTCGGCAGCAACCGGATCGGCCGGCTTGTGTTCGATGGTCTTGGACGCTTCGGGAGCCTTCTCGGCCGTGTCGTCCTCAGCCATGCCCTTCTTGAAGCTCTTGATGCCTTTGGCGACGTCGCCCATCAGGTCGGAGATCTTGCCACGCCCGAAGAGCAGGATGACGATCACTGCGATGATCAGCAGCTGCCAGATACCAATACTCATTCCCTGAACTCCCAATATGGGTCAGATACGCAATGCCCTGCCCTCGTGCACCCTTGCCCCTGGCGCAGGACGCTTTTCCAGGAAGCGCCGCGCCCGATAGATGTGGGACCCGGAACACGGCCCCGCAAGCTCCTTCTAGTCGGTTACGGCCTCTTTGGCAAAGGCAAGTACATCCCGTGGATCAAGCTCCACACTCACATCGGAACCTGCAGTAAGGCCCTCATCACCGCGCAACCGCGCCTTCAGGGGCTGGGACAGTCCTTCCACGTCCACAAGCACCAGGTCTGCCATGCCGATGAAGCGGCGGCTGAGAATGCGCCCCTTGCAGCCTTTGCCCTCTGCGCCGGAAAGAATCACGCCTTCCGGGCGCACGCAGATGTCCAGTTTCGTGCCGGCAGGCAAGCAGCGCTCCGGCTCCAGCGCCAGCCGCCCCAGGGCGCATTCCAGCCCGTCTGCCGTGGCCACGCCCTCCAGTTCATTGACCTCGGAGAAGAAACGGGCGGCAAACCGGCTTGTGGGCTGGAGATAAAGCTCCCGCGCCGTGCCGAACTGCACCAGCCGTCCGCGCCGCATGAGGGCGATCCGGTCGCCCATGCGCATCGCCTCTTCCGGGTCGTGGGTCACCATGATGCAGGTCGCCCGCGTCTCGCGCAGGATCATCAGGGTTTCCTCCCGCACATCGTCGCGCAGGCGCCGGTCAAGGCCCGAAAAGGGCTCATCCATCAGCAGGATGCCGGGGCGCGGTGCAATCGCACGGGCCAGCGCCACGCGCTGCTGCTCGCCGCCGGACAAAGAATGGGGATAATCATCCGCGTAGCCCACAAGCCCCACACGCGCCAGCATCTGCCCGGCGACCGAGCGGGCCGCATCCCGGCTCAACTGCGTCAGGCCGAACATCACGTTTTCAAGGTTGGTCAGATGCGGAAACAGCGCATAGTCCTGGAACATCAGGCCCACACCGCGCTTTTCCGGCGGCAGGAAGCGGGATGGCCCGGCAACTTCCTCGCCATTGATCAGCACGCGGCCGGACGTTTGCGGCTCGACACCGGCCGCAATGCGCATCAGCGTTGTCTTGCCGCAGCCCGAATGGCCCAGAAGGCAGAGAATTTCGCCCGGCTCGATGCTGAGGCTGACACCGTGCAGCGTCGGCACCCCATCATAGGCATGAAAGACATTCTCAAAGGCCAGACCAGCTGCGAAAGCCGCCCCCGCCGTGCCGCGAGCCCCCCAGCCGGGGGTATCACCGCTTTCGGGCCGTTCCTTTAGGGCGGTTGCGCTCATTGCTGCGGTTCCTCTTCTTCAAGCTCCTCGAAATCGAACAGTTCCCCTGTCTCCAGCGGATCTTCATCCGGGGCAAGGGCATCCGAGTCGTCAGGCATCGGCACATGGAAGCTGGCCGGGATGGCACTGTCGAGCAGCCCTGCCCCCTTCAGCTCCTCAAGGCCCGGCAGATCGCCGATGACCTCCAGCCCGAAATGGTCGAGAAAGGCATCCGTGGTGCCGTAGGTGACCGGGCGGCCCGGTGTCCTGCGGCGGCCGCGCATGCGGATCCAGCCGGTTTCCATCAGCACGTCCAGCGTGCCCTTGTTGGTCGAAACGCCGCGGATTTCTTCCACCTCGGCGCGGGTCACCGGCTGGTGATAGGCGATAATGGCGAGGGTTTCCAGCGCCGCCCGCGAGAGCTTGCGCTGTTCCACCGCCTCGCGCTGCAGCAGATAGGCCAGATCCTCGGCGGTGCGGAAGGCCCACTTGCCGGCCACCCGCACCAGATTGACGCCGCGCATGGCATAATGGCGCTTCAGCTCGGACAGGAGCCCATCCACATCCATGCCCTGCGGCAGCCGGGCGGCAATGTCGTCCCGCGCCAGCGGCTCGGCAGAGGCAAAGAGCAGCGCCTCCACCATGCGCAGGCCATCCCGGTCGATCTCATCCGCCATCGCGGGAACCCTCCTGCCGTTTTCTGATATAGACCGGCTCGAACGGGCCGGACTGGCGCAGCTCGATATGCCCTTCACGGACCATTTCAAGGCTGGCGGAGAACGTGCTGGCGAGCACGGTCGCCCGTTCCTGATCGTCCATCAGATAATCCATCAGATAGGAATTGATCGGCGCCCAGTCCGCCATGCTGCCGACAAGGCGCGTGAGGATTTCGCGCGCCTCCTGCAGTGACCACACGGTCCTGAGCCGCACCCGCACGTGGGTGACCGACTGCCGCTGACGCTGCGCCGCATAGGCGGTCAGAAGCTCGTAGATGGTTGCCGTCCAGACGCTCTTGCGCTGCACGGCCAGCTGCTGCGGCGCGCCGCGGGCAAACACATCCCGGCCCAGCCGGTTGCGCGCCATCAGCGCAGCAGCGGCATTGCGCATCGCCTCAAGGCGCTGCAGGCGGAAGGCAAGCGCTGCGGCCAGTTCCTCGCCCGTCGGCTCATCTTCGTTCTTCTGCTCGGGGATCAGCAGGCGCGACTTCAGATAGGCGAGCCAGGCCGCCATCACCAGATAGTCGGCCGCCAGCTCCAGCCGCATCTTGTGGGCTTCCGAGACGAAGGCAAGATACTGCTCCACCAGCGCCAGAATGGAAATGCGGGTGAGATCCACCTTCTGACCGCGTGCCAGCGTCAGCAGCAGGTCGAGCGGGCCTTCAAAGCCGTCCACATCCACGACAAGCTGCGGATCGGACACCGCCCGCTCGCTGTCGATGGGCGGGCCTTCCAGAAAGTCCGGCTGTGTCACCATCTGCCGTTTCCTTCACGCGCTGGTTCCGGGCCACACAAATTCAGGCAAGCCCTGCTCCGCCCAGCAATTCGTCCATTTCCGCCCGCGCTGCAAGCGTATCAAAGCCCGTTTCCGGCATCCGGCGCGTGGCAAGGGCCCGCGCGCAGCGGTCAAGGCTGGCGCCTTGCAGCACCGGCGCAACTGCCGCCACCTGCCGCATCTCTTTGAGATCCCCGTTGCAGTGAAGCGCAAGATCGCAGCCCGCAGCAAAGGATTTCGCAGCCCGGCTGCCAATATCGCCGCCCAGAGCCTCCATGGAAAGATCGTCACTCATCAACACGCCGTCAAAGCCGATCTGGCGGCGGATGACCTCTTCAATGATGATCTTCGACTGGGTGGCCGGATGGTCCGGATCGATATCCTCGAACAGCAGATGACAGGTCATGCCCAGCGGCAGATCCGCCAGCTTGCGGAACGGCAGCATGTCCACCGCTTCCAGATCAGTGCGTGGCGCCCGCACGCGCGGCAGCTCCAGATGGCTGTCGACTTCTGCCCGCCCGTGGCCGGGGAGATGCTTGATCACCGGGAGAACGCCGCCCGCCAGCAGACCGTCACAGGCGGCCCGGGCAAGCGCCGCCACCGTCTCCGGCTCATCCGCATAGGCCCGGTCGCCGATGGCATCCACGGTCTGCGGAAACAGCACGTCCAGCACGGGCATGCAGTCCACGGAGATGCCGAGCTCGGCCAGATCATGGGCGATCAGCCGCGCGCCGAGAAAAGCGGCGCGCAGGCCCTTCTCCCGGTCCTGCTCATAAAGCGCTCCGAAGCGGCGCGCAGCCGGATAGGACGGGGCGAGCGGTGGGCGCAGGCGCTGCACCCGCCCGCCTTCCTGGTCGATCAGCACGGGCGCATCGCTGCGGCCAACTGCCTCACGGAAGGCGGCTGTCAGCGCACCGATCTGCTCGCGGCTCTCGCAGTTGCGGCGGAAGAGAATGAGCCCCCACGGGTCTTCGGCAGCCAGAAAGGCGCGCTCATCCTGCGAAAGTTCCAGCCCCGCACAGCCCGTGATGAATGCCTTCGTCATCAAACACCTTTGCGGGCGTCCTTCCACAGGAACCACCCGGATCTGTCAGGCCGCACAAAGGGCTGATTTGCACCCTCTGTGCGCCTGGCTCATAAACATGCCCTGAGACCCATGTGCCAATCACAGGATGCCATCATGCGCAAGCGCCACGACACACCCAAGGGAAGTCTTCACAGCCTCACGGTCGCAAGCCCCCTGCTGGCAGCCAATCTCCTGGGCGATCCGGCAGAGCGCGAGGTCATCGTCTACGTGCCCCACGGCCATGATGGCAAGGGGCTTCCGCTTCTCGTCGATCTTGCGGGCTTCACCGGATCGGGCCCCGGCCACGCCGCATGGAAGAATTTCGGCGAGAACCTGCCCGAGCGGCTGGACCGGATGATCGAAGATGGCACCCTGCCCCCGGTTGTCATTGCCATGCCCGATTGCTTCACCCGGCTGGGCGGCAACCAGTATGTCGATTCGGCCGCCATGGGCCTGTGGGCGCAATATCTCACCGGCCCGATGCTGGAGGCGGTCGAGGGCCGCTTCGGCTGCGGCGGCAAGGGCAAGCGCGGGCTTTTCGGCAAGTCTTCCGGCGGCTATGGCGCCATCATGCA
Organism: Pannonibacter sp. Q-1; assembly: GCF_054073275.1. Classification (NCBI taxonomy): domain Bacteria; kingdom Pseudomonadati; phylum Pseudomonadota; class Alphaproteobacteria; order Hyphomicrobiales; family Stappiaceae; genus Pannonibacter; species Pannonibacter sp. Q-1. The sequence continues at coordinate 89,578 of NZ_JBSXNB010000004.1, forward strand.
TGCCATGCGGCACGCGGATGTGTGGTCGGCGGCCGCCTGTCATTCCGGCGACATGGGTTTCGAGCTGTGCTACCTGCCCGACATGCCCAACGTGCTGCGCACGCTGGCGCGCAAGGGCGGCTCGGTGGAGCGTTTCATCACCGACTTCGAGGCAGGACCGAAGTTCTCCGGCGCCGACATGCATGTGCTGATGTCCCTCGCCATGGCCGCGAGCTATGATCCGGACCCGGACAGTTTCTGCGGCATCCGTCTGCCGGTCACCTCCGGCACATGTGAGCTCATCCCCGAACGCTGGGCCAACTGGCTGGCACATGATCCTGCTCAGATCGTCACGCAGCACCTGGACGCACTTGCAAGCCTCAAGGCGCTGTGGATCGATTGCGGCGATGTGGACCAGTACAATCTTCTCTACGGCGCCCGCCGCCTGCACCAGACGTTGACCGCAAGGGGCGTCGCGCATGTCTATGAGGAGTTCCCGGACAACCACTCCTCCATCGACTACAGGCTGGAGCGCAGCCTGCCGCACCTTGTGAAGGCATTGATGTAAGATATTGCCTTTAAAAGAAAAACGCCGGTCACGTGACCGGCGTTTTTCGTCTCTGGCTGTCCGTCTCAGTTGCGGCGGACGAAGCAATCGCCGCCGGCGGACTGCAGGCTGCCGCAGAGCGCGTCGGCTGCGTCCTTGGACCCGGCCGGAATGCGCACGCGGTAGAACGTGCCGCGGCCTTCGATCTCGATCGGCTCGATCACCGGCGTCTGCCCGCCCAGCACCGAGGGATAGCGGCGCTGAAGGGCGGCGTAGGCGGTCTGCGCCTGTTCCTGGCTGCGCTGAGACGTCACCTGCACCACATAGGTGCCCGGCGCAATCGAAGACGCGGCCGGAGCGGTGGCCTGCGCCTGCTGCACAGGCTGAGCCGCAACCGGCTGGGGTGCCGCCGGCTGAGTCAGGTTAAGCGGGCCGGAGTTGACAGGCTGCGGCGTGGAAGGCTGGGCCGGAACCGGCTGCGGCTGAACAGCCGCAACCTGCGCGCCCGGACCCGGCTTCACCCGCGGTGTTGCACCGTTGAAAATCGCATCCGCAGCCCGCTGTTCTTCCGGCGTTACCGGCGTCAGAGGCCCTGCGGCCTCCTCGGCGCCCGGCGCCGGCGTCAGGGCCGCAACCGGAGCCAGTGCACCGGCTGCGCCGGGCATGCCCGGCGTTTCCAGTGCCGGGGTCTGCGCAACCGGCGTGGGCGAAACGGTCCGTACTGTCCCTGCCCCGGCCGTATCAGCGCTCGAAGCGCCGTTGATAATCGTGCCGTCGGGCCGCACCACGAGCGTGCGCACCCGCTTCGGCGCCCCCGGCGTCAGATCCGATGCAGAACCATCCACCGGTGCGGGGGGAAGTTCGGCCGGCTCCGGGCTGTCCTGCACGACCATGCGCTCACCATCGGCCGGCTCTCCGCCAACACGGTCATAGATGAGTTTGGCGGGCTGGCTGGCGCCGCTTTCGGCCGGTTCGGGATAGGTCTTCAGCGGCTCTTCGAGCCCTGCAATCACCTGCGGCGGGCCATCCGGCACGGACGAGCCGCCAGATCCGAGCAGCGCAAAGGCAGCCCCTCCGACAACGGCAACGCCAAGCACGGCGGCGGCAATCTTCAGGCCCCGGCGGCTGTTGCCCGAATGCGGAGCTGCCTGCTCTTCATAGGCGGAATGGGGCGGAAGGATACCGGCGCCCGCAAGCGTCGGATCACTCTCCTGCATGGCACGGGCCACCGCATCAAGGTCATAGCCACCGGGAGGGGGCGGTGCCTCGTCCTCATCATACAGCAGCGGCAACTGCTGAGCCTGCGGACGGCTCTGGGCAAAGATATCGGCAATCTCGCCCTCAGACAGGTCATCCTCGACAGGACCGGCATCCCGCGGAAGATTGCGCAAGGCGTCCGGCCAGGCCATGTCATCGATATCGGCAGGATCAAGGCCGGAGGACTTGCGCTCCGGCTCATTGCCCCGCTGCAGTCTTTCATCCTTGAACAGGGACCCGACCAGATCATCAAGCTCGGCAAAGCTGGCCGAAGCCTCCTTTGCGCTGCGCACGGCTGCATCGGACGCCAGCGATGGCCAGGGCTGCGTGGCATCCGGCACAAAGGGAACGGCAGCGGTCGCCGCCTTGCTCGGCTGGGGCGCCGCAGCCAGGGCCTCGGGGTCATAGCCTCCGTAGGACGGCGCACTGGCGGCCTTGTTCGAAGGCTCGGCCTTGGCCTGAGGCATCTGGGGTGTTGCGCGCGGCTTGAAGGTCCGTTCCGCAGATTTTGCCCCGGCCGGAGAAACCTCTTCGCTCAGCGCAGACACCAGCGACCCGGCAAGAGCGGCCGAAAGACTTGCCGCCATGGATCCCGTCTCCGGGCCATGAGCGGAAGGAGCACGCTCCTCCTCGCCATATCCAGCGAAGGAAGAGGCCGGCTGTACCCGGGTCTGTTCCTGAAGCCCTGCCTCGAAGGCGCCCTGCAGTTCATCCTCCAGCCCCTGCTCCAGGCTGGCAGCAAAATCAAAACCGCTTCCCCGATCCAGAGACCCGCGCAACGCGCCCTGATCCCCGGCGTCATACCGGCTGCCAGCCGCCGTCAGATTGCCAGCGTAGTCCTCAGCCGGATAAGCCTCTTCCGTATAGGCTTCTTCTGCCGGGTAAGCGCCATCGTCTGCGTAGCCCTCGTCAGCATAGGCCGATGCGCCATAAGACTGACTTGTGTAAACCTCGCCGCCGGTCATGGCGGCATCATCCTCCGGATAGCCCGCGAGCTCTTCCGGATCGAGAGACAGGTTCAGGCCCGGGCGCAGGCCAGCAACAGCCTCGTCCTCAGCGCTCTCGCCAGCGTAATAGTCCCCCTCACCGGCAGCCAGAGAAGAGGCGAAGGCATCTTCGTCCAACTGAAGGCCGGACGAGCCGCGCAAGCCATAGCTCTCCACTGACGGGGCATACTGCGCCGGCTCTGCCTCTTCATAGCGCAAGGGATCACCGCCGCCGCGCAGATCCGGTGTCACGAAAGGCTGCGACACGACCTCAGGGTAGCCGCTCTCCTCGCTGCGGGGAGTGCCATAGGGGTCTTCCAGATGGAAGTCCTCAGGCAGGGCCACGGCCGGAGCGCCATAGTCCGGCTGGTCCGGATAGGCTTCGTACGGCTCATCCGCATAGGATCCGGCGCCGGAATAAGCCTCTTGGCCAGCATAGCTCTCCGGCTGGCCGTAAGCGCCGTGGCTCTCGTCAACACCGTAGCCGGCAGGCAGGGAAACCGGGGGCTGCCCCACCGGCTCCCGCAGCAGATCATCCTGATCCAGTGCTGCGAAGTAATCACTGCCAGATTCTGAAGATGCGGGACGGTTGCGGTTGACGATGCGCGCCAGCTGAACCAGCGGATCCTCAGCGCCCAGCTGATCGTCCGTATGCCGTGCGGCAGCATCTGCCTCACGGAAAGAATCGGATCTGGGAAAGTCAGAGCGTTGAGACATATTCGTGTTGCGTTCCACCGATGGCATCCGGCCAGGCCAACTGGCTATCCGGGATCACCCGGCCGGACACACTCTCCTGCCTCAGCGCATTTCCTGGGGGGCGTCGACTCCAAGAATTGCAAGCCCAGAAGCAAGAACCAAAGATACTGCCCTCACAAGAGCAAGACGCGCGAGAGTCAACTCTGTATTTTCAGGGTTAATAAAACGTAATTGCGGCATTTCCTTGCCACGGTTCCAGTGCGCATGCAAGGAACTTGCCAAATCGTGCAGGAAAAACGCGATTCTGTGCGGCTCATGCGCTTCGGCTGCGGCATCAACCATCTTCGGCCACATCGCAAGCTTGCCGATCAGCTCCAGTTCGCCAGAATCACTCAGGCCTTCGTAGCTCACCGCAGCCAGTGCAGCGTCCGACAGATCCCGCCCCTTCAGTTCCTCAGCCGCCTGGCGCAGCACCGAGCAGCAGCGGGCATGGCCATACTGCACGTAGAAGACGGGATTGTCTTTCGACTGCTCCGTCACCTTCTGGAAATCGAAGTCAAGCGGTGCGTCATTCTTGCGGAACAGCATCATGAAACGGACCGGATCCCGGCCCACTTCTTCCACCACATCGCGCAGGGTGACGAAATCACCGGCACGCTTGGACATGCGCACGGGCTCGCCCGCCCGGAACAGCTTCACCAGCTGGCACAGGCGCACGATCACTTCGGACGAACCGCCGGAGATGGCCTTGCCGACCGCTTCCAGACGCTTCACATAGCCGCCGTGGTCGGCGCCCAGCACATAGACCATCTCCTTGAAGCCGCGCTCGTATTTCGACAGGAAATAGGCAACGTCGGCGGCAAAGTAGGTGTAGGAGCCGTCGGACTTCTTCAGCGGCCGGTCGATGTCATCGCCAAAGCCGGTGGCGCGGAACAGGGTCTGCTCGCGGTCCTCCCAGTCTTCCGGCAGCTGGCCCTTCGGCGGCGGCAGGGTTCCCTCATAGACGAGATCACGGCCGCGCAGCACGTCCAGCATCCGGTCGATAGGCGATTCTCCGCCGTCGTTGCGCTCATGCAGGGTGCGCTCGGAGAAAAACACATCGTGATGCACGTTGAGGAGCTTCAGATCGCCGCGGATCAGCTCCATCATGCCCGAAATCGCAGCTTCCTTGACGATGGGCAGAGCCGCATCCTCGCCCATGTCGAGCAGCGCCTTGCCATGAGCCTTGGCCAGTTCCTCGCCCACCGGCTTCAGATAGTCGCCCGGATAGAGGCCTGCCGGGATTTCGCCGATCTCCTCACCCAGAGCCTCGCGGTAGCGCAGGAAGGCGCTGCGGGCGAGCGTGTCGATCTGCGAGCCTGCATCGTTGATGTAGTATTCGCGGGTCACCTCATAGCCGGCATAGGCCAGCAGGTTGGCCAGCGCATCGCCGAAGACCGCGCCGCGCGTATGGCCCACATGCATCGGGCCCGTCGGATTGGCCGAAACATACTCCACATTGACCTTGGCGCCGCCGCCCAGTGCGGAGCGGCCGAAGTCAAGGCCGCCGCTGACGACAGCCTTCAGGATCCGCTGCCACACCACAGGCTTGACGCGCAGGTTGATGAATCCGGGACCGGCAACGCTGACCTCTGCAACTTCGGCATCCCTGGCAAGGGCTGCGGAGATCTGGTCGGCCAGATCGCGCGGCTTCATGCCGAGCGGCTTGGAGAGAACCATGGCCGCGTTGGTGGCAAGGTCGCCATGGGCCGGATCGCGCGGGCTTTCCACGGTGATGCGGGCAAGATCCTGATCGCTCAAGGGGCTGGGAAGATCGAGCGCCTTGACGGCAGCCTGCACCCGGGTGGTGAATTCAGCAAAGATGTTCATCGTATGGCCAATCTGGCTTGTCTTGAAAAGGGATGGCTTGAGCGCCCCGGTTTCATCCTGGGGCATGTCTGGCGGCGGGCCTAGCCCAAATCCGGTGTATCGTCAAACAGGCGCCGGTGTTCCTCGATGGCATAGCGGTCGGTCATGCCGGCGATGAAGTCGCACACGCGCCGCGCCCGCGCTTCCGGTGCAAGGCCGGCAGCCCCGGCCGCCCATTCGCGCGGCATGTCGGCCGGTGTGGCCATGTAATGGGCAAAGAGCTCGCGCGTGATCCGCGCCACCAGCTTGCGCACCGACAGCACATCCGGGTGCCGGTACATGCGGGCAAAGAGGAAGCGCTTCACTTCCTTCTCGGCCTTGCTCATTTCGGCGGAGAAGTCCACCACCGCATGCCCTGCCCTGCGGATGTCCTCGGCGCTTTTCGGCTGCAGCTCGCGCAGGCGGCGGATGCCCTCGCGGATCACGTCTTCCACCATGCGGGTGATCTGGCGGCGGACGATCTCATGGATACGCCGCGGCTCGTCCAGCCCCGGATAGCGGCTGTCGACTTCCTGCAGGATATCCGCCAGGAACGGCACTTCGGCGATGTCCTGAATGTTGAACAGCCGCGCCCGCAGCCCGTCATCCAAATCATGGGCGTCATAGGCAATGTCATCGGCAATGGCGGCGGCCTGCGCCTCTGCGCTCGGCCAGCTGTCGAGGCGCAGATCCTGCTTGTCCGCATAGCTGCGGATGGCAAAGGGCAGCACGCTGTCCTTGAACTTGCCAAGCGGCGCGCCGGAGGCATCCACCAGCGGGCCGTTGTGCTTCACAAGGCCTTCCAGCGTTTCCCAGCTGAGGTTCAGCCCGTCCCATTCGGCGTAGCGGTGTTCGAGCGAGGTGACCACGCGCAGGGACTGGGCATTGTGATCAAAGCCGCCGTAAGGGGCCATGCACTCGTGCATCACATCCTCGCCCTCATGTCCGAAGGGCGTGTGGCCGAGGTCATGGGCGAGCGCCAGGCACTCGGCAAGATCCTCATCGAGCCGCAGAGCGCGGGCGAGCGCACGGGCGATCTGCGACACCTCGATCGTGTGGGTCAGACGCGTGCGGTAGTGATCGCCCTCGTGATAGACGAAAACCTGCGTCTTGTGCTTCAGGCGGCGGAAGGCGGTGGAATGGATGATGCGGTCCCGGTCGCGCTGGAAGGGCGTGCGCGTCGGGCTCTCCGGCTCGGGGTGAAGACGCCCCTGCGTCTGTGCCGGGTCCTGTGCATAGACGGCCCGTGCCTGCGCCCCATAACCAAGGCTCGCTACTGTCATTCAAATCACCCCACCTGCAAGCAGACCGTACCGGACGGCATTCCTGACCTTGCGCTTCTGCAATTGACGCAGGCCCAATGCGTACATACCTATTAGTCAAGACAAGGCGCAACTGTGATGACACCCTGTGAATGGCTGGATATGGCCATTTTCCTGCAGAAATCCAGCGCCGCACCCCAAGGGAAGCCGATTTCATGAGCACAGACACCCTGGAAGCCGCCACTCCGGTCACCCTGAGCGCCCGCGCCGCCCGCCGTGTTGCAAAGATTCTCTCCGGCGAAACGCCCGGCTCCATGCTGCGCGTCAGCGTCGAAGGCGGCGGCTGCTCGGGCCTTCAGTACAAGTATGACGTGGTCACCGCCCGCGAGGAGGATGATCTGGTCATCGAGCGCGACGGCGCCACGGTTCTGGTCGATTCGGTGTCGCTCCAGTACATGGAAGGCTCGGAAATCGACTTCATCGACGATCTGATGGGCCAGTCCTTCCAGATCCGCAATCCCAACGCCGTCGCCGGCTGCGGCTGCGGCACGAGTTTTACGATCTGAGGCGCAGTCCGGCGCAGTTCCGCGTTGGATGCGCCAAGTGTTTACAATACCTCTCAATCGTCATCCCGGACGCGCGCCGCGCGATCCGGGACCGGTGAGCCGGGGCAGTTGTTGTTTGTGCCGCGAACCATATCCGGAAGGCCTTGGCTCACCGGTCCCGGCTCTCCGCTTCGCTTCGGCCGGGATGACGATGGAAGAGCTGGAGCAAGGCAAGTTGCCCACTCACACCAGCATTTCCTTGCAATCCACCTGCTGCCAATCCCCCCTCTCTGGCCATCCCCCCATGTGCCTGCTAACACTGTCAGCCGGAAAACATGAGATCGGCAGAAGGACGGGCTGCGGGGATGAAGATCGCCACCTGGAACATCAACGGGGTCAAGGCCCGCATCGACACGGCGCTGCAATGGCTTTCCGAGGCAAAACCGGACATTGCCTGCTTCCAGGAAATCAAGTCGGTGGACGAGGCCTTCCCTTCCGCGCCTTTCGAGGAACTGGGCTATCACGTCGCCACCCACGGGCAGAAGGGCTTCAACGGTGTTGCGATCCTCTCCCGCCAGCCGCTGGAGGACATCCAGCGCGGCCTGCCGGGCGATGACAGCGACGAGCAGGCCCGCTACATCGAAGCAACCGTTTCGACGGACGGCGGGGCGCTGCGCGCCGGCTGCCTCTACCTTCCCAACGGCAACCCGCTGGGCACGGAAAAATTCCCCTACAAGCTGCGCTGGATGGACCGGCTGATCGCCCATGCCCGCACGCGCCTTGCCGAAGAAACGCCCTTCCTGCTGCTGGGCGATTACAACGTCATCCCCGAGCCGAAGGATGCGCGCAATCCGCAGGACTGGCTGGGCGACGCCCTGTTCCAGCCCGAGAGCCGCAACCGCTTCCGCAGCCTTGTCAATCTCGGCTTCACCGAAGCCGTGCGCGCCTCGACGGACGCCGCCGAAACCTACACTTTCTGGGATTATCAGGCAGGCGCCTGGCAGCGGAACAACGGCATCCGCATCGACCACATCCTGCTGTCGCCGCAGGCAAGCGACCTGATGCGCGGCTGCGGCATCGACGCCCATGTGCGCGGCTGGGAAAAGCCCTCCGACCATGTGCCGGTCTGGGTCGACCTCGCCGCCTGATATGTGACGAGCCTCGTCGGCTCGCCGGTGGATCTTTCGGCCTATCCGGCCGGCTCGCGGCTCCGGATTCTGCCCAGCCACGCCAGCATGACGGCGGCGGCCTATGAAGGCTACCAACATGATCGAAAGCGGTGCCGTGACGGGCTGGTGGCCGCGTGTAAACGGCTGGTGAGCCGTCGCCATCCGGGTGAGATTAACGTAATCAGTGCCCTTGCGGCTTGAAGACCGCGCCTCCCGTGCTACGCTCAAGCCATGAAGACCTTGCGCCTGATCCCCGGGGCTCTGCTATCGGCACTGATCCCCGCCCTGATCACGGCAACTCTCCCGGCTCCTGCGGGGGCCGGCGAGAAGCCGAAGGTCAACTGCATCTGCAAGGCCAACAGTCAGGACTATCACGTGGGCGATGTGATTTGCCTGCGCGGCGTCATCGCCCAATGCGTGATGTCACAGAACGTGACCTCCTGGGACGTGAGCAAGGCCCCTTGCCCTTCGGTTGAAGCCCCGGCGCCTGAACCCGGCGAGCCCACGGATCTGGCTTATGCCAACTTCGAATGAGCTTGGCTCATCGGAAGTTGGTCAAGCCCGTGCGGCGTCTGAGCATTTTCAAGGCGTGATGCGCCGGATGTCCTTCCCGTGGCTGAATAGCAAAACGCCTGCGGCGCGGAATGGCAAAACGCCTGCGGCGCAGGCCACAGGCGTCAATTTCCACATGATGCAAAGAGATGTTACCGCAGCGTCGATGCGCTGAGCGCTTCGGCAGAAGGCGCGCGCATCGGCTCATGCTTGGCCATCCAGGCATCGGCACGGCGGGCGGCGGAGCGGCGGATATCCTCACTTGCCAGCGAGAAATACCGCTCCTGCATGTCGACGACCCAGCCCAGATCGCCAACGCCCTCTTCAGCCGCATGGGCGCGGGCAATGGTCATCCACATCAGCCCGCGTTCGCGGTTTTCCAGCGAGTCGGCCAGGTTGAACAGGGTCTCGCCCAGCAGCGCCTGCGCCCCGATATGGCCCTTGAGGGCCGCAAGGTTGAACCAGCGCACGGCCATCAGGTCGTTGTTCTCGCGGTAGATCTGACCCAGTTCATACTGGGCTTCCGCATCGCCGAAATACGAGGCGGCGTGGGTGAAGATCTGGCGGGCACGGGCCGGATTGGCCTTGACCTGCGTATTCTTGATGCCGGTCATGTAGTATTTGCCAAGCGCCACGAAGGCGCTGGAGACGAAAGGTGCCTGCGGAGAGGTGGGGCTTTCGTCGCCATAGAGGCTGACGACCTGATTGTAATACTCGAAAGCCTTGTAGTCGTCCTCGGCAACGCCGTCACCGGCCGCATACATCTGGCCCAGCTTCCAGGCAGCCATCGGCTGGCCGTTCTCGGCCGCGTAGCGCAGGGAATCAAGCGCTGCCTGCTTGTCGCCGGAATAGTATTTCCTGGCGCCAAGGCGCAGCGCCTCGCTCGCAGTCATGCGCTCCGGCGTGATCTGCTCGTTGCTGGCCGGTGTTCCGTCAAAGGCATGAGCAGGCACCAGCAGCATGAGCTGCAGGCCGGCTATCTGGACGAGATTCCGCAAGATACGCATGACTCTGGATCTCACCTTGGTGCGGACTGGCGCACCTTTTCCGGCCAAAGCTGCAGCGCGGCTGGCAGCCAGCCTGACCGCCATGCCCGTGGCGCCGTGCGGCGCTGGCCCTGTGTGAATTCGATGGAGAGAAAAATACCCCGGCATTCCGGCAGCATTTGGGCCAGCAGCGCTCCGGCCGCCGGTATTTGAGCTGGCAGCTGCGGCACCATGCGAAAAAAATCTGCGGGAGATGGAACCAAGGAAAGAGGAATGCGTTTCACCGCTGTAAAGACAGACTCGGGATGTCACCCCGTCATTCCCTGTCCTGTTCAACGCAAAGATAACGCGCACACCAAACCCCTGATCCAATGGCATACACACTGATGCGTATGCCCGCTTGACTGCCTCGCTCTTCATGCCTGCCACTCATTCCCCCAAGGGGGCGGCGGCAATTTGCTGAAGATCATTCTGCCCTTCCATGCCACAAAGGGTTGAAGCCCAATCGTGGCTGAACGGCGGCAATTCCGGCGCCACAAGTCATAGCGCATCACATCGCGTCTGACTGTTGCGGCGGCGCCACAGACTCGCGTCTGTTTTTTATTCAATCCCGCCACCCTGAGCGCCGCAAAGCTCAAGGTTTCTGCCGCGTCCTGCCGCCAGAACACCTTCCAAAAAGCAAGCCGGGCAACCATTCACGGCTGCACAGCTCCTCTTGCTGCTTCATGGCAGGGACTGGCGCGGGGCCGGACGGCCCTTGCACTCACACTGGATGAAAGCGGTTGACATTCGGTTGTCCAGACCGTTCAAAAGCGCCGTTTCGTTGGAAATCCGCGCGGTTCCGGGGCTTTCCCCTTTCGCCGCAGGCTGGCGGCTGAGACAATCGCGCCGAATCGGGCAGCAGCGAATCGGGCTCCGGCAACGGGAACCGGACATACGGCACGGCCATTTGCGTCACACGCAAGGGCCTGCCCCACAGACTATGGAACATGGAAACGGCATGAGCGCAGACGAGGATCTCTTCGCAGGATCAGCAGCAGCGGCAGGGAGTGCGCCCGCAAAGGCAGCCCCCAAGGCGGCCAGCAAAGCAGCCCTTGCGCCCGCGCCCGCCGTCCTAGCGGCCGCAACAGCACCGGCTGAAGCGGCAAGCCCCGCACCGCAGCGCAGTTCCGCAGCCGGTGAGGACTATACGGCAGCCGACATCGAGGTGCTGGAAGGCCTTGAGCCGGTCCGCCGCCGTCCGGGCATGTATATCGGCGGCACCGATGAAAAGGCGCTGCATCACCTCTTTGCCGAGATCATCGACAACTCGATGGATGAGGCGGTGGCCGGACACGCCACCTGGATCGACGTTGCCGTTGGCGCCGATGGCTATATCACCATCACGGACAATGGCCGCGGCATTCCGGTCGATCCGCATCCCAAGTTCAAGGACAAGTCCGCGCTCGAAATCATCATGACGACGCTGCATGCGGGCGGCAAGTTCGACAGCAAGGTCTACGAGGCCTCGGGCGGCCTGCACGGCGTGGGCTCCTCGGTGGTGAACGCCCTGTCGGAGGAAATGGTGGTCGAGGTGGCGCGGGCCCGCAAGCTCTACCGTCAGGTCTTCCAGCGCGGCAAGCCCGTGGGGCCGCTGGAACTCGTCGGCGATGTGCAGAACCGGCGCGGCACGCTGGTGCGTTTCAAGCCCGACTGGCAGATCTTCGGCAAGGAAGCAAAGTTCGAGCCGGCGCGCCTTTTGCGCATGGCTCGCTCCAAGGCCTATCTGTTCGGCGGCGTCGAGATCCGCTGGCACTGCGACCCGGCGCTTCTGGACGAGAAGGACAAGACACCGGCCGAAGCCGTGTTCCACTTCCCCGGCGGCCTGAAGGATTTCCTTTCCGAAAAGCTGGGCAAGGAGCGCAAGGTCATCGACGATATCTTCGCCGGCAAGCTGGGCCAGCCCGGCAAGCACGGCGCGGTGGAATGGGCCGTCACCTGGTTTGCGGGCGACGGTTTCCTCTCCTCCTACTGCAACACGGTGACGACGCCGGAAGGCGGCACGCATGAGGCGGGCCTGCGCTATGCACTGCTGCGCGGCCTCAAGGCCTATGCGGATCTCGTCGGCAACAAGAAGGCCGCGATCCTCACCTCGGAAGACATCATGACCTCGGCCGCCGGCATGCTGTCGGTCTTCATCCGCGAGCCGGAGTTTGTCGGCCAGACCAAGGACAAGCTGGCCACCAACGAGGCAACGCGCATCACCGAAAATGCCCTGCGCGATGCCTTCGACCACTGGCTGACCGCCTCCCCCACCCAGGCCAACAAGCTGCTGGAATGGGTGATCGACCGGGCAGAAGAACGCCTGCGCCGCCGCCAGGAAAAGGACGTGGCCCGCAAGACCGCCGTGCGCAAGCTGCGCCTGCCGGGCAAGCTGGCGGATTGTTCGGCCAACCAGTCGGAAGGCACGGAGCTGTTCATCGTCGAGGGTGACTCGGCCGGTGGTTCCGCCAAACAGGCGCGCAACCGCAACAATCAGGCCGTGCTGCCCCTGCGCGGCAAGATCCTGAACGTTGCCAATGCCGGGCGCGACAAGCTGGTGGCCAACCAGCAACTGGCGGATCTGATCCAGGCGCTCGGCTGCGGCACCCGCACCCACTACAAGGATGCGGACCTGCGCTACGAGAAGGTCATCATCATGACCGACGCCGACGTGGACGGCGCGCATATCGCCTCGCTGCTGATCACCTTCTTCTACCGCGAGATGCCGGAGCTGATCCACAACGGCCACCTCTATCTCGCCGTGCCGCCGCTCTACCGCCTGACGCAGGGCGGCAAGACCATCTATGCCCGCACGGACGAGCATAAGGACGAGCTGATGGCCACCGTCTTCAAGGGCAAGAGCAAGGTCGAGATCGGCCGCTTCAAGGGCCTTGGCGAAATGCTGCCGGGTCAGCTGAAGGAAACCACCATGGATCCCTCCAAGCGCACCCTGCTGAAGGTGCAGGTGGTGGCGGGCGACGAGGCCGGCACCAGCGACACCGTCGAACAGCTGATGGGCAACAAGCCGGAAGCCCGCTTCCGCTTCATCCAGGACCGCGCCGAATTCGCGCATGACCTCGATATCTGAGCGTGAAGCGCCCGCTTCAAGCTGACGGCGAAGTCAAGCTGCTGCATTTGCGATGAGAGGCAGGCGCCCGCGTGCCTGCTGATTTGCTCCCAACTGGCGGCTGTTAGCATTAACAGGGCCGTTTCAGGGTCAAAACCTCAGGAAAACATTGACAAGAGGGCCTTTAACTGTAGGGTGGCGCCAATTCCGGACCCGGGCAGAGCTTGGGTCCGTCCAGCTACAGCGACCCAGAATCGGACCTCGTTCTCAATGTCATTTGACACTCTCGGCCTCAGCGAGAAAGTACTTCAGGCGGTTACGGCTGCCGGTTACAACGAACCGACCGCCATCCAGAAGGGCGCCATTCCCCACGTGCTGGAGCGGCGCGATGTTCTGGGCATCGCCCAGACCGGCACCGGCAAGACGGCCTCTTTCACGCTGCCGATGCTCACCCTTCTTGAAAAGGGCCGCGCCCGCGCACGTATGCCCCGCACTCTGATCCTTGAGCCGACGCGCGAACTCGCGGCGCAGGTTCAGGAGAATTTCGAGCGGTACGGCGTCAACCACAAGCTGAATGTCGCCCTGCTGATCGGTGGTGTTTCCTTCGGCGAGCAGGACAAGAAGATTGACCGCGGCGCCGACGTTCTGATCGCCACCCCGGGCCGTCTGCTGGATCACGTCGAGCGCGGCAAGCTGCTGCTGCAGGGTGTTGAGATCCTCGTGATCGACGAAGCCGACCGCATGCTCGACATGGGCTTCATCCCGGACATCGAGCGGATCTGCAAGCTGATCCCCTTCACCCGCCAGACCCTGTTCTTCTCGGCCACCATGCCGCCGGAAATCCAGCGCCTGACGGAAACCTTCCTGCAGAACCCGGCCAAGGTTGAAGTTTCGACACGCTCCTCCACGTCCTCGACCATCACCCAGCATCTGGTGGCGACCGGCGGAGAAGACTATGAGAAGCGCCAGACCCTGCGCGATCTTCTCGCCCAGGCCGAAGATCTGCAGAACGCCATCGTCTTCTGCAACCGCAAGGTTGACGTGGCCACCCTGTTCCGCTCGCTGGAGCGGCACGGCTTCAATGTCGGCGCGCTGCATGGCGACATGGACCAGCGCACCCGCATGACCATGCTGGACAATTTCCGCAAGGGGAACCTGAAGCTGCTCGTCGCCAGCGACGTGGCTGCCCGTGGTCTCGACATTCCGGATGTGAGCCACGTGTTCAATTTCGACGTGCCGATCCATGCGGAAGACTATGTCCACCGCATTGGCCGCACGGGCCGCGCCGGACGCCTCGGCGTTGCCTATACGCTGGTTGACGGCGACGACCAGAAGTATCTGGGCGCCATCGAGAAGGTGATCGGCAAGAGCATCGACTGGCTGGGCGAGCCGCTGGACTTTGAAGCTGCCATTGCCGAGCGCAAGGAGCGCCGCAAGGCCGCCCGCTCCGGCGGCGCCAAGACTGAACGCCCTGCCCGCCGTCCCCGCGGCGGCAGCCGCACCCAGGAGGCTGCGCCGGACGAAAGCCCGCGCGAGGAAGCTGCAGAGGTTGCCGAGGCCAAGGCACCCGCCCGCACCCGGACACGCCGCCCGCGCAAGAGCGAGACGGCCGAGGTGCAGGATGCGGCGCCGGCCGTGATGGCGGAAGATGCTCCGCAGCCGCGCATTGCCCCGCAGCAGGCACAGCCGCAGGACACCGGCCGCGAGCGCAACGACCGGCACCCCCGCGACGGCAACCGCAATCAGCCGCAGCGCGACCGCAACGGTGGCAACAACCGCCGCGGCCGCCATCAGGATGATGACCAGCCGGTCATCGGTCTCGGCGATCACATTCCCGCTTTCCTGCTCCGGGATCCGCGCGCTAAAAAGGCGTCCTGATCCAGGTTCTGAAGTCAGGTGTGGAAGCGCCGCCGCATCTGATCAGTGCGGCGGCGTTTTGCTGTGGCAATGCAGCCTGCGCCAACTGCAGCCGGAACGTACAGGGCAATCTCTGGCCGTAACGGAAACATTGTATACAGTAGAACGGAGGGCAACCGCCCCAGATTTATGCGCAATTTAACTCAGCGTTAAATTACATACTACTAGTGTTACAACATATCGAAGCGCCTCTTTGCAAGTGGCGCTCTTTTTTGGTGGGGGCCAGGATGGCAGATGCGGAGGACTTCAAGAGAACCATCACTTATGGTGAAGCGGCGCTCTCGTATATTCGACGCAATGTGATTCCTGCGCATCCGCGCAATTACGAAACCTGGTATACATATGCAGCCGGTTTCAACCAGGCTCTCAACCGCGCGATCAACGATCTGATCGCGACGAAGGGGTCGATCTCAGCCGACGATCTGCAGCGGATCTATTCGCGCTTCCTGTCTCCCAACCGGCTTGGTGACCGGGTTGACGAGGTGGGCACGCGCGTTGCCGAAGAGGTGCAGGACCTGGTCGATGCGATCCGCATCAGCACCGATGCGACGTCTGACTTCGGGAGAGCCCTCGACAATGTTCTGGGAAAGCTGCATGAAGCGCTGAATGATGAAGGGCTGAGGGATTTGACCTCGGCCATGGTCAAGGCGACCCATGCCGCCATTGCGGCCAACCGCAATCTCGAAAGTCAGCTGCTGGAATCGAACCGGCAGATCCGTTCGCTGAAGGAGAGCCTTGAGGCGATCCGCTACGAATCCCTAACCGATGAACTGACCACGCTCAGCAACCGGCGGCATTTCGACCTTGCCATTGACCGGGCGATCGAGCTGGCTTCACGCACCGGCGAAGGCTTTGCCCTGCTGCTGACGGATATCGATCACTTCAAGAGCTTCAACGACCGGTTTGGCCATCAGACCGGCGATCAGGTTCTGCGGCTCGTGTCTCTGGCCGTGAAGCAGAGCATCAAGGGTCAGGACATTGCCTGCCGCTACGGTGGCGAGGAATTCGCCATTATCCTGCCCGAGGCGCAGATCGACGATGCCATGGAGGTGGCAGAGCAGATCCGCAAGGCCGTCATGGGCAAGGAACTGGTGAAGCGCTCGACAGGTGAAAATCTCGGCCGCCTGACCCTGTCGATCGGCGTCAGTCTGTATGAAGGCGGTGATACGAGCCAGATGATCATCGGCCGCGCCGACGCTGCACTTTATGCCGCCAAGCACAGCGGCCGCAATGCCGTCCGCAGCCTGCAGAGCAACGAGCTTGCGGCCCATCAGAACGGCAGCCGCGTCGCCTGACACCCCTCATGGACCGCGCCCTGTTCGGGCACTGTTCAGGCCCCGTCCAGCCCCATCTGCCAGAAATCAGCCTCCAGAACGCTGGCCTGCCGGAACAGATGCTCCAGCCGGGCCTTGCGTGCCGGTGTTTCATAGTCTGCCGCCAGCCGGTCCATCCAGGCGGCAAAGCCACCGGCGACGTCCTGATAGGCTTCACTGGCGTATTCACTGATCCAGCGGGCATAAGGGTTCTGCGGGTCTGAGCCGGACGGCGTCTTTGCGAGCCTGGCGCCGATCTCGGCATAGCCCAGAACGCAAGGGGCCAGCGCGACGAGGAGATCCAGCAGATCCCCCTGCCCGCCCGCATCCAGCACGAAGCGGGTGTAGGCCATGGTCTGGCGCTCTTCCCGCGCCTTTTCCAGATCCTCGCGCGAAAGACCCCAGCCAGCGCACAGCTCGACGTGAAGATCCATCTCCATGTCGAGAATGGCCTTCACTCCGGCAAGCGCGTGGCGCATGTCGCCGAGCGTCGGGCTCTTGTAGATGGCCAGCGCATAGGCCCGGGCAAACTGGATGAGGAACAGATAGTCCTGCACCAGATAATGCCGGAAAGCGGCTTGCGGCAGCGTGCCGTCCTGCATCTGGCGGACAAAGGAATGCTCGACATAGGCCGTCCAGTCCGGACCGGCGGCCTCACGCAGGCGGGCAAAGAAACTCATGGATCTGCCTTCTGAAGATTCTGGCGGAGGTGTCAGGCGAAAGACGTGTCAGGCGGAAAGCGCAGCCGGATCGGCCGCCTTGAGCGATACGGATTCGCCGCAGCCGCAGGACGACACTTCATTGGGATTGCGGAAGACGAAGCCGGAGCGGAATTTCGTCGTTTCGAAATCCATCTCGCTGCCGATCAGATAGAGAACCGCCGCCGGATCGATGAAGACCTTCGCACCATCCGCCTCGATCACGTCATCGCCCGGCTGAACGCCGTCAACGAGCGCCATGGCATATTCCATGCCCGCGCAGCCGCCCTTCTTGATGCTGATGCGCAGACCGGCCTTGGGCTCATCGGCGCCGTCCACCAGTTCGCGCACGCGCTCTGCGGCTGCCGGGCTCACCTTCATGATCTGCATCTTGCGGGCCAGTGCCATGGGCTTGTTCCTTTGCGGGGGAAATGCCCCCTTCAAATAAACCGGTGGGTATTATATGGGGATTCCGCTCAGCTTTCCAACCGGCTTGCCTCCCCTGCCCGCGCTCAATACCAGTTGAGCGCGACGCGGGCTTCCTCGGACATGCGGTCCGGCGTCCACGGCGGGTCAAACACCATGCTCACATCCACGGCGCCGATACCGGGCACCGCACTGATGGCATTTTCCACCCAGCCCGGCATTTCCCCGGCCACCGGGCAGCCCGGCGCGGTCAAAGTCATGTCCACCTTCACCGAGCGGTCATCCTCGATATCGACCTTGTATATGAGGCCAAGCTCGTAGATGTCGCAGGGGATTTCCGGGTCATAGACGGTCTTCAGCGCCGCGATGATGTCATCGGTCATCCGCGCCAGTTCCTCGGCCGGAATGGCGGAAGCCGTGTTTCCGGCGGCGGTTTCCGGCTCAGCGGAAACGTGAGCGGGACTGTCGTTCATGGGTCGATCCTCAGGCAAAGAAGTCCTGCGCCTTCTGCAGGGCGGCCGCAAGGGCGTCCACTTCCTCGAAGGTGTTATAAAGGCCGAAGCTGGCACGGCAAGTGGAGGTGACGCCATAGCGCGCCAGCAGCGGCTGGGCGCAATGGGTGCCGGCACGTACCGCGACGCCTGCCCGGTCCAGCACGGTGGCTACATCATGCGCATGGGCACCCTTCATCTCGAAGGAGATGATCGCGCCCTTGCCTGGCGCCGAGCCGAAGATGCGCAAGGAGTTGAAACCGGCGAGCTTCTCCGTGGCATAGGCCAGCAGCGATGCCTCATGCCGGGCGATGTTCTCGCGTCCGAGGCTGTCCATGTAGTCGAGCGCAGCAGCAAGGCCGATCGCCTGCACGATGGGCGGCGTACCTGCCTCAAACCGGTGCGGCGGCTTCGCATAGGTAACGATATCCTCGGTCACGTCGGCGATCATCTCACCGCCGCCGCAGAACGGGCGCAGCCGCTCCAGCGCCTCCGGCTTGCCATAGAGCACGCCGATGCCGGTCGGACCATAGACCTTGTGGCCGGTCAGCACATAGTAGTCGCAGTCCATGTCGCGCACATCGACGGGCATATGCACGGCAGCCTGACTGCCATCCACCAGCACCTTGATTCCGCGCGCGTGGGCGATGCGGCAGACGTCCTTCACCGGCACTACGGTGCCCAGCACGTTGGACATCTGGGTGATGGCGACGAGCTTGGTGCGCTCGCTCAATGCCGCCTCGAAGGCCTCCAGATCGAAGGAGCCATCCTCGCGCACATAGACCCACTTCAGCACCGCGCCGTTGCGCTCGCGGTGGAAGTGCCAGGGCACGATGTTGGAGTGGTGCTCCATGATCGACAGGACGATCTCATCGCCCGGGCCGAACGTGTCCGGGCCAAGGCCGTAGGACACGAGATTGATGGCCTCGGTCGTGGAGCGGGTGAAGACGATCTCGTCCACGGATCCCGCATTGAGGAAGCGGCGCACGGTCTCGCGCGCGGCTTCGTAGTTCTCCGTCGCCGTGTTGGAGAGAAAATGCAGGCCCCGGTGCACGTTGGCATATTCCTGCGAATAGGCCTTCACCATGGCATCGATGACCGCCTGCGGCTTTTGAGCCGAAGCGCCATTGTCCAGATAGACGAGCGGCTTGCCGTAGACTTCCCGCGACAGGATCGGGAAATCACGGCGCACGGCGGCAACGTCATAGCCGGTGGCAGGGGCAGCAGCAGTCTGGCTGGCGGTCATCATTCTCTCCAATCAACAGCAGCTAAGGATCAGCCGGCGATAGCCAGCCACTCCCGCACGCGGGTCTCCAGCAGCTCGGTCACGCTCTCGCTGCCGAATTCCTCGATGGCTTCCGACAGGAAGGCGAGGACCAGCAGCGTGCGGGCTTCCGCTTCCGGAATGCCGCGGGCGCGCA
This sequence comes from Pannonibacter sp. Q-1, assembly GCF_054073275.1. Lineage (NCBI taxonomy): Bacteria > Pseudomonadati > Pseudomonadota > Alphaproteobacteria > Hyphomicrobiales > Stappiaceae > Pannonibacter > Pannonibacter sp. Q-1. The sequence goes on from NZ_JBSXNB010000004.1 coordinate 108,798, forward strand.
GGTAGAACAGCAGGTCTTCATCGATCTGGCCGCTCGTGGCGCCGTGGGCGCACTGCACGTCATCGGCGAAGATTTCCAGTTCCGGCTTGTTGGCCATCTCGGCATCTTCGGACAGGAGCAGCGCCTGCGTCATCATACGGCCGTCCGTCTTCTGGGCGTGCGGCCGCACGATGATCTTGCCCTGATAGACGCCCTTCGCACCGGCGCCGATCACCGTCTTGAAGAATTCCCGGCTCTCGCAGTTCGGCACCGCATGGTCCACCACCAGCGTCTGGTCGCCCAGCTGCTGGCCGCGCACCATGGTCACGCCGTAGAGCTTGGCCGTGGAGTGCTCACCGGCAAAGGTGACGTAGGACTGGTTGCGGGCAAAGTCGGTCCCGGCGATGAAGCCGAGCGTCTTCAGCTCGGCCTTCGCACCAAGATGCGAGAAGGCGGTGGAGATGTGCGGCGCACGGCCCGAGCCCACGATCAGGCGGGTTACGGTCAGTGCAGCTTCATCGGCCAGCACCTGATCGGAGACGGCGTTGACGACAGCATCCTCACCGGCGGTGACGAAGCTCTCCAGCAGGGTCAGGCTCGCGCCCTTGGCCAGTTCGGTCCGCACGCGGGAATAGACCGCGCCACCAAGCGCCAGATGCACGATTTCGACCGGCAGGTCCACGGCCGTGCCCGCCTTGACCTTCAGCACCACGCCGCCCTGCAGCAGCGCCGTATTGAGTTCAAGTGCCGGATTAACTCCGGCAATTTCCGGATTGGAAAGAAGGGCTTGCGCAGAATTTTTCACAGCATCATTGAAGTTTGAAACCTCAACGCCAGCTGCTTCCAGCTTCGCCAGATCGGACACTTCGGCCACAAGACGGCCATTGGCGAGCACGATGCGCAGGCGCTCCAGCTCCGCATAGGTCTCGGCATCTGCGAGAGCAGCCTTGACCGCCTCCAGGGAAGCCGCGGCTGCCGGGGCAGCGTAGCTCTTCAGGAAGGCGCGCAGGTCCGTGTACTTCCACTCCTCGATCCGCCGGTGCGGCAGGCCGGTCGCCCGGAAACGGGCGAAGGCGGCTTCCCGCAGGCTGATCAGATCGGCGCCACCGTCCTTGAGCGCCGCAAAATGGGCCTCAAGATCGGTTTCGGCCTGTGTCGAGACGACACGCAGGTTCGCAGTCATGGTCACTCCCCGTGGCTCAGGCCGCCGCGCCGGCGTAATCGGCGTAGCCGTTCTTCTCCAGCTCAAGCGCCAGTTCCTTGCCGCCGGTCTTGACGATCTTGCCCTTGGACAGAACGTGGACGACATCCGGCACGATATGGTCGAGCAGGCGCTGGTAGTGGGTGATGACGATCATCGCCCGCTCCGGCGAGCGCAGCTTGTTGACGCCTTCCGAGACGATGCGCAGGGCGTCGATGTCGAGGCCGGAGTCCGTCTCGTCCAGCACGCAGAGCTTGGGCTCCAAGAGCGCCATCTGCAGGATTTCCGAACGCTTCTTCTCGCCGCCGGAGAATCCGACGTTGAGCGGACGCTTCAGCATGTCCATGGTGACGTTGAGGTCGGCCGCCCTGGCCTTGACCAGCTTCAGGAAATCCGGAACCGACAGCTCCGCCTCACCGCGCGCCTTGCGCTGTGCGTTGAGGGCGGTCTTCAGGAACTCCATCGTGGCAACGCCGGGGATCTCGATCGGATACTGGAAGGCGAGGAACACACCGGCAGCCGCACGCTCGTCGGCTTCCATCTCCAGCAGGTTCTCACCGTTGAACAGGATCTCGCCCTCGGTGACCTCATAGTCTTCCTTGCCCGCCAGAATGTAGGACAGGGTCGACTTGCCGGAGCCGTTCGGGCCCATGATGGCGTGAATTTCACCTGCCTTCACGGTCAGGTCGATGCCGCGCAGGATCTCGGTGCCGTCTTCGGCGATGCGGGCGTGCAGGTTCTTGATCTCAAGCATTGAGGTGGTCCTCATTTCAGTCCGGATTCAAGGTCCGGTGTGTGTCATCAGTATCAGGAGCCGGATGCCGGGCATCTGCCCGTGTCCGGCGTTCAATTGCGTTTGGCCAAGGCCTTGCTTCCATGCTCCTCGGACTTGCCCCGAGGATCTACAGCAGTTTTCACCCGAAGGTCGGTCCAACTGACTGCAGTCATTCCACGTCCTCGCGTTCTGGCACGGCCGGTTGGCATTCTCGAACCCGTCCCATAACGCATACCTGCTGATCCAGCCTGGCAGATCCTCGGGACAAGCCCGAGGATGACGAAGGGAGAGCCTGATCATCAGGCAACGCCCCCCCCCAGTCAGATCGAAATCAACTGTCCGGCAGCTACAACGGCACCGGGTTTCATGCCTCAACACTCCCACGAAAATTCCCAGCTCCGTCATCCTCGGGCTTGTCCCGAGGATCTACAGAGCCTTCAGCACGAAGATAGTTCCGGCTAATTGTAGTCATTCCACATCTGCGTGTTTTCGTGCGGGTTATAGACATTTTCGATTTCGCCCATTCTTTCGTACAGATCGAGCCAGGTCGGGTTCAGTCCTTCAATCAGCCTGATTTTCCATTCGCGCAGATAACGCTTCAGGGATTTCTCCCGCTGTATCGCCAGAACGATATTGGGGTGGCATTCAAACCAGACGAGGCTCTTGGCCTTGTACTGAGACGTGAACCCCTTCCTTGTTCCTTCCCGGTGCTCCCAGATACGCTTCTCCAGATCGCTGGTCACGCCGGTGTAGATCACCCCTCGCGGCTTGTCGGACATCATGTAGACATACCCTGCCATGACGCCCTCCCTTGCCGCCGCAGATCCTCGGGACAAGCCCGAGGATGACGCAGTGGGTGTTCGGCTTCTCTCTTACGTTACCCCACGCTGCCTTCCAGGCTGATCGAGATCAGCTTCTGGGCTTCGACGGCGAATTCCATCGGCAGCTGCTGGATCACGTCCTTGACGAAGCCGTTGACGATCAGGGCGACCGCCTCTTCCTGCGAAAGGCCGCGGGCGAGGCAGTAGAACATCTGGTCGTCGGAGATCTTCGAGGTGGTGGCCTCGTGCTCGAAGACGGCCGATGCGTTCTTGCTCTCGATATAGGGCACCGTATGCGCGCCGCAGTCCTGCCCGATCAGCAGGCTGTCGCACTGGGTGAAGTTGCGGGCGTTGGACGCCTTGCGGTGCGCCGAGACGAGGCCACGGTAGGTATTTTCCGACTTGCCGGCGGAAATGCCCTTGGAGATGATGCGGCTCGACGTGTTCTTGCCGAGATGGATCATCTTGGTGCCGCTGTCGACCTGCTGATAGCCGTTGGAAACGGCGATCGAGTAGAACTCGCCACGCGAATTGTCACCGCGCAGGATGCAGGACGGATACTTCCAGGTGATGGCCGAGCCGGTTTCCACCTGCGTCCAGGAGATCTTGGAGTTCTTGCCACGGCAGTCGCCACGCTTGGTGACGAAATTGTAGATGCCGCCCTTGCCGTCCTTGTCGCCGGGGAACCAGTTCTGGACGGTGGAATACTTGATCTCCGCGTCATCCAGCGCGATCAGCTCGACGACAGCCGCATGCAGCTGGTTCTCGTCGCGCTGCGGCGCGGTGCAGCCTTCCAGATAGGACACATAGGCGCCCTTGTCGGCGATGATCAGCGTACGCTCGAACTGGCCGGTGTTCTTCTCGTTGATGCGGAAGTAGGTGGACAGTTCCATCGGGCAGCGCACGCCCTCCGGCACATAGACGAAGGAGCCGTCGGAGAAGACCGCCGAGTTCAGCGTCGCATAATAGTTGTCCGTCACCGGAACCACAGAGCCGAGATACTTGCGGACGAGGTCCGGGTACTCGCGCAGGGCTTCGGAGATGGAACAGAAGATGACGCCGGCCTTCTTCAGCTCGTCCTTGAAGGTCGTGACCACGGACACGCTGTCGAACACGGCATCCACGGCAACCCGGTTCTTCGGCTCGACGCCGGCAAGGATCTCCTGCTCGCGCAGCGGGATGCCCAGCTTTTCGTAGGTCCGCAGCAGCTCAGGGTCCACCTCGTCAAGGCTCTTCGGCCCTTCAACGGACTTGGGCGCAGACCAGTAGTACAACTCCTGCAGGTCGATCGGCGGATAGCTGACGCGGGCCCAGGTGGGCTCTTCCATGGTCTGGAAGCGGCGCAGCGCATCAAGGCGCCACTCGGTCATCCACTCAGGCTCGTTCTTCTTGGCCGAAAGGAAGCGCACGGTTTCCTCGGAAAGGCCCTTTGCCGCCGTTTCCGACTCGATGTCGGTGACGAAGCCATATTTGTACTGGTCGACGTCAATCGCTTTGACCCGGTCGATCGTTTCCTGCACAGCGGGCATGTCTTTGTCTCCATTCCGCCGCCCTCAGATCCGGGGCGGTCCATCTTCCCTGCCCCCGTTCTACGGCGGCAGGGTCATCTCAGGTTCAGCCCGCCGGCACAAAAGAGGCTGGGGGGCGGTTTCAGGCCCCGTTCGGGGCAATTTCAAAACCGTATCTTCAGGCTGCCTCGCCGGTTGCCGAAGGGTTGAGCGTCGCCGCCACCCGGGCCCAGACCTCCAGGAAGCGGGCAATGTCCGCCTCCTGCGTCGTCCAGCCAAGGCTGACCCGCAGCGCACAGCGTCCCAGATCCTCCGAAACGCCCATGGCGGTGAGCACATGCGACGCGCCGACCTTGCCCGAGGAGCAAGCCGAGCCGGAGGAAAGGGCGATGCCGTTGAGGTCCAGAGCCATAAGCGCCATTTCGGACGGGACGCCCGGAACGGCAAAACACGACGTGTTCGCAAGGCGGGGCGCGTCCGCGCCAAACACCACCGTTGATCCAGATATAAGGCGCAAACCCTCTTCGAGAAGCCCCTGAAGCCTTGCGAGACTTGCAAATTCCTCAAGCATTGTGGAGCCATCGCGCGCAATGGCACCGAAAGCAGCAATAGCGGCGGCATTTTCCGTGCCCGCACGCCGGTGCTGCTCCTGCCCGCCACCAATCAGCAGAGGCGCTGGTGCCAGCGCAGATGTGCGCAGCACAAGTGCTCCGATGCCCTGCGGACCGCCCATCTTGTGGGCAGACAGGCTCACCGCATCCGCCTGCCATCCGGCAATATCCACCGGCAGGCGGCCACCGAACTGCACGGCATCCACATGGAAGATGCCGCCAGCGGCCTTCACCTTTGCACCGATTTCGGCCAGAGGCTGGATGACGCCCGTTTCATTGTTCGCCGCCATCACCGACACAAGCGCGGGGCCTCCAGCGGCCAGCAGCTCGTCCAGATGATCAAGCCGCAGGACGCCGTTTTCGCCGGTGGCGATATGGGAAATCTCGCGCGCAGCAAAGCGTCCGCCCGCGCGCACGCTCGGGTGCTCAACGGCGGACATCAGCAGCCGGTCCAGATAGACCGGGCCGTCATTGCCCTGCCAGCGCGGGCTGAGGGCCAGCACATTGGCTTCCGTCGCACCGCTGGTGAAGATGACGGAGCGGGCCTTGACGCCGCACATGGCGGCCAGCGCCTCGCGCGCATCCTCGACGATGCCGCGCAGCTTGCGCCCTTCCCCATGCACCGAGGACGGGTTGCCCGTGACGCCCAGCACCTCGACCATGCGCGCAAGCGCCTGCGGGCGCAGAGGCGCGCTCGCGTTGTGATCCAGATAAAGCCGCTCGGTTCCGCCGTTCATGGCCCGGTTCCAACTCCATTCAGCCTGGTTTGCCCTCTTCGCCTGCTGGCGTTCGGACAAGGCCGGTAGCGCCTCTTTTTCAAGTCAAGTCAACGGAAAACTTGAAATTCCCCGCCCACATGATGATAAGTGCGCCAAGCGCCCGAATTCGAACCGGCACGCTTCACGCGGCTGCATTCGAATTTGAAGCATTCTAAAGAAGCTTTTAGAAACTCGGAACCTCAGAGTCAAGTTTCCTGCTCAGGGATTCCACGTACAAATTCCTCATTTTTTCCGGACCAGAAGGCCCGGAAAACGAGAAAAGGACATCGCGCTTCATGCCCGAGGTGATTTTCAACGGCCCTGCCGGACGTCTGGAAGGCCGTTTCCATCCCGCCAAAAAGCGGAACGCGCCCATCGCACTGGTGCTGCATCCGCATCCGCAGTTCGGCGGGACGATGAACAATCAGGTCGTCTACCAGCTGTATTACATGTTCGCCCAGCGTGGTTTTGCCGTGCTGCGCTTCAACTTCCGTGGCGTCGGCCGGTCGCAGGGGTCCTTCGACCACGGCCAGGGCGAGCTGTCGGATGCCGCCGCGGCCCTCGACTGGGTGCAGACGGTTCATCCCGACGCACGCGGCTGCTGGATTGCCGGCTTCTCCTTCGGCGCCTGGATCGGCATGCAGCTTCTGATGCGCCGTCCGGAAGTGGAAGGCTTCATCTCGGTGGCCCCTCCGGCGAACCTCTTCGACTTCTCCTTCCTCGCGCCCTGCCCGTCGTCCGGTCTGCTCATCCATGGCGATAACGACAAGGTCGTGCCGCAGAAGGACGTGCAGAACCTCGTCGACAAGCTGAAGACGCAGAAGGGCATCGTCATCGATCACGAGACGATCCCCGGCGCGAACCACTTCTTCGAGAACAGCGTCGAGGAACTGATGCTGCGCTGTGGCACCTATCTCGACAAGCGCCTCGGCGTTGACGCCCTCCCCGTCCTGCCGCCGCCCCCGGCGGACACGGGCGAGGAGTTTGCCGAAGATCTGGACGAAGACGAGGAGTAATCCCCGTCATTTGTCCGGCGAAAGCCGTTCACGGCGTATCGAAACCCGTCAGAGCAATCTGGCGGGTTTTTGTTTGGGGGGCGCCGCAGAGGGGGCTGTAAGGGGCTCTGTGCCTTCCATCTCGCCTGGGCCGTCGCCCCGGCCATCGAGCCGGGGACCACTCGCTTCCAGAGCAGCGATGACATGTTTCCAAAGCTGAGGCTCGCAAGGGTAGCAGAGACTGCCGCACGGCTCGGCGCAACGGTAGCGCTCTGCAAATGAGTAGGCCCCGGCTCGCGCTCCGCTTGGCCGGGGCGACGGCCGAGAGGAGGCAAGGGCCTCGCCCCCCGCTCAACAAAAAACCCGCCGGATAACACCAGCGGGTTCTTCAAATTCAAGCAGCACTGCGCGGCTTACTGGCCCAATTACTGGCCCAATTACTGGCCAGGCGTCCAGGCCTGATAGTCGCCGGTCACTTCCGGGCGCTTTTCCGGGGTCAGGATCGAGCCCTTGGGACGGTAAGCCTCCGGCGTGCCGGTGCGGTTGCCGTGATGCGGCGCCTGCCAGGACTTGGCGTGATAGTTCTCTTCTGTCGGCGGCGTATCGACGCGGTGGTGCATCCATCCATGCCAGCCCGGAGGGATCATCGAAGCTTCGGCGAGGCCATTATAGATGACCCAGCGCTTCTTGCCGCCCCGCTCCTTGTAATAGGTGTTGCCGAACTCGTCCTGACCGACAAGCTCGCCCTTGCGCCAGGTGAAGAACCGGGTGCCCATGGTCTGGCCGTTCCACCAGGTGAAGATTTGCAGGAGAAGGGTCTTCATCCGCTGTCTGCTCCGAATCGGGCGGACCAACTGCCGCCCCCGAAAAGGACTGGCTGCCAATGCAGCCCGATGTTGCGGCAACATGTAGCCGGAATTCTCCGGCCCGTCCACACGGCTGCGGCATTTTGCGCCGCTTCGCCGCAGCGCCGGAACAGGAAACCGGCCGCCTGGCGCTGCAGCTATCTCAGAGCCTTGCGCAGCGCAGCGAATCGCGGCCCCGGCACCGGCGGTTTCGGCTCGTCCGTCTTCGGCTTCTGCACCGGCTTTGGGGCGGTCCGGGCAACAGCCGCCATGCGTCCGGCCTGCGAATCAAGCGCCGCTGCGGCGTTCGAGCCATCCTCGTTGAAGACGTGCTCCACCGTCTCCTTCACTTCCTGATAGCGGCGGGTCGCCCGCTGGTGATAGGCCCGTGCACCATCCAGCGTCTTCATCTTGTCCGCCTGCTGCTCCAGCAAAAGGCCAACGCCTTCAATCGAGTAAAAACCGTTCTTGTCAGGGATCATCTCCCTTGCATCATTGAGCAGCCAGTTCAGCCGGGCGTGGAGCATGGAGGGCGAAACGGGCTTGGCCAACAGATGATGCGCCCCTGCCCGGAAGGCCTTCTCGACAAAGGCCCGCGTGCCATGGGCGGTGACGAACAGCAGCGGCACAAAACAGAGCGGTGCCATGTTCTTGTGCCGGATCAGCCGCAACATCTGGTAGCCCGTCGCCGGTTCCATGCGCCAGTCGGAGATGATGAGATTGGGCGGCTCGGTGAGCATGGATTCCAGCGCCGCATCCACCGTATCGAACACCCGCACCCGCTCGACCTTGAAGCTTAGAAGTATCGAGCGAAGAATGGTCTGCATCTGCCTTGAATCCTCGACGACAACCACGTCGAGTTCCTCGAAGGTCAGGCCATAGGCCGCATGATGGTTGGACATGAAATCAGGGCCCCTGCCGGAGATGAACCGCCCTTCTTCTCGCATGCCGCGCTTAAACCCGCTTGAAATGCGGTGGCGGCCTTTTCGTCAAATTGTCATCATCAATCAGCAACATGGCAGGCATTGCTGGCATCATCCCCGCATGGGCCCCTCGCGCGCTTCAACTTGATGCAAAATTGCAATGACCTGCATCAAATCACGGCTTTCCCCCGCTCTCCCCGATTTCCACAAGAGCTACTAGATTTAGATTGCCGGCCAATTTTTACACACAAGCGATAGTTCCACAAACTTGACGGTAACCGATGATTCACACTAATGTCCGGAACGTCACGATGAGTGTTCCGGCGGGCAGACTGGCGTCTGTTTCCGCCCAGTAGAACCGGTTTCCGGCAGCATCATGGACAGCGGCAGCGGCCTCCCGCGCGCCGCCTTCCGTTGCGCTGGCAGCTTGGACATCGCGGCACCCGGCTTCTGGCCGTCCGCATGCGGAAACACCAGTGGCAGGCCACCAGGGTGGCAGGATCAGGGAATTCCTCACTGAAAGAGTGAGCCCGGCTCTGAACCGGGCCTCGATTGACAGGGTAGCGGCACTATTGAACGTCCGGGATGCGGCTGCGCCCGGGCAACGGATTTTTGCGGCCTGACGCAAGGCGGATCGCCTGCCGGGCCGGCACGTTGAAGGGGGCATGGGAATGCGGATTGAACGGCGTTACACCAAGGATGGACAGTCCCCTTACGCTGAGATCGACTTCACCACGACCACGAGCGAGATCCGCAATCCGGATGGCTCCGTCGTGTTCCGTCTCGCGGACATTCAGGTTCCGGCCCAGTTCTCGCAGGTCGCCTCCGACATTCTCGCCCAGAAGTATTTCCGCAAGGCCGGCGTTCCGGCCCGCCTGAAGCCGGTGGAAGAGAACACCGTTCCCTCCTGGCTGTGGCGCCGCGAGGCCGACATGGCCGCTCTCGAAGCCCTGCCCGAGGGCGAGCGCTTCGGCTCTGAAACCGACGCACGCCAGGTCTTCGACCGTCTGGCCGGCACCTGGACCTATTGGGGCTGGAAGGGCGGCTATTTCGACGGCGAGGCCGATGCCCAGGCCTTCTACGACGAGCTGCGCTTCATGCTGGCGACCCAGAAGGTGGCGCCGAACAGCCCGCAGTGGTTCAACACCGGCCTGCACTGGGCCTATGGCATCGACGGCCCCAGCCAGGGCCACTTCTATGTCGATTTCCAGACCGGCGAGCTGGTCAAGTCCGCCACCGCCTATGAACATCCGCAGCCGCACGCCTGCTTCATCCAGTCCGTCGAGGACGATCTCGTCAACGAGAACGGCATCATGGACCTGTGGGTGCGCGAGGCGCGCCTGTTCAAATACGGCTCGGGCACCGGCTCCAACTTCTCGCGCCTGCGCAGCGAGGGCGAAAAGCTGTCCGGCGGCGGCCGCTCCTCCGGCCTGATGAGCTTCCTGAAGATCGGCGACCGGGCTGCGGGCGCCATCAAGTCCGGCGGCACCACACGCCGCGCCGCCAAGATGGTGGTCGTGGATGTGGACCATCCGGACATCGAGGACTACATCAACTGGAAGGTCAAGGAAGAGCAGAAGGTGGCCGCCCTCGTCACCGGCTCGAAGATCTGCCAGAAGCACCTGACCGCCATCATGAAGGCCTGCGTCAACTGCGAGGCGGACAATGGCGACTGCTTCGACCCGGCCAAGAACCCGGCTCTGAAGCGCGAGATCCGTGCCGCCAAGAAGATGATGGTGCCGGAAAACTACATCCGCCGCGTCATCCAGTTCGCCCGTCAGGGCTACACCAACATCGAATTCCCCGCCTACAACACCGACTGGGATTCGGAAGCCTATCTGACCGTTGCCGGCCAGAACTCCAACAACTCCGTGCGCGTCACCGACGGCTTCCTCAAGGCCGTGACAGATGACGGCACCTGGGACCTGACCGCCCGCAAGGACGGCAAGGTGATGAAGACGCTGAAGGCGCGCGAGCTGTGGGAGCAGATCGGCTATGCCGCCTGGGCCTCGGCCGATCCCGGCATCCAGTATCACACCACCATCAACGACTGGCACACCTGCCCGGCCTCGGGCGAGATCCGCGCCTCCAACCCCTGCTCGGAATACATGTTCCTGGACGACACGGCCTGCAATCTGGCGTCCCTGAACCTGATGCAGTTCCGCCGCGAGGACCGTTCCTTCGACGTGGACGCCTATGAGCATGCGGTGCGCCTGTGGACCGTGGTGCTGGAAATCTCCGTGCTGATGGCGCAGTTCCCGTCCAAGGAAATCGCCGAGCTGTCCTACCGCTTCCGCACCCTCGGCCTTGGCTATGCCAACATCGGCGGCCTGCTGATGACCTCCGGCATTCCCTATGACAGCGACGCGGGCCGCGCCCTTTGCGGTGCCCTGTCGGCCATCATGACCGGCGTGTCCTATGCCACCTCCGCCGAAATGGCCGGTGAGCTGGGCGCCTTCCCCGGCTATGGCGACAACGCCGCCCATATGCTGCGCGTCATCCGCAACCACCGCCGCGCCGCCCATGGCGAGGCAGCGGGCTACGAGGCACTTTCCACCAACCCGGTGCCGCTGGACCATGCCTCCTGCCCGGACAAGGTGCTGATCGAGCGGTCGAAGCTTGCCTGGGACCGGGCGCTGGAGCTGGGCGAAAAGCACGGCTACCGCAATGCGCAGGTCTCCGTCATTGCCCCCACCGGCACCATCGGCCTGGTGATGGACTGCGACACCACCGGCATCGAACCCGACTTCGCGCTGGTGAAGTTCAAGAAGCTGGCCGGCGGCGGCTATTTCAAGATCATCAACCGCGCCGTGCCCGAAGCCCTCGAGGTGCTGGGCTACAAGCCGAGCGAGATCGCCGAGATCGAGGCTTTTGCCGTCGGCCATGGCTCGCTGGATCAGGCACCGGGCGTGAACCCGTCCAGCCTCAAGGCCAAAGGCTTCACCGAGGACAGCCTTGCCAAGCTCAAGGGCTCGCTGAAGTCCGCCTTCGACATCAAGTTCGTCTTCAACCGCTGGACGCTGGGCGATGAACAGCTGACCGCCCTTGGCGTCACGGCGGAGCAGATGAACGACCCGGCCTTCGAGCTGCTGCCGTTCCTCGGCTTCTCCAAGGCCGAGATCGAGGCTGCCAACATTCACGTCTGCGGTGCCATGACGCTGGAAGGCGCGCCCTTCCTGAAGAAGGAGCATTACCCGGTCTTCGACTGCGCCAACCCCTGCGGCAAGACCGGCAAGCGCTACCTTTCGGTCGAAAGCCACATCCGCATGATGGCCGCCGCCCAGCCCTTCATTTCCGGCGCCATTTCCAAGACGATCAACATGCCGAACGAGGCAACGGTTGACGACTGCAAGGAAGCCTACATGCTGTCCTGGCGGCTGGCGCTGAAGGCCAACGCGCTCTACCGCGACGGCTCCAAGCTGTCCCAGCCGCTGAACTCGCAGCTCATCGCCGATGAGGACGAGGACGCGGAAGAGGCTGCCGAGGCAATTGCCGCCAAGCCCGCCGCCGCCAAGGCCGAAGTCATTGCCGAGCGCATCGTCGAGCGGATCATCGAGCGCACCGTCCGTGCCCGCGAGAAGATGCCGGACCGGCGCAAGGGCTACACCCAGAAGGCCCGGGTCGGCGGCCACAAGGTGTATCTCACCACCGGCGAGTATCAGGATGGCCGCCTCGGCGAGATCTTCATCGACATGCACAAGGAAGGCGCCGCCTTCCGCTCCCTGATGAACAACTTCGCCATCGCCATTTCGCTCGGCCTGCAATATGGCGTGCCGCTGGAGGAATATGTCGACGCCTTCACCTTCACCCGCTTTGAACCGGCGGGCATGGTGCAGGGCAACGAGGCGATCAAGAACGCCACGTCGATCCTCGACTACATCTTCCGCGAGCTGGCCGTCTCCTACCTGGGCCGTCATGACCTTGCCCACGTGCCGCCGGAAGCCATCGGCAACACCGGCATCAGCGCGGGCGCCAGCGAAGGGCGCGGCGAACAGGGCGTCGTCTCCCACGGCCTCGTGCGCGGCCAGACCGAGCGCTTCCGCCTCGTCTCCGCCAGCGGCGAACCGGCCGGCTCGCTCGCCGGTCAAAGCGCAGCGCACGGCCCGGCAGCTGGGGGCATGGCTCCGGCCGTGAAGGGCGCCGCAACCGCCCCCATCGTCCAGACTGTGGCCCAGACTTCCGCCGTCGCCACCGCCTTTGCCCGCTCGGGCAACACGGAACTGGCCGTCAAACTCGAAACCGCCCCCGCCCCGGTAGCGGCCCCCTCTTCCGCCGCCGAGCGCATCGCCCAGGCCCGGATGAAAGGCTACGAAGGCGAAAGCTGCTCCGAATGCGGCAACTTCACCATGGTCCGCAACGGCACCTGCCTGAAATGCGACACCTGTGGTTCCACGAGCGGGTGCAGCTGAGGGGTGAGGTTTGTCCCTGTCCCGAGTCGCATAGGATGGCCAATTTAGGTCAATAAGCGGCTCAAACGACCCGGAAACGAAAGAACTCGCCCATCGGAGACGATCGGGCGGGTTTTGTACATGGTTGTCACCTGATCTTAGAACGTTGCCGCTTGAAGGAAACGACCCGATTTGAAAAACTGTCGGATGCAGAAGCTTGGGCTTACAATGTGGGCGAAGGTCAAGCATTGGCTGTTCGTTAATCAGCAGGCTCAAATCGATGACATCGGAAGTAGTGAAATGCTGATCGATTATCTGAAAGAGTTCCCAATTCCGACGGCTTTACTACCCACTAGGCTCCGGGCACTCTTGGAACCGGTCGGAGACGATCCTGCGCAAAGGGTCGAGGTGACGGCGTTTCGTGATAGGAACCAACACGATCCCAACAGTGAAGCCGTCCACATGACTATGGCCACCGTGCCAGAGGACGCACTCGCCTCTTTGGGTGTCCTTGATGAGGCTGGCGATGGTGTCGTTGCCTTCTCGGTGCCCGACATAGAAAATCGGAGTGGGCTGACGGCGTTCGCACCTTCAATATCGGGTCATGAATACATCGTCGCGTCCTGGGGAAACGGCTCTTTCTACAGCTACGCCTTGGCTGAGAAAGTATGGATGGCACTGGGTTTGTCGTCTCGAACTCTGGGAGGCGCACAGCAGCGGATCATTTACGATGATCTGTCCTTGCCCGAGTTCGCGATCGCGGAGGGAGAAATCTCGACCCAGTACTACTACTCGGCGCAGAGAAGTGTTCAGTGGACTATGTCCAACGAGTATCTGAGACGGTACCTTTGGATGCGAGGAGCACACGGCGTCAGGGTCTTCTTCTACGAAGCCTTGCTACCCGAAAGTCCTGAATTGCGCTCGCTGATGGCGGATCAAACTCATGTCGAACTCGCACCTGAAGGTGGATGGTTTCGGCTGAACATTCAGGAATTCAATGGCGGTTTACTCATCCAGGTTTGGGCCTCGGTGGCAGCTGTTGCGCCCGAACTGTGCTCTGAGCAGACTGCCGACGGATTGATTTGGCCCGGCGCGAAAGAGCCTATGACCCGCAAAAAAGCGAACGCTTTGGTACGCTTGGATCCTGTCTATTTGGACGATAGATTTCTTGAGCGGTACGAGCAGAGCAGCTTCTTTGATACAAGGCCAGTCAACGTCTATGGGCAATGGCATTGCAGCCCATCTTACCTTGGTCAGTGGAGCTTCACAGATTGCGTACGGGTTGGCCGCAATCTTATAAGAGTTTCGATGAGAGAGCTTTACAAGCCCAAGCCCGATCGCGAGATCGTCCACGCGCATGCGTTCGCATTGGATCCATCACAGGTTACTGGATTCGATCTTGCCGAGGAACACATTGTCGCCAAGATCGGCAGGTTCGTGGCTCAACTCCTTGAACTGGGAAAAAGTCTGTCAGCCCTTTGCGGCGTTTTGGACATCCAAGCGACTGCGGAGGAGGTTGTTGGGCTATGCCGTGTAGAACTCGGGAAGAACGGCTGGCTGCACTATCCAGAACTCTCACGTCTAGCCCAGGTGGCACCCCTGTCCATGACAGAGCAGGCATTCCTCTCCAGGTGCAAGAGCATCCATGAACTCTGGCAGCGGATACCCAATGGGCTCCTGCGGAACCTGCTCGTGCAGGCTGGTCACACACGTAAGGACCTCAAGGACCTAGGGAGCCTTAAGTTGATGCAGGCATTGTGCAACGTCCTAGAAAGACTGAATTCCGACGGCGAGCAGGTAGATGCGTTCGGTTCGGATCCCCAACCCAATGACCTCACAGATCGCAATCCGGCCCTCGCGGCCCTGTTTGTCAATAACGATCTACGAATAGCAGATGCACATGATTCAGGTGGCGTGCTGATCCGCCTGGAAGCACTTGGGTTCGACACGGCGGGTTTAAACCAGGGCTATGGCCGAGCTTTGGACCACGTGTTAGATGGCATCATCGAGGGATTCGCTCACCTCAATTCCGAATTGCGCAGACTGCTCCAACTCTAAGGCAGTTCATCAACAATGCGCCGTTCAACAATGACATTGCCCCAAGGCTCTATCCAGTTTTGAGTTCGTTTCCGGCATTGTTGTTGTGCTGATAGTCCGATGAAGTTGAGGGCGATGGCGCAGCGCCAGAGCCGTGCAACTCGTGTGAAACACTCCGGCAGTGCCCCTTCCCTGCTCCCGCAATAAAAATGGCGGCCCCGGTTAGGCCGACTTCATGAGGTTTCAGCTCTCAAATCTCAGCTTTTCGCAATTCCCCCTACACTCCGCGCCGTCCCGATCCTGTGCCGGGATCTGTCAGGGACGCAATTGGCGGAGAACTGTCCGGAATATCCCCCCCGACAGATCACCCCTCCTCCTCCTCCTCCTCCTCCTCCCACCCCACCATCATCATCCCGAACGAAGCGCAGCGGAGATCCGGGAGCGGTGAGCCGGGGCATACCGTCACGCGCCATCCGCACCCCGGCTCTCCGGTCCCGGCGCGGGGGCCGGGATGACGCATCGAGAGGGTCGAGGACCATAACAGGCCCCGGCAAAAGGCCGGGGCGGCGCGGCGCGGGGTTTTCTGGCCCGGTGGAGGTAGCCCGGCGGCGGTGGCTGCCCACTGGCGGCGGTGATGGCGGCCTCCGTTCGCAAACCGCTTTTGCCCGCAAAGCATAAGCAATACCAGCAGCCGATCCGAATGCGGGTTAGAAGGGACCTCCTCGCCCCACACTCCTCGCCGTCCCGGCCCCAGATCCTAAACTTGGGCCGGGACCTGTAAGGGACGCAATAGCCAAAGAGCTGTCAGCCCCTCCCCTCCATCATCATCCCGGACGAAGCGCAGCAGAGATCCGGGACCGGTGAGCCGCCCCCCGTCACGCTCCATCAGCAGCCCGGCTCTCCGGTCCCGGCTCGGGGGCCGGGATGACGCGTTGAGAGGGGTTGAGGACCATGACAGGCCCCTGCGCATGCTCCGGACTTCCGGGCCAAGGCGGCGCCGTGGAGGTGTCCGCAGTGGTGGAATGACAGCAAACCGACGCTCGGAATGAAGGCGGCAGCGCCGGGAGGGCTCATATGGGCGGAGCACGCCGCCGGTCCGGCTGAACAAATGCCCCACACTGGATATTTCCGGGAAAGAGCTCTATATTTAACGCTGCGAGGCAGACATGAAGATTGAGACAAGCCACTATCCGCAGCTCAGGCTGCTCTGCTGGAGCCGTCCCGGAAATCCGGTGCTGGACGGACAGGAGGCTTTTGATCTTTACGAGCGCAACTGGCGTTTTGTCGATACGGAAGCTCTCGAGGACGGCGAACGCAGCCTGATTGCGCTGCTGACGGCACGCTATGGCAACGGCATCATGCTGGCTGCCTGAGGCTGGCATGGCAAGGCTCTTCAAGCGCCCGCACCATCAGGCCATTCTGACTCCATGCCCCACTAGAAAAAAGGCGGCCCCGGTTGGGCCGCCTGAGGTTGATGACAAAGCAGGCTTTCTTCTCTTTCGTCATGGTCGGGCTTGTCCCGACCATCTGCAAGCCATTGATTTGTATAGATCCTCGGCACAAGGCCGAGGATGACGATGGAGAAGCAGCAGGTTTGTCAGCAGTCTGAGGCGGCCCCGGTTGGGCCGCCTTCATCAGGTTTATGCGTTCAGACCTCAGCTTTCCGCCGTTCCCCGCGCCTTGCGGGTGGCCTCGAGGGCTTTCTGCAGATAGGCGTCGCGGTCATAGACATCGCCGAAATAGCCGATGCTGCCATCCGTCTGCGGCCAGGCGGTGAAATAGGCAATATAGACCGGGATGTTCCCGGCAACGTCTTCCGAGTTGTTCTTGCCCGTGGCAATGCGGCTGGCCACATGCGCCTCGGTCTTGCCCAGCACGGCGGCGGCCATGGCGCGCGGGTCGGCAAGGCGCACGCAGCCGTGGCTGAAGGCGCGCATGTCCTTCTTGAACAGCGAGCGCGACGGCGTGTCATGCATGTAGATGGCGTGCTTGTTGGGGAAGAGGATCTTCAGCTCGCCAAGCGCGTTGTCATCGCCCGGGCGCTGGCGCACGTTGACCCGCATCTTGCCGGTCGCCACCGCATGCCAGTCGACGCTGGCCGAGGAAACCGGCTTGCCGGAAGCGGTCGTCACCTCATAACCGGCCTTGTCGAGCCACGCCGGATCCTGCTGCAGCTTCGACAGCTTCTCATTGACGATGATCGAATAGGGCACGCCCCAATAGGGGTTGTACTCCACCGTCTCGATGGTGTCGTAGAAGAAGTTGGTCTGGTTCGACTTCTTGCCGATGACCGCGCGCATTTCCAGCGGCGCCTTGCCCGGCTCGAAATAGGCGACCGTGAAGGCTGGCTGGTTGATGAAGACGCGGCGCTCGCCCAGGTTTTCCGGCAGCCAGCGCATCCGCTCCAGCGCCAGTTCCACCTTGGCGATCTTCGAGGCGTTGCTTTCGCCCGTCAGCGCCTGGATGGTGCCCGCCCCCACCACGCCATCGGCATTGAGCCCGGCTTCGGCCTGATAGGCCTTGACCAGACCGGCGATGGCATCGCTGTAAAGCTCCTCGCCCATATAGGTGTCGAGCAGATCCTTGTGCGCCTCCAGCAGCGCCGCAGAGCCGCGCAGGCGGATGGCGGCGACCACATTCTTCACCTCCGGGCTGGACTTGCCCGGCTTCAGCAGCGTGCCGGCCGCAATCACCACCTGCGGGGTATCGGCGGTCTCGCGCTTCAGCCGCGCCAGCTCTTCCACCAGCGCGGTGAACTGGGGCGATGCCAGCTGGCGCGAGCGCAGGTACTGTCCCGCATCGGCAGCCGCCGCCAGCCCTTTCGCCTCGGCCGTCAGGTCCACCTTGTGGCGCGGCAGGTCGTGATAGCCGGAGATGCGGTTCGGATCGACCCGGCCACGTCGCGCGTCCAGCAGATAGGTGAGCGCCGCGATGGACGCCTTCACCTCAAAATCCACCAGAGCCGCATCGCGAGCGGCCGGCTCAAGGCCGGTGAGCGCAGGCGCCTCGACCCGGTAATCGGCCGGATCCAACCCGAAATCCCCCGCCCGCTCCAGCTCGGACTTCAGCGCGGCGAACCGGGCACCGGGCGCACCATTTTCGACCCAGACGAAACGCGGCTCCTGCGCGTAGAACGTTTCGACCGCCTTGGCCACTTCCGGCAAGGCCTTGAAACTGAGGGCGGCAAAGGCCGGACGCGCCGCGTCAAAGGCCAGAGCCGCCTTATCCTCGGCGGGCTCCGGCTGAACGGCCGGCGAAGCGATGCTGCCGGTCTGGTCAGCCACAGAGTGAGGTGCAACGGCCTGAGGTGCAACGGGCTGAGCGGACACGGTCAGCGCTGTGCCAGTCTCACCGGACGTGGCACCGCCGGCCGTTTGAGCTGCTGCGGGCTGGGGGCTTACGGCCAGCGCCTTCAGAGAGAAGGCCGCCAGCTGATCGGCCTTGTACGTGTAATATTTCGGAGCGGAGACCTTGTTGGCGGCGATCACGGCCTTGTCCAGCACCGGCGCCGGTGCCGGCTGAACAGGCTGGGGCTCTTCCACGGGGCGCCCGCCGAAAATCCGGTCCAGAAACGCATCGGCAGGCTGAACGCTGGCGGTCAGCGTGAGGGAAGCAATGGCAGCGCTTGCCAGAAGTGTGGAGAGGAAACGTGCGGGCTGCAGCGTATGACGCATGGTCTCAAAAGGCCTCAAGCTCGAAATCAGATGAGGACCGGCCACTCGCCCCCGGGGCCAATCCGCTCAATGATGCCGGGGCAGTCCACAAAGCCTCGCAGGTATAAGATCTTGCCGCTGTGACCGGTGTCACAGGAACGGCGGACCGGCAGATGGAGCCCGGTTTCCGAACGTTCAGACCCTGCAGACTGTTCCGCTGGCAGAGCGCAAAGCTATCCTGCCAGCAGCAACCAGATGGTTAATGAAACCCAACCTTCACAACAGTTTGAAACGAATGCCCGGCCCCGGCGCGCGCCTGCATTTCTCTGCAAGGGCGGCCATCAGGCCCGGCCATCCGCAGGCTTCCGCAACACTCCGTCAGAACGGGATCTCGTCGTCCATGCCGCCGCCATAGCCGCCGCCTGCACCACCGGAGCCGCCAGAGCCACCGCCATACCCGCCGCCGCCACCGTAACCGCCGCCGCCGCTCGAACCACCGCCATAGCCGCCGCCACCGCTGGAGCCGCCTTCATAGCCGCCGCCTGAGCCGTAATCCGGCAGTGCGCCACCACCACCGCCGCCGCCGCCTTCACCGCGCCCGTCCAGCATGGTCAGTGCCGAGTTGAAGCCCTGCAGCACCACTTCGGTGGAGAAGCGCTCCTGGCCGCTCTGGTCCTGCCATTTGCGAGTCTGCAGCTGCCCTTCGATGTAAACCTTCGCGCCCTTGCGAAGATATTGCTCGGCGATCTTGCAAAGGCCTTCATTGAAGATCACCACCCGGTGCCATTCGGTGCGCTCGCGCCGCTCCCCCGACCCGCGGTCCCGCCACGTCTCGGATGTGGCAATGCGCAAATTGGCGATGGGACGGCCATCCTGCGTGCGGCGGATCTCGGGATCCGCCCCCAGATTGCCAACCAGAATGACCTTGTTCACGCTACCCGCCATACCAGTGGCTCCTGCTTTATGTCTGTCGTTTGTCGTCCAATCCCGGCACGGGCACAGCCCAAGGCCGGCGCCCCCTGCGCCTGCCCGCTGCTCACAAGAACAGCCTGGAAACACGCCCCTTCCGGCCCGGAAGCCAGATCAGGCGCCCTTCTGGACGGCAGCAGAAACCGGTTGATCGGGCGACCCTAACGCCTCTTCGCCCCTCATGCGAACCATTCTGCCCGGCTGCGCCGCGTTGTCCACAAACCTGGCCGCTTTCAAGCCGCTGCAGGCATAGATTGTTCTTTTTTTGTTCCTATCGTCAAGAGCCATTTTCCTGCCTTGGCGGAAAAGACCCGGCCCGCCGGAAAAGAGGCACGACAGCAGTTTTTCGCGGAGATGCGGCTTGCTTCAGATTTTTGTTCCTGTTACGTTCCTTACGAAATGTGATCCGGCAGACCCGCAAAAACGTAGGCCAAGCCGCAGATTGTCAAAGGCCTGCCCTTGAAGATGCGAAGGAAGGACCGCAGATGAGACAGACGGAACATTCCGGACAGACGGGTCCGTCCTTGCCGGTCAAGCACGAACCATCGCCGCAGCTCAGACTTTTCTCAGGCTGATTTTTTCACGACCCTTCCACCGCGCCTGACCGGAACAAGCCAGGACATTCTCATCCGCACAGCATTTTGCCAGTTGAGGCCTGTTGTGCGGCGCTTATAACTGCTGCCAGTTTTCATGCCCGCGCCGGGCAAGTTCAGGACGATACCGATGGCCAAGGATGCCGCCGCCGAACCGCAGAGCAAGGAACAGGGATCTGCCCTGACGGGCCTCAGCCGTGACAAGATGATTTCCATCCGCGGCGCGCGCGAGCACAATCTCAAGAACGTTGATCTGGACCTGCCGCGCGACAAGCTGATCGTGATGACGGGCCTGTCCGGTTCGGGCAAGTCGTCTCTCGCCTTCGACACGATCTATGCGGAAGGCCAGCGCCGCTATGTTGAAAGCCTCTCGGCCTATGCCCGCCAGTTTCTGGAGATGATGCAGAAGCCGGATGTGGATCAGATCGACGGCCTGTCTCCCGCCATTTCGATCGAACAGAAAACCACCTCGCGCAACCCGCGCTCGACGGTGGGCACGGTCACCGAGATCTATGACTACATGCGCCTGCTGTTTGCGCGCGTGGGCACCCCCTACTCGCCGGCGACGGGTTTGCCGATCGAGAGCCAGACCGTCAGCCAGATGGTCGACAGGGTCATGTCGCTGGAGGAAGGCACCCGGCTTTACCTGCTGGCTCCGGTGGTGCGCGGGCGCAAGGGCGAGTACCGCAAGGAACTGGCCGAGCTGATGAAAAAGGGCTTCCAGCGGGTCAAGATCAACGGCGAGTTTCATGAGATTTCCGAGGCCCCGGCCCTCGACAAGAAATTCAAGCATGACATCGATGTGGTGGTGGACCGCATCGTCGTGCGCGAGGACATTGCAGGCCGTCTTGCAGACTCCTTCGAAACGGCGTTGAAGCTGGCCGATGGCATTGCCATTGCCGAGTTTGCGGACAAGCCGCTGGAAATCGCCACCGGCAAGGATGCGGTGCTGCAGAACCGCAATGAAACCCATGAGCGGATCATCTTCTCGGAGAAATTCGCCTGCCCGGTGTCCGGCTTCACCATCCCCGAGATCGAGCCCCGCCTCTTCTCCTTCAACAATCCCTTCGGCGCTTGCCCGTCCTGTGACGGCCTCGGCACGACGCTGGCCTTCGAGGCGGACCTGGTGGTGCCCGATCAGAGCCTGTCGCTGCGCGAGGGCGCGGTGCTGCCCTGGGCCAAGACCGGCTCGACCTCACCCTATTATGCCCAGACTCTGGAAGCCATCTGCCGGCATTTCAAGGTGTCCATGGCAACGCCCTGGCGCGAGCTGCCGGATGACGTGCGCCATGCGGTGCTGTACGGCACCGGCAAGACCGAGCTTGAGTTCGTCTATGACGACGGTGTGCGCAGCTACCGCGCAAAGAAGACCTTCGAAGGCGTTCTGGGCAATATCGAGCGGCGCTGGCGCGAAACGGATTCGGCCTGGGTCCGTGAAGAGCTGGAGCGTTTCCAGTCAAACCACCCCTGCCCGGCCTGTAACGGCTACCGCCTGAAGCCCGAGGCGCTCGCCGTCAAGATTGGCGGCAAGCACATCGGCCACGCGGCGGACATGTCGATCCGCGATGCCGGGGCCTGGTTCAACGGGCTGGATGACGCGCTGAACGGCAAGCAGCAGGAAATTGCCGCAAGGATTCTCAAGGAAATCCGCGAGCGGCTGAAATTCCTCAATGATGTGGGGCTGGAGTATCTGTCGCTGTCGCGCAATTCCGGCACGCTGTCGGGCGGCGAAAGCCAGCGGATCCGTCTGGCCTCGCAGATCGGCTCCGGCCTGACGGGCGTTCTTTATGTGCTGGACGAGCCGTCGATCGGCTTGCATCAGCGCGACAACGCAAGGCTTCTCGACACGCTGCGCCACCTGCGCGATCTCGGCAACACCGTGATCGTCGTGGAGCATGACGAGGATGCGGTGCTGACGGCCGATTATGTGGTGGATGTGGGGCCGGGCGCAGGCGTCCACGGCGGCCAGATCGTTGCGAAGGGCACGCCGGCGCAGATCATGGCAGACCCGAATTCGCTCACAGGGCAATATCTGAGCGGGACGCGCGGCATCGCCTTGCCCGCAGAGCGGCGCAAGATCAACAAGAAGCGCCAGATCAAGGTCATCGGCGCGCGCGGCAACAATCTGAAGAATGTCACGGCGGAGATTCCGCTTGGCACCTTCACCTGCATCACCGGCGTCTCGGGGGGCGGCAAGTCCACCTTCCTCATCGACACCCTGTTCCGGTCGGCCGCACGGCGGCTCAACGGCGCACGCGAGAACCCTGCCCCGCATGACCGGATCGAGGGGCTGGAGCATCTCGACAAGGTGATCGACATCGACCAGTCGCCCATCGGCCGGACCCCGCGCTCGAATCCTGCGACCTACACGGGGGCCTTCACGCCGATTCGGGAATGGTTCGCCAGCATGCCGGAATCAAAAGCGCGCGGCTATCAGCCCGGACGCTTCTCCTTCAACGTCAAGGGCGGCCGCTGCGAAGCCTGCCAGGGCGATGGCGTCATCAAGATCGAGATGCACTTCCTGCCCGACATCTATGTCACCTGCGATGTCTGCAAGGGCAAGCGCTACAACCGTGAAACGCTTGAGGTGCAGTTCAAGGGCAAGTCGATCGCCGATGTGCTCGACATGACCGTTGAAGAGGCGGCAGGCTTCTTCTCGGCCGTGCCGGCGGTGCGGGAAAAGATGGAAACCCTGGCGCGGGTGGGGCTCGGCTACATCAAGGTGGGCCAGCAGGCGACGACGCTCTCCGGCGGTGAGGCACAGCGTGTGAAGCTGGCCAAGGAACTGTCACGCCGGTCCACCGGCCGCACACTCTATATCCTCGACGAACCGACGACCGGCCTGCATTTCCATGATGTGGCCAAGCTGCTGGAAGTGCTGCACGAGCTGGTCGAGCAGGGCAATTCGGTGCTGGTGATCGAGCATAATCTCGAGGTCATCAAGACGGCGGACTGGCTGATCGACTTCGGTCCTGAGGGCGGCGATGGCGGCGGCACGGTGGTGGCCGAAGGCCGTCCGGAGGATGTGGCCGCGAATCCCGCAAGCCATACCGGGCAGTTCCTCAAGGAGCTGCTGGAGCGACGCCCGCAGAAGCGGACAGCCGCTGCCGAGTGACAAGGAAAGGGCGCCTCTGATCGGGTGCCCCGCCCCCTTCCGGGAGCGGACGCCGGAGGCTGAGGACGCACAGACGCGCCGCATATCGGCCGCTGACCGCCTTGAGCGAAGCGGAGATCCGGGGACGGCTCGCAGCGGGAGTTCTCCCGGGGGACCGGCATGACGGGCGGTATAGGCGTGAGGCCTGCCGGGTGCCGGTTCGGGCTGTTTTCAGCAGTTTCCGGCATCTCTTCCGCGAGCAAGCAGACTGACCCGCGGGCCGAAGCGGCGGCCCGCGAGGGCTTCAAGGCCGCAGATCCCTGACTATGAATCCCTTGTGGCAGCTTCTGAAATGTGGCTTGCGCCATGCACCCGGCGCATGTGGCAAGCGCGAATCCGGCTCTCGCTGCATTGCAACACAAGTCTTGCAGCACCACGCAATCGAGACACAACCGGAGGCCTCCTGCATATTTCCTGCTGCAGCGCGAATTTCTGCGTTTTTATCGGTTTAAATGCCCTTCACCTCGCCTGATGACCGCTCATCATCGTTTGTTTTTCCGCCTTGCATAATTCGCATGACTGACATGCCAAACTTCCACTTCTCGCAAATGCGAAAACGGACTATCTCTTGGACATCGGAACGGCGCTGCACCGCACAATGGCCAAACCGGCCGCGGGCCGACAGCTGACGCTCCAGACGGTTCAAGGAACACGAAAATGATCGACACTGTTGTTCGCAAGTACAATTCCTGGGTCAACTACCGCCGCACGGTGGACGAGCTGTCCCGTCTGTCCAATCGCGAACTCAGCGACCTGGGCATTGGCCGCGGCGATATCCGCTTCATCGCACGCCGCGCCAGCATGTAATCAAGATCGCGGTCACAGGCTCTCCTCCTCCCAAGCCTTGTGACTGTGTGCCGGCGGGGTTCTTCTCCTCCCAAACCCTGCCTGCTGAAACAGCGCCCGCCAGTACCTCCTCCCACTGGCGGGCGTTCGTTTGTCTGACGTTCGATACGTCTTTCAAATCAAATCGCTAGACCTTATGTCAGGCTGCCGCAGATTTGCCGGCGGCCTTTTTGCTGTCCGCCCAGCCCTCCCCTTCGCTCACCGCTATCCCTTCCGGCAAAGCAACTCTACGGCAGGTGCACAGCCCTGATTCCGCCCTGCGGCGGAGGGCTTCGCCACAATCCGGCCACATGCCCTTCACCTGTGCAGATGCACATTAATCATGCATTGCATTGCCTGCAGGGCAGGCATGTTGAAGCCCCCATAGCTGAAACCGGCGAACAGGCCTAGATAAGGGTCACAAGATGCAACGCCAACAAGAGCGCTGCCACAGCTTCAAAGACAAAGCAAAGAACGGATAAAATCATGCTGCACGACATCGTCTCCAAGTATCGCTCGTGGAAGAAGTACCGCGCCACCTATGAAGAGCTGGCCCGCATGTCCTCGCGTGAGCTGAGCGACATCGGCATCTCCCGCGCGGACATCGCCTCCGTCGCCCGCGGGGCCATGCGCTAAGACGCAGCCCCAGCCCTGTTTTCGCTGCTCTGCAGCATAAGCAGGCCAGCCATGCAGAATTGTGCATGGCGGTATCGCCCGGCCCGCGGTACAACATATTCAACAACGGGGCGCCAAGCGGTGCCTCAGTTCTCCCGGACCAAAGGACTCCTCCTCCCACCTGCGGTCCGGAACAAGCCGGTTCTCCTCCTCCCGAACCGGCTCTGGAAAGAGCGCTCGCCGAACTCCTCCTCCCATCGGCGAGCGCTTTTCTCGTTTTAAGCACCCCCCCTTCAAATTTTCATCACCAGGCATCTGCTGCGGCAAACCAGCTTTCGAGCGGCTGCACCACGGGCGGCTCCGCATTGGCGCGCACCCAGCTGTCGATGGCATAGGCCTGACCGCCTGCATTCTCCCGCAGAACCGCCGTGGCATGCGGATAGTGCCCGTCCAGCAGGAAGCCGCGCGCCACGGGCGATGCAACGCGGTGGTGACGCAACAGCCCCGCGCGTTCTGCATAAAGAAGCAGGCTGGTGGTGTTGCTGGCCTCGTCGATACAATCCATCTGACCCGGCACACCGGCATTGCGCATGTCGAGGCCGCCAATATCCGGCGCGGTTCCAAGCGCTGCCGTTACGCGTGCCTCCTGCCACTGGACGGCCCTGGACACGGCCCTGCGCTCTGCCGCAGGCGATTCCTTGCCTGAGGCGAGAATCGATGCAAGCTTCCGCCTGTCCGCGCTGGAAAAATCCACCGGCGCCTTGTAGGTGCAGCCGAAGCCGTGACAGATGTAGAGCCTGTCCTCCCGGGGGAGCAGCGCTTTGCGGTCGCGGTACCAGGTCTCCGGCCCCAGTTCAGCCTGCGCCGCGCAGCCCGCCAGTATTGCGGCGGCCAGCAGCATGTGAAGGGCGCGTCCTGCTTTGCTGAGGTGCAGGTGCCTTGCCTTGGTCTGCATGTGCCGCCTTTCCTTTAAGCCGGAGCCCTGCCCGTCCGCGCCAGTCTCCGGACCTCTCTCTGCCCAGCCTACGGCAAATGCACATGTCCCGCCAAACGGCAGACCGCCCTGGCTCAGGTTCAACGGCGGCTTTCCGTTGCATCGCCCCGGTCATGCGGGTATCAGGGGCTTGAGATGCAGGACCGCAGCGCGGACTGGCGCCGCAGGACCGGCCGCCGGGACATATGTCCGGTCCAGCCCCTTTTCAGCACAAGCACAGGCAGAGCCACGTGACGAAACCCATTCATGTGATCGGCGGCGGTCTCGCCGGTTCGGAAGCAAGCTGGCAGATCGCCCGCGCCGGCGTTCCGGTTGTTCTTCATGAAATGCGCCCGGTGCGGGCAACCGATGCCCACAAGACGGACGGGCTTGCCGAGCTGGTCTGCTCCAACTCCTTCCGCTCCGACGATGCGGATTACAACGCCGTCGGCCTGCTGCACTGGGAGCTGCGTCAGGCAGGCTCGCTGATCATGCAGGCGGCCGATGCCCATCAGGTGCCCGCCGGCAGCGCGCTGGCGGTGGACCGGGACGGCTTTTCGGAAGCGGTGACTCAGATGCTCACCTCGCACCCGCTGATCACCATCGAGCGCGGCGAGCTGACCAGCCTGCCGCCGCAGGACTGGGACAATGTGATCATTGCCACCGGCCCCCTCACCTCTCCGGCCCTGTCGGAAGCGATCCTGGCGCGCACGGGTGAGGATTCGCTCGCCTTCTTCGACGCCATTGCCCCGATCGTGCATTTTGATTCCATCAACATGGATGTGGCCTGGTTCCAGTCCCGCTATGACAAGGTGGGTCCGGGCGGCACGGGCAAGGATTACATCAACTGCCCTCTGGACAAGGCCCAGTACGAGGCCTTCATCGATGCGCTGATCGCAGGCGAGAAGACCGAATTCAAGGAATGGGAGGCCAACACCCCCTATTTCGACGGCTGCCTGCCCATCGAAGTGATGGCGGAGCGTGGCCGCGAAACCCTGCGCCACGGGCCGATGAAGCCGATGGGCCTCACCAACGCCCATAACCCGACCGTCAAGGCCTATGGCGTGGTGCAGCTGCGCCAGGACAATGCGCTCGGCACGCTCTACAACATGGTCGGCTTCCAGACGAAGCTGAAATATGGCGCACAGGCCGAGATCTTCCGCATGATCCCGGGGCTGGAGAATGCCGTCTTTGCCCGTCTCGGCGGCTTGCACCGCAACACCTTCCTCAATTCACCGAAGCTGCTCGATGGCACGCTGCGGCTGAAGGCCGATCCGCGCCTGCGCTTTGCCGGGCAGATCACCGGCTGCGAAGGCTATGTGGAATCGGCCTCCGTCGGCTGCATGGCCGGGCTGTTTGCCGCTGCGGCCGCGCAAGGACGCGAGCTGACGCCGCCGCCCGCCACCACGGCCATGGGCGCGCTGCTGGCGCATATCACCGGCGGCCACCTTGTGCATGAGGAAGAAGGCGCGCCGCGCTCGTTCCAGCCGATGAATGTCAATTTCGGCCTGTTCCCGCCGGTGGAAGCCCCGAACAAGGGCGAAGACGGCAAGCGCCTGCGCGGGGCGGAAAAGGCCAAGGCCCGCAAGCTTGCCATGACCCAGCGGGCCCGCAGCGATTTCGGCGGCTGGGTGCAGGAAATCAGCCTGCCGCAGATGGCGGGCTGAGTGTGGCAGGTTGAAGACGCCTTTGGCAGGGCGGGCTCCTTGCGCCGCTGACAGGTCCCGGCACAAGGCCGGGACGGCGCGGAGGATAGTCATTTCATTTCTTGCAAAACAAACAGGGCTCCGCATGCGGAGCCCTGTTTCATTTCAGATGAAGGAAAAAAGATCAGCCTTCGGCATCGCTCACGCCGGCTTCGCCCAGCTCGCGGCGCAGGTCGTCCACCATGCCGTCGATGAAGGGTCCGATGGCGGCGGAGCGGGAGCGGCGGTGGCGCTCGGCGCGCAGGATGGACTGAACCGCCAGGAACGCGCGGCTGAGATCGTCATTGACGACCACATAGTCATATTCGCTCCAGTGGCGCATCTCGCCGACAGCGGTCTTTAGCCGCCTCAGGATCACGTCATCAGCATCTTCTGCACGACGGTGCAGGCGGGATTTCATCTCGGCAATGGACGGCGGCAGGATGAAGATGGACACCACATCCTCACGCATCCGCTCATAAAGCTGGAAGGTGCCCTGGATGTCGATGTCGAACAGCACGTCCCGGCCGCTGCGCAGCGCCTG
This sequence comes from Pannonibacter sp. Q-1, assembly GCF_054073275.1. Lineage (NCBI taxonomy): Bacteria > Pseudomonadati > Pseudomonadota > Alphaproteobacteria > Hyphomicrobiales > Stappiaceae > Pannonibacter > Pannonibacter sp. Q-1. The sequence continues at coordinate 136,650 of NZ_JBSXNB010000004.1, forward strand.
CTCCACCGGATCGCGCGGCGTGCCGTAGTAATTGCCATGCACCTCGGCCCATTCCAGCAGCTCTTCCCGGTCGCGCATCAGCTCGAACTTTTCGCGGGAAATGAAATGGTAGTGCACGCCGTCAATCTCGCTAGTGCGGCGCGGGCGCGTCGTCACGGAGATGGACAGGGACAGGCTTGTCTCCTGCCCCAGCAGATTGCGGGCAATCGTCGACTTGCCCGCGCCCGAAGGCGAGGACAGAACGAGCATGAGGCCGCGGCGGTGTGCCTCGGCCTCATCGGCGGTAACGGATGTCCCGGCGGGACGGGCGGACTTGCTGCCGGCCATTGATCACTCCAGATTCTGGATCTGCTCACGCATCTGGTCGATGACGGATTTCAGCTCAAGGCCGATGGCCGTCAGCGCCACGTCATTGGATTTCGAGCAGAGCGTATTCGCTTCCCGGTTAAATTCCTGTGCGAGGAAATCGAGCTTGCGGCCCACAGGCCCGCCATCGGCCAGAAGCTTGCGGGCGGCAGCCACATGGGCGGCCAGCCGGTCCAGCTCCTCGCGGATGTCGGCGCGGGTCGCCAGCAGCACCGCCTCCTGATGCAGCCGCTGCGGCTCCAGCGCGGGCGCAGCCTCCAGCAAGGCCGAAACCTGGGCGGCAAGCCTGTCGCGAATGGCCTCTACCGTGCGCGCCGGATGCCTTTCGGCTGCATCCGTTGCTGCGGCAATAGCGGCCAGCTGGCCGTCCAGCACGGCACCGATGGCCGCGCCTTCCGCCTTGCGCATGGCGGCAAGCGCCTTCAGCGCCTCATCGAAGGATGCGGCCAGCGCTGAAATCAGGGCCGCCCGGGCCTCTTCGTCTTCCACAGGCTCGCGCAGTTCCAGCACGCCCTTGTGGGCGAGGATGCCATCAAGGCTCGGCGGCACGGCTTCGGGCAGGCGCCGCTTCAGCAGCTGCACCGCATGCAGAACGGCTTCGAGCGCTGCCTCGTTGATGGTGAGAACTGCATCGCCCTGGTCCCGCTGCAGCGACAGGGAGATGGAGACATTGCCTCTGGCCAGAGCCTTGCCGCAGCGCTCGCGCAGCTGCGCTTCCAGATCTTCCATGCCCGGAGGCAGACGGAAGCGCAGATCAAGGCTCTTGCCGTTGACGGAGCGCAGTTCCCAGTGCCAGCGCACCGCGCCATGAGATCCTTCAACCCGGGCAAAGCCGGTCATGCTGGACAAAGCCATGTCCTGATCCTTCCCCCCGGAACCGGTTCAGGAGACAGACGCCGGGCTGCAAGCACAAGCTGCGGGCCCGCCGTCTGTCTCCTGCCGGTTCAGTTCTGTGTTGCCGGAGCAGCCTCTTCCGGCGCGGGCGCCTCGGGAGCGGCCTCGCTGGCGGCGGCACCGTTGCCACCGGCCTGCTGTGCCCGGCGGGCGCGCTCGATCTCGCGCCACTTGCGCACATTGGCCTGATGCTGCTCATAGGTTTCGGCAAAGACGTGACCGCCGGTGCCATCGGCAACGAAATAGAGATCCTTCGTCCGCGACGGGTTGGACACCGCTTCCATGGCCGCACGGCCCGGATTGCCGATCGGCCCCGGCGGCAGCGCACGGATCTGATAGGTGTTGTATTCGGTCTTCTTGTCGAGATCGGCGCGGGTGATGGCACTGCGGTCGGTGGTCCACGCGTCGCCGCCATAAAGCCCGTAGAGAATGGTCGGGTCAGACTGCAGCGGCATCGACTTGTTCAGCCGGTTGACGAAGACACCGGCAACGCGCGGGCGCTCATCGGCGCGAGCGGTTTCCTTCTCGACGATCGACGCCAGAATGACCAGCTCTTCGGGCGTCTGCACCGGCAGGCCTTCAACCCTGCGCGCCCAGATTTCCGCCAGAAGCTTGGTCTGCGCCGCCTGCATCTGGTTGAGGATCTGCTGACGCGAGGCACCGCGCGTGAATGTGTAGGTCTCAGGCAGCAGCGCGCCTTCCGGCGGGATATCCGTAATCTCGCCGGTGAGAATCTCGTTCTCGCGCAGACGCCGGATCACCTGCGCCGTGGACCAGCCCTCGGGGATGGTGACGGAATAGACCACCGCCTTGCCTTCCACCAGGTCCGTCATCACGTCGCGCATGCTGGAGCCGGCCTTGAACTCGTATTCACCCGCCTTCAGCCGGGCCGCATTCTTGTAGGCCCGCACACCCAGATTGAACACCAGACCATCGGTGATCACGCCATTGCGCTCGAGGATATCGGCAATGCCGCCGAGGCCCTGGCCGGAGGAAATGATCACGGTCTTGTCTTCCGTCAGAGGACCAGCCGCATCGAATTCCTGCTTGCCCCAGTAGATGCCTGCACCAATGGCAAGAATCAGGATGACGGCGCTGGAAAGCACCAGATTGATCAGGATGACAATGGGATTGCGCGCATGGCGCGACCGCTGGGGCGGTTCTGGCGCCCGGTCGGGCTGGATGGCCTCGCGTGGGCTCTTTGGCTTGACACGCATGGTCGCTCGCTCCTTCGGATCCTGCCGCCCCCGGCGCCCCGCAAAGAGGGCCCGCAGCAGATTGTCAAGGGTGTGAGGGAGACCCGCACGGCACGGCCGTCAGCCCCTCCCCTCTCGTTCAACTGCGGCCAGATGGCCGGAAGCACTCCGGCCCGGTTCTGTGACACCGCCCGGCTCCGCCGCAGATCAAGGGATTAACCTTGTCAATGCGGCGAAACGAGGAAATCGTGACGGGAGGGCTGTCAGCCCTCGACGCGCCGCAGGATCAACGAAGCATTGGTGCCGCCGAAGCCGAAGGAATTCGACAGGGCAACATCGATCTGCTTCTTGCGCGGCTGATGCGGCACCAGATCGATCCGGCTCTCGACGGACGGATTGTCGAGGTTGATCGTCGGCGGCGCAATGTTGTCGCGGATGGCGAGGACAGAGAAGATCGCCTCGACCGCACCGGCAGCACCCAGAAGGTGGCCGATGGAGGATTTGGTGGAGGACATGGAGATCTTGTCCGCCGCATCACCCACCAGACGCTCGACAGCGCCCAGCTCGATGGTGTCAGCCATCGTCGAGGTGCCGTGGGCGTTGATGTAGTCGATATCGGCTGCCGTAATGCCGGCACGCTTCATCGCTGCGCTCATGCAGCGGTAAGCGCCGTCACCATCTTCGGACGGAGCCGTGATGTGATAGGCATCGCCCGACAGGCCATAGCCGATGACTTCGGCATAGATGGTCGCGCCGCGGCGCTTGGCGTGCTCATATTCTTCAAGCACCACCACACCGGCGCCCTCGCCCATGACGAAGCCGTCACGGTCCTTGTCGTAGGGGCGCGAGGCCTTTTCGGGCGTGTCGTTGTAGAGGGTCGACAGAGCGCGGCAGGCGGCAAAGCCAGCCAGAGCAAGACGGCAGACCGGAGATTCGGTGCCACCAGCCACCATGACATCGGCATCATCAAGCGCGATGAGGCGGGCCGCGTCACCGATCGCATGCGCGCCGGTGGAACAGGCCGTCACGACGGCATGGTTCGGCCCCTTGAGGCCGTGGCGGATGGAAACCTGACCGCCGGCCAGGTTGATCAGACGGCCGGGAATGAAGAACGGGCTGAGGCGGCGCGGCCCCTTGTCCCGCAGCACATGGGCTGCTTCCTCAATGCCCTGCAGGCCGCCGATGCCGGAGCCGATCAGCACGCCGGAGCGGATTTGCTCCTCGTACGTCACGGGCTTCCAGTTTGCATCGGCGAGCGCCTGGTCGGCAGCAGCCATGGCATAGACGATGAAATCGTCGACCTTGCGCTGCTCCTTGGGGTCCATCCAGTCGTCGGGATTGAAGGCCCCTTCGACTGACGGATCGCGCGGGATCTGACAGGCAATTTTACAGGCGAGATCCTCGACTTCGAAGTTGCTGACGCGCTGCGCAGCACTCTTGCCCTCAAGGATCTTCTTCCACGTCACGTCAACGCCGCTACCATGCGGCGTCACCATGCCCATACCGGTAATAACTACTCGTCTCATCAGCCCGCACATGTTTCGGGTGGAAGCGTCGCCGCTTCCCCCCACAGGTCACGAATAACCGGAGATTAACCGGCGTTCTTTTCGAGGAACTTGACCGCGTCGCCGACGGTCAGGATCGTCTCGGCTGCATCGTCGGGGATCTCGACGCCGAATTCTTCTTCGAAGGCCATCACCAGCTCGACGGTGTCAAGGCTGTCCGCGCCGAGGTCGTCGATGAAGCTTGCAGCTTCGACGACCTTGTCGGCGTCGACGCCCAGGTGCTCGATAACGATCTTCTTAACTCGTTCCGCGATATCGCTCATTTTATTTACCTCGGTGGTTTTTACGAACCGGACACACGCTGCAGGATGAACCGGACCTCAGTCTTCGCACAGCCTGCTTACGGGCGCTACCCGGACAAGAGCAACGGAAGGCCCATGAAATCAAGCCATTCCGTCAGTCTTTCCAGAATAATCGGCGGCTAGGTATCACACTTTATCAGGCTTGACCAGCCGCCGCCCCTGGAGTGGACCCGTGTTTTCCGCCAATGGCGTAAAACACGGATTCCAAAGTCAAATCATGGCCATGCCGCCATTCACATGCAGCGTCTGGCCGGTCATGTAGGCTGCCTCGTCGCTGGCAAGATACACAGCTGCACCGGCAATTTCCGCAGCCGTGCCCAGACGGCCTGCCGGAACCGATCCGAGAATCGATTCCTTCTGCTTGTCGTTCAGCACGTCCGTCATCGCGGTTTCGATGAAACCGGGCGCGATCGTGTTGACCGTGACATTGCGGCTGGCGATCTCGCGGGCGATGGACTTGTACATGCCGATCATGCCGGCCTTGGCCGCTGCATAATTGGCCTGGCCCGGGTTGCCGGTGACGCCGACCACGGAGGCAATGCCGATGATGCGGCCATGGCGGCGCTTCATCATGCCCTTGATCGCCGAACGGCAGATGTGGAAGTTGGAGGTGAGGTTCACTTCCAGCACCTGATCCCACTCTTCATCCTTCATGCGCATGAAGATGTTGTCGCGGGTGATGCCGGCGTTGTTCACCAGAATGTCGATCTGGCCCATGGCTGCTTCCGCTGCCGGAACCAGCGCTTCCACGGCGGCGCGGTCGGAAAGGTTTGCGGGGACGACATGCACCCGCTCCTTCAGATCGGCGGCCAGCGCCTCCAGCTTTTCAGCGCGCGTGCCGGACAGGGTCACGGTGGCGCCCTGTGCGTGCAGCGCGCGGGCAATGGCCTCGCCGATGCCGCCGGTGGCACCGGTGACGAGAGCCGTCCTGTTGGTCAAGCTGAACATCGTGATGTTTCCTTCCAGTTTCCTGTCAGCGGTGCAGCCCGGCCAAAGGCCACGACAGCACCGCATATGATCCGCTGTCAGCCGTTCAGGCGCTCCAGCACGGCATCCACATCGCCCGGCGTGTTGACGGCAAGGCCGCCCGCATCCTTGGCAATGCGCTTGATCATGCCGGTCAGAACCTTGCCTGCGCCGATCTCGACGAAAGTATCAATCCCCTCGCCCGCAAGCCACTCGATGGATTCGCGCCAGCGCACCGTACCGGTGACCTGCTCCACCAGACGGCTGCGGATTTCCGCCGGATCCGTCACCGGGCGCGCCAGCACATTGGCAACCAGCGGCACCTTCGGCGCATGAATGGTCACGCCCGCCAGCGCTTCAGCCATGGCATCGGCAGCGGGCTGCATCAGCGAGCAATGGAAGGGCGCGGACACCGGCAGAAGCACGGCGCGGCGCCCGCCCTTGGTCTTGGCAATCTCAAGCGCCCGTTCCACGGCCGCCTTGTGGCCGGAGACCACAACCTGCCCCGGCGCATTGTCGTTGGCCGCTTCACAGACCTCGCCCGGAGCGCTGGCTTCCGCCGCAACTTCACGGGCAACGTCGAAATCAAGGCCGAGCAGCGCCGCCATCGCGCCAACGCCCACCGGCACAGCCGCCTGCATGGACTGGCCGCGCAGGCGCAGCAGACGCGCCGCATCACCGATGGACAGGCTCCCGGCAGCCGCAAGAGCGGAATATTCGCCGAGCGAATGACCGGCGACATAAGACGCAGAGGCCTTGAGGTCGATGCCGCGCGCTTCCATCATGCGCAGCGCCGCAAGGCTGACGGCCATCAGCGCGGGCTGGGCATTGGCCGTGAGGGTCAGCTGATCCTCGGGGCCATTCCACATGAGTTCGGAGAGCTTCTCGCCGAGCGCCTCATCCACTTCTGCAAAGACGGCACGTGCCTCGGCGGAGCCTTCCGCCAGTTCCTTGCCCATGCCCACGGCCTGGCTGCCCTGACCGGGGAAAATGAATGCAACGCCCATAATGCGCGGCCTCCGTCGCTTGGCACCGGCTCTGGAGCGGCCGGCTGTTCTCAACTCATGATGCAAGGGACTGGCCGGACATAAGGGCGGTCAATCCCGCCATTCGATATGTCCCCGCCGCCCTCTTGCGGCAAAATGATCCGCCGCTATGGTCTGGCAGACAGGGCCATGTCAAGAGCATATGCCCCCCGCACCGCAGCGAAAGCGGCCAAAGTCCGTGGGAAACTGCTGGCGGCATGGAGCTGAAACGCTGAAGAGAGGCCAGCCGGCGCCCTGCTCCGCTCCGTTCGCCGGCTGTGATTTGATGCAGTCTGCGCTTGCATTTGCGGGCGCCTTCTATATACAGCGCCACTATCCGGAACCTTGGCTGGTGGCTGAACGGAAGGATGCGCAAGCATCAGGGGCGTCAAACTCCCGTCTTCCCGTGTCTCCGCTCTCGTAGGACTTTACGTACCTTTCCGTAGGCACGTTGAGGCTTTGCGCCAGGTTTTCCCGGATAGACGCTAGAGAAAGGCAAGACACACATGCCGCTTTATGAGCACGTGTTCCTGGCGCGCCAGGACATCTCGACCCAGCAGGTCGAGCAACTCGTTGAACAGTACAAGGGTCTGATCGAAGCCAACGGTGGCAAGGTCGGCAAGATCGAGAACTGGGGCCTGCGCGCGCTGGCTTACCGGGTCAAGAAGAACCGCAAGGCCCACTACACCCTGATGAACATCGAAGCTCCGCATGCCGCGGTTGCCGAAATGGAGCGTCAGATGGGCATCAACGAAGACATCCTTCGTTTCATGACCCTGAAGGTCGAATCCCACGATGACGAGCCGTCTGCCATGATGCAGAAGCGCGACCGTGATGACCGCCGCCGCCGCGACGACAAGTTCGGCAGCGACCGCCCGGCCCGTGAGCCCCGTGGTGAGCGGAGCGAACGCGCTCCCCGCCGTGCAGAAGCGGAGTAATTGACATGCCTGAAATCGCACAGATCCCGACGCGCCGTCCGTTCTTCCGCCGCCGCAAGACCTGCCCGTTCTCGGGCGAGGGTGCTCCGGTCATCGACTACAAGGACATCCGTCTGCTGCAGCGCTACATTTCCGAGCGTGGCAAGATCGTTCCGAGCCGCATCACCGCGGTCTCCGCGAAGAAGCAGCGTGAGCTGGCCCGCGCCATCAAGCGCGCCCGCATCCTGTCGCTGCTGCCCTTCGTCATCAGCTGAGATCACGGCTCACGCCTGATCTGATCAAGACGCGGCCCGCCGGCTTCATGCTGCGGGCCGCGCCGGACTCTTGAGGGTCCGGCATCCCGGATTGGGGCCGGCGGGTTTGTGGACCGGCTTCTAACCGCCCGAGAGGCGGGACAGACCGACTGGAGAAATCCCATGGAAGTCATTCTTCTGGAACGCGTGGCCAAGCTTGGCCAGATGGGCGACAAGGTGCGCGTGCGCGACGGTTACGCCCGTAACTTCCTGCTGCCGCAGGGCAAGGCGTTGCGCGCCAACAAGGCAAACCTTGCCAAGTTCGAAGCCGAGCGTGCTCAGCTGGAAGCCCGTAACCTGGAGCGCCGCAAGGACGCCGAGGCCGTTGGCGAAAAGCTGGCCGGCCAGAGCTTCATCGTGATCCGTTCGGCTGCCGAAACCGGCCAGCTCTACGGCTCCGTCTCCACCCGCGACATCGCCTCCGTGGCGACCGCTGGCGGCTTCAGCGTTTCCCGCGGCCAGGTGCACCTGTCCGAGCCGATCAAGACGATCGGCCTGCACACGGTCGCCATCGCCCTGCACCCGGAAGTCGAAGTGTCCATCACCATCAACGTTGCCCGTTCCGCTGACGAAGCCGAGCGTCAGGCAGCCGGTGAGAACCTGACCCTGCGCGAGCAGGACAGCTTCGAGTTCGAGGAAGACGAAGAAGCCGAGGAAGGCGAAGTCGAGGCCGAAGACGAGGAGTAATCCTCTCCGGCCCGGTTTGCCCGGCGCAAGATCAGGCGGTGCCTTCCGGGGCGCCGCCTTTTTCTTTGCCTGTTTTATGGGCGCGCTGACGCGGGTTCCGGCCAATATGTGCGCAGGATATCCACAGCCTGCCCCCAGCCCTTGTCCACATGCACCAGTCAAGGCGCGAGATGACTTGTCCCCGTTGATCTTGCGCAGGCTGAGGATAATTGCCTCCCCTGAACTGCGGCCTTTTCCTGCGCCCTTAACCCCGGTAAACGAAATATGACCGCGACCGGGGGACCACATGAAGGGCACTATCCAGAAGATCGAAACGGCGAGCGAGACCGTGCGCGTCGCTCCGCATAACGCGGAGGCTGAGCGCCAACTGCTGGGTGCGATTCTGGTCAACAACGAGACCTATTACCGCGTCTCCGACTTTCTGGAGCCGCACCACTTTTTCCTGCCGCCGCACAAGGACATTTACGAGAAGATCGGCCAGCTGATCCGCGCAGGCAAGACCGCCTCGCCCATCACGCTGAAGACCTTCTATCCTGCCGACATCAAGATCGCGGATCTGAGCGCGACGCAGTACCTGCTGCGCCTTGCCGCCGACGCCGCCTCGATCATCAACGCGGAAGACTATGGCCGCATCATCTATGACCTTGCCGTCCGGCGGAACCTGATCCGCATCGGCGAGGACATGGTCAACATCGCCTATGACGCGCCCATCGACATGCCGCCGAACCAGCAGATCGACGACGCCGAGCGGCGGCTGTTCGAACTGGCGGAAACCGGCCGCAGCGAAGGCGGCTTCGTCACCTTCGGCGATGCGCTGACCGAAACCATCCATATGGCCCACGCGGCCTATAACCGCGAAGGCGCCCTGTCGGGCATTTCCTCCGGCCTGACCGATCTGGACCGGCTGATGGGCGGCCTTCAGCATTCGGATCTGATCGTGCTCGCCGGCCGTCCCGCCATGGGCAAGACCTCGCTCGTCACTAACATCGCCTACAACGTCGCCCAGGCCTATCAGGCCGAAGAGCAGCCGGATGGCTCGCTGAAGACGGTGAATGGCGGTGTCGTCGGCTTCTTCTCGCTGGAAATGTCGGCCGAACAGCTGGCCACCCGTATCATTTCCGAGCAGACCGAGATTTCCTCCTCGAAGATCCGCCGCGGCGACATTTCCGAGGCCGATTTCGAGAAACTGGCAGCCGCTGCCCAGCACATGCAGACCGTGCCGCTTTACGTGGACCAGACCGGTGGCATCTCCATCGCCTCGCTGGTGGCCCGTGCCCGCCGCCTCAAGCGCCAGCGCGGCCTCGACCTGCTCATCGTCGACTATATTCAGCTGCTGTCCGGCTCGTCCAAGAACAGCGGCAACCGCGTGCAGGAAATCACCGAAATCACCACGGGCCTCAAGGCGCTGGCGAAGGAGCTGAACGTTCCCATCATCGCCCTCTCCCAGCTGTCCCGTCAGGTGGAATCGCGTGAAGACAAGCGCCCGCAGCTGTCGGACCTGCGCGAATCGGGCTCCATCGAGCAGGACGCCGACGTGGTGCTCTTCGTGTTCCGCGAGGAATATTACCTGTCCAAGACCATGCCCGAGGAAGGCACGCCCGAATACGAGGCCTGGGTGGACAAGTTCGAGCGCGTCAAGGGCAAGGCCGAAGTCATCATCGCCAAGCAGCGTCACGGCCCCACCGGCACGGCACAGCTGCACTTCCAGGGCGAATTCACCCGCTTCTCGGATCTGGCACAGGAAGACTATATGCCCGAGCGGATGGAGTAACCCGTCCGGACCGGTCTATGATGGCCGCAGATATGGGCAAGGTGCCGATTCGCCGCTCCGCGTGGAAACCGCTGCGTGAGGGCTCTGCCTTGCTTTTGGCTTCATGACACAGGACCCGCAGAGCATGACAAGCTCCAGTCACGGGCAAACCGTCATCCCGGCCGGCAGCCGTCTGACGATCGATCCGCTCGCCATCGCGCGCAACTGGCGCCGCGTGAAGGACCAGCTCACGCCCGGCACCCAGTGCGCCGCCGCCGTGAAAGCCGATGCCTATGGCTGCGGCCTTGCCGTCACGGTGAAGCATCTGGCGGAGGCCGGCTGCTCCACCTTCTTCGTGGCTACGCCGCAGGAAGGCGTCACTGCCCGTCAGGCAGCCCCCAATGCCATCATCTACATCCTCAACGGCCTGTTCCCGGGCGCTGCTCCCCTGCTGGCTGAGGCAAGGCTGCGGCCGGTGCTGGGGTCCCTGCCCGAAATCGAGGAATGGGCGCTGTTCTGCCGCGAACGCAAGGTGAAGCTGGAAGCGGCCATCCACATCAACACCGGCATGAACCGGCTCGGCCTCAACGCTCCAGAATGCGAGCGGCTGGCGGCGGATGGCACGCTGCTGGAGGCTTTCACCGCGTCGCTGCTGATGAGCCATCTGGCCTGCGCGGCCGAGCCCGCCCATGCGCACAACCACGTGCAGCTTGCCGCTTTCGAGGCGATGAGCGCGCATTTCCCCGGCGTGCCGCGCTCGCTTGCCAATTCGGCGGGCGTATTTCTGGGGCCGGAGTTCCATTTCGATCTGGTGCGCCCCGGCATTGCGCTCTACGGCGGCCAGATCATCGACCATCCGCCCCTGAAGCTTGAACCGGTGATCCGGCTGGAGGCCCGCGTGCTGCAGGTCCGCAAGGTCCCGGCTGGCGAAGGCGTCGGCTATGGCCTTGCCCGCACGGCGGAGCGCGACAGCCGCATTGCCATGCTGTCCTGCGGCTATGGCGATGGTTTCCTCAGGGGCGCGGGCAGCGCCGACGGCAAGCCGGGCGCATCGGCCTGGGTTGATGGTCACGCCCTGCCTCTGTTTGGCCGGATCTCCATGGACATGCTGGCTGTGGATGCCACCGATGTTCCGGCAGACAAGCTGCGCCGGGGCACCTATGTGGAGCTTCTGGGCCCCAACGCCAGCCTTCAGGCGGCGGCATCGGCGGCCGGAACGATTGATTATGAACTGCTGACGGGCCTTGGAAGCCGCCACGCGCGCATCTACGGGCCGCTGGACGGCGGGACGACCGGAGACTGACATGGCCCGCCGCGGCTCATCCTTTGTGTGCCAGGCCTGTGGTGCGATCACGGGCAAATGGACCGGCCGCTGCGAATCCTGCGGCGAATGGAACACCATCGTCGAGGAGGCCGAAGGCAGCGGCGTCGGCGGCGGCCCGTCCAAGGGCAAGGTCACCCGTGGCCGCGTCGTGCCGCTGGTCGGCCTTTCGGGCGAGGCCAAGGAAGCCCCGCGCTTCCAGAGCGGCATCAAGGAGCTGGACCGGGTGACCGGCGGCGGCTTCGTCAAGGGCTCCGCCCTGCTGGTGGGCGGAGATCCGGGCATCGGCAAGTCCACCCTGCTGATCCAGGCTTCCGCCGCACTCGCCAACAAGGGCCTGCGCTCGGTCTATATCTCGGGCGAAGAGGCGATCGATCAGGTCCGTCTGCGCGCCGAACGCCTAGGCCTTGCCAATGCGCCCGTCGCGCTCGCCTCCGAAACCAGCGTCGAGGACATTCTGGCGACGCTGGAAGCCGGTCCTCCCCCTGCCCTGCTGATCCTTGATTCCGTGCAGACGCTGTGGACGGAGCTGGCGGATTCGCCTCCCGGCACGGTGACGCAGGTGCGCGCCTCGGCGCAGGCCATGGTCCGCTATGCCAAGAAATCCGGCACCGCCATGGTGCTCGTCGGCCATGTCACCAAGGACGGCCAGATCGCAGGCCCCCGTGTGGTGGAGCACATGGTGGACGCGGTGCTCTATTTCGAAGGTGACGGCGCGCATCAATACCGCATCCTGCGTTCGGTGAAGAACCGTTTCGGTGCCACCGATGAAATCGGCGTGTTCGAGATGACAGGCGCGGGCCTGCAGGAAGTGGCCAACCCTTCAGCGCTTTTCCTCGGCGAGCGCTCGTCCAATGCACCCGGCTCGGTGGTCTTTGCCGGGCTGGAGGGCTCCCGCCCGCTGCTCATTGAAATTCAGGCGCTCGTCGCCCCCTCGCCGCTCGGCACGCCCCGCCGCGCCGTGATCGGCTGGGACAGCGCCCGCCTGTCGATGATCCTGGCGGTGCTGGAAGCGCGCTGCGGGGTTCGCTTTTCGCAGCACGATGTCTATCTGAATGTGGCCGGCGGCCTCAGGATCAACGAGCCGGGCGCAGACCTTGCCGTGGCCGCTGCACTGGTCTCTTCACTCAGCGGGCTTGCCCTGCCGGTGAATTGCGTCTATTTCGGCGAGGTCAGCCTCTCGGGCGCCGTCAGACCGGTGGCCCAGGGACAGGCAAGACTGAAGGAAGCGCAGAAACTCGGCTTTGACCGCGCCATCTGCCCGGCCGGAAACATCAAGGATGGGACCGGGCCGGAGCTGAGCGCGGAAGGAATACAGGACCTGAGCGCCTTCATCGCCAAGATTGCTGCCAAGGGCAGCGGGCGGGCCGGCGGCGGGCCCCGGGATGTGCGGAACGACTGACAGCAGCATGGCGCCGCAAGCGGCAGCCGGGACTGCGGGCTACAAGGGTAAAACCGGACGATGCCAATCACGCTCCTCGACGGAATTCTTCTCGTCATCATGCTGATTTCCGCCGTTCTGGCGATGGTGCGCGGCTTTGTCCGTGAAGTCCTGTCCATTGGCTCGTGGGTGGCGGCAGCCGCCGCAGCCTACTTGCTTTTTGAATCTGTGCTTCCATATGCCAAGCAGTATATCAGCAATGACTATGTTGCTCTCGGCGCTTCCATTGCGGGCGTGTTCCTGCTGACGCTGATCATCGTCAGCTACATCACCATGCGCATTTCCGATTTCGTGCTCGACAGCCGCATCGGCGCGCTGGACCGCACGCTCGGCTTCGTTTTCGGCGCCGCACGCGGTATGCTGCTTGTTGTCGTCGGCTTGGCCTTCTTCAACTGGTTTGTGCCGGCGGAGCGCCAGCCCCAGTGGGTGGTTCAGGCCAAGTCCCGTGACCTGCTGACCTCCATCGGCCTTCAGCTGCAGGCAGCGCTGCCGGAGGACCCGGAAAAGAAGTATCAGGACTTCAAGCGCTCCAGCCGCCGCAATGCCGATGAGCCCCAGGGCCAGACACAGGGCCAGCCTCAGGGCGGGACCGAGAATACCGGCTACAGCGCCGCAGAGCGTCAGGGCATCGACCAGCTGACGACCAGCGGCACCGGAAACTGATCTTTTTGCCAGCAAGGCTGGCCGCACAACCTCTCAAGGAGCTTCGCCATGTCCGGTCTGACCGACTTCCAGGGCGCAGGGAAACAGTTCCGTTCCGATGATACGGACGACATCTACGGGGACACGCTGCGTGAAGAATGCGGCGTGTTCGGCGTTTTGGGGCATGAAGATGCCGCCGCGCTGACCGCCCTTGGCCTGCACGCCCTGCAGCATCGCGGACAGGAAGCGGCCGGCATCGTCACCTATGACGATAACGAGCAGTTCCGCTCCGAGCGCCATCTCGGCCTCGTCGGCGATCACTTCTCCAGCGCCGAGACGATCAAGCGCCTCGCAGGCTCTGCTGCTGTCGGCCACGTGCGCTACTCCACCACCGGCGAACCGGCCCTGCGCAACGTGCAGCCGCTGTTCGCGGAGCTGGACGGCGGCGGCTTTGCCATCTGCCACAACGGCAACTTCACCAATGGCCTGACGCTGCGCCGCCAGCTGATCCGCGACGGCGCCATCTGCCAGTCCACGTCGGATTCCGAAGTGGTGCTGCAGCTCGTCGCCCGCAGCCGCCAGCCGAAGATCGTCGACCGCTTCATCGAGGCGATCAAGCAGATGGAAGGCGCCTATTCGCTGGTGGCCCTCACCCGCAAGAAGCTGATCGGCGCCCGCGACCCGCTGGGCATCCGCCCGCTGGTGCTGGGTGACCTCAACGGTGCCCCGATCCTTGCCTCCGAAACCTGCGCGCTCGACATCATCGGCGCCAAGTTCATCCGCGAGATCGAGAACGGCGAGGTGATCGTCTGCACCTCCGGCGGCATCGAGAGCTACTTCCCCTTCGGCCGCCGCCCGGCCCGCCCCTGCATCTTCGAATACGTCTATTTCGCCCGGCCCGACTCGGTCGTCGGCGGCCGCTCGGTCTATGACGTGCGCCGCCAGATGGGCGCACAGCTGGCCCGCGAGAGCCACGTGGACGCTGATGTGGTGGTTCCTGTGCCGGACAGCGGCGTCCCCGCCGCCATCGGCTACAGCCAGGAATCGGGCGTTCCCTTCGAGCTGGGCATCATCCGCAACCACTATGTGGGCCGCACCTTCATCGAACCCACCCAGTCGATCCGCACCCTTGGCGTCAAGCTGAAGCATTCGGCCAACCGGGCGCAGATCGAAGGCAAGCGCGTCATCCTCATCGATGACAGCCTGGTGCGCGGCACCACCTCGCTGAAGATCGTGCAGATGATCCGCGATGCCGGCGCGCGCGAAGTGCATTTCCGCCTCGCCAGCCCGCCGATCCGCTACTCCGACTATTACGGCATCGACACGCCGGTGCGCGAAAAGCTGCTCGCCGCCCGCTACAATCTGGAAGAGATGCGCGCCTTCATCGGCGCCGACAGCCTCGCCTTCCTCTCGATCGAAGGTATCTACAAGGCCATGGGGCTTGAGGGCCGCGACAACGAGAACCCGCAGTTCACCGACCATTGCTTCACCGGCGACTATCCGACGCCGCTGACGGACCTGTCGGATGACGTGGAGTTCCGCAAGCCGCCGCGTCTGGTGGAAGTTGGATAAGGCACAATGACTGACAAGATCCTCGACGGCCGCATTGCGGTCGTCACCGGCGCCTCGCGCGGCATCGGCTATTTCATTGCCCGGGAACTCGGCCGCCTCGGCGCCCATGTGATCGCCGTCGCCCGCACCGTGGGCGGCCTCGAAGAGCTGGACGACGAGATCAAGGCCGCAGGTGGCCAGACCACGCTCGTGCCCCTCGACGTCACCGACTATGACGCGCTGGACCGTCTGGGTGCGGCCATTTTCGAGCGCTGGAAGAAGCTGGACATTCTGGTGGGCAATGCGGGCGTGCTCGGCACCCTGTCGCCGCTCGGCCATGTGGACATCAAGACCTGGGACAAGGTGATGGCGGCCAATGTCACCGCCAACTGGCGCCTGATCCGCTCGCTCGACCCGCTGCTGCGCCAGTCCGACGCCGGGCGCGCCGTGTTCCTGTCCTCCGGCGCCGCCCACAAGTGCAAGGCTTATTGGGGCCCCTATTCGGTCTCCAAGGCTGCGCTGGAAGCTCTGGTGCGCACCTACACCGCCGAGACGCGCCAGACGCCGCTGCAGATCAGCCTCGTCAATCCGGGCCCCGTCCGCACCTCCATGCGCGCACAGGCGATGCCCGGCGAAGATCCGGCCACCCTGCCGCATCCCGAAGAGGTTGCCAAGGCGATCATTCCGCTGACGCTTCCCACCTTCACGGACGGCGGCCGCCTCTACGACCACCCCTCGCGCAGCTACAAGGATTTTGTGCAGGTCGCATCGTAAGGGATTGGAACGGAGGGCCTTCTGCTTCTTGCCTTACCCCTTACCCCTTCCTCCGTCGTGCCATGACTTGATCATGGCATCCATGCCGCTTCATCTCATCACATGAGGGGCGGGATGATGCAGCAAGCGTTCCGGAGACGCTGCCTGAGCGGACAGGCTACGGAGTGGATGCCATGATCAAGTCATGGCATGACGAATGCGGAGAGATCTTTCGGGCCGGAGCACCGCTCCGGCCTCGTTGCTTTCAGATCACCCTCATGCGCAGCTTCAAAAACTTTGCGCAGGCACGCCATAAGCAGCTGGAATATCTACTGCCTTACCCCTTCCTCCGTCATGCCATGATTAAGTCATGGCATGACGAATGCGGAGAGATTTTTCAGGCCGGAGCACCGCTCCGGCCTTTTTGCATTCAGGCGCCTCAGTGCGCTGCCAGCGGCGGGAAGACTGCCTCGCACATGCCGGACCATTCGTCATAGACACCCGGGCAAGCGGTGATGACGCGCACGCCCGTCGCGATGGACGCGTCCACGTCAAAGCCGGTGACCTTGCCGCCGCCTTCTTCGATCATCAGGAGACCGGCGAGGCAGTCCCAGACGTTCATCTTGGATTCGCCATAGGCGATGAGCCGGCCGGCGGCCACATAGGCCAGCATCAGCCCGCCGGAGGCATTGCGGAAGAAGACGCCGCCCCGGTCCACCAGCGCATCGATCAGTTGCACGGCGCCGCAGACCTTGTTGCGGCCGCTAAAGCCGACACCGGCAGAGCCGGTCTTGAGGCTGGTGCTGGCGGAGACCCGCGCCGGGCGGCCATTGACCGTCAGCCCCTTGCCGCGTTCAGCGGCGAACATTTCGCCCGAGACCGGATCATGGATGACCCCGATGACGGTCTCCCCGTTGTGAACGCAGGCAATGATGACGCACCACTGCGGGATGCCGGCGACGAAATTCGCCGTGCCATCGATCGGATCGATCACCCAAGTGTAGCCGGAAGCCCCTTCCACCCGGCCATGTTCTTCCCCGACGATGCCATCGCCCGGGAAGACGGCCGCGATCTCGTCGCGCACCAGCGTCTCCACGTTGCGGTCGGCTTCCGTCACGAGGTCCTGGTGGCCCTTGTTGATGATGGTCAGCGTTTCCAGCTTGCGGAAATAGTCAAGGCCAAGCGCGCCTGCGCGGCGGGCGAGGCCAACGGCAAACTCCATGCGTTGCGTCGTCGTCATCGCGGTCCCCATGTCATTCGGTTGCAGATGGTGTGCGGGGCTGAGGCGCCCCGATGGGAGAGGAAAGGTCACAGAAAAGGCCGGAGCGGATGCCCCGGCCTCGAAAGGGCCCTTGCCGGGGCCTAACGGGTTTTCTTTTTCTTGCCCGCATAGGGATTTTCGCCCTTGCGGTAGCTGAGACGGATCGGCGTGCCCGGCATGTCGAAGGTCTGGCGCAGGCCGTTCACGAGATACCGGGTGTAGCTTTCCGGCAGCTCTTCGGGGCGCGAGCAGAACACAACGAAATGCGGCGGGCGGGTCTTGGCCTGCGTCATATAGCGCAGCTTGACGCGGCGTCCCTGCACCGCCGGGGGCGGATGGTGGGTGAGGATCTTCAGGAGCCAGCGGTTGAGGCGCGAAGTTGAAATGCGGGAGTTCCAGACCTCATAGGCGTTGAACACCGCTTCCATCAGCCGGTCGATGCCCTGCCCCTGCAGGCCGGACATGGTGACGATCTGGACGTTGCGGATCTGGTTGAGATAGCGGTCTTGCGCGTCCTTGATGGCGGACCAGGCCGCCTCCCGGTCCTCGATCAGATCCCACTTGTTGATGGCGATCACCAAAGCACGGCCTTCACGGGCCACCAGCTCGATGATCTGCAGATCCTGCTTCTCGAAGGAATTGGTCGCGTCCAGCGCCACGACAACCACTTCGGCAAACTTGATGGCGCGCAAGGCGTCGGCAACGGAGAGCTTTTCCAGCTTCTCCTGCACACGCGCCTTACGGCGGATACCGGCGGTGTCGAACAGCTTGAGATGGCGCTCGCGCCACAGCCAGTCGACGGAGATGGAATCGCGCGTGATGCCGGCTTCAGGCCCGGTCAGCATGCGCTCTTCGCCCAGCATCCGGTTGATCAGCGTCGACTTGCCCGCATTCGGACGCCCGACGATGGCCACCCGCAGCGGGCGCTCGCTGGTGCCCGCGGGAGCTGCTTCCGGCAGAAGCGGATTGCCATCCTCGTCCAGCTCAACGGAAAAGTCTGCCTCGTCCTTGGCCGCCTGCTCTTCTTCCTCGACCTGCTCCACATAGGGAAGCAGCGCCTCGTAGAGACCGGCCAGACCCTCGCCATGCTCGGCGGAGATGGCCACCGGCTCGCCAAGACCCAGCGAGAAAGCCTCGTAGAGGCCGCCCTCGCCTGCCCGGCCTTCCGCCTTGTTGGCCAGCAGGATCACCGGTGTCTCGCTCTTGCGGGCAACGGCGGCAAAATGCGCATCAAGCGGCGTTACGCCCGCACGGGCGTCGATGACGAACAGAACGACATCGGCTTCCGCGATGGCCTCTTCGGTCTGGGCGCGCATGCGGCCTTCAAGGCTCGTTGCGTCCGCATCCTCAAGGCCTGCGGTGTCGATGATGGTGAAGCGCAGGTCGCCCAGGCGCGCCTCGCCCGGCCGCCGGTCGCGGGTGACGCCCGGCGTGTCATCGACAAGCGCCAGGCGCTTGCCGACCAGCCGGTTGAACAGCGTCGATTTGCCCACATTCGGACGGCCAATAATGGCTACGGTAGCGCCCAAGCCCCTTACTCCTCAGGCCGCAATCCCTGCGGCCCATCTATCAGTTGAATCCGGCGATGCCGCTGTCGCCTTCCAGCACCACGATCCGGCCGCCGGCAACAATCGGGGTCACGAAGACCTTGGCCGAAATGTCACGCACGCTCTGGATCTGGCCGCTGGCTGCGTCCACAAGGGCAATGCGGCCATCGTTGGAGAAGGCCACCAATGTGCCGTTCGCCAGCACCGGGCCCGCCCAGTTGCGCCGCTTCTTCTTGTTGTCAAGCTGCGGCAGGTCTGCCCGCCATAGAGCGTCACCGGTCTTGCGGTCAAGAGCAACCATCTTGTCATCCAGCGTTACCATGAAAATGGCATTACCGGAGACGACCGGCGTGTGCACCGATCCTACATTCTGCTCCCACTGGCGCTCACCCGTCCTGAGCGAGGCAGCGACGATCTTGCCGCCGACGCCCGTGGCATAAACCGTGCCGCCGGAGACGACCGGGCTCGCGGCAACATCCGTCAGCGTGGACACCGCCAGGGTGCGGAAGGCACGCGAAACGCCTTCAGCCCAGATCGGCTCGCCCTTGCGGATGTCGAAGGCCATGATCTCGCCGGAGGAGAACGGCACCACAACGGTTCCGCCCGACACAGCCGGGGACGCGGCCGTCAGCAATCCTGCGTTTTCCTGAATGCCGGAATAGGTCCAGGCCACGGTGCCATCGTCCTGCTTGACCGCATAGACCTCGTTGGTCTGCGTCACGACGAAGACATGACCACCGCCAACCGCCGGGGCGCCGCGCGCCGGGGCGCTGAGCTCGACGGACCACAATTCCTGACCCGACCCGGCGTCCAGCGCTGCAAGCGAGCGATAGCCGGTTGCGGCGAAGACACGGTTGCCGGAAACGGCAACACCGCCGCCGGAGGCAATGCCGTTCTCGTCGGCCGGGCGCAGGTTCTTCGTCCAGGCACGGGCGCCGCCCGTGCTCATGGCAATCACCTCACCCGTGGGCTTGTAGACGAACAGACGCCCGCCAGAAGCCACAGGCCTTGCTGCCGTGCGCATGCCCGAAGACGTCAGGCCGCCGCCGGAACTGCCGATCGAGGCGCGCCAGGCCTGCTGGCCGCTGAAGGACACGGCAACATTGCCCGGGTCATTGCTCTCATTGCCGCCAGCCTGGGGCCAGTCCTGACCGCCCGTGGCGGAACCGATGCTGGCGGAGCGGTTTGCGGTCTGCTCCAACGGATCAGCGCCCTGAAACAGCGGCTGACGGTCGCCGGGAAGAATCTTCTGCTTGGTCGCAAAGGGATTGATGGCATCGGTATATTCAGACACCGAGGAGCAGCCCGCCAGAAGCGTGGCAGCCAGAAAAACACTGGCAAGCTGCCGGGAGGGCTTGGTCATACGCAACATCAGTTCGTCTCTCCCTTGTCGGCAATGCTGGGCTGTGAGCCACGGATCACCTTGGTGAGAATGGAAACCCGCGCCCCAATTTCGCGCGGCGCAGCGGCATCGTCCGTAATCTGGCTGGCATATTCGGTTGCAGCATCCATGTCGCCTGCGCTCCAGGCCGCGAAGGCAAGGATTTCGCGGGCCGCAAACCGCCAGGAATTGTTTTCGGCCGTCAGGGGCTCCAGCCGTGCCTTCAGCGCCGCAAGATCAGCCGTATCAAGGGCAATGTAGCCGGCGCGCACCGCAGCCAGGCCGCGCAGAACCGCTTCAACGGACGAATCGGCGGCCAGCGCATCATAGGCGGCGACGGCTTCATCCGCCTTGCCGGAGGCCGCAAGGCTCTCTGCGAGGCGGAATTTTGCCAGCACCGGATAGCCGCCGGTGGCAGATCCCAAGGCGGCGAAGGCAGCTTCCGCCTCCTCGGCCTTGCCCTCCTGCGCCAGGCGCACAGCCGCGATATAGGCATCACCGGCCTTCATCGACTGCTGGCCCTGCCAGTACAGCCAGCCGCGGTATCCGGCCGTTCCGGCCACAATCGCAACTGCCAGAATGATCACCCAAACGCCGAGACGGTCCCAAAGGCGACGGAATTTTTCGTGACGGATATCTTCGTCGACTTCCCGGAAAATGTCGGACATGCGTTCGAGCTTCCTGCAAACTTCTGGACTTGTGTGTGAGGCCTTACACCCCGCGCAAGGCGGCGCCACATTACAGTGTCACCGGCCCTGTGGCAAACGCCTGTATCCGGCTCTTTTCAATGGCTTGATGGCGCAAGTGAGGCGAGATCCGGCCAATCCGGCTTTTTGAAGGGCAGCGTATCCGGAATCACGCTCTCTTTTGGCCGGCTGACGAGGCAGAGCTCAATCCAAGGTGAAACACGCGCAAAACGCACACTTCAGAAATTCACCAGCGCTTTTCTCTCCTTACGTCATTCATCAATTTCGCAGACTATCCTTTCCAATGTGAAGCGAATGAAATATTCTTGAAATATAACAAGAAGATACACGCACCCAACAAAGGGCATTGGCTGGGAGCACCCGCATGAACGAGGAAAAGCGCAGCAGCCCGCGGCGGCGGGCGCTCAAATCGGCCAGATTGGTCTTCGGCAATCTTGACCGGGTTTTCGACGGCATGATCCGCAATCTGTCTGAAGGGGGCGTGATGGTGAAGGTCGATAACACCCATCTCATCCCGGACGAGCTGCTGCTCTATATCGACAGCGAGAATATCCGCCGGCCCGTGCGCGTTGTCTGGCGCACGGATACGGAACTCGGGCTGGAATTTTCCGGCCCGCCCGAGCCGCTGGCCAAACGCTGACACAAAACGGACCGCGGGCAACCGGAGCCTTGAAGCAGCGATAAGAAGGTTTATCTAGCTGCAGACAGTTGTCTTGACGCGGCCAGCCCCTTTCCCCTCCCCTGGCCGCGGCTTTCCAGCCCGAAAGGCCATAGAATGCTGATTGAAAAGCTGAACTGGCGCTATGCGACCAAGAAGATGGACCCGTCGAAGACGGTTTCCGAAGACAAGGTCGAGCGCATCCTTGAGGCTGCCCGCCTTGCGCCCACCTCCAGCGGACTGCAGCCGTTCGAGGTTATCGTCGTGACCAATCCGGAAATCCGCACCAGAATCCAGGAAATCGCCTGGAACCAGGCGCAGGTCACCGAAGGATCGCACCTGCTGGTGTTTGCCGCCTGGGACAACTACACGGCAGACCGCATCAACATGATGTTCGACCTCGTCAACGAGGAACGCGGCTTCACCAATGAAGGCTGGGAAAACTACCGGCAGATGCTGCTGAACACCTATGTGCCGCGCGATGCCGAGACCAATTATCAGCACGCTGCCCGTCAGGCCTATATCGCCTTCGGCATTGCCCTGGCTGCAGCGGCCTTCGAAGGCGTTGATTCCACCCCGATGGAAGGTTTTGACGCGGACAAGCTCGACGAGATTCTGGGCCTGCGCGCCAAGGGTCTGCGGTCCGTCACCATTCTGCCGCTCGGCTACCGGGATGCAGCCAACGACTGGCTGGCCAGCCTGAAGAAGGTGCGCCGCCCGCGCGATCAGTTCGTCATCGAAGTGAAGTAACCAAAGAAAACGCGCATCACCGGATCCTGCTGACGGACCGGTGATGCGCTTGCAGCCAGAAGCAATGGGTGGGCTATCGGCTTCCGGTCCGCAATTGGAAGATCGCGCCCCCGGTTCAGCTGGCAGAGGCAAGAAGCTCCGCTGTCCTGACGAGCTTGCAGAACTCAAAGCCAAGCGTGGCTCTGTGCACCTCGTGAACGGTGCGCGCGGGAATGACCGTCCCGCCCTCTCCCGGCAAATCGAAACAGTCACAGGCATCTTCGACCAGCGTCATGCGCCACCCGAAATTCGCTCCCGTGCGGATCGTCGTGGAAACGCACATGTCCGTGGAAATGCCGAAGACCACCACATCCTCAGCCCCAAGGCGGCGCAGGCGCAGATCCAGATCCGTGCCGATGAAGGCCGAATTGACGCTCTTCACCACCAGCTGCTCGCCGTTCTGCGGCTCAAAGCCGGGGCGGAAGCGGTTGCCGGGCTGCCCGGACCGGAGCGTCGAGCCGGGCTCGGCAGAATCATGCCGCACGTGGATGATAGGCAGGCCCAGCTTGCGCCACAGACCCAGCAGCGCCAGCCCGTTGCGGTCGATATCCGCGTTCCAGCGCGGCGGCCAGGGCGCCCCGTCGAAGGCGGCCTGCATGTCGACCGGCAGCAGCACGGTCTTTTCGTTGAGTGGCAGCATGGGTCTCGATCTCCGTCAGGAACCTCAGAAGTGATGCCGCTTCTATCGCCCGCAGCGCTGCCGGTTGCACCCCGGCAAGACGCCGGATATGACCGGCATTGTGCCGGTCTGGGCGTGGAGGATGGTTAAGGCCATGGATGAGAAGGATCAGCTGCTTCTGACCGCGCTCCGCCGCGATGCCCGCCGCCCGCTCGTGGCGCTGGCAAGGGACATCGGCCTGTCGCGCAGTGCCACGCAGGACCGGCTGAACCGGCTGCTGCGCAGCGGCGCCATCAGTGGCTTCACAACGGTGGAACCGGCCGGGAGCACGGGCAAGGTGGCGGCCCATTTCCTCGTCACCCATGCGCCGGGCGGCAGCTGCGCCAAGCTGATGCCGCATCTGGAAAAGATCCCGGGCATCCGCAGGATCCATGCTCTGGCCGGTCCCATCGACCTCGTCATCTTCGCCGAGGCTGCGGATATGGCCGGCATCGAAGCCATCCGCGCCGCCATCGACGCCCTGCCCCTCGTCTCAGGCCTCACCACCCACATGGTTCTGGAACGGCATATGGGGTAGGTGCGAAGAGTGCCGGGCACGGCTCAAGGCAATGCTGCGGCGTCTTCCTTGGCTCTTTCGACCACCAGCCCCATGTCGGCCTCCAGCATGTAGCCGGAATTGATCAGGTCCTTCGCGGCCCCTTCGACAGCCGCCAGATAGGCCTGTTTGGTCTCGTAGCGCTGAGCGAAAGGTTTGCGGCCATCTTCGGCCAGAATGCTGCGGGGCAAGGGAATGTAGGATCCGGCAAGGCCGCAGAGTGCGCCCTCCGCATAGCCCTTGCGCCGCAGGTTCCAGCCGAGATAGCTGGCGGCAGGTGCCGCGACTGCCGGGAGGCGGATACCGCCTGTTTCCAGCCCGTCCTGATCCACCGCCGGGACAAAGGCCGGATAGGCCGCGCCATGCAGGGGGGGGACAGCCGTGTGGTTTTCCACCCGGACCACATTATAGGGCGGCTTCAGATGCACCCCGCCGATCAGCGGCATGGTGAACCCGTCATGGGGCACAAGCGTGCCGTCAGCGAGGCTCGGGAACCGGCTTTCCGGCGGCAGCCCGCTGCCCTCGACCCATTTTGCCATGGCATCATAGAGGGCCCGCATCACCGGCGCGGGGCTCAAGGGATTGAAGGCAAACAGGCAGCTGGCGTTTTCCGTCGGCCGTGCCGTCCAGGTGTTGAGATGCGGCACGCTGGCAAGGCCGTAGAGCCGGACATTCTCCGGCATGGTCAGGGGCGCGCCATCGGGGCCTAGGGTAATCAGCGCCGAACGCGCCTGCCAGAACTCCGTAGAACTGTCCGAATGCATCAGCTTGGGGCAGGTTTTGCTGGCCTCGCAGCGCGCCAGCACCGAATCGGAGCGGTTCGTCAGCGGGTCCGTGCTCATGGCATAGCTGAAGGGGAACTGGTCGCCCGGATAATCATGCTCCTCGTGCTGACGGGAGTAGCGGCCCGGCTGCGAGAAGGGATAGTTCAGGAAGAGCTTGCGCGATCCGGCGACATGCACCATCGCCCCATCAAAGACCTTGCGGCCGAGGCCATCGGCGTTGAAGCCGTGGTAGAGGAAGTCCCGCAGGAAGCGGCCCGACTGGGAAATGCCCATGACGACCGTGTGGCGGATGTTTTTCAAGGGCGGGATCGCCTCATGCCCCGGCAACCCGCGCAGGAAGGAATTGAGGTCGCTGACGGCGGCAAAACCAAGCCCCGCCGGGACCGGATTTTTCGCGGTATAAACCACCTCATGGATGGCGCCCGCATCATGGTCCTTGCTGCGGGTGATGGTGATCTGGCTCTCGTTGTCGATCACAAAGGGCAGCGGCACGGCCGGCGCATCGGGCCCGGCCTGCACCGTCACCCTTATGGCGGACGGATCAAGGCTTGCCATGGGAAACTTCAGCGCCAGCGTGCTGCTGTCTTCCAGCCGGTCAAAGACCACCTGCTCGCGCGCCAGCCCGGTCTTGCCTTCCAGCACCGGCAGATTGAGGCGGAACAGATCTGCCGCTACATCGGCCTGCCAGCCGGACCACACAATGGTGTCGCCGCGCAGCATCTGAAAGCCATCGCCTGCATCCGCCGCCTTGTCCGGAACGGAGGCGCCCGGTGCAAGGTTCAGCAGGATGGGGCTGATGCTGCGGCCCCGGTTGGCGATTTCATAGAACAGCAGCCCGGAGGCACGGGCAGGATCGGCAGGTTTCAGGATGGTGACATTGGCGGAAAACTCCACGTCACCTTCCGCATTCACCGGCGCATCATCGACACCCACAATCGCATCAAGGCGCGGCTCGTCCGGATCGACGGCGAATTCGGCAATGGCATCGATGCGCTCATAGGCACCCACTGCGCCAAAGGTCCGGCCCTCGAAGACGGGGCGCTGGGAGACAATGGTGAAACCCGTCACACGGGCCTGCGCCTGATCTGCTGCGAAAGGAAATGCGAAACACGCTGCCATGGCGGCAGCAAGAAGCGAATGACTGGTCCGGCCCATCTACGTCCATCCATTGACACCGGGCAGCAATACCACGCCAGCCCCGGCCTCAGGCAAATCATCTTGAGGCCGGGGACAATCTCACGTCTTTGTGTCAGGACTGATAAAGCCCGGCATAGGTGTCGCGCAGCACGTTCTTCTGCACCTTGCCCATGGTGTTGCGCGGCAATTCATCCACAAAAATCACCCGCTTGGGCTGCTTGTAACGCGCCAGCCGGTCCTGCAGCTTTGCCAGAACATCGGTTTCCGCCAGATTCGCGCCTTTCTGGCGCACGACGATGGCGGTGACGCCTTCACCGAAATCCGGATGGGCCACGCCGATGACGGCGCTTTCCACCACGCCGGCCAGCTGGTCGATCTCGGTCTCGACTTCCTTGGGATAGATATTATAGCCACCGGAAATCACGAGGTCCTTGCCGCGCCCGACGATGTGGACATAGCCGCGTTCATCGATCTTGCCGAGGTCACCGGTAATGAAGAAGCCGTCGTCGCGGAACTCGGCCCTGGTCTTCTCCGGCATGCGCCAGTAGCCCTGGAACACATTCGGCCCCTTCACCTCGATCATGCCGGTCTCGCCATCCGCAACAGACGCACCCGTCTCCGGATCGGTGACACGCAGCGACACGCCCGGCAGCGGGAAACCAACCGTTCCGGCCACACGCTCGCCCTCATAGGGGTTCGACGTGTTCATGTTCGTCTCGGTCATGCCGTAGCGCTCAAGGATGCGATGGCCGGTGGCCTCTTCGAACTGGCGGTGCGTATCGGCCAGAAGCGGCGCCGAACCGGAGATGAACAGCCGCATGCGCGCCGTTGCCTCCTTGGTTAGCCCCTCGCTCTGCAACAGGCGGACATAGAAGGTCGGCACGCCCATCAGCACGCTGGCCGACTGCATCAGCCGCAGCACCGCCTCCGGATCGAACTTGCTGAGGAAATACATGGAAGCGCCGGACAGCATGATCACGTTGGAGGCAACGAAGAGGCCATGAGTGTGGAAGATCGGCAGCGCATGGATCAGCCGGTCACCGCTGGTGAAGCGCCAGTATTCGCGCAAAGTCGCGGCATTGGACAAAAGGTTGTCGTGGGAGAGCATCGCCCCCTTCGACCGGCCGGTGGTGCCGGAGGTGTAGAGAATGGCCGCCAGATCATCCGGGCCGCGCTGGACATCGGCAAAGTCCGCAGGTTTGCCGGTGACCTTGTCCATCAGGCTGCCGCCGCCTGTGTCGTCCAGCGTCTCGACACGGGCGCCATATTTCGCCGCCACCGGCTCAAGCCCTTCTCTCGCCTTCGGAGCGCAGACGACGAGGCGCGGCTCGGCATCGGAAATGAAATAGTCCAGCTCGGCCAGCGTATAGGCGGTGTTCAGCGGCAGATAGACCGCCCCTGCCCGCACGCAGGCAAGATAGAGCATCAGCGCTTCGGCGCTCTTTTCCACCTGTACCGCCACCCGGTCCCCCGGCTCGACGCCCAGTTCGATCAGCACGCCCGCAAGCTTCCCCGACTGGTCCATCATGTCCTGATAGGTCCAGGACCGGCCGTCGAGGGTTTCGATGAAAGGTGCAGCCGGAGTGGCGGCGGCCCGGATTGCATCGAAAAGGTGATTGCTCATGCGGTGAACTCCTTGGTGGATTTTGTCTTTGTGCCGTCCTCGGACGGGCTGGAGGCAACGGGAACGAGCTGGCGGGGCTGCCGGTCCGGCGGCAATTGCTTGCGGACCTGAGAGGAGGCCGCCACTTCACCGCGGACGGCGAAGGCCTCGTGATTGGTTTCGATGTCGTCGAGCTTGTAGAGATAATTGACCATCAGCCCATGCGACTGTTCGAGCGCACGGGGCGAAAGATCGCCGAGGAAATTCAACCGCTCCAGCCGGGCACCATTGCCCAGATGGAACCGGGCGACCGGATCGACCACCTTGCCCTGCGGCGTGCGGGCCTTGAGGAAATACCAGGCGGCAGCCCCCATCAACACGGGCCGGATGCGCCCGGAAAGCTCCTCATCCAGATGCCAGCCTTCCGTATCAAGCCCCTGCAGCACCTCCCGGTCCTGCGCGCTCAGCACATCGGAGACCTCCGCCCGGCGCTCGCGTGAAAGCCAGGCGGCAAAGCCGGGGACCGGCGACAGGGTGACGAAGGTTTCCAGTTTCGGCAGCTCCCGCCGCAGATCCTCCACCACCTGCTTGATGAGGAAGTTGCCGAAGGAAATACCGCGCAGGCCGTCCTGACAGTTGGAGATGGAATAAAACACCGCCGTCGTCGCCTCTCCGGCGCCAATGGGCTCACGCTCTTCGCGCAGCACCTCGGCAATCGTGTCCGACGTTGCGGTCGTCAGCGCCACTTCCACGAAAATCAGCGGATCATCGGCAAGCCGGGGATGAAAGAAGGCAAAGCAGCGGCGGTCCTCGGGCGCCAGCCGCAGGCGCAGCTCCTCCCAGCCGCCGATGTGATGAACCGCTTCATAACGGATGATCTTTTCCAGAATGTTGGCGGGCGTCGACCAGCTGATCGAGCGCAGGGTGAGAAAACCCCGGTTGAACCAGGAGGCAAAGAGATGGGCAAAATCCTGATCGACCGTCTCCAGCGCCCTGTCGGAGGCCTTCATCTTCAAAAGCGCCTCACGCATGCGCACCAGCGTGGCGATGGCATCGGGCGCCAGATTGAGCCGGCGGATCAGTTCCTGCCGGCGCGGCTCGCTGGCCGTATGCAGAGCAGCCAGCGACACCGGTGACGGGTCTTCCTGATAGGCCTTGATGGCCTTTTCCAGCCGTCCGGTGTTGGGGCCGAAGCGGTCCAGCAGCAGCCGGGCGAAGCCGGTCTTCCCGGCCTCGTCCAGCTGGTCCCAGCGGGTCAGCACATCCTTGGCCAGTGCCATGCCGGAGGCCTCGCCCTGACTGGACAGCAGCGTGTCGCAGCGCTGCTCTAGGATGGCGAGCGGATCGTCATCTCCGGTCTGGGGCGAGATGGACAGGAGGCGGCGCCCCCGTTCCGTGATGGCCTGCAGCATTTCACTGAAGAAGGATGTGGTGTTCATCAGACCGCTCCGAGCATTTGGTTGGGTAACCAGGTTGCGATCCCCGGGAAGAGGCACAGGATGAAGATCGCAAGGAACATCACCAGCACATAGGGCAGCGCCCCCCACAGGATATCCTTCGTCGGGATCTTCGGCGCAATGGCGTTGATGACGAAGAGATTGAGCCCGATGGGCGGCGTGATCAGCCCCACTTCCATGTTGATCGTCAGCACGATTGCGAACCAGTAGGGATCAAAGCCCGCCTGGGTGACGATGGGGAATAGCATCGGCGCCGTCATCACGATCACCGCCACCGGCGGCAGGAACATGCCGCAGACGAGCAGGAAGACGTTGATGACCAGCATCAGCACCCAGGGGTTCAGATCCATCCCGGCAATGGCCGTTGCCACCGTCTGGGTGATGAACAGCGACGACAGGGCGAAGGCGAAAAGTTCTGCCGCCGCCATAATCATCATGATCATCACGCTCTCGCGCATGGCCGAGCCGAAGATCTGCGACACGGGCTTGAAGCGGAACAGCCGGTAGGCAATCACCACGACCACAAGCGTCAGAAACGCCCCTGCCCCTGCCGCTTCGGACGGCGTTGCCACACCGCCGTAGAGCACATAGAGCGTCCCCGCGATGATCAGCAGGAACGGCAGGATGCGCGGCAGCTGCTCCACCTTCTGCTTCAACGTAAAGCTGATGCCCCGGCCGCTGAGGTCATAGCCCTTGCGGCGGCAGTCGACCAGCGCCCAGATCATGAACATGGCCGTGAGCATGATACCCGGAAACACCCCGGCCATGAACAGGCGGCCGATGGAGGTTTCCGTGGCGATGCCATAGACGATGAGCGTCACCGAAGGCGGGATCAGGATGCCGAGCGTGCCGCCCGCCGCGATGGAGCCCGCCGCCACGGAGTTGGGGTAACCCCGGTTCTGCATCTCCGGAATGCCCATCTTGCCGATGGCCGCACAGGTGGCGGGCGATGAGCCGGTCATGCCGGAAAAGATGGCGCAGGCACCGATGTTGGACAGAACCAGCCCGCCCGGCACCCGGTTGAGCCAGCGGTCCAGCGCCGTGTAGAGATCCGAGCCCGCAGGCGAGGAGGCCACCGCCGCGCCCATGAGCACGAACATGGGGATCGACACATAGGCCAGGTTGGCGATGCCGGCGAACATGGTTTCGCCGAGCACATAGACAATGCCGGGACCGATCTGCAGGAACAGGGCGGCGACGGCGGCGAGGCCGAGGGCAAAGGCGATCGGCATGCCCGTGCCCAGAAGCACGAAGAGCGCACCGATGAGCAGAAGACCGGAAGCCATGGGGCTCATCAGCGTCCCTCCCCGGCAAGC
This sequence comes from Pannonibacter sp. Q-1, assembly GCF_054073275.1. NCBI lineage: Bacteria > Pseudomonadati > Pseudomonadota > Alphaproteobacteria > Hyphomicrobiales > Stappiaceae > Pannonibacter > Pannonibacter sp. Q-1. The sequence goes on from NZ_JBSXNB010000004.1 coordinate 166,195, forward strand.
GCCGCATGGCCTGTGTCCGTGGGGGCGGAACCGGTCAGGAGCAGCAGGATCTGCGCCACATATTGCAGGCACAGCATGGCAAAGCTGAGCGGCAGCGCCGACAGGGGGATCCACAGCGGCGGCGCCCACATGCTGGCATGCTTCCAGTTGCCGGCCCAGGCTTCGTGGAACTGGATCCAGACCGCCCAGAGCATGATGGCGCAGAAGGTGAGCCCCAGCAGGCTGCCGAGGATCTTGAGGCCGTGGCGGGTGCGTGACCCCACCATCATCTCCACCACGTCAACGCCCACATGCCCCCCCTTCATCAGCACATAGGGCGCGCCGAGGAACATGGCCGCTGTCGCGGAGAAAACCACAAAGTCCGTCTGCCAGATCGTTGGATATGTAAAGACGTAGCGCATCAGGATCATCTGGCAGACGACCAGCATCGCCGCGATGATGAGCAGTGTGGCAATCACGGCCAAAGCCCGCGAAAGATGCCCGACTGCCCGGATATAGGCCCCGATCATTTCAAACCTCTCAGTTTGACCGTCCACATGCGGCCCGGACCTGTCCGTCCGGCAGGTCCGGGCCGTGTGAGGGCCGGTATCACTCGACCGCAAGGGCCTTTTCGATCAGGGCGCCGCCGTTCGGCACCTTGGCTGCAAAGTTCTTGTAGGCAGACTCCTGAGCCACCGCGAGCCAGGCGTCATAATCCTCCTTCGACATTTCAACGACCTCGACCCCGGCCTTCTTGTAGGTGTCGATCATCAGCTGATCGCCCTTGCGCACCTCGGCGTCGAAATAGGCTTCGGCTTTCTTGCCAGCCTCCAGAACGGCGGCCTGCTGCTCCGGCGTCAGGCGCTCGAACACCTGCTTGGAAAAGAGCACCGGCTCATACATGAACCACAGCGCATTCTCGCCCGGCGCCGTCAGGCACTTGGCCTGTTCGAACAGGCGGTAGGACACGAAGCTGGCCGACGAGGTGTTCGCCGCATCCAGAACACCAGTCTGCATGCCGGTGTAGATTTCCGATGACGGCATGGAGGCAATCGAGGCACCGGCTGCGGCCAGCATCTCCTCAAATGCGGGACCTGCGGCGCGGATCACCTGCCCCTTCATCGTATCGGGCGAGGTGATGCAGCCCTTCTTGGAGGCAAAGGCACCCGACAGCCACGCATCGGCAATGACGATGGCGCCGTTATCCTCGATGATCTTCTTGATATCCTGCATGAATTCGGACTGATTGAGCCGGTTGGCACGGTCGAAATTGCCGACAAGCCCCGGCATCAGCGTGACCGAAAACTCCGGATGGCGGCCGGAGGCATAGTCGAGCGGAAAGGATGTCATTTCCAGCAGGCCGCGGGTCAGCGCGTTCCACTGCTCATTCGGCTTGAACAGCGAGGAGCCGGGGAAGACCTGCACGGTCAGCCCCACATTCGCCGCCTCGACTTCACGCGCAATGACCTGCACCATTTCGTCGCGGATATCACCCTTGCCGCAGGGAAACTGATGCGAGGCCTTGAGCACGGTCTGGGCGCTGGCAGACCCTGCCGCCGCTGCCATGCCTGCAAGGAGCACACCTGTCTTCAACATGCGAGTGAGTTTCTTCATCGTTCTTCCTCCCAGAAATCCGGCCTCCCTGCCGGATGAGAGCGAATGATGCGTTTGCCTTGCACGCGATGTCAATAATCTTGTATACAAGAAATTTCACGGCGTACGCGAGGGCGGAGCGATGTCAGAGAACACATTCCAGAAGCTTCGGGACGAGATCGAGAACGGCATCGTCACGGGGGAATTCGAGCCGGGCCAGCGGCTGGACGAGACGCAGCTTGCGGCGCGCTACGGCGTGTCACGCACGCCGATCCGCGAAGCCCTGATGCAGCTGAGCGCCATCGGCCTCGTCGAGATCCGCCCCCGGCGCGGTGCGGTGATCGTGGATCCGGGCCCGCACTATGTGCTGGAAATGTTTGACGTGATGGCGGAGCTCGAAGGCATGGCCGGAGCGCTGGCCGCCCGCCGCCACACGGCCGGGGACAGAACCGCGCTGGAAGCCGCACACGCCGCCTGCGAGGCCGCCGCCGCACGCGATGACACCGACGCCTATTATTATGAGAACGAGCAATTCCACCACGCGATCTACGCCGCCAGCCAGAGCGCCTTCCTGAAGGAGCAATGCATCGCCCTGCACCGGCGCCTCAGACCCTACCGCCGCCTGCAGCTCAGGGTGCGTAACCGCATGAAAGTCTCCCTGCAGGAACATGCCGGCATCGTTGCGGCAATCCTTGACGGCAACGAGGACAGCGCCCGCTGCCTGCTGCGCGACCACATCGCCGTGCAGGGGGACCGGTTCTCGGACCTTGTGGCCAACATGGAACGCCTGCGCAGCCGCACGGCAGGACAGGGATAAGCCCCGCCCGGTGCCTGCCTACCACAGCGCCTCGAAATTGTTGCGCCGGAAATACTCGACCAGCGCATCGATGAAGAGCCGGGTGCGGGCGGGCATGTGGGCGCGGGAGGGAAAGGCCAGGTTCATGCTGAGGCGCGGCAGATGCCAGCCTTCCAGAACCTTGACGAGGCGGCCCGACTGAAGATCGTCATGCAGCACATAGGACGGCTGCACGACAATGCCGAGCCCGTCCCTTGCGGCCTGGCGCAGCAGCAGCCCGTCATTGCACACCATGGTGCCGCTGACCGGGATCCGCATGCTTTCGTTGCCGCGGGTGAAGGTCAGGTTCTCCCAGTCATCGGCAAGGCTGTAGAGCAGCAGGTCGTGGTCCGCCAGATCATGCGGATGGACAGGCTCGCCCCGTGCGGCAATGTAGTCCGGCGAGGCAGCGAGGGTGCGCTGGGTCTCCGCCAGCTTGCGGATGGTGATCGAGCTGTCCGCCTCGCCCCGCCGGGTGCGGATGGCAAGGTCGAGACCGTTCTCGATCATGTCGTAATAGCGGTTGGAAGCCTGCAGCTCGATGTTGACCAGCGGATAGCGCGCGCGGAATTCGCGGATCACCGGCATCAGATGCAGTTTGGCAAAGGCAAGCGAGGCACCGACACGGATGGTGCCGCGCGGTTCGGCCGACACCGCACTGACGCTGCTTTCCGCCTCGTTGAGGCTGGAGAGGATTTCCCGGGCGCTCGCCGCAAACCGCTCCCCCTCCCCGGTCAGGAACAGCTGGCGCGTCGTCCGCTGCACCAGCCTCACGCCCAGCCGGTTTTCCAGGCTGGTCAGATGCCGGCTGACGCCGGAGACAGACAGGCCAAGTGCATCGGCCGCCCGCGTCAGGCTGCCTGCATCGGCGATCTGGGTGAATACCTCAAGCTCTGCCAACCGGTCCATTCTTGCCCCTCCTGCAAGATTGTTACAGTATTATTACCGTATAAACACATATCTTGCAATTGTTCTGTCGCATGCCCGGCGGGCGCGTTCATTTTTGCGCGCCGGGCAAGAAACATTCCCAGATTACGGGATTTATCACCTAATCAGCCAATGCAACTCTGATGCCACGTGAACAGGGCCGCCGCAAAGAGAAGCAGCCCGCACCAATCCAGAGGGAGCGCCCGCAATGGACGCGAGCACTAGAAGCACCGCAGCGGTGCGGCATATCGTGATGTGGAATGTGGCCGGAGAGACACCGGAAGACCGGGATCAGGCCAAGGCACAAATCAAGACGGCCTTTGAAAGCCTGCGCGGGCTGATCCCCGGAATGACCTGTCTGGAGATCGGCATAGATGTGAGCCGCATCGATTACGCCTGCGACCTGGTGCTGTTCAGCGAATTTGAAAGCGCCGAAGCGCTCAAGGCTTATGCAGTTCATCCCGCCCATCTGCGCATTCGTGATGCACTGGAAGGCCTGCGGATCACGCGCCATCAGGTAGATTATCCAGTGAACGGGGAGAGGGACCGGTGATGGCAGGCTTTACCTACACGGCCCATCCGGCGCGGGTCATCTTCGCCGATACCGCTCTTGATCAGCTGGACGCGGAGGCCGAGCGGCTGGGGGCACGGCGGGTACTGGTCATCACCACCCCGCGCCAGACCGGGCTGATGGACACCATCACGGCGGCACTCGGAGACAGGGTCTGTGGCACCTTTGCAGGCGCAGCGATGCACACGCCCGTCGATATCAGCGATCTGGCCGCCGACACCGCCCGCACCCGCAAGGCCGATCTGGTGGTGGCCGCAGGCGGCGGCTCCGCCATCGGCCTGTCCAAGGCGGTGGCACTGCGCACCGGCCTGCCGCAACTCGTCATCCCCACCACCTACTCCGGCTCGGAGATGACGCCTATTCTCGGCGAAACCCGCAACGGCCAGAAGCAGACGCAGGTTTCGGCCAAGGTGCTGCCGCAGACCGTGCTCTATGACGTCAGCCTCAGCCTTGCCCTGCCGGTCCATGTCAGCATGACCAGCGGCATGAATGCCATCGCCCATGCGGTGGAAGCGCTTTATGCCCGGGACCGCAATCCGGTCATCGGCCTGCTGGCGCTCGAGGCCATCGGCGCCATGGCCGCAGCACTGCCCACCATCCACCGCACCCCTGATGATGGCGAAGCACGGCGCAGGGCGCTTTACGGCGCGTGGCTCTGCGGCCTGTGCCTTGGCTCCGTCGGGATGGCGCTGCATCACAAGCTCTGCCACACGCTGGGCGGCAGTTTCGCCCTGCCCCATGCCGAGACGCATACGGTGCTTCTGCCCCATGCGCTGGCCTATAATGCCCCGGCCATTCCGGAGGTGATGGATCAGCTGGCCGGCGTTCTGGGCAGCGATCCGGCCCGCCGCCTGCAGGACCTTGCCCGCGCCACGGGCGCACCGGTCAGCCTGGCTGAGATCGGTATGCCGGAAAGCGGCCTTGAGCGGGCAGCAGACATCGCCCTTTCCAATCCCTACTGGAATCCGCGGCCGCTGGAGCGGCAGGCCATTCTGGCCCTGCTCCGGCGCGCCCATGACGGGTCCCTGCCCCGGATGGACAACTGACAGCGAAGGAGACCGCCATGATCGACTACTTCACAGAAGACCGGTCTGCCGAGCAGGTGAACGGCCGCATTGGACCTGCCACCAGCCCGCGCCTTGCCCATGTCATGACCTCACTCGTCAATCACCTGCATGCCTTCATCAAGGACGTGGAACTGACCGAAGAAGAATGGGCCGCAGCCATCAGCTTCCTCACGCGCAGCGGCCAGATCTGCTCGGACACGCGGCAGGAGTTCATCCTGCTGTCGGACATTCTGGGCGTGTCGATGCTGGTGGACGCCATCAACCACCGCCAGCCGGAAGGCGCAACGGAGACGACCGTCTTCGGCCCCTTCCATGTGGACGGGGCGCCGGAGCGGCAGATGGGCGACAGCATCAGCCTCGACGGCAAGGGCGAAACCTGCCTCTTCGAGGGCCGGGTGCTGGATCTGGATGGAAATCCCGTCGAAGGCGCGCTGATTGACGTGTGGTCGGACAATGAAGACGGCTTCTACGACGTGCAGCAGCCCGGAGTGCAGCCGCCCTTCAACAACCGCGGCATCTTCCGCACGGGCGCAGACGGGCGCTATGCCTTCCGCGGCATCCGGCCCGTCTCCTATCCGATCCCCCATGACGGCCCGGCCGGTCAGCTGCTCGATGCCCTTGGCCGCCACCCCTGGCGGCCCGCCCACATGCATTTCATGGTCACCGCACCGGGCTACCGGCGGGTGATCACCCATCTTTTCGTTTCAGGTGATCCCTATCTGGAAAGCGATGCCGTGTTCGGCGTCAAGGCCTCGCTCATCACGCCTTTCGAACGGGTCGACCGGGACAGCGAGACATGGCACGCAACCTATGACTTCGTGCTGCAGGCGGAGTGAGGCGGGGAAGAGCATCCCCCAAAAAGCTGAAGCCCCGGCGGTGACCGGGGCTTCAACTCGTACTGCAGGTGCCGGAAGGAGCAGCCCGCTCAGGGCCGCATCAGCACGGACTTTGACGGATAGTCCGAGGCCCAGGTGGACGGAAGCGGGGCAACGAAGACGTTTTCCGTGCGGGTGCGGGTGATCTTCCAGACCCCGTCCGGCTCCTTGCGGAAGGTGTTGTTGAGGCGCGAGGAGCGCAGGAGCGCCTTGCCGTCGGAGAACAGCCACGGCTGCATGTGCACCCACTGCCCGTCTGCCGTTGTCCCACCCTCATGCACGTGGATCTGCTCCGAGGTGAGATAGTGGCAGTTGAGGATCAGCGCCGGATCGGTCTTGCCGCCCCAGAACCCCTCGAAATGCTTGCGGATGGCCCCCGCCCCGACAGCGCGGCCGAACTGGTTGTCGTAATATTCGCCAACGCCTTCCCACACCGCATCTTCCGTGTAGAGCGCCATGATCAGGTCGATGCGCTCCGCATCGCTGGTCACGCCGAACTCCGGCATGGGTGTGTCGCACAGGAACATGTAACGGGCCTGAAGGCGCCGGATATCGGCTTCCGCTTCCAGCACCTCGATCCGCCGCACCAGTGCGTCCAGCCTTGTGGTCTCAGTCATGACTTCCCCTCTTTTCGTTGCAGATGAACAGGTGCATGAGCCGTCAGATGAACCGGCACACGCCTGCGCGCTGGCGCAAGGCTTGCGCCGTCCGCCCTCAGGGTCAAGCGGTAATATTCACGTAATACGGTACAAAAGATGAGTTTCCAATACAGGATTACTGACTACCGCGTGCAAAACACCTTCAAAACCAAGAACCCTTGCAAAGGCCGCAAGGGCAAGCGGTGCAGCAGACATCACCGGCGCAAAACAGACTTTCAGAATACGCAACAATTCACGTGATTTTACATGTTACGCTCTGGCCGTCTGTATTTCGTTTGACATTGCGCCGAGTGTTGATTCCGCGCCTGAAGGGAACGGCACAGCCGATAGGGCTGGTGCCGCATTTTTCGTTCATCTAATTGATTTCAAGCAATTTTTTTGATCCTCATCAACGATTTTACGTTGACGGCTTTTCGATTTGCGGTAATTTTACCGTATCCAGAGGGAACGGAGCCGCAAGCGCTCCGCATAGAAAAAATGACAAATGACTCTTCAGCCCTGACCGGCGGCTCGCCGGTCTTTACGGCCACGCTTGCGCTTGGCCAGACGGGTCCGCGTGTTGCGGTCAAGGACTGCATCGACATCGCGGGCACCGTAACGCGCTGCGGCTCGGCGGCCTTCGACACGGCCCCTGCCGCCACAGTGCATGCCGATGTGGTAGCGGCCCTGCTTGATGCCGGATGCCGCATCACCGCCAAGACCAACATGCACGAGCTTGCCTACGGCATGACGGGCGTGAACGCCCGCTTCGGCACCCCGGTCAATCCGCGCTGGCCGGACATCATTCCCGGCGGCTCGTCCTCGGGCTCTGCCGCCGCCGTGGCTGGCGGGCTCGTCGACTTTGCCATCGGCACCGACACCGGCGGCTCCATCCGCCAGCCTGCGGTCTGCTGCGGCGTCATCGGCTTCAAGCCCACCTTCGGGCGGATCAGCCGCAAGGGCGCAAGCCCGGCGCAAAGCTCGCTCGACTGCATCGGCCCCTTTGCCAGAAGCATGGACCGGATCGAGCAGGCGATGGCCGCACTCGACGGCAGCTTCACGCCAACACGCCTGACGGCAGCGCCGAAACTTGCCATCACCGGCATGGATGCCGAGCCCGCCATCCTGGCAGCACTCGCCCCGGTGATCACACCCCAGGCAGGAGCGCTGACCGCTGTGAACCTGCCCTCACTGGAAGCCGCCTTCAAGGCGGGCATGACGGTGATCGGCCGTGAAACAGCAGCAGCCTTCGGCCATCTGGTCACGGAAGGCGCGCCGCTCGGCGCCGATGTCAGGGCGCGCATCGCAGCAGCCATGGCCATCACGGATGAGGATCTGGCCGCTGCCGAAGAGGTGCGCGCCCGGTTCACGGCCGAAGTGGATGCCGCCCTTGCCAGCCATGACGCGATCCTGACCCCGGCCCTGCCGGTGGTGCCGCCGCGCCTTTCGCAAGCGGATGATCCGCAGCGGGTTCTCCCCCTCACACGCTATCTGCGGCCGTTCAACCTGTCGGGTCATCCGGCGCTGGTTCTGCCGCTCCTCACGCCGGACGGGCTGCCCGCCGGACTTCAGATCATTGGCCGCAAGCAGGGAGATGAGCAGGTCTGCGCCATCGCCCGCTGGCTTTGCGAGACCTTCAAAGACTTCCAGGTGGAGGAATGACCATGGATGCCCTTTCCCAGTCCCCAGCGGACGTGACACTCGAAAGCCTGAAGGCGGAGATCCGGTCCCGCAGGCATGAATTTCATCAGCTGCGCCATATCCCGATCGATATCGTGCGCCAGTTTCAGGCCATCGGCATCTACCGTGCCTTCGTGCCGGAGCGTTTTGGCGGCGACGCCCTGTCTCCGGCGGCCTTCTGCCGGCTGATCGAGGACATCGCCAGCGCCGATGCCTCGGCCGGCTGGGTTGCCAGCTTTGGCGTCTCGGCCACCTATCTGGCGGCCCTGCCGAAGGAAACCTACGCCTCCATCTACAGCAAGGACCCCAACACAGTCTTTGCAGGCGGCTTGTTCCCGCCCCAGCTTGCCAAGCGCGTGCCCGGCGGGCTGGAAGTCACCGGCCGCTGGCCCTGGGGCTCCGGCGTCATGGGCGCCTCGCTGGTCGGTGCCGGCATCAGGATCGAGGGCGAGGACAGCCCGCTGCCCCGCACCGCCGTCATGCCCCGCCATGCCGTTACCGTGGACGAAACCTGGGACACGGTCGGCCTGCGTGCCACCGGCAGTCACGACATCGTCGCGAACAAGGTCGTGGTGCCGGAAGAATGGACCTTCATCCGGGGCGGCAAGCCGGAAATGGACGACCCGATCTTCCACTATCCGGCGATGGCGCTCGCAGCACAGGTGCTGGCCGTCGTCGCCCTTGGCACCGCACGTGCGGCTCTCGACTGGCTGAGCGAGGACGCCACCAAGCGCGCCTCCATCACCGGCGCACCGAGCCCTGCGGCACGCGGCTATATCCAGACCGGCTTTGCCCGTGCGGAGGGCCTCCTGTCCGGTGCAAGGGCCGGTTTCTACGACGCCATCGAGGAAGGCTGGCAGCAGATGCTCGAAAAGGGCGAGGTTGACCGCGCCACGCACATCCGCCTGCGCCACGCCGCCTCCAAGGCCGCTGAAGACGGGGCCGAGGCCGCCCGCCTTGCCTTCGTCATGGGCGGCTCGGACGCGATGATGAGCGGCCATCCGCTCGGCCGCTGCATGATCGATGCGGCCTGCGTTGCCCAGCACGCCTTCATCGGCGCAGGCAGCTGGCAGGCGGCGGGCGCCGCCCTGCTCGGTCAGCCCGTGCCCCCCGGATATCCGTGATCTCAAATTTCATTTCCAGCGAAAGGATGCCAGCATGGCTGAAGCCAAACAGATCCGCACCCTGCTCTGCATTGCCGTGCACCAGAACTTCTTCGATCTGCCCTTCGACAAGATCGGCAGCGTCTGGACGGGCTTTGCCACGTTCATGTCGAGCGTTGCCAAGATGGACGGCGTGACCGTCCTGGGCACCATCGATGACGACGAGACCATGGTCGGTACCTCGCCCACGGGCTTCCCGTGGACCTGCTACATGCTCTGCGACTTCCCGGACCGGGATGCCGTGGTCGCGGCCTGCAACCTGTTCCGCACCATTCAGGTCGGCGACGAGAACCACCGCCTGTGGCGCTACATGCGCATCGAGGCGCGCATGGGCCGTGCGCTGCAGATCCCGGATCTGTGAGACGCCGCCATCAGGGTCAAAGCAACAAACCAGAGGAAAGAGCTCAAATGACGATCGCCGCAACACAACCGCAACCCGGTGATCTGGTCGAATTCGACCGGGTCAAGACGCCGATGTACGAAGACGAGGCGCTTTTCGAGGAAGAGCTGGAGCGCATCTTCGGCCGCACCTGGGTGTGGGTCGCCCACACCTCCGAAATCCCGGACAAGGGCTCCTTCGTCCGCTCCTGGGTTGGCCGCCAGCCGGTCATCGTGGTGCGGGACCGCAAGAACGAGATCCACGTGATGGTCAACCGCTGCCGCCACCGGGCCGCAACGGTGTGCGAGGTGAAGAAGGGCAAGACCTCCTCCTTCCAGTGCCCCTATCACGGCTGGGGCTACGGCCTCGACGGCTCCCTGCGCGGGTTGCCCTATCCGGAGCAGTATGGCGAGGACTTCGACAAGGAAGCTCACGGCCTGAAGAAGCTGCGGGTGGAAAGCTATCAGGGCATGATCTTCGCCACCTTCAACGAGGAGATCGAGCCGCTGGAAAGCTTCCTTGCCGGAGCGAAGAAGTGGATCGACCTGTTCATGAAGCAGGGCGGCGGCTTCCCCATCAAGGTACTGGGCGAACATCAGTTCACCTTCCCGGGCAACTGGAAGATCCAGTTGGAGAACACCACCGACGCCTACCACTTCCCCGTGGTGCACAAGTCCTTCCTGCAGTCGCTGGACAAGGAAGCCGAAGCCACCTTCACCTTCCTTGAGGGCGAAGGCTTCGTGGAAGACCTCGGCAACGGCCATTCGGTGATGGTGATGATGCCGGAACTCGTCGACCTCGACGACAACCTCGACGCCGCCATTCCGCAGCGCTTTGAAGCGCTGGCGCAGGAACTGCGGGACGAAGGCTATCCGGAAGATCAGGTGCGCAAGATCGTGCGTGCGGTGGGCGGTGCAGGCTTCAACCTGAATCTCTTCCCGAACGTCTCCTTCTCCCTGTCCTTCTTCCGCGTGCTGCGCCCGATCAACGTGCGTGAAACCGGCATCCGCCACATCGCGCTCGGCATGGACGGCGGCCCGGTGGCGGCCAACCGCATGCGCCTGCGTCTGCACGAGCATTTCCAGGGACCGCTCGGCTTCGGCTCGCCCGATGATGCGGAAGTTTGGGAACGCGTCCAGCGCGGCACGCTGGGCGGTGAGGATCTGCCGATCCTCGTCAATCGCGGCCTTGTTGACGAAGTGCCCGGCGAACACGGCCCGCGCGGCCATGTGAGCGCGGAAACCGGCATGCGCGCCGCCTACAAGATGTGGAAGAGGATGATGGACCAATGAACTCGATGAGCACCATCACATCCGCAGTGACCCTGCAGGAAATCGCCGAATTCGTCTGGAACGAGGCCGAGCTGCTGGACCGCAAGGACTATGACGCCTGGCTCGCCCTGTGGGCTGGCGACGGCCATTACATCATGCCGATCAATCCGGACGGCAATTACGAGGACGAACTGAACCTGTGCTACGACGACGCCAAGATGCGCAAGATGCGGATCGAGCGTTTTCAGGCCGGTTTCTCCATCTCCTCCGCACCCCCGGCCCAGACCATCCGCACCGTCTCGCGCTTCGTCATAGAGGCACAGGACGGGGAGACGGTGACGCTGCGCTGCGCCCAGCACCTGATCGAGGACAAGTTCGGCCGCCAGCGCGTCTTTGGCGCGAACCTGCGCTATGTGCTGCTGCGCACCGAAAACGGCCTGCGCATCCGTGACAAGGTGGCAACGCTGCTCAACTCTGACGGGGAGCTGACTGCGCTCAGCTATCTGTTCTGATGGCAGCGCCGCTTCCTGAAAAGATCCAGACAGCCGTCGTGACGGGCGGGGCCACCGGTTTCGGTGCCCTGGCCGTCAGGGCCCTGCACAAGGCCGGTTTCCGCGTCGTCATCACCGACGTGGATCCCGGCCCCGCCGAAGCGCTGGCGCAGGAGCTTGACCTGGCCGGGGAGACGGCGGTCATCGGCACGCTGGATGTGACGAAGCCGGATGACTTCCAGACCATCCTCGACCGCAGCGTCGAGCGCTGGGGCTCGGTCGAGGTGCTGGTGAACAACGCCGCCCGCACCGCCGTCCAGCCCGTGCTGGAGATCGATCCGGCCGACTTCAACGCCATCATGGCGGTGAATGCGGGCGGCACCTTCACCGGCTGCCAGATCTTCGGCCGCCATTTCCGCGACCGCGGCTATGGCCGGATCATCAACATGGCCTCGCTCGCAGGCCAGAACGGCGGCACCGCCACCGGCGCGCATTATGCCGCCTCCAAGGGCGCGATTCTGACGCTGACGAAGATCTTCGCCCGTGATCTCGCCCCCTTCGGCGTCACCTGCAACGCCATCGCCCCCGGTCCCATGGACACGCCGATGGTGCGCTCGGTGATCACCCCGGAAAAGATGGCCGGTGCGCTGGCCAATATCCCGGTGGGGAAACTGGGGGATCCGGATTTCGTGGCCGGGCTGGTCGCCCTTCTGGCCGGACCTGAGGCAGCATTCGTCACCGGCGCCTGCTGGGACGTCAACGGCGGGATCTACATGCGATGAACGCGATCAGTCCGAAACAGACGCTTGAGCTGACCGTCACCGAGCGGATCGAGGAACCGGGCAACATCATCCGCCTGCGGCTGGCAAGTCCGGACGGTGCGCCCCTGCCCCCGTTCACCGCCGGTGCCCATCTCGACATCCACCTTCAGGACGGCGGCCTCGACCTGTGGCGGCAGTACTCGCTCTGCTCGGACCCTGCCACGAATACGGCTTACGAAATCGGCGTGCTGAAGGACCCGAAGAGCCGTGGCGGCTCGGAGGCGGTCCACCGGCTGGCAACACCCGGCGCACGCTTCCGGATCGAGGGCCCGCGCAATCACTTTCCGCTGGAGGAAAGCGCCACCCGCACGGTGCTTTTCGGCGGCGGCATCGGCATCACGCCGATGCTGGCCATGGCCCAGCGCCTCCATGCCCTCGGCCGGGACTTCACCCTGCATTACTGCACCCGTTCGGCCGGCATCACGGCGTTCCGCAGCATGATCGCGGCCTCTGCCTGGGCGGACCGGGTGGTCTTCCATCATGACGATGAAGACGAGGCCCAGCGCCTGCAGCTGCCGCGCGACCTGCCGGAGCCGGACGCAGGCACCCATCTTTATGTCTGCGGGCCGCAGGGCTTCATGGACTGGGTGATTTCCAGCGCCGAGGCGATGGGCCATGCCCCGTCGCACGTGCACCGGGAGTATTTCTCCGCCGATGTGGACACCACCGGCGAAAGCTTCGAGGTGGAGGCGCGCCTGTCCGGCGTCACGGTGACGGTTGGCCCGGAGGACACCATCGCCAAGGCACTGGCCCGTGCGGGCGTGAAAATCGAGGTAAAGTGCGAGGAAGGTGTCTGCGGCACCTGCGTGACGGATGTGCTGGAGGGCACGCCCGATCACCGCGACCAGTTCCTGACGGACGGCGAGAAGGAAGAAGGCTTGATGATCTGCGCTTGCTGCTCACGCGCCTGCACCTCCCGCCTCGTGCTCGACATCTGAGGAGGAGAGCCATGACCGAGACCCCAATTCCCCCGGAAATCACAGCCTTCCGCGAAGGCATGAGCCGCCTGGGGGCCGCCGTCAATCTGGTGACGACCGATGGCCCCGCCGGGCGCCATGGCATGATCGTCTCGGCTGTCTGTTCGGTGACCGATAGCCCGCCGATGCTGCTGGCCTGCATCAACCAGAACGCCTATGCCCATGACGCCTTTCTGGCCAATGGCACGCTCTGCGTGAATGTGCTGCGGCCCGGGCACCGGGATCTGTCACGCACCTTTACCAAATGGACGGGCGAAGACCGCTTCTCGCAGGCCGGCTGGGACACGCTGGAGACGGGCGCCCCCGTTCTTCAGGGCGCAGCCGCCGCCTTCGACTGCCGGATCATCGACCGTCAGCAGAAGGGCACCCATTCCGTGCTCTTCTGTGAGGTGGCCGCAACCCGGCTGTGGTCCGGCACGCCGGAAGGGCTGATCTGGTTCAGCCGCGCCTTCCACCAGCTTGAAGCAGCGGCGGGGTAAGCGATGGCAGGACCGGCAGCGCGCTCAGATCTCTCCCAGACGGTCGAAGACCTTCTCCAGAAGGCCGTTGAGTGCTGCCAGCTCCTCGCTGGAGATATTGATGAAGGACGCGGCGAGGATCTTGTCCGCTTCCATCAGGGCGCGGCGGCGCATCTCGTCGCCCCTGGGTGTCAGGGTCACTTCGGTGACGCGGCCATCCGTCGGACGGACACGGGTGGTGACCAGACCATCGGCCAGCATACGCTGCACGATCTTCGTGGCGGTGTTGAGCTTGAGCACGCTGTAGTCGGCAATCTCGGAGACACTGAGGTAGCCGTCCTCGTGCAGCGACATCAGCACGCGCCAGCGCGGCATGTCGAGATCGATGGGCTTCAGGCGGCGCTCCAGCACCTGCACGTAACGCCCGTTCACACGGGAAATCCAATAAAACGGCCAGTTCCGCTTCATCCGCTTCACAGCCTGCTCGCCCTCGTCGAGGGCGGCCTCTGCGGCCTGAGAGACGTGAGCGGTGTCGGATGCAGTCATGGCCAGTCTTTCCAAGGTTTCGAGGGGCGCAAAGCCTCCGAACAGCGGCGGTCGCAATGAGCCGATTGCCGGTTGCATGCACAACAATACACCAGAGGGGAATTAGATGAAAATGAACGTGATCACAAGTTTTGCTCTTGCCGGCGCTACGGCACTTGGCCTGATGACGGGCGCAGCTTCTGCCCAGACCGTGCTGACCCTGAACAGCTGGCTGCCGCCCAGCCACCCGCAGGTCACCCAGCTCATGCAGCCGATGGCAGAAGACATCGAGCGCGTCACGGAAGGCCGCGTCAAGGTACAGATCCTGCCGGCTCCGCTCGCTCCCCCGCCTGCCTCCTTCGACCTTGCCAAGAATGGCATTGCCGACATCACCTACGCCGTCAACGGCTACACCCCGGGCCGCTTCAAGACCGCCGTTCTGGGCGAGATGCCGTTCCTGGGCGACAGCGCGGAAGCCGTGTCGATCGGCTACTGGCGCACCTACGAGAAGATGCTGAAGGACGCCAACGAGTACGAGGGCGTCAAGGTTCTTGCTTTGTTCACGCATGGTCCCGGCGCCATCTTCATGAAGGGCGGCGAACTCACCACGCCGGAAGCCATTGCAGGCAAGAAGGTGCGCGTCGGCAGCACGCTGGCCCATGACCTTGCCACCGGCCTTGGCGCCGTACCCGTGGAAGGCCCCTCCTCCAAGGCCTATGAGCTTCTGTCCCAGGGCATTGCCGACGGCATTCTCTTCCCCTTCGAATCCGTCAGCTTCTTCAACCTGATCCCGCTGCTGGATCAGGGTCTGGAGTTCCCCGGCGGGCTCTACAACACCACCATGTTCATCGTCATGAACCAGGCGAAGTTCGACAGCCTGGACCCGAAGGACCGTGAAGCCATCGAAACCGTCATCGGCGAGCCGCTGGTCCGCCGCGCCGGCAAGATGTGGGATACCGTCGACGCCGCCGGCCGCAGCGCCATGGAAGGCAAGATCACCCTGCACAAGGCAACGGCGGAAGAAGTCGAGGCCCTCAAGGTCAAGTTCCAGCCGCTGATCGACAAGCGCATCGCGGAAGTCTCCACCAGCGGCGTCGATGGCGCTGCTGCCTATGAGATGCTGCAGGCGGAAATCGCCAAGGCCGCCGCTGAATGAGCACCTGCGTCCAGAAGACGCCCATCATCGGGGAAAGGCCTGCGCGCAGCGCGGGCCTGACCTGGTTCCGGATGGGCCTTGCCGGCATCTGTGCGGTCATGCTGACCGCCATGATGCTGCTCACCGTGGCCGATGTGGTCGGCCGCTATTTTCTCGCATCCCCGGTTCAGGGCGCCACCGAACTGACCGAAATGCTGCTTGCGGCGGTGATCTTCATCGGCCTGCCCGCCGCAACGCTGGATGATGACCATGTGACCGTGGACATGCTGACCGCCCGCCTGCCCTGGGCGGTGGAGAGACTGCGCAGGCCCGTGGTTGCCTTTGCCTCCGCCGCCATCCTGTGTGTCATCGGCTGGCGCCTTTGGGCCGCGGCCGCGCAGGTCGGCTCCTATGGCGGCACCACCATCAGCCTGCAGATCCCGCTGGCCCCGCTCGGCTACCTCGTTTCGATCTTCACCGGGCTTGCCGCCCTCATCCTTGTCGCCAAAGCCATTGCCTGCCTCCTTCCGGTGCAGGCTGGGAGGCCCGAATGAACCATTGGGAAGTCGGCATCCTCATCCTCTTCGCCCTTCTGGCCGCCGGACTCCCGATCAGCTTTGCGCTGGCCGCCGTCGGCACCGCCGGAACGGTCGCCATCATCGGCCTCAACCCGGCCCTGTCCCTGCTGGGCCAGACCTTCTTTGACAACAGCCGCAGCTACTCTCTGTCGATCCTTCCCCTCTTCCTGATGATGGGCAACTTCGTCGTGCAGTCGGGCATCGCGCAGGATCTCTACAACGCCGCCTATGCCTGGCTGAGGCACCGGCGCGGCGGACTGGCGGTGGCGACCGTCTTTGCCTGCGGCGGCTTCTCTTCCGTCTGCGGCTCGTCCCTTGCCACAGCCTCGACCATGGCCAAGATCGCCCTGCCCTCCATGCGCAAGTATGGTTATCCGGACGGGCTCTCCACCGCCTCCATCGCGGCGGGCGGCACGCTGGGCATCCTCATCCCGCCGTCGGTGATCCTCGTCTTCTACGGGATCATGACCCAGCAGGACATCGGCAAGCTGTTCCTGGCCGGCATCGTTCCGGGCATCATCGGCATTCTCGGCTATGCGCTTGCGGTGATCATCTCCGTGCGCATCGGCAAGCTGGATCTGCCGGTGGAACCGAAGCTGCCGCTGATGGACCGCATCCGGGCGCTGAAGGGCATCAGCGGCGCCATGCTGCTCTTCGTCTTCG
Source organism: Pannonibacter sp. Q-1 (assembly GCF_054073275.1). NCBI lineage: Bacteria > Pseudomonadati > Pseudomonadota > Alphaproteobacteria > Hyphomicrobiales > Stappiaceae > Pannonibacter > Pannonibacter sp. Q-1. Next base: position 182,821 of record NZ_JBSXNB010000004.1, read on the forward strand.
TCATGGGCGGTATTTACCTCGGCGTCTTCACCCCCACCGAAAGCGCCGGCATGGGCGCGGCAGGCGCCTTCCTGCTCGTCATCATCCAGCGGCGGCTCAACCTGCGCCAGACGATCATGACGCTTTACGAGACCGCCAAGACCACGGCCGTGATGTTCTTCATCCTGTTCGGTGCCCTCACCTTCACCAACTACGTCAACCTCTCCGGCATGACGCAGGACATTCAGACGATGCTCAATTCGGTGGGCAACCATCCGATGCTGATCATCCTGATGATCACGGCCATCTACCTGCTGCTTGGCTGCGTGCTGGAAGGCCTGTCCATGATCACGCTGACCATTCCGGTGTTTTACCCGATTGTCGCGGCCTCCGGCTTCGACCTCATCTGGTTCGGCATCTATGTGGTGATCGTGACCGAGGTCAGCTACATCACCCCGCCCGTCGGCCTCAATGCCTTCGTGCTGCGGTCGGTGGTGCGCGATGTCAGCCTTGGCACCATCTTCCGGGGCCTTGGCGTCTTCGTTGCGGTGGATGTGGGCCGCATCGCCCTGATCCTCGCCTTCCCGGCCATAGTTCTCTTCGTGCCGCGGATGATGTGAGACCAACTCCCGATGAGACTTACTCATCGGGAGTTGGTTAAGCCCGTGCGGCGCCTGAGCCATTTCAAGGCGTGATGCGTCAGCATCGTAAGCCTTGGCATGACAGGCCGCAGGTGTGAAGAAAAGGCCCCGCCGGATTGATCCGGCGGGGCCTTTCCATTTGCAGGATCAGAGTTCCGTCTCGACCTTGGCAAAGGCCTTGCCGAGCGCCGCGACGAGGATGGAGATTTCCTCCTCGCCGATGACCAGCGGGGGCGAGAGGATGATGGTGGAGCCGGCCGGGCGGACAATTGCGCCTTCCTGACGGGCGTAGAAGGCCACCTTCTCGGCAATGCCGTTGGACGGATCAAGCGGTGCACGGGTCTTCTTGTCGCCGACGAGATCGATGCCGACCATCAGGCCCTTGCCGCGCACTTCGCCGATGATCGAGGAGACGCCTTCCAGCGGCTTCAAGCCATCGAGCAGCACCTTGCCCATGCGGGCGGCGTTGCCCGGCAGGTCTTCCCGCTCCACGATGTCGAGCGCCGCCAGAGCTGCGGCACAGGCGAGCGGGTGGCCGGTGGAGGTGTAACCGTGCATCAGGAAGCCACCGGGCGTCACGTCCTTGTACCAGGCCGAGGCCACGCGGCGGTTCAGCACGGTGGCGCCCAGCGGCACATAACCGGCAGAGATTCCCTTGGCGAGGCACATGATATCCGGCTTCACGCCCCAGCCGCGCGAGCCGAACATGGAGCCCGACCGGCCGAAGCCGGTGACGACCTCGTCGGCGATCAAGAGCACGCCGTAGCGGTCGCAGATCTCGCGCACCTTCGGCCAGAAGGAGGCCGGCGGCACGATCACCCCGCCCGCGCCCTGCACCGGCTCGGCGATGAAGGCAGCCACCGTCTGCGGCCCCTGATGATAGATCTCGCGCTCCAGCAGGCGGGCGATGATTTCGGAGAGCTCTTCCGGGTCTTCCGTATAGGGGTTGCGGTAGGTCCAGGGCGTGTCGATCTGGGTGCAGCCCGGCAGCAGCGGTTCGTAGGCGCCGCGGTAATAGGGCGAGCCGTTGACGGAAACACCACCGAAATGCACGCCGTGATAGCCGTTCTTCATGGAGATGAACTTGTAGCGGCCCGGCTCTCCGGCAAGCTGCCAGTACTGGCGCGCGAGCTTCAGCGCGGTCTCCACCGCATCCGACCCGTTGGCGCTGAAGAACACCTTGTCCATGTCCTCTTCGGCGGCCATCTCACAGACTTTGGCCGAGAGTTCGATGGAGGGCGGTGTGGTGGTGCCGGCGAAGGACGAGTAATAGGAAATGCGGTCCATCTGGGCGATGATCGCTTCCTTCACCTCACGCCGGTTGTGACCGACATTGACATTCCACAGGCCGCCGAAGCCGTCCACATAGCGCTTGCCGTCAATGTCGGTGACATAGCAGCCGTCACCGGAGACGATGATCTGCGGCGGATTGGCCTGCGAGATCAGCGGATGGATCATCGGGTGGAACTGATGCCGCGTGTTGTTCTCGCGGATGAAGTTGGACGTTTTGTCGAGCATTGACTGCTCCTCCTTTGGATGGATTTCGTGTTCTTGCTTGTTGGAATGATGCTGCCGGGCGGACAGGCTCTGTGGCAGAACCGCCCGGCAGGAAGGGATCACTCGAAGACAGCGCCGAGGTTTTTGTAGAGGTCCGGCTGGCGGCTCTTGATCCGCATGGCGAAGAGGAACCCGGCGAGGCCGCAAAGGGCGATGAGAACCGGGAAGGACTGCACCAGCGCACTGTCACTGCCCGACAGAAGCTCCAGATTGCTGCTGACCAGCAGGATGGCGCCGCCAAGACCCACGACCGACAGGGCCGGCAGGATGAGCGTCACAAGGATGCTGTGCTCATGGCCATGCTGGCGGCGGAAGTAGGCGATGATGGCCAGCGACACGAGGAACTGCACCATCAGGATGCCAAGCACGGCAAGGGCCGACATCCAGGAGAACACCACCGCATAGGCATCCGCGCCGCCGATGATGAAGGCGATGAGAATGCTTGCGGCAATCGCCGACTGAAGCCAGCCGGCGGCGGCCGGAGACCCATGCGCGGCACTGACCTTGCCAAAGATCTTCGCAATCAGCCCCTCACGGCCAAGGGCGAAGAAATAGCGGTTCAGCGTGTTGTGGAAGGACAGGACGCAGGCAAACAGCGACACGATCAGCAGGATCTCCATGGCCGTGACCGACCAGGGGCCCAGCACATCAGCGGCGGCATTGAAATACAGCGTCTCAAGGCCGGCTTCTGCCGTCTGCTGGATCACGGACGAGCCATAATGCTGCGCGATGGCCCAGGTGGAGAAGGCATAGAAACCGGTGATCAGCAGCACCGCAGCATAGGTTGCACGCGGAATGGTCCGGTCCGGATCGCGGGCTTCCTCACCGAAGATGGCGGTTGATTCAAATCCAATGAAAGAACCGATCACGAAGACCAGCGCCACGCCCAGCCCCGGCGAAAACACGACGGACGGCGCGAAATTCTCAAGGCTGAGGCCCTCCGGGCCGCCGCCGCGCAGCAGGATGCCGACATCCAGCATCAGGAGGATGGCGATTTCCAGCACCATGGCGACGCCAAGGATCTTGCCGGAGAAGGAAATGTTGCGCTGGCCGCAGAGATGGACCACCGCAAGGGCCGCCAGCGACCATGCCCACCAGGGCGCTTCCAGCCCGAGCCCGGCCATGGCGCCTGCCGTGAAGACGCCGAAGAGCGCGTAGACGGCAATCTGCACCGAACTGTAGGTCACCAGCGCCATGACGGCCCCGGCGACGCCCATCGGCTTTCCAAGTCCTTGCGAGATATAGGTGTAGAAGGCACCGGCACCGCCGACATGGCGGCTCATGGCCGTGAACCCGGCCGAGAAGATGATGTAGAGAAGGCCCGCTAGCACGAAGGCACCGGGAACACCGGCCCCGTTGCCGAAGGCGAAAGCCACAGGCGAAGCCCCCGCCACAGCCGTCAAAGGCGCGGCTGCTGCAACCACAAAGAAGACAATATGCGCCAGCCCGACCGAGTTGCGGGCAAGCCGCACCTCTCCGCCGGCGCGAGTATTCGCGTCGATCGTCATGTTTTTACCCCTGGAAGTTCATTTTTATTCTTTGAGTATGACCGCGCGCGGCGCCAGTCCCATTGCACTATGCGTCAAACTTCCGATAATATGCGCCACATTCCCGTAATTCTGCGTAAGGGAAATTCCTGCATGGGACGAACGCCTAAAATAAAGTCAGTGCGTGCCTCTGTCTTGACCCCACTGCTGAAGCACATCGCAGATCAGGGCAGCAATATACAGGAGTTCATCGCCAAATATGGCATCACCCGGACGCAGCTTTCCGACCCCTATTCGGTGCTGCCGCTGGGCCGCTATGTGACCCTGTTCGAGGCGGCTGCCGTCCATCTAAAGGATCCGGATCTGGGGCTGAAACTGGCCATGCGGGTGCAGCCGGCGGACATGGGGCCGATGGGCGTCCTGTTTTCCCTGTCACCCAGCATTGCGGCCGGATTCCAGCGGCTGGCGAGCCACGTGATGGCCCTGCAGAGCGGCACCCAGTCCAACATGTTCGAGGTCAATGGCGATCTGGTCTGGACCTACCGGCTGCAGGATCCGGTCATGTGGCCGCGGCGGCAGGATGCGGAATACACGCTGGCCGCCTGCGCCCAGCTGGTGCGCTCCTGCTTCTCGCCGGAGTGGAAGCCGCTGGAAGTGCATTTCGAGCATGCTGAGAGCGCCAATCCGCAGCTTTTACAGCGGATTTTCCGCGCGCCCGTGCTCTACCGCCAGGCCAGCAACCGGATCATCATGGGCCGGGATGATGCGACGCGGATCTACCGCAGCGAGGACCGGGAGCTTGTCACCATTCTGGAGCATCACCTTGCCGACCTGATCGGCGACGAAAGCGATGAAAGCCAGACGATGACGGACCGCATCCGCAACCGGATCAGCCTCTATCTTGGCCAGAAGCCGGTGACGCTGACCGCCCTTGCGGCCGAGCTCAACATGTCAGCGCGCAGCCTGCAGCGGCGTCTGGCAGAAGAAGGCACCTCGCTGCGCGATCTCGTCAGGGAGCACCGCATCCAGCTGGCAGCCAATCAGCTGACCCAGAAGGATGCCCGCGTCACCCAGATCGCCCATAGTCTGGGCTATGCCGACGGCACGGTCTTCTGGCGCGCCTACCGGGGCTGGAAAGGCGAACCGCCCAGCGCGGCCAAGGGGCAGCGCCGGGCGGCACAGGACGCAAGCGGCGATGACGGGGAGGAGTGGATCACCGGCGGCGCGTAGGCTTATACCAAGGCTTTCGATGCTGACGCATCACGCCTTGAATTTGCTCATGCGCCGCACGGGCTTGACCAACTCTCGATGAGACAAGCTCATCGAGAGTTGGTATCAGCCCCCTCCCGGTGTCACTTCATGCCCGCAAGCCCCAGCACCAGTTGCGGCCAGATGAGGCAGGCGGCAAGCACCGCCATCTGCAGCAGCACGAAAGGCACCGCCGCCCGGTAGATGGTGCCGATGGCGGCATCGGGAACCGTGTTCTTGAGATAGAACAGTGCCATGCCGACCGGCGGCGTCAGGAAGGACGTCTGCAGGCAGACAGCCATCAGGATCGCCACCCAGGCCGGATTGTGGCCCATGGCCGTCAGCACCGGCATCACCAGCGGCGCGATGATGAGGATGATCTCCATCCAGTCGAGGAAGAAACCCAGCAGGAACAGGATGAAGAGGATCAGCAGCAGCGTGCCTTCCGGCGGCAGCGGAATGGCATGAAGGGCATCGGCAATCACCTCGTCCCCGCCATAGCCGCGCAGCACCACCGAAAAGCAGGAGGCACCGAAGATCAGCGCGAAGAGAAAGGCCGTCGTCAGCCCGCTTGCCTCGCAGACTTCGACGAACCCCTTCCAGCCCAGCCGTCCGGAAGCGATGGCGAGCAGCGTTGCCCCCGCCGCACCGATACCGGAGGCTTCCGTCGGCGAGGCAATGCCGAAGACGATAGACCCAAGCACGGCCACAACCAGCAGCAGCGGCGCCACAAGAACCCGGGCCAGCTCGCCAAAGGTCACCTTTGCCGCATCACCGGTATGACCTTTGGGGGCCCTGTCCGGCCAGATCAGAGCCACGGTGACGATATAGACCACATAGGCACCGGCGAGCAGCAGGCCCGGTACGATGGCGCCCTTGAACAGGTCCCCCACCGGGATCTGCAGCTGATCGCCCATGACCACCAGCATGATCGACGGCGGAATGAGAATGCCGAGGCATCCGGTCGCACCAATGGTGCCAAGGCTCAACCGGTCGTCATAGCCTGCCGCCCGCATGGCCGGCATGGCGATGGTGGCGAGCAGCACCACGGAAGCACCAATGATGCCGGTCGAGGCCGCCAGCACGACGCCGATCAGCACGACCGACACCGCCAGCCCGCCCGGCACCTGCCGCAACAGCCCGTGCATGGAAGTGAGTAGCTTTTCGGCAATGCCCGAGCGGTCGAGCATCAGGCCCATGAAGATGAACATGCTCATGGGAATGAGCGAATAGCTGGACAGCGTGTCGAAGGTCCGGTTGGCGACAAAGCCCAGCATGCGGATGGAGGCCATGTCCGCATCAAAGGCAAAGGCATCCAGCACACTGCCGAGCACGGCAAAGAGCACGCCGACCCCGCCCAGCACGAATGCAACCGGATAGCCGGAGAACATCACCACCATGAAGGTGGAGAACAGCAGGAAGACGAAAACCGCATCAACGCCCATCGGCGGACCTCCCGGGGCGGATCAGGACGGCAAGGGATTTCAGGAGCACGGAAAGCCCCTGCAGGAAAAGAAGGGCAAAGCCTGCGGCCATGACGCCCTTGATGATGTAGCGGGCCGGCAGGCCGGAGGGCATGGGCGAGCCTTCCTTGAGGCGCCAGGAATATTCGAAGATCTTCCAGGAATTCAGGGTGAGGAACCCGGCGAAGGGCAGCAGCAGGAAGAGAACGCCGAGCACTTCGGCCAGCGCCCTGCCCCGCTCTCCCATGCGCCCGTGCAGCGCATCGACCCGCACATGCATGTCGCGCTGGTACGCCCAGGCAAGACAGCACATGACCACGACGGCATTCATGTGCCACTGCAGTTCCTCAAGCTCGATCATGCCGAGATTGAACACATAGCGCAGCAGCACATTGACCAGAATGGTGAGCATCAGCAGCGGCTGCACCAGCGCCCCTGCAAGCCCCACCGACCGGCTGAGCCGGTCCACCAGTTCGACGACATGCATGAGGACAGCCCCGTTGCAGTGAAGGCGGACGGGCGGCAGGCCGTCTCCAGCCCGCCACCCGCGCAATCCTCGTGTTACTGACGGGCTGCCCAGGCTTCGGTCGAGGCGCGATAGGCCGACACGGACTCCCAGACGCGCTTGAAGTCGGCGTCCTTTTCGCTCTGCTCCTTCATCACCTCATCCACCTTGGCCTTGATGGCCTCCAGCACCTCCGGCGGGAACTGGCGCACCTGCACGCCCTTGGCCTCAAAGCCCTTCACCGCTTCCGCATTGGCGGTCTGGGTGGACATGACGGAGCGCAGGTTCGTCGCCTTGCAGGCCTCCTCGATGGCCGTCTTCTGGGCCTCGTCCATGCTGTCCCACTTGGCCTGATTGATGATCAGCTCATTCATGGCCGCAGGCTGGTGCCAGCCCGGCAGGTAGTAGTTCTTGGCCACGTTATCGAGCCCGACGGTGACGTCGATGGCGGGCATGGACAGCTCCGCGCCGTCGATCACGCCCTTCTCCATGCCCGGATAGATCTCGCCGGTCGGCAGCAGCACGATGGAAGCGCCAAGTTTGACCATGGTCTCGCCCGCAAGCCCGGCAAAGCGCAGCTTCTTGCCGCTGAAATCAGCAACAGAATTGATCTCGAAAGAGTACCAGCCGCCCGCCTCCCGCTCCATCAGGCCGCAGGGAATGGTGACGACGCCCTGCTTGGCATAGATCTCCGACCAGATCTCCCGGCCGCCGCCGTTATAGATCCAGGCCGCGTGGGTCAGCACATCCGGACCGAAGGGGATGCCGCCGAACAGCTGCACGGCCGGGAAGCGCCCGGCCACATAGAGCGGCGAGGTGTAGCCCGCATCCAGCGAGCCCTGCTGCACGGCATCGAAAATCTGCAGCGGCGGCACCAGCTTGCCGGCCGAATAGACCTTCACCTTGAGGCTGCCACCCGACAGGGCATTCAGCTTCTCCGCCAGATATTCGGCATTCTGGCCGCTGGCCGGCATGGTCAGGGGCCAGGCGCTCTGCAGATCCAGAGAAACGGTATCCGCCTGCGCTGGCGCGGCTGCCACAAGTGCCGTTGTCAATGCGAGGGCCGCCAGACGCGGCAGAGAACGGGTGAATTTCATGATGAACCTCTGGGCATGGGCCAGCATCGGGAGAAAATTACTTTTTTCCCGCGTGGATCTTGTTGTTTATCGATGGGATCACCTGCCGGTGAAACATGCTGCAGGGTCAGGCTTGCACTTTGATCTTCCGGAATAAATCGCGCATTCCGGAAAACTCTGTTGCAGCCAGCGCAAGAAAGCAGCGCCAGCCCCGCATCCCGCGCGCAAAGATAAGCCGGACGGCGGAAGCGGACGCCCAAGCCAAACGCAGAAGGCCGCCTTCACGCGCATGAAGACGGCCTCAGGATTTCATCTCATATCCAACGAAATAAATGCTTCCTCACGCCATCCGCAGGACAGGCTTGATGGCGGAGCCCGTTTCGGAGGCATGGATGGCGGCGTTGATTTCGTCGAACTCATAGAAGGTGATGAGCTTGTCGAAGGGGAACAGCCCCTTCTTGTAGAGTTCGACCAGATGCGGAATGAACTCATCCGGATCGCTCTCGCCTTCCACGATGCCCATCAGCCGCCGGCCGCCGCTCATGAAATGCATCTCGTTGATCTGCAGCTCCGCCTCCGGCCCCGAGGCGCCGAGAATGCCGCAGGTTCCGGCATTGGCAAGCGCCATCACGGCCGAGCGGATGACCGGCGGCAGGCCCGTGGTGTCGAGCGCATAATGCACGCCCGTGCCCGTGAGGGCGAGGATCGCCGCCGTGGCATCTTCCGCCTTGGGGTTGATGACATGGGTCGCGCCCAGCTCCTTCGCCAGTTCCAACCTGTCCGGATTGAGATCCACGGCAATGATGGTCCGTGCTCCGGCCACCTTGGCTGCCATCACGGCGGACAGGCCAACGGACCCGGCACCGAAGACGGCAAAGCTCTTGCCCTCGCGCACCTTCAGTGCATTGAGCACCGCGCCTGCTCCGGTCTGGATGCCGCAGGCAAGCGGCCCCAGAAGCTCCAGCGGCGCGCCCTCCGGCACCTTCACCACATTTCTTTCATTGCAGATGGCATGGCTTGCAAAGGAGGACTGGCCAAAGAAATTGCCATGCACGCGCTCGCCGTCCTTCGACAGGGCCGTCGAGCCGTCGGGCCGCGTTGCAAAGAAGTTGCGGGGGAAGAACTCGTAGCAATAGGACGGCTGATGCTCCTTGCAGGTTTCGCAATGGCCGCAGGAGTTGAACGTCATAACCACCCGGTCGCCCGGCTTCACCTTGGTGACGGCACTGCCCGTGCTGCGCACGATGCCTGCCCCCTCGTGCCCCAGAACCACCGGCAAGGGCGTCGGTAGCATGCCGTCCCGCACCACGACGTCGGTGTGGCACACGCCCGTGGCCACCACCTCCACCAGAATTTCATCTGCCCTCGGCTCTTCCAGATCCAGCGTTTCCAGAACGAGTTCCGCACGCGTCTCGCGCGCAACGGCTGCCTTGATTTTCATGATTGCCTCCAGCAACGGAAAGGGCCGGATGCTGGCGGGCACAAGGCCAGCCAGCGTCCGGCGGAAGGGATGTCAGAACGGATAAGGCTGGGCCTGATCGCGGACAGTCACCCATTGCCACTGGGTGAATTCCTCGATGTCGGCAGGCCCGCCGATGCGGGTGCCGTTGCCCGACTTGCCGAAGCCGCCGAAGGGCGCAAAGGGCCCGCCGTTCACCGTCTGGTCGTTGATATGCAGCATGCCGGTCCTGAGCTGATTGCCGATGGCCATGGCGCGCGAGGTGCTGGCCGAGAGAATGCCGGCGGACAGGCCGTAGTCATTGTCCTGCGCAATGCGGACAGCCTCCGCATCGCCGGCAAAGCTCATGATGCAGGCCACAGGCCCGAACAGCTCCTCGCGGAAGGCCAGCATGTCCGGCGTGATGCCCGCCAGAACGGTTGCCGGATAAAACAGGCCATCCGCCTTGCCGCCCGCCAGAAGCCTTGCGCCCTTGGCAACCGCATCATCGACGATGTGCTGGATCGTCTCCACCTGATTGGGGGAAATGACCGGCCCCAGCGCCACACGGCCGGAGGCTGGATCGCCCACCGGAAGATGCTGCGCCTTGGCCGCGATCTTTTCCGCCAGCGCCTCCACAATGCTTTCATGTGCAAGGACAAGACCTGTCGCCATGCAGATCTGCCCCTGATGCAGGAAGGCACCCCAGGCGCAGTTGGAGGCAGCCACATCCACATCCGCATCATCCAGAACGATCAGCACGTTCTTGCCGCCAAGCTCCAGCTGCACCTTCTTGAGGTGGCGGCCGCAGACTTCGCCCACCTTCGAGCCGCCTGCCGCCGAGCCGGTGAAGGAGATCATGGCAATGTTCGGGTCCTTGCACATGGCCTCGCCCGCATCCGCACCGCCCGGCAGCACATGCAGGACACCGGCGGGAAGGCCAGCTTCCTCGAACAGCCGGGCGATGATGATGCCGCCGGAAATGGGCGTGCGCGGATCGGGCTTGTGCACCACTGCATTGCCCACCGCCAGCGCCGCGGCGATGGCACGCACCGACAGAACGAGCGGGAAATTGTAGGGCGAGATGACACCCACAACCCCATGCGGCAGGCGCCGGGCGTGGCTGGTGCGGCCATCCATCGTCGGCAGAACCAGCCCCATCGGCATGGTGGCCAGCGAGGCCGCATGGCGCAGGAACTGGGCGCCGTGCTCGATCTCGATCCCGGCCTTGGCCTCGATCGAGCCGCTTTCGCGCATGATCCAGGGGATCAGCTCCTGCCCGTTCTGCTCCAGAAGATCCGCCGCCCGGTTCAGGATCGCGGCACGCGCCTGCGGCAGCACGGCGGCCCAGGCCTTCTGGGCCGCAGCGGCGGCCTTTGCTGCGGCGGCAACCTCCTGCGGCCCGGCAAGGCCCGTTTCGGCAAGCACGTCTCCGGTCGCAGGTTCGCGCACGGTCAGCGTACCGGCGGCAGATGCCGACCAGCTGCCGTCAAAGATGCGCCCGCTCCAGCTTCCCGGCTTCAGAAATCCGGCATGCAGCATGTTCATGATCAGGTCCTCCCTTTGGCCGGAGGCGCCGCAGTTTGCCCTGCCGCACCGCCCGTGCCGTCCTCCTCTTGGCAGCTTCCGCCGCCAGACCATCTCCTCAAATGGCCGTAGTTTCCCTTAGGCAAGCGCCGTGCCACAACGGGCCTGCGCCGGACATGTGGGGCAAGCCACTGAAGAACATGGACTTTTCCGCGAGGAACAACGGACGGGCAGCCATGCCGCATTCCGCAGGGTTTCAGAATTTCATTGAACAGCTCATCAGTTTCATGAAAACATGAAATTCATGAACACACCCGGCACCCCTGACCATCTGATTTCCCTGGCCGAAGCCTCGGCCCGCACGGGCCGGATGATCCGGCGCGGGGCCTTCAGCGAACTGCCCACCGCCGCCCCGCCAACGCTGGATGATCTGGCGCATTCGCTGCTCTTTGCCCTCGGCGACGGACGCATCTGGCTCAACGACCAGCGCATGGTGCTGATCCAGTCGCAGGTGCTGGGCGCGCTTCGCGCCGAGCTGATCGACACGCTGGGCATGGAGCGGGCCAAGGCGCTGCTGATGCGCATCGGCTATCTGCAGGGCGTAAGGGCGGCGGAACTGGTGCTGGACCGCTTTGCCGGAGCCAGCATCACCCAGCTTCTGGCCGCAGGTCCGCGCGTTCACACGCTGGAGGGCTTCGTCAAGGTGACGACCCGCCACTTCGAGTTTGATGCGGACAAGGGCACCTATCACGGCGAATTCGTCTGGGAGGACTCCTCGGAAGCCGCAGAGCATCACGCCAGCCATGGCCTTGCGCAGGAGCCCGTATGCTGGATGCAGACCGGCGTGCCCTCCGGCTACACCAGCCGCATTCTCGGCCATCCGGTGTTCTTCCGCGAGATCGAATGCGCCGGCATGGGCGCACCGCACTGCCTTGTGGTGGGACGCGATGCTGCGGCCTGGGGCAAGGACGCGCCGGAGCAGGAATATTTCGGCCTGTCCTGGCGCGGGCGCAGCGCCGCCGCCAGCACCAAAGGCCCGTCAGCGGAAACGGCCGCAGCAGAGCCTGCTGCCCAGGGCCCGAGCGGCATGGTCGGCGTCTCCGCCAGCTTTCAGCGCGCCAGCCACCTTCTGGAGAAGGTCGCCGCAACCGATGCGACCGTGCTGTTCATCGGCGAATCCGGTGTGGGCAAGGAGCTGTTTTCCAGCCAGTTGCACCAGCTGGGCCGGCGCAGCAAGGCGCCCTTCATCGCCATCAACTGCGCCGCCATTCCGGACAATCTGGTGGAATCAGAACTCTTCGGCGTCGAAAAAGGCGCCTACACCGGGGCAGTTGCGGCCCGTCCCGGCTATTTCGAGCGGGCTGAGGGCGGCACGCTGTTTCTGGACGAGATCGCCTCCCTCACCTTCTCCGCACAGGGCAAGCTGCTGCGCGCCATTCAGGAGCGCACCATCGAGCGGCTGGGCGGCACCCGTTCCATTCCGGTGAATGTGCGCATCGTTGCGGCCAGCAATGTGGATCTGGCGCAGGAAGTCTCTGCCGGGCGCTTCCGGCGCGACCTTTATTACCGCCTCAACGTCTGCCCCATCCACATTCCCCCGCTGCGGGAGCGGCGCGATGACATCCCCCTGCTCTGCGCCCATTTTCTGGCCCAGTTCCGGGAGAAGCACGGCAAGGCCATCACTGGCTTCAGCCGCAGCACCATGGACGCGCTGCTGGCCTATGACTTTCCCGGCAACATCCGCGAATTGCAGAACCTTGTGGAGCGCGGCGTGGTCTTTGCCGATGACAACGGCCTGATCGGCCTGCACCACGTGTTTCAGGGCAGCGAACGGCCGACAGGCCCTGTGCCGGTGCTGCGCACGACGCCCGGCACCGCCCCGCTTCCAGCCCGCAGCGAAGGGCTTGGACAGATCGAGGCACAGGAACAGGCGCTCTACCGCGATGCGCTGGCGCAGGAAAAAGGCAACATCTCCGCCGCCGCCCGCCGCCTCGGCCTGACGCGGGCACGGCTGGAATACCGTCTGCGCAAGCACGGGCTGATCTGAGGGCACTTAATACCAAGACTTTAAGAGATGCCTTGAAAAGGCCCGGATGCCGCTCGGGGTCTGGAGTTACAGGCTCGGCATCAGGTCAAGCAGGTGCCGGGCATAGGGGCTGGCGGGGGCGGTAAAGAGCTGTTCGGTCTCAGCTTCCTCGACAATCAGCCCCTCCTTCATCACGATCACCCGGTCGCACATCTGGCGCACCACCGGCAGATCGTGGCTGATGAAAAGCACAGTGAGATCCAGCGCATCGCGCAAATCCTTCAGGAGGTTGAGGATCTGCGCCTGAATGGACACGTCCAGCGCCGAGGTCGGCTCGTCACAGATGAGGAACCGTGGCCGCGTCGCCAGCGCCCGGGCAATGGCGATGCGCTGGCGCTGGCCGCCGGAAAACTCATGCGGATACTTGTCCGCCGCCGCTGCTCCCAGCCCGACCGCCTCCAAGAGGTTCGCCACGATCCTGCGCCGCTCGGCCGATGAGGTGGCAAGGCCGTGATGGGTCAGCGGCTCGGCAATGATCCGGCCCGTGCTCATGCGCGGATTGAGCGAGGAATACGGGTCCTGGAAGATCATCTGCACCTGCTGGCGCAGAGCCCTGTCTTCCGCCCGGCTCGCCGCCCCGCCCACGGTCTTGCCATCAAAGGTGATGCTCCCGGAGGTAGGCCGGTAGATCTGCACAAGCATGCGGGCAAGCGAGGACTTGCCGCAGCCGGATTCGCCCACAAGCCCCAGCACCTCGCCCTGCCGGATATCAAGGCTGACGCCGCGCACGGCTTCGAAGTAACGGCGGTTGGACGGCAGCAGCGCCGCCTTCGTCTGGAAACGCAGGCGCACATCGCGCACTTCGATGAGGGGCCTGGCGTCAGCCGCCTTCACGCCGGTCTCCCGCCCTTCGGTGAGCCACTGCAGCGCCGGGCTGCGGTCTGTGCTGAGCGGAGCGTCCTCCGCCTGCGGCGGATAGGTCAGGCGCGGAAAGCGGTCCAGCTTGCGGTCGCCGCGCGGCACCGCGCCGATGAGGCTGCGGGTGTAGGGATGGGTGGGCGCATCGATGATCTGCCGCACCGGACCGCTCTCCACCACCTCGCCCCGGTACATCACCACCACCCGGTCTGCCGTGCCGGAGATGACGCCCATGTCGTGGGTGACGAGAATGACGCCGATGCCCCGCTCCTTCACCAGCTTGCGGATGAGATCGAGGATCTGCGCCTGAACGGACACGTCCAACGCCGTCGTCGGTTCATCTGCGATGATCAGGTCAGGGTCTGAACACAGCGCCAGCGCAATCACCACACGCTGGCGCATGCCGCCGGAAAACTGATGCGGATAGGCCGCAATGCGCTCTGCCGGACTGGCAATGCCAACCTGCGCCAAGAGGCCGATGGCCTTCTCCCGCGCTTCTGCCTCGCTCATGGGCTGGTGAATGCGGATGGTCTCGATCAGCTGCGCCCCCACCGTCATCAGCGGATTGAGGCTGGTCAGCGGGTCCTGAAAGATCATCGAGATACGCTTGCCGCGCAGGCGGCGCATGGTCTTTTCGCTGGCCGGATCGATGGCCTCGCCGTCAAAGCGGATTTCACCCGCCGTCACCCGGCCCGGCGCTTCCAGCAGGCCCATCACGGCGCTGCCGATGGTGGACTTGCCCGCACCGGACTCGCCGACGATGCCGACGATCTCGCCGCGCCCAACCTCAAGGCTGACATTCTGCACGGCCACAAACGTGCCGAGGGGCTGCGGGTATTCCACCCTCATGCCGGAAATGGAAAGCAGGGACATGGCAGGCCTCCGGTCAGCGCAGCTTGGGGTCGAGGACATCGCGCAGCCAGTCCCCCACGAGGTTCACCGACAGCACCAGCAGCGCCAGCGTCATGCCCGGAAACACCACCAGCCAGCGCTCGCCGGAGAACAGGAAGTTGTTGCCGATGCGGATCAGCGTGCCGAGCGAGGGTTCTGAGGCCGGAATGCCAACGCCGAGGAAGCTCAGCGTCGCCTCACCCAGCACGGCAACGCCGAGGTTGATGGTGGCAATCACCAGCACCGGCCCCATGACATTGGGCAGGATGTGGCGGACAAGGATCAGCGGCGCGGAAATGCCGGTCACCTGCGCGGCCAGCACATAGTCCTTGTTGCGCTGAACCAGCGTCGAGGCCCGCACAGTGCGGGCCACCTGCGGCCAGATCGACAGGCTGAGCGCGAAGATGATGACGAAGACGGCGAGCCGGTCATGCTGATCCGGCGGCAGGATGCCCCGGCTGACGCCATCCACCAGCAGCGCCACCATGATGGCCGGAAAGGTCATCTGGATATCGACGACGCGCATGACGATGGCATCCGTCAGCCCGCCAAAATAGCCGGCGAGCAGCCCGAATACGAGACCGAAGAGAACAGCCGCCAGAACCGACACCCCGCCCACCATCAGCGAGGTGCGGGTGCCGTAAAGCAGCGCGGAAAAGAGGTCGCGGCCCTGATCATCGGTTCCCAGCAGAAACTCCGGCGAACCGCCCTCATGCCAGACCGGCGGCAGCAGCGAGTTGAGGAGATCGAGCGAGGCAATATCGAAGGGATTGTGCGGGGCAATTAGCGGCGCGGCGATGGCCGCAAGGATCATCACCCCGCCAATCAGCGCAGCCAGAACCGTCAGCGGCGACGCGAGGAACCGGTAGAGCACCGGGCGCCGGGCGATCCACAGGCGCAGACCGGATGGCGTGGCAGAAGCAGGCATCCGTTCCCCCTCAGGTGGCGCTGGCGCGCAGGCGCGGATCAACCGCGTAGTAAAGCAGGTCCACCACCAGGTTGACCGTCACGAAAATCACCGCCACCAGCAGCAGGTAGGTGGAGATGACCGGGATATCGACGCTCGAAATCGCCTGCAGGAACAGAAGGCCGATGCCCGGCCACTGGAACACGCTTTCGGTGATGATGCCGAAGGCGATGATCGAACCGAACTGCAGCCCGGCAATGGTCATCACGGGCACCAGCGTGTTCTTCAGCGCATGGCGGAAGTGGATGCGCCGCGCCGGCAGGCCGCGCGCCTTGGCAAAGCGGATGAAATCCATGCGCATCACCTCCAGCATTTCCGCCCGCACGAGGCGCATGATGAAGGTGAGCTGGAACAGGCCCAGCGTGAAGGCCGGAAGGATGATGGAGAGCCAGCCGGAGCGGGTCACAAGCCCCGTTGTCCAGAACCCGAGATCCACCGTTTCGCCCCGGCCAAAGGTCGGCAACAGGTTCAGCTCCACGCCGAAATAGACCATCAGCATCAACCCGACAAAGAACGTGGGCATGGAAATCCCGGCGAGCGAGAAGATCATGATCGCCCGCGCAAGCCAGCTGTCCGGCTTCAGCCCTGCCAGCACGCCGAGCGGAATGCCCAGCGCCAGCGCCAGCGAGAAGGCAATGACGCTGAGTTCGATGGAGGCCGGAAGCCGGTCGGCAATGAGCCGGCCCACCGGCTGGCCCATCTGATAGGACAGGCCGAACTCGCCCTGCACCACCCGGCCAATGAAATGGCCGAACTGCACCAGCACCGGATCATTCAGCCCCAGCGCCTCGCGCAGCGCCGCCCGGTCGGCAAGGCTCGTTTCCTCACTGACCAGCTGCGACACCGGATCGCCCAGATAGCGGAACATGAAGAAGGCCACCAGCGCCACCACCAGCAGCACGATACCCGCCTGAAACAGGCGGCGGAGCATGTAGAAGATCATTGCGCTGAGGATCCCGGTTGCGCCACGGCATCCGGAGCCCGGATGCCGCAGCTTTTAACGGCAAGCTTACTGCCCGATGGTCACGTGGCGCCAGTCAAAGACGTTGTCGGCGCGGCGTTCCAGCTTCACGGTCTTGCCCGTGCCCCACGCGGCCCAGGTCTGGTGCAGCGGCACATAGGCCACGTCATTGGTGGTGATGGTCCAGGCCTCGCGGATCAGTGCGTTGCGCTTGTCCTGATCGGCTTCCTTCAGGATCTCGCCCGCCAGCCGGTCCACTTCCGGATTGCAGTAGCCCGCAAAATTGGACTTGCCCGCGACGATCTTCGTCAGATCATCCTTGTCCCACAGCGGCCGGTCTTCTGCCGCGCGCGGGCACATGTGCAGGGAATAAAGCGCGATGTGGCTGTCCAGGCTGGACGGCGTGGTGCCCAGCATCGCAAGGCCGAAGTCCATGTTCGGCGCAGTGATGGATTCCAGATACTTGGCCCGCGGCTGCACGTTCGGCTTGGCCTTGATGCCCACCTTCGCCAGCATGGAGGAAATGGCAAGGCAGGTCGCCTCGTCATTCACATACATGTCGTTGGAGCACTGGTAGGTCATGGTGAAGCCGTCCGGGTAACCGGCTTCCGCCAGCAGCGCCTTGGCCTTTTCCGGATCATAGTCGAGCCGCTTGATCTCGTCCGTGTAGCCGTTGACGCCCGGCGCCACCATCAGGGCGGCAGGCGTGGTCTGGCCGCGCATGATCTTGTCGCGGATGGTGTTGACGTCGATGGCCCGGTAGATGGCCTCGCGCACGCGCACATCCTTCAGCGGATTGACGCCCTCAAGGCCGGAGCCCGGCAGCGTGTCCTTCCACTGGTTCATGGACAGGTACATGGTGCGCACCTCCGGCCCGGCAGCCACATCCGTATTCGGTGCAGCCTCAAGGCGCGGGATGTCCTGCACGGGAATGGGGAACACCACATCCAACTGACCGGCCAGAAGCCCGGCCACACGGGTCGCCGGGTTCGGCACTGGTGTATAGGTCACCTTGTCGACGTTGCCCGTCTTCGCGGCAGCACCCCACCACTGCGGATAAGCTTCAAGCACGGTGCGCACGCCCGGCTCGCGCGCTGCCAGCTTGTAGGGGCCGGTGCCGTTCTCGTGCAGGGTCGCGTAGTTTTCCGTGTCACCGCCCTTCTGCGGCGGTGCCACCTTGTTCGCCTCGGACCAGGACTTGGACATGATGTACCAGTTGGCCCAGGTGTAGTTCAGGATCGGGTTCGGTTCCTTTGTCAGAAAATCAACCGTGTGATCATCCACCTTGACGATCTCGACACCCGCCGGAAGCCGGTTCTTGAAGTCGGAGGAACCGGAGCGCACGCGCTCGGCGGAGTAGATCACGTCATCTGCGGTAAAGGGGCTGCCGTCATGGAAGGTCACGCCCTTGCGCAGATGGAAGCGCCACTGGGTGGGCGACAGCATTTCCCAGCTTTCGGCCAGCGCCGGTTCAAGCTTCAGGTCCGGCGTGCGGCGCACGAGACCTTCATAGACGTTGCCGAGAAAGCCGGAGGTGAAGACCTCTTCGACCGCATAGGGGTCCATGGACACCAGATCGCCCTGCGAGGCAAAGCGAAGCTCCGTCGCCTGCGCGTTCGCCACAAAGGCAAATAAAACGGAAGAGGAAAGCAGCAGTGCTGCGCGTTTCGCCTGTATCATGGCCGAACCCGTATGATTGAGATGCCCTGAGGCAACAAAGGAAGGAGCGCTATCAGTCCCAGAGGCTCCAAGGCCTGTCAAGGCAACCGGCCACCGGAAATGTCCGCAATCCGGACAAGGCAGTGAACTTGGCTCATGCTTCAAGCTGGCCCAGCAGCCGCTGTGCGGTCAGTTCATCCGTGATGACAACGTCCATGTCCAGCGCCTTCAGGGTGGCGCGCATCATCTGGGTCTTCTCGCGCCCGCCGGAAATCAGCACCTTGGACTTCACCCGGTCGAGCCGGTCGAGCGGGATGGAGATGGAGCGCTCGTTCACCGGATGCGGCACGGTGCGCCCTTCTGCGTCGAGGAAATGGTAGAGCACGTCACCCACAGCTCCCGCCGCCACAAGGGACTGGCGCTCGGCTTCAGACACCTGCCCCAGCCTGTAGGAGGTGGTGAGCGTCGAGATGCCACCGCAGGAGAGCAGCGCCACATCGCAGGTCTCGGCCATCTGCAGCACCTGATCAAGGCCGCAATGCTCCAGCAGCGCGTGGCGGGTCTGGACGGAATCCACCAGCGCCGGCGCGGGCACGAGGAAACCTTCGGCGTCAAAGAGTTCGGCAAACTGCCAGGCGAATTCCGCCGGGTTGAAGCGCTTGGCCTGCGAAATACCGCCCAGAAGCGAGATGACGCGCACGCCTTCCAGCTGCCGCCCCTCGATGAAGGGCAGCATCTGATGCAGCGTGCGGCCCCAGCCCACGCCCACGGTCATGCGATTGGCCATGATGCCGGAGACATAGGTGCCTGCCGCCGAGGCAATCGCCCGGGTCGGATCGCCGTCAGGATCGGAGAAAGGCGCGACGATGGCTTGGCGCAGGCCGAAGCGCTCTTCCAGCTGGCGCTGCAGCTCCACCAGTGGGGCAATGTCCGACTTGATGCGGATGATCACCTCGCCCCGCTTGCGGGCATCGGACAGGAGCCGCGTGATGAGAATGCGGTTCACGTCCAGCTTCTTGGCAACTTCCGACTGGGTCAGCCCCTCGACATAATAGAGCCAGGCAGCCCGGATGCGGAGCTGGCCGTGCTGGTCGGCAGGGCCGCGCTCCCGCGCTCCGTTCGTCTGGCTGCTCTGGCTGTCGGACATGGGCATTTCCTGTTATCGATGAGGAATCCGTGATCCCTCATCATAGGTGCTGCCGCAGGATTTTGCCAATCTGATCCGGGACTTCCACCTGCGGCATATGCCCGGCGCCCTCGATGAGGTGCAAGGCCACCTGACCGCTGGCGCGCAGGGCATGCTGCCAGGGGATGATCCCGTCCTGCCGGCCCCAGATGATCCGCGCCGGAACATCGAGACGGCCCAGCGCCGCGCGCAGATCGAAACCCTGCGTGCCATCGGGGAACAGCACATCGGCCAGCGCCGTTTGTGCCGCCCTGAGGGCCGCATCCTTGCGCCCGGCCATAGCGGCCTTGGCGTAGCCATCGGTGATCATGTCCGGATCGGCAACGAGGCAGCGCAACCAGGGCGCAAGGCTTTCGGGCCGCTGCGCCCGGCAGATACCGGAGAGAACCTGACCGTTGATGTCCGGCCCGAGGCCAGCAGGCGCGATCAGCGTCAGGCTTTCCACCTGCCGGGGCCGCGTATCGGCCAGCGCCAGCGCCAGAGCGCCGCCGAGGCTGTGGCCGATCAGATGCACCTTCTCCTCGCCCGTCTGCTCCAGCGCCCGGCGCAGCTCAGCTGCAAGCGAAGCAAAGTCGGGAATGCGCAGGCGCGGCGACTTGCCATGCGAGGGCAGTTCGATGCGGATCAGCGGACGGTGCTTGAGATAGGCCTCCAGCGGCGCCCAGCTTGCCCCGTCGCTGGCAAAGCCATGGATGAGCACAACGGGAAGCCCGGTGCCGCCCTTGCTGCGGGTGATGGAGAGCGGGCCCGTCTGCCATTCGGGAGACAACGGCAATGCAGAAGCCGGAAGGACCGCTTCCGCTGTCACATCCGCCCTGCCCGCCTCAAGCGCCTTGCGCACATCCTCCCCCTGCACGCGGCCCTGAGGGCCGGTGCCGGAGATGGCACCAAGATCAACGCCGCCCTCACGGGCAAGGCTTCGGGCCAGCGGCGTGGCACGCAGGCCCTTGCCCACGCCTGCTGTTTCACCTGCAGGCACGGCAACGGGTGCAGCGGCGGGAGCAACCGCTGCAGGTTCCGGCAAGGCTTCAGGCGTTTCAACAGCAGGCGCGGCGGATTGATTAGGCGGCTCACCAACGGCTTCGTCCGTGCCATAGAGCCAGGCCACCGTTGCACCAATCGGCACATCCGTTCCTTCTGCAATGACATGATGCAGGAAGCCGGAAGCCGGCGCCTCCACCTCCATGGCGGCCTTGTCGGTTTCGATGTCGAAGAGCGGCGCGCCCTTCTCCACCCAGTCACCGGGTGCAACATGCCAGGTGGCGAGCTTGCCGCTCGCCATGTCCATGTCCACCTTCGGCATGATCACTTCATTGGGCATCACACACGCCCCTTCGCCAGCTTGCGGGCCGCATCCAGAATGTCCGGCACCTGCGGCACAACGGCCTTTTCCAGCTCGGGATTATAGGGGATCGGGCTTTCGGCCCCGCCCAGGCGGATGATCGGCGCGTCGAGGAAGTCGAACGCATCGCTTTCGGCCACCATGGCGCTGACTTCAGCGCCAACGCCCAGCGTCTTCACGCCCTCATAGACGCAGACAAGCCGGCCCGTCTTGCGCACGGAAGCCAGAACGGTCTCCCGGTCCATCGGCCGCACGGTGCGCAGGTCGATCACTTCAGCGCTGATGCCTTCGGCTTCCAGCGTGGCCGCAGCCTCCAGCGCCTTGTGCACCATGATGGCGGTGGCGACGATGGTGAGGTCCTTGCCCGGACGGCGGATCGCGGCCTTGCCGATCGGCGTGGTGTAATGGCCCTCCGGCACATGCCCCTTCATCTTGTAGAGGATCTTGTGCTCGAAGATCATCACCGGGTCCGGATCTTCCAGCGCCGCCAGCAGCAGGCCCTTGGCATCTTCCGGCGTCGAGGGCTGCACCACCTTCAGGCCCGGCACGTGCCCCAGCCAGGCTTCAAGGCTCTGGGAGTGCTGCGCGGCTGCGCCCGTGCCGGAGCCAGCCGGAAAGCGCATGACCAGCGGCACGGAAACGGCGCCGCCCAGCATGTAGCGCAGCTTGGCCGCCTGATTGACGATCTGCTCCATGGCAAGGGCGGCAAAGTCGGAGAACTGGAACTCGAAGATGGGCCGCAGGCCGGTCAGCGCCGCGCCAACGGCGACACCGGCACCGCCCAGTTCCGAGATGGGCGTGTCCATCACCCGGTCGGTGCCGTATTTGTGCACGAGATCGCCGGTCACCTGAAAGGCGCCGCCATAGACGCCGATGTCCTCGCCCATGAGAACGACGCGGGGATCTGAGCCCAGCGCCAGATCCATGGCCTCGCGGATGGCCTCGGCATAGGAGAGTTCGCGGAGGGGGCTCGCCGGATGCGCGTTCATGCTGCGGTCTCTTCAGTGTAAACGAAACGGGTGGCCTCGGAGGACTGCGGCGAGGGGCTCGCGGCGGCAAAGGCGATGGCATCGGCAATCTGCTGTGCCACACTGGCCTCCAGTGCCTCGATGCCTTCTTGGTTCAGGATGCCGTGATCAACCAGCATCGCGGCCATGCGCTTGATCGGGTCGCGGTCCATCCACTCGGCGATTTCTTCCTTGGTGCGGTAGCGGTTGCGGTCGGACTTGGAATGGCCGCGCCAGCGGTAGGTGACGTTCTCGACCAGGCTCGGCCCCTCGCCTGCCCGCGCACGGGCCACCGCCGCATCCACGGCTTCGGCAACGGCGGAGAAGTCGTTCCCGTCCACGGTCACGCCCGGCATGCTGTAGGCGGCGGCGCGCTCGGAAATGTGCTTCACCGCCGTGGAGCGCTCCACCGAAGTGGACATGCCGTATTTGTTGTTCTCGCAGACGAACACCACCGGCAGCTTCCAGACGGCGGCCATGTTCAGCGCCTCATGGAAAGCACCCTCATTGTTGGCGCCGTCGCCGAAGAAGCAGACCGTCACAGCGCCCGTGCCCAGCCGCTTGGCGGCAAGGGCGGCCCCCACGGCAATCGGCAGGCCGCCGCCGACGATGCCATTGGCGCCGAGGTTGCCCTTGGCCACATCGGCGATGTGCATGGAGCCGCCCCGGCCCCGGCAGTAGCCGGTTTCCTTGCCGAAGAACTCGGCAAACATCCGCCCCAGATCCGCGCCCTTGGCAACACAGTGGCCGTGGCCGCGGTGGTTGGAGGTGATCTTGTCCTCATCCGTAAGCGACATGGACGAGCCCACGGCAGAGGCTTCCTGGCCGATGGACAGGTGCATGGTGCCGTGGATGAGGCCCCGCATGTAGCTGTCTTCCGCACCTTCCTCAAACTTGCGGATCAGCATCATCTTGCGCAGCGCTTCCGTCAGCGCCTCGGGCGAGTAGGTGCGCAGCGCATAGGGGAGATTGGCGTCGGCTGCGGGCGCAGCGCCCTTTGCCTTTTCAGCGGTGTTGGCCATGGCTTTGTCCTCAGGCATGCGCCAGCTCTTGCCCGTACACCATCGCATCCTGGCGGCGGCGCAGTTCGGCAATGCGGGAGTTGGCGGGAAGCGCGGTGTTGTCGCTGGTGATCAGTTCGCCCTTGCGGATCGGCTGGGTGACCTTGGCCCCCGTCAGCAGACCGGCTGGAATGCCCTTGGCGGCACGGGCGCGGGAGACTTCCATGATCCAGGCGCGGTAGGTGTATTCGCCGATCTGGTCCAGCGTCTCGCCCGGCTGCAGGTCTCGCTTGGCCACCGCGCAGACTTCCGCCACCGGCTTGTCGAGCGGGATCATGTCGGCCTTGCCGTAAAGCACGGCGCGGGCGCAGGTCAGCGGCACTTCCAGCGAGGTCAGGTGATAGGGCCGGATGAAGCTGAAATACGGGCCGTCGCCCATCTTCAGGTCCTTCATCCGCTCCCAGACGCGCGGATGCTCGGCTTCGGCAACAACGAAAACGCCCGGCGCCAGCCCCTTGCCGACGGAAAAGTCCACACGGCCAATGCCGGACAGCACGCCGCCATCCTTCTGCGGAATGAGGGTGGTTGCCAGTTCCTTCGGCCCGGCAGCGGGCCCATGCATGCCGTCACAGTCCGGGATCAGGCCCGTGGCATTGGCGATGGCGGCCATTTCCACCATGGTCTTGGAGCCATCGACGAATTCCACAAGCATGCGCGCATTCATGTGGCGCGCCCTGGCTTCCGCCGCATAGGCATCCGGCGTTGCGTCGATGTTGAGCGGGTTGTTCTTGCCCTTGCCCGCACAGACGATGCGGTGGCCCATGGCGGAGACGAACTCGATCAGTTCCATGCAGGAAGACGGCTCATCGCCCGCCCCGAGGCTGTAGACGACGCCCAGCCGGTCCGCCTCGCGCCGCAGATAGGCGCCGATGGTCACGTCTGCCTCGACATTCATCATGATGAGATGCTTGCCGCGCTCCATGGCGTTGAGGCCGATTTCCGCGCCGACAGCCGGAACGCCCGTGGCGTCGATCACCACGTCGATGAGGCCCGATTCGAGAATGATGTCCGAAGACGCGGCAATCGCCGTGCGGCCGGATTCGATGGCGGCATTCAGCTTGTCCACCGTGCCAGCATCCTGGCTGTGGCCCTGCTCCTGACGGGCAATCTCCACGGCCTTGTGCGCGGCCGCCGGGTTGATATCGGCAATCGCAGCCACTTCGACGCCATCCATCATGGAGGCGCGGGTAACGATATCCGTGCCCATTTCGCCGGACCCGATCAGTCCGATGCGGACCGGACGGCCCGCCTGCGCCCTGGCGGCCAGATCGCGGGCGAGACCTGTAAGCGCGACGTTTGAAGCCATTTCATATGCCTTGGT
This sequence comes from Pannonibacter sp. Q-1, assembly GCF_054073275.1. Taxonomy (NCBI): domain Bacteria; kingdom Pseudomonadati; phylum Pseudomonadota; class Alphaproteobacteria; order Hyphomicrobiales; family Stappiaceae; genus Pannonibacter; species Pannonibacter sp. Q-1. Next base: position 207,081 of record NZ_JBSXNB010000004.1, read on the forward strand.
GGGGTTGAGTTGCCGCAAGCATTGTGAACTTTCGTTCTTGTGTCAACTAACTTGTTCAATCATTCGTCACTGCAATCGCTCACAGACCCCATCGCACCGCACAACGCCTCAGATCCAACTTTGCATCAAATCCGATTGACAAGTGCGAAATTGCGAACAATTGTTTTATAGAACATTCAAATGTTCCGGCCCATCTCCGCAGGCAACGAACCGCCTGCCCGGCGCAACCTCTGCGCAACCGGGGCCGCGGAAATGCCATCGGCAAATCATGGCCATCGTCATCTGGGAGGAGACTTGATGGGTATCACCGGAAAACTTTCGCGCCGTTCGTTCCTGAAGGCAGGCACTGCCGCCGCCGGCGCATCACTGATCGGCACCACATGGAGCGGCCGCCTTCTGGCGCAGGGCGCCCTGCCCGATCCGCAGAGCGTGCTGGACGATATTTCCATCTCGAAATACGTCCGCGCCGACTATCAGAAGCTCTATGGCCTGTCCGACAGCAAGCCACTGTGGGACCCGGCAAAGGACTGGATCCGAACCTGCGACTGGGAGGCGGTGCGCAAGGAATTCGCCGGCACGACCGTGCGCTTTGCCATTGGCGCTGCCGATCAGGAATCAGCCGCCGAGGGGCTCGACCCGTTCGAGGCCCTTTCCGGCATCAAGGTGGAGCTGGTGCCGATCCCCGATGACAGCTTCTATGACAAGGCCGTCGCCGAGTTCATCTCCGGCAATGCGTCCTTCGATGCGCTGCAGTTCTTCTCGCCCTGGCTGGGCGATTTCGCAGCTCCCGGCTTCCTCGCCCCGCTTGGCGACTATGCCGAGAAGTGGAAACTGCCGCTCGACGACTTCTACGACACCTACCGCCTGAACTACGGCTATTTCAACGGGACCATGTACGGCATCCCGTTCGACTGCGACATCCAGATGGTGCATCTGCGCAAGAAGATGGTCGAGGAGGTTCTGGGTGGCCCGATCGACAGATGGACCTCCGTCCCGACCTATGACGAGCTGATCCGCCTGTCGGCAGAACTGAACAACAAGACCCGGGGCGTTGCCGGTATCGGCATGCTGGGCGCGCGCGGTTTCTGGTCCACCTACACATGGGAGCATGTGGCGGCGCAGGCCGGCATGATGCTCTTTGACGACAAGTGGGAACCCATCTTCAACGGCGACGCGGGCAACAAGGGTATGGATATCATCCTTGCGCTGTCCAAGAACGCCATCGAAGGCTTTGCCGGTGCAGGCTGGGGCGAAAACCGCGCCGCATGGCTCGGCGGACAGGTCGCCACCAACATCAGCTGGCAGGATTCGGGCACGCAGGCCATGCGCCCCGACCAGTCGCAGATCGTCGATGATTTCGTCACCATCTACGAGCCGCGCATTGCCGGCGGTCATTTCGCACCGCCCAATATCGCAGGCTCGACCTCCTGCGTGGCGGCAAACAGCCAGAATGCGGAAGGCGCATTCCTGATGCTCGCCTTCCTCACCACCGCCTCGATCATGGCCATGAACGAGGCCAACGCCAATGGCGTGGCGCCGGGCTACCGGTCGGTTCTCACCAACCCGAACCTTCAGGTGGCCTCACAGCCGGCGGAAGTGTGGAGCAAGTCGCTCGACTATGCCTGGTGCGCCCCGCGCCTGCCCGGCATGTTCGAGATGGAACAGGCCATGGGCAACGAGATCAACCGCGCCCTGACCGGCCAGATCTCCGGCAAACAGGCTCTGGACAATGCGGCGGCCGCCGTCCGCAAGATCATGGACCGCAACGGCTTCTATGGCAGCAAGCCGCCGGTCGACTATGCCGCCGCCGCACCCGGCCTCTGGGTGGGCAAGGACAAGGCTCTGCCCTTCTGAGGACCTGCAATGACCGGCACCCACCTGCCGGCAGCCGGGGCGGCTTCTGCCGCTCCGGCTCTGCCCGGCCGTACCTTCAGGCGCCGCAATCCGCGCATGCGCCAGCTTTTCCCCTACCTGCTGGTGGCTCCGGCCGTCTGCTTCCTGCTGACGATCACGCTCTATCCGGGCGCCTATGCGATCTATCAGTCTCTCTTCTATGTGAAGTTCAACACCTGGAATTTCGTCGGGCTGGAGAACTATCAGGATCTCCTGAGCGACCGGGAGTTCTGGGCAGCGCTCGCCAATACCGCGATCATCGGCGGCATCGCCCTCATCGCCGAATGCCTGCTGGCGCTGCTGCTGGCCTTCCACGCCTACCGTGACCCGTGGATCAAGGGCTGGCGCATCATCTTCCTGGTGCCGATGCTGTTCATGCCCTCGGCCGTCGCCTTCATCTGGAAGCTCGCCTTCATGGATGGCCGCGTCATTGCGGACCTCCTCATGCGCATCGGCCTCATCGACGGGCACATCGCCTGGACATCCTCGATCTGGTTGTCCCGCCTGACGCTGATCGTCGCCGATATCTGGCAGTGGACACCATTCCTCTTCATCATCTTCGTGGCCGCGCTTCAGGGGCAGGACGAGGAAGTGGAAGAGGCCGCCCGCCTCGATGGCGCAAGCTGGGGCGCGATCTTCTGGAACATTTCACTGCCAATGATGCGGCCCGTGATCGCCGTGGCGGTGATCCTGCGCGGCATCGACATCACCACCATGTTCGCCAACGTCTTCATCATGACGCAAGGCACGCCCGGCGGCGCGACGGAGACGATCAGCTATTTCATCTACCGGATCGGCTTCAAGACCTTCAACTTCGGCTACGCCTCGGCAGCCTCGGTGGTCATGCTGGTTCTCACCGTCATCATCGCGCAGCTTGCCGTCAAGCGCGCCTTCCGCTCCGGGAGGGACTAGGCCATGGCCTCGCAGCGCCGCAACAAGGGCGAAAAGCTCTTCCTGCGTTATCTCATCCTCGGGGCCTGGGCTCTGTTCTGCCTCGCCCCCGTGCTCTGGTTCCTGTCCATCGGCTTCCGCCCGCGGACCGAGATCATCACGCCCCAGCCGATCTACCTGCCGAGCTTCAGCCTCGATGCCTGGCACATGATCTGGCGCGACTGGCCGATGGGCCATTACCTGCGCAACTCGCTGCTGGCGATTGCCGGGTCCGTCGTCATCGATCTGGTGCTGGCCGTGCCGGCCGCCTTCTCCCTCGCCCGCTACCGCTACAAGGGCCGGGAGGACATCGGCTTCTATATCCTCTCCACCCGCATGATGGCTCCGGCCATCGTGGCGATCCCGATCTTCTTCCTCTTCAAGACGATGGGCCTGCTCAACACGGTCTGGGCGCTGATGCTGATCTATGCGGCGGTCAACCTGTCGGTCGTCACCTGGATCATCCGCTCCTACATGCTCGACATCCCGAAAGAGCTGGAGGATGCGGCGCGCACGGACGGAGCCTCGGACCTGCGCATCCTGTGGGAGATCATCATCCCGGCCATCCTGCCAGGCATCATCACCGCAGGCGTCATCGCGGCCATTTTCGCGATCAACGAATTCCTCTTCACCCTTCTTATCGCCTCCACCAAGGATGCCTATACGCTCTCGGTGGCGCTCGCCAACTTCACCGGCGGATCAGACGGGGTCATCTACAACGCAATTGCCCTCGTCGCCTTCCTCGCGTTCGTTCCGGTGTTCCTGGTGGTCGCAGCCATCCAGAAGCATCTCTCGCGCGGGCTGACGATGGGCGCGGTCAAGGGATAAGCACCATGGCACGTATCGAACTCTCCGGTATCCAGAAGTCCTGGGGCAGCTTCTGGGGCGTGCGCGATGTGAACATCGACATCGCCGACAAGGAATTCATCGTCTTCCTCGGCCCCTCGGGCTGCGGCAAGACCACCACCATGCGCATGATCGCCGGGCTGGAGGACCCCAGCGAAGGCGAGATCCGCATGGATGGCGAGGTGATGAATGCCGTGGACGCCCGCGACCGGGACGTGGCCATGGTGTTCCAGGGCTATGCGCTCTACCCCAACATGAGCATCTACGAGAACATCCGCTTTCCCTTGCGCATGCGCGGCGTGCCGAAGGCCGAACATGACCGGCGCGTGCGGGAAGCCGCCGCCCTCGTGGAGCTGTCGGACTATCTCGACCGCAAGCCGGGCGCGCTCTCCGGCGGCCAGCGCCAGCGCGCAGCTCTTGCCCGTGCCATCGTGCGCCAGCCGCAAGTGTTCCTGATGGATGAGCCGCTGTCGAACCTCGACGCCAAGCTGCGGCAGGCGATGCGCGTGCAGATCAAGCACATCCAGAGCCAGCTGGCCATCACCACCGTCTACGTCACCCATGACCAGATCGAAGCCATGACGCTGGCCGACCGGATCGTCATCATGCAGAACGGCGCAATCCAGCAGACCGGCACGCCGGACGAGATCTACAACGACCCGGCCAACACCTTCGTTGCAGGGTTCATCGGCTCTCCCCCGATGAACCTGGTGCCGGGGCGGCTGGAGAACGGAACGTTCTCCGCCCCCGGCATCTCCATCCCGGACGTGCGCCTTGCCCACAGCGGGGACGTCACCCTCGGCGTGCGCCCGGAAGACTGCCACGTCACCGACAGCGGCGGCCACATGAGCGCGCCGGTCTATGGCGTGGAGCCGACCGGCGACCTCACCTATCTGACGCTGAAGCCCGGCAGCCTGCTGTTCGAGGTGAAGGCCGACCGCAGCTACCGCTCGGATCTCGACCGGACACAGGCTATCGCCTTCGATCTGTCGCGGCTGTATTTCTTTGACACGGCCAGCGGTCAGCGGCTGCGGTGAGGTGGGCCATGCGGGCAGATTACACATCCATGGGCTTCTACACATTTGACGCCCTCTGCCGCCCGGTGAACGAGCTTCCGGCGGGCGGCGGCACCCTGTTTGTCGAGGACTTCACGCTGGCCGTTTCCGGCGCGGCCGGCAGCGCCGCCATCGTTGCGGCCAAGCACGGGCTGAAGGTGCGGGCCGTGGGCGGTGTCGGCCAGGACGACATGGGCGACTGGGTGCTGATGAAACTCGGCCGCTTCGGCGTCGACACCAGCCTGATGCAGCGCTGCGAGGGCTTTTCCACCTCAGCCTCCATCGTCACCACGAGGCCAGATGGCGCCCGCCCCGCCCTGCACAAGCGCGGGGCCACGGCGGGCTTCTATGTGGACGACGCGCAGGCGGAAACCGTGCTCGACACGAAGATCCTGCATGTGGGCGGCGTCGGCCTGATGGACCGGATGGACAAGGGCCGCAATGCGGAGCTGATGGCGGAAGCCAGGCGCCGCGGCGTCACCACCACGCTCGACGTTTTCGCCTCCACCCGCGACGACCTGCCGCTGGTCAGGCCGCTGCTGGAGCACACGGATTATTTCATGCCCTCCGAAGAGGAGGCCCGCGCCCTGTCCGGACTGGAGGATTTCGAGGACATTGCCAAGTTCCTGCTCGATCAGGGCACCGGGGCCGTCATCCTGACCCTCGGCGCGCTGGGCGCCATGTACCGGGACCGCAAGGGCCTCGCCTTCGATCTTCCGGCCTACGCGATCGACGTTGTGTGCACCTGCGGCTGCGGCGACTGTTTCAATGCCGGCTTTGCCACCGGACTGCATCTCGGCCTGCCCATCGAGGACTGCGTGCGCATGGGACAGGCAAGCTCGGCCCAGAATGCCATGGGCCTCGGCTCGCAGGCTGTTGTGAAAGATCTCGATGCGACCTTGAGGTTTATGGCAAACACGGCGCTGCGCCCCTATACTTGGGCGGAAGATCAGGAGTTGCGCCATGAAGCACCCGCCCGTTCCGGGGCCTGAGGAACTTGCCCTGCCGCTCAGGGACATCCTGCGCGGCCTGCGCCAGAAGGCACCGGTGCCGAAGTCGCTCATCGAACCGGCCCTCAGCCTGCTGCCGCGCGAGATCCGCGCCTCGCTGAACCGCATTGTCGAGGACGTTGCCGGTGAAAAGATCGGCCGCCTGCGTGTGCGCACGCCGGATGCTGTTTCCCTGCAGCGGGCCAGCCTTGCGCTGCAAGGCGGCCCTGCCGCTCCCGCCGATGTGGCCGGCGCGCTCGCCTGGGGTGGCGCGGTCTTCCTCGCCGAGGCCGGTCTTTCCACCCTTCTCGTCAGCGAGACGGTGGCCGCGCTCTGCTGGCACGAGGCGCTGGATGAAAGTTTCGACAGCCCGGCCCGTGCCGCAGCGCTTGTGCAGGGGCTCGACCGGCACAGTTTCATCAGCCCCGCTCCCGGCATCGTCTCCGCGGCCGTGCCGGACAGCGGCATGGAACCGGCGCGCCTGCGCCTTGCCATGACCGCGCTTGTGGTCTGGCTGCTGGCAGAGCGCTCCGGAACGCCGGGCAGTCTCTCGGGCGAGCATGAACTGCTGCGCATCGCCCTGCTGCTCTGCGACAGCAGCAAGGACGCAATTGCGGGCGCCTTCCGCGACCGCGAGGCGCTGGGCAGCCTGCTGCAACAACTGGCCGAGAGGATCTGACATGAGCGGCCCGCTTGCCAGCTTCGAGAACTCCCGCATGCCGGTGCGCAAGGCAATCCGCCGCCTGCGCTGGTTCATCGCTTCCTTCCACGAGCATGCCTCCGGCCTGACGGTCGAGACCGGCCAGCCCTTCACCGTGGATGACGGCAAGCTGACCACCGCCTTCATGAGCTGGTACCGCGCCTTTGAAGCGCAGAAGCACAAGGCAGATGCAGACCGGCGCGGTTATGTCACCTTCGCCGCCGGCCTGATGCTGCGCGAGCTTCTGCATTTTGGCCCGCTGACGGCCCGGCGCGGCGGGACGGCACCGGACGCACCTGCCCCGTCGGGCGGCGGTGCCCCGGCCGTCTTCTGGCCGGAAGGCCACGCCTATGTCACCTATTGCCTAGCCGTGCGGGCTGCCGTTCTGGCGCAGGAGTTCCACACCGAGCCGCATGAAGTGCCGGAGCTTTCGGACCTGCGCACCTGGTGGTCCTTCCGGGAAAACATCCTCGAAGACCCGGATCTTGCCATCAGCTTCCTGGAGCTTTTCAGCGGCGAGCAGCCGCACTGGACCGCCTCCGCCATCTTCTCCCCGCACGCGGACAAAGCCGCTCTGCCCCGGCAGCAGTGAGGCCAGCCCACTTGCTTTCCTCTCCATCGTCATCCCGGGCCGAAGCGAAGCGGAAGTCTGGGGTACGCTCATTCGCAGAGCTTTGGGACTGAAGCCGCACAGAGGCTGGCGAAAGAGAAAACCCTGCCTCACGGCTCAAGACAAAGCACCTCTCTGCGAGCGAGTAGGCCCCGGCTCGCGCTGCGCTTGGCCGGGGTGACACGGTACCTGACGACAAAGCCGTCATCAGCGGCTGCGGCCTTCACGAGGCCGAGGCAAAAGCACAGATCTGCTACACGCTCCGCGTCGTCCCGGACGCAGCAAAGCGGAGATCCGGGAACCACTCGCTTGCAGAGCGTTGAGATTGAAGCGCAGTGCTGAAGCTGGCCACTGTCCCGGATCCTCTCTTCGTTCGTCCCAGGATGAAGCTTGAGAGAAAAGCACGTGGACGCTCCCCCCTCACGGCACCCCGTGCCACGGGCGGGTGCGGACGGGGCGGGCCCATTGCAGGTGCGTGATCACCACCCTGCCCTCCACCACTTCCAGCCAGAGGGCGAGCGCGCCTTTCTCCGTGCGCTCCGGCCCGCCGATGGCCAGCGCCTTTGCGCAAGGACTCGGCAGGGTGAAGCTGCTGATGACCATATCCGCAAGACGGCAATCCTCCTCCAGCGCTTCCAAGCTGCGGCTGAGAGCCACGCGAAGTGGAGCCACCCCAGCCCCTTCTTCCGAAGGCAGCGGATAGGCCTCGACCACGCAGCCGGACGGATCACAGGCCATGTCCCGCGGCAGCAGGCGGCGGGCCTCGAAGGCCATCGGCGGCACCCCATCGCCCCGCAGCCAGGTCTCCGCAACAAAGCCGACCTTGGAGGCCGTGACACGCAAATCTCCTGAGGCATCGCGCAGGGCCACCAGCATGCCCCGGTCAGCGACAAGCACATCCGGCGGGCGGAAGAGCATCAGTGAGACAATGCCAATCCCGAGCGGCACCGCCGCAAGGACCCGCCAGCGCCCGCTCGCCAGCAGCAGCATGAAGACAGAGGCCGTGAGCATCACTGCCGCAAGGGCTGGCATCTGCCCGGTCACCCCGTCCGTATCACTGAGCGAGGCGGTGAAACTGGCCGAGGCCAGCATCAGGTCGATACCCCAGGCCATCACCGCCAGCGGCAGATCCGCAAGGCCAAAGGGCAGCAGCAGGAAGGCCAGCACTCCGGCAGGCATGACGATGAAGGAGACGGCAGGCATGGCCAGCAGGTTGCCGAGCAGCCCGTAGGGCGAGACCCGGTCAAAGTGATAGGCACCAATCACACCCGTCGCCACACCAGCCACAAGCGAGGTCACCGCCAGCCCGCCAGCCCATAACGCTACAGATGAAAGGATGCGGCGGAAGGGCGAGAGGCCCGCCCGCCGTGCCGCATTCATCTTCGTGGCCGGACGGCGGGACCAGTCGTCATAGACGGCGACAAGACACAGCACGGCGGCAAAGGACATCTGGAAACCGGGGTTATAGAGGTCCTCCGGCGCGATGATCAGCAGTGCCAGCGCCACCAGCGACAGGCTGCGCAGGCTGAGGCCGCGCCGCCCGGTCAGAAGCCCCAGAAACACCAGCGCGATCATCAGATAGGAGCGCTGCGTCGGCACACTGGCGCCCGACAGCAGCAGATAGGCCGTGGCCGTGGCCAGCGCCACACAGGCGGCGATCTTGTGGATGGGCAGGCGCAGGGCAACCGGCGGAAAAGCGGCCAGCAGCGCCAGCGCCGCCGCATAGACGCCGCCTGCAAAGAGCGCCATGTGCAGGCCGGAAATCGACAGCACATGCGCCAGCCCGGCCTCGCGCAGATCCTCAACCGTTTCATCGGGAATAAGGCTTCGATCACCCACCAGCAGTGCCGCCGCCAATGCTGCACGGTCACCCTCGCCAAGGGCGGTGCGAATGCCTTCGACAAGGCCCGCCCGCACGGCCTCGATCTGCCGAAGCGCCATGAGCCGGAGCCCCGGCGGCGGCAGGCCGATCATCTCCGGCGCGCCCAGCACAAAGCCGGTGGCGCCGATCCGGTCATAATAGGCGCGGAAGGCAAAGTCATAGCCGCCCGGCCTCACCGGGCCCGAGGGCGGCACCAGCCGGGCCCTCACCTTGATGGCATCGCCGATGGCAAGCTTCTGCGCCTGCCGCAGCACCAGCCGAACCCGCGCAGGCGGTTCACCCCGGCGCGACCAGTGCGCCACATCAACCGTCACCTGCCGGGATGCGCCTGCTCCGGCGATGCCTGAAACGTGGCCGGAAATCTCTGCTGAAACCGGCCCCATCAGCACGGGCGCAGCAATGCTGACCGTGCGCATGGCCCCTGCCGCTGCCCCAGCCAGCGCCAAGGCCAGAACCAGCGCTACGGCATGAAGCCGCCCGCGCCAATGCGCCCAGAGGGCGAAGCCCAGGGAGACAACCGCAAGCGCCATCAGCACCCAGGCATTGGGCTCACGCGGGAGGGAAAAATAAAGTGCAACGCCACCGCAGAAGGCAAAGGCCTGCAGCACGGGGGCAAGATCACGCGGGGCCTTGCGGCTGACCGCTGCAGCCGGTTTCAGCAGTCCGGCATCCGGCGTATGCGGCCGCTTGCGCCACAGGCGCTCACCATGCCGGTAAAACCAGTCAGGAATGGAAAACGAGCGGCGCGGCGGCGGCGCCCTGTCATCTGTTGCAGAGCCTGTCAGCCCTGCATCGGCCATGGCCCTGCGGCCCCTGCTTCATACGCCAAACGCCAACCCGCCCCACACTGCCGGTGCGCCTCACCGGCCTTGCTCATACCCTTTGTCCATTCGCTGCACCCCGGACATTTGCCGGGCCGCGCGCCTGTGCTAAAGAGCCAGCAACCGGATTCCGGTTCTGACCGGCATCATCTCACTCTGACAGAGAAACAACATCCTGACCATGGCTGACCAGATCGTCACGCGCTTTGCGCCTTCCCCGACCGGCTACCTTCATATTGGCGGCGCCCGCACGGCTCTCTTCAACTGGCTCTTTGCCAAGCGCCACGGCGGCAAGATGCTGCTGCGCATCGAGGACACCGACCGCGCCCGTTCCACCAAGGAAGCCGTGGACGCGCTGCTCGACGGCCTGACCTGGCTCGGCCTCGACTGGGACGGCGAGCCCGTGTCCCAGTTCGGCCGCGTCAAGCGCCATCAGGAAGTGGTGGAAGAAATGCTGGCCCGCGGCACCGCCTACCGCTGCTATTGCTCGCCGCAGGAACTGGAAGAGATGCGCGAGAAGGCCCGCGCCGAAGGCCGCCCGCCGCGCTATGACGGCACATGGCGCGACCGCGACGCCTCAGAGGCACCGGCTGGCGTTGCCCCGGCCATCCGCCTGCGCGCACCGCTTGAGGGCGAGACCATCGTCGACGATCAGGTGCAGGGCCGCATCACCTTCCCGAACAAGGATCTCGATGATCTCGTGCTGATGCGCTCGGACGGCGTGCCGACCTACATGCTGGCCGTGGTGGTGGACGACCACGACATGGGCATCACCCATATCATTCGTGGTGACGACCACCTCACCAATGCCGCCCGCCAGACCCTGATCTATCAGGCCATGGGCTGGGACGTGCCCAGCATGTCGCATATCCCGCTGATTCATGGTCCGGATGGCGCCAAGCTCTCCAAGCGCCACGGCGCGCTGGGGGCGGAAGCCTACCGCGCCATGGGCTATCTGCCCGCCGCCATGCGCAACTATCTCGCCCGCCTCGGCTGGAGCCATGGCGACGACGAGATCATGTCCACCGAAGACATGATTTCCTGGTTCGGCCTTGAGTCCATCGGCCGTTCGCCGGCCCGCTTCGACTTCAAGAAGCTGGAAAACCTCAACGGCCATTACATGCGCGCCACCGCCGATGCGGACCTGCTGGTGCACTGGAAGGCCTGCATTGCCCATAACGAGGGCGGCGCTGCCATTCTCGACTGGATGGCCGCTCCCGGCAACGAAGCCAAGGTGCTGGCGGCCCTGCCCGGCCTCAAGGAACGCGCCAAAACGCTGGTGGAACTCACCGAAAGCGCATCATACCTTTGGCGGGTGCGGCCAATTGACCTCGACGAGAAAGCCGGCACCATTCTGGACGCTGAAGGCAAGTCGATCCTCGCCCGCCTTCTGCCGCAGCTCGAGGCCGACGGCACCTGGTCACTGGAGAGCACGGAGGCCATCGTCAAGGCCTTTGCGGAAGCCGAAAACCTCAAGCTTGGCAAGGTGGCGCAGCCCTTGCGCGCCGCTCTGACGGGCCGTGGCACCTCGCCCGGCATCTATGATGTGCTGGTGGTTCTGGGCAAGGACGAATCCCTTGGCCGCATCGCCGACCAGGCTGCTTGATGCCTGATCAGGCAGGTATTTAAAGAATAACGTTCAGCGTTATTCAGTGGAACAAGGCTCATGGCGCAGGCGTTTTCGCGCCATGGGCAGCGCAGCATGCAGCTTGCGGCCCCCGCTCAAATGGGCTACGCAATCCGGGGCTATTTCAACCGCCGCGCAAGCATCAGGCAGACCGGTCAAGGTCTGCGGCGCTCCCAACGCCAGAATGCACCGGCAGTTCCAGACGAAGGGGTTACCTGAATGGGCGACACGAAAGCCAACCTGACTGTTGACGGCAAGGCCAGCGATTTCAAGATTCTCGATGGCTCCATCGGACCGTCGGTCGTGGACATCTCCACTCTCTACAAAGAGACGGGCATGTTCACCTACGATCCGGGTTTCACTTCGACCGCATCGTGCGAATCCAAGATTACCTACATCGATGGCGACGAAGGTGTGCTTCTGCACCGCGGTTACCCGATCGAGCAGCTGGCCGAGAAGGGTGACTTCCTGGAAGTCTGCTACCTGCTTCTCTATGGCGAGCTGCCGACAGCCGCCCAGAAGAAGGACTTCGACTACCGCGTCACGCACCACACCATGGTGCATGAGCAGATGAACCGGTTCTTCACCGGCTACCGCCGCGACGCCCATCCGATGGCCGTCATGGTCGGCACCGTGGGTGCCCTCTCCGCCTTCTATCACGACTCGACCGACATCACCGATCCGCACCAGCGCATGGTCGCTTCGCTGCGCATGATCGCCAAAATGCCGACGATCGCCGCGATGGCCTACAAGTACCACGTCGGCCAGCCCTTCGTTTACCCGAAGAACGACCTCGACTACGCCTCCAACTTCCTGCGCATGTGCTTTGCCGTGCCTTGTGAGGAGTACAAGGTCAACCCGGTCCTGTCCCGCGCCATGGACCGCATCTTCATCCTGCACGCCGACCACGAGCAGAACGCCTCGACCTCGACCGTGCGTCTTGCCGGTTCGTCGGGCGCCAACCCCTTCGCCTGCATCGCGGCCGGCATTGCCTGCCTCTGGGGCCCGGCACACGGCGGCGCCAACGAGGCCGCGCTCAACATGCTGATGGAAATCGGCTCGGTTGACCGCATCCCCGAATATATCGAGCGCGCCAAGGACAAGAACGATCCGTTCCGTCTGATGGGCTTCGGCCACCGGGTCTACAAGAACTACGACCCGCGCGCCAAGATCATGCAGAAGACCATGTACGAAGTGCTGGAGGCCACCGGCCATGCGGATGACCCGCTGATGCAGGTTGCCCTCGAGCTGGAAAAGATCGCCCTCAACGATCCGTACTTCATCGAGAAGAAGCTCTACCCGAACGTCGACTTCTACTCGGGCATCACGCTGCGTGCGCTCGGCTTCCCGACCACCATGTTCACCGTGCTCTTCGCCCTCGCCCGCACCGTGGGCTGGATCGCACAGTGGAACGAGATGATCGAAGATCCGTCCCAGCGCATCGGCCGTCCGCGCCAGCTCTACACCGGCGCTCCGCAGCGCGACTACGTGCCGCTCGGCAACCGCAGCTGAGATCTTCTGATCTGATAAATACGGAAAGGGCGCCAGACGGCGCCCTTTTTACTATGTGCCTCAAGATCGGGAGAAGGCAGGCTTGAGCATTCTCAAGGCGTGATGCGTCAGCATCGAAAGCCTTGGTGTTACGACTTGAGGAGATCCAGCACGATCCGGGCCGCGGCCTCGCTCTGGGAGCGGCCATCCGGCAGGCGCATCATGCCATCGAGCGCCGTGAAAGCGTCCACCTGCGTGCGCCGCTCGGGCGTATCGCTCAACAGCTTCGAGATGACGGGCACAAGGCGCTCCGGATTGACCTCCTCATCGAGGAATTCCGGCACCACGTTGCGCTCCAGAATGATGTTGGGCAGCACCATGGAAGAGACGCTGGCAATCGGCATGATCTTGTGCAGCTGCTTCAGGCGGCGGTAGAACCAGTCGAGCCGGTAGCAGATCGCCATGGGAACGCCGGAGGCTGCCAGTTCCAGCGACACGGTGCCGGAGGCTGCCAGTGCCGCATGCGCACGCCGGAAGGCTGCAAATTTCTCAGCTTCGCCCCGGATGATCTGCGGCGGCAACGGCCAGCCGGCAACCCGCTCCGTGATGCGGTCCGCCAGATGCGGCACCGCCGGCAGCAGCACTTCCAGCCCCGGGTGAAGCGGGGCAAGCTGCAACAGGATCTGGCCGAAGTCATCCAGCAGTGCGTCCACCTCGCTGCGGCGGCTGCCGGGCAGCAGCAGCAGCACGGGAGCGCCCTCGCCCACCGGCTTGCGCTCACCTGCAGCCGGACGCAGCAGAGCCGCCTTCTCGATCAGCGGATGACCGACGTAGAAGGTGGGCGGCCCGCCGAGGCGCTTGTGGGCCGCCGGTTCGAACGGCAGCAGCGCCAGAAGCCGGTCCACATAGACGCTCATCTTCTTCGCCCGGCCCGGACGCCAGGCCCAGACGGAGGGCGACACATAATCGACAATGGGAATATGCGGCGCGCGCTTGCGCACCCGCTTGGCGACATTATGCGTGAAATCCGGGCTGTCGATGATGATCAGCACATCCGGATTGGCCGCAATCGCCGCATCGACAGCCTGATAGACGCGCCGGACGATGGTGGGCAGACGCTTCAAGACCGCCGTCAGTCCCATCACTGCAATGTCGGACAGCGGAAAGAGGCTCTCCAGCCCCTGATGCGCCATCCGCTCGCCGCCGACGCCCTCAAAGACAATTGCGCCGCCGTGCAGCTGCTTCAGCGAGGCCATGAGATTGGCACCAAGAGAATCGCCCGATTCCTCGCCAGCCACCAGAAACACCTTCAGCGGACGCGCCGGATTGCCGGCCATCACCTCAGTGTTCATGCTGCATCGCTCCCGTTTCGCGTCAGGCCGAAGAGGAACAGTCCGCCCGCTTTGGCGGCCGCTGCGGTCTCAGCTTCATCGGCCACCAGCGCATGGCCCGCTTCCACCGCAATGCCGGCAAGCCCTGCCGCCTTGGCAAGCTCGACCGTGCGCGGGCCTATTGTGGGAAGATCCACGCGCAGATCCTGCCCGGGCTTTGCCGCCTTCACCAAGACGCCTGCCGCGCCTTTGGTCTTGACCCGGCCGATGCGCCGCAGCTCGGCGCAGCGCGCCAGCATGGCATCGGTGCCCTCGGCCCCTTCCAGCGCGATCACACGCCCGCCAATGGCGACAGCGGCCTGGCCGATATCCAGTTCACCCAGCCTTTGCACCGCCTTGTAGGCCAGTGCCATATCGACCTGAGCTTCGCTTTCAGGCATCCTGCCTGCCAGCAGCCCTTCCCGCGCCAGCAGCGCAGGGGCCACATCGCGCACGCCGACAGCCTTGAGGCCTTCCGCTTCAAAGATGCCGATCACACGGGTCAGAAGACTGTCATCGCCGCCAATCATCGCCTTCAGGATGGCCGGCAGGCGGCGCATGGTGCCAAGATCGCCCATGACGGAGGTGAAATCCGGCCTCTTGGTGATGCCGCCAATCAGCAGCACCCGGTCGCAGTGTGCCTGTTTGAGGCTCTTGAACAGCTGTCCGATCTGGCCCCAGCCCAGCTCGATATCGGCCTGGGCAGCAAGCTCCGGCTCGGCCTCGCCTTTGATGGCGACAAGATGCACGGGCTCGCCCCGGGCCTGCAGGTCGGCCAGAATAAGCCCCGGCAGACGGCCGCCACCCGCGATGATGCCGAGACATCCTGTGGAGGCCCCGGTCTTTCCGGCATCGCTGGCGGCAGTCATGTCAGGCATCGCCCGCAGGGCCACGCGGCGTGCAGAACCGGCGCTCACCCTCGACGAGGATGAAATCCGTCACCTGCTTCACCAGCGGCTGGTCCGTCATACTGGCGGCAATCTTCTGCGCCCGGTCACGCAGCGTGCCTTCCTCGCTCTCGAACAGCTCGCGGTAGGCGGCTCGCAGGGCGTGGATCTGCTCACGCGGGAAGTTGCGCCGCTTCAGGCCGACAAGATTGAGACCGCCAAGCCGCGCCCGGTTGCCGGTGACCATGCCATAGGGAATGAGATCATTCTCGAGGCCCGCCAAGCCACCGACAAAGGCGTGGTCGCCAATGCGGGTGAACTGGATGACGGCCGATCCACCGCCGAAAATGACGTGGCTGCCCACTTCGACGTGGCCGGCAATCATCACATTGTTGGACAGCACGCAGCCATCCCCCAGATGGCTGTCATGGCCGACGTGAGAGTTCGCAAGGAAAGCGCAACGGTTGCCGATGGTGGTGGAAGAACCGCCCCCTTCCGTTCCGGCGTTCATCGTCACGCCTTCCCGGATGATGCAGTCCTCACCGACGCTCAGCGTCGCGTGTTCGCCCTTGAACTTGAGATCCTGGGCCTGATGGCCGATGGAGGCAAAGGGGAAGATGACCGTGCGCGCACCGATCCGGGTGGATCCGGCAACGGCCACATGCGACTTCAGCTCGACACCATCGCCCAGCACCACATCCTTGCCCACGTGGCAGAAAGGCCCGATGCGAACCCCGTCACCGAGAGACGCACCGTCTTCAATGATTGCGGAGGGATGAATGTGGGACATGATTTCCTCAGGCGTCGACGATCATGGCGCTGATTTCAGCTTCAGCGACCTTAGCGCCATCCACCTTGGCAATCGCCTCAAATTTCCAGATGTTCAGGCGGTTACGGATCTTCTTCACATGGAATTCGACCTGATCGCCCGGCATCACCGGCTTGCGGAACTTGGCCTTGTCGACGGTCATGAGATAGACGAGCTGCGGCGTGTCGTCGGTGCTCAGGGAGTTGACGCACAGGGCACCGGCCGTCTGCGCCATCGCCTCGATCAGCAGAACGCCCGGCATCACCGGATGAGCCGGAAAATGCCCCTGGAAATGCGGCTCGTTGATCGTGACATTCTTGATGCCGATGCAGGATTCATCACCGTTCATCTCGATGATCCTGTCGATCATCAGGAACGGATAGCGGTGCGGCAGGAGCTCCATCACGCGCATGATGTCGGCAGCGTTGAGCGTTGTCTTCTGTTCTTCCATATCCATCGCCCTCTTGCAGGGAAACTGTCATTTGCTGCTGTTTATCGCAGTAGAACGCGCCTGTCAGGCGTCAGATCCACGTTCTGCCAGTTTTTTCAGTGCCGTGATTTCACGGAACCACTGTTTCACCGGTTTGGCGGGCACGCCGCCATAGCGCCCGCCTGCCGGAACCGCGTCATTGACGACGCTGACCGCAGCGATCTGCGCGCCCATGCCGATTTCCACGTGGCCGGCCACACCGGACTGTCCGCCAATGGCCACATAGTCGGCCAGGGTCGAACTTCCGGAAAGCCCGACCTGCGAAACGATCACGCAGTGGCGGCCGATAACGACGTTGTGGCCAACCTGGACCTGATTGTCGATCTTGGTGCCCTCACCAATCACCGTGTCACGGTTGGCACCGCGGTCAATTGTGGTGTTTGCCCCGATCTCCACGTCGTCCTGAATGATGACACGGCCGATCTGCGGCACCTTCAGATGCCCGCCAAGACCCATGGCATAACCGAAACCATCCTGCCCGACACAGACGCCGGGATGAAGGATGACCCGGTTGCCAAGCAGGGCGTGCTGCAGCACGGCATTGGCACCGATACGGCAATCGCGGCCGACACGCACATTGCAGCCGATGACGGCATTGGGGCCAATATGGGAGCCCGCACCAACTTCGGCGCCTTCTCCGATGACGGCGCCCGGCTCGATGACGGCGCCCTCTTCAATGACGGCTGCCGGATGCACGGTCGCCCGCTCTGAAATGCGTGTCTCGCCGTAAAAGGGCTCAGGCTTCATGGCCGCAGGAAACAGGCCCGCCAGCACAAGCGCCCAGGCTCTGTACGGATCCTTGCAGACGATGACAGCCACCTCCTCCGGCACTTTGGCGACATGCTTCGGCGCAACGATGCAGGCACTTGCCCGTGTGCTGCCGAGCTCAGCGAGGTACTTCACATTGTCGAAGAAAACCAGCGCACCCGGCTCCGCATCCTCAAGCGGTGCCACCTTGCTGATCAGAAGAGCCGGGTCACCGCGCTGAAGCTCGCCGCCGGACAGGGCCACGATCCGCTCAAGCGGCAGCTCGGCCATGGGCGGGAAGAAGATGGGATCGGACATGAACTGTCTCCCGCAAGATGTTCTGACTACAAAAGAAAACGGCCGCCGTTTGATGCGGCGGCCGTTGAATTCCTGCTTCTCCGGCTCAGAACCGGGTGCCGCCACCGAGACGGAACACCTGGGTCTTGTCGCCTGTTTCCTTGACGACCGGCACGGCAAAGTCCATGCGCAGCGGGCCGAACGGCGACTGCCAGCGGATACCGGCACCCACCGAAGCGCGCACCTTGAAGCTGTTGCTGTTCACACCGTTGGTGCCCACAGCCTGAACCAGCTTGTTGTCCGCATCCCACAGCGAACCGGCGTCGGCAAAGACGGCACCGCTCAAGCCGAACTCTTCCGGAATGACCGGGAACGGGAAGGTCGCTTCCACAGTACCAGCCACGTAGAAGCGGCCACCGATGGCATCGCCCGTCGTCGCATCACGCGGACCGATGCCCTGGCTTTCGAAGCCGCGCACCAGCTCACCACCCATCATGAACTGATCGGAGATACGCAGACGCTTGCTGCCGAAGCCCTGGATATGACCGGCACGCAGCGTGACGTTACCGACGATCCCGGCATCCGGGAAGATCTCCCGGTAAGCGCGGCCTTCAACGGTCGAGCGCATGAACTGCGTGTCACCGCCGATACCTGCGAATTCCTGCTGGAACTTGCCGTAAAGGCCGTTCGACGGGTTCAGGTTGTTATCGAGCGTGTTGTAGATCAGCGCGTAACCAGCCAGCGACGTCAGATAAGTACCAAGGGCATCGCAAACCGCAGGAGACAGGTTCGAGTTGTTCGAACAGGTCGCCAGATTGGTGGCAAGGTTCTTCGGATCCTTAATCTTGGTCTGGTAAATGTTGTAGAACAGCTTCAGAGAAAGCTCATCCTCACGCAGCGGCAGGGTGAAGCCAAAACCACCACCGGTGATCTCTTCATCATAGCTGCGGTAGTCATTGTTCTTCGAAACACGGCGATAGGCTTCGAGATCCAGAGCAATACGGCGGCCCAGGAAGAACGGCTCCTGGAAAGCAAACTCGTAGGACTGGGTGCTCTCACCACCGCCAACGCCAAGCTTGATATACTGACCGCGGCCGAGGAAGTTCTTTTCGCTGATGGAGATATCGCCGATCACGCCATCGGTGGTCGAGTAACCAACACCGAACGACACTTCACCGGTTGCCTGCTCTTCCACATCCACGTTGATGACAACGCGGTCGGGCGAGCTGCCACGCTCGGTGGTGATGCGCACTTCCTTGAAGAAACCAAGGTTCTTCAGGCGGCGCTCGGCCTTGTCCATGAGAACACGGTTGAAGGCATCGCCTTCCGCCAGATCGAATTCGCGGCGGATGACATATTCACGCGTCCGGTCGTTGCCGCGGATGTTGATCCGCTCGACATAGGCGCGCGGGCCTTCCTCGATGTTGTAGACGAGATCAATCGTCTTGGTCTCGTAGTTGCGCAGGGCGCGCGGACGCACCTCGGCAAAGGCATAGCCTTCCCTGGACACCTGCATCGTCAGGTCTTCCAGAGACTGCTCGACACGGCGGGAGTTATAGGTGTCGCCAGAGCTTGTACGCACGTAGGACTTCAGGCTCTCGGGGTCGATCGACGACAGGGAGCTCTGAACTTCCACATTCCCGATCTGGTACTTCTCGCCTTCATCAATCGTGAAGGTCACATAGAAGACGTTCTGCTCGCGATCGAGATCGGCACTGGCAGCAATGATCCGGAAATCGGCATAACCATTCTGATAATAGTACTGACGCAGCAGCTCCTGATCCGCGGCAAGACGGTCCGGATCATAGGTGTCGGAGCTGCGCAGCCAGCTCAGCAGACCGCTTTCGCGCGTGCGGATCACATCGCGCAGGCGGCGGTCACTGAAGTTCTTGTTACCAACGAAGCTGATGCGCTCGACGCCGGTCTTTTCGCCTTCATTGATCTCGAACACCAGATCGACGCGGCCATTGCCACGGTCGATGGTCTTGGGATCAACCGAGGCGCGGTAACGGCCCGAGCGGCGGTATGCTTCCAGAATGTTCTGAACGTCGCTCTGCACCCTGCTGCGGCTCAGCATGGAGCGCTCGGTGGTGCGCACGACGCCCTTGAGGGTCTCCGCGCTCAGACGCTTGTTGCCCTCGAAGGACACACGCGAGATGACCGGGTTTTCCACAACCGTGACGACCACAGTGCCGCCCTGCTGCGTGATGCGGACATCTTCGAACAGCCCCGTCGCAAACAGCGCCTTGAGCGATTCGTCGATATCGGCCGCAGAATACTGCTGCCCCCGCTTGATGGTCATGTAGCTCGCGACGGTTTCGGCCTCGATGCGCGTGTTGCCACGCACGACGATGGAACCCGCAACGGCTGCCTCCGCAGTGGAAACGAACGACCCGAACGGGTCAGGCAGCATCCCGCCGGTGACAAGGAGCGGCGCCGACAAAATCACGGCGCGGGAGATTTTCCGCAGTCGCTGCATATTCGAGCTATGCCTTTTTTACAAAACTGATCCCGAAGGATCATAGTCAGATTCTCAGCATCCGGCCTTGGTTTTACATCCTTTTGCCGAATACGCAACCGCACGATTCACACGAAACAGATTTCATTTGAATGCGTTGCGGGCATGTCACGCAGGCAGCCAGCGGCCAACAAGACGTGACAGGTCATTCCAGGTCGCAAAAACCATGAGCATCAGCACCAGCGTGAGGCCGATGCGGAAGCCGAATTCCTGCGCTTTCTCACTGAGCGGCCGCCCTCTGACAGCTTCCGCAGCATAATAAACCAGATGTCCCCCATCCAGCATCGGCACCGGCATCAGATTGAGCAGGCCAATGCTGACCGAAAGCACTGCGGCAAGCTGCAGCAGCGGAATGAAGCCAAGCGTCGCCACCTGACCGGCCACTTCCGCGATGCGGATCGGGCCGCCAAGCTGGTCAGCCGGTTCGCGTCCGCGCACGACCTTGCCGATATACTCCACGGTCCGCACCATAACGAACCATGTTTCGTTAACACCCTCTTTCACTGCAGCTGCAGGACCATAAGTTTTCTGGATCCGGTCGCCTTCCTGCACGGTCCGCGACACCCCCAGAAGGCCGATACGCTGCACATTGCCGAAGTCGTCCTTCAGCTCGCGCAACTGCGGCGTCACGGTCAGGTCCGTCAATTGCCCCTGCCGCTCGACCTCCAGCCGCAGCGGCACACCGGCACTGACGCTGACGATGCGCTGCAACTCGGCAAAGGTCTCGATCGGAGTGCCGTTGACCGCGGTGATCAGATCTCCGGGCTGAAGCCCTGCCTCCGCAGCCGCACTTTCCGGCTGCACTTCGCCAACCAGCGGCGTTGAAACCACACGGCCAAAAGCGCCGAAAATGAAGGCGAAGATGACGATGGCGAGGATGAAATTGGCGACCGGGCCGGCGGCAACCACGGCCGCACGCTGCCAGACAGGCTTGGCCATGAAAGCCCCTACCCGCTGCTCCTCGCTCATGGCCGCCACCTTTTCGTGATCAGGCACACTGGCCGCATTCTCATCGCCGGAGAATTTCACATAACCGCCCAGCGGTATGAGGCAGAGTTTCCAGCGTGTGCCCTTGCGGTCATTGAAGCCGATCAGCTCACGGCCAAAGCCGATGGAGAAGGCCTCCACGTCCACGCCACACCAGCGGGCCACCGCAAAATGGCCAAGCTCATGAAAGAAAACGACAACCGTCAGCACGAACAGGAAGGCTGGCAGGGTGAGCACCGGCTGGGACGACAGGGCTGCGAGAAGATCCATTCACCTATCCTGAACTTGCGCAAGACGCGGGTAGCGGGGCGGTCATGTTTCGCCCCTTTCCTGCCCGGAAGATAGCCATCCAGCCAAGGTGATGCCAGATGTATGGCGGAAATTAGTCCCGAGCGCCAAATGCGGCGGGGAAAACCTCCCTCCTGGCGGCGGTCAGGTCAATGCAAAGCGGTTCAGCAATTCGTGAGCCACCGCCCGCGCCTGCATATCAAGCGCCAGGATGGAATCGATGTCTGCGGCCGGAGCCAGATCCTGCCCAGCCGCCAGCCTGTCGAGCACCGCCCCAACCAGCCCGGCAATGCCCGTAAAGCCGATCTGCCCGGACAGGAATGCGGCAACCGCCACTTCGTCCGCCGCGTTCAGCGCAGCCGGTGCGCAGCCCCCTGCCCGCATGGCATCCAGTGCAAGACCGAGCGCCGGAAACCGCTTGATATCCGGAGCTTCGAAGGTCAGCGAGCCGAGCTTTGCAAGGTCGAGCCGTGCCCCCGGCACGGGCATGCGAGCGGGCCAGGCAAGGCAGTGAGCGATGGGCGTGCGCATGTCGGCCGGTCCCAGCTGCGCCAGCAGCGAGCCATCGGTATATTGAACCATTCCGTGGATAGCCGATTGCGGATGCACCAGAACCTCGATCTGATCGTGGCGCAGCGGGAAGAGATGTGAGGCCTCGATAACCTCCAGTCCCTTGTTCATCAGGGTGGCGCTATCGATAGTGATGCGGCTGCCCATGCTCCAGTTGGGATGTTTCAATGCCTGTTGAGGCGAAACATGCGCCATTTCGGAGAGGGAGAGGGTGCGGAACGGCCCGCCCGAAGCGGTGAGGATGATCTTTTCCACTTCCGCCAGATTGCGGCTCTCCAGCACCTGGAAGATGGCATTATGCTCCGAATCGACCGGCAGCACCGTTGCCCCTGCCCGCCCTGCGGCGGCCATGAAGAGGTCCCCGGCGCAAACGAGGCATTCCTTGTTGGCCAGCGCGATGGTGCGGCCCGCTTCAAGCGCTGCAAAGGTAGGCCGCAAGCCGGCAGCACCGACGATGGCCGCCATCACCATGTCTGCGGGCCGAAGCGCCGCCTCAATGACCCCAGCTTCACCGGCACCGCAGGCAATCCCAGTTCCCGCAAGATACGCGGCCAGCTCTTCGCCTTTTGAAGGATCGGCCAGAGCGGCAAAACCGGCTCCGGTCTGACGGGCGAGTTCCGCAAGCCCGGCCGCATCCTGACCGGCCACGAGTGCCGCCACTTCAAAATGCTGCGGATAGCGGGCAACGAGATCGAGCGTGTTGCGGCCGATGGAGCCGGTGGCCCCGAGAATGACCAGCCGCAGCGGCGCAGTCCGCCCTGCCAGCATTGCCTCAAGCCCTGCCGAAGCGTCTCGGCCCTTCTCTGCCTCACTCACCACAGCCAACCACCCAGGCTCTTGAACTTACTGAAAACCGATGCCGGACATCGGATCGGCCAGACTGCCGCCGAAGAGCAGCCCGCACAGCACGGCGAAGATGGCAGCCGCCACCAGCCCGTCGATCCGGTCCATGATACCGCCATGGCCGGGAATGAGACGCCCGGAATCCTTGACACCAAAGCGCCGCTTGATCGCCGATTCCAGCAGGTCGCCTCCCTGCGATACGGCCGAAACCGCAAGACCGAAGGCAAACCAGGAAAGCGTGCCGCCCTGCCCCAGAACCGCAATAACGCCGAGGCCGCCAAGCGCACCGAAGACAAGGCCGCCGATGGCGCCTGACCAGGTCTTCTTCGGCGAAACGCGCGGCCAGAGCTTCGGGCCCCCCAGCTTGCGCCCGGTGAAATAGGCCGCAACATCGGTCACCCAGACAACCGCCAGCAGGAAGAAGATGTGCAGCTCGCCCTCGCTGCCGCGGCGCAGCAGCATCAGCGCCCCGAGAGCGAGACTGGAATAGAGAATGCCCTCAGCCGTCCAGAAACCAGTCTTCCCGGCCCGGGCCGACAAGATGCTAAGCCCCGCACCAGCGGCCAGCGCAGCAAGGGCCCACAGCTCATGCCCTGTGTAGATCAGCCCCGCGACGGCCAGAAGCGTAGCAAAGCCCGCCAGTGCAGGCAGTCCGGCCGGCCGCGCCCCGACAATCGCCAGCCACTCCTTCAGGAACAGCGCGCAGCCAAGCAGCGCCAGCGCAAAGAATGCCTCGCCGCCCCGCCAGGCAATGAGAAGCACAAGCGGCCCCAGAATCAGCGCGGAAATGAACCGCAGCTTCAGGTCCGCCATCGGCCCGGCCGGACCGCCGGTTCCGCTGTTGCCATTTGCCCCCCCGGCCATGATCAGGATCCCGTAGCGGTCACGCCGCCAAAGCGCCGCTCACGCTCGCAGAAGGAAGCAAGCGCCGCGTCAAACTCCTCAGGCCCGAAATCGGGCCACAGAACCGGCGTGAAATAGAACTCGGCATAGGCCGCCTGCCACATCAGGAAGTTGGACAGGCGCAGCTCGCCGCTGGTGCGGATGATGAGATCAGGGTCAGGGATACCGGCCGTATCGAGATTGGCCGAAATATCCGCATCGGTAATGGCCGAAGGATCACGCCCCTCCGCCAGATATCGCTGCGTGAGCTTGCGCACCGCACGGGTGATTTCATCGCGCGAGCCATAATTGAAGGCGATGACAACGGTCATGCCGGTGTTGGCTGCCGTCACCCGCTCGCTCTCTTCAAGCAGGCTGCGGATGCCCGGATCCAGCCCTTCACGCTCGCCGATGATGCGCACCCGGCAATTGGCCTTGTGCAGTTCGCTCAGATCGCGCTGTACGAAACGGCGCAGCAGCGACATGAGAAAGCTGACTTCGGTGGGTGGACGGCGCCAGTTTTCGGAGGAGAAACTGTAGAGCGTGATGAAATCGACGCCGCGCGACGACGCATGGCGGATGATCTTGCGCAGCGCTTCCAGCCCATGGCGGTGCCCTTCGGTGCGGGGCAGCCCGCGTGCCTGAGCCCAGCGGCCATTGCCATCCATGATGATGGCGACATGGCGCGGCGCGGCGGCACCGCCGGGAGCGGGGCCTGTCACGCTGGAGCCAGTTTCAGGTCGGCTGGTCATCAAGTCCCCCGGGGCACACTTCCAGGCTGGCGGGGGCAGGCACAGAACCAGCCCCCTTTCAGATCCTCAGACCTGGGAGATTTCCTGCTGCTTCTTTTCCAGCATGCTGTCGGCCTCGGCAATGCGGGCGTCGGTCAGCTTCTGCACGTCATCGGAAGCAACACGGGCGTCATCCTGGCTGATGCCGCCATCCTTCTCCAGCTTCTTGATGATGTCCATGCCGTCGCGGCGCACGTGACGGATGGCGACCTTGGCGGCCTCGGCATATTTGTGCGCGACCTTGATCAGCTCCTGGCGGCGCTCGGCGTTCAGCTCCGGGATCGGCAGGCGCAGCAGCTGGCCATCGATCACCGGGTTGAGGCCAAGGCTCGACTCGCGAATCGCCTTTTCGACGGCGCTGACCATGCCCTTGTCCCAGACCTGGATCGCGACCATGCGCGGCTCCGGCACGGAGACGGTGCCAACCTGGTTGATCGGCATGGACTGGCCATAGGCGTTGACGACGATGGCATCGAGCATGCTGGAGGAAGCACGGCCGGTGCGAAGGCCCGCAAGTTCGGTCTTCAGAACACCAAGTGCGCCCTGCATACGACGCTCGAGATCTTTGAGATCGACACCTTCAACCGGCATAACTTCCTCGCTTTGTTTTTCGTTGGCTCACGCTTTGCTGGCGCGGCGCAAACATGGCACAGTCTCGCCGAAAGACAAGACCAACTCAGGCAGAGCCCCTGAATAAGCAGGAGACAGGCGGATGCGCAAGCCGCATTCCGCCACTCTGCTTTTCCTGATACCGGGAAGGCCGGAAAAGCCCCCCGTCCTTCGGAAAATCAGCTGACGACCGTGTAGAGGCCGCGCTCTTCCAGAACGCTCACCAGAGCGCCGGGGGTGTGGATCGAGAACACGATCACGGGGATCTTGTTGTCACGGGCGAGCGCAATGGCCGTCGTGTCCATGACCTTGAGGTTGCGGGTGATCACGTCCTCATAGGTCAGTTCGGTGTAGCGCTCCGCATCCGGATTGATCTTCGGATCTTCCGAATAGATGCCGTTCACCTGCGTGCCCTTCAGGAAGGCATCGCACTTCATTTCGGCAGCACGCAGCGCCGCGCCGGAATCGGTGGTGAAGAACGGGTTGCCCGTGCCGCCGGCGAAGACGATCACGTCGCCGTCTTCCATGTAGCGCTCGGCACCGCGCTGGGTGAAGGTTTCGCAGATGGAGGGCACCGGCACGGCCGAAAGCACGCGGGCCGGAATGTCGTGGCGGCGCAGGGCGTCGGCCACGGTCAGGCTGTTCATGACCGTCGCCAGCATGCCCATGTGGTCGCCCGTGACGCGGTTGCCGCCCTTGGCCGCAACAGCAACGCCGCGGAAGATGTTGCCGCCGCCGATCACCACACCCACCTGCGCACCCAGCTTCACCGCACTGGCAATCTCAAGCGCGATCCGCTCGACCACTGCCGGATCGATGCCGAAGGACTGGCTGCCCATCAGGGCCTCGCCCGAGAGTTTCAGAAGCACACGGCGCCAGCGCAGCGGTTTGGACATGGGCATACCTTCCGGTTCAATGATCGTGAAAAAAAGGGCTGTCAAAAAAAAGGCGCCGGTTTGATCCGGCGCCCTCTGGGCTTAGTGGCCGGCCGCCGCGGCGACCTCTGCCGCGAAGTCCGTCTCTTCCTTCTCGATCCCCTCGCCGAGAGCGAAGCGGACGAAGCCGGAGAGCGTGACTGCGGTGCCAAGTTCCTTGCCGAGAGCCTCAACAGCCTGCTCGACGGTCTTGTCCGGGTCGATGACGAAAGCCTGCTTCACGAGGGTGACTTCCTCGTAGAACTTGCGGATACGGCCTTCGACCATCTTCTCGATGATGTTGTCCGGCTTGCCGGATTCGCGGGCCTGCTCGATGAACACGGCGCGCTCACGCTCCACAACGGCCGGGTCCAGCTGGTCGACGTTCAGCGACAGCGGGCTGGTGGCGGCAATGTGCATGGCGATCTGGCGGCCCAGAGCGTTCAGCTTGTCCTTGTCGCCGGCCGACTCGAGCGCGACGAGCACGCCGATCTTGCCGAGGCCATCGGAAATGGCGCTGTGGACATAGGTGGAGACAACGCCGTCGTTGACGGACAGGACGGCTGCGCGGCGCAGGGTCATGTTCTCGCCGATGGTGGCGATGGCATCCTTGATGGACGCGTCAACGGACTTGTCGGAGCCCGGGTAGCCGGCAGCGGAAATCGCCTCGACATCACCGCCTGCGGTCAGGGCAACGGCGGCGACATCGCGCACCAGAGCCTGGAAGCCGTCGTTACGGGCCACGAAGTCGGTTTCGGAGTTCAGCTCGATGACGGCAGCGGTCGTGCCCTTGGATGCAACACCAACCAGGCCTTCAGCAGCCACGCGGCCGGCCTTCTTGGCAGCCTTGGCGAGACCCTTGGCACGCAGCCAGTCGATCGCTGCTTCCATGTCACCGTTGGTTTCGGTCAGAGCAGCCTTGCAGTCCATCATGCCTGCGCCGGTCTTCTCGCGCAGATCCTTCACCATTCCTGCGGTAATGCTCATGGTAGCCTCGTGAATCGGAGTTAAAGCTTCGCACGGTTTAGCCCATGGCCAACCGCGCCTTTATGACGGTTCCCGCAAGAGGGGCCTCCGTCAGCGGCATTGCCGCGCCTGACCTCAAAACGGCGCAGCCATGCGGCCGCTGCCAGGGTCAGAACAGGTGCGGCGCCGGGCGCCGCACCTGCAACAGAATCAGGCGTCAGCCGATTCTTCTTCAGCGTCGAGAGCCGGCTCGACCGGAGCGGACTCGGAAGCACCGACGTCGATGCCCATGCCACCCTGGGCGCGGGAGATGCCGTCGAGAGCTGCACGGGCGATCAGGTCGCAGTAAAGCGCAATCGCACGGCCGGCGTCGTCGTTGCCCGGAACCGGATAGGTGATGCCTTCCGGCGAGCAGTTCGAGTCGAGGATAGCGGCGACCGGGATGCCCAGACGGCGGGCTTCCTGGATGGCGATGGCTTCACGGTTGGTGTCGATCACGAAAATCAGATCCGGCAGGCCGCCCATGTCCTTGATGCCGCCCAGGTTCCGCTCGAGCTTCTCGCGCTCGCGGTCCATGAACAGCTTTTCCTTCTTGGTCAGGCCCGAGGTGTCCGTGGACAGGGTCTCTTCGAGCTTGCGCAGGCGCTGGATCGAACCGGAAATGGTCTTCCAGTTGGTCAGCATGCCGCCGAGCCAGCGGGCGTTGACGAAGTACTGCGCGCAGTTGCGTGCGGATTCGGCAACAGCTTCCTGAGCCTGACGCTTTGTGCCGACGATCAGCACGCGGCCGCCCTTGGCAACGGTGTCGCTGACGGCCTTGAGAGCCTGGTGCAGCAGCGGAACGGTCTGGCCGAGATCCATGATGTGGATGTCGTTGCGAACGCCGAAGATGTACGGCGCCATGCGCGGGTTCCAGCGGTGCTTCTGGTGACCAAAGTGAACACCAGCTTCGAGCAGCTGACGCATGGTGAAATCGGGCAATGCCATGGCCCTGAACTCCATATTTTTCCGGTTGAACCTCCACGGGGAGCGTGCAGCAGCAGCCTGAGGCTGAAGCAGACACCGGAACGGCAAATGGACAAGCCAAAGCCTTCCCCCGTGTGTGGAATGGGCGCCTTATATGCGCGCATCCGCGCCATGACAAGCGTAAATGACAGGATTTAACAGCCTCGCCCGCCGTTTTCCGGTGCAGGATCAGGCCAGTTGCACGTCCGTGACGCCCGGCACGGCCTTCAGCGCACCGGCGATTTCCGGCGACAGGCGGTAGCGGCCCGGAAGACGGACTTCCACCTCGCGCTTGCC
The DNA here is from genome assembly GCF_054073275.1 of Pannonibacter sp. Q-1. Taxonomy (NCBI): domain Bacteria; kingdom Pseudomonadati; phylum Pseudomonadota; class Alphaproteobacteria; order Hyphomicrobiales; family Stappiaceae; genus Pannonibacter; species Pannonibacter sp. Q-1. The sequence goes on from NZ_JBSXNB010000004.1 coordinate 235,194, forward strand.
CTCGTCCAGCAGCACGACCACGTTCACCTCCCCCTCGCCCTTGACGCCGAGGTGGCGCGACAGGCTCTTGAGCGGGCGCGGGTCGCGCAGGAAGACGCGCAGGCTCTTCTGCACGCGGGCAGCCATCACCTCCACCGGATCCACCTGCTCGATGCGGATGGAGGGCTCGTCGTCGCGCATGTCGGCGTTGACCAGCACCACCATCGACTTGCCGACTTCCAGCACATCGCGGAACTGGGCGAGCTTTTCGGAGAAGAGCAGTGCCTCGAACTGGCCGGTGGGATCAGAGAAGCGCACGATGCCCATGCGATTGCCGGACTTGGTCTTGCGCTCCTGCTTGGAGATCACGGTTCCGGCAAGGCGCCCCGCCGACGCACCGCGCTTCACGGCCTCGGAGAACTGCGCCCACATCTGCACCCGCATGCGCTCCAGCAGCGGCGCATATTCATCGAGCGGATGAGACGACAGATAGAAGCCGATGGCCGCATGCTCGCGCTGCAGCCGCTCGCCCGGCAGCCAGCCGTTCACCTCCGGCAGCTGCAACTCCTCCTCCACCCCTGCCCCGCCGAACATGTCGTTCTGGCCAAGGGTTGCGTTGGACTCGGTGCGCTGCGCCAGCCCCATGATGCGGTCGAGGCCCTCGAACACGCGGGCGCGGTTCGGCTCGATACAGTCAAACGCCCCTGCGTTGACAAGGCTTTCCAGCGTTCTCTTGTTGAGGAACTTCGGCGAAATGCGGCTGGCAAAGTCGCTGAGATTGCGGAATGGCCGGTCGCCGCGTGCGTCCACGATATGCTGCACCGCCTGCTCACCCACCCCCTTGATGGCGCCCATGGCATAGACGATGCGGCCCTCGTCCACGTCGAAATGCACCATGGAGCGGTTGATCGACGGCGGCATCACCTCGATCCGCATGCGCCGGGCTTCCTGCCGGAAGTCGCCCAGCTTGTCCGTGTTGCCCAGATCCAGCGTCATGGACGCGGCCATGAACTCCACCGGGTGGTTCGCCTTGAGCCAGGCCGTATGATAGGAGACGAGCGCATAGGCTGCCGCGTGCGACTTGTTGAAGCCGTAGTTGGCGAACTTGGCCACAAGGTCGAAGATCGTGCCGGCCTGATCCTTGTCGACGCCGCGCTCCACCGCACCATCGACGAAGCGGGCGCGCTGCACCTCCATCTCGGCAGCAATCTTCTTGCCCATGGCGCGGCGCAGAAGGTCAGCTTCGCCGAGCGAGTAGCCGGAGAGCACCTGGGCGATCTGCATCACCTGCTCCTGATAGACGATGATGCCGTTCGTCTCTTTCAGGATGGGTTCCAGCAGCGGATGCAGGTAATCGGGCTCCAGCTCGCCGTGCTTGACCGAGTTATAGACCGGGATGTTCTCCATCGGGCCTGGACGGTACAGCGCCACCAGCGCAATGATGTCCTCGAAACGGTCCGGCTTCATGCCCGCAATGGCGCGGCGCATGCCCTGGCTTTCCAGCTGGAACACGCCCACCGTTTCGCCGGCGGCCAGAAGACGGTAGGTCTTCTCGTCATCCAGCGGCACTTCCTCGATCTTGATATGGATGCCCTTGCGCGCGATCAGTTTCAGCGCCGTGTCGATGACGGTCAGCGTCTTGAGGCCGAGGAAGTCGAACTTCACCAGCCCGGCTTCTTCCACCATCTTCATGTTGAACTGCGCCACCGGCATGTCGGAGCGCGGATCGCGGTAGAGCGGGACGAGCTGTTCCAGCGGACGGTCGCCGATCACCACACCGGCGGCGTGGGTGGAGGCGTGGCGGTACAGCCCTTCCAGCTTCTGCGCCATTTCCAGAAGGCGCTCGACCACCTCTTCCTCGCGCGCCGCTTCGCGCAGGCGCGGCTCGTCGGCGATGGCCTGCGCCAGCGTTACCGGGTTCGCCGGATTGGCAGGCACCAGCTTGCACAGCCGGTCCACCTGGCCATAGGGCATCTGCAAGACGCGCCCGACGTCACGCAGCACGGCGCGGGCCTGCAGCGAACCGAAGGTGATGATCTGCGCCACCTGGCTGCGGCCATATTTCTCCTGCACATAGCGGATCACTTCTTCGCGCCGGTTCTGGCAGAAGTCGATGTCGAAGTCCGGCATCGACACACGTTCCGGGTTGAGGAAGCGCTCGAACAGCAGCGAGAAGCGCATGGGGTCGAGGTCGGTGATGGTCAGCGCCCAGGCCACCAGCGAGCCTGCACCCGAACCACGGCCCGGCCCCACCGGAATGTCATGCGCCTTGGCCCATTTGATGAAGTCGGCCACGATGAGGAAGTAGCCGGGGAACTTCATCCGCTCGATGATCGACAGCTCGAATTCGAGCCGGTCCCAGTAGTCCTTTTCCGTCAGCCCATCAGCAAGGCCATGGACGCGCAGGCGCTCGGCAAGGCCTTCGCGGGACTGGCGCTTCAATTCGGCCGACTCGGCCTGTTCGGCCTCCTCCGGGTCTGCATCAGCCCCGGCAAAGCGTGGCAGGATGGGGTTGCGCTTCAGCGGCCGGTAATGGCAGCGCAGCGCAATCTCGACGGTGTTCTCCACCGCCTCCGGCAGATCGGCAAACAGCTCGATCATCTCCTGCCGGGACTTGAAATAATGCTCCGGCGTCAGGCGGCGGCGTTCCTCGTCCGAGATCACCCGGCCTTCGGAAATGGCGATCAGCGCGTCATGGGCTTCATAGTCCTCGCGCTTGGGGAAGAATGCCTCGTTGGTGGCGACCAGCGGCAGGCCCATGTCATAGGCCAGATCGATGAAGCCGGCTTCCGTGCGCCGTTCGTCGGCCATGCCGTGGCGCTGAAGCTCCACGTAGCAGCGCCCGTCGAAGGATTTCGCCAGCCGGGAAAGCCGCGCCTGCGCCAGCGTGCGGTTGCCGGTCAGCAGCGCCTTGCCGATGGGGCCTCTCGCGCCGCCGGTCAGGAGAATGATCCCTTCCGCATGCGATTCGAGATAGGCCTGCGGCACATGCGGCAGCTGGCCCGTGGGCGTGTCGAGGAAGGCCCGGCTCGTCAGCTCCATCAGGTTGCCGTAGCCGCGTTCGCTCATCGCCAGCAGAACGACGTCAAACAGCGCCGGATCACCCCGGCGGTCATCGCCGCCCTCCTCGTCAAAGGCGACGGAAATCTGGCAGCCGATGATGGGCTGAATACCGGAGCCCCAGGCCTTGCCGGCGAACTCCTGCGCACCGAACAGGTTGCCCGTGTCGGTGATCGCCAGCGCCGGCTGCGCGTCGGCCTTGGCCAGGTCGAGCAGCTTCTTGATCGGCAGCGCGCCTTCCAGCAGCGACAGGGCCGAATGGACGCGCAGGTGAACGAAACCGGGATTTACAGACATGGGACTTCACTTTCAGGCAACCGGAAACCGGCCTGCCGGCAGCCGGCACCCGCAAGCGCCAGCCCTTGAAACTGTGTCCCCTACCATGAACGCTCAGCCCTTGCCCTGTCGAGCCCTGCTGGCTGCAGGAAGCGGCAAATGCGCCATGGCAGCGCCTGTTTTCTTTGGATGACCGCAGAAGTCCGCGGCCATGTCTTTCCCTCACTGCCGATGCCGGAGCAACGCTTTGCCAGCATCAGATGGCAGGATCAGTGCACGGCGAACAGCACCTCGCCCCAGACGGCGATGGTGGCAACGAAAATGACCAGCGAACCGAAGGCTGCGACGTCTCTTGCGAAAAAGGTCATGGATACCTCCTCTTGGATCAAGTCATCTGAGCGGGAAGCTCAATATGTATCTATTTTGTTCTCTTCCCGTTCACCTTTCAAGACCAAAAAAGCCCGCTCCGGAGGGAGCGGGCGAAAAGCATCAGCCATAGTGAACAGACTGTGAACAGGGATCTCTTAGGGAGCCAGGCATGCAGATGCTGGTACAGGAGGGGCACTACACTCTGCAACGGGTGGTGTTTGAAACCGACAGCCAGTCAGGCTGCAGTTCCTCTCCCCCCTTGAGGGGGAGAGGGGGAGGAAACGCCGTGCCGAAGTGATTAAGCTGCCGGCACTCCCCTTGAGCGAGTGTCAGAGATCCACCACCTTGCCGTCGCGCAAGGTGATGACCCGGTCCATGCGCCCGGCCAGTTCCATGTTGTGGGTGGCAAAGAGCGCGGCGACGCCGGAAGCCCGGACCAGCGCATAGAGCGCATCGAACACATAGGCAGCCGTTTCCGGATCGAGGTTGCCGGTCGGCTCGTCCAGCAGCAGCAGACGCGGCGCGTTGGCGACCGCACGGGCGATGGCAACACGCTGCTGCTCACCGCCGGAAAGCTCGGACGGGTGATGGCTGCCGCGCTCGCCAAGGCGCATGTAGTCGAGCAGCTGCGCCGCCCGCTCCGCCGCAACCTTCTTCGGCAGCGTGCGGATCATCTGCGGCATCATCACATTCTCCAGCGCCGTGAACTCGGGCAGGAGATGGTGGAACTGGTAGACGAAGCCGATGTCATTGCGCCGGATCGCCGTGCGCTCATCATCGCTCATGGCGCTGCAGGCCTTGCCGCCCACATAGACCTCGCCCTCATCGGGACGCTCCAGCAGGCCGGCCAGATGCAGCAGCGTGGACTTGCCGGTGCCGGAGGGCGCGACAAGCGCCACCATCTGCCCGCCATCCAGCGTCAGGTCGGCGCCTTTCAGGATTTCAAGCTTGCGGTCGGCTTCGTGGAAGACACGGGAGACACCGGAAAGGCGCAGCGCCGGAACGGACATGGGCGGGCTCTTGGCTGGTCTTGCGGAGGGTGCGGGGGCAGTGCCGGTCGTGCTGCTCATTCGTAACGCAGCGCCTCCACCGGGTCGAGCCGCGCTGCCCGCCAGGCGGGATAGAGCGTTGCCAGCAGCGACAGCACCAGCGCCATGATGAGGATCATGATGGTTTCGCCCGTATCCATTTCCGCCGGCATCTTGGACAGGAAATAGAGCGTCGGGTCGAAGAGCTGGGTTTGGGTCAGCCAGGAAATGCCCTGACGGATGCTCTCGATGTTGAGGCACACGAGCAGGCCCAGCAGGAAGCCGGAGATGGTGCCGACCACGCCGATGCTGGCCCCCGTGATGACGAAGATGCGCAGGATCGAGCCGCGCGTCGCCCCCATGGTGCGCAGGATGGCGATATCCTTGCCCTTGTCCTTCACCAGCATGGTGAGACCGGAAATGATGTTGAGCGCGGCCACGACAACAATCAGCGTCAGGATCAGGAACATCACGTTCCGCTCCACCTCAAGCGCGGAGAAGAAGGTGATGTTGCGCTGGCGCCAGTCGGTGACGAAAGCCGGGCGCCCTGCCCCGTCCTCGACGGCAGCACGCATGCGGCCGACGCTGTCCGGGTCCTTCACGTAGACTTCAACGCCCGTCGCCCGGTCATCCATATTGAAGTAGCTCTGCGCTTCCTTCAGCGGCATGAAGACGATGGTGCCGTCATATTCCGACATGCCGATCTCGAAGATCGCCGTGATCGGATAGGACTTGCGCCGCGGAGTCACGCCCATCGGGGTCACCGTTCCGCGCGGCGAGATGATGGCAAGATTGTCGCCGATGGTGAGGCCGAGCTGCGCGGCGAGCCGTGTGCCGATGGCAACGCCCTCGCCCGTGTCAAAGCCTTCCAGCGTACCCATGCGGATGTTGCCGGCCACCAGCGGCAGGCGCTTCAGATCCTGCTCATAAAGACCGCGCACCAGGGCGCCGAGGCTGTTGGCGGGCCCGGTGACCAGCGCCTGGCCTTCGACGAAAGGCACGGCCGCCACCACGCCCTCCACGCCCTGCAGACGTGAAGCGACCGCATCGAAATCCGTCAGCGGCTGATCGATGGGCTGCACCAGCATGTGGCCGTTGATGCCAAGGATCTTCGACAGAAGCTCGGAGCGGAAGCCGTTCATCACCGCCATGACGATCACCAGCGTGGCAACGCCAAGGGTGATTCCGGCAAAGGAAAAGCCGGCGATGACGGAAATGAAGGAATCACGCCGCCGCGAACGCAGATAGCGCCCGGCCAGCATCCACTCGAAAGGGGCAAAGGCCTTGCCCGGCGCGCGGGAATCCTGCGCTGCCTTGGTGTTCTTGCCCTTGCCGGAAACGTCCTTGGGTCCGCTCATGCTCTGCCTTGCGTCCGGAGCCGCTGGCCAAAAGGCCACAAGCGGCAGATCGGTGGTCACTGCGGATAGTACAAGACCGGGCGGAGGAAATCCTGTGCGCCCGGTCCCTTATCCCCCAGATGCGGGAGCCGGAAAGCGGCCGGCTCAGAGAGCCAGTGCTTCCCGGACCTTGTTGAAGGCCGCGTCGATGGTGAGTGTTTCGCGGGCTCCCGTGGCCCGCTCCTTCACTTCAATCACGCCATCCTTGAGGCCGCGCGGTCCGGCGATCAGCTGGAACGGCAGGCCAATGAGATCCATGGTGGCGAACTTGGCACCGGCGCGGGTGTCGACATCGTCATACAGGACTTCGATCCCGGCATTTTCAAGACGCTGATACAGCGCCTCACAGGCCGCATCGGTGTCAGCGTCACCCGGCTTGAGGTTGACGAGGCCCACATGGAACGGCGCGACGGAGGCCGGCCAGATGATGCCTTCCTCGTCGTGGCTCGCTTCGATGAGCGCGCCCATCAGGCGCGACACGCCAACGCCGTAGGAGCCCATGTGCACCGGCACTTCCGTGCCTTCCTTGGTCATGACCTTCGCGCCCATGGCTTCGGAATACTTGGTGCCGAAATAGAAGATGTGCCCCACTTCGATGCCGCGGGCCGACACCTGCGCATCGGCAGGCAGCGCGGCGAAGGCGGCTTCGTCGTGCATCTCTTCCGTCGCCGCATAAGGCGTCGTCCACTGGTCCACCAGCGGCGTCAGATCCGAGGCAAAGTCCGTGTTGGCGGCGGGAGTCGGCATGTCCAGCAGGCTCTTGTCGCAGAACACGGCGCTTTCGCCGGTCGAGGCCAGGATGATGAACTCGTGGCTCATGTCGCCGCCGATCGGGCCGGTGTCGGCGCGCATCGGAATGGCCTTCAGCCCCATGCGGGCGAAGGTGCGCAGATAGGCAACGAACATGCGGTTATAGGCGTGGCGCGCGGCTTCCTTGTCGATGTCGAAGGAATAGGCATCCTTCATCAGGAACTCACGGCCGCGCATGATGCCGAAGCGCGGGCGCACTTCGTCACGGAACTTCCACTGGATGTGGTAGAGGTTCAGCGGCAGATCCTTGTAGGAGCGCACATAGCCGCGGAAGATGTCGGTGATCATCTCCTCGTTGGTCGGGCCGAACAGCATCTCGCGCTCGTGGCGGTCCTCGATGCGCAGCATCTCCTTGCCATAGGCATCATAACGCCCGCTTTCGCGCCACAGGTCGGCGGACTGAATCGTCGGCATCAAGAGCTGGATGGCGCCGGCGCGATTCTGTTCTTCCTCGACGATCTTCTCGATCTTGCGCAGCACGCGGAAACCAAGCGGCAGCCAGGAATAGATGCCTGCAGACTGCTGGCGGATCATGCCGGCACGCAACATCAGGCGGTGCGAAACGATTTCCGCTTCCTTGGGGGTTTCCTTCAGGATCGGCAGAAAAAAGCGGGACAGGCGCATGGTCTCTCTCTGGTCTTGCTTGGCCCGCAAGCCGGGCCCATATGCGGGACGGCCTGAGAGAAACCGCAGGTGCGGCAAAAACTCAAGCCCCTTGCCGCCAAATGCGCGGTTATCCGCCGTTTCCCGCACTCCGGCGCCGCTCAGGCCGCCATTTTCCGAAGCCGGCAAACCGCATCATAAAGCGGCATGCAAAAAGTTTGTGCTTATGCGCTCAAAATAGTGACAAGTTTGTGTCGATGCGCTAGTTTCCACTTTCATAAGAACAGGACGTTGATTTTCAACGTTCGGAGCCACTGAAAAGAGGCATCGCGGTCTGAGTCTTGGGAGGAAGATCCCCCAGGCGCACCTTCGGGTTCGCAGCCGGCACCAGAAGCTTAAAAGAGCACTGGTGTAAAACGGGGGAGTTTAGACGCGGAACTTAAAGAGGCAGGACGCAAGTCCTGCTTTTTTTTCGTCCGGATTTTGGGGCGGGATTTTTGGATATGAGCGGTTGCGGCTTTTTTAGCAGCCCCCGCCTTCAGCCAAGCAAAACCCTACTCCGTCATGCCATGACTTGATCATGGCATCCATACCCTTGCGTATAACGGAAAAGGAAGAAGAAAATACCCCTCCTGAAAACACTGAAAGATCACGGGGTGGATGCCATAATCAAGTCATGGCATGACGAATACGGAAGAGTTGATGCGCTATACCTACCGCCATTTCGATCAATGAGGCAGGAATAGTCTTCCTGACCAGACAAGACAGAAACAGGCAGTCAAGCCGGTTCCCGCCTCAATCACCACGACGCAAAGCCGTCCCGCATAACTGACTCTGCGGCAGCCACCTCAACCGGCATATCATCCCACTTCACAGGAAGTTCAGGACTCCATTCCAAGGGATTCCAGACGCTGCGTCAGATTACACAATCCGGCAGGACAGGTGTCTTCACCTCGGACCCGGCAGCGGAATGTCGTCCAGCGAGAGGCCGGACTGGCGCAGCCAGAGGAAGCCGGCGAAGACGATGGTCGTCACCACCGTGTTCCACATGGCCACCCGCCACATGCGGTGGCGCGCCGGGGCACTCTCCACCGTGCCGGGGACGACCTTGCCCTCCTCCTCCTGCGTGCGCACGCCGAAGGGCAGCGCAGCGAAGAGGAGGATCCACCACATCATGAAATAGACAGCCAGGCCGTAGGCAATCGACATTGCAGATCCTTCAGGCTTGTTCGAGTTCGGTCAGGGTGCCGAGAAAATCCTTCGGGTGGAGGAACAGCACCGGCTTGCCATGGGCGCCGATCTTCGGCTCGCCATCGCCCAGCACGCGCGCGCCTTTGGCCAGAAGCTGGTCACGGGCGGCCAGAATGTCATCAACCTCGTAGCAGACATGATGAATGCCACCGGACGGATTCTTTTCAAGAAACTTCAGGATGGGCGAGTTTTCACCTAGCGGCTCCAGCAGCTCGATCTTGGTGTTGGGCAGGTTGATGAAAACCGTCGACACCCCATGGTCCGGCTGCGGCACCTTGGCCGAGACATCCGCCCCCAGCGTGTCGCGGTAGACGGCGGCGGCCGCGTCAATGTCACTGACGGCAATGGCCACGTGGTTCAGTCGTCCGATCATCTTTCCTCCTCGCCCGGCGGGCCTGTTGTCACATGGCCCGCCACGCGCCAGCGCGTGCCTGCGGCCCCTCTCCCAAGGGGCCGTTCCGGATCATCATACCCGGGAGACGAGCACCTTGCAGAGCGTCTTCTTGCCCCAGACGTCGTTGACGCTGGAGCGCACGGAACGGCGCACCGCCTCGCTCACCAGATCAGGGTCCTTGCGGCGGGCCTTCGGAATGCTGCCGAAGGCACCGTGCACGGCCTTGATGACGATCTCCTCCATCTCGTCGCCTTCGCCATCCACTTCCGGGATGCCGAAGAGCGCGACGGCCGGATCATCCAGAAGATCGCCGGTCTTGTTGATCACGAGCGACACCACCAGAGCCCCTGCGAAGGACAGCTTGCGCCGCTCCTTCACGCCGGTCTCCTCCGGATCCCCCATGATCCTGCCATCCACCACCGTGATGCCGAACGGCGCTTCATCGATGACTTCGGCACGGCCCGGCGCCAGGCGGATGATGTCGCCGTTGCCAGCCACCACCACTGACTTGATCTTCTGCGAGCGGGCGAACTCGCCGTGAGCAGCAAGATGGAACGGTTCGCCGTGGACGGGAACCACCACCTTTGGCTGAAGCAGCTTGTAGAGTTCGGCGAGTTCTCCCTGACGGGGATGGCCGGAGACATGCACAAGCCCGTCCCGGTCGGTGACGATCTCGACGCCGGACTTGGCCAGATTATTGACGATGGCGCCCACTTCCTTTTCGTTGCCCGGAATGGTGCGGGCCGAGAAGATCACCACATCACCCTTCGACAGGGCAATGTTGCGGTGCTCCCCTGCCGCGATGCGGGCAAGGGCGGCGCGGACTTCGCCTTGCGATCCGGTGCAAAGCAGCACCGTCTTCTCGCGCGGCAGGAAGCCGTAGCTGTCCTCATCAAGGAACGGCGGCAGATCATCGAGATAGCCCAGTTCCCCGGCCACCTCGATCACTCGGCGCATGGAGCGGCCGACGACGACAAGGTTGCGGTCCGAAGCAGCTGCGGCTTCGGCAATGGCGCGGATGCGGGCGACGTTGGACGAGAAGGTGGTCACGGCGACACGATGCTTCGACCGCTTCATGATCTTCGTCAGTTCACCGGCCACATCGCCTTCGGAGGGGCTGAAGCCTTCCCGGTAGGCGTTGGTGCTGTCGCAGATGAGGGCGGTCACCCCTTCCCGGCCAAGCTCGGCCAGGCGGTCAAGGTCGATCGGCTTGCCGACGCCGGGCGTGCGGTCGATCTTCCAGTCGCCCGTATGCACCACCATGCCTTCCGGAAAGCGCAGTGCCAGGGCGCAGGGCTCGGGGATGGAGTGAGACATGGCGACGAATTCGACGTCGAAGGCGCCGATCTTCAGCCGGTCGCCCTGCTTCACAAGCGTCACCGGAACCTCTTCGGCACCCGGCTCGCTCTCGATCTTTGCTTCCAGCAGACCGGCGGTGAAGGCAGTGGCATAGACCGGCACCCGCAGATGCGGCCACAGGTGCATGATGCCGCCGTAGTGATCTTCATGCGCGTGGGTGATCACCATGCCGGCAATGCGGTTGCGTTCGCTTTCCAGAAAGCGGATGTCCGGCAGCACCAGATCGATGCCCGGCAGGTCGGGGCCTGCAAAAGTGACGCCGCAATCCACGATCAGCCACGTACGGTCGCCGTCCGGGCCATAGCCATAGAGGCCCAGGTTCATTCCGATTTCGCCAACGCCGCCAAGCGGCAGGAAGACGATTTCGTTGGCATCCGCCATACGGTGTGCTCCTTGCATATTCATGTCCGCACAGTCTGTTGCGTGCGGTCAGCCTGTGGTTCCGAAGAAAACATCTCCGGCCGAAATTGTTTTTTTGCTGCCGTTGTCAAGCACGAGAACCATCTGCCCGCGCGTATCGATTTCGGCAAAGCGGCCTTCTATCAGCTCTTCCCCCATGCGCACGGCAATCTTCTCGCCCAGCCGCAGCGCCCGTTTCATCCAGGCGTCCCGCACCGGATCAAAACCATCGCGCTGCCAATGGCCGAGCCAGAGGGCGAACTGTTCTGCCAGCCGCTCGAACATCACTTGCGCCGAAACGCGGAAGCCAAGCGCGGTCAGATCCGTCGTGGCATAGGCCTCGATCTGCGGATGAGCCGCCACATTGACACCGAAACCGCAGACGACCCCGGTGCGGCCGCCACTGAGCGGCTGAGCCTCCAGAAGGATGCCGGAAAGTTTGCCGCCATCCACCAGAAGGTCATTCGGCCACTTCAGCCGTGCAAGGCCGATGGAGCCGACCGCCCGGTCCACGGCCTCGGCCAGTGCAACGGCGGCCACCATGGGCAGCTCACCCAGCCGGTCACGCGGGCCCGGATCAATCAGCAGCACCGAGGCGAAGAGGTTGCCCTTCGGCGACACCCAGGCCCGGCCGCGCCGGCCGCGTCCGCCGGTCTGCACATCCGCCAGCACCCACAGGCCGCCCACCTCCCCTGCCCGGCCCAGTTCCATGGCACGGGTGTTGGTCGACTCCAGCGCGGAGTGCCTTTCAAAACGGAAGCCCGGTGCGCAAGGCACCGGGCCAAATTCTTGCAATGTCCTGCTCATAAGGCTCAGAACAGGCTCTTGGCCGCCGCCGTGGCGATCGGAATGAAGCTGGACGCACCGGCGAAGAAGAACAGCACGCCGATGCTGGACAGGCCCAGCACGACCCGCAGTTCCACCGGCATCGGCTCGAACTTCTCGGCCGGCTCATCAAAGAACATCACCTTGATGACACGCAGGTAGTAGTAGGCCCCCACCACCGAAGCGACAACACCGATGATCGCCAGCGGATAGAGCCCTGCCTCGACAGCGGCCGAGAACACGTACCACTTGGCGAAGAAGCCGATGAAGGGCGGCAGACCGGCCAGCGACCACATGATGCAGGCGAGCAGGATCGCCATCGGCAGGTTGGACTTCCACAGGCCGGACAACTCGCTGATCTCTTCCACCATGCCCGACTTGCGGCGCATGGAGAGGATGCAGGCGAAGGCGCCGAGGGTCATGACCAGATAGGCGGTCATGTAGACGATGACGCCCATCACACCCTGTTCCGTGCCGGAGGCAAGACCGACGAGCGCATAGCCCATGTGGCCGATGGAGGAATAGGCCATCAGGCGCTTGATGTTGGTCTGGCCGATGGCGGCAAAGGCACCCAGCACCATGGAGGCGATGGAGACGAAGACCACGATCTGCTGCCAGTCATGGGCAACCGGCTGGAACACGTCGATGACGACGCGCACCAGAAGGCCCATGGCCGCGATCTTGGGAGCGGCCGCAAAGAAGGCGGTGACCGGCGTCGGCGCGCCTTCATAGACGTCCGGCGTCCACATGTGGAACGGCACGGCCGAAATCTTGAAGGCAAGGCCAGCAAGCATGAAGACGAGGCCGAAGACGAGACCGATGGACGCGCCCTCCTTCGTCAGCACGGCTGCAATTTCCGGGAAGCCGACATGGCCGGTGAAGCCATAGACCAGCGAGATACCGTAGAGCAGCATGCCCGAGGACAGGGCACCCAGCACGAAGTACTTGAGGCCGGCTTCCGTGGAGCGCACGGAGTCCCGGTTGATCGCAGCCACCACGTAGAGCGACAGGCTCTGCAGCTCGAGGCCAAGGTAAAGGGCGATCATGTCATTGGCCGAGAGCATCAGCATCATGCCGACGGTGGCCAGGAGGATCAGCACCGGATACTCGAAGCGGTCGAAGGACTGGCTCTTGGCATAGGCCCAGGACATGGCGATGGCGAAGAACGAGCCGATCAGCACCAGCTGCTTCATGTAGAAGGCAAAGCCGTCCAGAATGAAGGCGCCGTGGAAGGTCGTCCCGAGCTGGGCGCCGTAGGGCAGCACGAAGAGCGCTGCCGCCGCGACGAGGCCCATGGCCATACCATTGACGAGGAAGCTGATCTTCTTGCCGCCAAAGGCGCCAATCATCAGCAGCACGAGGGCACCCGCAGAGAGGAAGATCTCCGGCAGTACGGGCAGAAGGTCGGGCAATTGAGTGGTTTCAGACATTGCGCGCGTCTTTCGTCCAGTCGGGATCAGTGGCTGGCATGGGCGGCAGCGGGAACATGTGCCTGCTGCGCCGGGCCAGCCGCCTCGATGGCTGCATTGTAATTGGTGATCAGGGCTTCCACCGAGGCCGCCGTCACATCAAGTACCGGCGACGGATAGAAGCCGAAGAAGATGGTCAGCACGACGAGCGGCACCAGAAGCACCTTCTCGCGGAGGTCGAGATCGAGGATCGACTTCAGGCTCTCCTTGTCCAGCGCGCCGAAGACAACGCGGCGGTAGAGGTAGAGCGCATAGGCCGCCGAGAGGATCACGCCGGTGGCTGCGAAGAAGGCAACCCAGGTGTTGGCCTCGAAGGCACCCATCAGCGTCAGGATTTCACCGACGAAGCCGCTGGTGCCCGGCAGGCCGACATTGGCCATGGTCAGGATCAGGAAGATCACCGCATAGACCGGCATCCGGTTGACGAGGCCGCCATAGGCCGAGATCTCACGGGTGTGCATCCGGTCATAGATCACGCCGACGCAGAGGAAGAGCGCGCCGGAGACGATACCATGCGACAGCATCTGGAAGATCGCGCCCTGCAGTCCCTGCATGTTCATCGCGAAGATGCCCATGGTGACGTAGCCCATGTGGGCGACGGAGGAATAGGCGATGAGCTTCTTGATGTCCTCCTGCGCCAGCGCCACCAGCGAGGTGTAGATGATGGCGACGACAGAGAGGGTGAACACGAGCGGGGCGAACATTTCGCTCGCCAGCGGGAACATCGGCAGCGAGAAGCGCAGGAAGCCGTAGCCGCCCATCTTCAGCAGCACGCCGGCCAGGATCACGGAACCGGCGGTCGGCGCTTCCACGTGGGCGTCCGGCAGCCAGGTATGCACCGGCCACATCGGCATCTTTACCGCGAAGCTGGCGAAGAAGGCGAGCCATAGCCACGTCTGCGCATTCTCCGCGAAGGGATGGCGCATCAGGGCTGCGATGTCTGTGGTGCCGGCCGTCCAGTACATGGACATGATGGCCACCAGCATCAGCACGGAGCCGAGCAGCGTGTAGAGGAAGAACTTGTAGCTGGCATAGACGCGGCGCTTGCCGCCCCACACGCCGATGATGAGGAACATCGGCAGCAGGCTCGCCTCGAAGAAGACGTAGAAGAGCACCAGATCCAGCGCGCAGAACACGCCGATCATCATCGTTTCCAGAATGAGGAACGCGATCATGTACTCCTTCACGCGCTTCTGCACGCTCTCCCAGGAGGCAAGGATGCAGAAGGGCATGAGGAACGTCGTCAGGATGACGAAGAGCATCGAGATGCCATCGACGCCCATGCGGTAGCCGATGTTGTCGCCGAGCCATTCCTTGCTTTCGACAAGCTGGAAGCCCGGGTTGGCGTAGTCGAAGGCGCCCCAGATGAACAGCGACAGGATGAAGGTGAAGATGGTGGTGACCAGCGCAACCATGCGGATGTTGCGCTTTGCCCCGTCATCGTCTCCCGGCACCAGGAGAATGGCCAGCACACCTGCCAGCGGCAGGAATGTGGTCAGTGTCAGGATCGGCCAATCGATCATCAGTGCGCTCCCCCGCCGGTCGAAACGCCGGTGAACATCGACCAGGTGACGAGCGCCGCCACACCGATCAGCATCGCAAAAGCATAGTGGTAGAGATATCCGGTCTGCAGGCGCACGACCCAGGACGTGACATTCTGGACACGGGCGGCAACGCCATCGGGGCCGTAGCCATCGATGATCTTGCCATCACCCTTCTTCCAGAGCTGGCGGCCGATCCACATGGCCGGACGCACGAAGATGAGGTTGTAGAGCTCGTCGAAGTACCACTTGTTCAGCAGGAACTTGTAGAGGCCCTCATGCTCGGCAGCCAGGCGCTTGGGCGTCTCGGGCGAGCGGATGTAGAAGTACCAGGCGGTCGCGAGGCCAAGCACCATCATGACGAAGGGCGAAACCTTGACCCACTTCGGCACGTCATGGATGGCGTGCAGGATGTGATTCTCGGTACTGGTGAACAGCGCCCCCTTCCAGAAGGCATCGTAGCCCTCGCCGGCAAACTGGCTGTAGAACAGCATGCCCGCCAGAACGGCACCGATGGACAGGATGAACAGCGGCGCCAGCATCACCATCGGGGATTCATGCACGTGCTTCATCACATCCACCGGAGCGCGCGGCTTGCCGTGGAAGGTCATGAAGGTCAGGCGCCAGGAGTAGAAGGAGGTCAGGCCTGCGGCCACCACCGTCATCCAGAAGCCGTAGAGCGCGAAGGCATTGGCATGCGCACCCGACGAAGCGGCATAAGCGGCTTCGATCACCAGATCCTTGGACAGGAAACCGGCCAGACCAATGTGCGTGAGCGGAATGCCGACACCCGTGAGGGCGAGCGTGCCGATGAACATGGTCCAGTAGGTGAACGGGATATGCTTGCGCAGGCCGCCCATCTTGCGCATGTCCTGCTCGTCCGAGACGGCATGGATGACCGAACCGGCGCAGAGGAACAGCAGCGCCTTGAAGAAGGCGTGCGTGAACAGGTGGAATACGGCGATCGAATAGGCTCCGACGCCGAGCGCCACGAACATGTAGCCGAGCTGCGAACAGGTCGAATAGGCGATCACGCGCTTGATGTCGTTCTGCACGAGGCCGACCGTTGCCGCGAAGAAGGCGGTCGTGGCACCGAAGAAGGTCACAACCATCAGCGCCGTATGGGACAGCTCGAACAGCGGCGACAGACGGGCGACCATGAACACACCCGCGGTCACCATCGTGGCGGCGTGGATGAGGGCCGACACCGGGGTCGGGCCTTCCATCGCGTCCGGCAGCCAGGTGTGCAGCAGGAACTGCGCCGACTTGCCCATGGCACCCATGAACAGCAGCAGGCAGACAACCGTCATCGCCGTATGGGCATCGAGCGGATGGCCGAGGAAGTTCAGCACGGCCGCGCCGTGGTCAGCGCCCTCTGCCCCGTGGCCGCCAACGACGGCCTGTGCGTTGGCGAAGATCTCCGGCAGGTTGATGGTGCCGAACATCATGAAGACGCCGAAGATGCCAAGGGCAAAGCCGAAGTCACCGACGCGGTTGACGACGAAGGCCTTCATGGCCGCCGCATTGGCCGAGGGCTTCTTGTACCAGAAGCCGATGAGCAGATAGGAGGCAACGCCCACGCCTTCCCAGCCGAAGAACATCTGCAGCAGGTTGTTCGACGTCACCAGCGACAGCATGGCGAAGGTGAAGAGCGACAGATAGGCAAAGAAGCGCGAGCGGTGCGGGTCGTGGTGCATATAGCCGATGGAATAGACATGCACGAGAGCCGACACCGTGTTCACCACCACCAGCATCACCACGGTGAGCGTGTCGATGCGCAGCGACCAGGCGACATCAAGCGCGCCGGAGGAGATCCAGCGCAGGATCTCCACTTCGACAAGCGCGGTTTCGCCGTAGCCGATGGTGAAGAAGGCAATCCAGGACAGCACGGCCGAGACGATCACCAGACCGCTGGTGATGTACTCGCTGGCCGTATGCCCGATCACACGCCCGAAGAGACCGGCAATCAGGAAGCCAATCAGGGGCAGGAAGACGATCGCTGAATACAACATCCGTCCGTTACCCCTTCATCGCATTGATGTCTTCCACGGCAATGGAGCCGCGGTTGCGGTGGAACACGACCAGAATGGCGAGGCCGATGGCAGCCTCGGCGGCCGCCACGGTCAGAACCAGCATGGTGAAAATCTGGCCCATGAGATCGCCCAAGTGTGTGGAGAAGGCGACAAAGTTGATGTTGACGGCGAGGAGCAGCAGCTCCACCGACATCAGGATGACAATCACGTTTTTCCTGTTCAGAAAGATCCCGAAGATCCCGATCGTGAACAGGATGGCCGCGACCGACAGATAGTGCGACAGACCGATTTCCATGGGCGCCTCGCAGTGCTCCCTCGTTTACCCCGATCCGGGCAGAAGAGCATCAGATGCCCCTGCCCGGGTTTAAAACCGCGGTTTCCCGCGTCAAATGCCCTTGCCCGGCTCGACCTTGCGGATCTCGATGGCCGTTTCCTTGTTGCGCGCAACCTGAGCCGGAACGCTCTGGCGCTTGATGCCCTCACGGTGGCGCAGCGTCAGGACGATGGCCCCGATCATCGCCACCAGCAGCACAAGCCCGGCAACCTGGAAGAAGAAGATGTACTTGGTGTAGAGCACCTGGCCGATGGCCTCGATGTTGGACACCTGATCCAGCGGCGGGATCGGCTGTGAGCCATGGCCCAGCAGGTCCGGCGCGATCACCCAGGCGCCAACGCCCATCAGCAGTTCGACCAGCAGGATGAGCCCGACCAGCGCACCGACCGGCATGTACTGCAGGAAGCCCTGCCGCAGCTCGACGAAGTCGACGTCCAGCATCATCACCACGAAGAGGAAGAGCACCGCCACCGCGCCGACATAGACGACGATCAGCAGCATGGCGAGATACTCGGCCCCCAGAAGGATGAACAGACCAGCCGAGTTGACGAAGGCCAGAATGAGGAACAGCACCGAGTGCACCGGATTGCGCGACGAGATGACCATGAAGGCAGATGCCACGGTCACTCCGGCAAACAGATAGAAGAAGAGGGCTTTCAGGATCATGTCAGGACCTGCCTGTCTCGGGCTCTTGCCTTAATGGCTCATTCTTGCGTCCCCTGCCGGCCGGCCGGTTCCGCGCATCCCCTGCCCGCTTCATGCAGCGGCCAGGGGTCTTGTTTCTTGTGCCTGCCGCATCAGCGGTAGGGCGCATCCATTGCGATGTTGCGGGCAATTTCCCGCTCCCACCGGTCGCCATTCGCGAGCAGCTTTTCCTTGGAATAGTAAAGCTCTTCGCGCGTCTCGGTGGCGAACTCGAAGTTCGGGCCCTCGACGATGGCATCCACCGGGCAGGCTTCCTGGCAGAAGCCGCAATAGATGCACTTGACCATGTCAATGTCATAACGGGTGGTGCGGCGGGTGCCATCGTTGCGGCGCGGGCCGGCCTCGATGGTAATTGCCTGCGCCGGGCAGATGGCTTCGCACAGCTTGCAGGCGATGCAGCGCTCTTCCCCGTTGGGATAGCGCCGCAGGGCATGCTCGCCGCGGAAACGCGGGCTCACCGGCCCCTTCTCGAAGGGGTAGTTCACAGTCGGCTTCGGCTTGAAGAAATAGCGCATGGCGAGAAAGAACGCCGATACGAACTCCTTCAAGAACAGCGACTTTATGGCCTGATCAAGTCCCATCGCCAGAGCCTCTTTGCCTTCCTGCCGCTCAGCCTACAAGCTGAAACGCGGCCAGATACCCGATCACCGGAAAGAGGGTGACCGGAAGGATGAAAACCAGTTTGCGCAGGACTGGCTCGAACCGTACGGCCCATCCGCCGCCCTTGCGCTTGTTCTTTTCGACCATCGCCGACAGCAGCCCGTTCAGGATGCCGTAGTCGAGCCAGCCGATGTACAACCCGATGGCTGCGCCAATCAACCCGGCGACGGAAATATCCATGGCCTTACGGGGCCCAGCCCATCACCTGCAGAACGCCGGCGACAACCACAACCATGATCAGCGACAGCGGCAGGAAGATCTTCCAGCCCAGACGCATCAGCTGGTCGTAGCGGTAGCGCGGGACCATTGCCTTCACCATGGCGAACATGAAGAAGACAAGCAGCGACTTCAGCAGGAACCAGACGAAGCCCGGCACCCAGGTGAAGGGAGCCGCATCCACCGGCGGCAGCCAGCCGCCCATGAACAGGATGGTCATCATCGCGCACATCAGCGCAATCGACACATACTCGCCGAGCATGAACATCATGTATGGGGTGGAGCCATATTCCACCATGAAGCCGGCCACGAGTTCCGACTCTGCTTCCGCCAGATCGAAGGGCGGGCGGTTCGTCTCGGCCAGGGCCGAAATGAAGAACACCACGAACATCGGCAGCAGCGGCAGCCAGTACCAGTTCAGGATCGACAGCCAGGGCAGACCAACGGCCGTCGCCAGACCCGTCTTCTGAGAATTGACGATCTCGGTCAGGTTCAGCGAACCGGCGCAGAGCAGGACGGTGACGATGACGAGGCCGATGGAGACTTCATAGGACACCATCTGCGCGGCAGAGCGCAGGGCCGACAGGAAGGGATACTTCGAGTTGGAGGCCCAGCCGCCGATGATGATGCCGTAGACGCCGAGCGAGGAGATGGCGAAGATATAAAGAATGCCCACATTGATGTCGGCAATCACCCAGCCATCGGCCACCGGCACCACGGCCCAGGCGCTGAGCGCCAGAAGCACGGTGAGGAGCGGTGCCAGCAGGAACAGGCCCTTGTTGGAGCCCGCCGGAATGACCGGCTCCTTCAGCACGAACTTCAGAAGGTCGGCGAAGGACTGCAGCAGGCCCCAGGGGCCGACCACGTTCGGGCCCCGGCGGATCTGCACGGCAGCCCAGATCTTGCGGTCGGCATAGAGGATGTAGGCGATGATCACGAGGAGCACCACCATCAGCAGCACGCTCTGGAACGCCATCCAGAGGAACGGCCAGCCGTAGGTCGTCATAAACTCCGACATCGTTGTCCCCTGCCCCTTATTCCGCAGCCGCCGCCAGGCGCGACTTGGCCAGTGCGGAACATTCCGCCATGACCTTCGACGCGCGGGCGATCGGGTTCGTCAGATAGAAGTCGCTGATCACGTTGGTGAAGGCGACGGAGTTGGTCTTGCCGCCAAGGCCGGCCAGAGCCTCCACGTCAGCCGGGCTGCCGGCTGCGATGGTGTCGATGGCCGCCATGTGCGGGAATGCCTCGAAGAGCTTGGCGCGCAGCTGCGCCAGGCTGTCGAACGGCAGAGCCTTGCCGAGAACCGCAGACAGGGCACGCAGGATGGCCCAGTCTTCACGCGCTTCACCCGGGGGGAAGCCGGCACGGTCGCCCAGCTGGACGCGGCCTTCAAGGTTCACGTAAAGGCCGGACTTCTCGGTATAGGCAGCGCCCGGCAGGATGACGTCGGCGCGGTGGGCACCCTTGTCCCCATGGGTGCCCTGATAGACCACGAAAGCCCCGGCCGGGATCTCGATCTCGTCGACGCCCAGCAGGAACAGCACGTCGA
The DNA here is from genome assembly GCF_054073275.1 of Pannonibacter sp. Q-1. Taxonomy (NCBI): domain Bacteria; kingdom Pseudomonadati; phylum Pseudomonadota; class Alphaproteobacteria; order Hyphomicrobiales; family Stappiaceae; genus Pannonibacter; species Pannonibacter sp. Q-1. Next base: position 255,454 of record NZ_JBSXNB010000004.1, read on the forward strand.
GGCTGTTTTCAGCCAGGATCTGGCCGGTCGACAGGCCGCCCTCGCCCGGCACGAAGCCGATGTCGAGCGCGCCGACCTGAGCGGCTTCCGTGTGCAGGACGCTGAAGCCGTTCCAGTCTTCCCGGACCGCGCCGCGCGACTGGGCCAGCTTGGCCGCCAGCGACAGAACAGCGGCCCCGTCCGGACGGTTGATCGCGCCCTGACCCACGATGATGAGCGGCTTCTTTGCACCGGCAAGGAAGGACGCATCGTCGATGAGCGAAGCCAGCGTGTCGGGGCCAGCACCCTTGTAGGTGGCCGGATAGGTGAGATCGGCGTTCTGGCCGATCACGGAAATCTCGACATTGCCCTTGACCCAGCGCTTGCGCAGACGGGCGTTGAGCACCGGAGCTTCGAGGCGCGGGTTGGTGCCGATCAGAACGATGGCATCGGCCTCGTCGATCCCGGCAACCGTGGCGTTGAACAGATAGCTGGCGCGGCCATTCTTGGGATGCAGCGGCGAGCCGGGGAAGCGGCTGTCGATGTTCTTCACACCGAGGCTGTCCATCAGGCTCTTCAGCGCAAACAGCTCTTCGACGCTGGACAGCTGGCCGGCGAGCGCGCCGGTCTTGTCAGCAGTGGTGGCCTTCACCTTGTCCGCGATGACCTGGAAGGCTTCGCTCCAGCTCACCGGAACCAGCTTGCCGTCCTTGCGGGCGTAGGGCCGGTCGAGGCGCTGGGTCTTGAGGCCGTCCCAGATGTAGCGGGACTTGTCCGAGATCCACTCCTCGTTCACCTCGTCGTTGAGGCGCGGCATGATGCGCATCACTTCGCGGCCACGGGTGTCGACGCGGATGGCAGAGCCGAGCGCGTCCATGACGTCGACGCTTTCCGTCTTCACCAGTTCCCAGGGACGGGCATTGAATTCGTAAGGCTTGTGCGTCAGCGCGCCCACCGGGCACAGGTCGGCCACGTTGCCCTGCATTTCGGAGGACAGCGCGGCTTCCAGATAGGTGGTGATCTCCGCATCCTCGCCGCGGCCGATCAGGCCCATGTCGGCAACGCCGCAGACTTCCGTGGTGAAACGGACGCAGCGCGTGCAGTGGATGCAGCGGGTCATGATGGTCTTGACCAGCGGGCCGAGGTGCTTGTTCTCGACAGCGCGCTTGTTTTCGGCAAAGCGCGAGCTGTCCACACCATAGGCCATGGCCTGGTCCTGAAGGTCGCACTCGCCGCCCTGGTCACAGATCGGGCAGTCCAGCGGGTGGTTGATGAGCAGGAACTCCATCACCCCTTCGCGGGCCTTCTTGACCATCGGGCTCTTGGTCAGCACCACCGGCGGCTCGCCGTTCGGGCCGGGCCTGAGGTCCCGCACGCCCATGGCGCAGGAGGCGGTCGGCTTCGGGGGCCCGCCCTTCACTTCCACAAGGCACATGCGGCAGTTGCCGGCAATCGACAGCCGGTCGTGGTAGCAGAAACGCGGCACTTCCGCGCCTGCTTCCTCGCAGGCCTGCAGCAGCGTGTAATCCGCCGGGACGTCAACTTCCTTGCCGTCGATGATCAGCTTTGTCATCGCCTGTCTCCGAATTCCGTTCCCGGTTACTCTGCCGCAGCCAAGGCCTTGGGAGCCTTGGTCTTGGCCACGTAGTCGTCAATGCGGGCCTCGATCACAGGCCGGAAGTTCTTGATCAGGCCCTGGATCGGCCAGGCTGCCGCATCGCCAAGGGCGCAGATCGTGTGACCTTCCACCTGCTTGGTGACGTTGAACAGCATGTCGATTTCCTCACGCGAGGACTGGCCCTTGACCATGCGCTCCATGACGCGCCACATCCAGCCGGTGCCTTCACGGCACGGCGTGCACTGGCCGCAGCTCTCGTGCTTGTAGAAGTAGCTGAGGCGCGCAATCGCCTTGATGATGTCGGTGGACTTGTCCATGACGATCACCGCCGCCGTGCCGAGGCCGGAGCCGAGGCCGCGCAGGGTGTCGAAGTCCATGGCCGTGTCCTTGATTTGCTCGCCGGTGAGGCAGGGAACGGACGAGCCGCCCGGGATCACCGCCAGCAGATTGTCCCAGCCACCGCGAATGCCGCCGCAGTGCTTCTCGATGAGTTCGCTGAACGGAATGCCCAGCTCCTCCTCGACCGTGCAGGGACGGTTGACGTGGCCGGACACGCAGAACAGCTTCGTGCCCGCATTGTTCGGTTTGCCGAGACCGGAGAACCAGACCGCGCCACGGCGCAGGATCGTCGGGGAAACGGCGATCGATTCCACGTTGTTCACGGTGGTCGGGCAGCCATAGAGGCCGACGTTCGCCGGGAACGGCGGCTTCAGGCGCGGCTGGCCCTTCTTGCCCTCAAGGCTTTCGAGCAGCGCGGTCTCTTCACCGCAGATATAGGCACCTGCGCCGTGATGGACGTAGATGTCGAAGTCGTAGCCGTTCTTGTTGTTCTTGCCGATCAGCCCGGCGTCATAGGCCTGATCGATGGCAGCCTGCAGGCGCTCGCGCTCACGGATGAACTCGCCGCGCACATAGATGTAGGCGGCAATGGCGCCCATGGCGAAACCGGCGATCAGGCAGCCCTCGACCAGCGTGTGCGGGTCGTGGCGCAGGATCTCGCGGTCCTTGCAGGTACCCGGCTCGGACTCGTCCGCATTGACCACCAGATAGGACGGGCGGCCGTCGCTGGCCTTGGGCATGAAGGACCACTTGAGGCCGGTCGGGAAGCCGGCGCCACCGCGCCCGCGCAGACCCGAACTCTTCATCTCCTCGATGATCCAGTCGCGGCCCTTTTCGATCAGCCCCTTGGTGTTGTCCCAATGGCCACGCTTGCGGGCGCCCTCAAGGCCCCAGTCGTGCAAGCCGTAGATATTGGTGAAGATCCGATCCTGATCCTTCAGCATCTTGCCTCTCTCACCCCTCGTTCTTGGCTGCGGCTTCAGCAGCCTTGCGGGCGGCCACTTCGGCCTTCACACGTGCAACTGACACTTCAGCCGAATCCGGTACGCCGTTGAAATCCTTGCCGCCACCGTTGATCGACGGACCGGCGAAGGCGTGCGAAGCCTTCTCGGCGCCATCCACCACATGCGGTACGGGAAGAACGCCCTGCGTGTCGTCGGCAATGTCCGTCAGCGACGTCGGGCCGCCTTCGGGAGCACCGAAACGGCGGTCGATCTGCGGGCCGGGCGTCACTTCGCGGCCGGCGGAAATGTCGTCGATGAGCTTTTCAAGGCTCTCGGGCGTCAGGTCCTCGTAGGTGTCCTTGAAGATCTGCACCATGGGCGCGTTCACGCAGGCACCAAGGCACTCGACCTCTTCCCAGGAGAAATTGCCGTCAGCCGACAGATCATGCGCATGAGCGGCGATCTTCGACTTGCACACGCGGATCAGGTCTTCCGCGCCGCGCAGCTGGCAGGGCGTGGTGCCGCACACCTGGATATGCGCCTTCTTGCCCACCGGCTGCAGCTGGAACATGGTGTAGAACGTCGCCACTTCCAGCACGCGGATGTGCGGCATGCCCAGCATTTCCGCGATGTAGCGGATCGCCGGCTCGCTCACCCAGCCTTCGTTCTGTTCCTGCGCGCGCCACAAAAGCGGGATCACGGCCGAGGCCTGACGGCCAGCCGGGTAACGGTCGATCACCTTCTTCGCCCAAGCGAGATTTTCCGCCGTGAAAGCAAAGCTTTCAGGTTGTTCAGCGGCAAGTCTGCGAACCGCCATGGTCCTTTTCCCCGTTCCGTGCCCTGTGGGCCGCTGCCACTCCGGTCCTGCCCGGCGCCCCTACCCTCTTGCGAGGGATTCGAGACGGTCGAGCCAGAAGCGGCTGCGTGTGGCGAAGAAGTCGTAACCTCTGCGCCGGTTGGTCTTGATACGGTCCAGCTCACCGAGCGGGCCGAGTTCAAAAAAGTCGTGTCCGGCATGGCCGAACAACCGCATTCCGCAGTCCTCGCGCAAGTAGCGCGAAACGGCATGGCTGCGGTCGCTGCCATGCTCCTCGTAGATCACGAGCACATCGCGCATCAGAAGCGCCACACCACCGCGCAGCGCCTCGATCTCGATGCCCTCCACATCCAGCTTCAGGACCAGCGGCCCCTCCTGCGGAATGTGTCCATCGTCCACGAGGCGGTCCAGCGTGACCGAAAGAACCTCGCCCTTCGGCTCCACACCAGCCTGAGGCACAACGGATCGCGCCTCATGCTTGGCCCCGTAGAAACGGAGCACATCGTCATCCCGTCCGGCCACCGCCCGGTTGAGGCAGGTGACCCTGCCGCCGTTCGCCGCCACATTCGCCTCAAGCAGCGCGAAACTGGCGGGATCCAGCTCGATTGCGGCCGCCTTGTGCCGGCCAAACCGCTCACTGGTCACCTTCAGCGACCAGTATCCGTAATTGGCACCGCAATCGATGAAGGCGTACTCACAATCCTTCACCGCCAGCAGCAGCGCCTCCACCTCTTCCTCGTAGGTATCGCGAGGATCCAGCAGAAGCCCCCAATAGCCGTCGCCATAAGGGAAGCAGAACGTCATGTCCTGCGTGAACCTGACAGCCACCTTGCGGCGGCTTGGCAGCAGGCAGCGGATCAGCCGCGCCGCATGCGAGAACCCCAGATCGTCCAGCGGCCGCAGCGCCTTGGCTGCCATCCGTGTCAGAACCAGTCCCGCGTGCTCCACCGGCGTCGCATCCGAGATGGCGCCGCTGGCCTTGTCCACGCAGATCGGGGCTCCTGTCAGATCCATTCCCTAGCGGTCGACCTCCCCGAACACGATATCGAGCGAGCCGAGCACTGCGGAAATGTCGGCCAGCTGATGCCCGCGGCAGAGGAAATCCATCGCCTGGAGATGGCTGTAACCCGGCGCCTTGATCTTGCAGCGGTACGGTTTGTTGGTGCCATCCGCCACGAGATAGACGCCGAACTCACCCTTCGGCGCTTCCACGGCGGCGTAAACTTCGCCAGCCGGCACGTGGTAGCCTTCCGTGTAGAGCTTGAAGTGGTGGATGAGCGCTTCCATCGACCGCTTCATCTCGCCCCGCTTCGGCGGCACGATCTTGCCATCGGTGGACGAGACCGGACCGGTCTCCTTGGTCAGGCGCTCAAGGCACTGCTTCATGATGCGGATCGACTGGCGCATCTCTTCCATGCGGATGAGATAACGGTCGTAGCAGTCACCGTTCTTGCCGATCGGAATGTCGAAGTCGAGGTCGCCGTAGCACTCATAGGGCTGCGACTTGCGCAGGTCCCAGGCAGCGCCCGAGCCGCGCACCATGACGCCCGAGAAGCCCCAGGCCCAGGCCTCTTCCAGCGTCACAACGCCGATATCGACGTTACGCTGCTTGAAGATGCGGTTGTCGGTGAGAAGGCCGTCGATATCGTCCAGCGTCTGCAGGAACGGATCGCAGAAGTCCCAGATATCATCCAGCAGCTGGCGCGGCAGATCCTGATGGATGCCGCCCGGCCGGACGAAGGCAGCGTGCATGCGCGCGCCGCAGGCCCGCTCATAGAACACCATCAGCTCTTCACGCGGCTCGAAACCCCAGAGCGGCGGCGTCAGCGCGCCAACGTCCATGGCCTGCGTCGTCACGTTGAGCAGATGCGACAGGATACGGCCGATTTCCGAGTAGAGCACACGGATCAGCTGCCCGCGCATCGGCACGGTGATGCCGAGCAGACGCTCCACCGCCAGGGCAAAGGCATGCTCCTGGTTCATCGGCGCCACGTAGTCGAGGCGGTCGAAATAGGGAACCGCCTGCAGATAGGTCTTCTGCTCGATCAGCTTCTCGGTGCCGCGGTGCAGCAGGCCGATATGCGGATCAACGCGCGTCACCACTTCGCCGTCCAGTTCCAGCACAAGACGCAGCACGCCATGCGCCGCCGGATGCTGCGGACCGAAGTTGATGTTGAAATTGCGAACCTGAGCCTCAGCCATGCCGCCCGCCCTTAATTCGTCGTTGCCTTCTCATCGCCGGGAAGCACGTAGTCCGTGCCTTCCCAGGGCGAGAGAAAGTCGAAGTTGCGGAATTCCTGTGTCAGCCGGACCGGCTCATAGACGACGCGCTTCTTGTCGTCGTCATAGCGCACTTCCACGTAACCGGTTACGGGGAAGTCCTTGCGCAGCGGATGGCCGTCGAAGCCGTAGTCCGTCAGGATGCGGCGCAGATCCGGGTGGCCGGAGAAGAGAATGCCGTACATGTCGTAGGCTTCGCGCTCGAACCACTCGGCACCGGGGAAGACCGGCGTCAGCGACGGAACCGGCGTGTCCTCGTCGGTCGCCACCTTCACGCGGATGCGCTGGTTCTGCACCGGCGACAGGAAGTGGTAGACGACATCGAAGCGCTTGTCGCGGAAGGGATAATCCACACCGCAAATGTCCGTCAGATTGACGAACTTGCAGCTCGCGTCATCACGCAGGAAACGCACCACATCGATGATGTCCTGGGCCGGAACGGTCAGCGTCAGCTCGCCATAGGCAACCTGCCACGACAACAACCGGTCCTTCAGCGCCAGCCCGATATGCTCGCCGAGTTCCTTCAGCGTCTCGTCCATCGTTTTGTTCCCGACCCTTCCGGACCTGACGGCGCGGATCCCTCAACCCGCACCCTTGCATTCTACACGGTGCTGCCCGGGCCTTGCGCCCGGACGGCTTTAGCGTTCGATCGTGCCTGTGCGGCGGATCTTCTTCTGCAGCATCAGCACGCCGTAAAGCAGCGCCTCTGCTGTCGGCGGGCAGCCCGGGACATAAATGTCAACCGGCACGATGCGGTCGCAACCGCGCACCACCGAATAGGAATAGTGATAATAGCCGCCGCCATTGGCGCAGGAGCCCATGGAGATGACGTAGCGCGGCTCCGGCATCTGGTCGTAGACCTTGCGAAGCGCGGGCGCCATCTTGTTGGTCAGCGTGCCGGCGACGATCATCACGTCGGACTGGCGCGGGCTGGCGCGCGGAGCAAAGCCGAAACGCTCCGCGTCATAGCGCGGCATCGACATCTGCATCATTTCCACGGCGCAGCAGGCCAGACCGAAGGTCATCCACATCAGCGAGCCGGTGCGGGCCCACTGGATGAGGCTCTCGGTCGAGGTGACCAGAAAGCCCTTGTCGGCCAGTTCGTCATTGACCTGCATGAAGAAGGCATCGGAAGCCCCGGCGGGCTTGCCGGTGGCCGGATCGATCACACCCTTCGGAGCGGGTGCGACCAGCGTGCCCGAAGACGTGGTCAGTCCCATTCCAGAGCCCCCTTCTTCCATTCATAGATAAAGCCGATGGTCAGCACACCAAGGAAGGTCATCATCGACCAGAAGCCGAGCCAGCCCAGATCCCCGAACACAACCGCCCAGGGGAAGAGGAAAGCAACTTCCAGATCAAAGATGATGAACAGGATGGACACCAGATAGAAGCGCACATCAAACTTCATGCGCGCATCGTCAAAGGCGTTGAATCCGCACTCGTAGGCCGACAGTTTTTCAGGATCCGGCTTGGAATAGGCCAGCAAAAACGGCGACACCAGCAGCGCCAGGCCAATGACCAGCGCAATACCGATGAAGACGGCAATCGGGAGATAATCCCGCAACAGATCTTCCATGTCTTTCGCGTCCTTGCACTTGGCGGGCCGGATCGGGAGGAGATCCGGTGGTTCCGGCACGTGCCCCACTCATAGGAGTACGACTCGAGCCTGTCAAACGCCCCGATTTTACCAACATGCGAGCGCACGCTTAGCTCACGCGCATGGGCAACGCAAGAGCCGAAAGCAGACAGCGCAATCGCCTGCAGAAGCCAGCTGCCGCCGCCATCACCGGAAAACCATGCCTCCGCTACGGCAGAAGAGCACTACGCATATCCTCTTACAGACAAGCTAGAGCGCAAACCGCATTGGGAAAGCCCCTGCGAGCCTCCGAAACGCCCCAGTCCACCATCCGGGCCAGCCTCCAGCGCCGCGGCCAACCGCCGCAGCCCCTGTCCGCCGCCCCGCCCCGCCGGGCGGACATTTCATAAACGTGGAAAGTTTTTACCGGACATGAAAAAAGCCCCGCAAAGGGGGCTTCATCAAGTTCCGTAAGTGGCGCGAGTGACGGGGCTCGAACCCGCGACCTCCGGCGTGACAGGCCGGCACTCTAACCAACTGAGCTACACCCGCTTCGTTTCCCCCGCAGCAACCTTCCGGCGCCGCGAAGTGGTGCCGATGTACGGCGGCCCCGGACGGAAGTCAAGCACCCCTGAACCGGCGAATGACCTGTTTTTCAAAAAAGGCAGAAAACCGCCATCCCGCATCGGCGGATCGGCTGCAGCTCTGTGGATAAATTCTCACCGCGCGCAAAAAGCTGCAGACTTATCCAGAAAACCATCAGCCACCACACATCCGGAGATTCACATTCGCAGACGAATGCAACCAGGACAATACATAAAACTAACGTAGCGTTTTTCTGAATTATTAAGCGATAGACCGCATAGTTCCGCTGGGACGGACCCTGCATCTGAGGAATTTTAAAAATGAAATTCGGAACACCCAAGACTGTCAGCGGCAAACTCTATGCCCTGGTCGGATTGTTCAGTCTGTGTTTCGCGGCTGCCTTTGCGTACCAGCTCTATGCACTTGGCGAAAACCTGAACGCCTTCAAGCGTACGGAAATCAAGAGTGTTGTTGAGGCGGCGCAGAATGTGGCTCTCACCTATCAGGCCCGCGCGGCCAAGGGCGAGATGAGCGAATCCGACGCACAGCTTGCTGCCCGCAACGCCCTGCGCGGCATGCTCTATAATTCCGGCAAGGATTATGTCTTCGTCTATGACGCTGCCGGCACCAGCCTCGTCCATCCGGCCAAGCCTGACAATGAAGGCAAGAACCTGATCAACTCCACCGATGGAGATGGCAAGCAGCACATCCGCGAGTTCGTGACGGAGGCGAAGGCGAAGGGCAGTGCCTATGTCGCCTATTCCTGGAAGGATCCGAACAACGTGGTGCTGCCGAAGGTGAGCTATGTCTCCTATTTCCAGCCCTGGGACTGGGTGCTGGGCTCCGGCGTGCTTCTGGAAGACATCAACGCGGCCTACTGGCGCACGGCCATCAGCAGCGCCGGCCTCATGGCTGTGCTGGTTCTGGCCTGTGTGACGCTCGCCGTTCTCGTCGCCCGCTCCATCGCCCGCCCGCTGCGCAGCCTGTCGCTGCGCATGCTGGAGATCGCTGACGGCAACTTCGGCTCGCAGATTGATGGCACGGGCCGCGAGGATGAAATCGGTGACATGATCCGGTCCGTCAACGTGTTCCGCGACAATGGCCTTACCCGGCAGCAGCTGGAAAGCCAGAGCGAAGCCGACCGTCTGCGCGAGCATCAGCGCCAGGAGGCGATTGCCCGCCTGATCGAGAATTTCCAGGTCGAGTCGCAGCAGGCACTCAGTGTCGTCGCCGAAAACACCGGCCGCCTCAATGAGGCAGCTGTTGCCCTGAAGCAGATCGCAACACGCACGGAAGAAACCTCCGGCAGCGCAGCGGCCGCCTCCGAACAGGCCACCGCCAATGTGCAGACCGTCGCCTCGGCCGCAGAGGAGCTCTCCGCCTCCATCGGCGAGATCAACCGTCAGGTCAGCCAGAGCAGCATCATCGTCGGCAAAGCCACCACCAGTGCCGCCCAGTCGAACCAGAAGGTCGCCAGCCTTGACGCTGCCGCTCAGAAGATCGGCGAGGTCGTCAGCCTTATCCAGGCGATTGCCGAACAGACCAACCTGCTCGCCCTCAACGCCACGATCGAGGCGGCCCGCGCCGGTGAGGCCGGCAAGGGCTTTGCTGTCGTCGCCGCGGAAGTGAAGGAACTGGCCAACCAGACCTCAAAGGCAACGGAAGAAATCTCCTCGCAGATCTCCGCCATCCAGGCCTCGACCCGTGAAACGGTTGCCGTGATCGAAGAGATCACCGACATCATGGAAGAGGTGAATGGCTACACCGGCGCCATTGCCGGGGCCGTGGACGAGCAGGGCAAGGCGACGCGGGAAATCTCCGCCAACGTTCAGGAAGCCGCTCAGGGAACCCGTATGGCCACGGAAAACATGCATCACGTCGCCGACGGGGCAACCCGCACCGCGCAGACAGCGGAAGACGTGCTGCAGAACTCCGGCCAGACCGCCAAGAGCACCGAGGACCTGCGCAACCGCATCGAAACCTTCCTGCGCGCTGTCGCTGCCGCTTGACATCAGACCCGGCGGGTAGTCCCCTGCCCTCCACATACAGAAACCGGCGGATCACTCCGCCGGTTTTTTGCTGGGCAGGCGTCTGCTGCAGTCCCTGGCCGGACCGTCAGATGTCCGCTCCCGCCTCAAGACGGAACATGGCGAACTGATTCTTGCCGTTTTTCTTGGCCGCATACATTGCGCAATCAGCCGCGTGCAGAAGCAGATCGCTTTCGCATCCGTCGGACGGATAGTGCGCAATGCCGATGGATGCGCTCACGCAGACCGCCTCCTTCCCGATATCGATCGGACGGGCGATATCCGTCAGCAGATGCTGGGCCAGCGCTCTCACCGCATCAACTCCGGAGTTGGCGTCAACAATCAGCGCGAATTCATCGCCGCCAAGACGAAAGCTGCCTGCGCTGGCACACAGGCTGATGCGGCGGCTTACTTCCTTGAGAACATCGTCCCCGGCGCGGTGGCCATAGGTGTCATTGACGGCCTTGAAGCCATCAAGATCAATGATCAGCAGAAAGAACTCAGCCGCTTTGCCCTTGGGCTCCGTCCGGCCCGACAGTTCTGCATTGAAATGATAGCGGTTGCCCAGGCTGGTGATCTGGTCGAAATGGGCTGCGCGCCACAGGTCGAGCTGACTGTTATAGGCGTCCGTGATGTCCTGCAGAACGCCCTGAATCACCGGCTCGCCGAGCTGGTTGACGCTGCCATGGCCTGCAATCTTGAAACGGCGGACCAGACCTGACGGATGGCTGAACTCCACTTCATGGGACACGGGCGCCAGGCTCGGCAGATCCGGCTGCGCCAGCATATCCTCGATCATCCTGCGGACGGCCGGTGCAAAGGGCCGCAGAGCCGTTTCAAGATCGATATCCGTGCCGCTGCTGATTCCGTAAAGTTCATAGGTCCGGCCGGACCAGAGCATCCGTCCCGTCCGGATCTCGTAGGTCCATGCTCCGATGCCTGAAAGAGCCTCAAGCTGGGCAAGCCAGGCGGCGCGCCGCTCGGCATCGCTCTTGAGGCTGAGCAGTTGCTCTTCAAAGGAGCGCCGCTCCGGCGCCGGAAAAACGGCAACATCGTAGAGCCGCGGCGAGACCCCGGTCCGGACCGTCATGTTGACCAGAACGGGCGTGGACGAAGACGCAGCCTGCAGGCTGAGCGCGACTTCAAAACAGGCGCCTTCGATGTGCAGCAGCGGCGCCAGAACACTTTCGAAATAGATCTGGCTTGGCCTGCTCAGGAAGCTGCTGAAGCGCTTGCCTTCAGCTTCACTTTCGCCGGTTCCGGCAAGGCGGCAGAACAGCCTGTTGGCACGGGTGACGCGGAAGGAGGCATCCGTGACCGCAAGCGCGCAAGGAGCATCATACCATGCGTCAAGAAGCCCGGAGACGTCAGCTGAGGGGGATGGGGAGCCCGGCATAGCACCTGATCTCTTCAATGACTTCGGCAGGATGGCTCACATGCGGGCAATGGCCCGTAACCTTGAGCTCGACGAACTGCGCATTGGGCATCTGCGTGGCCACATAGCGGCCGGCACTCTGCGGCGCGATGACATCATCGGAGCACTGGATGACCAGAGCCGGCGTGGTGACAGACGCCAGATCGTTGCGGTTGTCACTCCAGAACGTCAGGGCTGCAAAATGCTGTGCGACATCAGGATCCGTCCGGCAGAAGCTCTCCTCCAGAACCGCCGTCAGTTCCGGGCGTTCCGGATTGCCCATGATCAGCGGCGCAATCCCTTTCGTCCAGCCGAGATAGTTCGACCGCATTGCCTCGATCAGGCCTTCAATATCCGCCGCATTGAAGCCTCCCTGATACGCGCCATCATTCACATAACACGGGGACGGACCGATCAGCACCAGCTGCCTGAACAGATCCGGCCGCTTCCCGGCCGCCAGAACACCAATCATGGCGCTGACGGAATGGCCAACGAATATGACCGGCTCGGAACAGACATGCTCAATCAGCTCGATACAGTCATCCGCATAATCGGCAAGCGACTGATACCGTTCATAGCTGAAACAGCTGTGATCCGAATTGCCGAACCCGATCAGGTCAAACAGAATCACCTGGCTGGACGCTTCAAAGGCGGGAGCCACATCCTTCCACATGGTCTGATCACACCCGAGGCCATGGGCAAAGACGATCGGAACGCCGCCCTTGCCGCGCAGCGTCACCGCATATTTCCTTGAAACGTCCTGCACGCTCATACAGCAATCCTCACAGCCCACACCCTGCAGTTTAAGGACTTGCAATTAGGCAGGAGTAAAAATTTATCTGCAAACTGCACAATGTTCTACAATAAGGTTATAAAACAAGGGCTTGGCAGGCAAGGCAACCCAATAACACTGACACGCCGAAGCCGCACGGAAACAGCACGCCTTGACGCTATGAAGCCGCTGCACCAACGCAGCAAAGGCCAGATCGGCTGATTGTCAGGGATTTGCTCAAGCCCGTGCGTCGCTTGAGCCTTTTCAAGGCGTGATGCGTCAGCAGCTCGGCGGCTTGGTACAAGATGGTGGGCGGTGAGAGACTCGAACTCCCGACATCCTCGGTGTAAACGAGGCGCTCTACCAACTGAGCTAACCGCCCGGCACTGATGGCCAGCCGGATCAGGGCGATCCGGAAGCCCGTCTTTTAGGGGCAATGATCCGGCTTGGCAAGGGCCAAGCGGCCTTCATGCGCTTTTCCTGAGGGCTCTGGATAACCTGTTGATGGCGGTGCGGCAGACGCGCTGCCGGTGGCGGAAAACCGCGGTTTCTCACCTTCCCGCAATCAACTTCCCTCATTGCACCCAGCTCAAGCCCTTGCGGCGTTGGAGCATTTTCAGGGCGGGATACGCCGGCATCGCAAGACCTGGCTTTACAGCCACCGGTGCCAGCCGCAGGTGCCCGCCTCTCCCCTGCCCGCCTCCCTCTTGCCCGCCTCCCTCTTGCCCGCCTCCCTCTTGCCCGGCGGAACGGAAAAACCCGCGCATGGAGACCATACGCGGGTTTTCGGGCGGGTTGAGCACCAGGCTCCGGATGCAGATGCTGCCGGGACGCGGCGGCTCAGCGCCGCACGGGCTTTACCGTGCCGCCCGAAGGCGGCCCGGTAAAGGCTCCGGAACTGCCTCAGGCGTTCACGGCGTCCTTGAGGCCCTTGCCGGCCTTGAACTTCGGCGTCTTGGAAGCCGGGATCTGGATCGTTTCGCCAGTGCGCGGGTTGCGGCCTTCGGTGGCTGCACGCTCGGAAACCGAGAAGTTGCCAAAGCCGATGATGCGGACTTCGTCACCGCCCTTGAGCGCCTGGGTCACGGCGTCGAACGTGGCGTCGACGGCTTCACCGGCCTGAGCCTTGGTCAGGCCAGTCTTCTCAGCCACGGCCGCGATCAGATCGTTCTTGTTCATAGCAGTCCCTTTCTACAAAACGGCGGAAAGCAGGCGATTCTCGCCAAAGCCGCTGGCCGGAAATTCGTGCGAAACAGACGGCAAAGCAAGCCATTTTTTCGCAGAAAACCGCCGTTTTCACCCGATTCTCCAAGAAAAAAGCCCCGGCACAGGCCGGGGCTCCCATTATTTCATGCATTGACGCTTCAATGGGCAATCAAACCGGATGCATCATCGTCGCTGGAACGCTGATCAGAAGTTGCAGCCGCCTGGGCCGCCTCATCCCATTCGATCGCCTCCGGCATGCGCAACAGGGCCGTCTTCAGGACCTGCTCCATGCTGGAAACCGGGATGATTTCCATCCCGTTCTTCACGCTGTCCGGAATATCCGCCAGATCCTTGGCGTTGTCTTCCGGGATCATCACGGTCTTGATGCCGCCGCGAAGCGCGGCCAGCAGCTTCTCCTTCAGCCCGCCAATCGGCAGAATGCGGCCACGCAGGGTGATCTCGCCCGTCATCGCCACATCCCGGTGGACCGGAATGCCGGTCATGACCGAGATGACGGCGGTGGCCATGGCGATGCCCGCAGACGGGCCATCCTTCGGCGTCGCGCCTTCCGGCACGTGCACGTGGATGTCGCGCTTGTCGAACAGCGGCGGCTGAATGCCGAAGTCGACGGCACGCGAGCGCACATAGGACGCAGCGGCGGAGATGGATTCCTTCATCACGTCGCGCAGGTTGCCCGTCACCGTCATCTTGCCCTTGCCGGGCATCATGACGCCTTCGATGGTGAGCAGTTCGCCGCCGACTTCCGTCCAGGCAAGACCGGTGACGACGCCGACCTGATCCTCGAGCTCTGCCTGGCCATAGCGGTAGCGCGGCACGCCGAGATACTTCTCGACCAGTTCCTCATCCACGGCGACCGTCTTCACGCCGGTCATGAGGATGTCCTTCACCGCCTTACGGGCCAGCGTTGCCAGTTCGCGCTCAAGATTACGCACGCCCGCCTCACGGGTGTAGCGGCGAATCACGAAACGCAGGGCCTCTTCGCTGACGGAGAACTCGCCGTCCTTCAGGCCGTGGTCCTTTTCGGACTTCGGCAGCAGGTGGCGGCGGGCGATCTCCAGCTTCTCATCTTCCGTGTAACCGGCGATGCGGATGATCTCCATACGGTCCATCAGCGGGCCGGGGATGTTCAGCGTGTTGGCCGTCGTCACGAACATCACGTCCGAAAGGTCATATTCGACCTCCAGATAGTGGTCCATGAAGGTGCTGTTCTGCTCCGGATCCAGCACTTCCAGCAGCGCCGAAGACGGGTCGCCACGGAAGTCCATGCCCATCTTGTCGATCTCGTCGAGCAGGAAGAGCGGGTTGGAGCGCTTGGCCTTCTTCATCGACTGGATGACCTTGCCGGGCATCGAGCCGATGTAGGTGCGGCGGTGGCCGCGAATCTCGGCTTCGTCACGCACGCCGCCCAGCGAGATGCGCACGAATTCGCGTCCCGTTGCTTTGGCGATGGACTTGCCAAGCGAGGTCTTGCCGACGCCCGGAGGGCCGACGAGGCAGAGGATCGGCCCCTTCAGCTTGTTGGCGCGGGCCTGCACGGCGAGATACTCGACGATGCGCTCCTTGACTTTGTCGAGGCCGAAGTGATCGGTGTCCAGCACCTTTTCAGCCAGTGACAGGTCGTGCTTGACCTTGCTCTTCTTGCCCCAGGGAATGCCGAGAATCCAGTCCAGATAGTTGCGCACCACGGTGGCTTCCGCCGACATGGGGCTCATCTGCTTCAGCTTCTTGACTTCGGCCTGGGCGCGCTCGCGCGCTTCCTTGCTGAGCTTGGTCTTCTTGATGCGCTCTTCCAGTTCGGCCAGCTCGTCACGGCCATCCTCGCCGTCGCCAAGCTCCTTCTGGATCGCCTTCATCTGCTCGTTGAGATAGTACTCGCGCTGGGTTTTTTCCATCTGGCGCTTGACGCGCGAGCGAATGCGCTTTTCCACCTGCAGGACGGAGATTTCGCTCTCCATCAGCCCCAGAACGCGCTCCAGACGCTCGGCCACCGAAACGATGGCGAGAATGTCCTGCTTCTCCGGGATCTTGATGGCCAGATGCGAGGCAATGGTATCAGCCAGCTTCGAGTAGTCCTCGATCTGGTTGATGGTACCCAGAACCTCCGGCGAGACCTTCTTGTTCAGCTTCACATAGTTCTCGAACTCGGCAACAACGGAGCGCGCCAGAGCTTCGATCTCGATGTTCTCGCCGTCCTTCTCGGGCAGCACGACAGCCTCGGCCTCGTAGAAGTCCTCGCGGCCGGTGTAATTGGTGATCTTGGCGCGGGCACCGCCTTCGACCAGCACCTTGACGGTGTTGTCGGGCAGCTTCAGCAGCTGCAGCACCGTCGCCAGCGTGCCGACCTCATAGATCTGGTCCGTGGCCGGATCATCATCCGCCGCGTTGATCTGGGTGGCCAGAAGAATGTGCTTGTCGGACGTCATGACCTCTTCGAGGGCGCGGATCGATTTTTCCCGGCCGACAAACAGGGGCACGATCATGTGCGGAAACACGACAATGTCGCGCAGCGGCAGCACGGGATAAACCGTCTTTTCCGCCTCGTTGAGGGAGCGCGTTTCAGATTCGCTCATGTCCATTCCTTTCTTGCCGCACGCCTGTGTCCCGGGAGGGGGGACCGCATGCAGCGCTTTTGGGATGGCCCTCCGGTCCCGGGGTGGTCCGGATGAGGGCCGGCTGATCCCGCCTCACATGAGCACGAATGTCAGCCGCCAAACCATCGTCATGGTCTATTAGGTGGACACCCGCACCATGGGTGTCAAGGCAAGGCAGCAATATCCCTTCAGCTTGCCTGTTGACGACCGGGCCGCAATCCGCCCTCCCCCGCCAGACGCCGGGAAAAACCGTCATTCTGCGCCCCTGGTGAAACAGAAATGCCGCCCGGAGGCGGCATTTCAGAACTGCGTGAACGCAAGGCCGGAAGGTTCAGGCGCTCGTTGCCGTGGTCTCGGCGCGGTCCTCGTAGATGTAGAGCGGACGGGCCTTGCCATCCACCACTTCCGGCGAGATGACAACTTCCTTGACGCCCTTGAGGCCGGGCAGCTCGTACATGGTGTCGAGCAGGATGGCCTCCAGGATGGAGCGCAGGCCGCGGGCACCCGTCTTGCGCTCGATGGCGCGGCGGGAAATCGCCTTGAGGGCCTCGTCGTGGAAGGTCAGTTCCACGTTCTCCATCTCGAACAGGCGCTGGTACTGCTTGACCAGAGCGTTCTTCGGCTCGGTCAGGATCGTCACCAGCGCTTCCTCATCGAGGTCTTCCAGCGTGGCGATGACCGGCAGACGGCCGACGAATTCCGGGATCAGGCCGAACTTCAGCAGATCCTCGGGCTCCAGCTCGGAGAACAGCTCGCCGATGCGGCGGTCTTCCGGGCCCACCACATTGGCCTTGAAGCCGATGGTGGACTTGCGGCCCCGGTCGGAGATGATCTTGTCGAGACCGGCGAAGGCGCCGCCGCAGATGAACAGGATGTTGGTCGTGTCCACCTGCAGGAATTCCTGCTGCGGATGCTTGCGCCCGCCCTGCGGCGGAACAGAAGCCACGGTGCCTTCCATGATCTTCAGCAGGGCCTGCTGCACGCCTTCGCCCGACACGTCGCGGGTGATGGACGGGTTGTCGGCCTTGCGGCTGATCTTGTCCACCTCGTCGATGTAGACGATGCCGCGCTGCGCCCGCTCGACATTGTAGTCGGCGGCCTGAAGCAGCTTGAGGATAATGTTCTCCACGTCCTCGCCCACGTAGCCGGCTTCCGTCAGCGTGGTGGCATCGGCCATGGTGAAGGGCACATCCAGGATGCGCGCGAGCGTCTGGGCCAGCAGCGTCTTGCCGCAGCCGGTGGGGCCGCAAAGCAGGATGTTGGACTTGGCCAGTTCGACGTCGTTGTTCTTGCTGGCGTGATTCAGGCGCTTGTAGTGGTTGTGAACCGCCACGGACAGCACCTTCTTGGCGCTGTTCTGCCCGATCACGTAGTCATCGAGGACACGGCGAATCTCTTGCGGCGTCGGAATCCCGTCGCGCGATTTCACCAGCGAGGACTTGTTCTCCTCGCGTATGATGTCCATGCACAGCTCGACACATTCATCGCAGATGAAAACAGTCGGACCGGCGATCAGCTTGCGAACTTCATGCTGGCTCTTGCCGCAGAACGAGCAGTAGAGCGTATTCTTGGAGTCGCTGCCGCTGGCCTTCGTCATCTATTCAACCCCGCAGGTTCCGGAAGGGGCACGCCCCTTCCTTTCTGTCTCCCGAAGCTGGCCCGTCCAGCCGCTCCGGTTCCGGTCCGAGACCGCATTTCCGGCCTTTACGAACAAACATGCTCCATGCTTCGCCCGTAAAGATCAACATTCGTTTAAGCCGGTCATCCAAACAATGACCTGTTGAAGGAAGAGGAGCCGGCAAAGCTCCCTTCCCTCATACCCCTCAGGCGCTTTCGCCGCCAGAGAGGCTGTTGCGGTCGGCAATCACATTGTCGATGATGCCGAATTCCTTTGCCGTTTCCGCCGTCATGAAGTTGTCGCGCTCAAGAGCCTCTTCCACCTGGTCGAGGGTCTGGCCCGTGTGCTTCACGTAGATTTCATTCAGGCGGCGCTTCAGGCTCAGGATTTCCTTCGCATGCAGCATGATGTCGGACGCCTGGCCACGGAACCCGCCGGACGGCTGGTGCACCATGACGCGCGCGTTCGGCAGCGCAAAGCGGGAACCCTTGTGGCCGGCTGCCAGCAGCAGCGAGCCCATCGAGGCGGCCTGGCCGATGCAGAGCGTCGACACTTCCGGCCGGATGAACTGCATGGTGTCATAGATCGCAAGGCCGGCCGTCACGAGGCCGCCGGGCGAATTGATGTAGATCGAGATTTCCTTCGTCGGGTTTTCCGACTCAAGGAACAGCAGCTGCGCGCAGATCAGCGTCGCCATATGATCCTCGACCGGGCCGGTGAGGAAAATGATGCGTTCCTTCAGGAGGCGCGAGTAGATGTCGAAGGCCCGTTCGCCGCGGCTGGTCTGCTCGACGACCATCGGCACGAGCGTGTTCGTGTAGAATTCGACAGGATCCTGCATACCTCATCCATCTTCTGGCTTTGCCGCCCGCAGGCCACCGGGGCGCGGGCAGACAGCGTTGAAACGCATCTTCGTCAGTCAGGCACCGCACCGTTGCGCGGCCCTTTGAGTCGAAAAAAGCGACACCCATACATAGGGGATGCCGCCAGCAACTCAAGACTGTTGCAGATGCGGCGTGAAGGCAAGGTTAAAGCCCCCACGCCGCATCGCCAAGTCCCTATGGGATCAGTTCGAGGCAGCCTCGTCCTCGTCCTCGGCGACGAGCTTCTCCAGCTCTTCCTTGGTGACGGTCTTGTCGGTCACCTTGGCGAGGGAGAGGATGAAGTCGACGACCTTTTCCTCATAGATCGGAGCGCGCAGCGAGGCGAGAGCCTGCGGATTGCTCTTGTAGAACTCGAACACCTGACGCTCCTGGCCGGGGAACTGGCGCACGCGGTCATAGAGCGCGCGCTGGACTTCCTCGTCCGTCACTTCGATCTTGTTCTTCTCGCCGATCTCGGAGAGCACCAGACCCAGGCGCACGCGGCGCTCGGCAATCTTGCGGTAGTCAGCCTTGGCGGCCTCTTCCGTGGTGCCTTCCTCTTCGAAGGTCTTGCCGTTGCGCTTCATGTCGGCCTCGACCTGATTCCAGATGTTCTGGAATTCGGTCTCGAGCAGCTTGGACGGCAGTTCGAACGAATAGGCTTCGTCCATCTTGTCCAGCAGCTGGCGCTTGATGCGCTGACGGGTCATGGCGCCGAACTGGCTCTCGATCTGGCCGCGGATGATGCCCTTCAGGCTGTCCAGCGACTCAAGGCCGAGGCTCTTGGCGAAGTCTTCGTCGATCTTCACGTCACCGGGAGCGGCAACGTCCTTCAGGACGATGTCGAAGGTGACTTCCTTGCCGGCGAGCTGCGCGGCCGGGTAGTCTTCCGGGAAGGTCACGGAGATGACCTTTTCCTCACCCTGCTTCATGCCGAGGACGCCTTCCTCGAAGCCGGGGATGAACTGGCCGGAGCCAAGCACCAGCTGGCCGTTCTCGTCAGCGCCGCCGTCGAAGGGAACGCCGTCGAGCTTGCCGAGGTAGGACATGGTGACGCGGTCGCCGTTTTCGGCAACGGCGCCTTCGCCCTTGCTTTCGAACGGACGGTTGCTCTCGGCGATCGAGGAGACCTGCTCCATCACGCCTTCTTCGGAGATCTCGACGACCGGACGCTCGATCTCGATGCCGGAGAAGTCGATGATGTCGAACTGCGGCAGCAGGTCGTAGCTCATCTTGAAGGCGAGGTCGGCATTGCCTTCCAGGATCGCCTCTGCCTCGTTGTCCGGCAGATCGATCTCGGGCTGCAGGGCCGGGCGCTCGTTGCGCTCTTCAATGGCCTTCTGGCTGGTTTCCTGAATCGTGTTGCTCAGGATCTCTGCCATGGCCTGACGGCCGTACATGCGCTTCAGATGCGCGGCCGGGACCTTGCCCGGACGGAAGCCGTTGATGCGCACCTTGGACTTCAGTTCGTCGAGGTACGTGTCAAGCTTGGCCGCCAGTTCGGTCGCCGGAATAACGACTTTCAGTTCGCGCTTGAGGCCCTCGGAAAGGGTTTCGGTCACCTGCATGGTAGTATGCTTCGTCCTCGGTATGGAACCAGCGTTCCATCTTCGTGTTTTCGATCAGCCCATGACGGGCCTCTTTGAAAGGGGGGCCGCTACGCTCTGGACCAGTTCATCTCTGGACCGGTTGCCCAGATCGGCTGCCTGCGGCCGGCACTCCTCAAGACCCATGACTTGGTGCGGGCGGAGGGACTTGAACCCCCACGGCTTACGCCACCAGAACCTAAATCTGGCGTGTCTACCAGTTCCACCACGCCCGCGACGGCCCTGAACATGATGCAGTCAGGCCTTGCGAGCCGGAACGGCAGGATCATGCCCGGGGCATTGAGTCTGGAACGCTTTCCGGACGGCAGGTCACTTCCCGCCGCAAAAAAACGCTCAACAGCGCCCGTAGCCAAGGCGGGGCCTCTATAGCACCCGTCCCTGCCGCATCAAAGCAAAAATGGCGGCAGCGGCCATTTCTACGCGGAAAGCTCCTGCACCACATCCTTCAGAGCCGGCAAAAGGTCGTCGGCGATCAGCCCGGCCCCGGCAATCTCCGCCGCGCGGCCGTGCATCCACACCCCCATGGCAGCCGCCTCGAAGGCAGGCAGGCCTTGCGCCAGGAGCCCGGTCACGATCCCGGCCAGCACATCGCCGGAGCCCGCCGTCGCCAGCCAGGGCGTGCCGTTGGCATTGATGACCGCCCGCCCGTCCGGCGCGGCAATCACCGTATCGGCACCCTTGTATATAATGACAGAGCGGCTGCGCTGCGCCGCGGCACGGGCCGCATCCAGCTTGCCGAGGCCGGACACGGGCGGCGGCAAATCCGGGAAAAGCCGTCCGAATTCGCCCGCATGCGGCGTCAGCACCGGGGGCTGCGCACCGCCGCGCACCCTTTTTTCAATGGTAACGAAAAGAGGCGTTTCCGTTCCTGCAAAACTCGAAAGCGCATCGGCATCCAGCACCAGCCCCTTGCCGGAGGCCACAAGATCCAGCACCAGCGCCTGCGTCTCCGCCCCCAGCCCTGCGCCGGGACCATAGACAAGCGCCGTGATGCGGCTGTCCGACAGAAGTCCGGTCAGCGCCTCTTCCCCGCGCAAGGGGTGCAGCATGACGGTGGTCAGATGGTTCGCCAGAACCATCGTGGCGGAAGGCTCGCAAGCAACCGTCACCAGCCCCGCCCCGCTGCGCAGCGCCGCCATGGCCGACAGGCGTATGGCGCCGGTGGCATGAGCCGGACCGGAGAGGGCCACCGCATGGCCACGGGAGAACTTGTGCCCATCCACCCGCGGCCTTGGCACAAGAGCACCCCACACCTGCGGCCCGTTGCGCCAGCACCCCGGCCCGCCTGCCGTCAGAACCGTTTCATTGGCAATGCCGATATCGCAAACCTCGACCTCACCACACAGAACACGGCCCGGCAGCAGCAGATGCCCGGGCTTCATCCGGCAGAAGGTGACAGTGCGCGCGGCCTTGACGGCAACGCCCCTCACCTCCCCCGTCGCGCCATCAAGTCCGCTCGGCACATCAACGCTCAGCACCGGCAGACCCGAGGCATTGAGGCCGTTGACCAGTTCCAGTTCATATCCACTGACAGGACGGGAAAGCCCTGCGCCAAAGAGCGCATCGATCACCAGCGGAGCGCCTGTTCCTGCACTCTCATGAAAGGGATTGGCACCTGCCTCCAGAAACCGGATGCCATCGGCCGCCTCTTCGCCCATGCGGCGCCATGCACTCCAGGCATCGCCCGAAAGCTGCTCCGGCTGCCCGCACAGAAGCAGCATCACCGGCACACCCTCAAGCGCCAGAAGCCGGGCGGCAACGAAGCCGTCGCCGCCATTGTTGCCAGGCCCGCAGAGCACCAGCACGCCCTGCCCCGGTGCCAGCATGGCCCGTGCCGCATCGGCCACACCGCGCCCGGCGCGCTCCATCAGTTCGATCCCCGGCGTTCCCGCCTCGATCGTCAGCGCGTCTGCGCGGCGCATTTCCTGCGGAGTGAGCAATTCAACACCCGGCACCATGACATATCCCCATCCGCCTTCCCTGACGGGCGCCAGAGTTGCCAATAGAAGCCGCACACGCAAGCCCCTTTGCCACGCACCAATCCGCCCTTTCCAGCCCGGCACCAGCACAAGAAATGGCTGACTGCACAATAAGGCATCAACTTGAGCAAAAAACGGGCAGCAAATCCGCTTGGCGGAACCATCAGGATCGGCCACAGTGTCCGCAATGCCCCTTTTTTTGGCGCTTTCGGGTGGTGAGAAAAGTTGGCACGCGTCGTGCAAGAGAGGGGGCAACAACGGGCCTCCCCGATCGCGCGATCCGGACCCCGCCGCAGAAACGTGCCAGCCAATGGCCACCGAAACGGAGAGAGACGCAAGACGATGAAAAAGATCGAGGCGATCATCAAACCCTTCAAGCTCGACGAGGTGAAGGAAGCGCTGCAGGAAGTGGGTCTTCAGGGCATCACCGTGACCGAGGCCAAGGGCTTCGGCCGCCAGAAGGGCCACACCGAACTGTACCGCGGCGCAGAATATGTCGTCGACTTCCTGCCGAAGGTGAAGGTCGAAATCGTCCTCGCCGACGAGATGGTGGAAAAGGCCGTTGACGCGATTCGCAATGCAGCCCAGACCGGGCGCATCGGCGACGGCAAGATCTTCGTCTCCAACATCGAGGAAGCCGTCCGCATCCGCACCGGCGAGTCCGGCGTGGACGCCATCTGAAGCCTCTCAATCCGTTTCGCGGGGATACCCCGCTCCCGAGTTTCGCATCCGCAAAGCCGCTGCGCCCGTGGCGCAGGCCCTCAGGTTGCGAGAATAGCCCACGTGAAAACAGAACACATAGGGAAGTGAATAATGACCACCGCTGCTGATATCCTTAAGGAAATCAAGGACAAGGACATCAAGTTCGTCGACCTGCGCTTCACCGACCCGCGCGGCAAGCTGCAGCACGTCACCATGGACGTTGGCCTCGTTGACGAAGACATGTTCGCTGAAGGCGTTGCCTTCGACGGCTCTTCCATCGCCGGCTGGAAGGCGATCGACGCCTCCGACATGACCCTGGTGCTGGACCCGTCCTCGGCGCACATCGACCCGTTCTTCGCGCAGCCGACCCTTGTCATCCTGTGTGACATCGTCGACCCGCGCACCGGCGAGACCTACAACCGCGATCCGCGCTCCATCGCCAAGAAGGCAGAAGCCTACGTCAAGACCGGCGGCTTCGGCGACACCATCTTCTTTGGCCCGGAAGCTGAATTCTTCATCTTCGACGACGTGCGTTTCGCCTCCGAGCCGTACAACACGGGCTTCAAGCTGGACAGCAACGAGCTGCCGAGCAACCTCGACACCGAATATGAAGCCGGCAACCTCGGCCACCGTCCGCGCGTCAAGGGCGGCTACTTCCCGGTCCCGCCGATCGACAGCTGCCAGGACATGCGTTCCGAGATGCTGACCGTCATGGCCGAGATGGGCGTGTCCGTTGAAAAGCACCACCACGAAGTGGCTGCTGCACAGCACGAGCTGGGCGTGAAGTTCAACACCATGACCACCTGCGCCGACCACATGCAGATCTACAAGTATGTGGTTCACCAGGTCGCCAACGCTTACGGCAAGACCGCAACCTTCATGCCGAAGCCGATCTTCGGTGACAACGGTTCGGGCATGCACTGCCACCAGTCCATCTGGCGCGATGGCAAGCCGCTGTTCGCCGGCAACCTCTATGCCGACCTCAGCGAAATGTGCCTGTACTACATCGGCGGCATCCTGAAGCACGCCAAGGCCCTGAACGCCTTCACCAACCCGTCGACCAACTCCTACAAGCGTCTGGTCCCGGGCTACGAAGCGCCGGTTCTGCTCGCCTATTCCTCGGGCAACCGTTCGGCCTCCTGCCGCATCCCGTACACCTCTTCGCCGAAGGCAAAGCGCATCGAAGTCCGCTTCCCGGACCCGACCGCGAACCCCTACCTCGCCTTCGCTGCGCAGCTGATGGCCGGTCTCGATGGCATCAAGAACAAGATCCATCCGGGCGACGCCATGGACAAGAACCTGTACGATCTGCCGCCGGAAGAGCTGGCCGAGATCCCGACCGTCTGCGGCTCGCTGCGTGAAGCCCTGCAGTCGCTGGATGCCGACCGTGAGTTCCTCAAGGCGGGCGGCGTGTTCGACGACGACTTCATCGACAGCTACATCGAGCTGAAGATGGAAGAGAACATGCGCTACGAAATGACCCCGCATCCGGTCGAGTTCGACATGTACTACTCTGCATAAGCCTTTCAGGCAGCAGATGCGGAAAGCCGGGCCTCGCGCCCGGCTTTCTCGTTTCAGGCCCTTCGGCACCCGTCAGGCCGCGCCCGGCAACCTGATACGATTTACAACGGCTGCCTGCCGGTATAGAGCCAGACACACCAAGTCACCTCCCGAACATCCAGCGCGTGGAAACGTTACATGAGCGAGTACAAGTCCGGTTTTCTGAAGGTCCTCAACGAGCGCGGCTTCATTCACCAGATGTCCGACGCAGAGGGCCTCGACAAGCTGCTCTCGACCGAGACCGTGACCGCCTATATCGGCTTTGACTGCACGGCGCCGAGCCTCCATGCCGGTTCGCTCGTCACCATCATGATGCTCTACTGGCTGCAGCAGACCGGTCACCGGCCGATCGCGCTGATGGGGTCTGGCACCACCCGCGTCGGTGACCCGACCGGCAAGGACGAAAGCCGCAAGATCCTGTCCGACGACGACATCGAGACCAACAAGGCCGGCATCCGCAAGATCTTCGACAAGCTGCTCACCTTCGGTGACGGCCCGAAGGATGCCATCATGCTGGACAATGCCGACTGGCTGATGAAACTGAACTATGTGGAGTTCCTGCGCGATATCGGGCGCCATTTCTCGGTCAACCAGATGATCCAGCGCGACAGCGTGCGCCTGCGGCTGGAGCGCGAGCAGCACCTGTCCTTCCTGGAATTCAACTACATGCTGCTGCAGGGCTACGACTATCTGGAGATCTACCAGCAGACTGGCTGCCGCCTGCAGATGGGCGGTTCCGACCAGTGGTCCAACATCCTCTCCGGCGTGGACCTGGTGCGCCGCAAGGCAGGCGTGGAGGCCTTCGCCCTCACCGCCCCGCTGCTGACCACCGCCTCCGGCGCCAAGATGGGCAAGACCGCCGCAGGCGCTGTCTGGCTCAATGCCGACCAACTGTCGCCCTATGATTACTGGCAGTACTGGCGCAACACCGAGGACGCGGATGTGGAGCGCTTCATGAAGCTCTTCACCGTGCTGCCGCTTGACGAAATCGCCCGTCTTGCAGCGCTGCAGGGTGCGGAGATCAACGAAGCCAAGAAGATCCTCGCCACCGAAGCCACCGCCATGATCCATGGCCGCGAAGCTGCAGAGGCCGCTGCCGAAACCGCCCGCCGCGCCTTTGAGGAAGGCCAGACGGCCGAGGGCCTGCCGACCGTCGAACTGCCGCAGGCCGAGCTGGAGGCCGGCCTCGGTGTTCTTGCCGCCTTCGTGCGTGCAGGCCTTTGTGCCTCCAACGGCGAAGCCCGCCGCAACATCACCGGCGGCGCGCTGAAGGTGAATGACGAGGCCGTCACCGACGACAAGCGCAGCTTGTCCATGGCCGACATCACCGGCGAAGGCGTGATCAAGCTCTCCATGGGCAAGAAGAAGCACGTGCTGCTGCGCCCGGCCTGATCTGCTACCGCATGGCAATCCAGCAAGGCCCGGCCCGCAAGGTCCGGGCCTTCTGTTTATGCGCAGCCGCTGTGCCGGAACCTGCCTGGCGTCTGGCTCTCATACCAAGGCTTTCGATGCTGACGCATCACGCCTTGAAAATGCTCAAGCGCCGCACGGGCTTAACCAATGCTCGAGAAGTCAAGCTCATCGAGCATTGGTATCAGCGGAACTCGAACATCTTGCGGAAGATGCCCGGCGCAATGGCCGAGACCGGATTGACTGACAGCTGGGGCGCGCTGATGGGGCCGGCAAGGCGGTAGGTCACTCCGAAGAGCCCTTCGTCCGAACCGCCACCGAGGGCGAAGCCGAGCAGCGGGATCTTGCTGAACAGGTTGTTGAGCGCAAAGACCGGCACATAGGTTCCCGTCAGCGCCAGTGTCCGCTGGCCGAGATCGACCTCGCCCGTCACCGTGCCGCCGACGACTGCGCCCTGCATCAGGCCTTCCTCGACTGTGATGATTTCACCCTTACGCGAAAACCGCAGGTCCAGCCGGTCAAACGAGGCTTCTCCGGCACGCACCGACTGGGTGACCACCACAGCCCCGGAGTCACTGCGCGCGGCGACGGGCAGTTCGGCCAGTTTCCGGATCGCCGGATCTTCCGTGATCGACAGGTTGCGCACGCCGAATGTGCCGAACCACTGGGTCTCCTCCGGCATGGAAATCAGCAAGGTACCGGTTCCCCCGCGCATGCGCGGATAAACGTCGAGGAAGCGCAGAATGGCGCCCGTATCGGCGAAGTCGCCGCTGGCGGCGCGCGTGTCGCCCTTGCCGCTGATCTCGAAACGAAAGGCACCGCGGTTGTTGGTGGCGCCCTTCAGCGCCAGGGTTCCGATGCCCTCCGGGCCGCCGGTCACCTTGCCGTCCACATCCGTCGCCACAACGCCATTGAAGCCCTGCAGCCGGCCGGCCTTGATGGCTATGTCATAGACGGTCTTGTCCTTGGCCCCCGCCCCGCCCTTCTTGTCGAGCAAGGTCTTGATCAGTCCGCGCGCGTCGAACTGGGCTCCGTTGAAAACCACCTTGTACTGGTTGCGTCGCTGCTGGGTGATCTTGAGCGAGGCAGAATCACCGGGCCTGATCTGGAAGCCGGCGAAATCAGCCTCACGGAAGCCGCCATCCTTGCCAAGAACCACCTCGCCGCCGATAGCCACACCGTCGGAGGTCAGCTGAAACTCCTTCAGCCGCCGGGTGTCGCCCTGTTCACTCAAGATGAACCTGGCTTTGGCCGGCACACCCGGTCCCTTCTCCCAGCCAATCTGCTCCAGCTTGACCGAGGTATCCGTCAGGTCGATGTCAAAGGACTGGCCACCCGGTGTTTCGGCCAGCTTCAGCACCATCTGCCCGCTGACCAGAGAGCCCAGATCAATGCCGCGTTTGCCGAGTTCTTCCGCGGAGACTTTCAGCTCCACGTCCTGACGGCGCTCGCCCTGGCCTTCCTCCACCGGAACCAGCAGATCAATGTTGGCTTCCAGCCCGTCGATACGGCCCTTGCCCTTGACCGCCACCTCCCTTGGATCGGCTTCAATGGCAACGTCCGCGCCGGAAATCTTGTGCCCGCGCACCGGCTGGGTGGAGGAAAATCCGCTCAGCCGGGCCGCAGCCGTCCAGTCCACATCGGCAACCGCAATGGACAGGCGCAGCGGGAAACGGGCCATCACATCAAGCTCTCCGGTGCCCCCGAATGTTCCGCCGCCCATCTGCGCCTTGTCGAGCGCGCGGAACGGCGGCCGGTTGATCAGGGTTCCGAGATCCTGCGCCTCACCAGCAAATTTCAGCGAAATATCTGCCGGTTTGATGCCACGCAGCGCCAGTTGACGGATCGTGAAAGTCCCTTCCTGCACGGCAACAGGCTTGGTGACGCCCTCGACAATCCTGCCATTCCGGCCGGAGACGGTCAGGACCTCGTTCTCGATGGTGATCTTCCCATCAAGCCCGGTGATCGGCGGCAAGGTGTCGAGCGGGGCCACATCCACGTCTTCGAACGTCAGGTCGAGCCGCACATCGTCAGCCCCCCAACCCGGATCCGGATGGTGCTCGTCAAAGGCAGGGGGACGAATCGAAACGTCGATGCTGGCCTCGCGGATGAGGCCAGACAGCATGTGCTTGCTGATCCAGGCCCGCGCAGGGGGCGTCAGGGTGATCGGCCAGATCTGTTTCAGCAGGGCAACCGGCATGGCGTTGACCTCGACCGCCAGCGCCAGATAGGGGCCATCATCCTTCAGGTCCACAGTGCCAACCGCGCTGAGGCTTGCCGGTCCGGATTGCACCTGCGCCCTGTCGATATAGAGGCTCTGTGCGGACGGATCATAATGCGCCTTCAGGTGCACCCGCTCGGCCATGATCGGGTCTTCCTGCACATCGGCAGAACCGAACACCGGATTGTCCGCGCCGATCAGGATCTTCCAGTCAGGCTGCCCGGCAGCAGGCGGTGTCACCACGCCGTCAAAGCTGATGCGTGTATTGCCCCGCACCACATGGGACGGCATCACCTGAATGCGCGGGTCCTCGCCCTCCCAGGCAAGGCCAACCGCCACTTCATCATAGCGGATCGTCGTCGTGCCGATCTGGAACCACCCGTCCACGGCACGGCCCACAAGGGTTGCCCGGTCAAACACCCCGTCCTTGTCCAGCCTTGCCGCGAACTGCAACTCCAGCGGCAGGCCAAGGCCACGGCCGGAGCGCACCTGCTCGTTCAGCGGAAAGAGTTCGGCCAGCGACACATCCTTGATGTAGAGCCCGAGTTCCCGGGCGCCGGTTGCCGCATCCGTGCCGCGCCGCAGGGCCAGCTGCCAGGTGCCCATACGCCCCTCGACCGTGCTTTCGGCATAGACGGCACCCGTTGCATCCCGTCCCAGCGAAGCGTCGATGTTGTCGATAAGGCGCGGGGTCGGCCCGGAAATCTCCAGACGACCGTCGCGGACGCGGATCACGTCAAGATTGCGGCGGCTCAGTTCCTCGTCGACCAGAAGCGCAATCCGGTCAACGGCTTCCATCAGGCTGTTCATTTCCGGCATCAAGGCGGGCCCGTCTCCGCCTTCCAGCGTGATACGCGGGCGCTCGATATCGAGGCTGCGGAATTTCACCTCGCCGGTGAGCAGCGGCGCAAACTGCAGAACGGCTTCGGTGCGCGGCAGGAGAATGCGGCTTTCGACATCCCCTCCGACCGTAACACCGGCATCATCAATGACCACCTGCGGGCCGCTGGCTGCAAACAGGTCCAGCCGCACCGAGCCCACGGACACATCGGCATTGACCACCCGGACGCGGGCTTCCACCAGTTCCCGGGCAAAAGGAATTGTAACGGGCCCCCAATAGAGCCGCCCGGTCAGCCCGGCAACGGCCACCAGCACCAGAATGCAGAGGAAGCCGCAGACGCGCGTGAGCTTCCGGCCCAATCCAGACCGGCGCTCTTTCCGTATGACAGGAGCTTTCTGCGGTTCTTGCGGCGGAGACAGCGTTCAGAGCCTTTTCATTTTTTCGTCCCGGGACTGCGAATCCCCCGATCCGCTGTGATACTTCATTATGCAACAAAGCCAGCCGCGAGGCGCGCCTCAAGCACGGACAACTGAATACCGTTCCGGATAAATCCACCGACTATGACAAGAGGAAGGCAGCATGACCGATTTGACAATTTCAGCCCCCGCACCGGACGTGGACCTGCTGCTCGGCGATGATGAGAAAGTGAAGCTTTCCAGCCTGCAGGGCAGCCCCGTGGTGATCTATTTCTACCCCAAGGCCGACACGCCCGCCTGCACCGAAGAGTGCATCGCCTTCAGCCAGGCCAAAGCTCAGTTCGAAGCGCTTGGCGCAAAGGTCATCGGAATTTCGCCGGACCCGGTTGCCAAGAACGCCAGGTTCAAGGGCAAGCACGGCCTCACCGTCGACATCGCCTCCGATCCGGACACAGCCGTCTGCCAGGCCTTTGGCGTGTGGGTGGAAAAGTCCATGTATGGCAAGACCTACATGGGTGTGGAGCGCAGCACCTTCCTTGTTGCAGCCGACGGCAAGATCGCCCAGATCTGGCGCAAGGTGAAGGTCAAGGGCCACGTCGACGCCGTGCTTGAGGCAGTGCGCGGGCTCTGAACGCAAGGCGCGGGGGCGGCACGTCCGGCGCCCCCGCCTCTTGCGGATGCTGAAAGGGCTTTTTCGGGCATGAGCGGCATATTTCCATCCTCCGCGCTGGACACGCTGGCCGGGCGCGCCAATGCCATCGTGCGCACGCCGGATCTTTCCGAAAAGGTCCGCCTTGCCTATGAGACCGCCAAGCTCTGGTATGCGCGCAGCCTTGCCCTCGGCTCGCCATCTGCGTCCGCCCAGATGCCGGACCGGCCCGGCCGGCCGGAGCGTCCGGTGCTTCTGGCCCCGCGCGACATGCCCAAGCGCAGCATTGGCGGCGAAGCAGGCAGGATCGCCCTGCTTCACTCGCTGGCCCATATCGAACTCAATGCGGTGGACCTGACCTGGGACATCATCGGCCGCTTCGTGCATGTGCCGATGCCGCGCTCCTACTATGACGACTGGGTGCGCGTCGGGCTTGAGGAGGCCAAGCACTTCAACATGCTGGAGGAGCGGCTGCAGGAACTCGGCGCTGCCTATGGCAGCCTGCCCGCCCATGACGGGCTGTGGCAGGCCGCACAGGCCACCGGGCACGACCTGACCGCACGGCTTGCCGTCATTCCGCTGGTGCTGGAGGCGCGCGGCCTCGACATCACCCCACCGATGATCGAGAAGGCTGCCGCCCTTGGCGATCATGCAACCGCCCGCATCCTCGGAATCATCTACCGGGATGAAAAGAATCACGTGGCCTTCGGTGCCAAGTGGTTCCGCTTCCTGTGCGACCGCCACGGCGAACGGCCCGAACCCCGTTTCCATGAACTGGTGCGCACCCATTTCAGAGGCCCGCTGAAGCCGCCTTTCAACGACCGGGCCCGCTCCGAAGCTGGCCTGACGCCGGGCTTTTACCGCCCTCTCGTCAAGCTCGCGCCTTGAGGAAAACTGTCCTGACGGCAAAGTATGAACGGCAGGAAAGGTGTTTGTTAACCTTAACCGTTTCTAATGATTCCTGACCGGGGCAGAACTCGCCCCTTCCGGATGCATGGAAAACGGCATGTCAGACTTTCCTTCAAGAGCCCGTCAGGGGTTCGGCAAGCGCAAGGCACTGCATCACGTCACCATCAGCAATGGCGAGCGCACCAGGACTTTCACCATCCGCCCCTGGCTCGCCGCAGGCACCTGCCTGACCCTCGGCCTATTCATCACCGGCTATATGGCCGCCGCCGCCTATTTCGTAATGCGCGACGACCTGATCGAAAGCCGCCTGACCCAGCGCACCCAGGAAGCTGCCGTCTACGAGAACCGCATCGCCTATCTCCGTGCCGAAATCGACCGCCTGACCAGCAGCCAGATGTATGAGCGCCGCTCCGTCGAAGGCATGATCGACACATTGCTGCAGCGGCAGAACGAGCTTCTGGATCAGCATGGCAAGGTCGCTGCCATTCTCGACAAGGCCGCCCGCAGCGGGCTTGATGTGGTTTCCGGCCCGGCCATTCCTGCGGCCAAGCCGGAGCAGTTCTCGGATGCCGGCGCCTCCAGCAGCCTCCTGGCCATCGGCGGCCCGGAAGCCCCGCTGGACAATCCCTTCGCGGCTCTCGGCCTGCGCGGCAGCAGCGAAAACGTCCTGATGGACAGCCCTCTTTCCGCCTTTGCCCCCCTGCCCGCAACACAGGACAGCCTGACGGCCAAGCCTCTGCCGGAGCCGGAAGCCCCGCGTGACGACCTGCTGGGCATCGGCGCCGCATTGGACAAGATCAGCGAAGAAAGCAATGCCGCGCTGGATGCCGTGACGCTTGCGGCCGAACATGAAACCAGCCAGCTGGCCTCTGCCGTCCGCCCTTTGGGCTACCGCGTCAGCGATCTTGCAGGCAGCATGGAAGCCACCGGTGGCCCCTATGTGCCGCTTGCCACGGCCACCCTGGACGACAAGATCGAGCGCGCCGAAGCAGCTCTTGATCTGCGCAACAAGGTCCGCAAGTCTGTCGGCGCCATCCCCCTCGCCCGCCCGATCGCCGCAGCGCAGATCACCAGTGATTTCGGCCCCCGCATCGATCCGTTCCTGGGCGGCCTTGCCATGCACACCGGCATCGATTTCCGCGCCCCTTACGGCACGCCCGTGCGCGCCACGGCGCCGGGCACGGTGATCACCGCCTCCTATCAGGGCGGCTATGGCCGTCTGGTGGAAATCGAGCATCCGGACGGGCACCTGACCCGCTACGCCCACATGAGTGCCATCACCGTCGCCGTGGGGGATGAGGTGCGCGCCGGCGATCAGGTCGGCCGCCTCGGCAACACCGGCCGCTCCACCGGTCCGCATCTCCATTACGAAGTGCGGCGGGACGATGAGGCACTGGACCCCATGACCTTCGTCCGCACCGGAGACAGGGTCTCCAAGCTGCTGAAGCGTTAGTCTCCACCTCCTCGCGATATCAACAAAAACCCCGCCGGGACCATTCCGGCGGGGTTTTGCAGTCTTGCAGTCCGCACGGATCGGCTCAGTCGATGTCCGAGACCTCGGCATCCTTGCCGCCGAAGACGCGCTGCGCGAGAGCGGCTTCGATGAAGTCATCGATCTTGCCGTCGAGCACGTCCTGCGGCGAGGAGCTTTCCACGCCCGTGCGCAGGTCCTTGACCATCTGGTAGGGCTGCAGAACGTAGGAGCGGATCTGGTGGCCCCAGCCAATCGAGGTCTTGGAAGACGCCTCGGCGTTGGCCGCCTCTTCGCGCTTCTGCAACTCGGCCTCATAGAGGCGCGCCTTCAGCATCGACCAGGCGGTTGCGCGGTTCTTGTGCTGAGAGCGGTCGTTCTGGCACTGCACGACGATGCCGGTCGGGATATGCGTGATGCGCACGGCCGAGTCGGTGGTGTTGACGTGCTGGCCACCGGCACCGGAGGCGCGGTAGGTGTCGATGCGGCAGTCGCTTTCGTTGACCTCGATATCGATCGAGTCATCGATCACCGGATAGACCCAGGCGCTGGCAAAGCTGGTGTGGCGGCGCGCCTGACTGTCATAGGGCGAAATGCGCACCAGACGGTGCACGCCCGATTCGGTCTTCAGCTTGCCATAGGCATTCTCGCCCTTGATGAGCAGCGTCGCTGACTTGATGCCGGCTTCTTCGCCATCATGGTATTCGAGAAGCTCGACCTTGAAGCCGCTGCGTTCCGCCCAGCGGCGGTACATGCGCAGGAGCATGCTGGCCCAGTCCTGGCTTTCCGTGCCGCCCGCGCCCGAGTTGATTTCCATGTAGGTGTCGTTGCCATCGGCTTCACCGGACAGCAGCGATGCCATCTGCAGCTTCATCACCTCGGCCTTGAGGCCGCGCATTGCCGCTTCGGCTTCCTCGACCACGTCCTTGTCGCCATCGGCACTGCCAAGCTCGATCAGCTCGATGTTGTCGGCAAGTTCCGATTCGAGGCGGCGCACGCCGGTAATGCCATCTTCCAGCTGCTGACGCTCACGCATGAGCTTCTGCGCCTTGGACGGATCATTCCACATCGCGGGGTCTTCAGACAGGGCGTTCAGTTCATCCAGACGGACCAGAGCGTGATCCCAGTCAAAGATGCCTCCTCAGCAGGCTTATGGCCTGCTTGATTTCGTCGACGATGCCTTCCATCTCGGCGCGCATCGGATACCTCTCAAAGCTGGTTCAGGAATGTCGCGGCCACCGCCTCGTTGCCGGGGCAGTGGCCGCAAATCGGGGCGGAGACTAACGGCGCAGGCAGGCCATGTAAACAGCTAGCCGCGCAGGCAGATCTCCGGAAGGGTCAATAAAGCCCGCCAGTGCCGGTCATCACGGCAGCACCTGCCTCCGGCGAAACGGTGCGCGGCACGCCCATCTCGTCCTCGAAGCCGATGACCGAGTAAGTGTCCGGCGGGGCGGTGCCCGGCTTGAAGGACTCCAGAATGGTGCCTTCAGCCCCGGCAACCGCACGCATGCCGGTGTGCCGGTTGATCGGGATCAGCTGCAGACCCTTCGGAACACGGAATTCGACCGGCGGGCTGCCCGCCAGCGCTTCCTTCATGAACTCGGTGAAGATCGGCGCAGCGACAAGGCCGCCCGTCGCACCGCGTCCCATCGGCCGCGGCTGG
Source organism: Pannonibacter sp. Q-1 (assembly GCF_054073275.1). Taxonomy (NCBI): domain Bacteria; kingdom Pseudomonadati; phylum Pseudomonadota; class Alphaproteobacteria; order Hyphomicrobiales; family Stappiaceae; genus Pannonibacter; species Pannonibacter sp. Q-1. The sequence continues at coordinate 289,532 of NZ_JBSXNB010000004.1, forward strand.
TCGTAGCCGATGAAGACGCCGACCGCGAGATCCGGCGTATAGCCAACGAACCAGGCGTCCTTCTCCTCGTTGGTGGTACCGGTCTTGCCGGCAACCGGGCGGCCGACCGCACGCACGCTGGTGGCGGTGCCGCGCTGAACCACGCCTTCCATCATCGAGGTGATCTGATAGGCCGTCATCGGGTCGAGCACCTGCTCGCGCTCGTCGATCAGTTCAGGCTCGGCCTGACCGGTCCAGTCATTGGCATCACAGGTTTCGCAAATGCGGCTGTCATGCTTGTAGATGGTGCGGCCGTAACGGTCCTGGATGCGGTCGATCAGCGTCGGCGTCACCTTGCGGCCGCCATTGGCGAGGATCGAATAGGCCGTGACCATGCGCAGCACGGTGGTCTCGCCAGCACCCAGCGACATGGAGAGAACCGGCATCATGTTGTCGTAGATGCCGAAACGCTTGGCATATTCGGCCACCAGCGGCATGCCCATGTCCTGCGCAAGGCGGATGGTCATGAGGTTACGCGACAGCTCGATACCCGTGCGCAGGGTCGAGGGGCCATAGAACTTGCCGCCATAGTTCTGCGGGCGCCAGGTTGCCTGCCCGGCCTGCGCCAGCTCGATGGGCGCATCCAGAACCACGCTGGATGGGGTGTAGCCATTGTCGAGTGCGGCGGCATAGACGAAGGGCTTGAAGGACGAGCCGGGCTGGCGCCAGGCCTGTGTCGCGCGGTTGAACTCGCTCTGGGCAAAGCTGAAGCCGCCAACCAGCGCCAGCACGCGGCCCGTGAACGGGTCCATCGCGACCAGCGCCCCCGAAACGCGCGGAACCTGACGCAGTTGATAGCGGCCGCCGTTCTTCGGGGCCTCGACATAGACCACGTCACCCGGGTTGAGCACGTCATTGGCCGAGTTGGGGGCACGGCCGGACACGCGTGCCCATTTCATGTCGTCCAGCTGCAGCGTTGCCGTCTCGCGCTCCGGCTCAAGGGCGCCGCTGACAAGCCTGCGCGGCTGCAGGCCAACCTGCGCCGTGTTCTGACCAGCCTCCAGCACAACAGCAAGACGCCACTCCGGCAGATCCGAAAGGGCTTCCACCTTGCCAAGCTCAACGCCCCAGTCGCCTGCGACGGGGATCGTCGTCACCGGCCCGCGCCAGCCGCCGCCGCGCTTCTGGTCGAAATCCAGAAGGCCGTTCATCAGCACCTTGCGGGCTGTCGCCTGCATCTTCGGGTCCAGCGAGGAGCGGACCGAGAGACCGCCTTCGTAGAGGCTGTTCTCGCCGTAGATCGATGCGACCTGGCGCCGGACCTCTTCCGTGAAGTATTCGGCAGCAAACAGCTGGGAACCGGTTTCACGCGGCTTCACCGTCAGGGGCTTTGCCTTGGCAGCCTCGGCATCGGCCGCGCTCACATAGCCGTTCTCGACCATACGGTCGATCACCCAGTTGCGGCGCTCGATGGCGCGCTCGCGGCCACGGAAGGGATGGTAATTGTTCGGCGCCTTCGGCAGCGCCGCCAGATAGGCGACTTCCTCAAGGCTCAGTTCATGCACCGACTTGTCGAAATAGACGAGCGAAGCCGCCGCCACACCATAAGCGCCGAGGCCAAGGTAGATCTCGTTGAGATAGAGCTCAAGGATCTCGTCCTTGGTGTAGGCCTGCTCGATGCGCAGCGACAGGATCGCTTCCTTGATCTTGCGGTCGACCGACAGTTCGTTGGTCAGCAGGAAGTTCTTGGCAACCTGCTGCGTGATCGTCGAGGCGCCTTCAGGGCGGCGGCCGGAGCCGAAATTCTGCACGAAACGCACCACGGCACGGGCTATGCCCTCCGGGTCGATACCCACGTGGCTGTAGAAATTCTTGTCTTCCGCCGAGATGTAGGCTTCCTTCAGGATGTCCGGCATGGCTTGGATCGGCAGGAAGAGGCGCCTCTGCTTGGCATATTCGGCCATCAGGCTGCCGTCGGCGGCATGCACGCGGGTCATCACCGGCGGCTCATAGTTCTTCAGCGCCGTATAGTCCGGCAGGTCTTCGCCCAGCTTCTCCAGATAGATCCAGACGCCGGCCGCGACCAGCAGTCCCAGCACCGTACCGATGCCGAACAGATAACCGAAGAACTTGATCAGAAATTTCATGCCTTGGGCTCGCTTCTTCCCGGCCAGAGTGCTGCTGCCGGTCCCCTACCACATTCCGGGCGGGCTGGACACAGGAGCAGACAGAAATCCGGGTTTACCTCGGGACCTTAGTCGTCGAGCAATATGGCGATGCTGAGGCACCGGCAAGCGCAGGCAGGCCCTGCGGCGCAATTACTTGACCTTTGTCCCCGCCGCAGTCTCTCCAGCCGCCCCCTTGTCCATCGCAAAGCGCGGCTGGAAGAAGGCCTCGATCGCGTCCGCAACAGCGGTTGCCGTGCGCTCACGCCACTCCGGCGAAATCAGCAGCTTCTCGTCCTGCTCGTTGGAGAGATAGCCAAGCTCCACCAGCACGGACGGCACGTCATGGGCCCTGAGCACCATGAAACCGGCGGAACGCTGCGGATTGTTGATCAGCTTCACCGCGCTTCTCAGCTCTTCCACGAGGATCTTCGAGAAATGGCTTGAAAAGATCTTGGTCTCCCGCCGGGCGAGATCGACCAGAATATCGGCGACTTCAGCGGGCTCCTCGCTCAGTTCCACCCCGGCCAGTACATCCGAATGGTTTTCCGAGGCGGCAATCTGGGCAGCGAGCGTATCCGACGCCTTTTCGGAGAGCGTGTAGACCGTGGCGCCGCGCACCTCTTCCTTGTAACTGCGCACCGAGTCCGCATGGATCGAGACGAAGAGGTCGGCGTTGTGGCCGCGGGCAAACTGCACCCGCTTGCGCAGCGGCACGAAAGTGTCGTCCTCACGGGTCATGAAGACCGTGTAATGGCCCGTGTCTTCCAGTTTCTTTTTCAGAACCTGCGCAAAACTCAGAACCACTGCCTTTTCCAGCGTGCCATGCACGCCGATGGCGCCCGTATCAATGCCGCCATGGCCAGGGTCCAGCACAACGACAGGCTTGGTCTTGCCCGCCGACGAAGTCAGCTTGTTTGCCTTGGGCGCGGCCTGCTGGCCATCCGTCACCAGGGCGCTGAGCGGCTGATGGGTGCGCTCGGCCTCGGCGAGAAATTCCTCACGGCTGGTCTTCACAAGGTCGACAACAAGCCGGGCCGGCTGGTCTTCGATGGCTTCCAGAACGAAGCTCTTGTCCACCTTGGCCGGCTCGGTGAGGTCCAGCACGATCCGTGCGTTTCCCCTGGCGAACAACAGGCCATAGCGCCAGCTCCGGATCAGACCGCGCCCATCCGTGCCCGAACCTTCGGGCAGCTTGAACTCCATGGAAGGCAGATCAATGATGACCCGGTAGGGATCGGCGAGATTTGAAACGATGAAAGGCACCTGCCCCTGCAGGTCCAGAACGAATCGTGTCCGTGTTTCGTCCCCGGCAATCCGGGCATCCGTGGCAGCAGAAGACAGGTCCGAGGCAACCGGCAAGGTTTCCGCCCGAACCGGAGCGCTTGCGGCCACGGCAGGCACCGCCAGAGCGGCCGCAAGCATCACCCTCGCCACGACACGGCGCAGCGCAGGCAATACAAAATCGCGCAAACCTATGCGGGCCACGGGCGCGTTCCGCTCGCGGCCTGGCAGAAATACAGACAAACTCTGCTGCAATCTGACTGGCAATCCTCTACTCCGGTCCTGTTTGCGGGCTCGGATGCGGCACCTGCCGCGCTCTTTAATCCCTCCGGTGGCGTGCCGTCAAAGGACGGATCCTGATGCAATGACCCTGCCGGTGGATGGTTAACTCCGTGCTAACGGGCCTTGCCGCCGCTTGCAAGCTGGCAGAGATGATTTCCATTGCTTGCCAAGGCGCTTGCTGACCCGTAAAAGAAGAATACGGATTTCGGTTTGCAGCCGATACTGCCTCAGATGATGGGAAGAACAGTCTTTCCACATGTCTTGGCGGCTTTGCCGGACGCGCGGAGCGGAGTGGAGGCCATTTGCCCCGGCCGCGGCGCCCGGCGTTAAGAGACGGCGAAGCATTGGGCGGTATTAGGTGTGACGGGTGCGGGCTGTCCCTGGACAGTCTGGAATTGGCCGGACCAGAAGGCAGTGAGCAGGCTTCAATCCTGCGCGCTCCGCCCGAAGGGTGACCAGAGTGACCTGTCATGGTGTCAGGCCCCAAGGCCGGGCTGCATGCCCCATCCGTGAAAACAGAAGCGCCTCGCAGGCGGCCATCGGGCCTCTTGCGGCAGCACTTCGCGGTGACAACAGTTTAATCAAGGGCAGGCGTTGCCTTGAAGCACAGCGCGATGCAGGCGGAAATGACACAAACGGTGTCCCCGATTTTGCGGGACAGCCGGTCCGCAGGCATAGACGCGCGCACGCCAGCTCTTTCGTCTTTCCATCCAAGTGACAAGAAAACGGTCTGCCGGACCTTCAGCCACGGAGCGCGTCAGCCGCGCCCCGGGCGTCCGGCTGCCGTGGAGACCTTCATCAATGGCAAACAAGATGCTGATCGACGCGGCGCACCCGGAGGAAACCCGGGTCGTCGTGGTGCGCGGCAATCGAGTTGAAGAATTCGACTTCGAGGCAGCTAACCGGAAGCAACTGCGCGGCAATATCTATCTGGCGAAGGTGACGCGGGTCGAACCCTCCCTCCAGGCCGCATTCGTGGAATACGGCGGAAACCGGCATGGTTTCCTCGCTTTCAGCGAAATCCATCCTGACTATTACCAGATCCCCGCCGCTGACAGGCTGGCGCTGATCGAAGACGAGCGTCACGAGGAAGAGCGGCGCGAAGCTGCTGAAAACGCCCGTCATGCCGCCCGCGAGGCTGCGGCCTCCGAAGCGGCCAAGGACGGAGACGACAGCGACGACGACGACGACGATCACGAGGATTCGGACAAGTCGTCCTCCGACGGCGACGATGATGCCGACCACGTTGAATCGGTCGGCGCCGAAGATGCCATGGAAGAGGTGCCGGAACGCCGCACCCGCCAGCGCAAGCAGTACAAGATCCAGGAAGTCATCAAGCGCCGCCAGGTGCTGCTGGTTCAGGTCGTCAAGGAAGAGCGCGGCAACAAGGGCGCAGCCCTGACCACCTATCTGTCGCTCGCCGGCCGTTACTCGGTGCTGATGCCGAACACGGGCCGTGGCGGCGGCATTTCCCGCAAGATCACCCAGCCTGCCGACCGCAAGCGCCTGAAGAAGATCGCCTCCGAGCTGGAGGTGCCGGAGGGCATGGGCGTCATCCTGCGCACCGCAGGTGCCAGCCGCACCAAGGCCGAGATCAAGCGCGATTTCGAATATCTGATGCGCCTGTGGGAGAACGTGCGTGACCTGACGCTGAAGTCCAGCGCGCCCTGCCTCGTCTATGAGGAAGGCAGCCTGATCAAGCGTTCGATCCGCGATCTCTACAACAAGGACATCGACGAGGTTCTCGTCGCTGGCGAAGACGGCTACCGCGAGGCCAAGGACTTCATGCGCATGCTCATGCCGAGCCATGCCAAGAACGTCCAGCCCTACCGCGAGGCCTCGCCGATCTTCACCCGCTTCGGGGTGGAGCCGCAGCTCGATGCCATGTTCTCCCCGCAGGTCACCCTGCGCTCGGGTGGCTACATCGTCATCAACCAGACGGAAGCTCTGGTCTCCATCGACGTGAACTCGGGCAAATCCACCCGCGAGCACAATATCGAGGACACCGCCCTCCAGACGAACCTTGAAGCCGCCGAGGAAGTTTCGCGCCAGCTGCGCCTGCGCGATCTGGCCGGCCTCATCGTCATCGACTTCATCGATATGGAGGAGAACAAGAACAACCGGACGGTGGAGCGCAAGCTCAAGGATTGCCTGAAGAACGACCGCGCACGCATCCAGGTTGGCCGGATCTCGCATTTCGGCCTCATGGAAATGTCGCGCCAGCGCATCCGCACCGGTGTTCTGGAAAGCTCCACCACGCCCTGCCCGCATTGCCATGGCTCGGGCATGATCCGCTCGGTCGAATCGGTTGCCCTGCATGTGCTGCGCTCGCTGGAGGACTTCCTGCTGAAGGGCGTCACCCACAATCTGATCGTGCGCACGAACACGTCAGTGGCGCTTTACATCCTCAACCAGAAGCGCCGCAACCTGGGTGACCTTGAGGCCCGTTTCGGCCTCGAGATTGCCGTGGTGGCAGATGAGGTGGGCCATGGCCAGCATTACGTGCTGGAGCGCTCGTCCCTGATTGACCGCGACAAGATCCCCCTCCCCGCCCCGCCGCAGATCCAGCCGCATATGGTCGAGATCGAAGAGATCGACGATATCGTCGAGCCGGAGGAAGAGGACGAGGATGACGTCGAGGAGGAACTGGAAGCAGCCTCGGCACGACCCTCTGCCCGCGAGCAGTCCGAAGACAGCGACCGCCGCAAGCGCCGCCGCCGCAAGCGCCGCCGCAGCCCGGAAGCAGGTGGTGACCGTCAGGCCGGCCCGCGCCAGAACGAAGACGGCTCGGACGCTGATGCTGGCGATGACGCGGAAGGCAGCGAAGGCGAAGACGGTGAAGCGTCTCAGGGTGAAGGCGCCCAGGGCGATGGTTCCGACGAGCCCAAGCGCAAGCGCCGCCGTGGCCGCCGTGGCGGCCGCCGCGGCCGCCGCAATGGCGAGCGCGAGGACGGTGAAGAGGGCAGCGACGGCGATGAAGATGCGTCCGGTGAGGATGCAGACGCAGCTGCTGCTTCGGAAGATCTGACCGGCGCCGTTGAAGGGGACGAAGCCGCAAATGGCGGCTCCTTTCCCGAAGCAGCCGAAGCCCCCGCTGCTGCAGAGGCTGACGCAGACGCTCCTGCCCGGGTGGAAGCAGCTCCGGCAGTGGCCGAAACGGCTGAGGAAGCCGTAACGGCCGCTCCCGAGGCACCGCAGGAAGCCCCGGCGGCTGAAACTCCGGCAGCAGAGGCCCCGGTTCTGGAAACCGTTGCCGCTGAAGCTCCGGCCGAAGCCGCCGCAGAGGTTGCCCCGGCGGCTGAAGTCGAAGCGCCCGCAGAACCGGCAGCCCCGGCCCGCCCGAAGGCACCGGCAACGCCGGTCGTCACCAGCCAGACCGCCGGTGACGGCGAAGGCCCGGATGACGAAGGCAAGCCCAAGCGCTCCGGCTGGTGGCAGCGCCGCTCCTTCTTCTGATCCCCTGATCAGAGACTAAAAAAGAACCCCTCCGGAAGGATGCTTCCGGAGGGGTTTTGTTTTCTCTCTCTTCGGCGAAGCCCTGCGCCCTCAGCGCCCTTTCAGCCATCCGTCCAGACGGCGCACGGCCTCTGCAATATCCTCACCGGCCCCGGCGAAAGAAAAGCGGGTGTAGCTGGCGCCATGCACCGGATCGAAGTCTGCGCCCGGCGTCGCCGCAACACCGGCTTCATTCAGCATGGCGCGGGTGAAATCGAGGGAGCTTTCGGCGAAACGGCTGGTGTCGGCATAGACGTAGAAGGCACCATCCACCGGCAGCAGCCGGTCGAAACCGATCTTCGGCAGGGCCTCCAGCAGCAGCGCCCGGTTGGCGGCATATCCGGCCTTGATCCCTTCCAGCTCTTCTGTGGCGTCAAAAGCAGCGGCAGCGGCGATCTGTGACAGTTCCGGCGCGGAAATGTAGAGGCTCTGGGCGATGCGCTCGGCCGGACGCACAAGGCTTTCCGGCAGCACCATCCATCCGATGCGCCAGCCGGTCATGCAATAATATTTGGAGAAGCTGTTGATGATGATGGCGTTGTGGGAGGTCTCCAGCGCGCAGGCCTGCTGCCCGTCATAAACGAGCCCGTGATAGATCTCGTCGGAGATAAACCAGATGCCGGCATCGTCACAAAAACGGGCAAGATCCGCGAGGGCTGCGGGCGTCATCATCGTGCCGGTCGGGTTGGCGGGGCTCGCCACCAGAACGCCCTTGACCGGGCCATCCTTCAGCGCCGCTGCAATGTGATCCGGCGTCAGGCTCCAGCGGGTGTCCGGCCCCACCTCGATTTCCACCGGCACCAGCCCCAGCGCCTTGATGATGTTGCGGTAGGCCGGATAACCGGGCGCCGTCAGAACGATCCGGTCACCCGGATCGAAGGCGGCAAGGAACGACAGGTTGAAGCCAGCCGAAGACCCGGTCGTCACCATGATCCGGCTTTCGGGCACCTCGACGCCATAGGCATCGCGGTAGTGGCGGGCGATGCGCTGGCGCAAGGGCGCGATGCCGCGCGCCTCCGTATAACCGAGGCGCCCGCCCTCCAGCGCCTGCCGGGCGGCGGCAAGAACGGTGGATGGGGCCGGTGCGCCGGGCTGGCCCACTTCCATGTGGATGAGATGCCGCCCCTCCGCTTCCAGCGCACGCGCCGCCGACAGAACATCCATGGCCAGGAACGGGTCCACGGCACTGCGGGCGGAAGGGATGGTCTTCTGGCTGGTCACGGCGCAAATCCTCACGATGGCTGTTGCCACGCGGTTTACAGCGTTGCCCTGTCATATGCCAGCCGCCGCTTTGGCGGGCTAAGAACGCACAGCACACCAGAGCGTGACCGGATGCGGCGGCCGGGCCTGTTGACCTGCCCCGGATGCCTCCCCTACTTTCTCCAGCAACACGCAGAAGAGGAAGCACCCGTGCGACACATTTCCACCGTTCAGGAACCCGGCGGCGGCAAGGCAGCCGCCCCTGTCCTTGGCCGGATTCTGCGCAAGGCCGGCACCCTGTTCATGGCAGCGGCGATTGCCCTGCCCTCGCTGACCGCACCATCGGCGGCCCAGGGGCGGAAGATTCCGGTCGTGCGCGATGCAGAGACCGAAGAGCTCTTGCGCGATTATGCGGCACCGATCTTCAAGGCTGCCGGGCTGCCGCAGGGACAGGTGGAAATCATCCTCGTCAACGAGAACACCTTCAACGCTTTCGTTCCCGATGCGCGCCGCATGTTCATCAATGTGGGCGTGCTGATGGAAGCCGAGACACCGGGCGAGGTCATCGGCGTGATCGCCCATGAGGCCGGCCATATCGCGGGCCGCCATCTGGTGCGCCTGCGCACCGCCCTTGCCAATGCGCAGATCATGACCGTTGTCGGCATGGTGCTGGGTGCAGGTGCCATGGCGGCAGGCGTCTCCAGCAATTCCTCCGGAGCCACAGGGGGCGGTGCGGCCATTGCCATGGGCGCGCCGGGCATCGGCCAGCGCTCGCTGCTGGCCTATCAGCGCGGCGAAGAGGCCGCTGCCGACAAGGCGGCCCTGCGCTATCTGGAAATGACCGGCCAGAGCGCCAAAGGCATGCTGCGCACCTTCGAGCGCTTTGCCGACCAGCAGCTGTTCTCGGCCAAATACACCGATCCTTATGCCCAGAGCCATCCGATGGCGCGCGAGCGTTACAATGCGCTTGAGGAGCAGGCCCGCAAGAGCAAGTATTTCGACAAGCCCGCCCCGCCTGCCCTTCAGGCACGCCATGACATGGTGCGGGCCAAGCTGACCGCCTTCACCAGTCATCCCAACGCGGTCGCCCGGCTCTATCCGCGCTCCGACACCAGCATGCCGGCTCAATATGCCCGCGCGGTTGCGGCCATGCGCAGCAGCGGCCGGGCTGCTGTGAAGGACATTGACGCGCTGATCGCCAAGCAGCCGGACAATCCGCATTTCCATGAGCTGAAGGGCCAGGCCCTGCTGGAATCAGGAAACCCGAAGGCAGCCATCCCCTCCTTCCAGCGCGCCGTGCAGTTGCGGCCCAATGAGGGCCAGTTCCTGATCTGGCTTGGTTATGCCATGGTCGGCGCCAATGAGCCCTCGCTCCTGGCTGAGGCGGAACGCATCCTGAAGAACGGCATCCAGCGCGACCCGAATTCCGGCATCGCCTTCAGCCAGCTGGCCATTGCGCAGGGGCGCCAGGGCAAGCAGGCAGAGGCGGATGTCTCCACAGCCCAGGGCATGATGATGGCGGGTGACTTCCAGGCGGCGAAACGATATGCCGCACGTGCTCAAAAGAATTTGAAGCCCGGAACGCCTGCATGGATCCTGGCAGATGATATCCTGACCTACACGCCGCCGGCCCTGAATCGCTGAGCTGCAGCAATCCGTTTCCGCACCACGCGCGGCATGCGCGCAGGAGTTCTATGAATGAACCGCTTTTTCCGCTGTCTCGCTGCGCCCGTGCTGGCGCTTGCCCTTGGTACCCTGGCTCCCGTGACGGCTTCGGCCCAGTCCCCCGCCCTCGACAAGGCGCAGGTCGAGCAGATTGTGCGGGACTATCTGCTGCAGAACCCCGAAGTCATCCGCGACGCTCTTGTCGAACTGGACCGCCGCGACAAGGAAGCCGAAGCCACCCGCGTCAGCGCAATGCTGGCGGACAAGGACGGCGCCCTGCTCAATTCCCGCCATCAGGTGGTGCTGGGCAATCCGGATGGCGATGTCACCATGGTCGAATTCTTCGACTACAACTGCGGCTACTGCAAGCGCGCCATGGCCGACATGGAACGCCTGCTGGATGAGGATCCGAACCTGCGCGTCGTGCTGAAGGAATATCCGGTTCTGGGCCAGCCCTCCTTCGAAGCCGCACAGATTGCCATCGCCGTGAATGCGCTGGCGCCGGACAGATACCGCGAATTCCACGTCGCCATGCTGACCATGCGCGGCAAGGCCGATCAGGCCAGCACGCTGAAGGTCGCAGAGGCGATGGGCCTTGCCCGTGACGATCTCGCCCGCGCGGTCACCAAGGACGATGTGCGCGCCAATGTGGAAGAAGTATATGATCTGGCCGACCAGCTCGGCATTTCCGGCACGCCGTCCTATGTGATCGGCGATGCGGTGATCAAGGGCGCCTATGGCTACGACACGCTGAAAGCCGCCATTCAATCCGTGCGCAAATGCGGCAAGGCGAACTGCTGACCGGATCCGGCATGCCACGGGCATTTCCGTAAATTTCACAAAGACCCTGGGGGCGGCCACGGCGCTGCCCCAATCAGGGCTTTTCCTCCCGCGCGCAAATCCCTATAAGGATGCGGAAATCGCGGCGACGGAGAAGGAATGCCCGCCACCTTTTTCATTTTGAACGGCCCCAATCTCAACCGGCTCGGCAAGCGCGAGCCGGAGACCTATGGCCGTACGACCCTCGCCGATATCGAGGCCCAGGCACGCGCAACTGCCGCGCGGCTCGGCTACGACATCGTCTTCCGCCAGTCCAACAGCGAAGGGACGCTGGTGGACTGGATTCACGAAGCCGCCGACACCGGCGCTGTGGGGATCATCATCAATCCTGCCGCCTACACGCACACATCCGTCGCCATTCATGACGCGATCCGTGCCGTGGCGCTCCCTACGGTGGAAGTCCATCTGTCCAACGTCCATGCACGTGAGGCCTTCCGCCACCACTCCTATGTCTCACCGGTTGCGGCCGGCGTGATCTGCGGCTTCGGCGCCAAGGGCTATGACCTGGCGATCGAGGCCCTGGCCCACAAGCTCGGCGCCTGAACGACTACAGAAAGCACTTTGAGATGACCAAAGAAAACAACGGTTTCGACAAAAACCTGATCCGTGAGCTGGCGCTCCTGCTCGATGAGACCAACCTGTCCGAGATCGAGCTGGAGCAGAAGGATTTCCGCATCCGCGTTGCCCGCGAGCTGACGATCCAGGCTTCCGTTGCCTCTCATTATGCTCCGGCTCCGGCCGCCGCCCCCGTGGCAGCAGCTGCCCCTGCCGCAGCACCGGCAGAGCCCGCAAAGCATCCGGGCATGGTGCCCTCGCCGATGGTCGGCACGGCCTACCTCTCGCCCGAGCCGGGTGCCCGCGCCTTCGTAGAAGTCGGCGCCGCCGTGAAGGAAGGCCAGACGGTTCTGATCGTCGAGGCCATGAAGACCATGAACCAGATCCCCGCTCCGCGCAGCGGCGTGCTGAAGCAGGTGCTGGTCACCGACGCGCAGCCGGTGGAATACGGCGAACCGCTCTTCATCATCGAATAAGGGGCGCCCCCATGTTCACCAAGATCCTGATCGCAAACCGCGGCGAAATTGCCCTCCGGGTGCTGCGGGCCTGCAAGGAGCTCGGCATTTCCACCGTGGCGGTGCATTCCACCGCCGACGCGGATGCCATGCACGTGCGCCTTGCCGATGAAAGCGTCTGCATCGGCCCGGCTCCGGCCCGTGACAGCTACCTCAACATCCCGGCCCTCATGGCTGCCTGTGAAATCACCGGCGCCGATGCAGTGCATCCGGGCTACGGCTTCCTGTCCGAGAACGCCCGCTTTGCGGAAATTCTCGAGGCTCACAACATCACCTTCATCGGCCCCACGTCGGAACATATCCGCATCATGGGTGACAAGATCGAGGCCAAGCAGACGGCCAAGCGCCTCGGCATTCCGGTGGTGCCGGGTTCTGACGGTGCCGTGACACCGAAGGACGATGCCCACGCCATTGCCCGCGAGATCGGTTATCCGGTGCTCGTCAAGGCGGCAGCGGGCGGCGGCGGACGCGGCATGAAGGTGGCGCTGACCGAGGCTGACCTCGACAACGCACTCTCAACGGCCCGTTCCGAAGCCAAGGCCGCCTTCGGGGATGATGCTCTCTACATGGAGAAGTATCTCGCCAAGCCGCGCCACATCGAAATCCAGGTTCTGGGTGACGGTCAGGGCAACGCCATCCATCTGGGCGAGCGCGACTGCTCGCTGCAGCGCCGTCACCAGAAGGTGCTGGAAGAGGCTCCCTCCCCGGCGCTCAACGCCAGCCAGCGTGCGGAAATCGGCGAGATCGTTGCCGATGCCATGCGCAAGCTGAAGTACCGCGGCGTCGGCACGGTCGAGTTCCTGTATGAAGACGGCCAGTTCTATTTCATCGAAATGAACACCCGCCTGCAGGTGGAGCATCCGGTGACGGAAATGGTCACCGGCATCGACCTCGTGAACGAGCAGATCCGCATTGCGGCGGGCGGCACGCTCGGCCTCAAGCAGGAAGACGTGCTGTTCGAAGGCCATGCCATCGAGTGCCGCATCAACGCGGAAAACCCGCGTAGCTTTGCGCCTTCGCCCGGCACGATCACCTATTACCACCCGCCCGGTGGCCTTGGTGTGCGCGTCGATTCCGGTGTGTATCAAGGCTACAAGATCCCGCCGCACTACGACAGCCTCATCGGCAAGCTCATCGTCCATGGCCGCAACCGCGTGGAATGCATGATGCGCCTGCGCCGTTGCCTGGACGAATTCGTCGTCGACGGCATCCAGTCCACCATTCCGCTGTTCCGCGATCTGGTGGACAATCAGGACATTGCCAACGGCCAGTATGACATTCACTGGCTGGAGAAGTATCTGGCTGCAAAAGATCAGTAAGATACGGGACAAGGCGTCTCCGCCCGCATGGCCGGGCGGAGACTGCATCTGATCAGATCCGGCGCAAGACCGGACGGTACAGGCCTCGGGATGGCACGCAAGAACAACGACGACGCCGTTCTGGAAATCACGCCGCAGCTTCTGCTGAAGGCCTATGCCTGCGGCATCTTCCCCATGTCGGAATCAGCGGACGACCCGCATCTGTTCTGGATCGAGCCGGAACAGCGCGGCATCCTGCCCCTCGACGGCTTCCACCTGCCCCGCCGCCTTGCCCGCACCGTGCGCTCGGACCATTTCGAAATCCGCGTGGACAGCGACTTTGAAGGCGTCATCAGCGGCTGCGCCGAGCCGGCACCGGGCCGGGACAACACCTGGATCAACACGGAAATCCGCCGCCTCTACGGCGAACTCTTCGAGCTTGGCCACTGCCACACGGTAGAAGCCTGGCGCGAGGGCAAGCTGGTGGGCGGGCTCTACGGGGTGAGCATTGGCGGCGCCTTCTTCGGCGAAAGCATGTTCGCCCGCGAGCGCGACGCCTCCAAAGTGTGCCTCACCCATCTGGTCGCCCGGCTGGTTGCGGGCGGCTACCGCCTGCTCGACACCCAGTTCACCACCAGCCATCTGGAACGCTTCGGCACCATCGAAGTGCCCAAGGCGGACTACAGCCTGCTTCTCGAAGACGCCATGCGCTGCGACGCCAGCTACTTCACCCTCCCCCCCGATGCCACCGGCGAAATGGCGCTGGCGGTGCTGGACGGGCCGGAAGGGCCAGAGAAGCAGAAGGCGTGAGGCGGCGCGGCTTTGCGAGCGCTCGGGCGCCGGGATTGCGAAAGACTATCCACCTTCGTAAAGACGTTCTACCGTCGCAAAGTCTCTCCACCTTCGTCATGCCATGACTTGATCATGGCATCCATGCCGATCCTGCACAAAGCTTGAGGCGGTTAATATCACTCAAGCAAATCAACGCCCTGAGCGAACGGAGAAGCAATGGAGTGGATGCCATGATCAAGTCATGGCATGACGGAGATTAGATGTTTTCGTAGAAATAATCAGCTCAACAACGCTTTCGCAGTTTCACGAAATGAAAAAGCCGGAAACTGATCCTCAGTTCCCGGCTTCTTTCTTTCAACGCTCCAGACCCCTCACCCGCGCAGGGCGCGGTCGAGGTGGGTGTAGCCGCCGTCAGGGAAGACCCACTGGCCGGTCGTGTGGGACGAGCGGGCTGACAGCAGGAAGACCACCGTGTCCGCCAGCTCCCGCGGCGTCGTCATGCGGGCGCCGAAGGGAATGCGCCCCTCGATCTCCGCAAGCCGCTCCTCCGGATCCGGGAAGGACTTGAGCCAGTTTTCGTAGAGCGGTGTCATCACCTCGGCCGGCAGCACGGCATTGACCCGCACCCCGTCCTTGGCAAGCTCCGCCGCCCATTCCCGCGTCAGGCCCAGCTGCGCCGCCTTGGCCGCCACATAGGCCGAGGTGTTGCCCTGCCCCGTCACCGCCGTCTTGGACGAGACATTGACCACGGCCCCTTTCGAGGCCTTCAGGTCGGCCAGCGCATGATGCATCAGCGCATAGTAATGCATCAGATTGCGGTCGAGCGAGGCGCGGAAGGCTTCCGGCCCGGCATCAAGGCCGACGCTGTCATTGGCGCCGGCATTGTTGACCAGCCCGTCGATGCGGCCATAGCGCGCCCGGCAGGTGGAGATCACCGCCGCGCAATCCTCATCGCGCGACAGTTCCGCCTGAATGAAGGAGGCTTCAGGCGACAGGGCGGTGATCCGCGCCATGAACGCCGCCTCCGGTTCCCGCCGCGTGGCGATGACCGGAATGGCCCCCTCTTCGGCGAGAATTTCGGTGACGGCAGCCCCGATGCCCGAAGCGCCGCCCGTGACGATGATGACCTTGCCCTTGAGCCCCAGATCCATCAGTTTGCTCCGAACCGGTAGGCCGCGATGGACGCCGGTTTCATCTCGATGGAGAAGCCCGGCAGCTGCGGCGGCATGTAGGCTGCATCACGGATGAGGCAGGGCTCGACGAAGTGCTCATGCAGGTGATCCACATATTCGATCACCCGGCCCTCATAGGTGCCTGCGATGCACAGATAGTCGATCATCGACAGATGCTGCACATATTCGCAGAGCCCGACGCCGCCCGCATGCGGGCAGACCTTGAGGCCGTGCTTGGCCGCCATCAGCATCACGGCGAGGATCTCGTTGACGCCGCCAAGGCGGCAGCTGTCGATCTGCACCACGTCGATGGCACCGCGCATGATCAGCTGCTTGAAGATGATGCGGTTCTGGCACATCTCGCCCGTGGCCACCTGAATGGGGGCGACGGCTTCGCGGATCTTGCGGTGGCCCTCGATATCATCGGGGCTGGTCGGCTCCTCGATGAACCACGGACGGGCAAAGGCAAGCTGCTTCACCCAGCCGATCGCCTGATCGACTTCCCACACCTGATTGGCATCGATCATCAGATTGATGTCCGGGCCGACCGTTTCGCGGGCAATCGTCAGACGGCGGATGTCGTCGGCCAGATCGCGGCCCACCTTCATCTTGATGTGGCGGAATCCGGCATCGACCGCCTCGCGGCACAGGCGCCGCAGCTTGTCGTCGTCATAGCCGAGCCAGCCGGCCGAGGTGGTGTAGCAGGGATAGCCAGTGGCTTCGAGCTTCGCCCGCCGCTCCGCCTTGCCTTCCGCCTGTTTCGTCAGGAACTCCAGCGCCCATTCCGGTGTGATGCAATCCGTGAGGTAGCGGAAGTCGATGCAGCGCACCAGCTCTTCCGGGCTCATGTCAGCGACGAGCGCCCAGACCGGCTTGCCCTCGATCTTGGCCCACAGGTCCCAGACCGCGTTGACGATGGCACCGGTTGCCAGATGGATGGCGCCCTTATCGGGGCCGATCCAGCGCAGCTGGCTGTCGGAGGTGATGTGCCGCCAGAAGCGGCCCATGTCTTCGGCAACCCAGGCCATGTCGAGGCCCACGACCAGCGGACGCAGGGCCTCGATGGCGGCAACGCAGATCTCGTTGCCGCGCCCGATGGTGAAGGTCAGACCGTGGCCCTCGTGAGGGCCATCGGTCTCCAGCACCACATAGGCTGCCGAGTAGTCCGGATCCGGGTTCATCGCATCCGAACCATCGAGATGCTGGCTCGTGGGGAAACGCAGGTCCGCCGTGCGCAGACCGGTGATCCTGGTCATGCCCGCACCACCTTCTGGGTCTGCTCGCCGAGGCCCGCGATGCCGAGGCGGATGGTCTCGCCGCCCTTGAGGAACACCGGCGGCTTCTGGCCGAGGCCAACGCCCGGAGGCGTGCCGGTGGAGATGACGTCACCCGGCTGCAGCGACATGAAGCGGCTGAGGTAGGACACGATATGGGCGACGCCGAAGATCATCGTTGCGGTGGAGCCGTCCTGATAGCGCTTGCCATCGACTTCCAGCCACATGTGCAGGTTGCCCGTATCGGCGATCTCGTCGCGGGTCACCAGCCAGGGGCCGATCGGGCCGAAGGTATCGCAGCCCTTGCCCTTATCCCAGGTGCCGCCGCGCTCGATCTGGAATTCGCGTTCGGACACATCGTTGATGACGCAATAGCCGGCCACATGGTCCAGCGCGTCCTTTTCCTCGATGTACTTGCCGCCCTTGCCGATGACGATGCCGAGTTCGACTTCCCAGTCGGTCTTCTGCGAGCCGCGCGGGATTTCGATGGCATCATCCGGGCCGCAGATGGCCGAGGTCCACTTGTTGAAGACGATCGGCTCTTTCGGGATGTCGGCCCCGGTTTCAGCCGCATGGTCGGCGTAGTTGAGACCGATGCAGATGAATTTGCCGACGCGGCCCACGCAGGCGCCAAGGCGCAGGTCCTGCTGCGGGGTGCCCGGCACCACCGGCAGCGAAGCCGGATCGATGGCGGCAAGACGCGCCAGGCCTTCCGGCGTCAGGTGGCTGCCGGCAACGTCATCAATGACGCCGGACAGATCACGCACCTTGCCATCCTTGTCAAGAAGGCCCGGCTTTTCCTGGCCATTCGGGCCGTAACGCAGCAACTTCATGTCAGTCTCCGTGGGTAAGAACGGGACCGGGCAATCCGCCCGGCCCCAGATTGTCAAAGCTGAGCCTCAAACCAGATCCTGACGAGCTTGCCTCATCAGGTTCTTCTCAAGCCCGTGCGGCGCTTGAGAGCTTCCAAGGCGTGATGCGCAAGCATCTCAGCGCCTTGAAATCAGTCGTAGAGAACGGCAGTGATTTCCGGCGCATCGATGTTCGACTTGTCGTAGTAGTAGAAGCCGGTGTCGATGTTCGGCACCACCGGCTCGCCCTTGGCAGCGGCAACAGCGGCCTTGACGGTTTCATAGCCGATGCCGACCGGGTTCTGGGTGATGGCACCCGCCATCAGGCCGTCGCGGATCGCCTGCTTCTGGGCAGTGCCCGAGTCATAACCGATGATGACCACCTGACGGCCCATCTCGCGCGCGCCGTTGACGACACCGATGGCCGAGCCTTCATTGGCCCCGAAGATGCCCTTGAGGTTCGGATTGCCCTGCAGGATGGCCTTGGTGATTTCGGTCGACTTGAGCTGGTCACCGCCGCCGTATTCGATGGCAACGACCTGGATCTTCGGCTTGTTCATGGCCAGCCACTCAACGAAGCCGTCGCGGCGGTCGATGCCGGTACGGCTCGTCTGGTCATGCACGACCAGGGCCACGTCGCCTTCATCGCCGATCAGTTCGGCCATCTTCTCGGCCGCCAGTGCGGCTGCGGCCTTGTTGTCGGTGGCAGCGGTGGTCACCGGAATGGAGCTGTCCACGCCGCTGTCGAAGGCGATAACCGGGATACCGGCTCCTTCTGCCTGCTTCAACAGCGGAATGGCGGCCTGGCTGTCCAGCGCAGCAAAACCGATTGCAGAGGGCTTCTTGGCAAGGGCTGCGGAAAGCATGTCGATCTGCCGGTCGACCATGGTCTCGTTGTCCGGGCCTTCGAAGGTCACTTCCACGTTGAACTCGGCGGCCGCCTTGTCGGCGCCTGCCTTCACGGCCTGCCAGAACTGGTGCTGGAAGCCCTTGGAAATCAGCGGGATATACATCTTCTCCTGTGCCATCGGCATGGAAGCCGAGGCAACGAGGACGGCGGCACTGAGCGTGCCCAGCAGCATACGGCGTGTAATCATTTCCATTCCTCCACTTTCAAGGTTTCAAAGATACCGGGGCATTTGCGCCCTCTTCTTTCCTGACCTCAGCTGCGCTCCCTCCGCAGTTGATCGGCATAGACGGCAAGGATGATGATCCCGCCGGTCACAACGGTCTGCCACTCGGGCGCGACCGAAAGAATGCGCAAGCCATTGGTGAGCACGGCCATGATCAGCGCGCCGATCAGCGTGCCAAGCACCGTGCCTCTACCTCCGGCCAGCGACGTGCCGCCAATGACAACGGCGGCAATGGCGTCCAGCTCATAGCCGAGGCCGAGGGCCGGCTGGGCCGAGTTGAGACGCGAGGAAATGAGAATGCCCGCGATGCCGCAGATGCCGCCGGCCAGCGCATAGACGGCCATCTTCCAGGCGCGGGTGTTGACACCGGACAGGCGCACCGCTTCCTCATTGGAGCCGAGCGCATAGGTGTAGCGGCCGAGCACGGTGCGCGACAGCACCCAGGCCATGCCGCCGGCCACGGCAAAGAGCACGAGCACGCCGTTGGGGATCGGCAATCCGGGGATCACCATGCCGATCAGCGAGCCCTGCGAAATGTCGGTATAGCCCGGCGTATCGTTGAAATAGATCGGGCGGGCACCGGTGATGATCAGCGACAGGCCCTTGAGCATCAGCATCATGCCCAGAGTGGCAATGAAGGGCGGGATCTTCATCTGCGCCACGAAGGTGCCCGAGGCGAGGCCGCAGAGCGCGCCCGTGCCGATGGCCGCCAGAATGCCCAGCGGCAGCGGCATGCCGCCCCATGTCAGCACCACGCCGGTGATCACGGCGCAGAAGGTCATCAGCATGCCGATGGACAGGTCGATCCCCCCCGTCAGGATGATGATCGTCGCCGCCACGGCCAGCACGCCATTGACGGACGTGGCCTGCAGGATGGCCATGATGTTGCTCACCTGAAAGAAATTCGGTGAGGCAAGGCTGAAGCCGATGACGAGAATGATCAGACTGGCAAAGGCCAGAAGCTTCTGCTGGGCAGATGCGGATTGCTGCACGAAGCTTGCGCCCGCTGCGGCCTTGGACTTGTCTTGTGCTGTCACGCGGGTTCCTCCTGACGCGTGGCTTGCCGGGCTGTGGCAAGGTGCATGATGTCTTCCTGGGTGGTGCCGGCCCCGCCGGGCAGCGTGCCGGTCAGCCGGCCTTCGCACATGACGGCGATGCGGTGTGACACACGCAGGATTTCCGGCAGTTCCGAACTGATGACGATGATGGCCTTGCCCTCCGCAGCAAGGTCCGCCAGCAGCTTGTAGATTTCCGACTTGGCGCCAATGTCGATGCCGCGCGTCGGCTCATCGAAGATGAGAATATCGCAGTTGCGCAACAGCCATTTGGCAATGACGACCTTCTGCTGGTTGCCGCCGGACAGAAGCCGCACTTCCTGCCGCTCGGACGGGGTGCGGATGCCGAGGCTCCTGATGAAATCCCGCGCCGTCTTGCGCATGGCTTCATCCCTGACCTGCCCGAGACCGCCGGTGAAGCGGTGCATGCTGGCCAGCGCCACGTTGTCGGCCACGTCCATGCCGAGGGCGAGGCCGAAATGCTTGCGGTCCTCCGACAGATAGCCGATCCCGGCCCGCACCGCGTCCACCGGCGAGCGGATCTCCACCTTGCGGCCATGCACGGTGATCTCGCCGCTGTCACGCGGATCGGCACCGAAGATGGCCCGGGCGACTTCCGTGCGCCCGGCCCCCATCAGACCGGCAAAGCCAAGCACTTCGCCCTTCTTCAGCGAGAAGCTGACATCACGGATTTCGCGCCCCCGGTTCAGGCCCTTCACTTCGAGGGCAACTTCTGCGCCGGTCAGATCGGGGATCGAGACCACCTCATCCGTCAGCGTGCGCCCGACCATCATGGAGATGATCTGCGAGATTGGCGTTTCCTTCGCCCCCACCGTGCCGACATATTCGCCGTCACGCATCACGGTCACCCGGTCGGAAATGCGGCGGATCTCGTCCATCTTGTGGCTGATGTAGACGATGCCCACGCCATCGGCCTTCAGCCGGGCGATCATGGCAAAAAGCTCGTTGATCTCGCTGTCGGTGAGCGCCGCCGTCGGTTCGTCCATGATCAGCACGTGCGAGCGCGCCGACAGGGCCTTGGCGATTTCCACCATCTGCTGGCGGGCGATGGACAGGCCATCCACCTTGCGGCGCGGATCGATGTTGATGTTGAGGACACGGAACAGCGCCTCCGCATCGCGGATCATCTTTGCATCATCGACGCGGCCGAAGGACAGGCGCGGCTCGCGGCCGATGAAGATGTTCTGCGCGACCGTCAGATCCTTCATCAGGGCGAGTTCCTGATGGATGATGCCGATGCCCTGATCCTGTGCGGCGCGCGGGCTGGGCAGGGTCACTTCCCGGCCCTCCACCAGAATACGGCCCGAATCCGGCTGATAGACGCCGGAGAGGATCTTCATGAGGGTCGATTTGCCTGCGCCATTCTCCCCCATCAGCGCATGAACCTCGCCCTCCTGAAGGTCGAAGCTCACGGCCTTCAGCGCATGGACGCCGGGAAAGCGCTTGTCGATGCGGTGCATTTCCACGAGGATCCTCATGCGCCAGCCTCCTCCAGACCGTAGAAGCGGATGGCGGTGCCACCCAAAAGGGCCGCGCGGTCATCAGCCGAAAGGCCGCCGGTCAGCCGCTCCGTCACCTCTTCCCAGAAGCCGTGCGAGCCCGCCAGCGTCAGCACCGGCCAGTCCGATCCCCACATCAGCCGCTCAGGACCGAACCACTCAAGCAGATGATCCATCACCGGCTGCACCAGGGCGGCGGCAGCCTCCACATCCTGCGGGCAGGACGGGCGGATCTCGGTCAGCAGGCCGGACAGCTTGCAGACGATGCGCGTATCCGCCGCCAGCGCCTTCATGTAGTGCTTCCAGTGGGCGCTCAGGCCTTCCGCCACCGCCGGCTTGGCGGCATGGTCGATCACCAGCGGCAGGTCCGGGTAGGCTGCGGCGAAGCGGGTGATGGCGGCAAGCTGCGGTTCCTTCACCAGCGCATCGAAGCGCAGGCCAAGGCGCACCATGGCTGCGATCACGCAAGTCTCGGGCGCGGTGAGGATCCAGTCCGGATCGGCAATATCCTGCAGCATCGGGCGGATGCCCTTGAGACGCTTGTCCGCCGCCAAGCGCGCAAGCCGGTCTTCCGCCAGCGGATCGGTCAGATCCACCCAGCCGATCACACCGGCGATCTGCGGCGCGTCTTTGGCAAGCTCCAGCAGGAACAGGGTTTCCGCCTCGGACGGGGCAGCCTGCACCACGACAACGCGGCGGTTGCCGTTGAGGCTGGCGAGATCGGCAGGCAGGAAGTCACGGCGCAGCGGATCAAGGGCGGGACCGCCCTCCTCCAGCCAGCCATAATCTCCGCGCGCCGGGCGCCAGAAATGGCAATGAGCATCAATTCGTTCCATCCGGCGGCCTCCCGTCCGCGTGTGATGGCTGCGGGCCTCGACCGGCCCGCAAGGCTCAGATCGTGACGCCGCCGTCCACCAGAACGGCTTGGCCGGTCATGAAGCGGCTTTCGTCGCTCAGAAGATAGAGCACCAGCGGCGTGATATCGTCCACGGTTGCCAGACGGCCCATGGGCTGGCGGGCAATGAAGTCCTTCTCCGCCTGCACAGGATCAGCAGCAGAGGCGATACGGCCGCGCAGCGAGGGCGTATCCACCGTGCCGGGGCACAGGGCGTTGCAGCGGATGCCCTGCTTCACATAATCGGCCGCCACGGCCTTGGTCAGGCCGATCACCGCCGCCTTGGTGGTGCCATAGGCGGTGCGGTTGACAAATCCCTTGATGGAAGAGGCCATCGAAGCCATGTTGAGAATGGATGCAGAGCCGGTCTTGCCGGCCCGTTCCAGCATCCCCGGCAGGAAAGCCCGGATCATGCGCATCATGGAGGTTACATTGACCGCCAGTGCCTGTTCCCAGTCCTCGTCAGTGATGTTGAGCACCGCGCCGTTGTGCACCATGCCCGCGCAGTTGAACAGACCATCCAGCGGCCCAACCTCCCGCGCCAGCGCATCGATGGCGGCCCGGTCCGTCACATCCAGCTTCAGCGTTTCAAGGCCAGTGAGACCGGCCAGCAGAGTGGCATCCCGGTCCGTTGCAATCACACGCGCGCCTTCTGCGGCCAGTGCCAGAGCTGAAGCGCGGCCCATGCCCTGACCGGCTGCCGTCACGAGAATAGTCTTGCCTGCAAGGCGCATCGCAGTCCTCCCAGATACCGGCTCCGCCTGACGGCCGCCAGCTTTTCCTCCACCAGCCGCTCTTTGTGGCGACCGTTCATATACGAACACCCTATTCACAAATGAACTGATATGCAAGACTGTAGATCAAGAGAACAGAATATCCCTGCGTCAGATACCGCGCAGGACCGGGAGGACTGAAAGATGAGCGACACGGAGACTGGCTCTGAGCGCTACCGCGCCCCTGCGCTGGACAAGGGACTCGATATTCTCGAATTGCTGTCGGAGCAGTCCGCCGGCATGACGCGGGCGGAAATCGTCAAGGCCATGGGCCGCAGCCCCTCGGAAATCTACCGCATGCTGGAGCGGCTGGTGGCGCGCGACTATGTGGTGCGCTCCTTTGGCGGCGACCGCTACGCCCTGTCGATGAAGCTGTTCGTGCTGGCCAACCGGCACCCGCCGGTGCGCCGCCTTGTGGCACAGGCGACGCCAAAGCTGGATCTGTTCGCCCGCGACAGCCGCCAGTCCTGCCATCTCGCCGTGCCGGAACGGGCTGCCGCCGTGGTCGTGGCGCAGGCAAGCCCGATGGACAGCTGGGAATTCCGTGTGCGCATCGGCGCAAGGCTGGATCTTCTGGACACCGGCTCAGGCATCGCCCTGCTTGCCTTCCAGAACCCGGAGCGGCGTGCCGAAACGCTCGCCACCTGGGGCAGCAGCACCCAGACCGCCCGCCTGCATGAGGTGGAAGAGGAACTCGAACGGGTGCGGTCTGCCGGTTACCGCATTGCCGAAAGCGGCCAGCTTCTCGGCGTGCAGGATATTTCCGTGCCCGTGCTGGCCCCGGACGGCGACGCCATCGCCGTCCTCACCTGCCCTTACCTCGGCCGCCCCGCCAGCGACCCTTGCGCCAGCATCAGCGAGGTTCTGGACCGGTTGAAGGTTCTGGCGGGGGAACTCTCCCTCGCCTGATCCTCACTTCACATCACCCGAAGATCACGCCCTTGCGGATGATGAAGTTGCCATAGGCGCGCAGTTCGGTGGTGAGGACCACGGCATAGCATTCCTTGGCACGGGCGTAGAAATCATAACGCTCCAGCGAGGCCATGGACGCTTTTTCCGCGTCGAACAGGGGCTTGGCCTCGGCCACGACCGGCGGAATGGCCGCAGCATCGCCCACCACCTGCATGGTGAAGACCGGATCGCCGTCGAATGTATCGACCGGCAGCAGGGTGAGAATGGCTTCCACCGCTTTCACTGCCGGGCAATCCATGCGCAGCGGCACGCCATGCACCGTATGGCGGGCGGTCGATTCGGCCGGAAAATTGGCATCGACGATGGCAATCTCGTCGCCATGCCCCATGGCGGCCAGAACCATCAGCAGTTCCGGGCTGATGAGCGGATGAATGCCCTTGAGCATGACGAAAACCCTCCCTGCCCGCAGAATTGGAATCTCTGAACAGCTGCGCGGGCGCGCGGCAGATTAGCGGGATGCGGGATGAGGTCAACGGGGGAGCGGATTGGATCGCGCCGGTGGGGCAGAACGCTGCCCCACTCACAGCCGTCACCCCGGGCGAAGCGTAGCGCAGACCCGGGGGCCACTCACTTGCAGAGAGAGAAATTACTGTCCGGAGCGGCGCGGCAAATTCTGGGCGGCATGCCTGACCAATGTACATCAACCTTACTGCTCTACAAACGAGTAGGCCCCGGCGCGAAGGCCGGGGCGACCACCGGGAAAACCGCAAGACCCTGCGTCCCTCACAGGTCCCCGCACGAGGCGGGGACGGCGCGGTGTGAGTGTCTTCCTACCGGGCAGCGCTGTATCGTCTCTGCATTCCAGAAACAAAGCACCGCACACCCTCTCACCCCGGCGTATAGGCCAGGCTTGCAATGTCCACGGCCTTGCCGGTCATGGCGGATTGCTGGGCGGCGAGGCCCATGGCGACCGCCCACCAGCCATCCTTCAGCGCCACTTCAACCGGCGCACCGGCGGTGACGGCCCTCTGGAAGCGCTGGTGCTGGTAGAAGGTGGAGCCGTTGTGGTCGCCCGCATCCAGCAGCTGCGGATCGACCGGCACTTCCAGCACCACGGGCCCCTGCGGCTGGCGCGGCGAGACGATGACCTGCGGCACCGGCGGCTCGCCCAGATGCTCCGGCCAGAAGCGGCCCGGCCCGGGAACGAGGCATTCGATCTTGCCCTTCGGCCCGACAGCGGAAATCTCCTCCTGATAGCGCGAGCCTTCTGCAAACATGCAAAGCTCCAGCATGGCGCGGGCACCGGAGGCGAAATCCACGATCACATAGGCATGGTCCCAGATGTCGGACCGCTCGCCCGCATAGATCTCGTCCAGATGGTTAACCGCCTGCCCACCGGAGGCCATCACCCGCACCGGATCGGACTTCAGGATGTGCCGCATGAGATCGAAGAAGTGGCAGCACTTTTCCACCAGCGTGCCGCCGGTGTTGCGGTTGAAGCGGTTCCAGTCGCCGACCTTTTCAAGGAACGGAAAGCGGTGCTCGCGGATCGTCAGCATGCGGATGCCGCCGGTCACCTTGTCCGCTTCCTCGATCATCCTGGCGACCGGGGGCATGTAGCGGTACTCCATCGCCACCCAGATGGGCGCGGGATAGGCAGCGCGCAGGGCGGCAAGACGCGGGGCATCTTCCGGTGCGGTGAACAGCGGCTTTTCCACGATCACCGGCAGTGGCCGCACGGAGGCGATTTCCTCGAGCTGGCTGAGATGCAGGAAATTGGGGCTGGCGATCAGCAGGCAGTTGATCTGCGGCACCTCCAGAAGATCGGCGACCGAGTCCACCATCCGGGCGCCGGGCACAGCTGCGGCGGCACGGGCGCGCATGTCTGCATCGGGCTCGTAGATTGCGGCAACAGACGCCCCCTCCAGCAGGGCAATGTTGCGCAGATGCTCCTGCCCCATCATGCCGCAGCCGATGATTCCATACGTCAGGCTCAAGGTATTTCCCCCTATTTCAGACGCGCCACGTAGCGCGCCACGTTATGATCGAACCAGGTGCGGGAAACCTCCGCCCGCTGCCCGTCCTGTCCATGACTGATGCGAAGGATGTGCGGCACCGGCGCACCCGGCGCATGGCCGAAATTGGCAGGCGCCCAGTCCGGCACATGATCCAGCCCCACCTGATCCTCGGCCTTGACGATCCACAGGCCGAGCCGGGTGCGATAGAAGAGATAGAGCGACTCCGACAGCTCTTCTGCCGTCACGTGCTGCACATAGGAGCCGTCGAGCCAGATCTCCTCGACAGCTGCAATCTGCCCCGAAAGGCGGCGCAGGCGGCGGATGCGGTGGCCTTCACTGCCCTGCCCGAAAGGCGGCAGGTAATCCGGCTTGGCCTGCCGGGTGACGGACAACACCTCCGCCGTCGGCAGGCCGCCGCCCTTGATCAGTTCCAGCCGGAACATGGCGTAAAGGCTCTTCGGGTCACTCACCGCCCGGATGTAGTTTCCCGAGCCCTGAACGCGCTCCAGCAGCCCACGATTCTGCAATTCTGCCAAGGCCTTGCGCAGGGTTCCGACAGCAATGCCCATCTCTGCTGCCATGTCCCGTTCCGGCGGCAGGCGCATGCCGTCGATCAGCCGTCCGGCAGCAATATCGCGCACCAGCAATTCGGCGATCTGCATGTAGATCGGAAGGCTGCCCTTGCTCTGTGTCATCACGCTCCGGCCGTGGAATGAGGTGTTCGAGGAGTGGTCACAAGAAAATTGATACACTATTGATTTACATCAATGCAGGTGTTACGCAAGTGGAAACTGCGGCTCAAAAGGGGAGTATGATGACCGTTGTTCCCGTGACCTCCGCCGATCTCGACGCATCCGAAGTGTCCTGGTTTGCGGCTCTGTGCTCCGATGATTACGCCTATCTCGGCGTGCCGGACGGCAGCCTGCGCTCCAGCTGGGAGCACTGCTCCTCCATCGTGCAGAAGGCGGAAAGCCTCGGCTTCCGCAACATCCTGTGCCCCTCGTCCTATCAGGTGGGGCAGGACACGCTGAGCTTCGTGGCCGGCTGCGCACCCATCACGGAGCGCATCAACATGCTGGCGGCCATCCGCTGCGGCGAGATGCAGCCCATCATGCTGGCGCGCACGGTGGCAACGCTCGACCACATGCTGAAGGGCCGCCTGACGCTCAACGTCATCAGCTCCGACTTCCCCGGCGAAGTCGCCGACAGCGCCTACCGCTACAAGCGCAGCCACGAGGTGGTTCAGATCCTGCGGCAGGCCTGGACGCGCGAGACCATCGATCATGAGGGCGAGGTCTATCAGTTCAAGGGCGTTTCGACGGAACCGGCGCGGCCCTATCAGCAGAACGGCGGCCCCCTGCTCTATTTCGGCGGTTACTCGCCGGATGCGCTGGAACTGTGCGGCGCCCAGTGCGACGTCTATCTGATGTGGCCCGAGACGAAGGACCAGTTGGCGGAGCGGATGAAGGCCGTGCATGAACGCGCCGCCGCCCATGGCCGCACGCTCGACTATGGCCTGCGCGTCCACATGATCGTCCGCGACACGGAAGCCGAAGCGCGCGAATACGCCGAGCATCTTGTCTCGAAGCTCGATGATGAATACGGCAAGCTGATCCGCGACCGCGCCCACGATTCCATCTCGCTGGGCGTTGCCCATCAGGCCCGCGCCCGCGAACTGGCGGACAAGTTCGGCTACATCGAGCCGCATCTGTGGACCGGCATTGGCCGGGCCCGCTCCGGCTGCGGTGCGGCACTCGTCGGCTCCACCGATCAGGTGCTGTCGGAAATTGAATCCTACCGGAAGATGGGCATCCGTGCCTTTATCTTCTCCGGCTATCCGCATCTCGAGGAAGCCGGTCACTTCGGAACCAAGGTCCTGCCGCAGCTCAAGACCTGTTCCCTGCCCCATGAATATGGCCGTGTGCCAAGCGAAACGCCCGCCACTCCGCTGGGCGCCGGAGAACGCCGCTGATGAACCGCATTGACCTCACAAAGGAACTGAGCCTCAGCCGCATCGTCTATGGCATGTGGCGCATCGGCGACGACAGCAACACCAGCCCGGCGCATGTGCAGGCCAAGATCGAAAGCTGCCTGGCGCAGGGCATCACCACGCTGGATCAGGCCGACATTTACGGCGGCTACACCGCCGAGGCGATCCTGGGCGGTGCGCTGAAGGCGTCCCCGCAGCTGCGCGACAAGGTGGAACTCGTCAGCAAATGCGGCATTGTCGCGCCGGTTGGCCGCTATGCAGACCGCCGGGTGAAGTACTACGACACCACCGAAGGCCACATCACCGCCTCGGTCGAAGCCTCCTTGCGCGACATGGGCACGGACTGGATCGACCTCCTGCTGATCCACCGCCCCGACCCGCTGATCGATCACGAGGAAACCGGCAAGGCGCTGGATGGCCTTATCGCATCAGGCAAGGTGCGCAGCGTCGGCGTCTCCAACTTCCGCCCCTGGGATTTCTCGCTGCTGCAGTCGGCGATGAGCAGCAAGCTCGTCACCAACCAGATCGAGATCAGCCTTGTGGCGCCTGAGTGTTTCATCAACGGCGATCTGGCCTATCTGCAGGAACGCTCGATTGCGCCCATGGCCTGGTCACCGCTGGGCGGCGGCTCGCTCTTCGGCGAGGACAACCGCCAGCTTCTGGCAGCACTGGAGCGGATCGGCGCGGCGCAGGGCGTTGATGCCACCGCCGTTGCGGTCGCCTGGCTGCTGCGCCATCCGGCGCGGATCATCCCGGTGATGGGCACCAACAACATCGAGCGGATCAGCAAGATCGGCGAGGCAGCCAAGGTGGAGATGGACCGGCAGACCTGGTTCGAGCTCTACACCCTCGCCATCGGCAGGAATGTTCCGTGATGATGGCGGCAAACGGACACCTCTCCGGACGGGATGAGCGGCTGTTCGTGCCGGGCGCGGAGACATCGCGCGAGTTCCGCACTGCGCTGAGCACCTTTGCCACGGGCGTCACCGTGGTGACGGCGATGGGCGATCAGGGCCCCATGGGCATGACGGCCAACAGCTTCACCTCGCTGTCGCTGGACCCGCCGCTGGTGCTCTGGTCGCCGGCAAAAAGCTCATCCAAGCACGGCGGCTTCACCACCACCGCGCATTTCGCCATCCATGTGCTGGGTGAGGAGCAGGACGGGCTCAGCGCCAGCTTCACCCGGGGCGGCACCGCCTTCGACGGGCTGGCATGGCAGTTCAATGCGGAAGGCGCGCCGGTCATCCCCGGCACCCTCGCCCGCTTCGAGTGTGCCCTGCACGCCGTGCACGATGGCGGGGACCATTCAATTGTCATCGGGCGGGTGCTACGCGTGGCACAGCGCGATGGCGCACCGCTTTGCTTCTCGCAGGGCGCTTTCGGACGGTTTGCCAGAATAACCTGAGAGATCAGGCCATTCGGGTGCGGCAGCCGCGCCGGGAGACCGCGGCTGGTGGGAGGAAAATGATGGCGTTCATTCTGGCACTTGCCAGATACCTCAGCCTTGTCAACGGCGCGGCGCTGGCCGCAGGCCGCTGGATCGGGGCAGGCTGCGTCGGGCTGATGGTCATCATCATCCTGATCCAGGTGTTTTTCCGTTACGTGCTCAACGACGCCCCCGCATGGACGGAAGAGGCGGCACGTTTCCTTATGCTCTGGATGACCGGCCTGATGGTGCCCACGGCCTTCCGCCGGGGCGGCTTCGTCGGCATCGACATGCTGGTGATCCTGCTGCCGCGCCTCGTGGCCGGAGTGCTCAATCTCGTTCTGCTCCTCCTGATTGCCGGCCTCCTGTTCTACGCCACACGGCTGGGCTGGAAGGAAGTCACCGGCATCGGCGGACGCTTTGCAATGGCGGCGATTTCCGTGCCCGTGACGCTGGACCTCTCCGTGTGGATGAAGGTGCCCCGCGCGTGGATGATGGCCTCGCTCGCGGTTGGCTGCACAGCGATGCTTGCCGTCTGCATCGAGCTGATCCTGCGCAGCCTCATCACGCTCATGGGCGGTGAACGCCAGCTTGCACCGATTACCGAAACTCAGTCTCTGGGAGCGGAGTGATGCTCAGCCTTTTCCTGCCGCTCTTCCTCCTGCTGCTGTTCCTCGGCCTGCCCGTGGTCTTCGGCCTCATCATGGCGCCCGCCGCCCTGCTCTGGGCCAATGGCCAGGAGCGTGAGATCGCCCTGCTCTACCGCAATGTCTACAACGGCATGGACAGCTTCCCGCTGATGGCGATCCCCTTCTTCATGCTCGCGGGCGAGCTGATGAACCGGGCCGGCATCACCATGCGCCTCGTGGAATTTGCGCAGGCCATGATCGGCCATCTGCGCGGCGGGCTGGCGCATGTGAACATCATGTCCTCCATGCTCTTTTCCGGGCTTTCCGGCTCGGCGGTGGCGGATGTCTCGGCGCTGGGCTCCATGCTGATCCCGGCCATGGAAAAGCAGGGCTACACCCGGCGCTTTGCCGCCGCCGTCACAGCCGCCTCCTCCATCATAGGCCCGATCATTCCGCCCTCCGGCATCATGATCATCTATGCCTATGTGATGAACCAAAGCGTTGCCGCCCTGTTCCTTGCGGGCATCGTGCCGGGCATTCTCATTGGCCTCAGTCTGATGGTCATCGTCTGGCTGCAGGCGGACCGGGAAAACCTGCCCGCCGCCACCGCCCGCGCCTCATGGGGAGATAGAGGCAAAGCCAGTCTCGCGGCCTTCTGGCCGCTGCTGACGCCGGTGATCATCCTCGGCGGTATTCTGGGCGGCGTCTTCACGCCGACGGAAGCCTCGGCCGTAGCGGTGGGCTATGCCTTTTTCATCGGCCTCTTCGTCATGCGCACGCTGAAGCTGCGCGAGATCCCGGACGTGCTGACCCGCGCCGGCATGACCTCCGCCGTGGTATTGCTGCTGGTGGGCGCCGCCATGGCCTTCAAGACCGTGGCGAGCCTTGCCCACACGCCGGAACTGCTGGCCGATATCATCCTCGGCCTCAGCAACAACCCGCTGGTGCTGCTGTTCCTGATCAACGTGCTGCTGTTCATCGTCGGCATGTTCCTCGATGCGGGGCCCGCCATCATCATCCTCGGGCCGATCCTAGGACCCATCTTCACCTCGATGGGCGTGGACCCGATCCATTTTGCCATCATCATGGCGGTGAACCTCACCGTTGGCCTGCTCACCCCGCCCATGGGCCTCGTACTCTTCGTCACCTCGTCCGTCTCGGGCCTGAGGGTGGAGACCATTGCCCGGGCAACGCTGCCGTTCCTGGCGGCGGAAGTGGCCGTGATCTTCCTGATCACCTACTTCCCCGCCATCTGCCTCACCGTCCCCCGCCTTCTGGGGTTCGTGAACTGACTTGAGTGAAAGGGAGGAACTGAATGCTCAAGGCACTTCTGAAGACCGTGCTGCTGGCCAGCACGCTGTCCATGGCCACCATGGCGCAGGCCGCAGACATCACCCTGCGCGCCACCGCCAATTCCAACACGGATGACGAGGACTATGACGGCCTCGTCGTCTTCAAGAACTACGTCGAGAATGCCTCGAACGGCGCGATTGCCGTGGAGCTGTTCATCGGCACCCAGCTCTGCGCCACCGGCGAGGAATGCCTTCAGGGCGTCGCCGACGGCAACATCGACATCTACATCTCCACCTCCGGCGGTGCGGCGGGTCTCTTCCCCTATATCCAGGTGCTGGACCTGCCCTATCTGATGAGCGATGACCGGGTGGCCGAAACCGTGCTGACCGGCCCCTTCACCCGCGAGCTGCGCGCCAAGGCACTGGCCGACAGCGGCAACACCATCCGCCTGATGACCATCGGCAACACCGGCGGCTGGCGCAACTATGCCAACACCAGGGGCACGGTGAAGACCCCGGCAGACCTCAAGGGCCTGAAGATGCGCACCGTGCCGGCCGACCTGCCGCAGCAGGTGGCCACGGCCGTCGGCGCCTCTCCCACGCCCGTTCCGTGGCCGGAACTCTTCACCGCCCTGCAGACCGGCGTTGTCGAAGGCACGGCCAACGGCATCACCGACATCATGAACATGAAGTTCACCGATGCGGGCGTGAAATACATCACCCTGGATGGTCACTCCTACATGGGCGCCTTCTGGTGGATGTCGAACGAGCGCTTCCTGTCGCTGACACCGGAACAGCGCACGATTGTGGCCGATGGCTTCGCCGCCCTGCAGCAGGCCACCTTCGCCAGCCCGAAGCGCAAGGAAATCGCCGCCTATCAGGACTTCCTGAAAGCCGGCGGCGAGATCTACGTGCCGACGGCTGAAGAAAAGGCCGCTTTCAAGGAAGCCGTTGCCCCGGTGTTCGACTGGTTCAAGACCAAGGTCACGGGCGGCGAGGAAGTCTTCGCCATGTTCACCACCGCCGTGGCCGAGGCCGAAGAACAGGTCAACGCCGAGCGTGCCGCCGAAACGGCCGACTGATAGTGGATCCTGCAGGACGGGGTCCGCTCCGTCCTGCTTTTGGGGCCTCGGATATGGCCGGAGCGGCCTTTCTCTGAAATGCGCCGGTTTAAAATATCAGTTGCAGAGAGAACCCCACAGAGCTGCATCTGGTTTATGGCAGTGCGCGTCCGCCCCCCTCCCCCTCGTGGGGAGGGGGCCTGAAACGCCTTGCAGGAATGACCAGAACGCAGCCTTTCCTCAAACCGTAACCGGGGAGCCTGACTGGCTGTCCGTTGTAAACAGTGCCCCACAAGAGGGAGGGGTGCTGAAGGGTCGATCCGCAGAGACCAGTCCGCCACAAACCGCAACCGCAAACAGGCCCGGATAAGATATCCTTTCACCTGCCCTGAAACGAAATTTCTGCCCCGCAAAACGACGGCTCTCAAGACAGGCACCGGAACATCCGATGCGTCTCTTTTGCGCCCAATCCTGAAGGTTCACATCATGGCCACTCCAGATCAGGCCTTTCCAGCCGAAAAAGACGGAGAGACGTCGCTTGCGGCGCGCATGCGCCTGCGCTTCCCCGGCCTTTCCATCGCCGTGCTGATCGCGCTCGCCTCCGCCTTCCTGTCGGAGCATTACGGCGCACCGGCCATGCTGCTGGCGATCCTCATCGGCCTGGCGCTGCATTTCCTCTCCGATGACCCGCGCATGCTGCCGGGGCTGGAATTTGCAGCGAAAACCCTCCTGCGCGCCGGGATCACGCTGCTCGGCCTCAGGATCAGCCTCGGCATGTTTGCCGATCTCGGACTGCCCATGCTGCTGGTGCTGGCCGCAGCCGTTGCCCTGACCATCGGCTTCGGCATGACCGTCTCGCGCCTCTTCGGACAGGCAAGCCGCTTCGGCCTGCTCACGGGCGGTGCCGTCGCCATCTGCGGGGCGTCCGCCGCCATGGCCATCGCCGCCGTGCTGCCGCGCAAGTCTGCCAGCGACGCCGAGCGCGACATGGTGTTCGCCGTCTTCGGCGTCACCATGCTGTCCACACTCGCCATGATCGGCTACCCCATCCTGGCTGCGGCTCTCGGCATGAGCGATCCGGTCACCGGCGTCTTCCTCGGCGCAACGATCCACGATGTGGCGCAGGTGGTGGGTGCGGGCTTCTCCGTGTCCGACACGGCGGGTGACATGGCCGTGCTGGTGAAGCTGATCCGCGTCACCATGCTGGCGCCCGTGGTGCTGCTGATCGCCCTCGCCTTCCGCCGCTCCGTGCCCTCCGATGCCAAGCGCCCGCCGCTGGTGCCGCTGTTCGTCCTCGGCTTTCTGGCGCTGGCCATCCTCAATTCCCTCATCGAAATCCCGGCCTTCGTCGCAGAAGGCGCCAATGCGGCCTCCCGCTGGGCGCTGCTGGCGGCCATCGGCGCGGTCGGCGTCAAGACCTCCCTGCCCAACATCATGAGCGTCGGCCGCCGCGCCATTGCACTGCTGGTGGCCGAAACCGTGTTCCTCGCAGGCTTCATCCTGATCTGCGTCGAGTTCCTGCCGCTCGACCGGCTGCATTAAGGCTCTCCGCCCTTGCCCTTCCCTGCCAGTTTTGCGAGGGTCGGACACTGCTGCTTCATGGGGTGCGAACAAGACGCCGCAAGCAGGCAGCATGGGAGGGGAGAATGAACACCAGCACGGCACTGGCCAGCGCTGCGCCGAAGACGGGCTTTGATCAGGCGCTGAGGGAAGCCTCGATCCTCGTCATCGATGACGAGCCGGGCATGCGCAACTTCCTTGACCGGACCCTGCGCCCGCGCTGCCGCCATCTGGATCTGGCCGCCAGCGTCGAAGAGGCCACAGGCCTGCTGGATGCAGCGCATTTCGATATCGTCATCCTCGACAATATCATGGGTGGCCAGCGCGGCGTGGACTGGCTGGCCGAGCAGCGCGACACCGGCTTTCTGCCCGCCGCCATCCTGATCACCGCCTATGCCGACCTCGAGACGGCCATTCAGGCGCTGCAGGCGGGCGCGGCGGATTTCGTGCTGAAGCCTTTCCGCTCCAACCAGATCCTCAATGCGGTGGCCCGCTGCCTCGACCGGATGCAGCTGCAGCGGGAAAACACGGTGCTGCGCCATGAGCTGAAGGCCAGCTCCGACCTCATTCTCCTGCGCGACAAGCTGATCGGCGAATCTCCCGCCATCGAGGACATCTGCGCCACCATCGCCCGCGTTGCCCCGCTCCCCTCCTCCGTGCTGCTGACCGGCCAGTCCGGCACGGGCAAGGAAGTGGCGGCGCGCATGATCCATGAGCTGTCCGACCGGGCGGCCAAACCCTTCGTGCCGGTCAACTGCGCGGCCATGCCCTCCGACATGGTGGAAAGCGAGCTTTTCGGCCATGTGAAGGGCGCCTTCACGGGCGCGCAGAATGGCCGTGAGGGGCTGTTCCTGCATGCCCGCGGCGGCACGCTGTTTCTGGACGAGATCGGCGACCTGCCCCTTCAGACTCAGGGCAAGCTGCTGCGCGTTCTGGAAGACCGCAAGGTGCGCCCCGTCGGCGCCGAGCGCGAGCTGCCGGTCGATCTGCGTTTCGTCTTTGCCACCAATGTGGATCTGGAGAAAGCGGTGGCGGAAGGGCGCTTCCGGGCCGATCTCTTCTTCCGCATCAACATCGTCAGCCTGCATATGCCGCCGCTGAAGGAGCGCGGACGCGATGCGCTCGATCTGGCGGACTTGTTCATGCAGAAGCTGTCGCTGCAGCTTGGCACCCCGCCGCTGCCGCTCACCGAAGAGGTGCGCCGGGCGATTGCCGCCTATGACTGGCCGGGCAATGTGCGCGAGTTGCGCAATTTCATCGAGCGCAGCCTGATCCTTGGCCGCTTTCCGCCGGATTTCCTGCGCACAGCGCCAACGCCCGCTACTGGCGGGCAAGCCAATGCGGCACCGCAGGCCGATGGCACACTGACGCTGGCGGACATGGAGCGCAGCCACATTCTGGGCACGCTGGAGCGCTGCGGCGGCGACCGGGACGCGGCGGCAAGCCTTCTCGGCATTTCCCGCAAGACCATCGACCGGCGGCTCAGGGACTGGAATGTCTGAGCCAGCCGCGCCTCTGGAGCGCGTCCGCCCGTCCCGCTCCGTCCGCTTCCGCCTGCTGGCGATTGCGCTTCTGCCCATGCTGGTGATCGTGCCGCTGGTGGCCGGCGGCATCATGCTGCGCTGGAACACCAAGTTCAGCGAAGTCTTGATCAACAAGGTGAGCGCCGACCTCACCATCGCCCGGCAGTATCTCGCAAGGCTGATGGAAACCAACGGCGAGCGGCTGACCGCCATCGCCCAGTCCGCCCGCTTCCAGAGCGCCGCCTCTGGTCCTGCACTGGCGGATCTGCTGGCGCAGGAAAAGACCGCGCTCGGCCTCGACTATCTCTATCTCACCGACGCCTCGGGCGCGCTGATTGCCGCCAGCAGCCCGGAACTCCGGCTGCCGCAACAACCGTCCCCGGTCATCGCCAGCGCGCTGGAAGGCACCGCCCGCACCGGCATCACCATCCTCTCCGGCCCTGATCTTGAACGGCTGTCGCCGGAGCTTGCGGCGCGTGCCAGGCTCGACATCGTGCCCACCGCCAACGCCGCCCCCAGCCCGCGCAAGACCGAAGACCGGGGCATGGTCATTCTGGCGGCCACCCCGGTCACGCTTGCCGATGGCCGCAAGGCTGCGCTCACCGGAGGCCTGCTCCTCAACCAGAACCTCGTCTTCATCGACACGATCAACGATCTCGTCTACCGGCAGGGCAGCCTGCCGGAGGGCAGCGAGGGCACGGCGACGCTGTTTCTCGATGATGTGCGCATCAGCACCAATGTGCGCCTGTTCGAGGGCAAGCGCGCGCTGGGCACGCGGGTGTCCGATGCCGTGCGCAAGACTGTGCTGGATGACGGCATCACCTGGCGGGCCAGCGCCTTCGTCGTCAACGACTGGTACATCTCCGCCTATGAGCCGATCCTCGACAGCGAGGGCCAGCGCGCCGGCATGCTCTATGTCGGCTTTCTGGAGACGCCCTTCACGCAGGCCCGTCAGCAGACGGTGCTGCTGGTCGTCCTTGCGCTTCTGGCCATCGGCACCATCACCGTGCCCATCTTCCTGCGCTGGGCGCGGGCGATCTTTCGGCCGCTGGAGAAGATGGCCGGCACCATTTCCCGTGTCGAGGCAGGCGACATGGGCGCCCGCACCCACGCCCCCCAGCCGCAGGGCGGCGGGGCCGGTCAGGACGAGATCACCCGCGTGGCGCATCTGCTCGACCACCTGCTGGATCTCGTGCAGGAGCGGGACGCGGCCCTGCGCCAATGGAACGAACAGCTCAACGCCCGCGTCGCCGAGCGCACCCGCGAGCTGGAACAGTCCAACCTGCAGCTGGAAGCCGCCACCCGCCAGCTCATCGTTTCGGAAAAACTCGCCGCCATCGGCGAGATCACCGCAGGCGTCGCCCATGAGATCAACAATCCTGTAGCCGTCATCCAGGGCAATCTCGATGTGCTGCGCCAGGTGATGGGTGACCGGGCGGTGGAAGCTGCCACCGAGTTCCGCCTGCTGGACGAGCAGGTCCACCGCATCCACCTCATCGTCACCCGCCTCCTGCAGTTTGCACGGCCGGAGGAATTCGCCGGCTGGACCGAGCGCACCGACCCCGCCGAAGCCCTCGAAGGCTGCCTGCCGCTGGTGCAGCACCTTCTGAAAAAGGCAGATGTCAGCGTCACGCTGGAGCCCTTCTCCACCCGGCAGGTGCTGATCAACCGCACCGAGCTTCAGCAGGTGCTGATCAATCTCATCGTCAATGCCGTGCACGCCATGCCAGATGGCGGACGTCTGCGGCTCGCCTGCGAGGACGCGGAAGAAACCGGCCACTCCGGCGTGCGCTTCACGGTGGCAGATACAGGCACCGGCATGAGCGCCGAAGTGCAGGCCCGCATCTTCGAACCCTTCTTCACCACCCGCCCCGCTCCCGGCACTGCCCCCGGCAGCAGTTCCGGCTCCAGTGCCACCGGCTCCGGCCTTGGCCTGTCCATCTGCCAGAAACTGGTCGAACGCCAGAACGGCCGCATCACCGTCCAGAGCACCCCCGGTGAAGGAACGACGTTCACGATCTTCTTGCCGGAGGCGGTGTGAGGGGAGAAAGATGGGAAGGTAAAGGTAGGAATGCGCCCTCCTTTTGCCGCAGCGCCCCTCTCCCCCCTTGAGGGGGAGATGTCAGCGCCAGCAGACAGAGGGGGGTAACAGCGCTTCGGCACAGCACTACTTCTCTCACAAACGGACAGTCCGTTACCCCCCTCTGCCCCCTGCCGGGGGCATCTCCCCCTCAAGGGGGGAGAGGAGTTGGCGCCTGCCTGGCGGCCTGTTGTAAACACTGCCCCAAAAAAGCGAAAAGGGGTTTGTAAGCTCTCCCCAAGACCCTCTGTCCGGACAAGCTGTCCTTGGGCCTCCCAAGTTGTCCGGCATGACGGGCGGAAGCTGGAGGTAGACGCTGCGGCAGGGGCTGGAGAGCAAGGTGCGCGCCCCCCGTACCGGCACATTCTGACGAATAGCTCCCCAACATCACCCGATGCCAATTAGTCATATTTTTTCAGATGGATAGCCGGAATTCCCTGTGTCCCGCCGGCGCAGCCGCGCCTGATGCACGCCCCGCCTGCCCTTCAATTCCCTCCCGGCTCCGGCAACTGGCACGCTTCTGGCTAAGTACTTCTGCGGGGAGAGGCGGCCTTCGGGGAGGAACCGGGGCTGGGGTCCGGAAAACGGCTTGCAAAAGCTGCCGGTCCGCCATGCGAAGGCGCCCTCCAAGGTCCCCCTGTGCAAGGGGCTCTCGGGAGGAGACAGGAATGACCACAACCACCGGCGTCGAGGGCGGATACTCCGAAGGAGGACTGCTCGACCGGGAACGCATCATTGCAAAACCCGGCTTCAACCGCTGGCTCGTGCCGCCAGCAGCCCTTGCCATCCATCTGTGCATCGGCATGGCCTATGGCTTCAGCGTGTTCTGGCTGCCGCTGTCGCGCGCCATCGGCATCCAGCAATCCGTCACCTGCGAGGGCATGAGCCTCGTCACCGCGCTCTTCACCGCCTCCTGCGACTGGCGCGTGGCGGATCTGGGCTGGATCTACACCCTCTTCTTCGTCTTCCTCGGCTGCTCGGCGGCCATCTGGGGCGGCTGGCTGGAAAAGGCCGGGCCGCGCAAGGCGGGCGTCGTCTCCACCTTCTGCTGGTGCGGCGGCATTGCCGTGGCGGCGGTGGGCGTGATGACCCATCAGCTCTGGCTGATGTGGCTGGGCGCGGGCGTCATCGGCGGCATCGGCCTTGGGCTTGGCTATATTTCGCCCGTCTCCACCCTCATCAAGTGGTTCCCGGACCGGCGCGGCATGGCGACCGGCATGGCCATCATGGGCTTTGGCGGCGGCGCCATGATCGGCGCACCGCTGGCAGACCGGCTGATGAGCTACTTCGCAACGCCCACCAGCGTCGGCGTGTGGGAGACCTTCCTCGTCATGGCGGCGATCTACTTCGTCTTCATGCTGGGCGGCGCCTTCGGCTACCGTCTGCCGCCGGCCGGCTGGCGTCCGGAGGGCTGGACTCCGCCGCAGTCGAAGGCCACCACCATGATCACCCAGCACCATGTGCACCTGAACAATGCGCACAAGACGCCGCAGTTCTGGATGATCTGGATCGTGCTCTGCATGAACGTCTCTGCCGGCATCGGCGTGATCGGCATGGCCTCGCCCATGCTGCAGGAAATCTTCTCCGGCAAGCTGATCGGCCTGCCCGAACTCACCTTCAACGACCTGTCGGGCGAACAGAAGGCCGCCATCGCGGCGATTGCCGCAGGCTTCACCGGGCTCCTGTCCCTGTTCAACATCGCGGGCCGCTTCTTCTGGGCCTCCCTGTCGGACCGGATCGGGCGGAAGAACACCTATTACACCTTCTTCCTGCTCGGCATCGTGCTCTATGCCCTGGCCCCGACGGCGGCGCAGCTTGGCAACCAGCTGCTGTTCGTCGCCATCTTCGCGGTGATCCTGTCCATGTATGGCGGCGGCTTTGCCACTGTGCCGGCCTATCTCGCCGACATCTTCGGCACCCAGTTCGTCGGGGCGATCCATGGCCGCCTGCTGACGGCCTGGGCAACCGCCGGCATCCTCGGCCCCGTGGTGGTGAACTACATCCGTGAAGCGCAGATCAGCGCGGGCATCCCCCGCGCGCAGGTCTATGACTTCACCATGTACATCCTCTGCGGCATGCTGCTCATCGGCCTCATTGCCAATGCGCTCGTCCGGCCGCTGGACAAGAAATGGTACATGTCCGAGGCGGAAGTTGCGGCCCTGCAGGCCAAGGCCCGCACGGCGGATTCCAGCATTACCCATGGCTCCTTCGGCATCGGCAAGGGCGGGCTGGACGCCAAGGCGGCGCTCGCCTGGGCCGTGATGATCATCCCGATCCTCTGGGGTGTCTGGATCACGCTGGAAAAGACCGCCGCCCTCTTCGGTTGAGGCTTTTTCCTGCTAGAACAGGCTGGCCGGGCGTTCTCTGCCCGGCCGGTTCCCGGAAATGGAACTGCAGTGACCCTGCCGGTAGCGGACCCATGATCGACAAGCTGGAAATGTTCATCGCCCTTGCCAACGAGCAGCACTTTGGCCGCGCCGCCGAAGTGATCGGCGTGACGCAGCCAACCCTTTCATCTGCCATGAAGCAGCTGGAAGATCAGCTGGGCGTTCAGCTTATCCATCGTGG
This sequence comes from Pannonibacter sp. Q-1, assembly GCF_054073275.1. Lineage (NCBI taxonomy): Bacteria > Pseudomonadati > Pseudomonadota > Alphaproteobacteria > Hyphomicrobiales > Stappiaceae > Pannonibacter > Pannonibacter sp. Q-1. Next base: position 329,334 of record NZ_JBSXNB010000004.1, read on the forward strand.
TTCCCGGTATCAGGGACTGACGCCGGAAGGCGAAAAGGCGCTGGAATGGGCGCTGCGCATCGTCGCCGATGCCAGGGCGCTGAAGGCGGACATGCGGCAGGCGCGATCGGTCCTGTCGGGCAATCTGCGCATCGGCGTCATCCCCACGGCCCTGCCGATGGTGACGGACCTGTCCGTGCCCTTCACCGAGCGCCATCCCAATGTGCGCGTCTCCATCCTGTCGCGCACCTCTGCCGAAATCCTCGAACAGCTGGAGCGGCTGGAACTGGATGCCGGCATCACCTATCTCGACCCGCCGCCCGCCCGCCGCCTGACGGTGACGCCGCTCTACCGGGAGACTTACCGGCTGTTGTGCCGCGCCAGTTCGCAGGTTGCGCGCCGGGGCTCGCTGACCTGGGCGGAGGTCGGCACCCTGCCCCTCTGCCTTCTGTCCGGCGACATGCAGAACCGGCGCATCGTGGACCGTTACCTGCAGGAGGCCGGTATCAGCTCCATGCCGATGGTGGAATCCAATTCCATTATCGTGCTCGCCTCGCATGTGATGACCGGACGCTGGGTTTCCGTGGTGCCGGAAAAGCTGGCGGTGCATTTTCTGGACCGCAAGGACCTTGCCGCCGTGCCCATCACGGGAGACCTGCCGGAAGACACGATGCCGGGGCAGGATGTGGGTCTCGTCATCGCGCACCGCGAGCCGCTGACGCCGATGCTGGCGGCTCTGCTCGATCTTGCCCGCAAGTACAACGCGGCCCTGGGAGAAGGCCGCAACGATAGAAGGTTTCAATCAGCTGACGAATAGCCGGAATTGAAGTGGGAGAAATTCCGCCTAACATGCGGAATTGAGAGGAAAAACACATGACGGCACATCTGTCTGCCGCCACGATTCGCTCCCTGACGCAGGAGATCGTGACGGCCCATTCGGCTCTTGAAGGGCCGCTTTTACCCATTCTCCATGCTGTGCAGGAGGCCTTCGGCTACGTGCCGCAGGACGCCCTGCCCGTGATTGCAGACGGTCTCAACCTGTCGCGCGCGGAAGTTCACGGCGTGATGAGCTTCTATCACGACTTCCGCCCGGAACCTGCGGGCCGCCACGTGCTGAAGGTCTGCCGGGCCGAAGCCTGCCAGTCCATGGGCACCGATGCGCTGGCCGAAAAGCTGAAACAAAGGCTCGGTATCGACTGGCACGGCACCACGAAGGACGGCGATGTGACGCTGGAGCCGGTCTACTGCCTCGGCCTTTGCGCCCAGAGCCCGGCAGCCATGCTAGACGGCGAGCTGTTTGCCCGGCTCGATGACGAAAGCATCGACGAAATGCTGGGAGGGATCGGCAAATGAGCGTGACCGTTTTCGTCCCCCGCGATGCGGCAGCACTGGCTGTTGGCGCGGACAAGGTCGCCACCGCCATTGAACGGGAAGCCGCTGCCCGCAATCTCGATGTGACCATCATCCGCAACGGCTCGCGCGGCATGCTGTGGCTGGAAGTGCTGGTCGAGGTGCGAACAGAAAAGGGCCGTGTGGCCTATGGTCCGGTGAAGGCCTCGGATGTGCCGTCCCTGTTCGATGCCGGGTTCCTGACCGGCGGCGCGCACCGGTTCGCCCATGGCCTCACCTCGGAAATCCCCTTCCTCAAGGGCCAGACACGCCTCACCTTCGCCCGCTGCGGCGTCACCGATCCGCTGTCGCTGGAGGACTACCGCCACTACAAGGGCCTCAAGGGCCTTGAAGCGGCCGTTGCCATGTCGCCAGCCGATATCGTGAAGCAGGTCACCGATAGCGGCCTGCGCGGACGCGGCGGCGCAGGCTTTCCGACCGGCATCAAGTGGAAGACCGTTGCGGACGCAAGGGCAGACCAGAAATACATCGTCTGCAACGCCGACGAAGGCGACAGCGGCACGTTCGCTGACCGGATGATCATGGAGGGGGATCCCTTCGTGCTGATCGAGGGCATGGCCATCGCTGCCATCGCCGTGGGCGCCACCAAGGGCTATATCTACACCCGCTCGGAATATCCGCATGCCATCGCGGTGATGCAGGAGGCGATCGAAATTGCCCGGCGCGAGGGCATTCTCGGCGGATCTGTGCTGGGCTCGCCGCATGCCTTCGACATGGAAGTGCGCGTTGGTGCGGGCGCCTATGTCTGCGGCGAGGAAACCTCGCTCCTCAACAGCCTCGAAGGCAAGCGCGGCATCGTCCGCGCCAAGCCGCCGCTGCCTGCGCTGGAAGGGTTGTTCGGCAAGCCGACGGTCGTCAACAACGTCATGTCGCTCGCCTCCATCCCGGTCATCATGGACCGCGGCGCCCAGTTCTACCGCGACTTCGGCGTCGGCCGCTCCCATGGCACCATCCCGATCCAGCTCGCCGGCAACCTGAAGCATGGCGGCCTTTACGAGACCGCCTTCGGCCTGACGCTGGGCGAGCTGGTGAATGACATCGGCGGCGGCACGATCTCCGGCCGCCCGGTGAAGGCGGTGCAGGTGGGCGGCCCGCTTGGCGCCTATTTCCCGCAGGATCTCTTCGACACCATCTTCGACTACGAGGCCTTTGCCGCTGCCGGCGGGCTCATCGGCCATGCGGGCATCGTCGTCTTCGATGACACGGTGGACATGCTGGCGCAGGCGCGCTTTGCCATGGAATTCTGCGCCATCGAATCCTGCGGCAAATGCACCCCCTGCCGCATCGGCGCGGTGCGCGGCGTGGAGACGGTGGACCGGATCGCCCGGGGCGATGCCGCCGCCATTCCGCTGCTCGAAAGCCTGTGCAGCACCATGAAGGCCGGATCGCTCTGCGCCCTGGGCGGCTTCACGCCCTACCCCGTCATGAGCGCCCTGACCCATTTCCCCGCAGATTTTGACAGGATGAAGGAGGCCGCGGAATGAGCCACCCCTCCTTTGAGATAGCTGTCGCAGATTCCGCATCTTCCTTTGTGAAGATGGCTCAGGCTGGCCTGTACCAATTGGTGACTGGTCCAGGATCTGAAGAAATTCTTCAGAGTCTGGAAAAGCAAGACATCAACGCAGCGCTCAGGAACTGTGTGCTGTCGTCTTCGATTGGACAAAATGCAAGGGCCCTAGAAGACATGCTGGATGATCTCATCGTTGACAGTGGTGAGGTCTTTTTCCCGACGGTTTCTGATGTAGCCCTGGATGAGATCACACCAATCATCTGGTCCTATCAAGACACCACCAAACGATTGATCATTTTGAGCCAACATGAAGCTCTTGGCCTCGAGATCAATGGCTTGCTGGCATCGCACCAGACGAAAGAAACGCCCCTGTCCCCCGGAGATCAAATCAGGTGAAAGGCGCGGCACACGGCTGCGACATTCAATCACTGAAAATGATACGTCCGTAAGTGGTGGAGAAACGACAATGTTTCAGATCAAGGAAATCGACTTCGGCACCCCCGCCGCCCGGTCCGAAAAGATGATCACCCTGACCGTCGATGGCTTCGAGGTCAGCGTGCCGGAAGGCACCTCCGTCATGCGCGCCGCATCCGAAGCGGGCATTTCCGTGCCCAAGCTCTGCGCCACCGACATGCTGGATGCCTTTGGCTCCTGCCGCCTCTGCCTTGTCGAGATCGAGGGCCGCGCCGGAACGCCGGCCTCCTGCACCACGCCGGTGGCGCCGGGCATGGTGGTCCACACACAGACCGGCAAGCTCAAGGACCTGCGCAAGGGGGTGATGGAGCTTTACATCTCCGACCACCCGCTCGACTGCCTGACCTGCGCTGCCAATGGCGACTGCGAGCTGCAGGACATGGCCGGTGCCGTGGGCCTGCGCGATGTGCGCTATGAGGCCGTAGACACCCATTTCCGCGCCCGCAATGCCGGGGGCGATGTCAATCCGCAGTGGCTGGCCAAGGACGAGAGCAACCCCTATTTCACCTATGATCCGTCCAAATGCATCGTCTGCTCCCGCTGCGTGCGGGCCTGCGAGGAAGTTCAGGGCACTTTCGCGCTGACCATCGAGGGCCGTGGCTTTGACAGCCGCGTCTCGGCCGGCATGATGAGCGACACGTTCCTCTCTTCCGACTGCGTCTCCTGCGGTGCCTGCGTGCAGGCCTGCCCGACGGCGACGCTGCAGGAAAAGAGCGTGATCGAGATCGGCACGCCCGAGCGGGCCGTGGTCACCACCTGCGCCTATTGCGGCGTCGGCTGCTCCTTCAAGGCGGAAATGCGCGGCGACGAGCTGGTGCGCATGGTGCCCTACAAGGACGGCAAGGCCAACCGGGGCCACAGCTGCGTCAAGGGCCGCTTCGCCTGGGGCTATGCCCAGCATCAGGACCGCATCCTGAAGCCGATGATCCGCGAGGCAATCACCGATCCCTGGCGCGAAGTCTCCTGGGACGAGGCGCTGAACTTTGCCGCCACCCGCATGAAGGCGATCCAGGCCAAGCATGGCCGCCAGTCGGTCGGCGTCATCACCTCCTCCCGCTGCACCAATGAGGAAACCTATCTGGTGCAGAAGCTGACGCGCGCGGTGTTCCTCAACAACAACACGGACACCTGCGCCCGCGTCTGCCATTCGCCGACCGGCTATGGCCTCGGCCAGACGTTCGGAACCTCGGCCGGCACGCAGGACTTCGACAGCGTCGAGGACACGGATGTGGTCATCGTCATGGGAGCCAACCCGACGGATGGACACCCGGTCTTCGCCAGCCGCCTGAAGAAGCGCCTGCGCAAAGGGGCAAAGCTGATCGTCATCGATCCGCGCCGCATCGATCTGGTGAAGTCGCCGCATATCAAGGCCGCGCATCACCTGCAGCTGAAGCCCGGCACCAATGTGGCCGTGGTTTCGGCCATCGCCCACACCATCGTCACCGAAGGCCTGTTCGACGAGGCCTTCATCCGCGAGCGCTGCGACTGGGACGAGTTCCAGGACTATGCCGAGTTCATCTCCGATCCGCGCCACAGCCCGGAGGCGACAGCGGCCCTGACCGGCGTTCCGGCGGAAGAGCTGCGCGCTGCCGCAAGGCTTTATGCCCGCGGCGGCAACGGGGCGATCTATTATGGCCTCGGCGTCACCGAACACTCGCAGGGCTCCACCACGGTCATCGGCATCGCCAACCTTGCGATGATGACCGGCAACATCGGCCGCAAAGGCGTGGGCGTGAACCCGCTGCGCGGGCAGAACAATGTGCAGGGCTCCTGCGACATGGGCTCCTTCCCGCATGAGCTGCCCGGCTACCGCCATGTGAAGAACGACCATGTGCGCGAAATCTTCGAAAGCCTGTGGGGCGTGGAGCTGGACAAGGAACCGGGCCTGCGCATTCCCAACATGCTGGATGCCGCCGTCGACGGCACCTTCAAGGGCCTCTACTGCCAGGGCGAGGACATTCTCCAGTCCGATCCAGACACCAAACACGTGGCCGCCGGCCTTGCCGCCATGGACTGCGTCATCGTGCATGACCTGTTCCTCAACGAAACGGCCAATTACGCCCACGTGTTCCTGCCCGGCTCGACCTTCCTGGAAAAGGACGGCACCTTCACCAATGCCGAGCGCCGCATCAACCGCGTGCGCAAGGTGATGGCCCCGAAGAACGGCTACGCCGACTGGGAGATCACCCAGATGCTGGCCAATGCCATGGGCGCCAACTGGACCTACACCCACCCCTCGCAGATCATGGCGGAAATCTCGCTGACGACGCCGTCCTTCGCAGGCGTCACCTACGAGAAGCTGGAGGAACTTGGCTCGGTGCAGTGGCCCTGCAACGAGAAGGCCCCGGAAGGCACGCCCTTGATGCATATCGACGGCTTCGTGCGCGGCAAGGGCAAGTTCATCCGCACCGAATATGTGGCAACGGACGAGCGCACCGGTCCGCGCTTCCCGCTGCTGCTGACCACGGGCCGCATTCTCAGCCAGTATAACGTGGGTGCCCAGACCCGCCGCACCGCCAACACGGTCTGGCATGCGGAGGATCTCCTGGAGATCCACCCGCATGATGCGGAAAACCGGGGCCTCAAGGATGGCGACTGGGTGCGCCTTGCCAGCCGCTCGGGCGAGACGACCCTGCGCGCCAAGGTGACGGACCGGGTGTCGCCGGGTGTGGTCTACACCACGTTCCACCATCCGGACACGCAGGCCAACGTCATCACCACCGACTTCTCGGACTGGGCGACAAACTGCCCCGAGTACAAGGTGACGGCGGTGCAGATCAGCCCGTCCAACGGCCCCTCCACCTGGCAGGAGGACTATGCCGCGCAGGCTGCCCAGTCCCGCCGCATTCTTCCGGCGGCCGAATGAGCAGGACCAGTGCCAGCATCCCGCGGCTGCGCATTTCGCGCGGCCGCAGCGGCCAGGGGGAGCGCAGGCTGCCGGCGGAAGTGCCGGTGGCCCTGTCCTACAATGGCTCCACCCATGCCGTGATGATGGCAACCCCGGCGGATCTGGAAGACTTCGCCTACGGCTTTTCGCTGAATGAAGGCATCGCGGAACCGGACGAAATCCGCGAGCTTGAGATTGCGGAAACGGAAGACGGCATCGACCTGCGCATCTGGCTGAGCGAAAGCGCAGGCACCCGCCACAATGACCGGCGGCGCACGGTCACCGGGCCGGTGGGTTGCGGGCTCTGCGGGCTCGACAGCCTGAAGGCCGCCCGCCGCCCCCTGCCCCCGGTGCCAGACACCGGCTTTGCCATGAGCGAAGCGGAGGTGCTTGCCGCCGCCGCCGGCCTCACCGCCCATCAGCCGCTGCAGGACGAGACCCGCGCCGTCCACGCGGCCGCCTTCTGGCAGGGTGGACAGATCATCGCTGCGCGTGAGGACGTTGGCCGCCACAATGCCCTCGACAAGCTGACCGGCGCGCTGCTGCGGCAGGACCCCGGCCAGAGCCGCGCCGGAGCCTTCATCATCACCTCGCGCATTTCCATCGACATGGTGCAGAAATGCGCGAGCTTCGGCGCGCCCGTGCTCATCGCCGTCTCCGCCCCGACGCTGGCCGCCGTGGACCTCGCGGAAGGCTGCGGCATCACGCTGGTGGGGCTGGTGCGGGCGGACAGTTTCGAGATTTTCACCCATCCCGACCGGATCAAGCTGCAAGAGGACGCCCATGTCGCCTGACAAGCTCGTCTACATGGCCAACCAGATCGCCAAATTCATGGAAACCAAGCCCCACGCCGAAGGCGTCGAGGGCGTTGCGTCGCATATCAATGACTTCTGGGAACCGCGCATGCGCCGCCAGTTCTTCGAAATCATCGACACCGGCGGCGAAGGCCTGCGCCCGCTGGTGCTGGAAGCTTCAGAAAAGATCAAAAGGCCGCAGTAACACCAACTCCCGATGAGCCTGACTGCGGGAGCTGGTCAAGTCCGCGCGGCGCACGAGCAATGTCGAGGCATGATGCGTCAGCATCGAAAGCCTTGGTATAAGGAAACTGCAGTTCCTGACGAGGCAGGCTGACCGGGAGATCAACTGCCTGATCCCCCTTCCATCGTCATACCGGACGAAGCGAAGCGGAGATCCGGTACCGGTGAGTCACAGTCTATAAGTTGGAATTCATTAAACCAACACCCAACCCGGCTCACCGGTCCCGGCTCGCGCTGCGCTTGGCCGGGATGACGAGAGTGAGGTTACCGGTTGGTCACCAGTTCGCTCCGGTACCACGCCCAGCTAAAGGAGGCTGATGCGCTCCGCCGAAAGACAGCAAGACATCAACCTCCGCCCCTCTCACCTCACCCGCGACGATACATCAATCTCCCGCTGCCATTCGCGCCACATGGCGACCAGCAGGGCCATGAGCACCGGGCCGACGAAAAGGCCGACGATGCCCATGGTCTTCACCCCGCCGATGAGGCCGAAGAAGGTGGGCAGGAAGGGCAGTTTCACCGGACCGCCGACGAGCAGCGGGCGGATGGTCTTGTCGACGATGAAAAGCTCCGTCGTGCCCCAGATGAACAGGGCAACGCCGGCAACCGTGGATCCGCTGGCCACCAGATAGACGGAGACCAGTGAGAAGGCCAAAGGCGCGCCGCCGGGAATAAGCGCCATGAAGCCGGTGATGACGCCAAGCGTCACCGGTGACGGCACCCCGGCGATGGCATAGGCAATGCCGAGAACGATGCCCTCGCCGATGGCGATCAGCGTCATGCCGGTGACGGTGGAACTGATGGTGGCGGGCACAACGCGGGACAGCCGGTCCCAGCGCTCCGGCAGGATGCGCTGGCCCACCCGGTCGATCTGCGCGGCGATCTTCTCCCCGTCCCGGTAGAGAATGAAGAGGGCGATCAGCATGAAAACCAGCGTCAGCGCCAGATGAAACGCCATGGTGCCGGCAGTCAGAATGCCCCGGTAGATGGTGCCGATATTGGCGCCGCTGACGAGCTGGATGAGTTCACCGATGGCGCCCGGATGACCGATATACTTGTCCCACTGGATGGTGAGCCAGGGCCCCACCTGCGGCAGGTTGGCAATCCAGCCCGGCACCGCCTCCCCCTGCTGGTTCACCGCGATGGCCCAGCTGATCCAGGACTGGGATTCGCCCACCGCATAGACCATGGCATAGGTGACCGGCGCGACGATGAAGCCGATGATCATCAGCACCATCAGGCTGGCGGCCAGTATGCGCCCGCAGGCCAGGCGCCGCTCGATCAGCCGCAGCAGCGGCCAGCTGGCAAAGGCAATCACGGTCGCCGCCAGCACCGGCACGATGAAGCCGTGGAAGAACCAGATGGAGGCCCCGAGCACGAACAGCAGCAGCCACCGTGCGGCGGCCATGTCTGTAATCAACGGGCGGCGCACACGGACAGTCACATCCTGTGTGACTGGCACGTTTTCCTTCACTGAATGATCCATGACGGAATCGGGTCCGATCTCTTCCTGCTCCGGCGTCCCGGCCGCCCATTGCGGGCCTCGCTGCGGGCCGTTTTCCCCGCCTGCGCAATCTGCCGCCGCCTCGTGCCGGAAAGATGGCAAATCGCGGTGCCGATTGCCACCGCCATCACCCGATCGGGCCAAAAAAATCCATGGAGTGCAAATGACTGGTCAACGTGCCGCAGACAGACCCGCCGCATAGGCCGCTCCAGCCCGTCCTTCCGCTGGGCAGCCTGCCGCCTTTTTGCGCTGAACCAGCCTTTGAATGAGGCGCCGGGGGCTCGCCAGCCTTCAGCTTTCCGGTCTAAGGTGGCGCGAAAGGCCCGCCAGGGGCCCGCCTGTCTTCACACAGAGTTTTCAAACGGACTGGACAATCGCATGCTCACACAGGATCGAATGAAGAACCCCGAGTATTGCCGCAGCGTCCCTCTCCCCCCTTGAGGGGGAGATGTCTGCGCTAGCAGACAGAGGGGGTGGCAGCGCTTCGGAGCAGAGCCACCTCTCTTATGGCCGGACAGGCCGCATACCCCCCCTCTGCCGCCTGCCGGGGGCATCTCCCCCTCAAGGGGGGAGAGGGTTTTGCGCCCCACCGGTAACCCGTAAAGAACAGTGCTTCACCTTCGAGAGACATCATGTCCGGTTATCATGTGCCCCAGGGCGGTCTTCCGTCCCAGACGACCCTTCACACGGGCCGCGCCCTTTTCACGCCTGCCTATGCCGTCATTCCCAAAGGCGTATTTTCCGACATCGTCACGTCCTATCTGCCCGGCTGGACGGGCTTGCGCTGCTGGATCATTGCCCGGCCGATGAGCGGCTTTTCCGAAACCTTCAGCCAGTATGTGATGGAACTGCAGCCCACCGGCGGCTCTTCCGCGCCGGAGCCGGACGCGCAGGCGCAAGGCGTGCTGTTCGTCACCGAAGGCACGCTCAGCCTCACCGTCGATGGCACCACCCACATCATGGAGCCGGGCGGCTTTGCCTATCTGCCACCGGAAAGCGGCTGGACACTGACCAACCCCGGCAGCACGGCGGCCCATTTCCACTGGGTGCGCAAGGCCTATGAGGATGCCCCCGGCATTGCCCGGCCCAGGGCTTTCGTCACCAATGAAAAGCTGATCGAGCCCGTCGCCATGCCCGGCACCAATGGCGCCTGGGCGACCACCCGCTTTGTCGATCCGTCAGACCTTTCCCACGACATGCATGTCAATGTGGTCACCTTCCAGCCGGGCGGGCTGATCCCCTTTGAAGAGACCCATGTCATGGAACACGGGCTCTACGTGCTGGAGGGCAAGGCCGTCTACAAGCTCAATCAGGACTGGGTGGAGGTGGAAGCGGGCGACTTCATGTGGCTGCGCGCCTTCTGCCCGCAGGCCTGCTATGCGGGCGGACCCGGCCGCTTCCGCTATCTGCTCTACAAGGACGTGAACCGCCACGCCAAGCTCTCCGGAGTGCTTGGCCGATGACACGGGCCATGGAAACGGCATCCGGGGCCACCCTGCCCCGGATCGTCACCGAGCCGCTGACGGCAGAATCCTTCCGCCCCTTCGGCGATGTGCTGGAGGCAGAGGGCGCGCCGGACCGGCTGATCAATCAGGGCCTGTGCGGCCGCTTTCACGACCGGGCGCGGCTAGATTTCGGACCGGACGGGCGGGCGGGACTTTCCCTCTTCAAGGCCGAGCCGCGCACCCTGCCCTACCGGCTGGAGATGCTGGAGCGCCATCCGGACGGCAGCCAGGCCTTTGTGCCGATGAGCCTCACGTCCTTCCTCGTCATCACCGCAGAGGACGAGAATGGCCGCCCCGGTACGCCCCGTGCCTTCCTCACCCGGCCCGGTCAGGCCATCAACCTTTTGCGCGGCACATGGCACGGGGTGCTGACACCGCTGGAGGCCCCGGGCCTCTTTGCCGTCATCGACCGCATCGGCAGCAGCGCCAATCTGGAGGAGCACTGGCTCGACACGCCTTTCGAGGTCACGCGCGGCTGAGCGGATACCGTCCGGCCGCATATCTGCCCCAAGCGTTTTCCAGTCTTTTCATGTCTTTCCCCGCTGCCTTCTTCCACCGTGGTGAATAAAGCGTCACCACGGTTCGGAGAAGTGCAAGCAATGGAAGCTGATTCCAAACTGCTTTCAGCCGATTCCTGCTTAAGCGGATGTAAATTTTACATCTGGTTAGAGTCTTGTTTGAATTGCATTAAGTTAAAGTTTTAACGGCCCTTTCAGCCCGCCCGGGCAGTATTTCCCTCAAGGACGCAGGCAATCTCCGCAAAGACGGAGCCGCTTCCAGACCAAGGCACACAGAAGCCTCAAAGAGCGCCGGGCCGAAGTCATCAACAGGAACGACGACAAAACACTGCAAGGGCAGGACCTCCGCAAGACGGGGCTTGAAGACAGGGACCGCAAATGGCACGTTTTGAAATGCATCAGGCCGACATGGCCATCATGGGCGGCACCGCCGCCTGCACCCCGGCCAGCATCCTCTTCCAGATGGGCCTTGATTGCGCCGCCGGCCGCACCGGCACCGCTGATCTCGTCAGCGCCCACAAGTGGTTCAATCTCGCCGCCATGAAAGGCAACACGGAAGCTGCCCGCTACCGCAAGGAAATCTCCGGCGAAATGACGGCCGCAGACATCGCCACGGCCCAGCGCCTCGCCCGCGAATGGCTGCGCCTGCAGTGACACAGCGCACCGGACAGCACCCTCCGGCCAAAGCGACCGGCGCACCGGCAAAGCATGATCACTCAGGTTCAAGGTGACGGGCTGACCGCCAGTTCCGCGTCAGCCCGCCCTTTTCCGCCGCTCTTGCCCCCGCAAGACACGAGTTTTCCCCAACCCGCTGAACCGCCTTCCAGAATCCACAGCCCCTTGCGCAAATCACTTGCATTCAGCGCAAGATCCTTTATCAGGGTCTCCACCGGAGAGGTGGCCGAGTGGTCGAAGGCGCTCCCCTGCTAAGGGAGTAGGCGTCAAAAGCGTCTCGTGGGTTCGAATCCCATCCTCTCCGCCACTCCCCCTATTTTGCAATCCAATCTTACTGTTCGCCGAGGCCCGGTTTCTCCACTCAGCAGCGAATGGCCTATGCCGGCTTCTGAAGCTCACGGTCGGGTCTGCATTTTCATGTCCAACGGCGGGAGCTTTCCCGGATGGCTCAACACGGTCTGATCTTGAGAGGCTGGCGCGGCAGCGTTCATGATCAGGCCTGCGATCCGCATCGCATCACCCGGCTTGCCGAAGCGGTTCAGATTGCGGGCCATGGAGGTGTGACAGAAGGCTGTCTGCCACTTGCCCCCGGGATTATTGCGCCGGTTCGAACATGGGCAGACCGGAGGCGGTCTCCAGCACTTCTTCCTGGCCAACATCCCAGTGTTCGGCAATCTTGCCATTCTCCACGCGATAGATGTCGACCACGATCAGCGGCTTCGGCCCCCAGCCGGTGTAACGGCCATGAATGGCCACCAAGTCGCCTTCGGCAATCACCATGCCGATCTCATAGGTCATGCTGGCGGGCATATCCTTCAACGCTTCCTTCAGAACGGCGCTGGTCGAGGCCAAACCAGGGTTGCGCTGCATGTAGCTTTCGGCCCAGTAGCGGTCGATCGCCGTCAGATCCTTGTTTGAAAACAGTTCCGTGACCGCCTTCACGACGAAGTCCTTGTTGGACTCTTGCGCCATGGCCGGGGCGGCGAAAGGCGAAAGGGTCAACGCAACTGTCAAGGCAGTGATCCTGAGAATTGACATGAGAAATTCCTATCGATTTCGGGTTTGACGAGAGGGATCGGTTCGAGAGGTTGCTGGGCGCAGGAGCAAAGTCTCATCGCCAATCAGGTTTCCTTTCGATACCAAACACCTAATCAGAGTTTTACGGTTTCGAAAGGAGGCACTTTTTGGTAACCATCGGGCAACCCATCATAAACTTGTGAGGCCGCCGTGATTTTGAAAGACCTGTCCGGGACACCCGGAATCTCGCTTGATCCCGAGACCTGCCCCGTGCGCCATGTGCTGGACGGGATCAGCGACAAATGGTCGATCCTCGTGATGGCGGCCCTGCATCAGTCGTCGCGGCGTTTTTCGGAATTGCGCCGCGACATTCCAGATGTGTCGCAGAAGGTGATGACCCAGACCCTGCGCAAGCTGGAGCGGAACGGGCTGGTCGAACGGATCGTCACGCCGACTGCGCCGCCGCGCGTGGACTACCGGCTACGCCCGTTGGGACAAAGCCTGTTCATGCGGTTTTCCCACCTGGCCTCGTGGGCTTTGGAGCACCGGGCAGAGATCGAGGCCGCCCGCCTGGAATTCGATGCGCGGAAATAACCGGTCAGTTGTACCGTTTGGGCTGCCATGCCCCTCTTTCAGAATCGATCATATCCATCTGTTAGATCTAAACACAGACATGAGATCTTGAACTCATCCTTCTGATGACAATGGCCTTTTGGTTCTGTAGCCTGGCATCATGGCTGGCGCAAACTGGACAGATGACGAGAACAGGCTGATCGTCGCGGACTATTTCGCGATGCTGGCCGACGATTGTGCCGGGCGCCCCTACAGCAAGGCTGAACACCGGCGTGGGCTGCTGCCGTTTTTGAACGGACGCACCGAAGGCTCAGTCGAATTCAAGCATCAAAACATCAGCGCCGTCCTGAAGGGATTCGGAGAAACCTGGATCTCAGGCTACAAACCGGCGTTCAACTTTCAGGCCTCGCTTGAAGACGCTGTGGCCGAGTGGCTTGCCAGAAATCCACACTGGACAGAGCGCAGGCAAGACGGTTCAGTTGCAACCAGCGGCCTGCATGAGCCCTCCGCGCTCTGGATCGGCCCCGCCCCGACCCGGAGCAATCAGCCGCCCCCGCAGGAACTGGAACAGATGCTGCGCATCGCCCGCAAGTTTGACGTGGCCGGACGGGACGAGCGGAACCGGGCACTCGGCAAGGCAGGGGAAGAATTCGTTCTGGACTACGAACGCTTCACGCTGCGCGCCGCCGGGCGTAACGATCTGGCACGGAAAGTACGCTGGACCTCTCAGGAGGATGGCGACGGCGCAGGCTATGATATCGGCAGTTTCCAGCCGGATGGCCGCCTGCGGCTGATCGAGGTGAAGACCACCAACGGCTGGGAGCGCACGCCCTTCCACATCTCCCGCAACGAACTGGACGTTGCCAATGAGCGGCGGGACGAGTGGTGCCTGATGCGGCTTTGGAATTTCTCACGCGAGCCGAAAGCCTTTGAACTCCATCCGCCCCTTGAGGCCCATGTCTCTCTGACCGCAACCGCCTTTCAGGCGAGCTTTCAGTGAGACTGCAGACAGGCTTACGGAGCCTCACCGCCGCGACCGTCCCTCACAAATCCCGATTTCAGGAGCCTGCGCAAATCAGGTGACAGCCTCTCCTTTGCTCTGGATCAACGTCCGGTCAGACAACATGGGCTATCTTGTTCGAACCAGAGCCGGATCGTCCCGCGCAGAAGCGAAACCTGAACGTCACTGCAGAGCGGGAGGGCGGATTGCTCATTGTCCCCGTGGATGGCTTCCTGATGACCGATAGGCCTGTACCAACACCACCGGCATCCCTGGCACCGATGCCGCCATACCCTGCCCCGGCAGCCCATGTTGCTGCCCCTGCCGTTGCCCGTGCCGCTGCCCCTGCCCTGCGGCATGGCGCCGGGACGCCAGAGCACCCGCATCAGAACCTGGACCGGGGGGTGCGGGCCGCACTTGCCCGGTTGAGCGCAGGCGTTTCACTGCATGCCTTCATCGAGGCCAGCACCGACTGGGCGTTTCACATGAGCGAGTCGCCGGGCCGGCAGCTGGAACTGGCCGAACGTGCCATGCAGAACGCCATGAAGCTCATGACCCTTGCATCCAAGGCGGGTCTTGGCAGCCCGCACCCCTTTGTGCCGAAACCTTACGATCACCGCTTCAGGCATCCCGGATGGCAGGCTCCGCCGTTCCTTCTCTGGCAGCAGGGTTTCCTTGCCATTCAGGACTGGTGGGACCACGCGACGGATCATCTGCGCGGCCTCCGGCCCGAAAATGCCGACCGCACCCGGTTCATGGCGCGTCAGATACTGGACACAATGTCCCCGTCGAATTTTCCGGCCCTGAACCCGGAGATCATCGAGGCCTTTCTGGCCAGCGGAGGACGCAACCTGACCGATGGCGCCGGGCATTTCTTGCGGGACATGGTGAAGACCCTGACACAAACACATGATCCAGCGCCGGAAGGTTTCCGGATCGGAGAGGATCTGGCCTGCACCCCGGGCAAGGTGGTGTTCCGCAATGATCTGTTCGAACTGATCCAGTATGACGCGCAGACGGCAGAAACAATGGCCGAGCCTATCCTGATCGTGCCGGCCTGGATCATGAAATATTACATCCTCGATCTGTCGCCCCACAATTCGATGGTAAACTATCTTGTCCGGCAGGGCTTTACCGTCTTCATCATCTCGTGGTGCAACCCGACCGCAGAACAGGCCGGTCTTTCGCTTGAGGATTACCGGACGGCGGGTGTCATGGCGGCGCTGGATGCCGTGGGCCGGATCGTGCCCGGCAGCAGGATCCATGCAGCCGGCTACTGCCTGGGCGGAACGATGCTGGCCATCGCCGCAGCAACGATGGCCCGCAATGGCGATGACCGGCTGGCAAGCATCACACTGATGGCCGCACAGGTCGACTTCGCCGAGGCAGGCGAGCTGCTGCTTTTCGCGGATGAAAGTCAGGTGGCTTTCCTTGAGGACATGATGTGGGATCAGGGCTATCTCGACCGGCCGCAGATGGCCCGGACCTTTTCCACCATCCGCTCCGAGGACCTGATCTGGTCGAGAGCCGTGCGGCGCTACTTCCTGGGTCAGGAGGAACTGCCCACCGACATGGGCGTCTGGGTGGCCGACACGACAAGGATGCCTGCGAAAATGCACGGGCAGTATCTGCGTGGCCTGTTTCTGGAGAACCGGCTGACGGCCGGGCGCTTTGCTGTCGAGGGCCGGGTGATCGCCCTGAAGGACATTTCCACCCCGATGTTTGCCGTCGCGACAGAGACCGACCACATCGCCCCCTGGAAGTCCGTTTACAAGACGAAGCTGTTCACCGATTGCGACCTGGTCTTCGTACTGGCCAGCGGCGGCCACAACAGCGGCATTGTCAACGAGCCCAGTGACCGCCGCAGCCACTACCGCCTGACCCACCGCCCGGCCGGGGGCCTTTACACCGGGCCTGACGACTGGATCGCCGATGCCTCCCCTGAGGATGGCTCATGGTGGCCGGCATGGAAGGACTGGCTGCGGGAAAAGAGCAGCGGTTCACGGCAGGCGCCTGCCACCGGCGCACCGGCACATGGCCTGCCACCGCTTGACCCGGCACCGGGCCGGTATGTCTTGCAGATGTGACAGTGCCCGCAGGAGCAGGAAAGGAACGTCCGATGAACCCTCCCCGCCTGACCTTCCACGGTGCCGCCGGGAGTGTCACCGGATCGTGCTTCCGGCTTGAAACGGACCACGGCCAGATCCTGATCGACTGTGGCATGTTTCAGGGATCGAAAACGGAAAAGGAGCTCAACTACCGCCCCTTCCCCTTCGCTCCGGACCGCATTGCAGCCGTGATCCTCAGCCATGCCCATATCGACCATTCGGGCCTGCTGCCGAAACTGGTGCGCCATGGCTTCACCGGTTCCATCCACGCAACACCTGCAACGATCGGCCTCGCCGGTGTCATGCTGCCTGACAGTGCGCATATCCAGGAGATGGAGGTCGAGCAGTTCAATCGCAGGGCCGCACGCCGGAACCGGGGCCGGATCAAGCCGATTTACGACAACAGTGATGCCGAGGCATGCCTCCGCCTGTTTCAGCCGCATCGATTGAACGAATGGTTCCCGGTCATCTCCGGCCTGCGTGCGAGACTATGGAATGCGGGGCATCTTCTCGGCTCGGCATCGGTGGAGGTCGAAATCGGCGGGGACAATGGCAGTCCGCCGCTGAAAATTCTGATCTCGGGCGATATCGGGCCGGATTGCAAGCTGATGCATGCCGACCCGGAGGGACCAGCTGGCGTGGATTACCTGATCTGCGAATCCACCTATGGCGATGAAGACCGGCCCGAAGCCACACCTGCGTCCCGGCGCCTCCTGCTGCGGGACGAGGTGCGTGCCGCAATGCATCCGGATGGGGTACTGCTGATCCCCTCCTTCGCCGTGGAGCGCACGCAGGAACTCATCAGCGACATCGGGCGGCTGATCGCCGAAGGCGAGCTTCCGGACATTCCGGTCTTTGTGGACAGCCCTCTTGCAAGCAAGGCAACACGGATATTTGCCAATCATCACCGGGAGCTCGAAGAGGGAGCGGACCTGATGCGCGGCCTGAGGGCCGCCAACCTGCATTTCACGGAAACCCGCGAAGAAAGCATGGCGCTGGATGGTGTCCGGGGCTTTCACATCATCATCGCCGCCTCCGGCATGTGCGAGGCCGGGCGCATCCGCCACCGGCTGAAGAACTGGCTCTGGCGAAGCACCGCAACAGTCCTGTTTACCGGCTATCAGGCGGAAGGCACGCTGGGGCGCATTCTCCAGAGCGGGGCACAGGTGGTTCGCATCCAGGGCGAGGAATTCAGTGTACATGCCCGCATCCGGTCGCTCGACCTCTACTCCGGGCACGCAGACCGCACGGAACTGGTGGACTGGATCAAGGCGCGGCTGCCGCTGACCCATGACCTGTTTCTTGTCCATGGCGAGCCGGAGGCCCGCGAAAGCCTCGCAGCGGGCCTGAGCGGGATCGTCAGCCCCGGCAGAATCCTGCAGCCCGAACTGGACGAAGCCTTCGACCTGACGGGCACGGGCGCACACCGGGCCGCAAGCCCCGGCCATCCGCGGCTGCCGGCCGGAAAGGTGGCAAGGCTGGACTGGCACAATGATGTCTCGCGCCTGATCCTTGATATCAACGATGCATTGGCCGCAAGCCCGAGCGAGAAGCAGAGAGCCGTCATGATCCGGCGGCTGCGCTCCGCACTCGAGGGCCCGGACGAAAAACCGCACACCGGAGCGTGAAGGCGCATCATGTCCGGGCGGCGGACGGAAGTACGGCCCCATCGTTCGCTCCGGAAAACGTGCCATCCGGCTCGGGCCTGGCTTCGACAGGCGCATCCTGCGTCATGGCCAGCGCATTCCCGGGAAGAGTGCGGAACAGGATCACAAAAGCGTCTCGCGGGTTCGAATCCCATCCCTTCCGCCAAACACCGCCGTTTGCCGCACAAACTGGCCATCTATCTCTTTAATTATCAAATGGATAGCGTCTTCCGTGCCGTTGCCCTGCGCGCAGGGGTTCTCACATGCCCTACCAGTTAGCATAGCCCCTCGCTACAACCGCCGATTACACGCTATGGCGCGAACGGCGGCGCGTTCATCCGATTCTGGTCCAGCACGATAACCATGCAATGCTTCTGCGCGCGCGTGATGCCGCTGTAGAGCAGCCTGCGCAGAGGTTCTGCGCCGCCTGTGACTGCCCTTGACTCCGGCGCGCCAATCACTCATATCTCACGTAGCACACGTGAGGAGTATGACATTGCGAATTGACTTTCAGAAGTTGGGCGGCGGCACGGTATTGGCGGGCGCGCTTCACGGTCGGAAGGTTCTGAATGAATTGCTATCCGCCACGGCTACCGATCCGGTGGTTCCGGAGCCGGTATTTCTCGATTTCGGAAAAGTAGTTGTCGCAACGGCAAGTTTCTTGCGGGAAAGCGCAGTTGTTTTCCGAGAGCATGTGCGGCAACGTCGATCCACCCTTTATCCCGTGATTGCCAACGTCAACGACGATATCCGCGATGAGCTGTTAGAATTGGCGAAAAATCGGGGCGAGGCTTTTCTCGTGTGTACGCTTGACGATAACAATTGCGTGGAAGGATCGACGCTGCTCGGCGAATTGAATCCGAAGCAAAAAGTCACGTTTGATCTCGTTCGCGCGCATAATGAAACTGATGCCGCTGAACTAATGCGCATTTATGGGGACCGCGAAGGCGTTACCCAGACAACAGCTTGGAACAATCGCCTCGCCGCCTTGGCCGCTCTCGGTCTGATTGTCGAGGTCAGTCAAGGCCGCAACAAGCGGTATCGCCCCCTTTTATAAGAAGGAACACGGCCATGGGCGCGGATTTCATTCGGAAGGCCGCGAAGAGTTTTGAGAAAAGCTGGGACCGACGCCGCGTTGAGCTTGCGACGGCCGACCTCTTCACTCGACAACCGAGTTGTGCGGCGCGGACCGCAGAAGCCGATATCCTCAATAATGCCCACCTCCAGCCCGGCGAGGCCGTCACCGTCCAAGCCGCAGACAATGGCTTGATAGCCATGCGCGGCCTGAGTGTCGTAGCGCGTTTTCATAATCCTTCGACCGATCTTGTGGCGGCGGTGCGTTCCTCCTGCGGGGTCGCTAAGGGCACGGTCGAGCAGGTGTATTCCCTCTCGGGAGTCGCGGAAATCGCAATATGCTGACGCCCCCCTCCTCTACAATCGACCCGCAATCGCCGCGCAATCCACGCCGCGAGCGCCGTCTCTGGCACGATAGCGAACGGTACGCTCCCTCTCTCGGGTGTCATGGTTGCCCCGAAAAGACCCTCTGCGGGGGCCTTTCGATCCGGCGCAACATGTTCTCATGCTTGGACTTCTGCTGCGGGAAACCGGAGCAGTGCGATGTGGTCTGCCGCCAGCATCCCGATTTTGCCCTGCGTGTACGGGAAGTCGGCGGCTTCGATCTGAATACGGTTCCACGGACCGTCCCCATATCATCGTCCGACTTGCCCGCGGTCGTTCCGATGGTCTTCCACCGCACGTCCCGGGCCTGCGCTTTCGATTCGCCGGCGACCGCTCTCTCGCTCTATCAGTTATTCCATCGCCGAACCGGCCAACTCCGGTTCAGCAGCCGGAATGAGCTTATTGAAACGTTCGGACTGGCGCCCAACACTCGCCTTGTGCTGACGGGCACGGCCCAGGACCCGCCTATCGAGGGATGGTGGAAGCTCAGTGAGGGACGCCGCCGGATCATCCGCGTGTTGCGTGAGCTTGGCATCGAGCTCGCGACGACGCCCAACTACAGTCTCTTTATCGACCAACCCCGCTGGGATGACCTTCATGCGATGAAGCGTATCGGCTTGGTCCACGAGGAGTTTCAGTCGGAAGGCCTTTCCACTGCGCTCCACGTGAACGCCCGGACAGAAACGGACATGCAGCGCTGGACCGAATATATCGGCAGTCGGCCGGAAATCACTCACATCGCCTATGAATTCGCCACCGGTACCGGCTGGGCGGGGCGTCAAGGAATCCATGCGCGATGGCTGGCTGGGATGGCGGGTGCGATCGGGCGGCCGCTTCATCTCGTCATTCGAGGGGGCATTGATGTTCTCCCAATGCTGGCCAACGCCTTTACCGGGGTGAGCCTGGTCGAGACGTCCATCTTCATGAAGACCATGAAGCGACGACGCGCGGTCTTAGACGAAACGGGTACATTGAGGTGGGAACCGGCGTTGACACCAGCCGGTGCACTGCTCGATGCGCTGCTTGCCGAAAATTATGTAACCGTCGAGAGATGGCTGCGCCCAATCGCTACCCTCTCAAGTATCGAGAGGCGCGAGGCTTTCGGATGACAGCGTCTTCGTCTGCTCTTCTTACCTTTGCCCAAGTTGACGATCTTGCCTTCGCGGCGGAGCGAGGGCGACTGGAGGGAGGCGTGCCTGACGGCATCTGCTGGACGACCAGCGATCTTGGCCCTCTCATGGAGCTCAGTCACTTGGCTGCGGCTGGCTTTCTACCAACTCCCGAGTCGGGGAGTTGGCTGAACCTTGATGGCATGGCTGATTTCTATCGCGCTATGATCGATGGTAAGCAGCAGTGGCTACGTGCGGAAAGCCGCGATTTTGGTTTTCTTCGGACTGAGGCTCGACCACCAGCCGAGACCACCACATGGACCGCCTTTGGCGTGGCCGCCCAGAAGGCCGCTATGGCAGCGGGCTTTGAGAACAAGGTCGCAGGACAGTTGGTTGGCGCGATCCTGGAAATGCAGAGCAACATTTACGAGCATTCCGAGGCGTCGCAGACCGGGATGCTGATCTTCCGTTCCGCGCCCGGCGTGTTTGAATTCGTTGCGGCTGATCGAGGGATTGGGGTGCTGGAAAGCCTTCGCAGCGGCACCGCGCACGCGAGCCTCGCGGACAACGGAACAGCCCTGCAAATGACGCTGACGGAAGGCTGCTCACGCTTTGGCGATGGTATCGGCCGAGGCATGGGCTTCCGGCCCTTATTCATCGGGCTGGCAAATCTTCGCGGTTCCCTTCGGTTCCGCTCGGGAGACCACGCCCTGATCATCGACGGTGACCATCCCACCTTGGTCATGGCACGCCTCGCCCAGAAGCCGTCCCTACGCGGATTCCTCACCTCGATCCGCTGCACCATTGACGCAGAATCTCAGCGATTGCGCGAGGCTTCCCAAAGGATAAGCGCCTAATATGACTGCGGAACCACTCAAATCAGCCGTACGCGAGGAAGATATCTCACTTTCCCTCGACGCTTTCGTCCGATCTATTGGCGTCAGGCGAGCGACTCCACATGCGCTCTTTCTAGGGGCAGGCGCATCGGTCAGTTCCGGCATCCCATCGGCGCAAGCCTGCATATGGGAGTGGAAACGAGACCTGTTCCTCACCAACAACCCCGGTCTTGAAGAGCAGTTAGCCGAGCTATCGCTGCCCAGCGTGCAGCGCCGCATCCAGCGTTGGTTGGACGCGCAGGGCATGTATCCACAGCACGGGGCGGCCGAGGAGTACGGCTTCTATATCCGCGCCTGCTTTCCCATCGCCGACGACCGCCGCGCCTTCTTTCAAGAAAAAGTGCGCGGTGCGCAGCCGCATATCGGCTACCGGCTTTTGTGCCATCTCGCGAAGGCCGATCTTGTCCGCTCCGTCTGGTCTACGAATTTCGATGGGCTGCCGGCGCGCGCCGCCGCGAATTTCAGCCTCACGCCTTTCGAGGTCGGGATAGACACGCAGGGTCGCGTCGCTCGTCCAGCGAACGCAGGCGAGTTGCTGTGCGTCTCGCTGCATGGCGACTACCGATACGATGAACTCAAGAACACGCCCGAGGAACTCCAGCGCCAGGAAAAGGCCTTGCGCCGCGCTCTGATTGACGAGTTGCGCCAGCGCACCCTGATCGTCTGCGGTTATAGTGGGCGCGACGACTCCATCATGGAGGCCCTTCATGCTGCCTGCGCAGAGCAGGGTACAGGCGCACTGTATTGGTGCGGCTACGGCGACGGTGATGTCCCAGAGCCGATTGCCCGCCTGATCGCTCACGCCAGAGCACACGGCAGGCAGTCCTTCTACGTTCCCGCGCTCGGCTTCGACAATTTAATGGCCCGCGTTGCACTGCATTGCCTTGAGGGCGAGCGGCGCGAGGCGGCGCGCAAGGACATTGCCGCGCTTGCCCCAGCCGACCTTCTCGCGCGAGCACCGTTTCAGGTGGCGGAGCATCGCGCGAACACCCTCATCAAGAGCAACGCCTTCGAGATCGATTGTCCGGCGGAGGTGCTTTCCTTCAATCTCATCTCCTGGCCATCAGAGAAGGTCTGGTCATGGGTGCGGGAGCAGACCGGAGCGCGCCCGGTCGTCGCAGTACCTTTCAAGGGGAAGATTCTCGCGCTCGGCACGGTGGACGAAATCAAGGACTGCTTCGGCGAGAACATCAAAGGACCGATCGAGAGAACACCGGTTAGTCCCGACGAGTTGCGCTACGAGGATGGCGCGATTGTCAATCTAATGCGCGAAGCGTTCGTGCGCTCAATGGCGCAGGCCGTCGAGGTCGAGACAGACGGCCAGTCTGAGCTTTGGCTGAAAACGCCGCTCAAGAAAGTGCGGCAGGACAATGTGCAGTACCATGCGCATGAATCGGTCATCGTGTTTCTGCGCCGCGTTGGTGGCACGCAGTACGTTGTCCTCAAGCCGTCAATCAAGGTGCTGGACCAGAACGGAGCGGAAGTGCCTCACGAGGTCGCCGGACCGGTCAAGCTCGGCATTCTCGGCTACCAGCACAACAAGCCGTTCAACAGTGCCATGAACAAGTGGCGCGGTCTGCTCTTCCCGAGGGAAAAGCCATCCTCTTTCGAGTTTCCGAGCGGCGTGGGATCGAGCTTCAAGTTTCGCGTCCGCCGCTCCCCGGTCTTCGCACAGATCGGCCTGCCGTACGGCGGGCGGGCCACCAATATCACGCAAAACCTTCACCCCCTCATCAAATACAAGGGCCTTGAACTGACCGAGCCGACCCTTTTGTTCTGTGACAAGCGTGGAACTGGTACAAATACTGACACGCATCCGGTACGGGGTCTCGCAGCGAACCGCCCCTTCGATTATCCGCTCACGCTCAAGGGGCTTGTGCCGTCGCTGCGCATCGGCGTGATCTGCCCGCGCTCCGAAGCGCCGCACGTACGCGGCTATCTTCAAAAGGCCAATCAGGGACACCGTCCCGCCGACTCGGAGCGTGACTACCTCGTCGACTATCCCGGCTTCCAGCAGGCCTATGGCCTGCCCATCGAGATTCCCGAGCCTGGCGCGCCAGGCTGGGCTTATTGCGCGGAGCCTTCGAGCACCGGCGCGCAGACGGGCGCGCTATCGGTCGCACAGCAGATCACGGGCGCTCTTGAGACGCTGCGCTCCTCCTATGCGCCACACGTCGTGCTTATTTTCTTCCCGCGCCGTTGGGATCACTTGCGCGGCTACCGCAACGAGCACGAGCGATTCGACGTGCACGATTTCGTTAAGGCCTACGCCGTCCAGCGCGGAGTCGCGACGCAGTTCCTGACCGAGGATACGCTCTCGGATACCCAGCAGTGCCGCGTGTGGTGGTGGCTGTCGCTCGCGCTCTATGTCAAGGGGATGCGCACGCCGTGGGTACTTGGTGGCCTTGACGAAGACGCGGCCTATGTTGGGCTCGGGTTCAGTATTGATCGGAACGCCGCGAAGGGCAGTCACATCGTTCTAGGGTGCAGCCACATCTACAGCGCGCGGGGCGAGGGTCTGCAATACCGGCTGAGTAAGGTTGAGAACCCCATCGTAAGGGGTAAGAACCCCTTTATGTCGCGGGACGACGCCCGCCGCACCGGGGAAACCATTCGTCAACTTTTCTTCGACGCTCGCATGAAGCTCCCCCGGCGCATCGTGTTGCACAAGCGCACACCGTTTCTGAAGGAGGAGCGCGAAGGGTTGCTCGACGGGCTCAGCGGCATCGCCGCCATCGACATGCTGGAAATCGTCGAAGATCTCGCCCTTCGTTACGTCGCGTCGATGCCGCGCCGTGACGGCACCATCGATGAGGATAATTACCCGGTACGGCGGGGCACAGTCATGAAGCTCGACAACTTTACAGCCTTGCTGTGGGTCCATGGGGCGACCGCCTCGGTCAATCCGAACCTGAAGTACTTTCAAGGCAAGAGGCGTATTCCCGCACCGCTTACGGTCCGGCGTCATGCAGGCATTACACCTCTCGACCAATTATCTGCGGAGATACTCGGGCTTTCCAAGATGAACTGGAACACGTTCGACCTTTACACCAAATTGCCGGCGACGCTTCAGTCCTCCAGTGAAATTGCCCGTATCGGCTCGCTACTCCAGCGGTTTGGCGCGGCGTCATACGATTATCGCCTCTTCATCTAATAATCAGGAGCATCGAACGTTTTCCCCATCTCCACCTAAAAGTTATTCAGCGAGCCAATCGTTCAGCATCTCTATCCGGATAGCGAAGTCCCGACCTTCACCAGGGCCACCTTTATGAATGATTCCCGCGACCGCATCGTTATCGTCGAGGAGAGGGCCGCCGGACATTCCTTGCGACAGCTTCTGTGTGACCTCGATCAGCTTGACACCATGTTTGACAGGTAGCGAACTCACCTTCCCATCCCGGACATTTAGCCTGTCGCCTGGGCCAAAGCTTGGATAGCCGACAGCAACCAGCCCTTCACCGACCACAACGGAATGGTTCGACTGCTCAAGTTCGAAATACTCGGTAGCCGGGATTGCATGTTCGAGAATAGCAAGGTCACGAGGCTCGTCGCGCTTGAGTACTTTCGCCTTGAAGGCGTTAGACGGCTTGGTCGGATGGTAGACCTCGACTTCTTCCACGCCCGCGACACAATGGGCAGCAGTGACCAAGCCGACGTCCCTGAGGAAAAAGGCGCTGCCCTGCGCCATTTCGCCCTCGAAATGCTCGACAACCCATACAGCCCTGTCGCGAACCTCAGCCGCGGTCGGTGTCACCTCGATCTTACGCTCCGGGAAACTAGCGTTGAATCGAACCGCAATCGATCGAAATACGGGGTCAGATTGGCCCCGGATGTGTCTGAGCCAAGTGATTTTTCCCTCAAGATGTTTACCTAGATCGGATGCACCGCCGTGACTGCTCTCAAATTTCTCCTGCGCAGCTTTCTTTCCCAGAGTCTCCACTGAATAAATTGCTGCACGAATATTCCTGACATAGCGGCGATCAACATTTAGCAGCTCGTTAATCTTGAGCCCCGTAACTGTTCGACGTGAGTGCCGGTCGGCATAGTGTGCTTTGTCCGGGTTTATCGCAAATCCGTTGCTAACGATGATATTGCGGAAGGCTGGCGCAAGCAGATCGGGGGCGAAATGCCCCGAGGGTGGGACCGCCTCGAACAGCGTCGTCATTGGCTGGTGACTCGAAAGGGTGATGTCGTCCGCGTAGCGCGTATAGATACACCGTGAAACCTTCGCGAAGGCAAGTAGCTCCTTATCTAAGCGAAAGCAGATCATGTTGGAGAGGACGGGACTCGTCGGCGCACCTTGCGGTAGGTGAGCGTTGTGACAGCACAGTCGGCCAATGATGCTCGCCACTCGACTGTCGATGCCAAGTGACTCGAGGACGCCGGTGATCCGATTTTCGGTGATCGAGGGAAAGAAATCCTTCAGGTCGATGTTGAGCACAAAGCGCTTACGCAGATGCGCTAAAGCATTGGTTTTTACGGACTTTCCAGCGACAAAACCATGGACTGGATTCCGGGCGCGATAGAGCTGGTCAAGCAACGGCGCGATCTTCCGTTGAAGGTATTTCAGGCGCTTGTCGGGCGCGTTGATGATTCTGGACTTGCCGTTCCCCTTGGCGATCTCGAACCGGTGGTACATGCGACCGCGAAACCACCAGATCTTTTTCAGTTCTTTGGCCGATACGCCCAGATAGATAAGAAGCGCCGCCTCACTAGCCAATTCGGGAGGTATTGCGACCCGGACAACGGGAATACCAAAAAAGGACGGCGGCACGAGGTCTCCCTTCCAATCACGCCATGTGTCGCATTGTCGATATGGCGCGCACGATATGTGCAGACGTTAGCTCTTACGCCGCAGTTACTACAGCGCGTATGCGAGGGGAGACCCCGTGAAGGAAATCTATCAACTCGCGGAGGAGTCATCTAGACTATATGTTCGTGTCGATTGACGATTTCCGCGCGTTAGATTCCGTTCCTAGATGTCGTTTTGGAGGGCTATAGCGTAGACGTAGTTCTCTGTTTCATCGGCTTCGGCCCGCCATAACCGCCGATTGCCCTCTATAGTGCGATATTTCCGCCGATTGCCGCACGTTCACCAGGCGGCATGCGAGACCGCCGATTCTATGCTACAGCCCGCTCATAATGCTCGAGTCCCCTGCGAACTTTTCGCGAATCAATGCGTGGAGATATGATGCCTCCTTCTGAGGATAAGGGCACTCTGTGAGTACGGAGTGCCCTCAGTGCATTGTCGATCAGATTGTCTGGCCACCCGAGACTTCTATCCGCTGAGCCGTGATCCAGCGGTTGCCGTCGTCCAGAAGATTGGCGACCATCATCCCGATATCGTCGGGGAGCCCGACGCGGCCAAGCGCGGTCATTTGAGCGAACTGGGCGTTCACGTCTGAGTTGTCGCGCACCAGCCCGCCACCGAAATCAGTCTCGATCGCGCCGGGGGCAACGGTGTTGACGGTGATGGCACGACCACCAAATTCCCGTGCCATGTAGACCGACAGCATTTCAACGGCAGCCTTTGCAGCAGAATAGGCCGCGAAACCCGGATATGAGATCCGCGTCAGTCCCGAGGAAAAGTTCACGATCCGCCCACCATCCGCCAACAGCGGCAGAAGGGCCTGCACCAAAAAGAATACACCCTTCACATGGACGTCGAACAGACCATCGAACTGGGCCTCGGTGGTTTCGGCGATCATCGCAAATTCGCCGTGACCGGCATTGTTGATCAGATGATCGAAGCTGCCGCGGTCCCAGACATCGCGAAGTGCCGACTTCAAGGTTTCGGCGAAGGCGGGAAAGCTTGTAGGCTGCGCCATGTCGAGACGCAGGGCCACGGCCTTGCGACCCAGAGCCTTTATTTCGGAAACCACTTCTTCAGCCTGCGCCTCATTGCCACGATAGGCGACGATGACATCACCGCCCCGGCGCGCGATGGACAATGCGGTATTGCGACCGAGACCGCGGTTGGCGCCGGTCACGAGGGAAATCTTGCTCATATCGAACCCTTTCTGTTTTGCATGAGCATTAGATAGGGCAAGCCACGCCCGCTCAGTTGCCAATTTCTCGCTTGGTTTTGCTCATTTCTCTCGGATCGCTCCGCTGATCCCGCTTTTGTGGTAAAGAAGCCGGTGCTACTTCTTGCTGGAAACCATCATATGATCTCTTCATTGCTGGCCTTGTGCCGTCGATACGCAGACGCCCATGCCGATGCCAGCGGTGCTGCGATGCCCCCCGTGCCGGGGCTGGTGATCATTCGCTCCTTGCATGCAGGAGAGCTGCAGGTTGCTGTCAACAAACCGCTGATCGCGCTTCTGCTGCAGGGTCGCAAGAGAGTTTCCTCAGGCGCAGACAGCCATGAGTATGGTCCGGGAGAGGCCCTTGTGATCTCTGCGGATGTGCCGACGGTCAGCGTGATCACGAAAGCCAGCCCCGCCGCTCCCTATTATGCGCTGATCCTTGAACTCGATCCGGTTATTTTGCGAGATCTGATGATCGGTACGTCGAGGGCGAAAAGCACGGCCTCTCCTGTCCGCATTGAGCCGGTGGATGAACATGTTGCCGATGCTGCACTCCGGCTGGTGCGGTTGCTCGACGATCCCGAAGCACTGACTGTCCTTGGAGGAGGGTTGCTCCGTGAGATGCATTATTGGCTTCTCAAAGGCAGACACGGCGACACGATCCGGCGCCTCGGTCTCGTTGACAGCCATGCAGAACGCGTTGGCCGCGCCATCGCGCTATTGCGCAGGGATTTCGCCAAGACGATCCGCGTCGCACAGCTTGCACAGGAAGCCGGCATGAGTGAGCCCGCCTTTCATCTGCATTTCCGGCAAATCACGACCCTGTCCCCTTTGCAGTTCCAGAAACAACTCCGCCTGATTGAAGCACGGCGGTTGATGCTTGCGGACGGCACGAGGATTTCGCAGGCCGCACACGAAGTCGGATATCAGAGTATTTCCCAATTCACCCGCGACTATGGCCGACTGTTCGGCGCGTCGCCCGGACGAGATATACAACGAACGAAAGAACAAGCGTGACAGGGAATGTCTTCAATTGTGCATTCCAAGTCGCCAAAGGTGGTGACCAGGACGCTAACGTCGCAAGCCTCTTAATTTTGTAGGGCTATAGCGCAGGCGTAGTTCTCTGTTTCGTCAGCTTCGTCCCGCCACTCTTCTCTTTTCAGTGACATCAGTTTCCCCGGCCAGCACCCTCTTTGGGCAGTTTTTGTCTGGCGTCATCCTCGCACAGCCACAACAAATGCAGGCATGATGTGGGCACCGGTGCTGATCTTCGCGTGCTCTCAAGTTCCGCCGCTCGTTGTTCCCGATGCATCACGCCATCGCCGAACGGATGGCCGATGACCATCTTCCATCCTGCTTGCGGTGCAGGACTGCGACCGGCATCTGGCCGCTGGCCGGATTCATCCGCGCCAACGGCCGCCGCCGCCCGGTGCATCTGTTCTTCCGCATGCGGAATCCGGACAGCGATTTCCTCTATGGTGACGATCTGGCAGGGTGGCAGGCCGAGGGGCGGCTGTCACGCCTCTCCACGGCCATCTCGCGCGGAGCACAGCCGCGCCATGTGCAGGATGCGCTGCGGGCCGAGGCGGCGCAGGTGGCGGATGCGATCCGGCAGGGCGCAAAGGTCATGGTCTGTGGCGGGCGTGACATGGCGCAAGGCGTTAACGGTGCTTTGGAGGACATCCTTGCGCCGATGGGCCTGACGCCCGCGATGCTGAAGGCAGGAGGGCGCTATGTCGAAGATGTCTACTGACCTGATCCGCCACGCGCTGAACGGCCCGGTCATGGGCACAAGGTGGAGCGCGCTGTTCTTTGCAGAGCCGGACTTCGATCCCGCCCCGGTGCGGGCCGCTCTTCAGGCGGCGGTGGAGGTAGTCGATGCGCAAATGTCCACCTGGAAGCCCGGCAGCGATCTGATGCGTCTGAACGCAGCACCCGTTGGGAAATGGCAGGACATCCCTTCCGACCTGGCGCAGGTGCTGGATCTGGGCCTGGCGATTGGCCGCGCCTCGGGCGGGGCCTTCGACATCGGGATGAGGGACGCGGTGCGGGCCTGGGGCTTCGGCCCCGCTACCGCCGATCCGCAGGCGATCCGCACCGCCATGCAGGCGCCCCGCCGCCCGGCCCATGAGGTGCTGGACCTCGACGGCAACAGGCTGCGGAAGAATGCACCCATCGTGCTGGACCTGAACGGCATCGCCAAGGGCTATGGCGTCGACCGGCTGGCCGAGGTTCTGTATGACCACGGCATCCGCAATGCGCTGGCCGGCATCGACGGTGAGATGCGCGCCATGGGTCTGCGCCCCGGCGGTACCCCCTGGACCATCGCGGTCGAGGCGCCGGACCGCGACCGCCGTGCGCCTCATTCCATCCTGACGCTTCAGAATGCGGCAGTGGCCACTTCCGGCGACTATCGCCACTGGGTCACGGTCGAGGGCCGAAATCTGTCACACACCATGGACCCACGGCGCGGCACACCGCTTCTCGCCTCCCCCGCATCGGTGAGCGTGATCGCGCCCACCTGTGCCATGGCCGATGCCTGGGCGACGGCGCTGATGGTGAGGGGGGCGGATGCGGGTGCGGATCTCGCCCGGACGTTCAGCCTCGGCGCCCTGTTCCTCATGCGCGATGACGCAGGCGGCGTGCAAAGTCTTGGCTTTGGATGCCTTTTTTCGGACGAGGCTGCGGCCACTGCCCCGGCCCTTGGAGATTGACCCCTTGGATCACGCACGATCAGACCGGCTGAAGAGCCTTCTCCTTGGCATCGCCCTTGCGGGTCTCCTGGCCGGGCTGGGGTTGCACTTCGGCAAACGCGCAGACCTTGCGCAGGCCCTCTGGTTAGCAGGCGTGGTGCCGGTTCTGGCGGCTCTTGTGCTGGAAATCCTGCGCAGCCTTGCGCGCGGCGAGGTGGGCCTCGATATCGTGGCCGCCCTGTCGATGTCGGCGGCGCTAACCTTTGGCGAGACGCTGGCGGCTGCCGTCGTCGCCGTCATGTACTCGGGCGGCACCTTCCTTGAAAGCTTTGCAGAGGGGCGCGCCCGCCGCGAGATGCGCGACCTCTTGTCCCGCGTGCCACGCACCGCGGCGCGCCACCGCAATGGCGGGCTGGAGGAGGTGCCGCTCACCGGTATCGTCCCCGGCGACCGGCTGCTGATCCGTCAGGGCGATGTCGTGCCGGTGGACGGGCGGATCGCGTCTGCCTCGGCCTTCCTCGACACATCGGCGCTGACGGGGGAGTCCCTGCCCGTCCGGCTGGACCGCGGCGCCGAGGCGATGAGCGGATCGACCAACGCGGGCGACGCCTTCGACCTCGAGGCCACGCACGAGGCGAAGGACAGCACCTATGCCGGGATCGTCCGGCTGGTCGAGGAAGCGCAAGCATCCAAGGCGCCGATGGCGCGGCTCGCCGACCGCTGGTCGCTGGGATTTCTGGCTGTCACCATCGCCATCGCCTTCGCCGCCTGGTGGTTCACGGGCGACCCGATCCGCGCCGTTGCGGTACTGGTGGTGGCCACGCCCTGCCCGCTGATCCTCGCCGTGCCGGTGGCGCTGGTGGCGGGCCTGTCGCGCGCCGCGCATTTCGGGGTGCTGGTGAAGGGCGCAAAACCGCTGGAGGCGATGGCCCGCATCCGCACCCTGATCCTGGACAAGACCGGGACCCTGACCGACGGGCGCCCGCATATCGTTAGCATCGACAGTCATGGCGGGATGGGCGCGGATGATATCCTGCGCTTTGCCGCAGCACTCGATCAGGCGTCGAAGCATCCCGTCGCGCAAGCCATCGTGGCGGCGGCAAAGGATAGGGGCATGCCCCTGCCAATCCCCGAGGACGTGGCCGAAATACCGGGCGAAGGCGTCATCGGCTTTATCGATGGCCGCCAGGTGATTGTGGGGGGGGAGGGCTTTGTCGCAGGCCGCGTGGGCCGGATATCGGGTGACCACCCGGAACTGGCGGCTGGATCGGTCATGGTGGCCGTGGCCGTCGATGGCCGCATGGCCGGACATCTGGTGATGTCCGACCCCTTGCGCGAAGGTACCGCCGCAATGCTGGCGGGCCTGCGGCGGCAGGGTGTGGCGCGCATCCTGCTCGCCACCGGCGACCGAGCCGAGGTCGCGCTACGGGTGACGGATGGACTTGGCCTTGACGGCATCCGCGCGGGCCTGACACCCGATGAAAAAGTGCTCCTGGTCCTGAGCGAGCGCAAGAACGGCCCCGTGATGATGGTGGGAGACGGCGTGAACGATGCTCCCGCGCTTGCCGCCGCTGATGTCGGTATCGCCATGGGCGCGCGTGGCGCAGCAGCCAGCGCCGAGGCGGCCGATGCCGTCCTGCTGGTGGACCGCGTGGACCGCATCGCCCCCGGGATCGAGATTGCCCGCCGGTCGCGCCGCATTGCACTGGAAAGCGTTGTCGCGGGCATCGGCCTGTCGGTCCTTGGCATGGTTGCGGCCGCCTGCGGCTATCTCACTCCGGTGCAAGGAGCACTGCTGCAGGAGGCGATAGACGTCGCCGTCATCCTGAACGCGCTCCGCGCCTTGCGTATCTCACCCGCAGGCCTCGCCGCACAGCAAACCCGACCTGAAGGTGCACCTGCATGAGCCGCCTGTCCCACTGCGAAATCCACATGGTGGATCGCACCGGCTGGCTGCGCGCGGCGGTGCAGGGAGCGAATGACGGGATCGTCTCAACCTCCAGGTAACCGCGTGACGCCACCCGGCACCACCGGGATGTCATGCAGGTCCTGCGGACGATTGGCCCAGCCTGAAAGGCTGAGGGACGAAGCATCTGCCACAACAGTGCTTCCCTCATGCCTCTCCGTCAGAAACTGCCGAACACCGTGCCAATGGCCACCAGCACCACAAGGGCCAGCACGGGGATGGCGACCGCGACCATGAAAATGTCCCGGTAGGCTTCCCGGTGCGTCAGCCCGCAGATGGTCAGCAGGGAGATGACGGCGCCGTTGTGCGGCAGCGCATCCAGTCCGCCTGTCGCCACCGCCGTCACCCGGTGCAGAAGATCGGGAGATATTCCAGCCGCCTGCCCCATGGCCAGATAGGTCTCCCCAAGTGTCGAAAGCGCAATCGACATGCCGCCCGAGGCTGACCCCGTTATCCCCGCCAGAAGGCTTGTACCGGCCGCCAGCGAGATCAGCGGATTGTCCCCGCCAAGCGTGACCACCCAGTCACGGATCAGCCCGAACGCCGGAAGGGAGGCGATCACGGCGCCAAAGCCGACGAGGCTTGCCGTGTTGAAGATCGGCATCAGCGCATCCTTGGCGCCTTCGTCCAGCGTCCCGGACAGGCCCTTGACGAGCCGCCGCCAGTTCATGGCCACCAGTGCCAGAGACGCAAGGGTCAGTGCCGCAATGATCGACCAGACCCCGCGCAGGGCGCCCACATCGGTTGCGCCAAATTCGGGCTGCGCCAGATAGCCCGTGTCCATCGCCGGGATCACGAAGAAGGTGAATCCGAGATTGAGCGCCAGCACGAGCACCAGCGGCGCGGCGGCCACCAGCAGCGCGGGCGAGGCACCCGCATCTGGCCCGCCCGCCTCGCTGTCCGGCTCTCCGTAGCCCGGGCCAAGGGCGCGTGTGCGGTATTCCAGCCAGGCCCAGCCCAGCCCCAGCATCAGCGCCCCGCAGATCAGCCCCAGTCCGGGCGCTGCAAAGGGCGTAGTGCCGAAATAGGGCATCGGGATCGCATTCTGGATGGCGGGCGTGCCGGGCAGCGCCGTCATGGTGAAGGTGAAGGCCCCGAGGGCGATGGTCGCCGGGATCAGCACCTTGGGCAGGTTCGCCTCCCGGAACAGCGCGGAGGCAATGGGCCACACGGCAAAGGCCACGACAAACAGCGACACCCCGCCATAGGTCATCGCGGCGCAGGACAGGATCACTGCCAGGATCGCCCGGCTTGGCCCCAGCCCGCGAATGATGCCATCGGCCAGAACCCGCGCCGAGCCGGAGGCCTCCATCAGCTTGCCGAACACCGCCCCCAGCAGGAACAGCGGGAAATACTGGATGATGAAACGGCCGGTGGCCTGCATGAAGACCTGCGTGTAACTGGCCAGGAGCGGACCGCCCTCGGCAAGGAACACCGCCAGCACCGCCATGGCCGGGGCCAGCAGCAGCAGGCTCACCCCGCGATAGGCCAGAAAGATCAGGACAGCGAGGGTCAGCAGGATGACAAGGATACCCGTCATGGCCTAAAGCCCCCTCACCCGGCAGCACCCGCATGCGAACAGCAGCCCGCTGCCCTGAAGCGCCAGTTTCATCTTCTTGCAAGTCTCGGCGTTGCCCATGTCATCCTCATGCTGCATCGCAGCAACATATCCGGACGGGCACGGCGGCAATACCCGGAGTTTTACCGATCCAGGCCTGTAACACCAAGGCTTTCGATGCTGGCGCATCACGCCTTGAAAAGGCTCTGGCAGCACAAGGGTCTCACCCGGTTCCTGCCGAAGACCGGAAAGGGCCGGAGTTTCCCCGGCCCTGCCTGTTCATTCATTTTGCCCGGTGCCTCAAGGCGGCAGCGTCAGATGGCATAGCGCAGGATTGCGGCCAGTTCCCCCCCTTCCGGGATATCCTCCCGGCGGGCGGCCAGCACGCGGCCGCCATTGGCAAGCACGCGTCCGGCAATTTCGTCGATCACATCATAGCTGGCGGCGCTGTCCGTCTTTTCGAGCGAGATGGCTCCGGTTGTCTCGTCGACAAGGCCCGGAACCACGCTGTCCATGTCCACAAGAAGGGTATCAACCGCCCCAAAGGTTGCGGCACGCGCGGCGCGGCCCACATCCGAGACAGCCCGGTTCTCCGCCCCTCTTTCCCTGAAGAGCGCGCCGAACCCGGCGATGGCCGCCGCATTCAGTTCATCCATGATGGCGCGCGCCTGGCTTCCAAGCTCATGGGCCGGCAGATTGACCGGGCTCGTCTCGATCGCCGGGCCGGCGAGATGGCCATAGCTGTTGACCGAACGGTACATCGACAGCAGCGGCTGTGTCGCGGCAAGGATCAGAGGCTCGGACCGTCCGGACAGCAAGCCCCTGAGGGCGGCATCAATCTGGCGGCAATACTGGCGCAGATGGTGCTTCTGGCCCTCGCCTCCCCCCAGGCGGCCTGAATAGCTGCGGGAATTCACATTGGCGGTACCGGCAACCGAAGCGGCATCCTTCGGGAGATTGGGCACACGGATCTCCTGCGCGGGCTGGTCACCCAGCAGCTCGATCACGCGCACCTCGTTCTCGGCCAGCGCCAGAATGAACGCATGCTGCGGCAGCGAGACGGCGCGCAGAAGGGGCTTCAGATGAAAGCGGTCAGCCACCTGAACGGTTTCGCTCAAGTGGTTCGGCAGCCGGTAGCTGCGCAACCAGTCCGGGGTCACAAACACCGCGAGGCTGTTGGCCTGAAGGCGCCAGAATTCGTCATCATCCATCAGATCATGCAGCTGTTCTTCGATGGGCCAGATTGTCCGCTTGGCAACGCCTGCCGCCTCAAGCTGGGCAACCGCATCTGCGGCCAGCTGCTTGAGACGTGTCCGTGCCGCGTCAATGTGCTGGGTCTCAGCTGTGGTTTTTACGTATATACTGACCAGAGCCTCCCCGCGCTCGGCAACAAGTTTGGTGATCTCGGAGTGCGTTGGAATATCGACATAGAGCATATGGACGTTCTCTTTTGCGAGTTGCAGTGACTTTACGCTCGAGCCTCTGGCTCACGCGCCCGGAATACATTTCGCGCAACCGCTCCGCCGCATGGATGTCATACCGCAAGCAATCACGCTCCTTTTGTATCTATGCACTGCGGCGGGAAATATAAGAGTTGAAGGGCGAAAAAGAGGTCGCAGATGCAGTGCCGTTCATCGCAAAGCCTGCATGCCAGTCAGGGCTGCACGATGTGCCTCGCCGGAGCTTGCCGCGTCTTCCCGCACCGCAAGAGTGATCTGCAAAAAAAAGACCTGAGCGGGGTAGTTCTGCCTCCTCCCGGTGAAACCTGACGTTCACCTTGAGACGCTCCGTTATCAGCGGCTTCAGCCGAGGAGACCGAGGCGCTGGTTTGTTCCTCTCCCGGCCATCTTCCTCCTATCCAAGCAGAACCCGCATCCTGCAGAATGCGGCTGTAGTCCTACAATCCAGTTCTGCCGCAGCAAGTGCCCAGACGTAGGACAGGAGAGCAATCCTAGCAAAAGCGGGAAGCGGTTTTACGTCCGGAACTGCGTGAAAACCAATAGATGGAGCACTTCCGGCGGCCCCGTCTTGATTGCAAGTGCTCTGAGGCCGCGGCGGAAAGAACGCGTCAAGGCCATGCCGCGTGACTTGTCAATGAATGCAAGATGTCGGATGGTGGAACTGCAAGCCCATGAGCCAGCTTTCCCAGACCAGTTGAGACAGCCAGATGGACTGCGCGCGGCCGGAACCGGCTGGCGCTGCCGCCAGGGGATACTTGCATGAGCCTGATCGAGCCACATCGTTTCATCCCCCATGAAAACGGCCGCACCACCAGCGTCACCTTGCCGGGCCTGCATCGTGACACCCATGTAGATGTCTTGCGGATCGGCCGCGGGCTGGTGCTGGCACATAGCCATTTCTCCCCGGCACAGCGGCACGAAGATGAGATCCGGCGGCCCGAAGACCAATTGATCCTTGCCTTCAATCTCAGCGGCCGCATGGTGCTTACAGGTCCCGACGGCGCACGCCATGAAATCAGCGGGGGTGAAGGCTGGATCATCCGGTCGGGCGGCCGCCGCCTGCACCGGGTTGTGGAAAAGGATGTTGGCTGCTCGAACCTCGTGATTTCACAATCGGTCCATATGCTTGCCCCGGAACTGCTGCATCTGCTGGATCTGACCCTGCCACCGAGCGCACCGTTCCGCCGCCTGCGCCTGCCAGTGCCGGGCGGATCGGCACTCGAGCACCTTCTGGATGGCCGCACGACTCCGGCCGCGATGCTGCGCAAGGAGGGACAGTGTCTCGCCTTGATCGGCCATGCCATCGAGGAACTGACCGCGTGCCCACGGCCAGGCTGCGTGACAGGCGATACAGCGTTGCTGGTACAACGCCTGACGGCCCTTCTTGCCGAACGGCTGGCAGAGACCATCTCCATGGCAGACATCGAACGCGAAGCCGGGCTGAGCCATGTCACGCTGAACCAGATCTTCCGCAAGGCAACGGGGATGACCGTTTTCGAACGGCTGCGCGCGTTGCGCCTGGAGGCTGCAGAACGCATGGTCCGTCTCACGGACCGCAGCCTGACGGAGATTGCGGGCGACTGCGGCTTTTCCGATGCCAGTCATTTATCCAATGCCTTCCGCAAGCGCTTCGGCTCAACGGCAAGCGCCTGGCGGCAAAATATGAGGCAAAAACTCTGAAACTTTCGCCCGATGCAAGTTCTTTTTCGCCAGCTACAAGCCTTGATGCTGAACGCATGACAGGTTCCCTCCGAAAAGGAGGCCGACCATGTCCCTTGATACCCGCTTTCGCTCGCGGCTGCGTCCAGCTGCCATCCTCACATTGACAACAGTGCTTGCCAGCAGCGCACTACCGGCAAGCCCGCAAGCAGAGGAAGCTGTCACAGACTTGCAGGCCATCACGATCTTTGCCAACTACTGGGAAGAGATGGCGTCAAAATCGGCAACCACCGCCACAATTCTGACAGGCAGAGACCTCGACCGGCCGGCAACACCCGATCTTGATGCCGTGGCAGAGCGGTCGGCCAACACGGTGTTCCAGCGGGCCAATTCGCAGGCGCGCCTTGTCGTGCGGGGTGTCTCCGCCTTCGACAATGCCTTGTCGGACCCGGTCGGATATCTTGTCAATGGCGTGCCTCTCCCCATGGGTACGATCCAGCTGCCGCATTTCTTTGGTGCCGAAACAGTCACATTGCTCAAAGGGCCTCAGGGAACGGCCTTCGGCCGCAACTCTGAAGCCGGGCTTCTCTCTTTCGATACGATCAGACCGGGCACACGGGAAGGTGTCACGGTGCGCATCGGGGCCGAGGGTTCGGATGCCGGCGCAGCGCCTGTGGGCGGCAACGGATCAGCCATCTGGTCAGGCCGTATCGAGGACGGCCCGGGACTGGCCTTTGGCTTGGAAGCAGCACACGATCCGGGCGTCATGAGCAACCCCGTTACCGGCAGCAAGAATGGAGGAAAGTCCCGACGTGCCACCGGTTTCGGCGGGCTTGAGTGGGAACTGAATGACGGCGGCCATTTGCGCCTCACAACCATGGCCGAAGACCAGAAGTTTAACAAGGAACAGTTCCGCTATGTTGCCGGACCGCTGGCGACGGAGCGGTTTCAAAGCGCCTATTCCGACCCCTCCTCGGAGAACCGGCGCAGCACCGTTTCGGCCCTGCAGTTTCAGACCGTCTTCGACACTTTTGATCTCACTGCGATCACCGGTCTTGCCACTTTCGACCGGGACTTTCAGCTCGATTTCGACGGTTCGCCGCTGCGGCTGGGTGTAACCAGTCTGGACCTGCGCGACAGAACAGTGTCGCAGG
Organism: Pannonibacter sp. Q-1; assembly: GCF_054073275.1. NCBI lineage: Bacteria > Pseudomonadati > Pseudomonadota > Alphaproteobacteria > Hyphomicrobiales > Stappiaceae > Pannonibacter > Pannonibacter sp. Q-1. Next base: position 367,159 of record NZ_JBSXNB010000004.1, read on the forward strand.
AAATCCGCCTCACCTCAGCGGGCGCTGAGCCCTTGAAATGGACTCTCGGTGTGAGCGGCTTCCGCCAATGGACCAGGGCTGACTTCAATCTCGGCTCCATGAGCACAGACCGGCACACGGAGATCGACCAGACGGGTGCCGCCCTGTTCGGTTTTGCCGAATATGCACTGAGCGACCGGTTCCGCCTGGGCTCAGGCCTGCGGATTGATCATGTATCCTCAAGGGCCTGGCAGCGTTTCACCTCGCCGCGGTCCAGGCTGCGCTACAGCGGCAGCGACCATTCGACCGCAGTCCTGCCGAAACTGACTGCTGCATATGACGTGACCGGAGCAACCACGGTGCATGCCAGTCTGACACGCGGATACATGCCGGCCGGCTACAATTACGGCTTCGCCAACAGCGAAGCGAGCTTTGGCTATAACGCCGAGCATAGCTGGACCACCGAGGCAGGCATCAAACATGAACTCGGCAACGGGGGCTCGCTGGCACTCGCGGCTTTCCACACCACGGTGAAAGACAAGCAGATCGCCGAAACGATCCCTGGTGCAGCACAGTTCATTTCAAATGCCGGCGAAGCCAGAATCTACGGCATCGAGGTAGAAGCCGTTGCACCGCTTGGCCACGGTTTCGAGCTGGTTGCGAATGCTGGCTGGCAACGGGCTCGCGCAACATCACTCCAAACCACGTCGGTCAATGTTGCCACCGGTACGCTGATGCCGGTCAACTGGTCGGGCAACGCCCTGCCCCTCGCCCCGGATGTGACCTGGGGTCTCGCCCTCTTTCACCGTGGCGAGGTGTGGAGTGGCCGCATCAGTCTGAGCGGATCGGGCAGTTACTGGTTCGATCCTGGCAATACCGTAAAGCAGAAGGGATACATGACCGTCGATGCAGAGGTTTCCCGCAAGATCGGCAACGGCGAACTGACCCTCTGGGCAAAGAACCTGTTCGATGAGGAATATTACAGCGCCGCCGCAAGCACACCGCGCGGCGTGGTGGCAGAAGATGGCAGTCCGCGCAAGATCGGCATGACCTGGCGGCTGACATGGTAAACCTGCAACGGGAAACAGGCGCCGGACGCCTGCTCGCCACCCTGGAAGGGCCTGTGCGGCACACGCTGCTGATGTGGGCGCTGGACACGGACCTCTTCAACCGCTGCTGCAACCCGGTCAGAGAAGAAGAACTCAGCCGTTCCATGAACCTGCCGGAGCGCCAGTTGGGTCTTGTCCTGCGGGCACTGGTGGCGGCCGGGCTTCTGGAACAGTGCGAGGAAGGGTTTTGCACCGCCGCGGACATTCTGCCCTTCGTTGCCAGCGGAAGCAGCCGCAACATGACCGAAACGTTGCGCTCCATGGCCCAGACACGGCTCACAGGTCTGGATCAGTTCGGAGCGCTTGTAGCCGGCCGCAGCGTAACCGGCCACAAGCGGCTGTTCGACGATGCACACTGGGATGCAAGCCATCGGGCGCTCAGTGCCTTCCATCAGGCGCTGGCGGCCGAATGCATGGTCGCATGCCTGACCGGACTGCCCGAATGGGCAACTGCCCGGGATATTCTCGAGGTCGGAGCAGGTTCCGCGGTTCTGGCACGCCGTTTACTGGCAAAACGACCGGACCTTGAAATCACGCTCTTCGACCTGCCGCCGGTGGCACAGCGGATCGAGGCCGAGGCAGCCGGTCTACCCCTTCGCGTTTGGCCGGGCAGTTACACACAGGCACTACCAGAGGGCACATTCGACATCATCTGGTGTTCGATGTCGCTCTACTTCCACAATCAGGGCATTGCCGAGTTGATCGGCAGGCTTGCACAGCGGCTGAAACCGGACGGTGTGCTCGTCAGTTTTCATGAGGCCCTCACCGGTGAGCGGACCGCCCCGCCAGAACATGTTCTGGGACGGCTGCTCCCGGCGCTGCGGCAAGGGGATGTGTCCTTTGCCGATGGCGAGATTGCCGGGGCGATGGCGGCGGCCGGACTTGTCCGCGCTAGCCATTCCATACACGACACTCCTTTCGGCCGGTTCCGGCTGGATGCAGCACGCAAGGACGACACTCATGCCTAGCCGCCGCCCATTCCTGACCGGCTGTCTGCTTGCCCTGGCCTTCCTGGTTCCGCTAAGATCCGAAGCTGAAGAGATCGTACTATCGGGCCCCCCGATCTGGGAAAGCGCGCCGCTCGTGGCCCTCGCGGAGACACAACCTGTTGCTGGTGTGACTTTCATCTTCCGCCCGTGGACAAGCCCCGAGGGTCTGCGCAAGCTGATGCTGGACGGCGTGCCGGCCATGGCGGTGATGCCAGCACCAACCGCTGCACTGTTCGAGGCCAATGGCATCCGCCTTACGCTTCTGTCAGCCACTGTGACGGAGGGCAGCTTGTCGGTGGTCGGCAGGGGCGCTCCAGTCAGCTCGCTCCCAGACCTCAAGGGAACGAGCCTGGCATTACCGTTCAAGGGTTATCTTCCGGACCTGCTGATGCGGCGGATTGCGGCGCCAGGGCCTGAAAGCTGGCAGCCATACTACACAGGCAGCCTGAATGCAGGCATGCAGCTGCTGCTCGCAGGCAAGGTGGAGACCGCACTGCTTGCCGAGCCCATGGCGTCCCTCGCCATCGCGCAGAACGCCGGGCTCATCCGTCTGGCCGATCTTTGCCAGCTGTGGCGGAACGCAACCGCGTTGCCCGATTGCCCACCTGCAGGCGTGGTCGCCATGAACCAGGCGCAGACCAGTCGGCCAATACTCAAGCGCGCCTATCAGAACGCTTTCAAACGTGTGGCTGATGATCCGGGCTCAGCCGCAGTGTTGCTGAGCCGCTTTTTCCCCGAACTTGCGCAGGCGCAGGAGGGTTACAGCCGCATCATCGCTCGGGATCTGCCCATGCCGGAACATGCGCCGGCGCTTGCGGCATTCTACGCCGAGCTAATGGCAGTTGAACCTGCTGCCATCGGCGCTGTGCTGCCAAAGCCGGACTTCTACGGCCAATGACACGTCAGCTAGGCTTTCTGGCAGGGCTGACGGCCCTGGTGCTGCTCTGGTCGCTTGCAGCGCGCGAAACCCTGCCTGCAGTTCTGCCTGGGCCGCTGGCAGTTCTCCAGGCGCTCTGCGGCCTCTTCTCCGACACCGGCTTCTGGCGGGACACCTTTTTGCCCAGTCTCACCCGCGCTGCTGCCGGGCTTGCACTGGCCCTGGCAGCGGGCGTGCCGCTCGGTCTTCTGGCATGGCGCAGGGGGCTTGTTTCCGCCTTCCTTGGGCCGTTGCGCCTGCTGCTGATGGGGATCCCTGCACCCATCCTCGCCATTCTCTGTATTCTCTGGTTTGACGGGGGCACTGTTACGGTTGTTCTGACCGTATCCGTCCTTCTGCTTCCGGTGTTCCAGATCGCAGTGGCCGAGGGAATGTCCGCCATCGACCCGGAGCTGGCCGAAATGGCGCGCGTGTTTCAGGTGCCACTGCTGCCCCGGCTGCGGCGGATCGTGCTGCCGGCCGTGTGGACAGCCTTCGGCCCCGCGCTCCGGGTTGCAGTGGCCAATGCCCTGCGCGTGACCCTGCTGACAGAACTCCTTTCCGGCGCCGAAGGGCTCGGCGCGGCTGTACAGCGGGCGCAAAGCTGGCTGCAGACCGACCGCCTGTTTGCACTGGTTATAGTTATCCTCCTGCTGATCGGGCTCGCCGAAACACTTCTCTCCTTGATCGTCAACAAACGGCACCAGTCATGAGCCTCTTTGCCTGCGACAAGATCGGACTGCAGTTTCCTGGCCGCCCTGCGCCAGCCTTCAACTGCATATCATTGTCGATTGAGACAGGAGACTGCCTGCATATCACCGGCCCGAGCGGCGCGGGTAAGACAAGCCTGATGCGGGTCATTGCCGGGCTCACCAGGCCGACATCCGGCCGCATCATGACCAGGCCCAAACGCATTGGCATGGCGTTCGCAGAGCCCCGGCTCATTGGTGGCCTGAGTGTGCTGGACAATCTGCGATTTGTTGCCCCCCGTGCCGCCTCGGAAGCTGAAGCTCTGCTGGAAGCGCTGGATATTGCTGCCTTGGCCAATACTCCGGCCAGCAGCCTGTCCAAAGGTCAGGCTCAGCGGGTTGCGCTCGCCCGGGCTCTGCTGGTCCATCCTGAAATCCTGCTCCTTGACGAGGCATTGAGCGGTCTTGACCAGTCCGCCTGGGCTCTGGCACGCAGCTTGATCGAAGCACAGCACCTCCGGGAGAACATGGCTATCGTCGAGATCTCTCACGATGTCTCCAGAACTGTATCGCGCGGCGGAAAGACCCTGCAGCTGACGTAAGCCCGGACCAGATGGGACCGCCGGCCCTGCGGGCACAAGATGACACACGCCAGCCAAGACGGGGCGAATGGGCCCGGGAAACGCACGCCGCTCCATACCGGCGCACATGTCCCACGGACGGCCTCCTCCTGTCAGACGGCCTTTTGAAACAAAATTGCCAAGCCAATGAAACAAGCATTTCAACCTCCCGAGGTTGCCGCTCTCAAGCCAGCGCTCCATCCAGCAAATCATGGATCAGCTGCGCCGTGATCAGATCGAGGTGGGCGCCGCCGCCGTTCTTGTAGAGGGTGATCTCGGTGTCTGCGCCCCGCCCGGCGCGCCCTGCCACGAGGTCGAAGAGGTCGCCCGCCACGTCACCGGCGGTGATGAGCCCGTTGCGGATCGGGATCAGCAGCTCGCCGATCTCGGCCACGGTCGTGTCGCGGCAATCGACAAAGAGGCGTGAGCGCTGAAGCGCGGTATCATCCGCCTCCCGCATGTCCGGGCGGTAGGCGCCAACGAGGTCAAGGTGGCAGCCTTCCGGCAGCGCATCACCCGGAATGAAGGGCGTCTGCGCCATCGTGGCGCTGCTGATCACATCCGCCTGCGCCATGGCCGCGCGCAGATCACTGCAGACCTTCACCTCCGCCGGCAGAGTGGCGAGCCTGCCGGCCAGCGCTTCCGCCCCTTCCCGGCTGCGGTTCCACACAAGAACGGTGCTGTAGGGCCGCACCGACAGATGCGCCCGGATCAGGGGCTCGGCCATGGCACCCGCCCCGATCATCAGCAGAACCCTTGCATCCTGCCGGGCGAGAAGATCCGCACCCAGAGCCGAATCTGCGGCGGTCTTCCATGCGGTAATGGCCGCGCCGTCGATGACGGCCACCGGCGCACCGCTGTCTCCGTCGAAGAGGATGAAGCTGCCCTGAACCGCCGGGCGCGGCGGCGTTGCGCGCGGGTTGCCGGCAAACACCGTGACAGCCTTGACGCCCAGCATCCTGCCCGGGAACCAGGCGGAACGGACCAGAAGATTGCCGGTGCCGGACGCAAGATGCATGTCCTTGACCGCAGGCTCCGCCAACCGGTGCGCCGCACGCATGGCCTCCACAAGCGCCGGCCATGTGAGCGCCTTGTTGACCTCTTCGGCCCCAATCAGCTTCATTTTCATCTCCCGGCCCTCTTGTCTTCAGGCTCCGGCTTGAACCTGCGTGGCACCCGGCGTGAGGCTGTTCACCTCATGTTGCCGCGGACTGGTTGACGCGCTTCATCAGAGCCTCGGCGCTTTCCTTGCGCTCGGAGTAACGGTCGACCAGATAGTCCGACCGGCCGCGCGTCAGCAGCGTGAACTTCATCAGTTCCTCCATCACATCGACAATCCGGTCGAAGAAGGGCGACGGGCGCATCCGTCCCTCGTCGTCGAATTCCTGGAAGGCTTTCGGAATGGAAGACTGGTTGGGGATCGTCAGCATCCGCATCCAGCGGCCGAGGATGCGCATCTGGTTGACCGCGTTGAAGCTCTGCGAGCCGCCGGAAACCTGCATCAGGGCGAGGGTCTTGCCCTGTGTCGGCCGCACGGCGCCATCCGACAGCGGGATCCAGTCGATCTGGGTCTTCATCAGGCCGGTCATGGCGCCATGGCGCTCCGGGCTCGACCAGACCATGCCCTCCGACCAGGCCACCAGATCGCGCAGCTCACGCACCTTCGGATGGCTGGCATCCACCCCATCATCCACCAGCGGCAGGCCCGAAGGGTTGAAGAACCGCACCTCGGCGCCAAACCGCGTCAGGATGCGCCCGGCCTCCTCGGCCGACAGCCGGCTGAAGGAGCGTGGCCTGAGCGACCCGTAGAGGATCAGGATCCGTGCCGGATGGGTGCTGACGGGCGCAGAGAACAGCCGGTCCTCGTCGATGGCTGCAAAGCACGTCTCATCGATCTGCGGAGTGGAATGGGGGGCAGCAGGGTCAGACACTCGAGTTTCCTTATCGCCTCGATGATTGTTCACGGTCAATGCCAGGGCCTGATAGCAAGGCTTTCGATGCTGACGCATCACGCCTTGAAATTTCCCAGGCGCCGCATCGCGCTTTACCAGTTTGCCCGTCAGGCAAGCCCATCTGGAGCCGGCATAAAACCCTGCCATAGAAAAAGCCGCCGGGCGCTTATTGGCCCGGCGGCTCTTGTCAGGATCAGCCGCCGAAATCGTCCAGCATGATGTCTTCGCGGTCGACGCCCAGGTCGAGCAGCATCTTGATCACCGACTGGTTCATGATCGGGGGACCGCACATGTAATATTCGCAGTCCTCAGGCGCGGGATGGTTCTTGAGGTACTGCTCGTACAGCACATTGTGGATGAAGCCGGTGTAGCCCTTCCAGTCATCCTCCGGCAGCGCATCGGACAGGGCGACATGCCATTCGAAGTTCGGGAATTCGGCAGCAAGGCCGTCGAAATCCTCGACATAGAACATTTCGCGCTTGGAGCGGGCGCCGTACCAGAAGGTGATCTTGCGGTCCCGGTTCTTCAGGCGCTTCAACTGGTCGAAGATGTGGCTGCGCATCGGCGCCATGCCCGCACCGCCGCCGATGAAGATCATTTCCTTCTTGGTGTCGCGGGCGAAGAATTCGCCAAACGGACCCGAAATGGTGACCTTGTCGCCCGGCTTCAGATTGAAGATGAAGGACGACATCTTGCCCGGAGGCACGCCTTCGGCGCGCGGCGGGGGCGAGGCAATGCGGACGTTGAGCATGATGATGCCCTTCTCGTCCGGATAGTTGGCCATCGAATAGGCGCGCTCAAGCCCCTCGTCCACGCGCGATTCATAGCGCCAGAGATTGAACTTGTCCCAATCCTCGCGGTACTCCTCGGCCACATCAAAGTCGCTGTACTTGACCACATGCGCCGGAGCCTCGATCTGGATGTAGCCGCCGGCGCGGAAGTTCACATCCTCGCCTTCGGGCAGTTCCAGAACCAGTTCCTTGATGAAGGTCGCAACATTGTTGTTGGAGCGGACGGTGCATTCCCATTTCTTGACGCCGAAGACCTCGTCATGGACCTCGATCTTCATGTCCTGCTTGACCGCGACCTGACAGGACAGGCGGTCGCCGCAGGCTGCTTCGCGCTTGGTGATGTGGGAGGTTTCGGTCGGCAGGATCGAGCCGCCGCCTTCCAGCACCCGCACGCGGCACTGCGCGCAGGTGCCGCCGCCGCCGCAGGCGGAGGGGACGAACAGCTTCTCAGCCGCAAGGGTCTGCAGAAGCTTTCCGCCTGCGGGAACCGAAATCGTCCGCTCCCCATTGATGGTGATGTTGACATTGCCTGAAGACACCAGCCGCGCACGCGCGAAGATGATGAGCGTGACCAGCGCCAGCACGATCAGGGTGAAGAAAAGAACGCCGAGGGTGAAAGTCTGCATCTGTCCAGCCTCAGAGGTTCACGCCCGAGAAGGACATGAATGCCAGAGCCATCAGCCCGGCTGTGATGAACGTGATCCCAAGGCCCTGCAGGCCATCGGGAACGTCGGAATATTTCAGCTTTTCACGCACGCCTGCCATGGCGGCAATGGCCAGTGCCCATCCAAAGCCGGAGGACACACCATAGACCATGGACTCGGGAAAACTGTAGTTGCGTTCGACCATGAACAGGGAGCCGCCGAGGATGGCGCAGTTCACCGTGATGAGCGGCAGGAAGATCCCCAGCGCGTTGTAGAGCGGCGGGAAATACTTATCGAGCGTCATTTCCAGGATCTGCACCATGGCCGCGATAACGCCAATATAGGCAATCAGGCCAAGGAAGCTGAGATCAACATCCGGGAACCCGGCCCATGCCAGGGCGCCGGGCCCCAGAATGTAGGTGAGCAGCAGGTTGTTGGCCGGGATCGTGATGGTCTGCACGACCATCACGGAAATGCCCAGGCCCAGAGCCGTGGCGATTTTCTTGGACACAGCCAGGAAGGTGCACATGCCGAGGAAGAACGACAGGGCAAGGTTCTCAACGAAAACCGCCTTCACCGCGAGGGATAAGAGTTGCTCCATCAGTGCTGCTCCACGACCTGAATGCGGTATTCGCGTTTCTCGACCTGCTTCGGCTTCCAGCTGCGGAAGGCCCAGATGATCAGTCCGATGACGAAGAAGGCGGAAGGCGGCAGAAGCAGCAGGCCGTTGGGCACATACCAGCCACCGTTGTTCACGGTCTGGAACACGGTCACGCCGAACAGCGTTCCTGACCCGAACAGTTCACGAATGAAGGCCACCATCATGAGGATCAGGCCGTAGCCCATGCCGTTGCCGACACCGTCGATGAAGGAAGCCACCGGCGGGTTCTTCATGGCAAAGGCCTCGGCCCGGCCCATGACGATGCAGTTGGTGATGATCAGGCCGACGAACACCGACAGCGTCTGTGAGATCTCGAAGGCATAGGCCTTGAGCACCTGATCCACCACGATCACCAGACTGGCGATCACGACCATCTGCACGATGATGCGGATCGATGTCGGGATCTGGTTGCGCATCACCGAAATGAACATCGAGGAAAACGATGTCACGAAGGTCACCGCCAGCGCCATCACCAGGGAAAGCTGCAGCGAGGTCGTCACCGCCAGTGCCGAACAGATGCCAAGAACCTGCAAGGTGATCGGATTGTTGTCGACCAGCGGGTCGACCAGCATGGACTTGCGTGATTGCGCCATCAGATTTCTCCTGCGCGAACATTGGCGAGGAAGGGAGCATAGCCCCTATCGCCCATCCAGAAGCGGACGAGATTCTCAACACCGCGGCCAGTCAGCGTGGCACCGGAAATCGCATCAATGTGATGCTCCTGCCCCCGGGGAGGAGCCATGCGCGAAATCGTGATCGCCACATCTCCGGCGTCATTGTAGATCGACTTGCCGCTCCACTGGGCACGCCAGCGCGGGTTGTCGACTTCGCCGCCAAGGCCCGGCGTTTCCGCGTGCTGATAGAACTGCAGGCCATAGATCGTGCTGCCATCCGCCTCGATGGCAACATAGCCGTACAGCGTGGACCACAGGCCATAGCCATGGATGGGCAGAATCACCTTATCCACGGCGCCATTGGCATCGCGAAGAATATAGACAGACACGAACCGGGCCTGACGCACGATCGAAGCCGGGTCATCGGTCAGGGCAACGGAGAGTTCCGGATCCTTCGCTGCAGCGCGGTTATCGAAGGTGGCCGGGTCAAACTTGTCAGTCAGCCGCCCGGTCTCCAGCTCAAGAACTCCGGGCTCGAACACGGCAAAGGCCTTGGCAACGTCCTGGCCGGGCTCATAAAGGCCGGCCACCTGCAGAATGTTGATCTGCTGGTTGCGCAGGGCATTCTGCTGCTGCAGCGGCCTCAGGCTGACAGCCGCCAGAGACACCACCATCGAGGCAACGAGGCAGAGGACGACCGCCACAAAGATCGTCTTCGGCGTTGAATCGGCAGGCAGGGCGAGGAAGCGGCCGATCGGCCCCTTCTGCGTTTTTGCCGTAAGCGTTTCGCGTTGGTCACTCATAGACGCCGCGCCCTCCGCTTGATGTTGGCCTTGACGACGAAATGATCGATCAAGGGCGCGAAAACATTTCCGAACAGGATCGCCAGCATCATGCCTTCGGGGAAAGCCGGATTGATCACGCGGATCATCACGACCATCACGCCGATCAGCGCCCCATAGACATAGCGGCCGGCGTTCGTATGGGATCCCGAAACGGGCTCCGTCACCATGAAGGCGAGGCCAAAGGCAAAGCCGCCCGTCACAAGGTGCCAGTACCAGGGCATGGCAAAGGCCGGGTTGCTGTCGGATCCGATGAAGTTGAGCAGGGCCGAGAAGCCGATCATCCCTGCCATGCAGCCCAGCACCATCCGGTAGTTGGCAATGCGGGTGACAAGCAGGAAGGCGAGGCCGATGAGGCAGGCGAGCGTCGACGTCTCGCCCAGGCTGCCCTGAATGGTGCCGATGAAGGCGTCCATCCACGTGATGCCATAGGTGACGAGCTGCTGATGGCCCTCGGCGGCAACGACGGCCAGCGCCGTGGCGCCGGAGAACCCGTCAACGGGCGTCCAGACCGAGTCTCCCGACATCTGTGCCGGGAAGGCGAAATACAGGAACGCACGGCCGACCAGCGCCGGATTGAGGAAATTCTTGCCCGTACCGCCGAACACTTCCTTGCCGATCACCACGCCAAACGAGATGCCGAGCGCAACCTGCCACAGCGGCGTCGAAGCCGGCAGGATAAGAGTATAAAGCATCGAGGTGACGAGGAAGCCCTCGTTCACTTCGTGACGGCGGACGGTGGCGAAGAGGACTTCCCAGACGCCGCCGACGGCGAGCGTGACGATATAGATCGGCAGGAAGTACAACAGGCCATGCAGCATGTTGGCCAGAGGGTTGGCGGCATCGAAGCCGATCCCCAGAGCCTCGATGATGGACGCGCGCCAGCCGCTCGCGCCATGGCTGGCAATGGCAAGATTGACCTGCAGCCCCGTGTTGTAAAGCGCCATCAGGATGCAAGGGATGGTCGCGATCACCACATAGGTCATGATCCGCTTCATGTCGATGTAGGACCGTGCATGCGGTGCCACAGTCGTCACTGTGCGGGGGGTGTAGAGGAAGCTTTCCACCATTTCATAAAGCGGGAAGAACCGCTCATAGCGGCCTCCCTTGGTGAAATGCGGCTCGATCCGGTCGAAGAAACTGCGCAAACCCACGCGATCAGCCCTCTCTTTCGATCTTCGTCAGGCAATCGCGCAGGGCAATGCCGTATTCATATTTGGCAGGACAGGCAAACCCGACCAGGCCGAGGTCCTCCTCGTCCAGCTCCAGCGCCCCGAGTGCCTGCGCCTCGTCGGTGTCCATCACCAGAAGGGCGCGCAACAGCTGCGTCGGCAGATAGTCCTGCGGCATCAGCTGCTCGAAGGTTCCGATCGGAACCATGGCGCGCCGGCCGCCGTTCAGATTGGTGGTCAGCGCATAAAGCTTCTTCGTGAAGGCCGAGCCCAGCACCGGCTGCACGGCGAATTTGGAAGCCATCGGCCGGATCCAGCCGAGCGGGATCTGCTTGTGATCCTCTTCGATCAGCGTGACCTGCCGCGCATAACGGCCGAGATAGGCCTCGGCGCCGGCACCGGCCCGGCCGCTCAGCACCGATCCGGAGATGAGGCGCACCGGCACGCCGGCCGGGTTCTCACCGGCCGTAAGTTCGGCCATCGACGCGCCGGCAATGGTGCGCACCAGACGCGGATTGGCCGCCAGCGGCCCGCAGATGGCCACAACGCGGGAGCTGTCCAGATAGCCGGTCAGCAGCAGCTGCCCGATGGCGATGACATCGGCATAGCCAATACTCCAGACGGTCCGTGCAGCACTTGGCGGCGCCAGAAAATGCATGTGGGTTCCGGCAAGGCCTGCAGGGTGCGGCCCGCTGAACTGCGCCACCTCGACACCGGGCACCGATGCGCCCGGCAAGCTTGCGCCGTCCTCGTGACACAGGAAAGTCTTTCCCTCCGTCAGCATGGCGACTGCCTGCAAGCCGCGCTCGAAGGCTTCGGCGCGAGCGGTAATCACAGGCACCGGATCTGCCGCAAGAGGCTCGGTGTCCATTGCCGTGACAAAAATCGCAGCAGGCCGGGATTCGGGCGAAGGCACCTTGGAATAGGGACGGGTGCGGAAAGATGTCCACAAGCCGCTGGCACAAAGCCGCTCCACCAAACCTTCCGGGGTGCTGATGTCTCCGGTCTGCCCGAAGTGCACAGGCTCGGCGGCCGCCGGATCAACCGTAATCTCGACGCTGATCAGCTTGCGCTGCGCGCCGCGGTTGATGGCTTTGATTCGCCCGCTCACAGGCGAGGTGACCATCACCTCGGGCGTATCTTTATGCGTGAGGATGGGGGCCCCTGCCCCGACTGCATCGCCCTCAGCGACCAGAAGCCGTGGCTTCAGACCAATGTAATCCGCGCCCAGGATGGCGACGGTGCTGACAGCCGGTCCGTCCTGCTCACCCGCGCTTGGGGCACCGAGGATCGGAAGCTGGAGACCTTTGCGAAGCGAAAATTTCTGCACCTGAATCTCTACCCAGTGATTTTATCCCCCTTATGCCTTCCCTTCTTCGAAAACGGAACCTTTTCCGGGACATGTCCTGTTTTTTTTTGCCCCATTACGGTTTCAGTTGCAGAGACTGGCATCACGACGTATTCACGACCAAACTCTTGGCGCTTTGCGCCCCCTGTTTTCATAAGATGGAGAAACTCCAGTGTCTGGTCTGACCTCGATTTCCCGGCGATCCTTCCTGATCATGACGGCCGCACTTGCTGCCTGCAAGCCGGGGTCTGAGCTGCTGAAGCTGTCCGGCCAGACCATGGGTACAACCTGGAACATCACGGCTGTCAGCAACGGGCAGAACGTGGACGCAAAGGATCTGAGTGCAAAAGTTCAGACCGCGCTGGCCGATGTGACCCGTGCCATGTCGAACTGGGACAAGACCTCCGATCTGTCGCGCATCAACGCCGCCGCAGCCGGCGAGCCGCTGAACCTGTCGCCCGGAATGAACACCGTGCTCAGCGCCGCGCAATCCGTGCATCAGGCCAGCGAAGGCCGGTTCGACATCACCTCCGGCCCGCTGATCGACCTCTGGGGCTTTGGCGCGGCACAGGTGCAGCAGCGCGCGCTGCAGGATGCCGAAATCGCCGCCGTGATGGATTCTGTGGGCCAGTCCCGCATGCTGACGCTGGCCAATGGCTCACTCGTCAAGTCGGCTTCCGGCACCAGCATCTATCTCTCGGCCATCGGCAAGGGATATGGCGCCGACCGGGTGGCAGAGGTGCTGCGCACGGCCGGCCTGACCGATTTCATGATCGAGATTGGCGGCGACCTTTACGCATCGGGCCACAATGGTGCCGGCATGCCGTGGCAGATCGGCATCGAGGTTCCGCTCGCCGGCGAAGCCGGGGTGCATCGCAAGATCGGCGTGTCCGGGCTTGGCATGGCCACGTCGGGCGACTACCGCAACTATTTCGAAGCTGACGGCAAGCGCTACTCGCATATCATCGACCCCACCACGGGCCGTCCGATCACCCACGCGACCGTGTCTGCGACCGTTCTGGCCGAAAACGCGATGCTGGCGGACGCCTGGGCGACAGCCATGCTGGTGCTGGGCCGTGAGCGCGGGCTGGAAATCGCCGAGACGCAGGGCCTTGCGGTCATGTTCATCGAGACGTCCGGCGCCAAGCTCATCACCAGGGAAAGCAGCCGTCTGGCATCCCTGACGGCCTGAACAGGCAAGGACAGCACCCATGGCAACCCTCACGATCGCTTTTGTTCTGTTCCTGATTGTGGTGCTGGGCATGGCGATCGGGGTGATCGTGTCGGGGCGCACCATCAAGGGAAGCTGCGGCGGACTGAACGCGATTTCCGGCGCCGATCATTGCCTTGTGTGCAAGCGCGAGATTGATCCGAACAGCCCGCTGCATGAGCGCATGGCCTGCCCGCGCAAGCGCCAGAAGATGGCGGAGGCCAATCAGGCCTCCTGACCTTCCTGCTGCGTCACCAGGCTTTGCCGGTGCCAAATACCTCAGCGCCCCGGCATCTCAGCACCCCATCACCTTAGCGGCCTGGCACCAGAGGCACGAAAGCCAGAACCAGCAGCGTTGTTGCGGCCAGCAATCCGTAGAGCCAGAGCTGCCACCTGGGGCCTTCTGCCTTCCACACACGCCTGTAGCTGTAGCCTGCAAGACAGGCCACGATGAACAGTACCGTTGCAACAGCTGGCGTGAGATGGATATCGGGCAAACTCGGGCACTCCTCGGGCGGCTGCAGGTTTCCGGACGTGAAGCTCTAAGCAAGTTTGTGCCGCTTGGCCACAGCCTTTGTCCATTGCGCAGAGTGCGGCCCGAAAATCCGGCCGGGAGCCCGCAAGCGCATCTGCGCTCGCAGGCACCGCTCTTCCTTTCACCACCCTCGCCATCACGGCTTCCAAAGCAGTATAATATCTTCCTGCAAAGCCATGAAATCACACAGGCGCCCGGACAATGGGCCGCCCGTCTCACACGGGCACAACAAGGCTCTGGGAGGTTCCGGCGGTTGCCAGTCTGCCCCTGTTCGGGGATGATGCCCTCGTCATCCCCGCGCCCTGCCCCCTGCCGCCAACGAGGTTCTGCCCATGTCTGCGCTTGCTCAGGTTCTTGCCCTCCTTGGCGCTGCGGTGATCATGTTTGCGATCAACCGGCCGCGCATGGATGTGGTGGCGGTGATCATGATGACGGCCTTGCCGCTGACAGGCGTGATCAGCATGCAGGAGGCGCTGGCCGGGCTGTCCGACCCGAATATCGTGCTGATTGCGGCGCTTTTCGTCATTGGCGAAGCGCTGGTGCGCACGGGCGTGGCGCAGCGGCTGGGCGACTGGCTCACCCTCAGGGCAGGCGCCAGCGAGGCGCGGCTGATTTTTCTGCTGATGCTGATCGTGGCCGGTGTCGGCTCCTTCATGTCCTCCACCGGGGTGGTGGCCATTTTCATTCCCATCGTGCTGCGCATCGCCCGCAAGGCCCGCATTCCGGCGGGCCGGCTGATGATGCCCCTGTCCATGGCGGCGCTGATCAGCGGCATGATGACCCTCGTCGCCACAGCGCCAAACCTTGTCATCCACGCCGAACTGATCCGGCAGGGGCATGAGGGCTTCAGCTTCTTTGCCTTCACCCCCTTTGGCGTGCCCGTGCTGCTGCTGGCAGTGCTCTACATGCTGGCGGCGCGGCGGTTTCTCTCTCCCGGCGAAACGGCGGAAGTCTCAGGCCGTGCAGCCCTCAGAAGCTGGGTGGAGGATTATGCCATCGGCGGCCGCGAGCACCGGCTGCAGGTGATGCCCGGCTCAGGGCTTACCGGCCGGCGGCTCGACACGCTGGACCTGCGTGCCAGTGCCGGCATCAACATCATCGCCATCGAACGGGGCAATCTGTTCCGCCGCAAGCTGATCTCGCCCCAGGCCGCCACCGTGCTGGAGGCCGGCGACATCCTGATGATCGACCAGCGGGTCAGCAGCGAAAAATCCGGCTTTGACTTTGCCAGTTTTGCCCGCACCCATGGCCTTGCGGAACTGCCGGTGACGGAGCAATGGCTTGCCGACACCACGCAGGAAATCGGCATGGCGCAGATCCTTGTGCCGCCGGGCTCCCGCCTGACCGGAAAGACGCTGATGAGCGCGAAGTTCCGTTCGGTCTATGGCCTGTCGGTCATTGGCATGAAGCACGGCACGGAACCGGTGCCCGAAGCTGTCACCGCCGAAGTCCTGCAGGCAGGCGACACGCTGCTGGCTGCCGGTCCCTGGCGGTCGATCCGCAATCTGGCGGACGAGCGGCGCGATCTGGTGCTGCTGGACCTGCCGGCCGAATCCGAAAATGCCGTCCATGCCCGCCACCGGGCCCCGCGGACGCTGGCCGTGCTGGCGCTGGTGATCGCGCTGATGGTGTCGGGCATCGTGCCGAATGTTCAGGCAGCGCTGTTCGGATGCCTGCTGCTCGGGCTGTTCCGCTGCATCGGCATGGCAGAAGCCTACCGCTCGATCCACTGGCAGAGCCTCATCCTGATCGTCGGCATGCTGCCCTTCTCGCTGGCGCTGCAGCGCACCGGCGGGGTCGATATTGCCGCCAGCCTGCTGCTGGACATTCTGGGAGAGGCAAGCCCGCATCTGGTGCTGGCCGCGCTCTTCGCCACAACCTCCGTTCTGGGCCTTTTCATCTCCAACACGGCAACTGCCGTGCTGATGGCGCCGGTGGCTCTGGCGGTGGCGCAGGAGATGAACACCTCGCCCTACCCTTTTGCCATGACCGTGGCCCTGGCCGCCTCCGCCGCCTTCATGACGCCCGTATCCTCGCCGGTGAACACGCTGGTCGTCGGACCAGGAAACTACCGCTTCGGCGACTTCATGAAGATCGGCGTGCCCTTCACGCTGATCACCCTTCTCACCAGCGTGCTGCTGGTGCCGCTGATCCTGCCGTTCTGACGCCATCTCTTCATGGGTTTACCCGTGCAGCACCCGGTTATGTCCTCCGGGGAACGTCCATGGGCATGATGTATCAGCCTCTCAAGTTCTGGCATCCGCACTGGATTCCTGACTATCCAGCATCTCGTTCAGAAGCGGCGGCATGATCGTGGCGAGGGACTTCTGGATTTCGTCCGGGTTGTGCCACACCTTGCCGGAATATTTCCGCATCACTTCTCCAGGCAGGGTTCTCGCCGTTTCACTCGGGGTTGCCAGCATCAGCAGGACCAGTTCGGCCGCCTGCGGGGCGATCGTCCGGTCATCGGGGAACTGAAGCCGGGCGCGAACGGCAGCGCCGACGACAGCCAGCAATCCGCTGAACAGAAAATCCGTCGGCCCGGTCCTGAAGTCACCACTACGGAAGCCGACCAGCACGTCCTTGCGGATCCCCCGTGAGATATGTTCGTAGAACACACCCATGTTCGTCAGCGCATCACTGACCAGCCGCCCCCAGTCCGGGATTGCCGAGGCCATCTCGATGAAGATCTGGGTGGCCAGCGCCACCCGCTCGGGCCCAGTCTCGACCTCGCGGATATCCTGATCGACGATGGTGACGAATGTGGCGGCAACTGCCCGGCCCACCGCCTCCATGATCTCGTCCATGTTGGCAAAGTGATAATAGAACGTGCCGCGCGAAACCTGAGCCTTGGTCACGACGTCATCGACCGAGGTCTGCGCCAGCCCCTTTGCGGCAAATTCCGCAATTGCACAGTCCATCAACAGCGCGCGGGTCCGCACCCGTTTCTCCCGGTCGCTCGCTGCGCTGCGGAAGCTGGCAGGATTGGGAATCGTCATGGCTTCACTCCCCGGTCACTCCCCCTTCATCACCTTACCGGGCGGTGAAGGCAAGCCGCCTCCATCACTCGGCATGAATTATTGACACAAGTGTCGAAAAATGAATAACTGACACATGTGTCAGAAATTGAAGAGGAGCGGTTCCTGACACCCGGACCTTACAGCCGGTCATCTGCCGGCCAGCCATCCAGGGCTGGCCTTCTGCCGGGAGGAGCAAAATGCTGTCTGAACTGATCATCGATAACCGCCCTACTGCCGCGAGCGGAGGGGCGACCGCCATACGGCATGATCCGGTGACGGGCGAGCCCGTGACCACCTTTGCCGCAGCAACGCCGAAAGATGCCATTGCGGCCGTCAAGTCCGCAGCAAGGGCCCTGCCTGCATGGGCGAAGACCGGCCCGTCCTACCGCCGCGATATCCTGCTCAAGGCGGCAGACCTGCTTCAGGAACGGGCCAGCCAGTTCGAGAAGATGATGATCAGCGAAACCGGGGCCTCGCTGCCCTGGGTGCGCTTCAACGTGCGCCTGGCCGCCGGGATGCTGCGCGAGGCAGCCTCGCTGACCACCCACATCAAGGGTGAGATCATTCCCGCCGACAAGCCGGGTGCCCATGCCTTTGCCTTCCGCCGGCCGGTGGGCGTCGTGCTGTCGATCGTGCCCTGGAACGCCCCCATCATCCTTGCCGTCCGCGCCTTTGGCACGGCGCTGACCTGCGGCAACACGGTGGTGCTCAAGGCCTCGGAGAACAGCCCAGGCACGCAATATCTGCTGGCGCAGGTGCTCATTGATGCCGGCCTGCCTGCCGGAGCGATGAACTTCATCACCCACACCCGTGAAGACGCGCCAAAGGTTGTCGAGGCGATGATCGCCTGTCACGAGGTGCGGCGGGTGAACTTCACCGGCTCGACGGCCACCGGGCGCATCATCGCCCAGATGGGGGCAAGGCATCTCAAGCCTGTGCTGCTGGAGCTGGGCGGCAAGGCCCCGCTGCTGGTGCTGGACGACGCAGACATTGATAACGCCGTACGCGCTGCTGCCTTCGGTGCCTACATGCATCAGGGACAGATCTGCATGTCAACGGAACGGGTCGTCCTCGACACCCGGATCGCCGATGAATTCGCCCGCAAGATGAAGGTCAAGGTCGAGAGCCTTGCTGCCGACAACCCTCATTCATCGAACGCTCCACTGGGCGGTCTGATCAGCCCGGATGCTGCCGCACGTGTGGAAGCCCTGATTGCCGATGCGGTTGACAAGGGCGCCGTGGCACTGGTGCGCGGCACCCATGACGGGGCGGTGATGCAGCCGAGCCTGCTCGATCACGTGACGCCGCAAATGCGGATCTACTACGAGGAATCCTTCGGTCCCGTCACCTGTCTCGTCCGGGTCAATGATGCCGAAGAGGCCATCGCCGTTGCCAACGATACGGAATACGGGCTGAAGGCCGCGATCTTCTCAAGCAACATTACCCGTGCGCTGGACATCGCCAACCAGCTGGAATTCGGCTGCTGCCACATCAATGGCCCCACCGTCTACGACGAGGCGCAGATGCCGCTCGGCGGCATGAAGGCATCCGGCTACGGCCGGTTCGGTGGTCATGCCGGGATCAACGAATTCACGGAAATCCACTGGGTCACCGTCGAAGACCCGAACCAGCACTATCCAATCTGAGTGCTGCGGCCAGCAAAGACGTAAAACCTGATACCTCAAGGAGTGACCACAGTGGCCTCGACCTATGACTTCATCGTCATCGGCTCCGGACATAACGGGCTGACGGCTGCATGTTACCTTGCCAAGGCTGGCAAGAAGATCCTCGTTCTGGAACGCAACGACTGGTACGGCGGTGGTGTCGTTACCAAGGAAATCATTGCGCCGGGCTTCAAATTCGACCTGCATTCTTCGCTGCACGTCAACATTCAGGCAAACCCGCTGATCATCAATGACGAGCTGAAACTGCAATCAAAATATGGGCTGAAGTACATCTATCCGGACGGCGTCTATTCGACGATGTTCGATGATGGCACCGCCCTTGTCACCTACAAGGACGTGGAGCGCACATGTGAATCCATCGCCCAGTTCAGCCAGCGGGATGCGGAAGCCTATCGCAAGTTCGCGGCGATGAGCATGAAGATCCTGCCGATGGTGACGCAGAGCCTCTTCGTGCCTGCACTGCCCCAGGGCCCATTCTACGCCCTGCTGGATCAAAGCCTTGAAGGGCAGGAGATGATGCGCGCGCTCCAGATGTCCAAGCTCGACATCTGCCGCGAGTTCTTCGAAAGCGACAAGCTGATTATCCATCTACTGAAATTTGCCGCTGAAACCCTGACCGCGCCGGAGGAAATGGGCACGGGCTTCGTCATCTACACGATGCCGGGCATGGTGCACCGGCACCCGATCGGCGTTCCGGTGGGCGGCTCGGGCGCGCTTGTCGATGCGCTGATCGCCTGCCTTGAGGACCACGGCGGTGAATTGCGCGGCCGCACACATGTGGAGAAGGTGATCACCGAGGGCGGCAAGGCCGTAGGCGTGCGGCTTGAGGGCGGAGAGGTGATCCGCGCCCGTGACGGCATCATCGGGCAGATCCACCCTCACCTGCTGGGAGAGATGGTAGACGGCCTCGATCCCGGTGTCGTGCAGCGGGCCAAACGGACCCAGAGCGGCGCCTTCTCGATCATGCCGCAGCATTACGCGCTGCACGAAACGCCGAAGTTCAAGGCCGGGGAAGAGGTCGGACGGGTCGTCCTGCAGAACTACACCCCCTCAACGCTGGAACGCTTCCTGCGGGTCTTCGACAACTACCGCTATGGCGACATGTGGGCGGAAGGCTCCAATGACACGATCCTGGCCTCGCACATGCAATGCCAGTTCGATCCTACCCAGGTGCCGGAAGGCAAATGCGCCATCACCGTCTATGGCTTCGGTCCGTTCGACCTGCGCGGGGGCGGCTCGTCCGAGTGGGACCGCCGCAATCAGGAGATGGCTGACTGGCTGCTGGAGCGCTTCCGCGACTACACCACCAACATGAGTGACAGCAACATCATCGGCCGGCGGTTCGACAGCCCGCTGGAGGTGTCGCGCCACTCGCCGATGTTTCAGCGCGGCGATGTGTCGGGCATCGGCGAGTACCTGCACCAGATCGGAGGGCAGCGCCCGACGCCGGAGCTTGCCAAGCTGAAGGTTCCGGGACTTTCGAACCTCTATCTCACCGGAACGGCTATCAACGTGTCCTCGGTCAGCGGCGCAGGCCGCGCAACCGCGATCAAGGTCTGTCAGGACATGAAGATCAACTTCGACAAGCTCTGCGGGTGAAGCCATGAAAATGCAAGGACCTGACGGGTCGGAACTGATTGAAGTTCTTGACGTTCAACCCCACGAAAACGGGCTTTTGCTCAGCGGCCAGATCATGGGCGCCATGCCGATGAAGGCCGTGCTGCGGCCCAGCCAGCTCCGTGCTGGCTTGAAGTTCGTATCGGTCAGGCTGGTGTTCCGCCTGATCGCAATGCTGTTCCGGCGGGATGGCTGAGATGGACTTCGCACTTTCCTTTCCCCGGATCGTCTTCGGTCCGGGGAGTGTCTCGCGCTTGCCGGAAGAACTGGCTGCGCTCGGCATCCGGCGCCCGCTGCTGGTCAGTGACCCCGGCCTTGTGCGGCTAGGCCATGTAAACCGCGTTGCGGACTTGCTGGGCACGCAATGCACGGTCTTCGCGGAGACCCCCGAAAATCCTACTTCAGCCGGCGTGATGGCTGCAGTGGCCAGGTACCGGGAGGGGCAATGCGATGCCGTGGTGGCACTGGGCGGAGGCTCGGCGATCGACACGGCAAAGCTCGCTGCCGTCATCGCAGGACAAGGCGGGGAGCCGGCCACCTATCTTGGCCATCCCGAGCGGGTGGAAATGACAATCCGGCCTGTCGCCGTGGTGCCAACCACCGCCGGAACGGGGTCGGACAGTTCACCCGATGCAGGCATTCATCCTGATGCACAGTCCATCTCCGCCGGCATCACCTCGCGTTTCGCCGTCCCGCGCCTTGCGCTGTGCGATCCGGAGCTGACCGTCACGCTGCCCGCCAGCCTGACGGCGGCAACCGGGCTCGATGCCATTTCCCATTGCGTGGAAGGCTATCTCGCCAAGGGGGATAACCCGCTGGCAGACACGCTGGCACTGGACGGGCTGGCCCGCGCCTGGCGCTGGGTGGAAGTGGCCACGGCGGACGGGCAGAACATCGAGGCCCGGGGCCAGATGTTGCTGGCGGCATGGGAAGGCGGCATCGCCATCGCCAAGGGACTGGGGCCGGCCCATGCCATCGCCATCAGCTGCGGCGATCAGGGGCTACACCATGGACGGCTGAGTGCATTGGGCGTGCTTGCCATGCTCGGCCTGATGCGGGAAAAGCTGCCGGAACGGGTCGCTGCGCTGAACCGGGCAGCAGGCTTTTCCCCCTCGGCTGATTTCGGCGCCGCCCTGAAAGCGCTGATGCAGCGGCTGTCCCTGCCGGTAACGCTGGCGCAAGCCGGCTACCGCATGGGAGACATGGATGCCCTCGCCCATGCCTGCGCGGCAAGCCATTTCAACGTCACCGCAGGCTACCGGCCCGGCGCTGCGGAATACCGGATGATGCTTGAGGTGATCAGCGGACAGTGACGCCAGAGCACAAGCGTCATTTCCCAGCCCTCCCTATCAGCACTGCCAGAAACGAAAGCCCCCAACGAAAGCCCCCAACAAAAGCCCCCGGTGAGCCGAACTCACCGGGGGCTGTTTCGTTTCCCCTGCCCTTACCCTGCCGAAGCTCAGAGCTTCAGCAGGGAGGCCGCATTGTCATGGCAGACGGCACGGCGCTCGATATCCGAGATTGGCGCTGCCTCGATCCATTCGCCCGCCTCGCCCGCGCTTTCAAACGGATAATCTGCCGAGAACAGCACCCGGTCTGCTCCCAGCATGTCCAGCGCACAGCGCAGCGGCGCATCGGAGCACATGCCTGAGGTGGTGACCCAGATATTGTTGCGGAAGTAGCGGGAGGGCGCATGCTCAAGCCGCATCGCTCCCCGGTTGGAGATTTCCCAGCGGCTGTCGAGACGCCACAGCAGATAGGGCAGCGTTTCGCCCAGATGCCCCAGGATCAGGCGGGCATTGGGAAAGCGGTCAAAGGTGCCCGAAAACACCAGCCGCAGCGCATGGGTGGCGGTTTCCACCGTCCACGACCAGACCGGGCCGAAAAGCTCCGGGTGGCCGCTGTACATATGTACCACTTCCGGCGGGTTGTTGGGATGGATATAGACCGGCACCGCCAGATCCGAGACCCTTTCCCAAAACACCGAATAGCGGTCATCATCCAGATAGGTGCCGCCAGTCTGGCCATTGATCATGGCCCCCTGCATGCCAAGGTCACGCACGCAGCGTTCCAGTTCATCGGCAGCCGCCGCCGGATCCTGCATGGCCAGATGGGCGAAGCCACCGTAACGGGCGGGCTGCTTCGCCATTTCTGCGGCCAGATGATCGTTCACCTGACGGGCGAGTTTCACCGCCGTATCCATGCGCTTTTCAGCCTGAACGCCGGGCCCTGCAAGGGAAAGGACCGCCTTGGTGATCCCGGCCTCATCCATCGCCGTCAGCCGCCGTTCGCCGAAATCCAGCAGGGCTTCACGTGCCTTGCCGAACAGGTCCGGGCTGATGTTGATGGCGGTCGTGCCGAAATAGTCGAAGAAGTCCGGATGCATGAAATGCTCTTCGAGAGCGATCTTCGCAGTATGGGTCATCATGGTTCTCACAGTTCAAAGATGCGCTTCTCGGTGCGGTGCAGGCACTCGCCGGGACCGTCAGCCTCGATCATGTAATTGTCGCAGATCACCGCAAAGACCCGGCCATCGTCATAGCCAGGATGAACGGCAAGGCACATCCCCTTGGCCAGCGGCATGGTCTCGTCGCGGCGGATCAGCGGGCGCTCCACCATCTCGCAGCCCTGTCCGTGGGCATAAAGCCGTGTCTCGGCTGGCAGGCCGCGTGAGGTCATCCAGACATCATGGGCGGCGGCAATGTCTGCCGGAGCAGTTCCCGGCTTCATCAGGGAAAGCGTATGGTCCTGCGCTTGCCTGACGTTCTCGAACGCCTGCAGGAGGTGGTCATCGGCACGGCCCAGAACCATGGTGCGGGCGATTTCCAGATAGAGGCCGCCGGGCCCGTTGATCTCGATCAGCAGCGACATGTGATCACCCGGCTGAAGGGTACGGGTCTGGAAGGGGCGGTTCATGAAGCGGGAGGGCTGCCCCATCGGCGCCGAAAGCCCCAGATAGATCCCCTGATCACTGCCAAGACGGCGGCCCACGGCTTCCGCATGGCTGGTCACGTCCCGGTCGCTCACGCCGGGGCGGATGAAATCGCAGACCTCGGCAAAAACCTTGTCCTGCAAGGCCGCACACTGCCGGATGAGAGAGATTTCCTCGGCACTCTTGATGGCCTTCACCCGGTCCAGCGCATCGGTTGCATCGGTCAGATCGAAGCGGGAAACCAATGCACTCATCATGCCATGCGGCAGTGCGGACGGCACCAGAACGCCCAACCGTTCCACGCCCTGCAACGCCTGGAGCAGGAGGTCCGTGTCATAATCAACCGTATAGCCGATCGAATGGAAGGACGGCGTACCCAGAATCCGGCCCACGCCGCGTGTGGCACCCGCAGCCGTATCCGTCAGCCGGTCGGTGCCGAATGCCCCCATTTCGACCACCACCATCGGACGGTCTGCAAAGAAGACCACGCTGCGCGGATAGCCGTTGTTGGCGGGCACATCGGTAAACCAGCGGACATAGCCGCCCATCCAGTCCTCACGCGCATGCATGACAAGGGCGTCCAGCCCCAGATTTGCCATGACGCCCCGTGCAACGGACCAGCGGCGCTCCATCTCGGACGCGGTAATGGGTGAGTTGGTCTGCATCAGTTGTCCCTCTTGTCCAGACGCCCGGTCAGCGCGGAAACGCCGCCGCGCAGCCAATCGGCCATGTTGCGCGCAACCACCGGCAGCGCCTGTTCGTGATAGGTGGCGGAAAACCCGCCGATATGCGGGGTGACGATGACATTGGGCATCGACCAGAACGGGCTTTCCGGCGGCAATGGTTCGGCGGCGAACACATCCAGCCCCGCCCCTGCAATCTTTCCGCTCCGCAGCACCTCAAGCAGCGCCTCCTCATCGACACAGCCGCCGCGGGCGATGTTGATCAGCCAGGCATCCGGACGCATCGCGCCAAGCACCTGGGCATTGATGATGTGATGGGTCTGCGGGCTATGAGGCACGAGGATGACGAGGAAATCGGCCTCATGGGCCGCCTGCGGCAATTCCTCCCGCCGGTAGATCCGGGCAAAGCCCGGCACCTCGGACCGCCCGCTGCTGACGCCGGTCACTGTCATGCCGAAGGCGCGGCAGATCCCCGCAAGGGTTTCCGCAATGGCGCCAAGCCCGACAATGCAGACGGTGCGCCCGCTCAGTAGCGGCTGTTTCCACCGCTCCCAGCGCCCTTGCCGCTGATTGTCCAGCATCGCCGGAAAGCGGCGGATGCCAGCCAGCATCATCAGGATGGCCAGCTCCGACATCTGCGGACCATGAATCCCGCCGCAGCTGGTCAGGGCAGCGCCTTTCATCTGCGGATTTCCCAGAAGATTGTCGACGCCGGTCGTCAGGGCCTGAACCCACTCCAGCCGGGGAGCCGCCGCCAGCAGCCGGTCCTGCAGATAGGGAGCAAGGCCGATCAGCACGCGCGCGTCCGCCGCCGCCGCGATGGCCTCCTCCAGATCGCCTGTGGCGGTGATGGACAGCGAGGGAAACTGTTCCGACAAGTGCCTCGCATAGTAGGCAGCCTCGGAGTCAAAGATCACGATACCGGTCATTGATGCCTCAATAGAGCAAGCGTGGCAGCCACAGCGTCAGCTGCGGGAAGGTGAGGATGAGCCCGACCAGAAGAACGGGAGCGATGAGGAACGGCGCGATGCCGCGGTATAGCCCCGACATCGGCATGTCCGGCACCTGCGCGCGGATGATGAAGAGATTCATGCCCACCGGCGGCGAGATCAGCCCCAGTTCCACCAGCACCACGACCAGGACCCCGAAGAGGATCGGGTCATAGCCGTAGCCCACGACGACCGGCAGGAAGACGGGCACGGTGATCAGGACCATGCCGAAGCCTTCGAGGAAGCAGCCCAGAAGAATATAGAGGAAGATGATGATGCCCATCACCGTGAACGGCGACAGCTGGGCTTCCAGAGCCAGTTGCAGCAGGGTATCGGGCAGATGGGTCTGGACGATGAACTGGCCGAAGAGCTTGGCCCCCATGATGATGAGGAACAGGGTGCAGGACATCAGGACTGAGGCCTGAACGGCCTTGAGCAGCCCCTCCAAGGACAGGCTGCGCCGGGCGAAACCGATAAGGATCGCGCCAAAGGCACCGATTGAAGCAGCTTCATTGGGGCTGAAAAGGCCCGTGTAGATGCCGCCGATGGTCACTGCGAACAGCAGCGCAAAGGCCCAGGCGTGACGGAGCGCTGCGATGCGCTCCTTGAACGTGGCTGAAACCTCGACCGGTGCGCCGCCCCGGTGAGCGACCCACAGAGCCACGATGCCGTAGAGCACGGCCAGCAGAACACCGGGCAGCAAAGCCGCAGCGAACAGCCGTGCAACCGACTGTTCGGCGATGGACCCGTAAATGACCAGAACGATTGACGGCGGGATCAGGATACCCAGCGTGCCGCCTGCCGCAATGGTGGCCGCCGAATACCCTTCCTCATAGCCTGCGCGTTTCATTTCCGGCAGGGCGATGCGCGTCATGCTGGCAGCCGTTGCCACCGACGAGCCGCAGATCGCCCCGAAGGCGCCCGACGCTGCCACGGTCGCAATGCCCAGTCCGCCGCGCAACCCTGACAGCATGACCTGCGCTGCCCGGAAAAGATCAGACGACATGCGCGAGCCGGACGCGATTTCACCCATCAAGATGAACAACGGGATCACCGACAGGCTGTAGCTGCCGGCCGTGTCGAAGAAGGTGGTGCTGGTGATGAACTTCGCCATGTTCAGATTGTTGAGGAAGATGTTGCCAACCACCCCGACAACCGCCATCGCCAGCCAGACCGGCTGCCGCAGGAAAAGCATCACGAACAGCAGCACGATGCCGGCAATGCCGAACTGAAATCCGGTCATTCGTGCCCCTCCGGCTGCTTGCGCAGATAGTGCAGGATCTGCACCAGCGCGCCCCACATGATCCCGGCCAGGCCAATCAGCGCGACAACCCAGAGGATCCATTGCGGCAGACCCAGTTCCAGTGATTTTTCTCCCCAGCGCAGGGCATCATTCAGCGGGGCGAGCGACGACCAGCCGATGAACAGAACCATAGCTCCCGTGCCAAGGGCTGCGATGGTGCCGAGAATGCGAACCCCGGTCTGGCCAATGACCGGATCGATCAGATCAATGATGATTTCTGCACGGCGCACGAGCACTGGCGCGGTGCCAAAGGCCACCATGACCAGCAGCGCAATCGAAACCAGATCGATGGCCCCGCGCAGCGGTTTGTTGAAGAGGGCCCGCTGCCCCACATCCACGATGACGAACAGCATCATGGCAATCAGCGCGGCGCTGGCAATCCAGAGCATGATCCTGGACAGAAGCGGCGGCGTTGGATCAGTATCCTGCATCAAGGAACTCCGGTTCAGGGAAGAGGCCCGCCCCGCAGGGAGCAGGCCGTTCCTGGATCACTTGCTATAGGCTGCGACGAACTCTGCCCCCGGCCCGCTGACGGCCGACACGGCACGCTCGACGATGCCCTCGAAGCTGGAATGGAGCGAGTTGAGCTGCTCGCTGGTCAATTCGACGATCTTCACGCCCTGATCGGTCATGTACTTGCGCGCCACCGCTTCGCCTTCATCCCAGCGCTTGCCGAATGCCTCGGCACGGTCCGGACCTGTGGTTTCCGTGATAAGGCTGCGCTGCTCCTCGGAGAGGCGGTTCCAGGCCTCATCGCTGATCACAACCGCAAAGGTGGCCGACACCAGCCCCGGCTCCAGCGAGTAGCGCGTGACCGGCCCCAGATCGAAGGACATCGCCGCCTCAAACGGGAATGCAGCCCCGTCCACCACACCGCGGCTCATGGCATCGGCGGTTTCGGCCGGCTGGACGGCTGCGGGCGATGCGCCCAGCGCCTCGATGACCTGCTGCCAGATGCTGCCCGCATAGCGGATGCGAAGTCCCTTGAGGCTGTTCAAATCCGACGGATCGGTCTTGGCGAAGTGCATCTTCAGCGGCGGTGTGACGGCCATCCAGAGAATGCGCGTTCCCTCATGTTCGGCGGCGAGGTACTGCGGTGCCAATTCGGTCAGGCGGCGCGAGGTGATCTGGCTGTCGCGGCCCGCCGACGGATAAGTCAGCGGCAGTCCGGCCAGTTCGCTCATCGGGAAGCGTCCCGGCGTCGCCCCATGCAGAACAACGGTGATATCCGCACCGCCTGCCCGGACCAGATCGAACTGGCGCGGAGCGGGGCCAAGCTGCCCGGCAGGATAAAGCTCAAGCTTCAGCGCGCCATTGGTGCGCTCCGAGAGTCCCTTGCCCCAGTCGGTAATTTCGTGATTCATCGAATGGTTGGGCGGCAGATAGGTCGACACGCGCAGCGTCTCGGCCAAGGCCGCGGTATTCATGCCGATCGCCAGCGCGGCTACGGCTGCAAAGCTCGTCAGTTTCATCCTCATTCCTCCCTTGATGATGAACTGTGGGTCGTTCAGCCTGCGCCCCGCAGGGTCAGCCGGCAGTCCATAGCGCGCGGTTTCGCGGCCACAGTGGGGTAGCTCCGGCGTGCTCCTCTTCCAGTCCGCCGGAGAAAACATGGGGTCTCGTGACGCTTGCACAGGAATGCCTGCCACTTGCAGGCCCGCGCCAGCCGGATGCGCCGGACAGAGCGGAGTTCCTCCTCAACCCCGCTGTGCCCGAAGCCTTTCCGGCGAAGACCTGTCCCGGTACGGCGTACGCCACCTGCAGCTCCTGCATGCGTGCACTTGCCGTGATGTGACAGGTCTTCAGCATCATTCTTTTCCTAGAACTGAACCTGATCGCCGCCCTTGAGGCCGAGGATTTCGCGGGCCTCATCGGGGCTTGCGACTTCCGAGCCAAGGCTTTCGACAAGCTGGCGGATCTTGATGACCTGTTGCGCATTGCTCTCGGCCAGCTTGCCGCGGGTGATGAACAGGCTGTCCTCCAGCCCGACACGCACATGCCCGCCCATCTGGCTGGCGGTGGTTGCCATCGGCATCTGGGCAGCGCCTGCCGCCAGGGTCGACCAGCGGTAGTCGTCTCCGAACAGCTTGTCGGCCGTGCGCTTCATGAACACGAGATTTTCCACATCCGCACCGATGCCGCCCAGAATGCCCATGACGAACTGGATGAAGACCGGAGCCTTGAACAGGCCGATATCCATACAGAACTTGAGATTATAGAGATGGCCCACGTCGTAGCATTCATGCTCGAACTTCACGCCATGGGGAGCAAGGCTGGTCGCAGCTTCCTTGATATCCTTGAAGGTATTGCGGAAGATGCTCGCTTCCGAGGCCTCGACATAGGCCTTCTCCCAGTCAAACTTCCAGTCCGTGTAGCGCGCAGCCAGCGGATGAAAGCTGAAGTTCATCGAACCCATGTTCATCGAGCACATCTCGGGCGAATAGGTCAGCGCCGGCTTGATCCGGTCCTGGATCGAAAGGCTGAGCGATCCGCCGGTCGAGATATTCACCACCGCATCCGAAGCCTGCTTGATCCGGCCAAGAAACGGCGCAAAGTCTGCCGGCTCAACGGAAGGTGCGCCATTTTCGGGATTGCGTGCATGCAGATGCAGGATCGCAGCCCCGGCTTCCGAGGCAGCAAGCGCCTGTTCCGCGATCTGGTCATAGGTATAGGGCAGCGCATCCGACATTGTCGGCGTATGGATCGCTCCGGTGATCGCACAGGTTATAATTGTGCGCGGCTTTTTGGCCATGGTGGTCTCCAATCAGAAGCGGCGCTTGAGCGCGGCTCAATCTTCCAGAATTGTGTCGAGTTTCTTCAGGTGGGTGGTCACGCGGTTGCGCACGGTCTGCGCCTCTTCCGGCGTCCATTTGCGGAAGCCCTCACCGCTCTTCATGCCGAGCTTGCCTTCCGCCACGAGCCCCTCCAGGTATGGCGACGGCCCCTTGCGGTCCTCTAGGTCAGCCAGAACCGTCCGGTGAATGTCCAGCGTCAGCTCAGTGCCGACGAGATCAGCATTCTCCAGCGGCCCCAGCACGGACAGCCTGCGGCCAAAACAGGATTTGACCACCGTATCGACCGCTTCCGCATCGCAGATGCCACGCTCCACGAGGCTGATGGCCTCACGCCAGAGCGCATGCTGCAGACGATTGCCGATGAAGCCAGGAACGTCCTTCTCCACCCGCACCGGCGTCTTGCCTGCGCCCGCCAGCAGGTCCGTCACGGCATCCATGGCCTCTGAGCTGGTCCATTCGGTGCGGATCACCTCGACCAGAGGGATCATGTGCGGCGGGTTCCACCAGTGGGTGCCCAGCGCCCTTTCCCGGCGCTTCAGCTTCGCCATGATCTGCGTGATCGGCATGACGCTGGTGTTCGACGCCAGAATGGCCGCTTCGGGCGCGTGAGCCTCGGCTTCGGCAAACAGCGCCTGTTTCAGCTCCAGCTTTTCCGGAGCCGCCTCAAACACGAAATCCGCGCCGGTGACGGCGGCAGGAACAGTGTCAAACAGATCGATCTGCTTCAGGATCTGCGCAATCCGCGCATCCCCCTCGCCCATCAGGCTCAGGCTGGCGGCGATGCGCTGATGCACGCTGGCAAGAGCATCTGCAACGGGATCGGTCAGGGCAACACGATGCCCGGCCCGCGCCAGTGTGAGGGCAATGCCATGCCCCATGAGCCCGGCACCAAGAACCGCCGTCTGAAAGGATCTTGTCATTGCGCAGCCCGCCATGCAGCCTTTGCCGCCCGGCAGCAGGGCGCATCTTCAGACAAGTTTGCAGAGAACCGTTTCATATCCATCGGGCAGGCCTCCCGTCCTGCTTGTTTGCGGACAAGCGTCCGCGATGAACCGGGGGACAAGCCTCCGGCGCCGCATTCAGAACACCGCCGGCACCTTCCGCGCAGGGAGTTGTGGGCTGAAAAAATAACCTGTTGCATGGTCGCAGGGACTAACACCCGGCAGCCGGACGCTGCTCAGGAAACTGCGTCCGCGAATGTTGAGCATCGGACTCCTCCCCTACACTCTACCCGCCGAAATTGCACCGCAATGTGGAATTTATATCCTGCATTACGATACAGTTTAGTTATAAGGAGGTCAACCCGGATTGCAGGCCGAATGTATTGCATTGCAGAACGCCCGCATCTCTCGTAAGGCTGAAAAATCAAAGAGGGAGGTTACGGCATGAGCGAGACAGAATCGGCACGCTCATCAGGCATTCAGGTTATCGCGAGGGCTGCAGCGATCCTGCGGGTCCTGCGCGACCACACCGAAGGGATGAGCCTTGGCCAGATCGCCGAAAAGGTCGATCTGCCGCGTTCGACAGTACAGCGAATCGTTGGCGCGCTACAGGCCGAGCGGCTGGTGATCGCTTCCAGTTCGGGCGGTTCGATCCGGCTGGGGCCCGAGATCACTGCTCTGAGTGAGGCCACACATTACAATGTTGTCGAGGAATGCCGTCTGCACCTGTCCGAACTGTCCAGAAAACTGGGCGAAACGGCAGATCTGTCCGTGCTGCGCGGCGCAGGGATGATCTTTCTCGATCAGGTTCCAGGCACGCACCGCCTGCGCACCGTTTCGGCGGTGGGCGATGTGTTCCCGCTCACGACCACGGCAAATGGCCGCGCCGCCCTGTCGCTCTTGCCAGAGGCACAGGCCCGCACCCTCGTCGAAGCCGAATGGGCCCGCCGCAAGCTGCCCGCTGACTGGCCAGCCTTTGCCGCCCTTCTGGCTCAGGTGCGGGAAACAGGCCTTGCCTATGACCGCGACGAGCACACGGGCGGCATCTCGGCCATCGGCTTTGCGTTCCGCGACCGCACCAACGAGGTGCTGGCAATTTCAGTTCCCGTTCCATCACAGCGGTTTGAAACGATCCTGCCGAACATCGAAGCCGCCTTACGGGACACATATGCCGTGATCGCACAAGAGTTTGCTCCGCTCGCCTAGATCACTTCCAGCAAATGCGGAAACCGGTTTTTAGCCGGCAATTGCGCCAAGCCAAGCAGGTGGAGCACTTTCGGTGGATCCGTTTTCATCG
Organism: Pannonibacter sp. Q-1; assembly: GCF_054073275.1. NCBI lineage: Bacteria > Pseudomonadati > Pseudomonadota > Alphaproteobacteria > Hyphomicrobiales > Stappiaceae > Pannonibacter > Pannonibacter sp. Q-1. The sequence goes on from NZ_JBSXNB010000004.1 coordinate 398,492, forward strand.
AATGTGCTCTGGCGGGCATCACCGTGAACCCGAAAGTCTCATACCGACGCTCGATGAGCTTGACTCTTCGAGCGTCGGTTAAGCCTTTGCGGCGCTTGAGCATTTTCAAGGCGTGATGCGTCAGCATCTCAGAGCCTTGGTATCAGGTGTCTTTCGGGTTCATGAGGAGAACAGATATGGCTGGTCCCGAGGACCAGCCGGGCATTGCGGAGCGGCGCGGTGCGCGGTGCAGCATCTGGCCGCAGGACAGATCAGGCCAGGATCATTTCCGGCACATGGTCTGGAATGACGAGCCTTGCGGCTGTGGCGGCAACGATCGTATCGACACTGACGCCGGGAGCCCTTTCGCGCAGGAACAGGCCCTCCTTCATCGGCTCGATCACCGCCAGATCCGTCACAACCAGGTCGACGCGGCGCAACGCCGTCAGCGGCAGGGTGAGTTCCGGCACGATCTTCGATTCCCCGCGGGCCGCATGCTGCATGGCGACGACGACGCGCGCCGCGCCCGTCACCAGATCCATGGCGCCGCCCATGCCCGGCACCATCTTGCCCGGCACCTTCCAGTTGGCCAGATGCCCGGCCTCGTCGACCTGCAGCCCGCCCAGAACCGTCATGTCCAGATGCCCGCCCCGGATCAGGCCGAAGCTCATGGCGCTGTCGATGCTGGCTGCCCCCGGCACAGCCGTGACAAAGCCGCCGCCCGCATCCGTCAGATGCCGGTCTTCCATGCCCTCCGGCGGACGGGCGCCAAGGCCGATCACGCCGTTTTCGGCCTGGAAGAACACACCGGCAGACGACGGCACGAAATTCGCCACCATCGAAGGCAGGCCAATACCGAGGTTCACCAGCGATCCCGGCCGGATTTCCCGCGCAACACGGCGGGCGATGAGTTCCTTGCTGTCCATGCTGGCCTCCCTCACGCTGCCCGGACCAGAAGATGGTCGACCAGCACACCCGGCGTCTTCACCCCGTCCGGCGGGATCACGCCAACGGGCACAATGCTCTCGGCCTCGGCGATGACCGTCTTTCCGGCGAGCGCCATCACCGGATTGAAGTTCTGCGCCGTCAGCAGATAGCTGAGATTGCCGACATAATCGGCCTGCCAGGCACCGATCAGGGAGAAATCCGCCCTGAGCGGAGTTTCCACCAGGTAGCGCTTTCCTTCGACCTCGATCACCTGCTTGCCGTCTTCCACCTCGGTCGCAAGGCCCGTGGGCGTCAGCACACCGCCAAGCCCCATGCCGCCGGCGCGGATGCGCTCCACCAGCGTGCCCTGCGGCACCAGCTCGCAGTCGATCTCGCCCGCGATCATCCGCGCCTGTGTTTCGGGGTTGAGGCCGATGTGGCTGACGATCAGGCGGGAGACCAGCCCGGCGGTAATCAGCTTGCCGATCCCCTTGCCCGGCATGGCCGTGTCATTGGCGATCACCGTCAGACCACCTGTCCCGCGCGCCACCATGGCGTCGATCAGGCGCTCCGGGCTGCCAACGGCCATGAAACCGCCGATCATCACGCTCGCCCCTTCCGGGATCAGTGCCGCTGCTGCGTCAGGGCTGAGTGCACCCTTCATGCCGTGTCCTCCCATGGCCCGCCGCATTCTTCAGTCCGGCGGGCGCCTTGTCCCTCATACCAGTTCCCGGCGTGCTTGGCTCATCGTCAGATGGTCGAGCCCGTCCAGCGCCCCGCGCCTTGTCATGGCGCAAGGCGTCTGCATCCCGCAGACCGGGTTCACGCCTAATGCGGCAGATTTCCTGCGGCCTGTTCGCCCGCGCCTTCGCTGGAGATCACCGCCAGCGGATCTTCGGCCACGTCGCCGGTCACCGGCGCCAGCTGCAGCACCTGACGGAACCGCTGCAACAGGGCGAGGGTGCGCGGTGACATTTCCTCGATGGCACCTGGGATATATTGCACCACCTTGAGGGCCAGTTCCCGCTCCGCCGGCTCACGCAGCAGCAGCGGCAGGGTCTCGATGGCCCGCTCGGTCTCGTAGGTGGCTATCAGGGTCTGCTGATGGATGATCATGGCGCGGTGTTCAGCCCCAAGCGAGCGGAAGGGCTCGTCCTTGGTCAGCACATGAGCCGAACGCTCCAGCCGGTCGCGGCGGACCTCTCCCCGGTTCTCGGCCAGCAGCACCAGCATGCGGATCACCGCCTCGGGGAAACCGCCCTGCTCGATCTGCATCAGCGCATTGGCGACTTCCGGAAGGCCCCGCAACTCGCCAAGGCTCTTCAGCGTGCGGCGGGTTTCATGCGTGCGGCCAAAGGCGCGGGCCCAGGGTGTGCCCCACATGGAATGGAACGTCAGTTCATAGGCCATGTCGCGGGTGTCACGCCAGAAGTCGATCGCCTGCTCGGTGGCCTGCACCCAGAAGGCTTCGGCAGCAAGAAACGGATTTCCGGGAGCGGCCTTGTTGCGCTCCGCCTGCACCTTTCCGGCCAGGGTTTCGACCGGCCGCATGAGGGGATTGCGGCTGGAGGCCAGCGCCCGGTTGAGGCGCATGGGGTGGAGCGCCCGGCTCATTTCGGCAGCCGTGCCGGAAACCATCTGCCGGACCACCGGCCGCACCGCCATGTCATAGGCCTGCGCCTGCATTTCGGCGGCGCGGGCAACGGCGGCGAAGGGGCGCTCGTCGGCCACGGTGTCGTCCAGCGCCCGGATGTCATCGAAACTGCGCTCGGCAAAGCCGACGGTAAAGTGCTTCCGCCCGTCCTTTTCCGTCACATCCTCGATGCGCATTTCATAAAGGCCCGGCGCCAGCGCCTCGATGGTCTTGAGCGTTGAGGCGACCTCGGAATGCTCCTTGCGGGCGATCTGCGAGGACACGAAAATGCCCAGGTGCCCGACCTGATCATGCACCATATAGACAATGCGCTGGCCACGGATGCGGATCTCGTTCACATCCGCATAGGTCTCGATGATCCAGTTGAGCGCCTGCTGCGGCGGCGTGATGTTGTCGCCGTGGCTGGCAAAGACGATGATGGGCGCCCGGATCTGCTTCAGGTCCACCGGGCGGCCCGGCTCGATGCGGGCCTCGTTCTTGACGAGGCGGTTGCCGACGAAAAGCTGCTCGACGATCCAGCGGATCTCGGGCTCGGTCATCAGGAAGAAGCCGCCCCACCACTTCTCAAACTCGAGGAAGGCCTTGTCGCCCTTGTCGATGTCGCGGAACAGGTCCGTATACTTGCGGAACAGCGTACGCCCCGGATTGAGCATCTCGAAATTCTGCACCAGATGCGCGCCGTCAAAGATGCCGCCGCCCAGATCCGACAGGAACATGGGTATCCAGGTGCCGCCCAGAACGCCTGCATTGTAGCGCATGGGGTTTTCACCCACCTTGCCCGCCCAGGCGGCAACAGGCGCGCCATTGATGACGACAGGCCCGGTCAGATCCGGATTGGTGGCCGCCAGCAGAAGCACCGCCCAGCCGCCCTGGCAGTTGCCCGTCACCACGGGCCGGGAAGCCTTCGGATGACGGCGCATCACCTCGCGCACGAACTCCGCCTCCGCCCGCACCACATAGGACAGGTACTGCCCCGGCTCCGGCATGTGGCGGAAGGCCACGAAATAGACCGGGTGGCCTGCGCGCAGGGCCACGCCCACCTGGCTGTCCGCCTTGAAGCCGCCGATGCCCGGACCATGGCCGGCACGCGGGTCGATGATGATATAGGGGCGGCGGTTCTCATTCACCGTCACGCCTTCCGGCGGCACGATGCGCAGCAGCATGTAGTTGGACGGATAAGGCAGATCCTTGCCGTCCATGACGACTTCATAGTCATACATCAGCACGGGCGGGCAGCCGGCCGCCTCATGCTCCAGAAAGATGTCGCCGCGCTTGCGCAGCGTATCGGCCGTCAGCACCAGGCGCTCCAGCGCATCACGGGCATATTCGGCAAGGTCACGGGCAAGGGCGCCGTCCCTCTGGCGCAGCAGCAGGCCATCCACCAGCGCATGGGCTGCGGCCACCGTTTCCTTGCCGCGCTGCGAATGCACTTCGGAAATCCTGCGGGAGTGGATCGCCACGGCCGTGTTGAGGATGTCCACCGTGGCCGATGCGGCGCCGATCTCGGTTTCGCTTGAGGCGAGCGCGCCCTGCAGCGCGGCCATCACATCGCCCTCGGCCCGCGGGACCTGCGGCTGGAGGAAAGGATCAAACAGATCAAACACATTGGCCATGACGGCGTCTCCTCAAGCGGTGATCGAAAAACCGCCGTCGATGTCATGGACACCACCGGTCAGGTTGCGGGCTGCGGGGGAAGCGAGGAAGGCGGCCATGGCCCCCACATCCTCGATGGTGGCAAGCTGATGCGTGGGGGCCCGCTCGGAGGCAAGGCTCAGAAGCTCGTCGAAATGGCCGATGCCGCTGGCCGCGCGGGTCTTCAGAGGTCCGGGCGAAAGGGCGTGAACGCGGATGCCCTGCGGGCCGAGTTCGGCTGCGGCATAGCGCACCGCGCTTTCCAGCGCGGCCTTCACCGGGCCCATCATGTTGTAGTGGCGCACAACACGGGACGAACCGAAGAAGCTGACGGACAGGCAGCAGCCGCCTTCCGGCATCAGCGGCTCGGCCAGCCGGATCATCCGCAGGAAGGAGTGGACCGACACATCCATGGCCAGCGAGAACCCATCGGACGAGCAGTCGATGACCCGGCCATGCAGATCCTCACGCGGGGCAAAGGCAATGGAATGGACAAGCGTGTCCAGCCGCCCCCAGCGCTCGGTTATGTCCTGAAACAGGTCCTCAAGCTGGCCGGGCTGGGCGACGTCGAGCGGCGCAACGATTTCCGCCCCCAGTTCCTCTGCCAGCGGCCGCACATAGGACTCCGCCTTGCTGTTCAGCCAGGTGACCGCCAGATCGGCGCCCTGGCTCCTCAGCGCGCGGGCGCATCCGTAGGCAATGGAGTTTTCATTCGCAATTCCAACGACAAGTGCCTTGTGACCTTGCAGCGAAAACACATTTCACCTCCGCGTAGCCTGCGCATGCATCCTGCACCCGGATTGTTGCGGTGGCTTGGCACTTCCATGACAGTTTGCCACGGGGGTGCCGCCAGCCGGCGGGATGATGCGGCAAGGCAGAATTCAGGGTCGGGATCAGGCCGCACACAATGGCTTGCGCGGACCTGCCCTCGGGCAAGTGGTCAGGGAAAGTCCGGCTCTGAGGCTCTTTCAAGCTGCACACTGCCGTGGGGAGGACGGCGCGGCGCGCAAACTCGCAGGGGCTCGCAGGCCCGGCGCAGTCAGCACAGAAGCCGCAAGCCGGTCAAACTGGTAGTATTCCGCATGTTGCTGCCTGGTCCTTGCGGCGGGATTTCAGCGCAAAAGCAGAGCCACACCGCCCGCAACAGCCGTCAGGGCAGCGGCCAGCATGACGCCTGCGCGGGGCAAAGCCGCAAGCCGGGCCGGACGGTCGAGATCTTCCGTCGCCGAAAGACGGGCGAGCGCGGGAGCACTGAACAGCCCCGCCCCCTTCGGGGCCATGGGGGCGGCCTGTTCCGGCGTTGGAACTGCTGTCTTGTCAGGCTTTTGCGTCACGCACCGTTTCCTCACCGCCGATTGATGCTGCCGGGGCAGATTGAGACAGATTGCAGGCCGCCAGCCCCGGCGCAAGGCTTGCGTGCGGCCGCCAAGTCCTCCATCACTCTCCAGGGACGAAGCAGGTTCAACCCCCTTGCCCGGACCTTGACCCGAAAGCCCACCAGCCGCCGCGCTGCAGACTGTCCGGCCTTGCCATGCTGCCCCTTCTGCCCCGATTGCGAAACCGCCAGAAAAACCGTGAGAACCGGTCTTCGCGCACGCCGGATATCCGGCAGGGCGAGACTTCCGAATGCGGGATCGCGGCGCTGGCGATCCTGCTCGCCCATCACGGCAGCCCGGTAACGCTGGAGGATCTGCGCCAGCAGGCAGGCACAACACGGCTCGGTCTCACTGCCCGCCAGCTGATCACGCTCGCCAGACAGAACGGCTTTCATGCGGCGGCCTACCGCCGGACGCTGGAAGATCTGCGCCGCCAGCCGCTGCCCGTGATCGCCCACAGCCGCTTCATCCATTTCGTCGTGATCGAGGCGGTGACGGACAGTCATGTGCGCATCAATGACCCCGGCTGCGGCCCTCTGGTGCTGCCGCTCCACGAATTTGCCGAAGATTACACCGGCATCATCCTGACGGTGCAGCCGCTGCGCTCTGCTGCGGCTGAAAGACGGCAACAGCATCCGCTCGCCGCCATGCTCCGGCCCATGTGGAAGGGCCTTGCCCTTGCAGCGCTGGCAGGGCTGGCGCTTCAGGGACTTGTGACGTTGGCCGCTTTTCTGCTCGCAAGCCACGGCATCATAGCGCTGACGCAGACCACAACGCCGCTGCTGCTGTTATCCGCTGCCGGGCTCGCCGGCGGCGCGGCCGCTCTTGCCCGCCACCGGGCAGGGCAAGTGGCGGGCCGCGCCCTGGCGCAGGGGGTGGAGCGGCAGACGCGCGCCTTCATGGCCACGCAGGACCTGGACTGGTTTGCCCGCCGCACACCGGACCAGACGGCCAACCTGATGACATTGCCTGCAGTTGCCGAAGCGGCAGGCTGCCGGGCCTCGCGCATGGCCGATGCCCCCGGCCTTCTGCTTCTCGCCCTCGCCGCTGGCATGGGTTTCGGCCTTTCGGGACTCGCGGTTGGCCTCTGCGGCCTTGGCGCAGCGCTGCTGACCCTCGCCGTGACAAACCGCCGGGGCACGCTGCTGTCGCGGATGGAAGGCTCGCTGGAAGAGCTGGCTCAAACACCGCCTGCCGTTCCACCGCCAGCGATGCTTGCCGGAATCGAAACATGGCTTTGCGGCGGGCGCAGTGATGAGCTGGCGCTGCGCCTTGCCGGCTCCCATGCGGTCAGCCTTGATCAGTCGCAGCGGGTGGGTGGGAGAACAGCAAGGCTCAACGCCTTTCTGGCGCTTCTGTTTTTGACCTCACTCGGGGCCGCCGCCCTGCACGGTCTTGCAGGCGCCCCGGCCGGCAGCGTCCTCGGCTTGTCTCTTCTGGCAGCAGCCCTGCACCGGCAGGCCGGAAAGCTGAGCGGGCTTGCCCCGGCACTGACGCAGCTGCGTGCCCTGGCCGCCACCTTGCGCGATCTGACGGACGGCACGCGCCCGCAAAGCACCGAAGTCCTGCCGCGTCCGGCCTCCGCCGAACTGACACTGCACCTTGACGCAGAAACCCTTATCCTCAGGCCCGGTGAAACGCTGGCCGTGACGGGACCTGCCGGCAGCGGCAAGTCGCGTCTGCTGCGCGCCATCGCCGGACTTGAGCTGATGCCGGGCGCAGACATATCGCTGAACGGCACGCCCATCAGCACAGCGGCGGCACAATGGCCCGGCCTCGTTCTGCATGAAGACCGGCCCCTGCCGCCTTTCGCAGGCACCGTGGCGGACAATCTGCGGCTCGGCCAAAGCGGCCTGGCTGATGCTGACCTGATGGCTGCGCTCGAAACGGTGGAGCTGTGGCCGGTGCTGCCCCCGCGCGGCGGCCTTGCGCTGATGCTCACGCCTGCACGCCCCGGCCTCAGCGGCGGGCAGCTGCGCCGCCTGATGATCGCCCGCAGCCTCCTGCGCCGTCCGCAGGTTCTGGTGCTGGACGAAACCCTTGATGCGCTGGAAACAGATCTGGAAGAGCGCCTGCGCCAGCGGCTGACCGCCACCGGCATGGCCCTTGTCCTCAGCGGCGCAAGAGCGCTGACGGCGGGCACGGTCACTCACACCCTCACGCTGGGAGGCCGCGATGCCTGACACCGCGCAGCGCCTTGCCCGCCTTGCCGCACAGGCGGACCATACCGGCGAAGAGGACCTGCGCCGCACCGCTCTGGATGAAGGCCTGCTCCTGCGCCGTGTCCGGCTGACGCCCTCACCAGACGGTGAACAGAAATGGCCACCGTTGGATGCCGGGTTGATCATCACCTTTGCGATGGAGAGCGGCCAAGCGAAGGTGATCGACACACGCAACGGCACGCCGGTTCTGGTGCAGGCCGATGGCCGCAGGAGCCGCGCGACGGTCCCCGGCGATGTGATGCCGCCAGCCCTCGCGCTTGTTGCGCCGCTGGGGCGCGCCGGTCCACTGTGGCAGGAGGCGTGCGCTGCGCTGCTGGCGGGACTGGCTGTCAATGCCCCTGCCGCAGCCCTGACCCTTGCCCCCTCCCCGCTCTCCGCTGGCGCCGGACTTGCCCTGATGGCGGCAGGCGGGGCACTTGCTGCGGCTCTTCGGCAGACTGCGGATCTGCGCCGCCTTGGGCTCGCGGATCTGGCCAGCGCCTCCGCCATCTGGCAACGGCTGGCACGAACCACGCCAGCCCAGCTGAACCAGCCCTCGGCGGCATCTGTTGCGGACTATCTGTCGGACACGGTCATAAGAGCCCGCAAAGCCAGCCTGCGCAAGGGCGGGTGGCTTTCCGGGCTGGGCCTTGCGCTTCCCGCGCTCGGCCTGCTGGGAGCCACCGGCCTTGGCTCCCTTGCCGCAGCGGCTGCCGTGATACTGCCCGGACTTGCCCTCCGGCTCTGGCTGATGCGGCGGGAGCTGCGCCTTGAAGCGGCCGTGAAGCATCCCTCGGCAGAGCTGCAGCAGACTTCAAGCCTTGCCTCAGCAGCCCTGCCGCAGTTGCGGCTGATGGGGGAAGCGGGCTGGCTGTTGCAGAAGACGGGAAAGATCGAGACAGAGGTCCGGTCCCTGCAGCGGCGGCACCATTGGCTCGGCGCGTGCCGCTCTGCCCTCGAAGTCCTGCTGACGGGAACAGCGGGACTTGCGGCCTGGCTTGCCGCAGGCCAGGAAGCCTCCCTGGCCCTCGCCGGAGGGGTAATCGCCGCAGCCACACTGGCCGCCGCCGCCCTGCAGGCAAGCCGCCCGCTTCTGCCGCGCAATCCGCAAGGGCTGAACTGGCTGGAGGACAGCACGGCCGGCGCTGTCCTGCCGGCCCTCCTTGCGCCCATTGAAGAAATCCGCTGCGAAGACCTGAGTTTCCGCTATCACGGGGCGCCGGAAAAGGTGCTGGAGAATGTCAGCCTCACAGTGCGGCGCGGCGCGGTCACGGCCCTCACCGGGCCATCCGGCTGCGGCAAGTCCACGTTGATCCAGCTGCTTCTGGGGTTCCAGAGCCCCGAACGCGGACGCATTCTGGTGGACGGCCAGCCACTCGGCCAGCTCGACCCGGCAAGCTACCGGCGCCGCATCGGCTGCGTCTTTCAGGACGAAAGCATCAGTCTCGACACGATCCGCGCCGCCATCCTGGGCATGGCGCCGCTCCGGGATGAGGCCATCGCCCGCGCCCTGCACGTCACCGGACTGGATGATGAAATCGCCACGCTGCCGATGGGTGTACAGACGCTGGTGGCCGAAGGTGTCGTGCCGCAAAGCCTTGTGCAGCGTCTGCTGATTGCCCGGACCGTGGCACGCGGGCCTGACTTCCTGATCCTGGACGAGACCGTCACCGGCCTCGATCCGGACCAGATTTCAAGGCTGCTCGAAGCCTTGCGCGAAAACGGGACCGGGGTTCTGATCGTGACCCACAATCCCGCCATTCTGGCTCAGGCTGATACCACCCTGCGGCTCTCCAAGGGTGGCGGCTGAAGCTGCTTAGCCGAAACTGATCTTGCTATTCTTTCCAAGATCTTTCATCGACGGCCTTGCAGGATAACCACCGGCCACGAGGTCCAGTTCACTGTCGGCCAGGGCATCGCCGGGAAGGAAGCAGGCGGTCCAGCCGTCAGGACCTTCACAGACACCCAGTGGAACCGGCAGTTCCAGGCCGTAATGGGCCTTCACGGCAGCGTTCAGATCTGCCTGGGCTTCCGCCAGAAAGGCAGCATCCTCATTCAGGCGCTTGCGCACCTTCTCAACCGTATCGACGCCAAAAAGGGCATTCAGATCAATATTTTCCATTTCTCTTCTCCTTGTTGTAAAAATCCGGAACAGCCTGACCCTCAGGCTGGCTCCAGGGACTGGGGGACCAGCGGCTGCCTCGTGCGCCAGTGCTCGTCCACCTGCAGCGCAATCGGCCCGAACCGGCGGCGGACCATGGCCGCCATGCGCGGGATGCCTGTGTGAAAAACGGCAATTGAATCCGGCCCATAGGCGTTGACCTGAGCCTCGAAGGCAGCCCTGTAAGCGCCGACCATCAGCCCTGTATGCCAGAGCTTCTGCGTCAGATAGGCCGAGCGGTAGCTGACGCCTTTCCGGTTCCGGTAAGCGTCCAGCGTGATCACGGGCAGCCCCTCCGCCACCACCCAGCCGATCAGTTGCCCCTCCCGGCGCACCGCGATGGAGCAGGCCGGGTCAAAGGTTTCAGGATCAGCCTCAGGCGCCATGCCGGGCCTGTATCCCGGCTCCTGCGATAACGTCCTGACAGCGGCAAGGTCCGCCGCATCCAGCGGACGCCAAGGCTCGAAACTTGCGCTGTCCGGATCCCGCAGGCGCCGCATCATGCTGGGCCACTGGTTCACAGCTTCCAGCATCGCCCCCGCCTCGCCCGTCGTGATCAGTTCCAGCAATTCCGGCGCGGGAAATCCGGCTGCGGTCAGGCAGCCTGCCAGCGCCTCCCGGTGGGCGATCCGTGAGGAAAAGCCCACATCAACCCACTGCGCACCGCATCTGGCCGCCTCGCTGGCGAACAAGGCCGCAAGCCTCCGGCCATGCCCCTGGCCGCGCAAGGGTGCGGCGACCACCAGCGACAAGAGAAGCGCCTCGTCCCCTCGCAGCAGCCCGAAGGCAAGCCCCGCAGGAAGACCTTCAACCCGCAGCCCGGCGGCGATCCACGGAGCCGTGACCGCAGCCAGATGCCCGGCCAGCCGCGGAAAACCGAAACCGGCAAAGCCGCTGGCATCACCTTCAAGCACTGCAACAGAAGCAGCCGGAGCAGCTGCTGCCGGGTGCATGCTTGCGTTGCTGAGGGCACGGGCGTTCAAGGCATCTTCTCCCATCACGGCTTTCTGTGCGGGGCAGATTCCCGCTTCACCAGTCCATCTAGAGCCGGACCAGCCCGCAGGGCAACGGCACATTTGGGGTGGATCTCATATGGGTCTCCAATGAGCCTGAGGCACAGAAAGACCCGGCATCAGGAGCCATGCGGCCAGCCCCGCAACCGGCCTGCCCAAGCAAAAATCCCGCCGGCAGCGCCAATCTGCCGGCGGGACATATCTGGAAAATCCGGGCCTTAACGGCTCTCCGCTCTGCCCGTCTTCCAGAGCGAGAAGAAGGTTCCAGCGCCCAGGATCGCAAAGGTGATCCCGAGCGACCATTCCGGCGGGAACTTCTGCCAGCCCATGAACTTGGCAATGAAGATCTTCGAGCCGATGAAGACCAGCAGCACCGACAGCGCATATTTGAGATAGGCAAAGCGGTGCAGGATGGCAGCCAGCGCAAAGTAAAGCGCACGCAGGCCGAGGATGGCGAAGATGTTGGAGGTGTAGACCACATAAGGATCGGTGGTGATGGTGAAGACAGCCGGAACCGAATCCACCGCAAACACCACATCGGCGATCTCGATCACGATCAGCGCCAGCAGCAGCGGCGTGACGAAACGCTTCAGGTGGCCCGTTTCCGGGTCCTTCTGCTTCACGATGAAGCTGTGGCCGTGGATCTCGTCCGTCACCGGCAGCCGCCGCTTCAGGAAGCGGATCAGCGCGTTTTCCTCGATCTTGTGCTCCTCGTCACCGGCAAACAGCATCTTGATGCCGGTGAAGATCAGGAAGGCGGCGAAGAGATAGAGCACCCAGTGATATTGCTCGACGATGGTGGCACCAAGGCCGATCATGATGCCGCGCAGCAGGATCACGCCCAGAATGCCCCAGAACAGCACCCGGTGCTGATAGATGCGCGGAATGGCGAAGAAGCCGAAGATGAGCGCGATGACGAAGATGTTGTCCATCGCCAGCGTCTTTTCGACCACGAAGGCAGTCAGATACTGCGCGGCCGCCTCCCCGCCCATCTGCCAGAAGATGAAGCTGGAGAAGGCGAGGCCGAGAATGATGTACATGGCCGAAAGCTTGAGACTTTCGGCAACCCCGATCTCGTGGTCGTCCTTGTGCAGGACACCAAGGTCGAACACCAGCAGCGCAATGACCAGAGACAGGAAGACCAGCCACATCCACAGCGGCTTGTCGAGAAACAGCAGAAACAGGATATCCAAGATTTGCCTCACTCGCGTGACGGCGCCGTGTCATGACACGTGATTGTCCGCGAGGCGGCAGTCCGGGCATGGCATCAAGCGCACTTGATGCGGTCCGACATCACGAGGCGCCTGCTCTTGGAGTTCAGTGCGCATCGCCAGAGGGGCCCGGCCCGCTGCGCGATAGATAACAGGGAATTGAAGAAATGCAAGCAGGCGTGCCGCAAGCCAGGCGGTGTTCCTTCACCGGTCCGGCTTGCGGATCAGCAGATCCCCGGCCAGAACGGCGTCAAGGCCTGTCGTGCAGAGCACCGCGAGGGCATCCTCCAGCGTATCCACCATCGGCTTGCCCATGATGTTGAAGCTGGTGTTCAGCAGCACCGCCTGCCCCGTGTGCCGCTCCATCCCGTCCAGAAGCTCCGACATCCAGGGGTACATCTGCTGCGTGACTGTCTGGGCGCGGCCCGTGCCATCGGCATGTACCACCACCGGCACCTGCCCCATCCGCTCCTGCCGCCATGGCAGGGTCATGGACATATAGGGCGAGGATTGGGGGCCTGTGAACCAGCTGGCCGCGTCGTGCTCCCGGACGGCGGGAGCAAAGGGCCGGTAGGCCTCACGGCCCTTGATGGCCGCGTTGACGTGGTCCTTCATCCCCGCTCTGGCCGGGTCCGCGAGGATCGAGCGGTTGCCCAGCGCCCGCGGCCCGAATTCGGCACGGCCCCGGAAGGTGCCGACAGTCCGGCCTTGCGCCAGCGCTCCGGCAACGGCGGCGGCCGAACGCCCGGTCACATCCTCGACTTGGAACCCGTTGAGATGGGACCGCAGATCACATCCACCCGTTTCCGCCTCCCTGCCGAGGAATGGCGCACCGTCCGGGCTTGCGGGAAGGGTGTGCCTCTCCTGATCCTGCATCCAGGACAAAAGTGCAGCGCCGATCGCGTTGCCGTCATCGGCGGGACAGGGTGGCACATGGATCGCCCGCAGGCCAAGCCTCGCGGCGGCAGAGCCGTTGTAGGAAGAGTTGAGCGCGCAGCCGCCGGACAGCAGGAGATCGAAAGGCCCCTGCCCGTCCTGCTGGCGGATGAGATCGAGAATGACCGCGTCGGCAAGGGCACTGTAGGCGGCCTGACCGGAGGCGGCCAGATCAGCGGCCTGCATCAGCGGCTCATGCGGCTCACGGGCATGGGCAGCCGCCATGTGCTGGATGCCTGCAATCACCTCGGCCGCCGGAAAGACAAGACGCCCGTCCCAGACGGTCAGCAGACGCTCCAGTGCGCCTTGCAGATCCGGAAGAACCTTGCCAAAGGCCGCAAGGCCCATAACCTTCCATTCCTCGCCCAGCCGCCAGTCAAAGCCGCAGCGAAAGGTCAACCAGCCGTAGAACGTGCCAAGACTTCCGGGCCCCCACGAGCGCCAGAGCCTTTTGATCCGGCGGTCCTGCATGGCATAGGCCGAAACAGCCCCTGCGTCCCCCTCCCCGTCCAGAACCAGCACCAGAGCATCAGACACCGGGGCAAACCACGCCGCCGTGACCGCGTGGCACAGGTGATGCTCATGCCGCAGAAGGTGCTGGCGCTCCGGCGCCACCCCGAGACGGAGCAGCGAATGCCCCGCCATGGCCTGCTGCGTTGCATGCAATCCGCGCATCCACAACGTATCAAGGGCCGGCAGCATGGCGTCATGCACGTTGACATCCATCTGCGCCTTCATGGCCTTCCATGAGGTGCCCACGCAGAAACGGTCGGTCTCTGGCGACGCACCGCAGGCCTTCAGCGCCCGCTCAAGATGCGGCGCATGATCGGGGGCAATGCCCCAGGCCCGCTTGTCCTGCAGGAAGCGCTCGGTTGCCTCGGCATAGACGACCTGCCCCGCTTCGTTGACGATGGCGAGAGCAGGATCATGACCGGAAGTGGAGAGGCCGAGGTACCAGGTTGTCATCAGGCTGCCATGAGGCCTTTCACGGCCGCTGCAAAACTGCCAAGCGTCTCGTGGTCGAAGATCAGCGCCGGGTCGAGTTCCACCTGAAAGGCATCCTCCACCTCACCGCACAACAGGACCGCATCGATGGACTGCAAGCCTGCATCCACGAGCGAGGTCTCAAGACCGATGGACGCCTCGTCCTGCTTCGTCAACGCCGCAATGCGGCGGACGAGAAAGGCAACGAGTTCATCACCGGGCAAAACTTCAGGCATCAGGCGGTCCTTTCAGGAGCATGCGGCAGACAGGGAAGGCTTTCCAGGGCAATGGTCTGTGACAGCGCAGCATAGGCATGCCGTTGCGGATCCAGTTGCAGATGAGGAAAACGGTCGAACAGCGCCGGGATGGCGAGACGAATGATCTGGCGCGACATGGCCGCGCCGAAGCACCGGTGCAGGCCATGGCCAAAGGCGAGATGACCGGCCGGTGCGGCACGGTTGAGGGTGGCAAGACGGAAGCGCAGAGTGGTGCCTGCAGGCACGCCAAGGGCATTCTCTGCATTCCGGGCGATCCGGTAGATGTATTTGGGGGCGGCGCACAGGCCGATCAGACGGTCATAAAGGCCTGCCCTGTCGCCGGTGTTCAGCAGCGCCTGCCGCTGTTCGGGCGGCAGCATCAGAAGGTGATGCAGGATGTTGCCCAGCGTGTGGCGGATGTTGAAACTCGCCCCATAGAGCACAAGGGTCAGCGCTATCTTGTCCCGCGGGTCAAAGCCGTCCATCTCCTCGCGCAGCAGCGCGGCAAGAAGCCCTTCGCCTTCGCCTTTGGCGGCAGCATCCGCCTCCAGCCGTGCCAGCAGCCCGGTCATGGCCGACTGGATCTGCAACAGATCGCGCATGGGCAGCAGCGGCGCCAGAACCAGCTGGATACGTGGCGCAAGATCATCAAAGCGCGCGCAGTCTTCCTGCGGGATGCCAAGCACAGGCTTGACCGTGCCCTTGAACACGGCATCGGTGAAATCGCGCATGAGGTCAGGCGCAGGCACACCGGCCAGATGATCCAGAGCGGAGGCAACCGCGGCCTCCCATACCGGCTGCCAGTCTTCCAGACGGTTGCCGCCGATCTGCGCAAAGACGGCACGCCGGGCCGTGGCATGCCTTTCACCGGAGAGGAAGAACGGCGCATTGCGGGCAAAACGGATGGCATCGGACAGGTCCTCACCGGAGCGCTGCGCCAACCCTTCCAGGTGGCTCACCATATCCGGAGGAGACCAGGCCTCATCATCGTTCAGCAGCTCGCGGGCATCTGCCCGGGAGCGGATTTCGGTCATGCGCGGATTGATCCGGACATTGTCACCGGTGAGGATGCAAGGCAGATTCACGGCGGATTGCAGGACATGCGTGCGCTTGTGGCGGACAAGATCCCGTTGCAGCGTCAGTTCCGGAAAGGCGCGGGCGAGACGCGGCAGGGCTTCGGTGAGAAAGACACGGCCAAGATGTTCGCCCAAGCACTTGTGCGGCCCGAAACCGAAAGACATGTGCGCCTGCGGCCCCTGAGCGGCACGCAGTGACGTGTTGATCTCACGGATATCCAGCAGAACGGTTTCACCGGCAGCAAACGGGCATCCGCCGATCTGCGCATCCGCCTTCACCGCACGGCCAATCAGCAGTGTCGGGTTCGAGACGGAAAGGATGTGCTCGATGAACTCTTCCGGCAGGTCCGGCTCCGCCAGTTGCAGCCAGACCGCCTGAGGCTGCAGCAGCAGATCGTAGAGCATCAGGGTGAAGGTCTGCAGGACGGTGACAAAGGCCTCGGCAACCGTAATGGCCATGCCCGTCTTCGGATCAAAATCCGTCAGCGCCTCTTCCGGAGATGCAAGGAAGGCCATGAAGGAACCCGCAGGCCTGCCGGAATTCACCAGGCATGCTGCAATGCGCGCCATCGCCTCATCGATCCGCCGGAGGCGGGAAGCGGAGAGCAGCGGCTCGATCACATCATTGGCGATGATGATGAGCTCCAGCAGATCCTCCCCGCAGTCTTCCGGAACACCCATCACCGCATGGACGAAGGCCTTCATCGCGGGCTCTGCAAAGTCGCGGACAAGATCGGGATCAGGCGCGGACCGGAGACGGTCCAGCGCATTTTCCACGGCCTGCACCGCAACAGGCCGCCAGCGCTCCACACTGGCCGGGGCAAAGAAAGAAGCAATCTGGCGTCTCAGAGCGAGATGCTCTGGACCATCCATGAAGATGAAGCTGCTGCGGGAGACAGCGCGCAGGTGCGGCAGCTCGATGCCACGTCCGGCAAGCTGGTCCAGATAGGCGGTCAGTTTGCCTGCAGTGACTTCGGGATGGCGCATGACATCGCGCGCCAGTTGCGGATCGCCAACCTTCCGGGCTCCGTGAAGCCAGCTGCGTTTCGAGACAGTCGCCATGGTTCAGCCCTGCTCCCCGCCTGCAAATGCTTCATCGCCCTTGCGGAAAAGCGCTGCCACATGGGCACGGCGCACCTTGCCGCTGGTTGTCTTTGGCAGCTGCCCCCGGCCAACGAAACGGATTTCGCTCAAGGTCAGCCCCCATTCCCCCAGAATGCGGTTGCGCATGCGGGCGCGGGCTTCATCGGGCGAGTGCACCGGGCAGCGGCTGTCGATCAGCTCCACCAGCAGGACTGCCTCTCCGGACTGGTTTTCATCGCGCATGAAGGCCGCCGCTGCCATGGCATTCAGCTCCGGCACGCCCTCGCAGGCCAGTGTCTCGACCTCTGCGGCCGGTATCGTCAGGCCATTGGCAAAGAGCACATCCTTCAACCGCCCGGAGATCCAGAGCCGGCCATCAAGGATATGGCCAATATCACCGGTCCGCAGAAACAGTCCCTCCCGCCCCGGCACCGCATGTCCAAAGCTCTCGGCGCTCAGGTCCGGCCGGGACAGATAGCCGCTGCCCTGCGACGGGCCGCCAAGCCAGATCTCGCCCTGCTGCCCGTCTTCCACGGGCAGGCCGGTCTCCGCATCCATGATCACGATCTGCTGCCGCATCTCGTCGCTCAGCCAGCAGCCATGAGCACCGCCAGGGGGCGTCTGGAGACCGGTATTCCTCGCCCCGGCGGCAAACAGGGTGATTTCCGCCATGCCATAGCAGGCAAAGACCGCTTCCCGCCGCAGGCCAGCGGGCGCAAGATGACCGGCAAAAGCCTCCAGAAGGCCCGGAGGGATAGGCTCGGCACCGCAATAGGCCCGGGACCAGCCAGACAGGTCCAGTCCGGCCAGAGCCTCCTGCGGCACCTTGCGGATGACATCGGCAAAGGCAGAGGCCGGACCGCCGCTGAAGTCAGCTTGCCACTGCGAGATCACCTCAAGCCAGAGGCGGGGGCTGCGGATGAAGTCGAAGGGGCTCATCTGCACCGACATGCCGCCACTGAGCAACGGACAGAGGATGCCGCCGATCAGGCCCATGTCGTGGAAATGCGGCATCCAGTTGACGACGCGGGCTGTCTCATCCAGACCCCAGGCCCGCTGAACGGCAGCGCAGTTCTCCAGAATGTTCTGCCCGGTGATCAGCACGCCCTTCGGCGTCATCGTCGAACCGGACGTATACTGGATGAGCGCCGTATCCTGCGGCATGTCAGGCCGGGTATGTCCGTCCACGCGCAGAGGGATGTCACCGGAGAAAGGCACAACGGGCGGCGCGCCCTCCCCCAGCAGCATGCGCAGACCGTCCTCCAGCCCTTGCTGGCAAAGCACGGCCACAGGCGCAGCTTCAGTGCAGATATGGGCGAGCCGGGTGGAGACGCTGCCCCGGCGCGGCGGGGCAACCGGAATGGCAGTTACTCCGGCCAGAAAACAGCCGAGCAGAAGCGAAATGAAGGGCGCTCCGGCGGGGAACACCAGCACAACGCAATAGCCCCGAGCAGGCTCCAGCTGCTGCGCCGCAGCCTCCGCTGCCGCCAGAAGTTCATTTCCAGAGAGGACTTGCTGCGTCACGCCGCGCGCGCAGAACGCCAAGATCTCCCGTTCCTCCCGCGCCCGGCAGGCCTGCCTTATTGCCCGTTCCAATGGCCTCTGCTTCACCTGACAATGCCTCCCTGGGTGCCGCCTGTCTGCACAGACCGGTGAGACGTCACCATCAGATAATTCAACAAGTCATGATTGAGCCGTGCATTGCGCGGATCGGAGCGGAGCAGCGCCTCAATCTTGTCGAGGTAGGCCTGCGCCCATCGGCGGCACCAGACCTCTCGAGGCTCCCCCTCCTCCGCATCCGGCATCCGGATAACGTCAATTTCGATATCATCGCCACTCCACTGCGCCTGGAACCAGTAGACTGGGATCTTCATCGCCTGGCTGATCTTCGGGACGATGTCGTCGATCATCACCGGCCTGCCGAGCAGGATCCCTGAAGCGCTGCTTGCAGGGCCGAGAGGATGAAAGCCTGTCCACGAAAAGTCCCGCGCAAAGTAGACGCTCACGCCTTCACGCAAGCTGCGCACAACATCCGCAGCCAGCCTGCCGCTATCGAAACCGTGCAGGATCCTTACATCAACTTCACCTGCCCCCTGCGCCTGAGTTTGGGTCTTCGACCTAGGTCCCGTCACATAGGCCAGATTCTTCATCAGCACGGTCAGCGCAACACTGAGCCTTGCACCGGCATGCGTTGATACGATCATGGTTGGCTGGCGGCTTTCCACCCGCTCGCGCAGCATTGCAAAGGCTGGAGAACGCCCGAAGGCTGGCGGCACCGTCTCAAGCAGGACGCGCGCCGACATCAACTGATCCACATGGCCAGCCCGGCAGGCCCGGCGGCGCCATGTCACGCCGTCCATGCCAGGAGGGCATAGGGCCTCTTGAGCAAAGTACTGAGCATGCTGAAGGACCGGCCCCGACGGCCCGTCCCAGTCTGCCTCGTAAAGAAGACCGCGCAAATCCTGATCCGGGATGGGGCGTGACCAGCGGGCACGGGTTTCCGGAATGGAAACAGGCCTTACTTCTCCCAGAAACAGCTTGCGGAACCGCTCCAGCTTCCAGTCAGAGGAGGCCGGTTGGCCCGGCAGATGACGAAGCGCCAGCACCCGCGCCCGCTCTGCCTGTCCCGTATCGCACAGGGCGCTCATCAGCCAAGTGTCCAGCGGTGCATGGCCCGCCTCAACCTTCGCCTCCAGAAAGTCGAGGCAACCGGCAATGTCGCCGCGTGCCAGAAGCAGAGCCTTGCGCAGTTCAATCGCCGTCCGGTCTGCCGGTGCCTGTTCGAGGACATTGTCCAGCAGGCAGTCTGCCTCGTCAAACTGTTCCAGCTCATAGAGACAGCGGGCCTTCATCTGAAGGTGACTCATGTCACCGGGCGCGGCCGGACAAACCGTCTCCAGAAGGTCCAGCGCCTGCGGCCAGTTCCCCAGAGCATAGGCAAACCGAAGCCGCAGGATCCGGCTGGTCAGTTCGGGCAAATGCCCCTCCGCCTGCGCCATGAGGCCATCTGCACAATCCAGAAGAATAGCCGCCCCGCGAGTTCCCATCCCCTCCTGCAAGGCAAGATTGGCAAGTGTGATGATCTGCGCAAGACCGGCAGGATAGCGCCGGAATTCTTTGGACAGGATCGCCGCGGCCTCCTCTATCTGCCCTTCAAGGCGGAGCAGCGCTGCCTCCGCCAGCCGCACCGCCGGAGCCTGCCGGACGGAAGCTGCAAGCTTCTCCAGAATCTGACGTGCGGCAATGGCATCGTTCCCGCGGATGGCATCATGGAGGACATTGGCCGCATGAACGGGATTGGAGGGTTCCGCTGCAAACAGGTCCTGCGCAATCTCCGCAGACTTCTCCAGCTGCCCCTCGGCCTGCAACAGATAAAACGTCTGAAGGCCTGCAGCCGGACTGCCCTGCCCCAGCTCATCAATGTCCTGCCGGACCTTTGCGAAACGCCGGAAGGCCAGGTCCACCCAGCGCCTCTGGTCCTCGTGGCCCGCCCCGAACTGCCGCAGCCTCTCATCGGCATCGCGCATCCTGCCCATGCTCATCAGCAGGTTGACGAGCAGCCGCCGCAGCACGGCATGATCCGGCCAGCCGGCCAGCCCCTCTTCCAGACGGGCAAGTGCCGCCGCCCCCTCGAAAGCCTGTATTTCCAGCTGGATCAGGGACAGAACAAGCGAGATGTTGCCAGGATCATCCTCGACGGCAGCTTTCAGCGTCCCGATGGCGGAGGCAAGATGTCCGGCAGCAGCCTGCGCACTAGCCAGTTCGGTCAGAATGACCGGCAGCAACCCAGGAGCGGCCCCAGCGCTACCGCGCATGTCGGCCAGCCAGCCAGCGCTCTCTTCGAACCTTTGCAACTGCCGCAGCACGCTGCCCCGGCGCAGCTTCAGATGCAGATCATCCAGAGGCAGGGCAAGGGCGGCATCCACCGCAGCCAGAGCCCCTTCCGGATCACCGCTGCGCGCCAGCGCATCCACCAGCACAAGCCAGGCCCCGAGATGATCCGGCTGCTGATCGAGAATGGCACGGGACAGGCTGACCGTGCGCTCGAAGCGTCCGGCGGCCAGCGTCGAAGCGGAAAGCTGGTACATGAGATCGACGGAACCGGGAGCCTCGGCAAGGAGTGCCTCGAACCAGTCCGCGCTCTCCGCAAAACGGTGAAGGGCGCGCAAAACCTCTCCCTTGCGGCAACCCAGCCAGAAGTCTGCAGGCGCAAGGAGCAGTTCCTCCTCAACGAAGGCAAGCGCCTGCGTAAAGGCCTGATCGAGCATCAGCGCTTCGATTGCCAACCGCCCTGCTTGCGCGCCTCCATCTACCGGTTCCGCCCGAGACATTGCCACCCTCACCCGTTTCTCACACTCTGGCATGATGGCCGCATACCAAGGCTCTGAGATGCCGATGCATCACGCCTTGAAATTGCTCATGCGCCGCACGGGATGATACCCATGCTCACCCGATAGCATGACGGCAAGCTTTACGCTCGCCTCATTGCTGAAATTCTCCCCTAGGGAAACAATGATTTACAGATAACCGGCGAAACGGGAAAGACTGGCGCCGCTTACCCTGCGACACTGCGGATGCCGGTTTCCGGCAGGTCCGGGTCTTCGCCGGCCAGAAGCAGGCGCGGCCCGCTTTCTTCCATGAAGAGCGCAGCATCGTCCAGGGTCAGCACTTCCGTCTCGACGGAGAGGCCGCGCAAGGTGCCTTTCCACAGCGGCAGCAGCGCAGGGGCATTGAGACCTTCCGCCACCGAGCCGCTGAAGGCAAGGCGCACGGCGGCTTCCTTGGCAATGGTCTCGATGCGGCTGGCTGTGTTGACAGTGGTCCCCATGACAGTGAAGGAGCGGCGCGTCTCACCGCCGATATCGCCCACCAGCGCGGGGCCTGCGTTGATGGCGATGCGCAGATCCAGTCCGGGCTGACCGGTGCGGCGGCGCAGCTCCGGCAGCATGGCAACCACCGCAAGGGCGCAATCCACCGCGTGCTGCTCGGGCGCCTCAACGTCATTCGGCGCGTTCCAGATCGCCATCACCGCGTCACCGATATATTTGTCGATGTAACCTTCAAAGCGGGTGATCTCACCGCCGATGGCTTCGAAACAGGTGTTCACCACCTTCACCACCTCACGGTCGGGCAGCTGTTCCGACATGCGGGTGAAGCCGACGATGTCGATGAAGGCGACGACCACGCGGCGGGTTTCGCCGCCCAGATCCGACAGGCGCTCCTGCTCGGCCATGGTCTTGATCACCTGCGGCGACAGATAATGGCCGAAGAGGCGCACCAGCTCACGCTCGCGGCGCTTGAGCACGGCAACTTGCGCCACACCGGCCACCATCAGCGCGATGAAGCCTGCAAAGGGCGCAGCGCCGGCGGGCAGGACACTGCCGCCCATCAATGCCGCAAAGGCAATGGCAAGGCCGCCGCCGATGAGCCCGGCTGCCACGAAAGGCAGGCTCGGCAGCGGCAGGTTCAACCCGGCGAGTGCACCGGCAAGCGCAAAGGCGATGATCAGCCCCGCAACGGCTGCCAAAGGCGCATCCGTGGCAAAGCGGCCGGTCAGCGGCGCGCCGACCAGGTCAGCCAGAATGAAGACGCCGGACGTCGCGCTTCGCACCGGCGGGCGGCCCATCGCCCCCTCGATCGCGCCCGGAACGCCTTCCCGCGGCAGATAACGGTCGAGGTAAAGATGCTCGTCCTCATTCGGCAAGGTGCTGCCGAAGAGAATGGCGCGGCCATCGGCAAATTCATGCAGCTTCGCCCGGCCCTCTTCGCTGTCCATCATGTCGAGCACATCGACCAGCGACAGGTAAGGCACGGTCGAGGCCAGCCGGGCACCGGGAAGCGGCATGTAGGGCTCGGCGATATTTGCGCCCATCAGCGAGA
Organism: Pannonibacter sp. Q-1; assembly: GCF_054073275.1. Lineage (NCBI taxonomy): Bacteria > Pseudomonadati > Pseudomonadota > Alphaproteobacteria > Hyphomicrobiales > Stappiaceae > Pannonibacter > Pannonibacter sp. Q-1. Next base: position 420,862 of record NZ_JBSXNB010000004.1, read on the forward strand.
GCATGGCGTCCACAAAGGCAGGCGAGTTCTCCAGCGGCACCGCCGGTCTGTGGCGGCGCACCACTCCGTCATTGCTGGTGAAAATCTCGGTAGAGCGCACCCCCTCATTGCCGGCCGTTGCCGAAATGGACCGGTGCGGCACCCCGGTCGAGGTGCGCGCGACGACGACACGGCCCCGGTTCTGATACAGGAACTGCAGGAACTGGCGGTCATAGCCGCGCAGCCGCGCCTCACCTGTCTGCGGGTCGGCAAAGGAATCGGCGCTGAAGGCGAAAACGAAATCGAGGCCGATGGCTTTTGCCCCCGCCTCGAACAATCCGGACCCCGCCTCGGCAAAGGCCTGGGACATGAACACGCGCGGGATCGCCTCAAGCCGTTTGGACGTCAGCGCCGCCTGATCAAGGCCGACGACAGCCACCGGAAACCGGTCCTGCGGCAGGGGTTCGGCAGCCGCGCGCAGTTGCAGCAGCCGGTCCGTCATCCAGCCTTCCCAGATCGCATGGATCGAGGCAAAGCCGGACACAATACCAAGCGCGGCCGCGATGAGCACCATCGCGGCCTTCAGCCTGATACGTTCTGTTGCGGCGGTCTGTGCCCGCCCGGACCCGGTCATTTAACGAGGATCACCCGGCTCAGTTCATTTCACCACGACAACAGCAGTATCGCGGCCAACGCCCGAGGGGTCGAGCGTAAACTGACGCACTTCAGCGTCCCCTGCGCCTTCCTTCGGCTTGAACATCAGCTCAACCGGCACGGAATTGCGCACGGTGCCGCCTGCCATGGCCGCAGCCGCATCTTCCGGCGTCGTCAACGGCATTTCCGACAGGGCGGTGTCGTCGAGCTTGTATTCCTTCGGCTCACCGCCATCGACGGAGATCATGACGCTGTCATAGCGCTCCTTCAGATCATCGCCGAAGCGCAGCATCAGGGACGCAGCCACCTTGTTTTCCGGACGCACGCTGCGCAGGGTCGTGGCAAGCCCCTTGCTGGCGTCGGTATCGGCGTTGGTTGTCTGCTGCTGCAGGCAGTTGCCCGGACGCAGTTCCGTCTCCTGGCCTTCGGCCACTTCGAGCCCCGAGCTGACGGCCGTCACCGTTCCGCCCGTCACCCGCACCTCGCGGCAGGAGGTGTAGTCGAGCAGATCGACATAGCCTTCGCTGCCCAGCGCCACGGCATCACCGGGGAAAAGTTCGGTAAAGGCAGACGCCTGAACGCCTTCCGAGCGGTCCAGCACCATGGCGACCGGATCCGCGGCGAGGGCAGAAACGCTGCCGAGAAGGGACAGCCCCAGACCCAGCGCCAGCCCTCGCGCCGCGCTGTGCGGCGCAAGCGAGCGGCTGTTTGAGGGGGCCTTTGTCTTGAGTGCCATTCCAGTGCTCCTTTCACATGCCGTCCCAGCCGGGAAACAGGCATGACGAATCTCCATTTGCAGATACATGATTTAGAGAAGAATGCGTCCGGAACTGTGGCAGAAGTCACAGCTTATGTGGTTTCTTTTGGGTGTTTTCGGACACCGTTTGCCACAGCTGTTGCCACGGCTGGCAAGGAACACTTCAGCCTGCGGCAAGGATTGCCGCAGGCTGGAAGCTGTCAGGGTATTTGCCACACGCCGTGGTGGACTGTTCCGCCGGCAGGCCTGTTTTCAGTTCGGGCAGGTGATGCCGATACACGCATCGCCCCGCCGGTCCCGGTGCGGACGGTCGCGGTCCTGCCAATCGCGGTCGCGGTGCGGCGGCCGGTCATCATACCGGCCCGGCCGGTAATGCGGCGGACGGTAATGCGGTGGACGGTAGCGGGGGGGCGGTGCCGGACGATAGTAGGGCGGCGGCACGACGACCACCGGTGGCGGCACGGGCTGATAGTATCCACCGCCTGCGGGCGCCAGATAACGGGCACTCACGAAGCCCCGGTAGCCGGCATAGAACACCTGACACCAGCTGCTGCAGGCTCCTGCCTCGACCACAGCGCCGCGGGGAATGACCAGCAGCGGGGCATAGCCCGTGCCGGGCCCGGAGCGCATGTTCAGGTCAGCCGTTGCCTGCGCTGTCCAGGCATTGGCAGCGCCAGCGCCAAGCAGCCCAAGGGCAAGGGCGATCGAAAAAGCAATCTTACGCATCCGCGAAACCTCTCGAACCGTCAATGGCCCACGCATTTGATCTTACACCATGCCATTTCAGCAAAGCACGGAAAAACCGGCAGCAAGATGGCGTCCTCCGTCAGCCATGAACATGATTGATGCAGACACAAGTGGAATGAATTGGAACCCGGAATGGTTCCGTCCTATGGAAGGAGCCCAACAAGACAAGGTCAGGCCCCATGGCGATGGACACGCCCCCCGTTCCGCAGCAGACCGGCGACACCCCCAAGGGTTTTGCCTATGCCCTCACCGCTTACGGCCTGTGGGGCCTGCTGCCGATCTATCTGAAGGCACTGGGGCATATCTCGCCTTTCGAGGTGCTGGCCCACCGGGTGGTCTGGTCCGTCCCCTGCGCCGCCCTGATCCTGCTGGCAACGCGGCGCATCGGAGATCTGAAAGCCGCCGTGCGTTCACCCCGCACCATGGGCATGGCCGCACTCACCGCCAGCCTCATCACCGTCAACTGGTGCACCTATGTCTATGCGGTCGGCTCAGGACAGGCGATTGAGGGTGCCCTCGGCTATTTCATCAACCCGCTTTTCAGCATTTTGCTGGGCGCCATCGTCCTCAAGGAAAAGCTGTCACGCACTCAGATCGCCGCCATTGCACTTGTCGCCGTGGCCGTCGGCATCCTGACATGGGATGCGGGGCGGCTGCCTTGGATTTCGCTGACACTGACCGTCAGCTGGGGCTTCTATGCCTTCCTGCGCAAGACGCTGCCGGTGGGGCCCAATCAGGGCTTCTTCCTGGAGGTGGCGCTGCTGAGCATTCCCGCCGTGCCCTTCGTCCTCTGGCTGGAAAGCTCCGGCACCGGCCACTTCACCCATGGCACCCGGCTGGACACCTGGCTTCTCGCCTCGGCCGGGATCGCCACCGCCATTCCACTGATGATCTACGCCAATGCAGCCAAGCTGCTGCGGCTTTCGACCATTGCCGTGATGCAATACATCACGCCGACGATCATCTTCCTCATCGCCGTCTTCGTGTTCCGCGAGCCGATGAACCCGGTGAAGCTCTCCGCCTTCGTGCTGATCTGGTCGGCGCTGGCGCTCTACAGCTATTCGATGCTGCGGGCCTACCGGGCGCGCTGAGCTTCCTTCCCGCAGGACAAGGCCCCTCACGATGCATATGAACGGCATTCCCTTCGGCACCACGGACTGGGATGCCGTGGAGCGGACGGAACACAAGGGCGAGACCGGCGCCGCCTTCTGGCGCACGCGCCACTTCGGCGGCATCCGGGTGCGAATGGTGGAATACACCCCCGGCTATCTCGCCGACCACTGGTGCACCAAGGGCCATATCCTCCTGTGCCTTGAGGGCGAGCTGCTGACCGAGCTGGAGGATGGCCGCACCTTTCTGCTCAAGCCGGGCATGAGCTATCAGGTGGCCGACAACGCCGAACCGCACCGCTCCTCCACGACCTCCGGAGCAAAGCTCTTCATCGTCGACTGATCAAGCCACCTGCACCAGATGGCCGTCTGAAACCTCCCGGTACTCCCGCACCGGCGGCTGGTAGCCATTGGCGCGCACGGGGCTTCGCAGCTCATCGGCAGCAATGCCCCGGCGAATGCCCCGGCGGGCCGGATCGGGCACCGGCACGGCCGCCATCAGCTTCTTCGTGTAGGGATGCTGCGGGCTCTCAAAGACGGCGGCACGCGGACCGATCTCGACGATCTCACCGAGATACATCACCGCCACACGGTGGCTGACACGCTCCACGACGGCCATGTCATGGCTGATGAAGAGGAAGGCCAGATCCAGGCTTTCCTGCAGGCCCATCAGCAGGTTGCAGACCTGCGCCTTGATCGACACATCGAGAGCCGACACGCTTTCGTCCGCAACGATCACTTTCGGGTCCAGCGACAGCGCCCGTGCAATGGCGATACGCTGGCGCTGGCCGCCCGAAAACTCATGCGGATAGCGGTTCTTCATGGATGCCGAAAGCCCCACCCGCTCCAGCAGATAATCCGTCTTTTCAGCCGCTTGCCGGACGCCACCAAGCTTGTGTTTGAGGAAAGGCTCCGCAACAGCCTGGCCAACCGTCATACGGGGATTGAGGCTGGAGAACGGATCCTGAAAGATCATCTGCACGCTCTTGCGCATCCGTTGCAGCTCCACGGCGTCCAGTTCCCGGACGTTAAAACCATCGAGCTGGATCTCTCCGGACGACGGTTCGATCAGCCGCATGACCGAACGGCCTGTGGTGGACTTGCCGCAGCCTGATTCCCCCACGAGGGCAAGCGTTTCCCCCTGGCGCAGATCGAAGGAAATATTCTCGACTGCATGCACGGCGCCGGTCTGCCGGTTGAAGAGGCCCGAACGCACCGGGAAGCGGGTGACGAGGTTTCTCACCTGCAGCACGGGCTGGCTGTGCCCGGGAAGCGCTGCGGGAGCAGGCGGAGCGGTAATGACGCCGGTGGCCGTGTCCACAACCGGGAACCGCAAGGGCGCCGCTTCGCCTTCCATGGAACCGAGCCTCGGCACGGCGGACAGAAGCGCACGGGTGTAGGGATGCTGGCCGCGATGGAAGATATCCGCAGTCGGGCCAGTTTCCACCGCATCGCCCCTGAACATCACCACAGTGCGGTCGGCAATCTCGGCCACCACGCCCATGTCATGGGTGATGAAGAGAACGGCCATGCCTTCCTCGTCCTGCAGTTCCTTGATCAGATCAAGGATCTGCCCCTGGATCGTCACGTCGAGTGCAGTCGTCGGCTCATCCGCAATCAGCAGCTTCGGACGGGAGGCAAGCGCCATGGCGATCATCACGCGCTGGCGCATGCCGCCGGAAAACTGATGCGGATATTCATCGAAACGGCTGGCGGCATTGGGGATACGCACGCGCTCCAGCATGCGGATCGTCTCGGCACGGGCTGCGGACTTGGTCATGCCCTTGTGCCGCGTCAGCACCTCGGAGATCTGGCGGCCGATGGTGAAGATCGGATTGAGCGAGGTCATCGGCTCCTGAAAGATCATCGAGACCTCGTTGCCGCGCACGCCCCGCATCGCCTTCTCGGACAGGTCAAGAAGGTTGCGGCCATTCAACACCACCTCCCCTTCGATCCGGCTGGACTTCGGCGCCAGCAGCCGCATGACCGACAGGGATGTGACGCTCTTGCCCGATCCGCTCTCCCCGACGATGGCCAGCGTCTCTCCGGCTGAGACATCGAAGGACACATTGCGCACCACCGGCCTCCAGCCGTCATCCGTGCGAAAGGCGGTGGTCAGGTTGCGGACGGAGAGAACGGGCTGGCTGGTCAGGTCAGGATTGGTCATGACGGTGTCCACGGCGTCGCGAAGGAGGAAGAAGCACGTCCGGCCGCCTGCCGTTCGGCTTCGAGGCTTGCGATTTTCCGGTCGATTTCGGTCCGGTCGGTGAGGCCATGCGGGTTTTCCCGCGTCGGCATGGTCTCGGCCACATGCAGGTAACGCTCCTGCGCCACCCGGTAGAGCCGCCAGAGTTCGGCCAGCGGGTCCGCGTGGTCATCGGCGCGGATGCTGAGCCAGGCGTGATCCTGATCCCGGTAGATCACGAGCGCGGCAGACTGCTTGCCGCGCTTGTCGCCGCCCGCCGCTTCTCCTGCATCCATCGCACCCAGCAGCCGCTCGGCAAAGGGAGCAGCTGACAGGTCCCTGTAGGCGGCAAGGGTCCGCTCCAGCACCTGCGGACCGGCGAGCATGTTGCCGGCCACGGACACGTTGTCCTCGATGAGATGCCCGGCCCAGTCGACGCATTTCTTGCCGGTGAAGACCGCATTGCGGCCCTGCGCGTCGATCAGATGCATCTGGCGCTGTTCGGCGCCGTCATCGCGTCCCGTCAGAAACTCGATGATCTCCTGCGGGCGCTTGCCTTCGCCAAGCATCGCCAGGCCATCTGTCCCGTAAAGCGGGCTGACGAAGGCCTGCGTGGCAACGGCCCCCACGCCGCCGCGCATGTAAGGAACGGCGTTGCCGACCGCAAAGAAGCGGCTGGCAACGGCAATACCGAGGTGGCCGGTTTCAGGATCACGGGCAACGATGGACCAGGTCATGGCTCAGCGCCCCACCGCATAGGCCTGCATGAGGCGCGGCGTTGCCGCCGCCCGCAGCAGGCCATCGGCATCGCGGCGCGCCGCCGTCAGGCGTCCGACGCTCCAGCTGTCAGCAACCGTCACCTGATGCCCGCGCCGGCGCAGCTCTGCAATTGCCGCCTCGCCGAAGCTCTCCTCCACCATGATGTGGCCGGGCTCGGACGTGCGCGGATAGAAGGAGCCGGGGAAATGGGTGGAGTGGAACAGCGGCGCATCGATGGCCGCCTGCAGGTTCTTCGTGTGATGGGCATAGCGCAGGAAGAACGGCAGCTGCCACTGGTCCTGCTGGTCGCCGCCGGGCGTTCCGAAGGCCAGGGTAGGCCGTCCCTGATAGAGTGCAATGGATGGCGTCAGGGTCGTGCGCGGGCGCTTTCCGGGGGCAAGGGAGGTGGGCAGCCCTTCCTTCAGCCAGAACATCTGCGCGCGCGAGTTGAGCGCAAAGCCAAGCCCGGGCACGACCGGCGAGGACTGCAGCCAGCCGCCGGAGGGGGTCACCGCCACCATGTTGCCCCAGCGGTCGATCACATCGATATGGACCGTATCGCCCTTCTTCTCGGTGAGATGCGCCATGGTCGGCTCATAGACCGCGCCCCGGCCGGAGAACTCGGCCAGCATGGCCATGGTCGCATCGCGCTGCTGCTCGTAGCCGGGCACGGTTCCGGGGTGCAGGTCGAACGAGGCCTCAGGCCCGATCAGCTTGCGCCGCTCGCTGTTGTAGCCCTCCGACAGCAGGAACTCCGCCGGGATTTCCCCGAATTTCGGATCGCCGTAATAGACCTCGCGGTCCGCATAGGCGAGCTTCATCGCCTCGACCACATGGTGGACGAAATCGGGACCGGCCGGATCCATCGCGGCAATGTCAAAGCCCTTGAGCAGCGCCAGCGACTGCAGCAGCACCGGCCCCTGCCCCCAGGCCTGCGTCTTGGCGACGGTCCAGTCGTGGTAGTCAAAGGTCTGCGGCGCCTCGATGGTGGCGCTCCAGTTCGCCATGTCGTCAGCCGTCAGCACGCCCTTGTGCTTCTGGCCGCTCGCATCCATCACCTCGGCCGTCTTCAGGTAGTTGCCGATGGCCTCGGCAACGAAGCCCCGGTAGAAGGCATCACGTGCGGCCTCCACCTGCTCTTCGCGGCCGGTCTTTGCTTCCGCTTCCGCAATGATGCGCTTCCAGGTTTCCGCCAGAACCGGATTGCGGAAGTTGGCATGCGGCTCGGGTGCCGCGCCGCCGGGCAGCCAGGTCTCGTACGAGGTCGGCCATTCCTTCTCGAAGAAATCACCCAGCCCCTTGATGGTCGCCGATACGCGCGGCAGCATCGGATGACCGTGCTCGGCGTAATAGATGGCAGGCTCCAGCACCTCGCGCAGGGACAGGGTGCCATAGTCGCGCAGCATCAGCATCCAGCCGTCGAAGGCGCCCGGAATGACGGTGGACAGCAGCCCGTCACCGGGGATCAGTTTCAGCCCTTCGCTGGTGTAATGCGCGATGGTGGCACCTGCCGGGGCTGGCCCTTGCGCGCAGATCACCTCCACCTTGTCTGTCTTCTTTGAATAGATGACCGCTGGCATGTCGCCGCCGGGCCCGCACAGATGCGGCTCGACGATCTGCAGGACAAAGCCTGCTGCAACCGCCGCATCAAAGGCGTTACCGCCCTTTTCCAGAATGCTCATGCCGACCGCAGAGGCGATCCAGTGGGTCGAGGTGACAACACCGAAGGTGCCGAGGATTTCCGGCCGTGTGGTGAACTCAGTCAATGTCTGTGCCTTCTTCTGCAAATCAGTGTTCGCGCGGGTCCAGCGCATCGCGCAGGCCGTCGCCCAGGAGGTTGAAGCCGATCACCACAAGGAAGATCGCGGCACCCGGCCACATGGCCATCCAGGGCGCCTGTGAGAGGAAATTCTTCGCCACATTCAGCATGGAGCCCCAGCTGGCCGCCGGAGGCTGCTGCCCGAGGCCGAGGAACGAAAGGCTCGCCTCGGCAATGATGGCGGTGGCAACGGTCAGCGTCGCCTGAACGATGATCGGCGCTGTAACATTGGGCAGGATGTAGCGGAGCATGATGTCCATGTGGCCAAGGCCGACAGACCGGGCGCCTTCCACATAGTCTTCCTGCTTCACCGCCAGCACCTGACCCCGTGTCAGCCGGACGAAAATGGGCATGGCCGACAGACCAATCGCAATCATCGCATTGGTGAGGCTCGGGCTGAGGAAGGCGGCAAGTGCGATGGCCATGATCAGGAATGGCAGCGCCAGCAGCGCCTCGGTGACACGCGAGATGACGAGATCCACCCAGCCGCCGAAATAGCCGGCCAGAATGCCGAGAGGCACCCCGATACCGGCGGCAATCAGCACCGAGAAGACACCGGCCATCAGCGAGGCTCTTGCACCCCAGATCATGCGCGACAGGATGTCCCGGCCCAGATCATCCGTGCCGAGCCAATGGGCCGCCGAAGGGGCCTTGCGGATCGCCGACCAGCTGGTGGCCACCGGATCGGCGATAGGCAGCAGCGGCGCAAGGATGGCCAGAGCGGAAAAGAAGGAGATGATGATGAGCCCGGCCAGCGCACTGCGGCTGGAGCGCAGCTTCTTCCAGGAGCGGCTGCCCTCGGGTCTGGCCGCCACGGAAGGCTGTTCGATCGCGGTCATAGGCTTGCCCTCAGCCGTGGATTGAGAAGGACGTAGAGAACATCGGCAACAAGGTTCATCGCGATGAAACCAACCGCCGTGCACATGACGACGCCCTGCACCACCGCATAGTCGCGGTTGAAGACGGCATCGACGATCAGCTTGCCAAAGCCCGGAATGGTGAAGATCTGCTCGGTCAGCACAGCCCCGGCCAGCAACTCGCCGAACAGCAGCGCGCTCAGCGTGACGACGGGCAGCAGCGCATTGCGGAAGGAATGCGACAGCACCACTTCGCGCGGCGACAGCCCCTTGGCCCGCGCCGTGCGGATGTAATCCTGCGACAGGACGCCGAGCATGGCCGAGCGGGTATGCCGCATCAGCGTCGCGGCCAGCGCGGTGCCCAGCACGAAGGCCGGCATGATCATCGTCTGCAGCGAGCGGACGGGGTCCACGAAGATCGATTCAAAGCCCGAGGCCGGCAGCCAGCCGAGGTTCACCGACACCAGCAGGATCAGCATGATGCCGAGCCAGAAATTGGGCACCGACAGACCCGAAAGGGCAATGATGCTGGCGATATAGTCGATGGCCGTGTTCTTCTTCACCGCCGCCAGGATGCCCATCGGCACGCCGATCAGGAAGGCAAAGATCATCGACATGACGGCGAGTTGAATGGTGACCGGCAGCTTCTGGGCGATGAGTTCGGTCACCGGCTGATTGGTGCGCAGGGACACACCGAGATCCCCGGTCATGACACCGCCAAGCCAGGTCAGATACTGGACCGGCAGCGGATCATTGAGGCGGTATTTCTCCCGCAGCATTTCCAGAACCGCAGGATCACGCTCCTCCCCGGCCATCACGAGGACGGGATCTCCCGGCAGAAGCTTCTGCAGCGAGAAGACGAAGATGGAAATGATCAGCAGAGTCGGAATGGCGACCAGCAGACGCTTCGCAATGTAGACAGGCATGAATGCCATCCTTCACGGCACAGGTGGGATGGGGAGCGCTGCGGAGGAGGCTCCGCAGCGCCCGTGGACGAACAGGAACCAGCCCCGCAAGGGGGCGGTTCCGTCAGTCTTCCTTTTTCAGGCCAACAAGGCGGATCATGCCATCCGGCGAGGCAACAAAGCCGGTGACATTCTTCTGCATCGCCCAGATCCAGGACTGGTGCCCGAGATAGATGATGGGCATATCGTCGTTGAGGATCACGCTCGCCGCATCATACTTTTCCTTGCGCACGGCATCATCCGTCGAGGCGCGCGCCTCGTTCAGAAGCCGGTCGACTTCCGGATTGCAGTACTTGGTGTCGTTGATGCCGCCATTGCAGGTGATGAACTGGTGGATGTTGCCATCCGGATCGACACGGCCCGACCAGTCCGAACGCGACAGCTGATAGTTTCCGCGCGTCTGCTCGTCGAGCAACGTGGCAAACTCGGTCGACTTCAGGCTGACATCAAAGCCCGCCTCGGCCACCATCGACTGCACCACCTGCATCATCTGCTGGGCAACCGGATTGTTGGCGACCTGCAGCTCGATGGGCACGCGGTCGTATCCGGCCTCCTGCATCAGTTCCTTGGCCTTTTCCACATCACGGGCGGGAACGGGAAGCGCGGCATTGAACCACGGGCTGTTCGGTGGGAACGGCTGGTTGCCACCAACGGCCGTGCCTTCATAGACGATCTGGTTCAGGGCATCGCGGTCGATGGACAGGGAGAACGCCTGACGCAGGCGCTTGTCCTTGCCGAAGGGATTGTCGGCACGCGGACCATTGGCGATGTTCGCATAAAGCGCCATGTAGCCGATGTTGACCACATCCGCATAGGTGAGCCTCGCATTCGCCTGCACTGCCGCAGCATCGGTGGGGGCAAGGCGCTCGATCATGTCGAGATCACCCGACTGCAGGTTGGCGAGCCGGACGGTGGAATCCGGGATCGGCAGATAGGTGACCTTGTCGATGAAGACATTGTCCTTGTTCCAGTAGTCCTGGAACTTCTCCAGCACGATCCGGTCCTGCTGGATGCGCTCGACAAACTTGAACGGCCCGGCGCAAACCGGACTGGAGCCGAAGTTGGCGCCAAGCTTTTCAGCTGCTGCCGGAGAGACAATCATGCCGGCCCGGTCCGAAAGCTGGGCCAGGAGCGTCACGTCGGGCTTCTTCAGCGTGAACACGACCTCCAGCGGCCCTGCTGCCTCGACCTTCTCGACCGAGGACAGCTCGCTCTTGCGGCGGGACTCGGGCAGCGTCATGTTGCGCTCGATGGTGGCCACCACGGCGGCGGCGTCCATATCCGTGCCGTCATGGAACTTCACGCCCTCGCGCAGCTTCATCGTCAGGGCCATGCCGTCCTCCGACCAGGCCCATTCCGTTGCCAGCTGCGGAATGATCTTCAGATCCGGCGACACATCAACCAGCTTGTCGCACATGGCGGTGTAGACGATGCGGCCGACAAAAGTGCGCGACTGCGCCGGGTCCAGCACATCGGCATCATCCTGCAGGCCGATCTTCAGCTCGGCGGCGGCAACGGGCAGCGCCGAAAGCGCCCCAAAGGCAAGCGCGGTCGTCAGGCGCAAAAGTCGGGTCATGCCATTCTCCTCTGTTCCATTGGTTCTGTTGGCTCACAAGGGACCGGCTTGTCTGCGCCGGCTTGTCCCGTCATCCGGGCGGTTTCCGCCCGGTGATTTCTGCTTCGGGCGGTTTCCGCCCGGTGAAGTCTCAGGAGGCGAGTGCCTCGTCAGCCGTGTCCGGCGCAGGCGCCTCGTGGTCGAGCGACGTTGCGCGGATGAGGCGCTCCTGCAGCATCAGGAGGTGCTGGCGCATAGCCTCTCCCGCCCCCGCCGGGTCACGCGCGGCAATCGCCGCGATGATGTCCTCGTGCTGTGCATAGGCCATGCTGATGCCGGAGCCTGTCCGGGCCCGCTCGCGGATGTTCTGCCAGGCCTCATCCTGCCGGACCTGGTTGATCACATCGAAAATGGTGAGGAACAGCCCGTTGCGCGCGCTCTGGGCGATCTGCCGGTGCAGGGCGCCGTCCCACAATTCACGGGCATCGGCGTCATCACTCTCCTTGATACGCCGGGCAAGATCACGCATGCGCGCCAGCTCCGCAGGCTTGGCCCGCAGTGCCGCCAGCTGCGCCAGTTGCGGCTCGATCCGCAGGCGCACCTCCATGATTTCCATGAAGTCGGTTCCCGCGACAATCGCATCAACCCCTTGCGCAAGGCCGCCGGGCCGCTGCCCGGCGAAAGTGCCCGCCCCCTGCCGGCGCCAGATTTCCCCTTCCGCCTCCAGCACTTCGAGAGCGCGGCGGATGGCGCGCCGCCCGAGGCCAAGCTTTGCCGAAAGCGCCCGTTCGGTCGGCAGCTTTCCATCGGCACCGAAGTCACCTTCGCGCAGCATGTCGCGCAGCTTCTCCAGCGCGTAATTGGCATTGTCAGGATGTGGCACAGTCTGGACCATTGGGTGAACCATTTTCAAGATTGGTTCATCCTGTTGGACAATGCGGCAGTCTGTCAAGCGGCAAAGCTAAGCAAATGGCACGCCCAAAGACTGTGCAAATGCCCATCATTTTTGCCGATAGTCTGGAAGTGGCTCGACGCCTCGCCCCAGCGCGCGCCGCTCACCCCACAACGGCGAATGGTAACGGCAGACTCCGGAGACAGGCCAAAGGTCTGAACCAATTCAGAATCTGGTTCAGCGCTTCAGATCTGCCCGCAAGCCGCCTGATGCAGCCAGCGGCCGAGGGTGAGGATGTCGAAGACCGGCAGGCCGAAGCGCTGGCGCAGGGCTGACGAGAACGGCGGCAGGTTGGTGCATTCCAGCAAGAGCGCGCCGGTGGCGGGATGCTCCGCAATCAGCCGCGCAGCCACCGCCTCCAGCTCCGCCTGAAGTGCAGGTGCATCATAGGCCGCCCCGCCCTCGATCAGCCCGCGAAACGCCCCGCCCTGCGGCAGGCCGGCGACCGGCGTTGCCGGATCTGCGCCCACGCCTGCAAAATGTGCAGGGCCAAGGGAGCCAGCATCATAGGTGATCACCCCGACCGTGCGCCCCCTGGGCAGGAGGCTGGCAATCACCGGGATCTGCAACAGGCTGGAGGTGGCCAGCGGCAGGGACAGACGGGCGGCCAGCACCGGCTGGCGCGCCGCCAGAAACCCGCAGGAGGTGATGAGCGCCACAGCGCCCTGCCCTTGCAAGGCCTCTCCGGCGGCCACGAAAGCATCCAGCAGATCCGCATCATCCCCGCCCACCACCTTGCGCGCCGTTGCGCCGCTGACGGTCTGGAACAGCACCGGAAACGGCCAGCTGGCCGCATTGCCCACATCGCCCGGCGGCCGCTCGAAGGCGGTGTCCAGCATGATGATGCCCAGCGGCGGCATTGCTTCTGCGGCGGCATGGTCCATGGTCTGCAACGGCTTTCCCCAGACTGAGAATTGCGACCCGCCACCAGAAAACCACTGGCAGGCCGGGACGGATCAGGATTACCTGTATCCCGGCAAAGGCATCAGGGACACCGGCACGATGAGCATCATCACCAGCATTGACGATCTGGAAAAACTCTATGGCACTGCGGGCCCCGCCTCCACCGTCAAGGAAAGCCCGCGCATCACGCCGGAATACCGCCGCCTGATCGAAGCTGCCCCCTTCTGCGCGCTGGCCACCAGCGGGCCGGAGGGGCTGGACTGTTCGCCGCGCGGCGACAAGGGCTCCTGCGTCTTCATCGAGAATGACACCACCCTGCTGATGCCCGACCGGCGCGGCAACAACCGGATCGATTCCTTGCGCAATGTGGTGCGCGATCCGCGCGTGGCACTGATGTTCCTCATTCCCGGCCATGGCAACGCCCTGCGCGTCAATGGCCGGGCTGTTGTCAGCATTGATGAGGCGCTGCTGACCCGGCTGGAAATGGAGGGAAAGCGGCCGCGCTCCGTTCTCGTCATTTCCATCGAAACCATCTACTTCCAGTGCGCCCGCGCCATCATGCGCGCCGGATTGTGGGACGCCTCCGCCCATGTGGACTCCAGCAACCTGCCGACGCCGGGCCAGATCCTCGCCAGCCTTTCGGACGGCACCGTAGGCGGCACGGCCTATGACAAGGAATGGCCGGAACGCGCCCGCACGAGCATGTGGTGAAACGGCCGGCAACCAACACCCACCCTCTCCACCGTCATCCCGGCCAAGCGCAGCGCGAGCCGGGACCGGTGGGCCCGGGCGCAGCTTGCACCGCCCCAGCGTCAGAGCCAGAGCCTGAGTCTGAGCCGGTATACCTTGGCTCACCGGCCCCGGATCTCCGCTCCGCTCCCGTCCGGGGTGACGATGGAGAGGGTTACGAAACATAAGGCCCCCTCCGAAACCGCCCGCATTTGGCATCTGGAAACTCTTGCCCCATATGAAGGCAGAACCCCTGCCGCAAACCATTGGAAAATCTCATGTCCGGAAACCCGCTCCTCACCGTCTGGTCCACCCCTTTTGGCCTGCCTCCCTTTGCTGACATCACCCCGGCGCATTTCCGCGAGGCCTTTGAAACGGCCATGCAGAGCGCACGCAAGGAGATCAACGCCATCGCGGATCAGGCAGAGGCACCAAGCTTTTCCAATACGATCATTGCTCTTGAAACGGCTGGCGAGGACCTCTCCCGCGTTGCCCGCACCTTCTTCAACCTGACCGGCGCACACACCAACGCTGAACTGCAGGACATCGAGCGCGACATGGCGCCGAAGCTCGCCAGGCACGGCTCCGATACCATGCTGAACCCGAAGCTCGCCGCCCGCGTGTTTGACCTGTGGGAGCGGCGTGACAGCCTCGGCCTCAGTGCTGAGGAACTGCGGGTGCTGGAGCGCTACAAGCTGGGCTTCACCCGCTCGGGCGCGGGGCTGGACGAGGCCGGCAAGGCCCGCATGGCCGAAATCGGCCAGGAGCTGGCGACCCTCGGCACCCGCTTTGCCCAGAACGTGCTGAAGGATGAATCCAGCTATCAGCTGGTGCTGGAGACGGAGGAAGACCGCGCCGGCCTGCCCGATTTCCTGCTTGCCGCAGCCGCTGCCGCCGCCCGCGACCGGGGGCTGGAGGGCAAGCATGTGATCACCCTTTCCCGCTCCTCCATTGAGCCCTTCCTGCAATTCTCCACCAACCGGGAAAAGCGCGAGGAAGCCTTCAAGGCCTGGGCCGCACGCGGCGAGACCGGCGGAGAGACCGACAACCGCGAAACCGTGGCCCGCACGCTGGCCCTGCGCGCCGAAAAGGCGCAGCTGCTCGGCTATCCGCATTATGCCGCCTACAAGCTGGACGACTGCATGGCCAAGACGCCGGAGGCCGTGCGCGCCCTCCTGACCCGCGTGTGGGCGCCTGCCGTGGCGCAGGCCCGCACCGAGCGCGACAAGCTGGCGGAAGCCGCCCGCGCGGAGGGCAACAACGCCCCCATCGCCCCGTGGGACTGGCGCTACTATTCCGAAAAGGTGCGCAAGCGCGACCATGACCTCGATGAGGCGGAGCTGAAGCCCTATCTGCAGCTCGACAAGATGATCGAAGCCGCCTTCGACACCGCCACCCGCCTGTTCGGCCTCACCTTCGAGGAGAAGAAGGGCCTGCCGGTCTATCATCCGGATGTGCGCGTCTTCGAGGTGCTTGGCCGCGACGGCAAGCATGTGGGCCTCTTCCTCGGCGATTATTTCGCCCGCCCCTCCAAGCGCTCCGGCGCCTGGATGAGCGCCTTCCGCTCGCAGCACCGGGCGAAGGGTGAAGTCACTCCTGTCATTGTCAATGTCATGAACTTCTCGAAGGGCGCCGATGGCGAGGCCGCCCTGCTGACCTTTGACGATGCCCGCACCCTCTTCCACGAATTCGGCCACGGGCTGCATGGCCTGCTGTCCAATGTCACCTACCCGTCCATTTCCGGCACGTCCGTGGCGCGGGACTTCGTGGAACTGCCCTCGCAGCTTTACGAGCACTGGCTGAGCCAGCCGGAGGTGCTGTCCCGCTTTGCCGTGCATTACAAGACCGGCGAGCCCATGCCCAAGGCACTGCTCGACAAGGTGCTGGGCGCACGCAACTTCAATCAGGGCTTTGCCACGGTGGAATACACCGCCTGCGCCCTCCTCGACCTCAATCTCCACGAGATCGCGGACCCGGCGGGCATTGATGTCACTGCATATGAAAAGACGGCGCTGGCGGAAATCGGCATGCCGGATGAAATCATCATGCGCCACCGCATCCCGCATTTCTCCCACGCCTTTTCGGGCGAAGGCTATTCCTCCGGCTACTACAGCTACATGTGGTCAGAGGTGATGGACGCGGACGCCTTCGGCGCCTTCGAGGAAACCGGCAACATCTTCGACCCCGCCACCGCCACCCGCCTCCACGACTTCATCTACTCCGCCGGCGGCCGCCAGGACCCCGAAGAAGCCTACAAATCCTTCCGCGGCCGTGGCCCGGACATTGATGCGCTGCTGGAGAAGCGCGGGCTGAAGGCGGCTTGAGGGGATGAGGAGTTAGAGGGAGTTTGATGCCCTGGCCCGGGGAACCGGGCTGGGGAGCACCGGGCTAAAGGAGGCAACCTAAAGCCACAAATCTATAATGACACAGAAAAGCGTCACCCGCCCTCAAGTCCAACCATCCGCCGACTATTCATGATACCACAAGCATCTTCGCAACTTTAACCGCATACCGGTCCGTCATTCCAGAAACATAGTCACAAATCGACCTGCAAGCAGAATAAGAATCCCTGACATCCCTTAAATCTACTGCGACAGCTTTTTTCAACTGCCGACAATACGAACTCATACTAGTTTCATTACAATTATTATTTATATAATCCTCATAAATAGGCAGCAATCCATTAAGAATACCATGAATAACATTTCTCCCAAAAACCTCAAGCTCTACCTTTCTTTTTGAAGTGAATAGTTTTTTATTTGAGTTATCGGTAATATTTCTGAAAAAATCAGAAACAGACGAAGCATCAATCAATGACAACGAAAATCTTCCATCAATTATTTCATCATAATTTTCCTTGAATACATCAATGCAGCTTTTTATTGATTTATTTATTGCGACAGCACGCAAGATAGCGATCTTTTCGCCCTCATTTTGTTCCGGGTACTTTTGACAAAAATCCTCAATACCGGCCAGCGGGAGCAACATATCAGAAACCTGATCATAACTAAAATCACCCGAAGTAAATCCGTCCTCAACATCAAGGATTTTGTAACATATATCATCAGCGGCCTCCACAAGGAACGCCAAGGGATGCCTACGCCAATACTTATTTCCCGCTTCAGATACACATGGAATTTCAATAGATGAGAACACCTTCTCAAATATCTTAAACTCAGATTTGAAAATCCCGAACTTTTTCAAACCGCAATATTCTTGAGAATTTATGAAATTGCCTCTCATTTCTGCGGTCACAGGATACTTAACAAATGAGGCAATTACAGACTTTGACAGTCTCATGCCTCCATCATTTCGATACATCTCCAATTGATTTATTATTCTGAATCCTTGCGCGTTTCCTTCGAAATTGGACAGCTCTTCATGAAATTCTACAGGTAAATCTAAGAATATACCCTTCTTTTCAGCTATTTTATATTTAAACCACTGGCCAATCGCATCTTCTCCAGAATGTCCAAATGGAGGATTTCCTATATCGTGAGCCAAACAAGCTGCCTGCACAACTCCAGCAACGCGGTGCCTTTCACCTTTCTCAATCTCGTTCCGTTCCTCCAACCATGCACCAACTCCAATTCCCAAGGATCGGCCTACACTTGCTGTCTCAAGACTATGTATTAATCGATGATGCAAATGATCGTTTTCATAAAGCGGGTGAACTTGCGTCTTGTTCGCCAGGCGACGAAAAGGCGCAGAAAACAAAATGCGATCATAGTCTTGTATATAGGACGGCCTATCAGCTTGTTCATTATATGGCTCGTCATATCCGAGCCTCCTCCAATCAAGAAGATTGCTCCACTCCATCGAAAACCCCCGCCCTTTGAATTAAACCTCTAGAAAATTTAGCATTTAAGATAAAAAATTCAATCAGTAGATGCACTTCAGAATCAAGAAGCACTTTGACGAAAATCGATACTGGCAGCCACTGCGGCTTACGTCATACGAACATCACTCCAGTACTCGCTCAAGACGCCATCATTGCAAGGCCATCTGCCCGGCACACAGCCCCCGGAACAAGCCGGGGCGGCGCCTGCGATTGAGGACCGCTCAAAAACTGACAAGTCTCACCACATATGGCATGATGTCCAGATGGAGGTGATGCCGATGGCGACCATGAATGTATCCTTGCCAGATCCCGTGAAGGAATGGGTGGAGGAGCAGGCCCGCACCGGCCACTATGCGAATGCGAGCGACTATGTGCTTGATCTGATCCGCAAGGATCAGGAGCGCAGCAACAAGATCGCGGCCATGCAGCGCCATGTGGACGAAGGTCTGCAGAGCGGCTTGGGCAGCCGCTCGAAAGAAGAGCTGTTCGAGGCAGCGCTGACACGAACAGCAGCACCGCGCAGCGGCTGATTCATGGGCTTTCATCTGTCCCTTGAAGCGGAAGAGGATATTATCGGCATTGCCGAAACAGGCTTACGCCTTTTTGGTGCTGAACAGGCGAGAAGATACCATGACCAGCTGTTCGAGCTGTTTGACCTGATCGCAGCAAATCCCCAGCTGGCAAGAGAACGCCCGGAATTGACGCCGCCCATGCGCATATATCCCTTCAAGGCGCATCTGATCATCTACAGGATTACCGAAAGCGGCGATATTCTCATTGTTCGGATAAGGCACGGGCACGAAGACTGGGCAACTTCGCCGTCCTGACCATATTCTCCGCATCTCATCGCGGACGCCGTGTGACGCCGGTTTCCAGCAGTTGCTGGCAGTTCATAAAGGGGATGGTAGCTTTCGCTTCTCTTGCCCCCTCACGGGCGCCGGCACAAGGCCGGCGCGGCGCGGAGGAAGGTAAAAGGATGCCCAGACGCGATTACTTCTGAAGCCATCCGGTCTTTAATTGTGGAACTTAACCAACACCCCCTCTAATTGCACATAATTATTCTGTATCCAGATATCCAGTATGAGAGGAATGGAGCACAGGGGAATGGCAAGATATCGCGTTGGAAACCGCTACCTGTCCGAAAAAGAGTACCAAGAAGAAGTCGACACCAAATGGGCAGGCGGCCTGTTCCTTTTCGGCCTTATTACGGTGGGCATAATTGTGAACAAATATCTCGTAGACCCCGAATGGCATAAAACAGTCCGCTTCTTCGCCGCCGCCATTCCCGCGATAGTTTCTGGAATAATACTTGCACTTATTCGAAATATAATAATATTTATGATAGGGTTATTATTTGCAGCCTCCGCTCTAATGTGGATTTACGAGATAGTTATGGCATTAATTTAAAATTAAAATATTCGTCCCGGCCTGATAATCGTGCTGGCAGGTCTGCCGTTTCACGTTCAAATGTCCCCCTCCCCCTGCGTCCCTTTGCCATTCCCCCGCACATCGACACTGGCCCCTGCCGCCGGTAGATTTGCCCGGATAGATACTCCCCGAGGGTGCCGTGTGGTGCCGGGGTTGGCTGATGGCGGTTCAGGATGCAGGTTTCTTCTCAAGGCTCTCCCTCTGACAATGCGGCGTCACAGGCCACGCATCCGCTGTTCCGGGCGGGGATGGTGGCGGCTGGGCTTTGCGGGGCGGCAGGGGTGGCGCTGGCGGCGCTTGGCACGCATATGGATGCAACCGGGCTGATGAGCGTGGCCTCCGGCATGCTGCTGTTCCACGCCCCGGCGTTTCTGGGCCTTGGCGCGCTGGCGCAGCTGCGGCGGGTGCCGCTGCTGCCCGTGGCCTTCGTGCTGCTGCTGGCGGGCGTGGCGCTGTTCAGCGGCGATCTGGTCAGCCGGGCGCTCACGGCTGAACGGCTGTTTGCCATGTCCGCGCCTACGGGTGGCTCACTGATGATCTGCGGCTGGCTCGCCGTGCTGCTCAGCGCGGCCTTCGTGCGGCCGCGCTGAAAGTCAGCCTCCCGGTGTGTTTGGCACACCGGGAGCTTGCCTCAGGTCTTGGAGATGGAATTGCCGCCATCGGCGGTCAGTGCCGTGCCGGTGACAAAGGAGGCATCGTCGCTGAGGAGGAAGGCGGCAGCGGCGGCGATCTCTTCCGGCCGGGCAAGGCGCTTCAGGGCATGCAGCCCGGCCACCCAGTCCAGCGAGGCCTGATCCTGCGGCGCCATGTCCGTGCGGGTGCCGCCCGGCAGCAGCGCGTTGACCCGGAGCCCCGCCGCGCCATGTTCGGCGGCCAGAACCTGCGTCAGGCCAATGAGCCCCGCCTTTGCAGCCGCATAAGCCGCCATGCCCGGCAGGCCCGCCGCATGGCCGACGAAGGTGGAGGTGAAGACGATGGAGCCCTGCCCTCCCTCTGCCAGCATGGCCGGGATCTGCGCCCGTGCCAGATGGAAGGCGCTGGTGAGGTTCACCTCCAGCACCCGGTCCCAGTTGGCCGGGCTCATCTGCGGCAGCGGCACCATGTCCCCCACCATGCCGGCGTTGTTGAAGGCCCCATCGAGGCGGCCGAACTGGCCGAGCGCGGCATCCACCAGCGCCTGCGCATGTTCCGCCTCAGCCACATCCCCTGAGACAGGAATGGCAACAGGGACAGCTGCGCCGCCGCCCGCGCTGATCTCAGCTGCCAGCGCTTCCAGCCTGTCCTTGCGTCTGGCGCCAATGACCAGCCTTGCGCCGCGTGCTGCAAACATCCGCGCTGCCGCTTCGCCGATGCCGCTGCTGGCGCCGGTGATGATGATGACCTTGTCTTTCAGTTGCATGGATCTGCTCTCCGGTTGAAAACACCGGCAAGCTAGGCGGCGGGAGAAGCCGGAACGACCCGAAACCAGACCGGCAAGCCCTTGTCCAGACAGGAATATTTTTGCATTCCGCTCGCTTTCCGGGTTGCGGCGGATGGGGGAACGGGAGGCACCAACGGCAAAGGGCGGAGCCGTTCCCGGCCCCGCCCCTTGCTCATCGCATAAAGCCCTGCAGCGTTACTTCAGCCGTGCTGCATGCCATTCCACGTGATCGCGGCCGAAGGTGGCGACGAAGTTGTAGGAATGGTCATAGCCCGCCTGCATGCGCACCGTGGAAGGCGTGCGGGTGCGGCCCAGCGCTTCTGCGAGGGCCTCGGGCTTCAGCAGATCCAGAAACTGGTCGGACAGGCCCTGATCGACCAGAAGGTCCGAAGACCAGCCCTTGTCCGCCAGCAGATGCACCGCATCATGGCCGCGCCACAGGCTCTCGTCGGCGCCAAGATATGCCCCCAGCTGCTTGCGGCCCCAGTCCGAGGCGGACGGGTGGGCAATCGGGGCGAAGGCCGAGAGCGAGGCATAGTGGCCGGGGTGGCGCATGGCGAGCGTCAGCGCGCCATGGCCGCCCATGGAATGGCCGGTGATGCCGTGGCTGTCCGTCACGGGGAAGGACGCGGCCACAAGATCGCGCAGCTCGCGCACCACATAGTCCTCCATGCGGAAATGCGGTGCCCACGGGTCCTGCGTGGCGTTGACATAAAAGCCCGCGCCCTGCCCCAGATCATAGGCCTCGTCATTGGCAACACCCTCGCCGCGCGGGCTGGTGTCGGGGAAGACGAGGGCCAGACCGAACTCGGCCGCATGGGCCTGCAGCCCGGCCTTGGTCATGGCGTTCTCGTGGGTGCAGGTCAGGCCCGACAGATACCACAGGCAGGGCACGCGCCCTGCCTTGGCCTGCGGCGGCAGGTAGACGGCGAAGGTCATCGGCACGCCGCAGACATTGCTGTCATGGGTGTAGACGCCCTGCACGCCGCCATTCATGCGGCTTTCGGAAACGGTCTTCATCGCCCGCCCCTCAATAGACCACGACGGAGCGGATGGACTCGCCCGAGTGCATCATGTCGAAGCCCTTGTTGATGTCTTCCAGCGGCAGCAGATGGGTGATCATCGGGTCGATCTCGATCTTGCCGTCCATGTACCAGTCAACGATCTTCGGCACGTCCGTGCGCCCGCGCGCGCCGCCGAAGGCGGTGCCCATCCAGGTGCGGCCCGTGACGAGCTGGAACGGGCGGGTGGAGATTTCCTGCCCGGCACCGGCGACGCCAATGACGACCGACTTGCCCCAGCCGCGGTGCGAGCATTCCAGCGCCTGGCGCATCACCTTGGTGTTGCCCGTGCAGTCGAAGGTGTAATCCGCTCCGCCGATGGTGTCGGCACCGCGCTTCGTCAGGTTGACGATGTAGGGAACGATGTCCTCGCCGATTTCCAGCGGGTTGACGAAATGGGTCATGCCGAAGCGCTCGCCCCATTCTTTCTTGGAGTTGTTGATGTCGACGCCGATGATCATGTCCGCACCGGCAAGGCGCAGGCCCTGAATGACGTTGAGGCCGATGCCGCCGAGGCCGAAGACGACCGCCGTGGCGCCGATCTCCACCTTGGCGGTGTGGATGACAGCGCCGATGCCGGTGGTAACGCCGCAGCCGATGTAGCAGATCTTGTCGAAGGGCGCATCCGGATTGACCTTGGCGAGCGCAATCTCCGGCAGAACCGTGTAGTTGGCGAAGGTGGAGCAGCCCATGTAGTGATGGATCTTGTCATTGCCGATGGAAAAGCGCGAGGTGCCGTCCGGCATCAGGCCTTGGCCCTGCGTGGCGCGGATGGCGGTGCACAGGTTGGTCTTGCGCGACAGGCAGGACGGGCACTCGCGGCACTCGGGCGTGTAGAGCGGAATCACATGGTCGCCCGGCTTCAGGCTGGTGACGCCCTTGCCCACTTCCACCACGACACCGGCGCCCTCATGGCCCAGGATCGCCGGGAAGATGCCTTCCGGGTCGGCGCCCGACAGGGTGAAATCATCGGTGTGGCAGATGCCGGTGGCCTTGACTTCCACCAGAACCTCGAAGGCACGCGGGCCTTCCAGATTGACGGTCATGACTTCCAGCGGCTTGCCGGCCTGAACGGCGACTGCGGCGCGAACTTCCATGGGATCTCCCCTCCTTCAATGGGCAAGTCATCAATGATGATCGCCGTGTTATAAGCAGTGACGTTCATGTCAGCCACCCCCGGTAACAGATCGAGCGGCAGAGCCTGTCACGAAACGCGACACAAATTGTCCAGCCAGTCACACAGAGAGCCCTGTTCCATCAGAATTTTCCGGTCTCTGCGGCCGGTGCGGCGGACATGTCGGATTCTGACCATTGCAGGACTGTCTGAGGTTAGGATGTTGCGCTGCTGCTGGCAAAAGTGAGAGACCTGTTCTGACGGGAGGCCCCCTTGTGTCCAGCCGCCCGCATCAGTCACACTGAGACAACAAGCCCTGCCCGGCGGCGGCGCAGCGGCACACCATGACAAGGAGCCTGCCGGCGGCCATGACGCGCTATTCCCTTCTCGAACTGGCGAAAAACGCCTTCAGCGCGCACAAGAACTGGGGCCACCAGTGGCGCTCCCCGGAGCCCAAGGCCGCCTATGACGTGATCATCATCGGCGCAGGCGGCCACGGGCTGGCCACAGCCTATTATCTGGCCAAGGTGCATGGCATCACCAATGTGGCGGTGCTGGACAAGGGCTGGCTGGGTGGCGGCAACACGGGCCGCAACACCACCATCGTGCGCTCCAACTATCTGTGGGAGGAAAGCGCCGCCCTCTACCAGCATGCGCTGAACCTGTGGGACGGGCTGTCGCAGGACCTCAATTACAACGTCATGTATTCCAAGCGCGGCGTGATGATGCTGGCCCATACGGTGCATGACGTGCAGGTGTTCAAGCGCCACATCCACGCCAACCGGCTGGCCGGGGTCGAGAACGAGTGGATGACGCCGGAAGAGGCGAAGGAGTTCTGCCCGCCGCTGAACATCGAGAAGAACATCCGCTACCCGGTGATGGGCGCGGCCCTGCAACGGGTGGGCGGCACCGCCCGGCATGATGCGGTGGCCTGGGGCTATGCCCGCGGGGCCAGCGCCATGGGCGTCGACATCATCCAGAACTGCGCCGTCACCGGCATCCGCCGTGCGCCCACGGGCGAAATCACGGGCGTTGAGACCTCCCGCGGCTTCATCGGCGCCAAAAAGATCGGCTGCGTTGCGGCTGGCAACACCTCCGTCGTCATGGCCATGGCCGGGTTGAAGCTGCCGCTGGAATCCAATCCGCTGCAGGCGCTGGTGTCCGAGCCGGTAAAGCCCGCCTTCCCTTGCGTGGTCATGTCCAACACCATCCACGCCTATATTTCCCAGTCCGACAAGGGCGAGTTGGTGATCGGTGCGGGCACGGACCAGTTCGTCTCCTATTCGCAGGCGGGCGGGCTGCACATCACCACGCACACGCTCGATGCCATCTGCGAGCTGTTCCCCATGTTCCGGCGCATGCGCATGCTGCGCAACTGGGGCGGCATCGTTGACAACACGCCAGACCGTTCGCCGATCATCGGGCTGACGCCGGTGCCGGGGCTTTATGTCAACTGCGGCTGGGGTACGGGCGGCTTCAAGGCGACGCCGGGCTCGGGCCATGTGTTTGCCCACACCATTGCGACCGGCGCGCCGCACCCCATCAACGCCCCCTTCTCCCTGGACAGGTTCCGCACCGGACGCCTGATCGACGAGGCGGCTGCTGCCGCCGTGGCTCACTGAGGCTTTCTCCATGCTGCTGATTTTCTGCCCCTGTTGCGGCGTCGAACGGCCCGAGACCGAATTCCGCTACGGCGGCGAGGCCCATATCGCCCGCCCGGCTGACCCCTCCGCCCTCAATGACGAGGAATGGGCACAGTTTCTCTACATGCGCTCCAACACGCGTGGGCTCTATGCCGAGCGCTGGCGCCACGCCCATGGCTGCGGGCGCTTCTTCAATGCCGTGCGCGACACGGTGAGCGACAAGTTCGTCTGCACCTACAAGACCGGGGAACCGAAGCCGGATCTTGAAGCCCTTGCCCGGGAGGCCGCGAAATGACCAGCCACAGCACACGCGGCGGCCACTTGCGCACCGGCAACGGCGGACGGGTGGACCGGTCCCGCCCTGTCAGCTTCACTTTCGATGGAAAGGAAATGACCGGCCTTGCGGGCGATACACTGGCTTCGGCCCTCATCGCCAACGGGGTGCATCTGACCGGCCGCTCCTTCAAGTATCACCGCCCGCGCGGCATCGTCACGGCGGGTTCGGAAGAGCCCAATGCGCTGGTGGGCGTCTACCGGCACGGCGACCAGACGCCGAACCTGCGCGCCCCGCAGGTGGAGCTTTACGAAGGCCTTACGGCCGTCAGCCAGAACCGTTTCCCCTCGCTGGAATTTGACGTGGGGGCGGTCAACAATGTGCTGTCGCCGCTGTTCCCCGCGGGCTTCTACTACAAGACCTTCATGTGGCCGAAGGCGTTCTGGGACCGGGTGTATGAGCCGGTGATCCGCGCCGCCGCCGGTCTCGGCAAGCCGCCCAAGCTCGCCGACCCCGACCGCTACGCCAACACCTATGCGCACTGCGATGTGCTGGTGATTGGCGCTGGCCCCGCAGGCCTTGCCGCCGCTCTTGCGGCCAGCGAAAGCGGCGCGCGGGTGATCCTGTGCGACGAGCAGGCGGAAATGGGCGGCTCGCTGCTGGCGGAAGCCGGTGCCACCATCGAAGGCCATGCGGCGGCGGACTGGGCGGCGGCAACGCTGGCCACCCTTGCCGAACGCGGCAACGTCACCCTGCTGCCGCGCACCACGGCTTTCGGCTATTTCGTGCAGAACTTCGTCGCCTTGGCCGAGCGGGTGACGGACCATATCGCCCAACCCGATCCCGCCCTGCCGCACGAGCGGATGTGGCAGGTGCGCGCGAAGGAAGTCGTCATCGCCGCTGGCGCCCATGAGCGTCCGCTCGTCTTCCCGGAAAACGACCGGCCCGGCATCATGCTGGCGGGCGCAGGGCGGACCTATCTCAACCGCTATGGCGCAAAGGTTGGCCGCAACGTGCTGGTCGCTGCCGCCTGTGACAGCGCCTGGACGGCAGCCTTCGATCTCGCTGCCTCCGGCGTGGATATCGCCGCCATCGCCGACCTGCGCCGCACGCCGCCGGAGCATCTGGTCGCGGAAGCTGCAAGGCTCGGCATCCGGGTGGAAACCGGCTGCACCGTCACCGGTACCTCCGGACACCTGCGCGTCAGCAAGGCGCTGCTGGGCCGGTTGCGCGAGGATGGCAGCGTGGCGGCCGCCGGTGACATCAACTGCGACGCCATTCTCATGTCCGGCGGCTGGACGCCTGCGGTCAGCCTCTATTCCCAGTCGCGTGGCAAGGTGGTCTGGAATGACGAGATGCAGGCCTTCCTGCCGGGGGTGAGCGTCCAGAACGAGCGGTCCGCCGGCAGTTGCCGGGGCGTGAATGGCCTTGCCGCTGTCCTCAACGATGGCTATGCCGCCGGTGAGCAGGCGGCGAACAAGGCGGTGGGAACCCCGCTGAAGGTGCGCAGCATCCGCGCCGATGGGGCCGAAGCTGCCACCGGCGGCTTCCTTGGCGCCCTGCCGCATGACCGTGATGCTTCCCGCGTGAAGGCCTTCGTCGATTTCCAGAACGACGTGACCGCCAAGGACGTGGAACTGGCCGTGCGCGAGGGCATGCATTCCATCGAGCACATCAAGCGCTACACCACCACCGGCATGGCGACGGATCAGGGCCGCCTGTCCAACCTCAATGCGCTGGCGATTGCCTCCGGCGCGCTTGGCACGGCCCTGCCGCAAGTGGGCCTCACCACCTTCCGCCTGCCTTACACCCCAACCACCTTCGGCACCTTCGCCGGGTCCTCGCGCGGTGATGCCTTCGATCCCGTCCGCCGCACGCCCTCCCATGATTGGGTGGTGAAGCAGGGCGGCGTCTTTGAGGACGTGGGCCAGTGGAAGCGCACCTGGTATTTCCCCAAGGCGGGCGAGGACATGCATGCCGCCGTCGCCCGCGAGTGCCGTACGGCACGGCAGACGGCCGGCCAGTTCGACGCTTCCACCCTCGGCAAGATCGAAGTGGTGGGCAAGGACGCGGCAGAGTTTCTGGAGCGCTTCTACACCAACCCGTGGAAGGGCCTGAAGCCGGGCCGCTGCCGCTACGCGGTGCTGCTCAACGAAGCCGGCTACATCATCGATGACGGCGTGGTGGGCAGGCTTTCGGAGGACCGGTTCCACGTCACCACCACCACGGGCGGTGCGGCACGCGTCTTTGCCATGATGGAGGACTTCCTCCAGACGGAATGGCCGGACCTCGACGTGTGGATCACCTCCACCACCGAGCAATTCGCCGTCATCGCCGTACAGGGGCCGAAGGCACGCGAGATCATCGCGCCCTTTGTCGAGGGCCTGGATCTTTCGGCAGAAACCTTCCCGCACATGAGCGTTGCCACCTGCCGCTTCGCTGACCTGCCCTGCCGCCTGTTCCGCGTGAGTTTCACGGGCGAACTCGGCTTTGAGGTGAATGTCCCCGCCCGCCATGGCGCCAAGGTGTGGGAGATGATCTGGGCCGAAACCGAAAGGCACGGCGGCTGTGTCTATGGCACCGAAACCATGCACGTGCTGCGCGCGGAAAAGGGCTACATCATCGTCGGTCAGGAAACCGATGGCACCGTGACACCTGCCGATGCGGGCCTCGAGTGGGCCATCGGCAAGAAGAAGTTCGACTTCGTCGGCAAGCGCTCGCTCGCACGGCCGGATCTGGTGGCCACGGGCCGCAAGCAGGTCGTTGGCCTGCAACCGGTCGATCCCAAGCGGATGCTGGAAGAAGGCGCGCAGATCACCGCCGAGGCGAACCCGGCCAAGGGCACGCCTGCATTGGGCCATGTGACCTCGGCGTACTGGAGCGAGGCATTGGGCCGCACCATCGGTCTTGCCATTGTCAAGGATGGCCGCAGCCGTATGGGCGAAGTCCTGCAGGTGCCGATGCCCTCGGGTGCCATTGCCGTGAAGATCGTAGACCCTGTGATGTATGACCCGGAAGGAACCCGTCTCGATGGCTGAGATCTATACCCCTGCCGCAGGCGAAACCCCGGTTCTGCGTTACGAAGGCCTGAGCGTTTCGCGCTGCGCGCCGCTGGCCCGGCTCTCCTTCCGGGGCCGCGCCCCGGCGCAGGAGGCCATCGCCACAGTCCTTGGCACCGCCCTGCCCCAGACACCGCTGACCACAGCCGTATCCGGCAGCAAGGCGGCCCTGTGGCTCGGACCCGATGAATGGCTGCTGCTGGCCCCTGAAGCGGAGCTGGACGCCTTTCAGGCGGCAGCAGACAGCGCCGTCTCCGGCCTCGCCGCCTCGGTCACGGATATCTCGCACCGGCAGGACGCGGTGCTTGTCTCGGGCGCAAAGGCTGTCTGGCTGCTCAACACCGGCGTCTTCCTTGATCTCAGCCTCGCCGCTTGCCCGGTGGGTATGGTCACCCGCACCCTCTGCCACAAGGCGGAAGTGGTGCTGTGGCGGATTGCAGAAGACAGCTTCGTGCTCGAATCCTGGCGCAGCTTCCTGCCTTACGTGCTGGAACACATGGAAGATGCCGCACTGGAGCTGGGGGCAAAGGCGCCAGCCTGACAGGCGCAGTGCGCCCCTGACCGGAAACAGAAAAAGCCCGGAAGCGTAACCGCTTCCGGGCTTTTGTCATGAGGCAGATAGCTTTCAGCCGAGCAGGAAGGACAGCGCCACGAGCACGCCGGCACCAAGCAGCGCAGCAGCCGGAACCGTCACCACCCAGGCTGCCAGGATCGTCATCACATGAGCGCGGCGGACAAGGAAGCGGCGCTTCTGTTCCTCACGGTTCTTGATCGGACGCAGACGCTTGCCTTTGCCTGCGCCATCCGCCCGAACGTTGAGACGCGACCCGACGCGCTGGGTTTCCCACTCACGGAAGAAACCCACGCCGAAGACGCCGCCGACAGCCACATGGGTGGTACTGACGGGCAGCCCCAGAGCGGAGGCAAGGATCACCGTCACGGCGGTCGCCAGCGCCACGCAATAGGCACGGATCGGATTGAGCTTGGTGATCTGCTGGCCGACAAGGTGGATGAGGCGCGGACCGAACAGCACAAGCCCCAGCGAAATGCCGAGGGCGCCGATGACCATCACCCAGAGCGGGATCTCCACCTGATTGACCATGTGACCGGACTTGATCACCCCTGCGATGGCCGCCACCGGGCCCACAGCATTGGCCACATCATTGGCCCCATGGGCAAAGGACATGAGCGCTGCAGCGCAGACAAGCGGCAGGGAAAACAGGCGCCGGACAGACTGGTTGCGGTTCTCCATGCCCCGCGCCTGACGGCGCACATAGGGCCGGGCCAGCAGCCAGGACACGGCGGCGACGCCAAGTCCGGCCAGCATCGCCCCAGACAGCTTGAGCCCGGCGGCAGGAAAGGCCTTCATCACGATATAGGTGCTGAAAACGCCCGTCATCGCGGCGATGAGAATGGGCACCCAGAAGCGGGAAGCCGCAATCTTGTCCGGCTGATAGACTGTGACATTGCGGACGAAGGCAAGAAAGACCGCGGCCAGAATGCCGCCAAGCACCGGTGATGTGACCCAGCTGATGGCAATGCCGCCCAGCGTCGTCCAGTTGACCGCCGCGATGCCTGCAGCTGCCGCACCAGCCCCGGCTACGGCGCCGACAATGGCCTGCGTGGTGGAGACGGGCGCGCCGATCCAGGTGGCCAGATTGACCCAGACACCCGCCGCCACCAGCGCCGAAAGCATGACCAGCATGAAGGCCTGAGGGTTGGCGAGATCCTGCGGATGAATGATACCGCTGGAGATGGTGCTCACCACCTCACGCCCCGCCAGCAGAGCGCCGAGCGTCTCACAGACCGCCGCGATGGCGAGAGCCGACCCCAGCGACAGGGCGCGCGCACCAACCGCCGGTCCCATGTTGTTGGCGACATCATTGGCACCGATGTTCAGCGCCATATAGGCGCCGAGCGCGGCAGCGGCGATCAGCATGGAGCCGGAAACACCACCGCCGACAAATTGCCAGGCAGCCAGCGCACAGACCATTATGAAGACAAAGGAGAGGCCCGGCGCAACGAGACGGCGCGCAGCCGTTCCGGCTGCATCCTCGATATAGCCGATCCGGTCGAGATCCTTGTCGAGGGCAGATTGAGTTTCGGGTTTCTTCAAGGTGCAGCGCCTCGCGGCGTCCCCAGTGACGTCCTACATGCGGACGCTGCAGAGCACCCGCTACAGGTTTTTCATGAATTGGCGCCGTTATTGCAGATTTTCAGGCAGCTGTAACCCGGTCGCGCTCTAGCCGCTTCAGGATATCCACCAGACCCGGCTCGCTGGCCAGCTTGATCGCTTCGGCAACCGGCAGCCAGCGGCATTCCCGCTCGCCCGCCTCGGGATAGTCCTCGGCCTGTGCCTGCGCCTCGATCAGAAAGACGAGCACATCGGTATCGACGCGCAGGCCGCTGTCGAGGCCCTTGGTGGAACGGAAACGGCCATAGGGCTCCTGCGAGACCTTTCCGGTCACGCCCGCCTCTTCAAAGGCTTCGATCATCGCGGTGCGGTGTGATCTGTGGTCCAGCTCCGGCCAGCCCTTCGGCAGGATCCAGCGCTTGGTGCCGCGTGAGGCCACCAGCAGCACCTCCAGCTGGCCGTTGCGCACACGATGGCACAGCGCCGCAATCTGCAGCCGTGCCGGGCGCAGGAAGAGGCCACGCAGAAGGCCCCACAGACGCTGTGTGGTAGACTGGGACGTCACTGCCGGGTCCAGATATGAGGTCGCACTGTCCACCATCGGACGTCCTTTCCCTCAACCGTGTGAAAGAGGAGGCCTGACAGGGACGAAACACCACCCTTAAAGGCTCAAATTAAAACTCTCGCCCTTAAGAAATGTTCATTCGAACCGGCAAGTCAAGGCATGCTCAGACAGAATGACGCCCATAATGCGACATTCCGTAAAGTCAGCTTCAAAAATTCGAAAAATTTGCCGGCTAACTCGAAAACGCGCGCTTCGCAGCATTCCGGAAGCGCAGCTTTCTGCACTTCCGGCGCCATGCCGTCAGGCGTTGAGATCCTCACGCTCCAGGGTGATTCCCTCCGCGCTCCAGCTTCCCGGCCAGACCTCGGCCCCGCCGGCACGCAACTGGCGTACGGCATCAAGCGGCGGATGGACGATCAGGAAGGGCTCTTCTCCGGCAGTGCCGCCCGTGGGCGCGAGCGTCGCCGCAATGCCCGTGAAGCCAAGCTCCGCCTCGCAAGGGGTAAACAGCGTCGCGCCTGAGATATTGGTATCGTTCTGTGTCGTGCCGGTGGAAGCGCCCGTCACGCCGCAGACCGCAACGCAGGTCATCAGTTCCACGGCCCGCGCCTTGGCGCAATCGAACACCCGGTGATAGCCCGAAAGCTGCGATGTCATGGAGGGCACCAGCAGCAGGTCGATCTTTTCCGGCGCCAGCAGGCAGGACAGCGCCGGCATTTCCACATCGAGGCAGATGAGCATGGCCATGCGCACACCCTCCAGCTCGAACACCTTCAGCCGCTTGCCGGGCTTGAGCGTCCAGCTTTCCGGATCCTTTTCGAAGGGCGTCAGCGCCAGCTTGTCGTGGGAATGGGCTTCTCCTTCCGGGGTGTAAAGCCAGGCCCGGTTGGTGAAACCGCCGTCTTCGGCGGGCCAGGGAGTTGACCCTGCCAGAAGCGAAAGGCCGTATTTGCGCGGCAGATCCGCCAGTTGCGGCGCAATTTCCTGTGCAACGCCAGCCATGAAGGCCAGTTCGGATGTTGGCGCAAGTCCGTCCGGCTTGAACGAGAGGCAGGCCTCAATGGCATATTCCGGCAGCATCAGAAGCCGTGCACCGCCCTCCTTTGCCCGCTGCATGCGGGCTTCAATGGCGGCCACATACTCCGCCGGTGAGGCCGGTGCGAAGCCGAGATTGAAGGCGCAAAGGGCAATCGGAAAGTCAGTCATGGCCGGTCCATATGCTGTTGCGGGGCAAACTTACCCCTTCTGCATGACCGATTTAAGAGCGCTGGTAAAGAGACGGAAACGTGATCTGCGGGCGTTCAGCCCGGGATGCCCAGCTTGAACAGGCTGAGCAGGGCCGCGACTGCCAGGCATTCCTGCAGGGGCACGGGGATGAAGGAGGACGGCAGCGGTGCAGGATCGGCATCCACGCCAGCGCGGACCTTGGCAAGGCCAGCGAGCGCCCGATCGGCGGAACGGTCCAGTTCCGCAAACACCGCTCTGAGTTCGTCCTGGCTCTTCATCAGATCCCCGCGCTGTATCCTTCAGCCAGATGACTCTA
This sequence comes from Pannonibacter sp. Q-1, assembly GCF_054073275.1. Taxonomy (NCBI): domain Bacteria; kingdom Pseudomonadati; phylum Pseudomonadota; class Alphaproteobacteria; order Hyphomicrobiales; family Stappiaceae; genus Pannonibacter; species Pannonibacter sp. Q-1. The sequence continues at coordinate 452,914 of NZ_JBSXNB010000004.1, forward strand.
CCGCGTGCCCCTTACGGCATGGTTAATGCCCTGCGAATGGGGCAGAAAAACGCAAAACCTGCCCCCGCGTGCCCTATGCTGCGCGCAGGTCCCTCACAGCCGGTTCACCTGCGGGTCCGCCACATCCAGAATGCGCAGCTGCACCCGCTGCGCGCCCTGCCAGGTGTCGATGGAGAGGCTGCCCGCCACATGCAGCGTCTTGCCCCGTCCAGCCAGCAGCGCTTCGCCAAATGGCTTTTCCGCCGCCTTGAAGGCAATGCCCTTCAGTGTCTGGCCATCGGCACCGGCCAGCGTTGCCCGCACATGGCCGTTGCCGACCACATCCGCATAGGAAATGCGGTGGGACGGAAAGGCAAACACCGGCTCGGGATGGCCCGCACCGAATGGTCCGGCCAGTTCCAGCTTGTTCAGCAGCTCGATCGTTGCCCCGCCGGCCGTCAGCGCCGCATCCACCTTCATCTCGCGGCTGGCGCTGGCGACCTCCACGTCCTCGCGCAGCATCTCGTTGAAGAAGGCGGTCAGCTCCCCTTCCCGCTCGCGCCGCACGGTCAGGCCCGCTGCCATGGCATGGCCGCCGCCTTTTTCCAGCAGCCCCTCTTCCACCGCCTTGCGCACGGCCCGGCCCAGATCCACGCCGGGGATGGACCGGCCGGAGCCGGTGCCCTTGCCGCTGGCGTCATAGGCGATGGCAAAGGCGGGACGGCGGTGGCTTTCCTTGAGGCGCGAGGCAATCAGCCCGACAATACCCGGATGCCAGCCGTCCGATCCGGTCAGCAGCACCGCAGGATCTTCAGCCTGGATGCGGATGACGGCCTGTGCATCGCCTTCTTCCAGCATCACCGCTTCCATCGCCTGCCGCTCGGCATTCAGCCGGTCCAGCTGTTCTGCAATGGCGCGGGCCTGCGCGCTGTCACGGGTGGTCAGAAGGCGTGCTCCAAGGGCGGCATCGCCGATGCGCCCGCCCGCGTTGATGCGCGGCCCAAGCAGGAAGCCCAGATGATAGGAGGACGGCTTGCCGCCCACCCGCGCCACATCCGCCAGCGCCGCAAGGCCGGGGTTGGAGCGGGCATGCATGGAAATGAGGCCCTTGGTGACGTAGGCGCGGTTCAGGCCCTTGAGCGGCACCACATCGCAGACCGTGCCAAGGGCAACGAGATCGAGCAGCGCCAGAAGGTCCGGCTCCCGGCGTCCGGCAAAGGCGCCGCGCCGGCGCAGTTCGCGGTTGAGGCCGACGAGAAACAGGAACGTGACGCCAACGGCTGCCAGATGCCCCTGCCCCGACAGGTCGTCCTGCCGGTTCGGATTGACCAGCGCCCGCACCTGCGGCAGTTCCACGCCGCACTGGTGATGGTCGATCACCACCACATCCAGCCCCAGTCGCGCCGCCGTCTCGAATGCCTCGAAGGAGGTGCTGCCGCAATCGACGGTCACCAGCAGCCGCGCCCCATCATGGTGCAGCGCCTCGATGGCCGGGCCGTTGGGGCCGTAGCCTTCGATGATGCGGTCGGGAATATGGATCACCGCTTCCTGCCCCACCTCGGCCAGATAGCGGGAGAGCAGCGCGGAGGACGTGGCGCCGTCCACATCATAATCGCCGAAGATGGCAATGCGGGTGCCGGACTGGACGGCATCGGCCACCCGCGCCACCGCCTCATCCATGTGAACAAGGCTGGAAGGGTCCGGCATCAGCCCCTTCAGCGTCGGATCGAGAAAGGCTTCCGCCTCCTCCAGCGCCACATCGCGGGCCGCCATGACGCGGGCGATCACATCGGCAAGGCCGAAGCGCTGCGCCATGGCAAGGGCGGTGAGCGACTGCGCCTGTGTCAGCCGCTCACGCCAGATCTGTCCGTTTGCAGAACGTGTCACGCCCAGCACGGTGCGCCCGGTCTCCGAAGCGGCACCTGCAATAGGTCCGGCACCTGTCACGCCCTGCCCTCCAGCTCAGTCCAGATGGAACTTTTCGACCTGGGTATGCTGGGCCTTGATGTAACGCACGGTGCCCGTCGAAGAGCGCATGACCACGGTGTGGGTGGTGATGCGTTCGCGGCCGAAGCGCACGCCCTGCAGGAAGTTGCCATCGGTCACGCCGGTGGCCGCAAACAGAACGTCGCCGCAAGCCATCTCCTCAAGCTGATACTTGCGCTTGATGTCGGAAATGCCCATGCGGTGGGCGCGTTCCACCTGCTCGTCGCGGGTGATGACGAGACGGCCCTGCATCTGGCCGCCGATGCAGCGCAGGGCTGCAGCCGCCAGCACGCCTTCCGGCGCGCCGCCGATGCCGGCGTAGATGTCGATGCCGGTCTCTTCCGGGTCGGTGGTGTGGATGACACCAGCCACGTCACCATCGCCAATCAGGCGGATCGCAGCGCCGGTGGCGCGGATGTCCTCGATCAGGCGGGCATGACGCGGACGGTCAAGCACGCAGGCGGTGATTTCGGAGATCTTCACGCCCTTGGCCTTGGCCACATTGGCAAGGTTTTCGGCAATCGGGGCATCAAGGTCGATGATGCCGGCCGGATAGCCGGGCCCGATGGCCAGCTTCTCCATGTAGCTGTCCGGCGCGTTCAGCAGGCCGCCTGCCGGGGCCAGCGCGATGACGGCCAGCGAGTTCGGCAGGTTCTTGGCGCAGATGGTGGTGCCTTCCAGCGGGTCGAGGGCGATATCCACCTTCGGGCCCTGCTTGGTGCCGACTTCCTCGCCGATGTAGAGCATCGGTGCTTCGTCACGCTCGCCCTCGCCGATCACCACCGTGCCGTCGATCGGCAGGTTGTTCAGCTCCCGGCGCATGGCGTCCACGGCGGCCTGGTCGGCAGCCATTTCATCGCCGTGGCCACGCAGGCGGGCAGCTGCAACGGCTGCACGCTCGGTCACGCGGGCCAGTTCCAGCGTCAGAATGCGGTCAAGCGAGCTTGAGGCTGCGGTTTCTTTCTTCGGCATTGCAATCCCCTGAACACATGAATGGGACCATCCTCACGGGATGGGCTTAAGACAGTTTCTCGATGCGGATCATCTGCGGCCGGTCAGCCACCACGCCCTTGGCCTCGATGGACTCCAGCGCCTGACGGACAGCCGTCTCGGAGGTCTCATACGTGATCAATATGACAGGCTGAGCTTCATGCACCTCGGTTTCGGCACCATTAAGGCCACTGCCCGGCGCACGGCGGCGGCGCTGGACGATGGATTCCAACGAGATATCCGCATCCGCCATGCAGCGCGCGATCGTCGCAAAGGCACCCGGACGGTCAAACACGGACAGGCGGATGTAATAGCCGCCCTCATGCATGCGCATGCCCGCGCGCTTGTAGTCGGTGAGCACGTTGCTCGGCGCACCCAGCGCCGGGGCAATGTCACCGCGGGCGATGTCGGCAATATCCGAGGCAACGGAGGATGCCGTGGCATTGCCGCCCGCACCGGGACCGACCAGCACGACGCCGCCGACAAAGTCGCCATCCACCGCGACGGCATTCAGCACGCCGTCGATGCGGGCAATGGCCGAGGTCTTCGGCACCATGGTCGGGTGCACGCGCTGCTCGATGCCGCTTTCGGTCACCTGAGCGACGCCCAGAAGCTTGATCCGGTAACCGAGCTCGTCGGCCGCCTTGATGTCGGCGGTGGTGATGGAGCTGATGCCTTCCAGATAAATGTCGTCGGCGCTGATCTTGCAGCCGAAGGCAAGGCTCGTCAGCAGCGCCAGCTTGTGCGCCGTGTCGTTGCCTTCGATGTCGAAGGTGGGATCCGCTTCCGCATAGCCAAGGCGCTGCGCATCGGCGAGGCACTCGGCAAAGGACAGGCCCTCGCGCTCCATCCGGGTCAGGATGTAATTGCAGGTGCCGTTGAGAATGCCATAGACGCGGGTGACGGAATTGCCCGCCATCGCCTCGCGCAGGGTCTTGACGATGGGAATGCCGCCCGCAACCGCCGCTTCGTAGTTGAGCGAGACACCGGCCTTTTCGGCGATCCCGGCCAGTTCCACGCCATGGGCGGCCAGCAGCGCCTTGTTGGCGGTGATCACGTGCTTGCCGGAGGTGAGCGCGGCACGGACGCAGGCTTCGGCCGCACCGGAGGCGCCGCCGATCAGTTCCACCACAACATCCACATCGGCCGAGCGCGCCATTTCGGCCGCATCGTCGAACCAGGTGACACCAGTGAGATCAAGGCCGCGGTCACGGGTCTTGTCCCTTGCGGTCACCGCAGTCAGGACAACGGGACGCCCGCACTTGCGGGCCAATGCATCCCCATTCTTGGACAGGAGACGGATGAGCGAAGCTCCGACCGTTCCCAATCCCGCGACACCAAGTCTCAAAGCTGAAGCCATTGACGATATGTTCCGGTTGATGAGGGCCAGCGCCCGCCGCGGGGCGCCAGCCGGTTTAGTCCGGGTGCCGGGCACCCCCGGCCTGTGAGAAGGTCAGCGCGCCGCGCTGACCGGCACGACGTTGTGCAACGTTTCATCCGCCGTTTCAAGGAAACGGCGCAGGTTGCGTGCAGCCTGACGCAGGCGCTTCTCGTTTTCGACGAGGCCGATGCGCACATAGTCATCGCCATATTCACCGAAGCCGATGCCCGGTGCGACGGCGATCTCCGCCTTCTCCAGCAGCAGCTTGGAGAATTCGAGGCTGCCGAGCGAGCGGAACTTCTCCGGGATCGGCGCCCAGGCGAACATGCTGGCTTCCGGAGCCGGAATATCCCAGCCGGCGCGGCCGAAGCTTTCCACCAGCACATCGCGGCGGCGCTTGTAGGTGTTGCGCATCTCCACGATGCAGTCTTCCGGCCCGTTGAGCGCAGCCGTTGCCGCCACCTGGATCGGCGTGAAGGCGCCGTAATCGAGGTAGGACTTGACGCGGGCAAGCGCCGCCAGAAGCCGCTCGTTGCCGACGGCAAAGCCGACACGCCAGCCCGGCATGGAGAAGGTCTTTGACAGGGAGGTGAACTCCGCCGTCACCTCGATGGCGCCCGGCACCTGCAGCATGGAAGGCGGCGGCGTATCACCGAAATAGATCTCGGAATAAGCCAGATCCGACAGGATGAAGATGTCGTGCTTGCGCGCAAAGGCCACCACATCCTTGTAGAACTCCAGATCCGCCACATAGGCGGTCGGGTTCGCCGGATAGCACATGATCACGGCAATCGGCTTGGGCACCGAGTGGATGACCGCACGCTCCAGCGCGTGGAACACTTCCGGTCCCGGCTCGGCGGGAATCGCGCGGATCGCGGCACCGGCCATCAGGAAGCCGAAGGTGTGGATCGGGTAGCTGGGGTTGGGGCTCAGCACCACATCGCCCGGCGCGGTGATCGCCTGGGCCATGTTGGCAAAGCCTTCCTTGGAGCCGAGCGTCGCCACCACCTGGGTGTTCGGGTTCAGCTTCACGCCGAATCGGCGCTCATAGTAGGCTGCCTGGGCCTTGCGCAGGCCGGTGATGCCCTTGGAGGCGGAATAACGGTGGGTGCGCGGGTCCTGCACCACTTCGGTCAGCTTCTCGACGATATGCGGGGGCGTCGGCAGATCCGGGTTGCCCATGCCAAGGTCGATGATGTCCGCGCCCTGCGCTCGTGCCGCCGCCTTGAGCTTGTTGACCTGCTCGAAGACGTAAGGGGGCAGTCTGCGGGTCTTGTGAAACTCTTCCATGGCGCGGGCCTCGCGTTCCTCTGCTGCTAGCCGAACACATCCGGCGGTTGTTTCCCGCCAGATTCGCTGACCACCTGGTCAGACGCAGCAAGAGGCGCATGCGGCCAGTTGCTGTGTGGCGCTCTTCTTATCAGCACCACTTCACTTGCGCACGCACCTTCAAGGGCCTGCGCCGTGTTTTTTTGGTGGCTTATGACAGTGTTCCCTCAACAGCCCGCCATGCGCAGGCCTCACCGGAACCCGGCCAAGCCCGAATGGCGCCTGAACCTCTTCAAGGCGTGAGGCGTCAGCACCCTGGCGCCTTCTTGACTTACTGCCCTTCAATTTCCTGAAGCGCCGCCTTGCCATGGGCATCGCGCAGGCGCGCCAGCTCGGCCGCGGACGCTGACGTGCCATTGCGTCCCGCCGCGGCGGCCCGTGCCTCGGACAGTTTCTTCAGCCGTTCCAGATTCGCCTCACGCGCCTCGCTGTCCAGCACGCCGGAGACGTCTTCCCCGTCCTGCGCAATCGTCGGCGGCAGAGGCGGCAGGGAATTCTGCGGGCGCGCTCCGGTAACGGGCGCGCTCACCATGCTGAAAACGGACGTATCCGGCTCGCTTGCGCAGCCGCCCAACAGCACCACCACACCCAAAGCCGCAATCGCTCTCACCGTCTCAAACCTCCGGAAGGCGCACGGCACCAGGGCCAGCGCGCAAAACATCTGGCCGCTTATAACCCCGCGAACGGCTCGCGGTCACTCGCCAATCCGGTGTTTTTCGGATTTCCCGCCAGCATCAGTTGATTATGCTAGAAATCAGCGTTCGCCCTTGATCCATTCCGTGTCATAAATCGGAACGGCAACATTGATAATGAACGCAGCAAAGCAGCCCAAAAAGCCGCAAGGCCGGCAGCGCAGAGAAAAAGCAGTCCGATAGGGAGGGGAACCCTGACATGGCAGATGACCGCCGGAACGCAGACGAACAGAACAATCCGGTCATGCAGTACATCGTCAACAATCCGGAAGCCTTTGCGCAGAATCTGGCGAAGATGATGGAGAACGGCGGCAAGGCTTTGGCCGCCTATCTGGAGCCCCGCGAGAAGGGGGAAGCCTCGTCCCAGACCCCGGATGAGCTGACCTCCGTCGTCAAGACGCTGGCGCAGGTCGGCGAATACTGGATGTCCGATCCCCAGCGCGCCATCGACGCCCAGTCGCGGCTGTGGGGCGGCTACATCAATCTGTGGAACTCCTCCCTCAAGCGCATGATGGGCGAGCCTTCGCAGCCCGCCGTCACGCCCCCGCCGCGCGACAAGCGCTTCGAGGACCCGGACTGGAACGAGAACCAGTTCTTCGATTTCCTCAAGCAGCTCTATCTGATCACCAGCAACTGGGCCCAGTCCATGGTGAGCGAGGCCGAGGGGCTGGACGAGCACACGAAGCACAAGGCCGATTTCTACGTCCAGCAGCTGTCAAATGCGCTGTCTCCGTCCAATTTCGTGCTGACCAACCCGGCGCTGCTGAAGGAAACACTGGCCTCCAACGGCGAGAACCTCGCCCGCGGCATGGAATTTCTGGCCGAAGACATCAAGGCCGGGCACGGCGACATCAAGATCCGCCAGACCGACGCCAGCAAGTTTGCCCTTGGCAAGAACCTCGCTCTCACGCCGGGCAAGGTCATCGCCCGCAATGACGTATGCGAGGTGATCCAGTACGATCCAGCCACGGAAACCGTGCTGAAGCGCCCGCTGCTGATCGTGCCGCCCTGGATCAACAAGTTCTACATTCTCGATCTGACGCCGGAGAAGTCCTACATCAAATGGGCGGTGGATCAGGGCCACACGGTCTTTGTCATCTCCTGGATCAACCCGGATGAGCATCAGGCGCAGAAGAGCTTCGAGCATTACATGCGCGAAGGCATTCTGAGCACGCTGGACGTGATCGCCAAGACCACGAAGGAAACCAAGGTCAACGCCATCGGCTATTGCGTCGGCGGCACGCTGCTGGCCGTGACGCTGGCCTATATGGCCGCCACCGGTGATGACCGTATCGCTTCGGCCACCTTCTTCACCACGCAGGTGGATTTCACCTATGCCGGCGATCTGAAGGTCTTCGTGGACGAGGAGCAGATCGCCATTCTGGAAAAGCGGATGGCCGAGCGCGGCTATCTGGACGGCTCGAAGATGGCGTCCGCCTTCAACATGCTGCGCTCCAACGATCTGATCTGGCCCTACGTGGTCAACAACTACCTGCGCGGCAAGGAGCCCTTCCCCTTCGACCTGTTGTTCTGGAACTCCGACTCCACCCGCATGCCGGCGGCGAACCACTCCTTCTACCTGCGCAACTGCTATCTGGAGAACAACCTCTCCAAGGGCAAGATGGAGATCGGCGGCCAGAAGCTGGACCTGAAGAAGGTCACCATTCCGGTCTATAATCTGGCGACGAAGGAAGACCACATCGCCCCGCCGCATTCGGTGTTCAAGGGCTCGTCCTGCTTCGGCGGGCCGGTGGACTACATCCTTTCCGGCTCCGGGCACATCGCCGGTGTGGTCAATCCGCCCGCACGCGGCAAGTACCAGTACTGGACCGGCGGCAAGCCGGAAGGTGCCTACGAGGACTGGCTGAAGACGGCGGTGGAACACCCCGGCTCCTGGTGGCCGCATTGGGATGCCTGGCTGCGCCAGCAGGACGGCAGCACGGTGAAGGCCCGCAAGCCGGGCGCGCACCGGGTGAAAATCCTGGGTGACGCACCGGGAACTTACGTTAAGATAAAGGCCTGATCCGGAGGATCGGATTGCTGCCGCGCAATGGGCGCGGCAGATGCTCAGGGAGCGGTTTCGGGGCACGCCGTCAAGACGATGGAAAACGCAAGGCAATTGAGGCCGCAGGCGGGGAACACCCGCATCCGTCCCGCCGTCATGCCGGCCGGACAGATCCGCTGGCTCGGCATGAATGCGAAGGTCTGGCAGCGCCACGCCAGCGGCTGGAGCGTGTGGACCCGCTTTGCCACCCTGCCGGTGCTGCTGCTGGCCGTGTGGAGCCACAGCATGATCGGCCTGCCCGGCGCACTGGCGGCCACCGGCCTCGTGCTGATCTGGCTCTGGCTCAATCCGCGCCTGTTTCCACCGCCCCGCCGCACGGACCGCTGGCACGTGCGCGCCACCTTTGGCGAGCGGATCTGGCTGAACCGCATGTTCGTGCCGATCCCGCAGGAAATGTCCCGCACCGCGCTCGCCCTGTCTCTGCTGGCCGGCGCCGGTTTCATTCTGGCGCTGTGGGGCGCTGCGGAAAACATGCTGGCTCTGACGCTTGGCGGCGCTGCCCTCACCTATGCCGGCAAGATGGCCTTCCTGCATCAGATGACAAAGCTCTACGCGCGGATGAAGGACAGCCACCCGCTCTACAAGGCCTGGTCCCTGACCCCGCAAAACGACAACAGCAGCCCCTCCGGCTTGTTCAACCGCAAGCACGGATAAGAGCTGCGCGGTCAGCGGCTGTCCGCACGGCATTACCCCTTACCGCAGCGTCGCCCCGGCCTTTTGAGCCGGGGCCTACTCGCTCGCAGAGAGATGCCACCCCCTCGGGAGCTGACGCTCATACCAAGGCGCCGAGACGCTGACTCATCACGGCTTGAAATTGCGCAGGCGCCGCACGGGCTTGACCAGCTCTCGATGAGGCAAACTCATCGAGAGCTGGTCTTAGCAGATCTCATGTGCCCGTGGTGCCTGCTGCCGTTCACCTCACCACTCTGCAAACGAGTGGTCCCCGGGTCTGCGCTTCGCTCCGCCCTGGGCGACGCCGGATATGCGGCACGCTGGTGCTTCCATCTGCGCAGATGCATTCTCCGCCCCGTCCCAGCCTTGTGAACCGCCGCCAGGCCACAGCATCACCTCACCCCTGCCGCTTCTTTTCAGCCAGCAGCCCGAGGTAATGCTGGGCCACACTGGCGCCGGCGATGGAGGTGATGTCGGCGTGGTCATAGGCCGGCGCCACTTCCACCACGTCGCCGCCAACGAAATTGAGCGGCCCGAGGCGGCGCAGGATCATCAGCGCTTCGCGCGAGGTGAGCCCGCCCGCCACCGGTGTGCCCGTGCCCGGCGCAAAGGCCGGGTCGAGGCAGTCGATGTCGAAGGTCATGTAGGCCTTGGCATCGCCCACCCGGTCGCGGATCATCTCCACGACGCCATTGACGCCGAGCAGCTCGACCTCTTCGCCATAGAGGATCTCAAGGCCGCAGGTTTCAGGCGCATGGGTGCGGATGCCGATCTGGATCGACTTTTCGGGGTCAATCAGCCCCTCGCGCACGGCGCGGCCCGTAATCGTGCCATGGTCGATGCGCCCGCCATCATCCGGCCAGGTGTCCTGATGGGCATCGAACTGCACCAGCGCCAGAGGCCCGTGCTTGGCCACATGCGCCCGCAGCAGCGGCAGCGTAACGAAGTGGTCACCGCCGATGGAGAAGAGATGCACGTCCTGATCCAGAATCTCGCGCGCCTGCGCCTCGATGCAGCCCGGGATTTCGGCGTTGCGGCCATAATCGAACGCGCAGTCGCCGTAATCCACCACGGCCAGCCCCTCGAACGGATCGGCATGGAACGGATACTGCGGGTCGCCATCAAAGATCGCCGAAGCGCGGCGCACGCCCTGCGGGCCAAAGCGCGCGCCGGGACGGTTGGACACCGAGGCATCAAAGGGAATGCCCAGCACCGCCGCATCCACGCCCGTGAGATCGCGGCTGTAACGCCGGCGCATGAAGGACAGCACGCCGCCATACGTGGGCTCATGCGAGCCGCCGGTCACGCTGTTGCCGAACACCGCATTGTCGGTCGGACGGGGACGCTTGAAAGACATGGGAACTCCGGAAAAGTCAGACGCACGGGGCCGCCTGCCCCGCGCCGCGACCCTAGCCCAGCCATTCGGGAAAACAAGAGGCCTTGCCGGAACATCAAGACATCTTCGTGCGTCAGCCAGCTTTCACGCGCTCTGGCGTTCCGCCGGATCCTGGGGTTCGGCTGTCAGCCGCACGCCGAGCGCCTTCATCACCGCCAGAGTTGTCCGCAATGTCGGATTGCCGCTGGCACTGAACGACCGGTAGAGCTGCTGCCGGGAAAGGCCCGTCTCCGCCGCAATCTGGCTCATGCCCTTGGCCCGTGCCACGACACCCAGCGCATGAGCGATATAGGCGGGATCCTCCGATGCGAAGGCTTCTGCCATGAAAGCAGCAATTGCCTCGCCGGAGCCAAGGGCTTCCGCTGGATCAAATGTGCTGATCGGGTGAACCATCTCCAGCCTTCCACTCTGCAAGCAGCCGTTTGGCTGCCTTGATGTCCCGGTCCTGGGATCCCTTGTCGCCGCCGCAAATCAGAAGAACGAACTCATCGCCATTGCGGATGAAGTAGATCCTGTAACCGGGGCCATGATGAATGCGCAGCTCGCTGATGCCATCGCCCACGGCACGCACATCACCGGCATGCCCGAACGAAAGCCGGTCCAGCCGGGAGGCTATTACACCTCGGGCATGCTCATCCTTCAGCCGCGACCACCATTTGCGAAATGTCTCGGTTTGCTTCAGGACAAGCATGATGAAATGTAGTCTTTAAACGACAGCAAAGCAATCCCCCACCCTTGTGCCGCCCCCTCCCCCTCATTAAAAGGGAAGGGTTTGGCGGCTGGCTGCCCAATCCCAAATGCCCTATTCCGGCTGCCCCGCCCATCTGCCCGCACACAGGAGATCAGACCCTTGCCTCACGCCCCCACAAAGCTGCTGCGCGGCCGGACCGTTTCGTTTCTGCGCCGTCCCATGGGCGCGGGCGATGAGGGGGCGCTGGCGGTGCATGAGGATGGCGGGCTCCTGATCGAAAACGGGCTGATCACCGCTGCGGGTGATTTCGCCGCTGTGGCCGCAAAGGCGCCGGAAGGGACGCCCGTCACCGACCACCGCCCGCACTTGATCCTGCCAGGCTTCATCGACACGCATCTGCATTTCCCGCAGGCGCAGGTGATCGCCTCCTGGGCGGACCAGCTGCTGGACTGGCTGAACGACCACACCTTCCCCGCCGAACAGCGCTTTGCGGACAAGGCCCATGGCGCGCGCATCGCCAGCACCTTCTACGACACGCTCATCGCCCACGGCACCACCACGGCGGTGGCCTATTGCTCCAGCCACCCCAATTCGGTCGAGGCCTATTTCGAGGAGGCGGAGCGGCGCGGCATGCGCATGCTGGGCGGCAAGACCATGATGGACCGCAACGCCCCCGCCGCCCTGTGCGACACGGCCCAGAGCGCCTATGACGACAGCCGTGCCCTGCTTGAAAAATGGCACGGACGGGGCCGCGCGCTCTACGTCATCACCCCGCGCTTTGCCATCACCTCCACGCCGGAACAGCTGGAGGCGGCCGGCACGCTGCTGCGCGAGTTTCCGGACTGCCACCTGCAGACCCACATCAACGAAAACCTCAACGAAATCAGCTACACGCTGGAGCTCTACCCGCAGGATGCGGATTATCTCGCCATCTATGAGCGCTACGGCCTTCTGGGCCGCAAGACCCTGCTCGGCCACTGCATCCACATGAACGGCCGGGAGCTTTCCGTGATGCGGGAGACGGGTTCGGTGGCCGTGTTCTGCCCCACGTCAAACCTCTTCCTCGGCAGCGGACTGTTCGACAAGGCACGCATGGACAGCGCGGGCGTGCGCAGCGCCATCGCCACGGATATCGGCGGCGGCACGTCCTATTCCATGCTGCGCACGCTGGACGAAGGCTACAAGGTGCTGCAACTCCAGCGCCAGCGCCTCCACCCCTATGAGACCTTCTACTGGGCCACCCGAGGCAATGCCGAAAGCCTGTCCCTCGCAGACAGGATCGGCACGCTGGAGCCCGGCACGGAAGCCGACATCATCATCCTCAACCCCGCCGCCACCCGCGAAATGGCCCTGCGCGCCGAGACCGCCCGCTCCCTGGCGGATGAACTCTTCATCCTGCAGACGCTGGGCGATGACCGGGCGGTGGTGGAGACTTATGTGGGGGGCGTGGGGATGAAGGGGGGATGAGGTCAGGGAAGAGGCGTGATCGCCCGCAACTCATTTCCCCGGGTCATATCACGGATCAAATGAAAGCACTCAAGTGCTGCCTGCACATCGATCACGTCAAGATTGCTGAAGTTGATCGTTTCCCAACCGCTTCTCTCAATCCTGGCTGAGAGGATGTAGAATTCGCTGACCCGCCCCTTCGATGGATCCAACTGTTGCGTAAATCCCGAAACAGTCACTTGGCGAACTCGAGGTAACGCTGCGAACACCTCCCCAGCAACCCGAAATAGGGTAGCATGTGCGAGGTAACAAAAGTCACGTCTCATTTGGGCACTGCTTCGCTGCCTCCAACGGATGTTCACCCCGCGGGCAGGAGGTAGCGCTTCGCGCGCGGGCAATTCCTCCAAAGATGGAAGATCTATGTCCAGACTGATTGTCGTAGCATCATCACCGAAGTCGAATAGTATGTCGGTCGGCTTCGCCCAAACAACATCGCCAAAGCGGCTCTCAAGGGCTTTTGATTGTGCGTCCACGTCGCCAGCTTGGACACGTATGTTCAGCTCTTTGACTTCTGCCGCAAATGTATCGAAGGCGCGGACAGCGTCGCGCCATTCCTCCATCGCGTCATCGTAACGCTGAAGCAGCAGTGCATTCTCCTCCCCATTTTTTCGGGTACGCAAGAACAGTCTGTCCCAGAAACCGGGCACATTCAGGATAGGTTTCGCAGGCTCCTCCGGCAACTCAGACAACACCTCAAGCGGTTGGTAAACCGGTGCCGGAGTACTGAGATGCACCGCAAGGCAGGCTTGGAGCTCCTGATTGAGCTTTTCGACCGCATTTGAGATCAGTTGGTCAATAAGTTGAGGTTCGCTCTCCCGGACACGCCTGATCAGCGCTTGCGGCGCAGGCGCCCCGTCCGGCAGCCTGAATTGCATCTGTCCATCGCTATCGATCTCCACCGAAACCTGCACCGTGGATTCTGATCTCTGCCGATCAGAACGGCTTCGCCGGCCGCCGCCGATTTTCTCACGGTGAGATAGGCCGGTACCAGGAAGGCCTATGTTCCTGTATACCCCTCCAGGACCAGCACTGAACGAAAACCCCCGTGGACCGACTGACAGACCAAGACCACTTCTTGAAAAATTCACGTTCACACCCGGCGCGATGCGGATACGGCGCTGAAACCTAATTGCCATTCGGATCATCTCCTTCTCCGGATTCAGCCGCTCTGCGGTCGCGCTTTTGCACAACTTCGCTGAATGCAGAGGCGAGGATGCCCGCAGGCATCGCAATCAAACCAATCCCCATAACTGCCGTAAACGTCGCAAAGAACCGCCCCAGAGGGGTTATGGGGACGATATCTCCATAACCAACAGTGGTGAGAGTTGCCATGGACCACCACATAGCGCGCGGAATGCTTCCAAACGCTTCGGGTTGCCCCTCGGCCTCCGTCACATAAAGCAGCGAGGCTGAAACCAGCATGAGCACGCCCGCAATGATAAGGCTGACGCATAACTCGTAACGGCGCTTTATGACAGCAGACGAAATATCCCTGAAAGCCTGTGAAAACCTGCCAAGCTTTGCGAGTCTCAGGAGACGGAACAGCCGCAACAGACGAAGCAAGACCCCCTCCACGCCAATCAACGTGAATGCCATTGTGGCAATGACAAGCAAGTCGATGACTGCAAGTGGCCTGATCACATAAGCCAGACGATTTCGGTATGAGGGGTTTTCCGGGGCGCACCACAACCTAAGAAGGTATTCCAAACTGAAGAAAACAAGGAGCACCCACTCAAAGCCATAAAAGAACGACGAAAATCGACTTATGATCGTCGATTCAGTCTCAAGAATAACCAAGATGACTGAAAACAAGATCACCCAGACAACAACCGTGTTCAGGATTGACAGGCCACGGCCTTGATAAAGGTCAACATCCAGTTGCCGGGCCAGTCTTGCTCTAAGACGGATCTCAGGGGCCGCAATATTCTCAGACTTTTCCATCTTCGGCCCCGCCTTCCCCATCATATGATCACGCAGTCGAGTGCCTGTTTCCCTGGATTGGGTGATCATAGTGTCTCAAGCGTATCGGCTGCTCCTGAACAGGGTCAATACTTCTTCGTATTTAACGCAGAACTTGCAAGCGGGTTTGAACATCAAGCTCACAGCCTCCCCAACAGGTCCCGGCTCAAGGCCGGGACGGCGCGGTGGAGGGGCTTGGACCGGACGTCCCCAACATGGGGGCATCCGGCACTTTGCCGTGGCGAACGCGCCGCGTTTCGTTACGTAGTAGCGACGGTGATAACGGGTGCAAATCGCAGGCTGTGAGATGGGTTTCCCAGCGCCTGCCCGCTCTCCGCGCCGCCCCGGCCTTGTGCCGGGGTCTGGTCCGTTTCCTGAGCCTTTCCGCCCGGCTCCCGTCACGTTCCACCAGCACAGGCGGCAGAAGCCTGCAGGCGCCGGGCTTCAGGAAAAGCTGTAAGGGGTACAAAGGCACCGCCCCAAGAAAACCAGCAAACCCGCCGTTCACACCAGATCAGGCTTCTCGCAAACGTCCAGCTTCTCCATCATCATCCCCGGCCTTGTGCCGAGGACCTCTACAAATCAACGGCTTGCAGATGGCCGGGACAAGCCCGGCCATGACGATCGGGAGGAATGCATGCTTGCCCCCCAAAACAAAAAAACCCGCCGGTTCGCACCAGCGGGTTCTTTCTTGTGTCTGACAAGCAGCTGAAGGATCAGCGCTTGGAGAACTGGAAGGAACGGCGGGCCTTGGCGCGGCCGTACTTCTTGCGCTCGACCACGCGGCTGTCGCGGGTGATGAAGCCTTCCTTCTTGAGGATGCCGCGCAGTTCCGGCTCGTAATGGGTCAGGGCCTTGGAGATGCCATGACGCAGAGCGCCGGCCTGGCCGGACAGGCCGCCACCGGTGACGGTGGCAACGATGTCATACTGGCCATCGCGGTTGGTCAGCAGGATCGGCTGACGCAGGATCATCTGCAGGACCGGACGGGCGAAGTATGCCGTGTAGTCCTTGCCGTTGACGGTGATCTTGCCGGTGCCCGGCTTGACCCAGACGCGGGCAATCGCGTCCTTGCGCTTGCCGGTGGCATAGGCGCGGCCATGGGCGTCCAGCTTCTGGACATGAACCGGAGCTTCGACGGCTGCCGAAACGGCGCCCTTCAGCTGGTCCAGGGATTGCAGCTCAGCCATGCTCAAGCCCTCTTCGCGTTCTTTTCGTTGAGGCTCTTGACGTCGACGGTGACCGGCGTCTGAGCTTCATGCGGGTGGGTCGGGCCAGCGTAAACCTTGAGGTTCTTGAGCTGGCGGCGGGACAGCGGGCCGCCCGGCATCATGCGCTCGACAGCCTTCTCGAGCACGCGCTCGGGGAAACGGCCTTCGATGATGGCGCGTGCAGTACGCTCCTTGATGCCGCCCGGGTGGCCGGTGTGCCAGTAGTACTTCTTGTTTTCGTACTTGCGGCCCGTCAGCACCACCTTGTCAGCGTTGACGACAATGATGTTGTCGCCACAGTCAACGTGCGGAGTAAAGGTCGGCAGATGCTTGCCACGCAGATGGCTGGCGATGTAGGCAGCCAGACGGCCTACGACCATGCCTTCAGCGTCGATCAAGATCCACTTTTTCTCGACCTCAGCCGGCTTGGCAGAGAAGGTCTTCATGTGTCTGATCCGTGAATCGTCGGTGAAACCAGAACGGCGGCTTGGCAGGACACAGATCCCGCACGGCACACCGTGTGTTCGGGCAGGGTGATACGCGTTCGCCAGCAAACCGTCAAGGCGAAACATTTGCGCCATGCCGTAAATTACATATATAAATCAAAGACTTGAAAAAACGGTATCTGAATACCGCATAAATCTTGCCGTTTTAACCCTGCCGGCGCGGCGGAATCGAGTAGGTGGCGGTGGCGTGAGCGGCCATTTCGCCCTCCCCGTCCCCGCAGATGGCGCAATCCACCACGGCGAGCCGCTGGCCGAGCTTGAGAATCCGGCAGGTGGCGATGAGACCGCCCGGCGCGGGCTTCCTCAGGAAGTTGATGTTGAGATTCGTTGTCACCGCCAGCGCCACCGGGCCGATATGGGCAAGGATCACCACATAGGCGGCAAGATCAGCCAGCGCCATCATCGAAGGGCCGGACACCGTGCCGCCGGGCCGCAGGTGCCGCTCGCTGGCGGTAAAGCGCAGGGCGGCGAGCCCCGGCGCGATCTCCTCCACTTGGGTGAGCGGCCCATCCAGATAGACCTGCGGAAATTCGGTCCGCAGAAACGCCTCCACCTCGTCCACGCTCATCACCGGCTGCATCGCGTTCCCCTTCCCGTTCCAAGATCACTCTTGCCGGAAACGCGGCCCTTGCCAACCGGGAGGGGCATCGGCCAAATGACGGAGGCCCGCGCCTGCCGCTGCGGGCAAGGCACAGGAGCTTTCATGAAGGACATTCTTTTCCTGCTGCGTCCCGGCTTCACGGACCCGGCCTATCCGGGTGACGTGTTCTACTGCTGGCACTGCGCCCTGATGGAGGGCATCCTCGCCTCCTTTCCTGATCTGGCACAGAAACTCGATGTGCGCCGCATCGCCTGGCCGCGCCCGCGGGCAGACGTGGCGGAGCTGATCGGCGCTGAAAACCAGAGCCTGCCGGTGCTGGTTCTGACGAGCGAACCGGTGGACCCAAGCGGCGCGCCGCAGTTCATCAATGACAAGGATGAAATCCTGAAAGCCCTCAGCGACCGCTACGGCTTCCCCCTGCCCCATCCCTGACACATCGCCACCTGGCTGCCCCTTTTGCCTGCTTCCCCGCTGGCCCGGCTGCTGTATGCTCCGGCCACATCGTGACCATGCCGGGAAAGCAGAATGCAGAAGACAGAAGACACCGCCGCAGCCGAAACCCGCCCGCTGATCGGCAAGCTGCTGCACAATGGCGTGCTGCGCCTTGTGCTGCAGCAGCCGGAGCAGATGAATGCCCTGTCGCGGGCGATGATGACCGCGCTGTCCGCCGAGCTGGAGCTGGCGGCCATTGACCCGGCGGTGCACGTCATCCTGCTGGGGGCCGAGGGCAAGGTGTTCTGCGCCGGGCATGACCTGAAAGAGCTGACGGCGGCCCGCGCCGAGGCAGACCGGGGCCGCGCCACCTATGAAGCCATCATGCGCCAGTGCTCGGACCTGATGCAGCAGATCGTGCGCCTGCCCAAGCCGGTGATTGCGGTGGTGACGGGCGTTGCAACGGCGGCCGGCTGCCAGCTTGTCGCCTC
This sequence comes from Pannonibacter sp. Q-1, assembly GCF_054073275.1. Taxonomy (NCBI): domain Bacteria; kingdom Pseudomonadati; phylum Pseudomonadota; class Alphaproteobacteria; order Hyphomicrobiales; family Stappiaceae; genus Pannonibacter; species Pannonibacter sp. Q-1. The sequence goes on from NZ_JBSXNB010000004.1 coordinate 470,801, forward strand.
CTGCGATCTGGCGATTGCCACGGACACGGCCACCTTCTGCACGCCGGGCGTCAACATCGGTCTGTTCTGCTCCACGCCCATGGTGGCGGTGAGCCGCAATGCCAGCCCCAAGCAGGCGATGGAGATGCTGCTGACGGGGGAAAGCATCGATGCCTCCACCGCCAAGTCCTTCGGCCTCATTAACCGCATAGTTCCCGGCGACTATCTGGAACAGGTCGTGCAGAAATATGCCGAGGTCATCGCCTCCAAGTCGCCGCTGACGCTGAAGATTGGCAAGGAGGCGTTCTACCGCCAGCTCGAAATGCCGCTGGGCGAAGCCTATGACTATGCCGCGTCGGTGATGGTGGAGAACATGATGGCCCGCGACGCGGAAGAAGGCATCAATGCCTTCCTGCAGAAGCGCAAACCCGAATGGACCGGAGAATGACCATGACGCCCGCCTATCCCGACAGCCTGATCCGGCAGATCCTTGAAGAGACGAAGACCATCGCCATCATCGGCGCCAGCGCCAATGCAGACCGGCCGGTGCATCACGTGATGGAATTCCTGATTGATCAGGGCTACGAGGTCTATCCGGTCAACCCGGGGCTTGCCGGCAAGGAGCTGCTGGGCCGAACGGTCTATGCCAGCCTCACGGACATTCCCGTGCCGGTGGATATGGTGGATATCTTCCGCGCATCCGATGCGGTGCCTGGCATCGTTGCCGAGGCGCTGGCGCTGGCCAGCCTTCCGAAGGTGATCTGGATGCAGATCGGCGTCGAGCACGCGGAAGCAGCCGCCAAGGCGGAAGCTGCCGGGCTGACGGTGATCATGAACCGCTGCCCCAAGATCGAGTATCCGCGCCTGTTTCCTGCAGGCAGATAAACAGCCTGCCGGCACTCGCAGCCCCGGCAGGCGTGCCGGGGCCACGCAAGGCCTTTACGCCATGGCGATGTAATTGCGCATCTGCTCGGCTTCCTCTTCCACCTGTGCGATGCGGTGCTTGACCACGTCGCCGATGGAGATGAGGCCGGTCAGCTTGCCGCCGGACACCACAGGCATGTGGCGGAAGCGGCCGGATGTCATCCGGGACATGATGCTGTTGAGCGTATCGCCTTCAGATGCGCTGATCACGGTGCGGGTCATGACGGCCGTCACCGGCTTGTTCAGGGCTTCCGGCCCCTCCGCCCCGATGACACGCACGATATCACGTTCCGAAACGATGCCTTCGATGTGCCGCTTCGCATCAGTGATCACCACCGCGCCAATCCGCTTTTCCGCAAGAAGCTTGCAGATGTCGCCGGCCGTGGCCGACGAACTTGCCGTGATCACGTCACGGCCTTTGGTATTGAGAATCGAAGCTACTGTCATGCTGCTCTCCCGATAGCTGACGTGGCACCGGCTACCTCCCAGTTCCTCCCGGCGGTAACCTGACGTTCATCATGCCCCCAAAAGCGCAAAGGATGCAAATCCTGCATTGGGCGGAGAGCTTCACTTCACGTCACATTATCGAAACCGCCGGACAGGGTCGAAATAGGGGAACAGGAGAAACCCGGCCAGAAAGCCGCCCACATGCGCTTCCCAGGCGATATCCCCGGAGGCACCGAGAAGCTCCCCGCCCGCCACGCCGAACAGCAGGTTGATGCCGAACCACAGGATCAGGAGATTGCGGACGCGGGCATTCAGCAGGGCATCGCGCAAGGGCGCAACCGGCAGCTCATAGGCCCGCGGATCATTGCGGTTTCCGCCGGCCATCGGCCCGCCCGGCTGAAAGGCGAAACGGAACACCGCCGCCATCTGTCCGGACACGGCGGCGGAGGCGCCAATCACCGGCACAGCCTCGCCGAAATGCAGCGCCAGATGCACCAGAACGCCGGCGATGGCCGCCACCGCGCTCAGGGCGAGAAAACGGACGGTGCCGAGGCGGACCGCCAAAGGCGGCGCAAAGGCAATCATCCAGGCCATGTTCATGCCCACATGCGCCCAGCTGCCATGAAGGAAGGCATAGGTCAGAAACGACCAGACGTCCGCCGCATATCCGCCCGGCACGAGCCCGGCGCCGAAAAGCTCCGCGCTGTAACGGGCAGGCCAGAAGCCGAACAGCACCAGAATCTCGTAATTGGCATCCGCGCTCAGAAACTCCGTGCGGATCAGGTGGACCACCAGCATGAGACCGGCCAGAACGGCCACCACGGCAGGAATGTTGAAGGCCTTCTGGCTTGGCGGGAGCGGGCCTTGCGGCGGCAGGCCACTGGAGGGACCAATCGGCTGGGGCTGGTTCATTTTGACCGGTTCAATCCTGACATCTGTTTCACTTGCGGACATTGAGGATGCCCGGTTCATGTCCAGACACTTAAGGATCTGCCCCGGAAAGACAAGACAAAGACAAGGCGCCCGCCGCCTTGCCGGCAACGGGCGCCTCATAACCTGTTCCGAACCCCGCACCTGCCGCAAGGCCCGGATAAATGCGCCGCAGTGTGACCGGTCCGGCCGTCCGGATCTCTTGCACCTGGCTGCAATCAGCCTGTGCCAAAGCAATTTCCGGAGCAAGCGCAAGCTTGGAGTAACCTTAAAAATCCGTTCAAACTTTAGGAAAGCCGGTGATTTTTTCACCCACCGGCGCATTTGGCATAGTAAATGCTCTGTAACCGGCAGAACCAGCGCAGGCGCGGAGAAATGTCCCAGATAAGGACACGCATGCCGCAGCGGCGCACAAGTGGCAGAAGGACCGGTCAAAATGAAGCATGGCGTCAACCGTACCCTTTATCAGTATTGGGACGAACTGCGCGGCACCCGCACCGCCCCGAACCGGTCGGAGATCGACCCGGGCCGGATTCGCGGTCTGCTCGGCGACACCTTCATCCTGGAAGCCGTCGATCAGGACACCTACCGCTACCGCCTCGCAGGAACCCGTCTTTGCTCCACCCATTGCCGCGAGCTGAAAGGCCGCAACTTCCTGCGCGGCTGGGGAAATGAGGACCGCGAAGCCCTCGCCTCCGTCATGGCCGCCATCACTGAAGATGCGGCGGCGGCGGTTATCGGCGTCGACGGGCACACCGAGCGCAATCAGGTTCTGAAGATGGAAATGCTGCTGCTTCCCCTGCACATGCCGGGCGAAGGCCGCAGCCGCATCCTTGGCGCCAGCGCCAGCTTCGAGCGTCCCTACTGGCTGGGCCTGCATCCCATTTTGAACCAGTCCATCTCCAGCCTGCGGCTGATCTGGCCTGATGAGCGCCCGTCCTTCCTGACAGGCACCCCTGCCCCGCGCCGCACGGCTGTTCCGCAGATCATCAATGGCGGACAGGCCCATCTTGCCGCGCCGTCGATGGAAGGGACGAGACGGGTCGGGCATCTGACTGTCTATGACGGCGGCAAGATCTGAAAAGTCTTGGGCTGATCTTACGCAATGTTAATAGTCCCCGCCTATCGTGTCCGTGGAGAACAAGATTCCTCCCGCATAAGATAGGGAAACAAGATCCATGACAGCAGCAGAAGCTGCCAGGCCCGCGCCCGGTCTGCCCGCCAAGGGCACGGACCGGCGCCGTCACCAGCGCGTGAAGGTGAACGTCCTCGGCCGCTTCATGCTGGAAAACCGGCAGGAATATCCTTGTCAGGTCGTCAACATGTCGCCCGGCGGCATGGCACTCATTGCCCCTGTGGCAGGACGTGTGGGCGAAAAGGTGGTGGCCTACCTGGACCATATCGGCCGGGTGGAAGGAACGATCACACGCGAGATCGACGGCGGCTTTGCCGTGGCGCTGGCCAACACGCCGCGCAAGCGTGACAAGATCGCCAGCGTGCTGACCTGGCTGGCCAACCGCAACGAGCTGAACCTGCCGGAAGACCGGCGCCACGAGCGTTTCGTGCCGAAGAACCCGATCACCCGGATCGTTCTGCCCGATGGCACCGCCTATACCTGCCGCATCATCGACGTATCACTGTCCGGCGCTGCGCTCTCCTGCCCGGCACGTCCGCCGATCGGCACCGAGATCGCCCTTGGCCGGATGCGGGCGCGTGTTGTCCGCCATCTGGAAGAAGGCATCGCCCTGGAATTCGCCGTGATCCAGAATCAGGCCCTGCTCGAACAGCATATGGTGCCGGATGATCCGCAGGATGGCAGCACGCCGCCGGCATAGCGCCAGCGTGGCCCCTATCGCCCTTCCGGTGCAGTCACCGGAAACCGGCATTGCCTTTCAGAATGACACCGCAAAGAGATCCCGGCCCAAAGCCGGGATTTTTTTGTGCGGAAGGCCTCTCAACCATTCCTTCCTCTCAAGGCTCATGCCCCCGCCTTGCCGCAGAGTGAGGCCGCCTCCCGGGGAAGGAATTCGGCAGGGCAAATACGCCTGGCAACACAGAAAATCCCCGTATGGTTTCGGCTTCCTTTCCTCGCCCGCGCGAGGCGGAAACGGCTTCCGGACAGGTTCCCGGTGAGCCAGCCTTCAACCCCGGCCGCCCGATTTCTGAAAATCCATTTTGAAATCATTGACTTGCGCAAGATCCGTAAAACTTTATTCAAATCAAGATAAAACTCAATTCAAAATCAAATAAAATAAAGAAAAAACTCAAGTAAAATTCAGATAAACATCATGGAAAAAGCGATGACCTGACTTAGACGCAAATAAAATTGCAGATGCAATGGTGTCGTCAGCCTTGGGGAGGGCGACGACATGAAGATAAAGATCTGGAAGCCAATCATCGCATGCGCTGCCTTTGCGGCAGCCATCTATGCCACAGCAGCAAGCGCCAATCCCGGCCGCTATATGGCCATGGCCGGAGCTGCGGCAGCGCCGCAGGGACATCTCGTCTTCTGCAAGGAACATCCGGCGGCCTGCGCGGCCCGCACCGACAAGCCAGTTGTCGTGAAGCTCTCGGAAGAGCGCTTCGAGGAACTGCTTTCGGTCAATGCCACCGTCAACCGGGAAATCCGTCCCGTGACGGACATGGAACAGTTCGGCGTGCCCGAGTACTGGACCTTTCCGGACAATGGCATTGGCGACTGCGAGGAATATGTGATCGAAAAGCAGCGCCGTCTGCTGAAGGCCGGCTGGCCCGCAAGCGCGCTGCTGATCACGGTGGTGAAGGACATCAACAACGAAGGCCATGCGGTCCTGACGGTCCGCACGGATCAGGGCGACCTGATCCTCGACAACCAGATCGAGGCCGTGCTGCCCTGGTACTCGACGCCCTACCGCTACGTGAAGCGGCAGGCCACGACATCGGCAGCCGCCTGGACCAGCATTTCCGATACCCGCGTCACCACCGTGGCCAGCATCGGAAACTGAGACCCGCATACGGAAGCGTTCCGGGACGTCCCGGAGCCCGACAGAACAGCCCGGCCGCGTCCCCACCCTCCCCATCCCAACCACGGCCGGGTTCAGGGAGCCGGTCCGCCCCCGCGAGACCGGCTCCCGCCTTTTCAGGCGTATAGCGGCGGACCATCATCATTCAGTCGTGAGTTCAAAGGGGCGCCAGCCCGGCCTTGAACCTCTGCCAGTTGCGCACGTAGCCTGCGGCCGATTTGCGCAGGCCTTCTTCGGCCGCGGCATCCAGCGTCCGCGCAACACGGCCCGGCATGCCCACCACCAGCGAATTGTCCGGAATTTCCTTGCCCTCGGGGATCAGCGCATTGGCGCCCACGATGCAGTTGCGGCCGATCTTGGCGCCGTTCAGCACCGTCGCGCCCATACCGATGAGGGAATTGCTGCCGATGGTGCAGCCGTGCAGGATGGCCTTGTGGCCGATGGTGCAGCCCTCGCCGATCGTCAGAGGATAGCCCATGTCCGTGTGCAGCACGCAGCCGTCCTGGACATTGCTGTTCTTGCCGACGAGGATCAGTTCATTATCGCCGCGCAGCACGGCGCCGAACCAGACGCTCGCCCCCTCCTCCACCCGCACCGACCCGATCAGCACCGCCGTCGGCGCCACCCAGCAGGCTCCGTCAGCAGCAAGTTCCGGCGTCCGGTCTTCAAGGCGGTAGAGCGTCATGTTTTCCTCCCGGTCTGTCACACCGGGATCACGACCACGAGTTGGCAAGCCCCAGCGCAAAATGCATTACGAGGACACCAGAGCACAGGCTCCACATGCCTGCAATGGTGGAGGAGGCCACCAGCCAGCCGACCGGGCGCCCTTCCAGCCGCCGTCCACGGATGGCATTGCGCATGATGATGAAGGGTCCGGCGAAGACACAGACCAGAACAACCCCCAGAATTCCTGCGATACTGTGCGCCGGGATCTGGAAACTGGGTGGCGAGTCGGTAACAAGTTGATAAGCGCTTCCAACCAGGCCCGCTGCAACGAAGCCGGCGCAGCCCATGTAAACGGCAAGCAGCAGTTCAAGAAGCACGGCATTAACCTCTTGTTAACCATCGGGGCGTGAGTCTGTCCTCACGGAGACAGGAGGGGAAGTGCAAACCGCATGCCGGTTTCCGGCGGTCACGAACGGAACAGAAACCAAGCGAATGCAGCAACCATCACAGGTCTGCCCATACCGTTCTGGAACATCTGTCCTGCTTTGGCACGGAAATGCTGACGGCTGCTTTGCGCGCAGAGCCGAAAGGTGGCGGCCATGATGCCGGTCACCCTACCCAAGGCAACAGGTTACCGGCCGTTCCATTCCGCCCTGATTCTGACGCTGCTGGTGCTGCTGACCCTTGCCTATATTGCAAAGATGATTGGCGGCTGGATTGAACAGGCCTCCACCCGAATGGAGCTGCGCACGGCCGAGGCCAGCCTTGTCACGCTCTGGCTTGGCGACCGCAGGGTGACGGTTCCCATGAACATGCTGCCCAAGCCGGAGCAGCGCAAGGAAGGCTCGTTCCATGAGCGGCTGACCCTGGAAGTCAACTGGCCCTCCATGACGGGCTATGCCGGCACCAGCGGGAACAGGGGCAGCCGGGCCGCTGCGGAACTGCCGGTCACCGTGGAACTGATGGCATCCCGCAAGGTCGAAACGGTCATGGAGCGGATGGACACCACGCTGCGGCGCCTTGCCGCCGGAAAGCCGCAGGTGGGACAGGCCGGTCTCTACATGCTCGACATGTCCGGCAAGGCGGGCGCCAGCGAAGACGTCCTGTTCTACGAGGACGACGGCACAGGGCTTGAAACCGGATTTGCCGCCCGCTGCAGACTGCCGAAAGATGCTCCGGCAAGCTGCCTGCGCGACATGCGCCTCGCCCCGGATCTCGTGGCCAGCTACCGCTTCGACATGAAGCTGCTCAGCAGCTGGGGCCGGCTGGACCGGCAGATGGGCGCCCTTTTCGAGAGTTTCCTGCCGCATTGATAGCTGGGCGGCCCCGAACCGGTTGCGCCGAACCGGAAAACAGAAGGGACGCGCCTTGCAGCTTTGCGCAGGGCACGTCCCTTTCAGATCAGTTCCGGCAGCCGGCGCCGCTTGCCCATGGCTCCAGCGGCGGCTTGCCGGATCAATCCTCGTCGTCTTCCTCGAGGTCCATCTCCAGGATGGCCATCTGGAAGCTCCAGCTCAGGTCCTCGTCCTCATCATCACGGAAGACAACGCCGATGAACTCGTCGCCGATATAAACCTCGGCGGAATCGTCCTTCTTCGGACGGGCCTTCACCTTCATGGACGGCAGGTTGAACTTGCGCTGCAGATAGGCTTCCAGCTTCTTGATTTCGTCGGCTTTCACGTCTTTCGCTCCTTTCGGGTCCCCGTATTTCACGGGTGCGGAACCTACACGAACAGCGCCGTGAGCCAACCGCCGGAACCGTCTTTCCCCGGAATCATGGGCTTTCCCACAGGGGGATCACGCGTCAGGCTGTTTATCCGCCAGCAGCTGGTCCATGGACCGGGCCGGTTCTGCGCATCCCGCCTGCCCCACGACCCGCGCCGGAACCCCGGCCACGGTGGTGTTGCAAGGCACGTCCTGAAGCACAACCGAGCCTGCGGCAATGCGCGAGCAGCGGCCAATCTCAAGATTGCCGAGGATCTTGGCGCCCGCGCCGATGAGCACGCCCTTGCGGATCTTCGGATGCCGGTCGCCCTGCTCCTTGCCGGTGCCGCCCAGCGTCACGCCCTGCAGGATCGAGACATCATCCTCGATGACGGCCGTGGAGCCAACGACAAGCCCCGTGGCGTGATCCATGAAGATGCCCCGGCCGACAGGAACCGCCGGATGGATATCCACCTGGAAGATCTCGGAGGACCGGCTCTGCAGATACAGCGCAAAGTCGGAGCGCCCGCGCCGCCACAGCCAGTGAGCAAGGCGGTGCGTCTGCAGCGCATGGAAGCCCTTGAAATAGAGCAGCGGCTCCAGCAGCCTTTCGCAGGCCGGATCGCGGTCGAACACGGCCATCATGTCGACGCGGAAGATCTCGCCCAGTTCCGGCTCGTCGCTGAGGGCTTCGGAATAGGTCTGGCGGATGAGGGAGGCGGACACCACGTCGCGGCCCAGCCTGTCGCCAAGCCGGTGGATCACCGCATCCTCAAGGCGCCCATGGTTGAGAATGGTCTCATAAACGAAGGACGACAGGGCCGGTTCGCCGATGACCATCTTTTCGGCCTCTTCCCGAAGCTGATGCCATACGGGATCATGCAAGCTCACGGTTGGCTTGGCCGTCTTGAAAGTGGTGTTCACCATGGCGCGTCTCCTGTCGCAGGCCCTGTGCGCAGCCTCTGCCGCGCCGGACCTGTCATGCCGTCCTCATATAGGCCGGAGCGAGCCATAACAAAGCCCGGCCAAAAGGAAAAGAACTCATCACCGGACGCCATGCCCTCAAGGCGCCAGACAGGGAAGATATCACGTGACAGGACAATCGCACACTCCCCCGCCGGAACTTGAGATCCGGATTGAAGGCAGCACCGGCTGGCTGGTGATCGCCAATGAAAAGCGCCGCAACGCCATGACGCTGGAGATGTGGCGCGCCCTGCCCGCTGCCGTGTCCGCGCTTGAAGCCGATGGCGGGGTCCGGGTCATCATCCTGCGCGGTGCGGGCAGCGAAACCTTCTGCGCCGGGGCGGACATTTCCGAGTTCGAGGAAACCCGCAAGAACGCGAAAGCCGCCCGCGCCTATGAGGACATCAACCTCGCCGCCTTCGAGGCGCTGAAGGCCTGCCGCAAGCCGGTGATTGCCATGATCCGCGGCCATTGCCTCGGCGGCGGCTTCGGTCTTGCCGCATCTTGCGACCTGCGCCTTGCCAGCCACGGCAGCAGCTTCGGCATCCCCGCCGCCCGGCTCGGCATCGCCTATCCCCCGGCTGCGCTGGTGGATGTGGCCGCGCTCATCGGCCCGGCGCGGACACGGGAACTGATCTTCACCGCCCGGCGCATCGAAGCCGGCGAGGCCCTGCACTGGGGCTTTCTCAACCAGCTTCTGGAAGACAGTGCACTGGAGGCCGAGACACGGAAACTGGCGGCCACGATTGCGCAAAACGCACCGCTAACCCATGCCGCCGCCAAGGCAGCACTCACCATCCCGGCAGGCCACTCCGCACCCGATCATGATAAGGCGGAAGCCGCTGCCATCGCCTGCTTTGACAGCGCGGATTTCGCAGAGGGAAGAACCGCCTTCCTCGAAAAGCGGACTCCGGATTTCAAGGGCGCGTGAGAAGCGCCTCAACCGCACGGGCCAGAGACTGAAACGACTCAGCTTTCGGGCCCCAGTTGAATCAGAATCAGAACTTGAGCCAAACGGCTCAAGACCCTGATCCGACTCAGGCTTTGACGTCCGCCGCCAGATCCTGCAGAAACTCCAGCAGCGCGCCGGTGAAGACGTCATTGCGGTCTCCGGCCACCATGTGCCCGGCCCCGGCCACATCGGCCAGCCGGGCGTGGGGCACGAGCTGGCGGAATTCGTCGAGATGCTCCTGGCTGACCAGTTCCGACTGGCCGCCGCGTACCAGCAGCACCGGCAGGGTCAGGCGGGCTGCGGCCGCGACGAGTTCGGCTTCCACCTTTGCCCGCAGATCTTCGCCCCCTGCATGGCGTGCGGCGATAAAGGCCGGGTCCCAGTGCCAGCGGTAGCGGCCATCGGGATGGAGGCGCAGGTTCTTCGCAAGCCCGTCCAGCGAGCGCGGGCGCGGCCGGTGCGGCAGATAGGCGGCAATGGCATCCGCCGCGTCCTCCACCGTGGCAAAGCCCTCGTCCACCTTCTCGGCCATGAAGTCGAGAATGCGCGAAACGCCGCCCGCATCGACGCGCGGGGTGATATCGACCAGCACCATGGCTTCGAGCCGCCCCGGCGTCTGCGCGCCCTCAGACAGCAGTCCGGCCAACCCGCCGAGCGACGCACCGACCAGCACGGGCCGGCGGCCATGGCTCTCCGTCACCTGTGCAGCCACGGCGGAGAGATCCCGGCCGAAGTCGGCAAAATCATAAGCGCCGGAGGCCACCCACTCGCTGTCCCCATGGCCGCGCTGGTCCATGGCGTAGGCGGTGAAGCCAGCCTTGGCGAGGCGGACACCCGCCCCCGCCCAGGCGTGGCGCGTCTGCCCGCCGCCATGCAGCAGCAGCACCGGCTGGCCTGTCCCGCTGCCGAAACGGTCAACCGCAAGCCGGTTGCCCTCGGCACCGGTAAAGCTGGTGGCGGCGGGGGCGCTCATGCGGTCTGCGCCAGGAAGTCGAGGACGCCCTGCTTGTAGACCTTGTCGCCCACGGCGATCATGTGATCGCGGTTGGGGATCTCCAGCAGCCTTGCGCCCGGAATGAGGTCCGCCAGCGCCTGCGGCGATCCGGCAATGTCGTCCTTGGTGCCGACGGCCACCAGCACCGGGCGGGCGATGCGGGCGACGTCCTCTTCGGAAATCTTCTGCCGGGACGAGCGGATGCAGGCCGCCAGCGCCCGCTTGTCGGCGCCGGTCTGTTCGGCAAAGGCGCGGAAGGCCCGGCCCGTGCGATCGGGAATGTCCTGCAGGCTTTCGGCTTCCAGCGCCCGGGCAATCGGCTCGCCATCCCCGATGCCGGTGATCATGCCGTAGCCCATGCCGCCGAAGATTGCCCGGCGCACCCGGTCCGGATGATTGAGCGCAAGAAAGGCGGTGATGCGGGCGCCCATGGAATAGCCCATCACATCAACACTGGAGAGGCCGAGATGATCCAGCAGCCGCCGGGCATCCTCGGCCATCATCGGCGCGCCGTAGTCCGCCGGATCATAGAACTTGCCACTCTCGCCGTGGCCCCGGTTGTCGAGGGCGATCACCCGGCGGCCATCCTTGACCAGAAGATCCACCCAGCCCGGATTGACCCAGTTGACGGCCTTGTTCGAGGCAAAGCCGTGAATCAGCAGGATCGGCTCGCCCTCCCCCTCATCGATGTAGGCAATGTCGGCGATATCGGATTTGAAGACGGGCATGCAGGACCTGACGTTTACGTTAAAGGCAGAGACAATTTGTCCAATACCTTAGGCGCAAGATCCGCCGCTTGGAAGTCCCCCGGAATGGCTGATCTGCCTTATGCAGGGACAGGGAACCTGCAGGCCGCCGCTGCGCACGGGAAATCCGCCAAGCCCCCTACACTTTCCGGCGCGGGGGCGGTATGTTCGCGCATCTTTTGACCCGGACAGTAATCTTGGACAGGTGCCATGGCGGATCACGTAGTCCCGCATTTCCAGAACAGCAGCGGCCACGAAAGCGTTGAGATCGGCGCGCATGAATTCATGTGCATCGGCGCGAATCCGCCGTTCGATCACCCGCATGTGTTCCTCGACATGGGCGATGAAGACCAGATCGTCTGCCCCTATTGCTCGACGCTCTACAAGTTCAACCCGGCCCTGAAGTCCGCCGAAGCCAATCCGGCGGATTGCGTCTGGGTTCCGGCAGCCGCCTGAAGCCTGACCGGCTGATGTATCTTTCTGCGGTGCCCGCCGGGCGCCGCTGATCCGGCGTCCCCTTTCGGGTCAGGAGCGGCCATGACGCATCCCGTCATCATAGCCGGAGCGGGCATCGGCGGGCTGACCGCCGCCCTCGCGCTGGCACAAAAAGGTTTTTCCGTCATCCTGGCCGAAAAGGCCGCCTGGCTTGAGGAAGTGGGTGCAGGCATCCAGCTTTCCCCCAATGCCACGCATGTGCTCGCCGCCCTTGGCGTGCTGGATGCGGTGCGCAGCCATGCCTTCGAACCGCAGGAACTGACGATCCGCAGCGCAAGGCACGGCGGCACTCTTGCCCATGTGCCGCTTGGCCCCACCGCCGCTGACCGCTACGGCGCGCCCTATCTGCTGGTCCACCGCGCCGATATCCAGCGTGCCTTGCTGGACGCGGTCCATGCCATGCCGGCCATTTCCCTGCGTCTGGGCACCCGCGTGTCCTCGGTCTCCAAGGAAGGCGGCAAGCTGCAGGTGACACTGGCACAAGGGGCCACTCCCCCCGAAACGCTGGAAGCCCACGCCCTGATCGGCGCCGATGGCGTGCGTTCCGCAATACGCCAGACGATCCTCAACGGCCCTGCTCCCGTCTTCTCCGGCCGCACCGCCTACCGGGCAACCGTGCCGGCCAGCCTGATCCCGCCGCAGTTTCTGGCCGGATCCGGCATCTGGTTCGGCCGGAAGGCGCATCTTGTTCACTATCCGCTGCGGCAGGGACGGGAGTTCAATCTGGTCGCGCTGGTGGAAGAAGACTGGGATGCACCGGGCTGGTCGGAACCGGCCAGCAAGGAAAACCTGCTGCAGCGCTTTGCCGGATGGCCTGAACCCGCCCAGAACCTGCTGCGGCTGCCGGATGAATGGCTCCGCTGGGCCTTGCGGGCCGTCGATGCAGGCGGCATCTGGCAGAAAGGCCGCATCGCCCTGCTGGGGGATGCCTGCCATGCCATGCTGCCCTTCGCGGCGCAGGGCGCGGCCATGGCCATCGAGGATGGCATCGTTCTCGCGCAGCATCTGGCCGCCCGGCCGGATCAGCCCGCCGCCGCGCTTCAGGCCTATGTGCGCGAGCGCCAGCCCCGCTCGGCCAAGGTGCAGCAGACTGCGGCCACCAATTCCACCATCTACCACCTTGGTCTGCCCGCCGCGCTGGCCCGCGACACGGTGCTGCGCCTGTCCTCGCCGCAGTCGCTGCTGCAGCGGATGGACTGGATCTATGGCTGGCGCCCGCCTGCACATGCTTGAGCGCGCCGTAAACCTGAGATAAAGCGTTTTTCCCGGCATGGATGCTGCCAGCAGCCGGGCAATCCCTGAAGGTAAAAGGCCCGGAAAGGCAACAGGCCATGCAGAGCGACAAGCCCAATGACATCGTGACCGCCGCCTTTCTCGTCATCGGCGACGAGATCCTCTCCGGGCGGACCAAGGACAAGAACATCGGCCATGTGGCGGATGTGCTGACCATGACCGGCATCGATCTGCGCGAAGTGCGCGTCGTGCCGGACGACGAGGAGCGGATCGTCGAGGCGGTCAATGCCCTGCGCAGCCGCTACGACTACGTCTTCACCTCCGGCGGCATCGGCCCGACCCACGACGACATCACGGCCGATTCCATCGCCAAGGCCTTCGGCGTCAGCATTGACTACGATCCGCGCGCCATGGCCATTCTCGAGGCCCATTACGCGCCCGGCCAGTTCACCGATGCGCGCAAGCGCATGGCCCGCATCCCGGCCGGCGCAGACCTCATCGAAAACCCGGTGTCCAAGGCCCCCGGCTTCCGCATCGGCAATGTGCATGTGATGGCCGGCGTGCCCAACATCATGCAGGCCATGCTGGACGCGGTGGTGCCCACCCTGCGCGCCGGCCGCAAGATCCTGTCGCGCAGTGTCGATGCCCCCCTGCCCGAAAGCCGCATCGCCGATGCCCTGCGCCAGATCCAGAAGGACCATCCCGAAACGGTGATCGGTTCCTATCCCCGCAATCAGGACGGCCGCTACTCGACCCAGCTCGTGATCCGCGCCCGTGATGAAGACCCCTTGAACCGCGCAACCGAGGCCGTGGAAGCTGCCGTCGCTGCCGCCCTCAGCAATGCCTGAACAGGAAAAGACCTCCATGGAAAACCCGGACCAGCCGAAAGCCTTCCCCGTCTCATGGGACCAGTTCCACCGCGACGCCCGCGCCCTTGCCTGGCGCCTGTCCGGTCAGGGCGAATGGAAGGCCATTGTCTGCATCACCCGCGGCGGCCTTGTGCCGGCCGCCATCGTGGCCCGTGAGCTCGGCATCCGCACCATCGAAACGGTGTGTGTCGCCAGCTATCACGACTACGAAAACCAGGGCTCGCTGCAGGTGATCAAACCGATCGACCCGCGCGTCATCGGCCTTGATGAGGGCGAAGGCAGCGGCGTGCTGGTGATCGACGATCTGGTCGACACCGGCAAGACCGCCCGCGTCGTGCGCGAAATGCTGCCGAAGGCGCATTTTGCCACCGTCTATGCCAAGCCGATGGGCCGCCCGCTGGTCGACACCTTCGTGACGGAAGTGTCGCAGGACACCTGGATCTATTTCCCCTGGGACATGGGCTGGCAGTTCCAGCCGCCGCTGGCCAAGACGACCGCCGGCTGACCGGGCACCAGTTGAAAGCATGGGGGCGCAGGCACGTGTCTGCGCCCCAAGTGTATCTGCGCCCTTTTTGCCACAGTGATGCGATCGTGCTGCGCCTCCTCCGCCGGTCACGGTGATTTGGCTTCACCCGCCCCCTCGCTGCCACATTCCCCCTTAATGAGGGGACCATGATGACGGCCCTGAGAGGAAATCTGGCGATTCTGGCGCTCGCTCCGGCACTTGTGATGCTGGTGCTGGCTCTTGCCGTAATGCGCCCGACGCAAGCCCATTCCGCCTTTGTGAGGGCGGGACTGGTGAGTCTTGAGGCTCTCCAGCCTGCGCCCTACAGGGTCATCGCCAGCGTCACCCCCAAGGCTAGCACCCCGGACGACGGGGCGCCGGTTCTGCCCGGTCAGGGCGCGCCCTGCAAGATCATGCTGTGCACCGGCATCATGGGCTTTCCCCTGCAGGAGCAGCCGCAACGGGTGAGCGTGCCCGCCGGAACGCTGTTTCTGGGAGCGCCGGAGCCTTATGGCGATCCTCCCGCCCGCCAGGACGACCCGCCCCCCAAACCCCGTTCATCAAACTTTTCGTGAAAATGGAACGGATTAAGCCCCCGGAAAGTTGAATCGGGGAGCTTGTCGCCAGGAGCCGCGCCCGTGCAGCACAATGCCGCCGGCTCCAGATCAGAATTGAGGTTTTAAATGCTGCTTTCCCGTCGCCGGTTTCTGGTTGCCGCCTCGGCAACACTTCTTGCCGGCTGTAACACCCGTTATGTCCAGCCGGTCCCCTCGCCCGGCCTCGCCCGTGATGGCTACGAGGGCGCAGCTCCCTCCTACAGCCACATTCCGCCGGAATATCTGCAGATGTACGGCCCGATGCCGAACGAGCAGTTCCCGATCCCGGCGGCGGATCTGCGTCGCGTCAAGCCGCAGTACTTCCGTCAGATCGTGCCCTATCAGAGCCCTGAGCCGACCGGCACCATCATTGTCGACACGCCCAACCGCTACCTCTATCTGACCATGGAAGGCGGACAGGCCATGCGTTATGGCGTCGGCATCGGCCGCGCCGGCTTCACCTGGGGCGGTTCGGCCCGCATTGCCTATAAGCGCGAATGGCCGCGCTGGACGCCGCCGTCGGAGATGATCGCCCGTCAGCCGGAGCTGGAAGAGTTCCGCAACGGCATGGCACCGGGCCTCGACAATCCGCTGGGCGCCCGCGCGCTCTATATCTTCGAAGGCGGCCGCGACACGCTCTACCGCATTCACGGCACGGCAGAATACTGGACGATCGGCACCGCCGTTTCCTCCGGCTGCGTGCGCATGATCAACCAGGACGTGATCGACCTGTACAACCGCGTGCCCAACGGCACGAAGATCGTTGTGCTGCAGGCCCCTGCCAATGCCCCGGTCGCCGGCGGCGCGCAGCAGGACTTCGCCCTGCCGAGCTGACGCCATTTGCCCCGGTCCGCTTCGTCATACCAAGGCTCTGAGATGCTGACGCATCACGCCTTGCAGATGCGCAAGCGCCGCACGGGCTTGACCAACTCCCGATGAGCCGGGCTCATCGAGAGTTGGTATCAGGCACGGATTGCAACCTTGCGGGTGGCGCGGATGAACTCCGGCGTCACCTCGCAGCCGATGGCATGAGCCTCGACACCGCCTGCCATGGCCAGTCTGAGGGCCGCCGCATAGGCCGGATCGATGTCGGCAGCAAAATCCAGCTCGCTGCAATCGGGCCGCTGCACCAGATAGACCATCACCGCCCGGTGCCCGGCGCGCACCATATCCTCCAGTTCCACCAGATGCTTGGCCCCGCGCGCCGTCACTGAATCGGGAAATTCGGCAAGACCGGGCTGACGCATCAGATGGACGTTCTTCACCTCCACATAGGTGAGCCCGCCGTCCGCCCCTTCCAGCAGGATGTCGATCCGCGAATTCTTGCCGTATTTGACCTCCCGCCGCAGGCCGGCAAAGCCGGAAAGCTCCGGGATGAGCCCGGCCAGCAGCGCCTCTTCCACCAAGCGGTTGGGATGGGCCGTGCTGATGCCGACCAGCGCTCCGTCCGCCTCGATGATCTCCCAGGACCAGGCGAGCTTGCGGGCCGGATTGTCCGAGCGGGACAGATAGACCAGCGAGCCGGGCGCATTGAGGCCGAGCATCGAGCCGGGGTTGGCGCAATGGGCGGTGATCTCCTCGCCGCTGTCCAGCACCACATCCGCCAGAAACCGCTTGTAGCGCTTGACCAGACGCCCGCGAACGAGTGGCTTTTCGAAGTCCATTTTCTGCCTTTCAGTTTGCCCAGAAATCGCGGTCGAGCAGCACCAGCACGGTGAGAAGCTCCAGACGCCCCAGCAGCATGGCAACGCTCAGCACCCATTTGGCCCCGTCCGGCACCGACGCATAGCTGCCGCCGGGCCCGACAACCGGGCCGAGCCCCGGGCCAATATTGGCAATCGCACTGGCCGCTGCGGAGAAGGACGTCATGGCGCCCAGATCAAACACGGACAGCGCCAGAGTGACCGCGCCGACTGCGCCAATATAGACGATGAGATAGGACAGAACCGAGAAGGAGAGCTCGGGTGTCAGCCGGGTGCGGCCGAAATATTCCGGCGTCACCCGGTTGGGCCGCACCATCTTGCGCAGATGCGAGCGCACCGTGCCGAAGAACACCTGATAGCGGAAGATCTTGATGCTGCCGCAGGTCGAGCCCGTACAGCCGCCGACAAAGCACAGCATCAAGACGAGACCGGCCACCGCGCTGCCCCAGGCCTGATAATCGGTCAGCACAAAGCCGGTGGTGGAGGTGATCGACACCACCGTGAAGGCCGCTTTTCTGAAGGCTTCGTGGAAAACCAGATCCTGCGTGCCGCCCAGATGCACGGTCAGGCCCAGCGTCACCACGGCCATGAACAAAAGGAAGGCACGCACCTGCGGATCGGTCCAGAGCCGCAGCGGCCGCCCGCGCAGCGCCTGGACGATCAGCACGAAGGGCAGCGCGCCAAGGATCATGAAGAAAACGGACGTCCAGACCACCGCCGGCATGTCCGCAAAGGCCGCAAAGGAGGCATCGCGCGTTGAAAAGCCCCCGGTCGCCACCGTGGCCATGGCGTGGTTCACCGCGTCGAAGGTCTCCATGCCGGCCGCCGCATAGGCGAGCGCGCAGGCGAAGGTGAGCAGCAGATAGCAGCCGGCGATCAGCCGGATATGCTGCACCGAGCGCGCCACGATCTTTTCGGTGCGGTCCGCCACTTCCGTCTGGAACAGCTGCATGCCGCCGACCCTCAGGAAAGGCAGCAGCACCACGGCCATGATGGCAATCCCGGCGCCGCCCATCCACTGCAGCATGGAGCGCCAGACGAGCAGCCCCGGCGGCAGGGAATCCAGCCCCTCCAGAATGGTGGCCCCCGTGGTGGTGAAGCCGGAGACAGCCTCGAACATGGCATCGGCATAGCCGATGCCGAGCCACAGGAACGGCAGCGAGCCGAAGGCGGGCAGCGTCACCCAGGCCATCACCGTCAGCACGAAGGTCTGGCGCATGTTCAGCCCCCGGCGCAGCGTGCCGCGCATGGCGAGAGCCAGCAAGGTGCCCGCAAGGCTGGTCAGAAAGGCCGAAAAGACAAAGGCCTGCCAGTCGGCATTCTTGCTGGCCACATCCACCATGGCCGGCACCAGCATGGCCGTCGCAAGAGCGGCGTAGAGAAAGCCGAGAACACTCAGGATTGGGCGCAGAGCAATCAAGTCAGGACTTTCCGCCGGAACAACGTCACCACCGCCGCATCAGGCATCACCCCGCCGGCACATGCGCCAGACATTGCCGCGCCGCACCCGCCCTGTCGAGCCCGGATTACGCCCCATCCCCGGCTGAGGGCAAAATGAGGATAAGGCTCAGGCGTTTGCGCGGGCTGGAGCTGCTCCCGGTGCGGGTCTCACCGGGAGCAGGCATTACCGGCTTATGTAGCCGCCGCTGCCGCCACCGCCTGACTGAAGGGGCTTCAGCACCCAGTTGATCGAGTTCAGCACCAGCGTGTTGGCGACCAGCAGGAACTGTTCGCCCTGCACATCTGAACTGGCATTGAAGGTGACATCCCGGCTGGGCAGGTGGATCACGCCCTTGAAGTTTTCTCTGACGGTCGAGTTGAATATGAACTGCGAGGATGACAGGCCCGGCTTCTCGCTGAACAGAATATCGGCGTAAGGCCCGCTCTTCGGCGCGCTCAGGACGATATCCATGCCGGAGTTGAACTGAATTTTCGAGGTGTCGGCAAAATAAAAGGTAACACCATCCCCGCGCCAGACGCCGCCATTGACGTTCCATCCTCCGTCCTTGATGACGTAGAGGCCCGGCTGAAAGGTCACCGAAGGCGAGCCATTGAAGTTGAACCAGCCGCAATAGACACCGGGCGACAGGCTGACACTGGGGCCATTGAAGTTGCCGTGCCACTGCGTGCATTGCGTGCTGGCCGGAGCGCTGATCCGGCCCTCATAAGGATCGGCAAGAGGGGAACAGTTCCGCTCGAGATTGCTGTAAGTCCCGCCATTATGAATGATCCGGTCCCCGCGCAGACAGATCCGCGCGGCGTTTATGCTTGACCCACCATTGAGAATGGCGGCAGGAGACGCAGTAGACCAGACGTGTATCTCGCATTCTTTTGCCGCAATATTCACGCCCCCATTGACAACGAAGGCTTGGGAGGCGGACGGAGACTTGACGATGATACAGGGGTTGGCGCCGCCCAGCCCCGCTTCGGCAAGCACACTCACTTCCAGAGTGTTGCGCCCGAGAACGCGCAAAAAATGGGTCTCGACACGAGCGGAGACGGTCACCTGGACAGAGCCGGATTCAAAGTGGACCGCATGAACGGCAGCATCGCTGCTGATGAGCCAATTCTCCTGATTGGCCTGAAGCACCGTGGCCCCCAGCTCCGCTGCCTTGGACTGATCCCTGGTCTGCGAAACTTCCCTTGCCACCGCCATCACAGCCGCATCTGCCGCAGCCTGCAACTGCGTCCGCACCGTGACGGCATAGCCATAATCAACAGCAACACCGATGGCAGCAATCAAGGGCAATGCAAGCAAGGCGAATATGACGACGACATTCCCTCTGCGATCACCTCGTAATCGCATGATCCTGCCGACAATAGATCTTACGGCACTGTTCACGGTTATCTCTTCTCCCCCAACGGAATAAAGACAGCCATATCAGGATATTTTGAACAATCAATATCGATATTGAAACCGCAACAAGCATCAACTCAAATAAAAAATCAAAAGAACGCGAATAAAGGCCAATTACTTGAAATCCACAACGCTACATATACAAGGAAAAAATTTTCATAAATTGAAATACGTCGGAAAAATCAAGAAATGTACAGATTAAAAAAATTAATCAGAATTATTTCGCTTGGGAAAATAAACCGCTCCGCAACTGTATGCCACAGACGGGGCAGGATTGCAGCTGCCGGCGCGCCGAAACCAGAGAATTAATCATATAAATCTTCATGCATGAATCCCACCGCCGCTTCTGCCGGGAGTGCGGCATATCATACACGTTAGAACACCCGGCCGCGCCCCGGGGAGTTTCCCCCGTGCCTGAACGAAGCCCCCGGGGACCGTTCTGAAAATTTTTTCCCCGTATTTTCCAAATTGGGCCAAGCCGATCCGGAATTGAGGCGATATAGATGACCCGGTCCCTCGCGCTGCTGGCCCGGCTCTGGGATATTAGCGTCACAATCCGTCCTCACGCCCCTTCCAAGGCGTTGCGGGCGGCCCTCCCAACAGGTTCTGACCCCGTGAACATGCAATCCAATCCGCCCGATCCGCACAGTCTTGCCTCCGCGCCGGCGGATGGCAGCCCGGCGCCTCTGGTGCAGATCAAGGGTGTGGCAAAGATCTATCCGGCCCGCAGTGGCCATGCTGCCGTCGAGGCGCTGAAGGACATTGACCTGTCCGTCGGGCGCGGTCGCATTCTGGGCGTCATCGGGCGTTCGGGCGCCGGCAAATCCACCCTGATCCGCCTCGTCAACGGGCTGGAGCGTCCCAGCCGGGGCGCGGTGATCGTCGATGGCACCGATCTGACGCAGCTGAGCGAAGCCGCGCTGCGCGCCGAGCGCCGCTCCATCGGCATGATCTTCCAGCACTTCAACCTGCTGGCCCGGCGCACCGTGTTCGACAACGCCGCCCTGCCGCTGGAAATCATCGGCGCCAGCCGGTCCGAGATCGAACGGCGGGTGCGCCCGCTGCTGGATCTTGTCGGCCTCGACGGCAAGGCAGACCGGTATCCGGGCGAACTCTCCGGCGGCCAGAAGCAGCGCGTCGGCATCGCCCGGGCTCTCGCCACAGATCCCAAGGTGCTGCTCTCCGACGAGGCGACCTCGGCGCTGGACCCGGAGACGACAGACCAGATTCTTGACCTGCTGCGCCAGGTGAACCGGGAGCTAGGTCTCACCATCCTGCTCATCACCCACGAGATGAGCGTGATCAACGCCATCACCGATGAAGTCGCGGTGATCGACGGCGGCCAGATCGTTGAACATGGCCGCACCTTCGATGTCTTCACCGAACCGCAGCACCCCACCACCCGCAGCTTCGTCTCCGCCGTGACCGGCGCCGTGCTGCCGGAACATCTGCGCGCGAAGTTGCAGAGCGCGCCCCAGCCCGGCGGGCAGGCGCTGGTGCGCCTCATTTTCAAGGGTGAAGGCAGCCAGAGCCCGTTCATCAGCCACTTCTCGCGCACGCTGGGGCTCGACCTGTCCATCGTGCAGGGCAAGATCGACCAGATCGCAGGCCAAACCTATGGCCAGCTGGTCGTCAGCGTCGATGCCGCACCTGAAACCCTTGCCGCCGTTGAGGCGGGTGCCCGCTCCCACGGCCTGACCAGCGAGGTGCTTGGCTATGTTGCCTGATTTCCTGCCGCCGCACATTCTCAAGCTGATCTTCGACAGCCTGCTGCAAACCCTTCACATGGTTGCCGTTTCCGGCCTTCTGGCAACGGCCATCGGCCTGCCGCTGGGCGTGTTTCTGGCCACCAGCCGCAAGGGCGAGCTCTTCGCCGCCCCTGCCCTCAATGCGGTGCTGGGCCTCATCGTCAACGCGGCGCGCTCCACGCCCTTCATCATTCTGGTGGTGGCCATCGTGCCGCTGACCCGGCTGATCGCGGGCACCTCCATCGGAACCACGGCGGCCATCGTGCCGCTGACGATCGGCGCGACGCCCTTCGTTGCCCGCGTCATCGAAGGCGCCATCCGGGGCGTGGATCAGGGCCTGATCGAGGCGGCCCGCGCCATGGGGGCAACGCCACTGCAGATCGTGCGCAAGGTGCTGCTGCCCGAAGCGCTGCCTGCCATCACCCATGCCCTCACCTTCACCGCCGTCAGCCTCATCGGCTATTCGGCCATGGTCGGCGCCGTTGGTGGCGGCGGCCTGGGTGATCTCGGCATCCGCTTCGGCTACCAGCGCTTCATGCCCGACGTGATGCTGGCGGTCGTGCTGGTGCTCATCCTTCTCGTACAAGGCGTGCAAAGCCTTGGCGACAGCCTTGCCCGGCGCTTCGACAAGCGCGCCCGGCATTGAAGTTTCCGCTTGTCCTTTCCCAGAACCGGAGTGCTCACATGCTCTTCAAGTCCATTGCCGCGTCCCTGACCGGCGCCGTTGCTGCCCTCACCCTCTTCGCTGCCGCCCCGGCTTTTGCCGAGACGATCAAGGTCGGCGTCACCCCCGGCCCCCATGCCCAGATCATGGAAGAAGTGAAGCGCCTTGCTGCGCCCAAGGGCCTCGACATCGAGATCCTCGAATTCTCCGACTATGTGGTGCCGAACGAGGCGCTGAACGCCGGTGATCTGCAGGCCAACTCCTTCCAGCACAAGCCTTATCTCGACAACCAGGTGGCCGACCGCGGCTATCAGCTGACGGATGTGGCCTTCACGGTCAACTTCCCCATCGGCGTCTATTCGCAGAAGCACAAGGCGATCACCGACCTGCCGGAAGGCGCGACGGTTGCCATCCCGAACGATCCGACCAACGGCGGCCGCGTGCTGCTGCTGCTGGATGACGCGGGCGTGCTGAAGCTGCGTGAAGATGCAGGCGTCAAGGCCTCCATCGCCGACATCGTCGAGAACCCGAAGAAGCTGAAGATCGTCGAGATCGACGCCGCCCAGCTGCCGCGCTCGCTGCCGGATGTGGATGCCGCCGGCATCAACACCAACTATGCCAAGGAAGCCGGTCTTGATCCGGTCAAGGACCCGATCCTGCGCGAAAGCCCGAAGGGCCCCTACGTGAACCTCATCGCCGTGCGCACGCAGGACAAGGACGCCGCCTGGGTGAAGACCCTCGTGGAAACCTACAATTCCGACGAAGTGCGCAAGTTCGTCGAAGACACGTTCCACGGCGCGGTTCTCGCCGGCTGGTAATCAGCCCGGAATTTTGACCGAAGCAAACGGCAGCGCCCCTTTCCAGCGATGGAACGGGGCGCTGTTGTTTTTGGGAGGTTGCGGCGAATGAATTGAGCACAGTGCCGGTTCTGACGCCCCGCCCCTCCCCTCACTCCGTCATGCCATGGCTTGACGGAAACGGAGGGGTTTTCGCGTGATGGTGGCGTGGTCATTGGCAAGGCGGCAGGACGGCGCAAGACGGCAGGACGGCGCAAGGCCGCAGCACCGGTTCTGACGCCCCGCCCCTCCCCTCTCTCCGTCATGCCATGGCTCGACCATGGCACCCATGCCGCTCCCCATCCGCACGGGCAGCACCTCGAAGGGTCTCATCGTCACAGGGGCCCAATCCCGCACACAACTCGCTGAGACGCATCGGGGTGGATGCCATGGTCAAGCCATGGCATGACGAAAGCGGAGGGGTTTTCGCGTGATGGTGGCGTGGTCATTGGCAAGGCGGCAGGACGGCGCAAGACGGCAGGACGGCGCAAGGCCGCAGCACCGGTTCTGACGCCCCGCCCCTCCCCTCTCTCCGTCATGCCATGGCTCGACCATGGCACCCATGCCGCTCCCCATCCGCACGGGCAGCACCTCGAAGGGTCTCATCGTCACAGGGGCCCAATCCCGCACACAACTCGCTGAGACGCATCGGGGTGGATGCCATGGTCAAGCCATGGCATGACGAAAGCGGAGGGGTTTTCGCGTGATGGTGGCGTGGTCATTGGCAAGGCGGCAGGACGGCGCAAGACGGCAGGACGGCGCAAGGCCGCAGCACCGGTTCTGACACTCCGACCCTCCCTTCTCTCCGTCATGCCATGGCTTGACCATGGCACCCATGCCGTTCCCCATCCGCACGGCCAGCATCTCGAAGGGTCTCATCGTCACAGAGCCCCGATCCAGCGCACAACATGCCGGGACGCAACGGGGTGGATGCCATGGTCGAGCCATGGCATGACGGAAACGGAGGTTTTTTGCGCGAAGGCGGCGTGGTCATTGGCGAGGCGGCGGGACTGCGCAAGGCCGCAGCGCCGGTTCTGACACTCCGGGCCACCCAAACACTCCGTCATGCCATGGCTTGACCATGGCACCCATGCCGTTCCCCATCCGCACGGACAGCACCTCGAAGGGTCTCATCGTCACAGGGGCCCAATCCCGCGCACAATGTGCAGGGACGCATCGGGGTGGATGCCATGGTCGAGCCATGGCATGACGAAAGCGGAGGGGTTTTCGCGTGATGACGGCGTGGTCATTGGCAAGGCGGCAGGACGGCGCAAGACGGCAGGACGGCGCAAGGCCGCAGCGCCGGTTCTGACACTCCGGGCCACCCAAACACTCCGTCATGCCATGGCTTGACCATGGCACCCATGCCGTTCCCCATCCGCACGGACAGCACCTCGAAGGGTCTCATCGTCACAGGGGCCCAATCCCGCGCACAATGTGCAGGGACGCATCGGGGTGGATGCCATGGTCGAGCCATGGCATGACGAAAGCGGAGGGGTTTTCGCGTGATGACGGCGTGGTCATTGGCAAGGCGGCAGGACGGCGCAAGACGGCAGGACGGCGCAAGGCCGCAGCGCCGGTTCTGACACTCCGGGCCACCCAAACACTCCGTCATGCCATGGCTTGACCATGGCACCCATGCCGTTTCCCATCCGCACGGGCAGCACCTCGAAGGGTCTCATCGTCACAGGGGCCCGATCCCGTGCACAACGCGCTGAGACGCATCGGGGTGGATGCCATGGTCGAGCCATGGCAGGACGGATGATGGGGGATGCGGGCGGCGGACGGGGGCTAGCAGCCCCCTCCCTCACACCCCGCCTAATCCAGCGGCCCAGCGGGAGACGTCCGCTGCGGCACGTTTGCCGGTGAGGGCATCAGCCACGCCGAGGCCCATCAGCGGACCGAGCTTGAAGCCGTGGCCGGAGCAGGCGCTGAGCAGCCAGCCGGACTTGCCCAGCGGCTCGCTGACGAAACGCTCGTCTGCCGAGACGGTGTAATAGCAGATCTTTTCCTCGATGATCCGGTAACGCTCGGAGCCGCGCAGCGTGCCGGTCAGGGCCTCGCGCACGGGGGCGATGTCGGCTGCCGTGGGCGTGCGGTCATCACTGCCGTGGCCGATGCGGGTGAAGCGGTGATCGCCGATCTTGAGCCGTGTGCCGTTGCAGGGCGGCAGGACATAGGCGCCATAGCTGCCGCTGCCCATGTCGATGATGATGGGGGTGTCCGCCCAGGCGGCGGCGAGATCCTGCGGCGGCTCCAGATAGAGCACCAGCTGGCGCGACGGAACGAGGCGTTGAGCGGCCTGAGGCACCAGATCACTCACCCAGGCACCGGCGGCCACAATGACTGCATCGAAGCTCTCACGGTTGCCATCCACCGTCACCGTAGCGCTGTCCGGGTCCACATCCGTCACGCGGGAGTGGGGCCTCAGATCCGCGCCGTTTTCCGCCAGCCAGGCGGCAAGCGCCGAGATGATGCGGGCGGCGAAGAGCACGCCGGTTCCGCCCACCTCGAAGGCCTCGCGGATGCCGGAGGTTTCCAGCACCGGGATCATGGCCGCAAGCCCGTCCAGCGGCAGGCGGCGGATGGGGATGCCGAGCGCGTTCATTTCCGCTTCGGCGGCGGGAAAATAGCTCACCTCGCCGCGCGAGACATGCACCATCGGGCGCGGCTCGAAATGGCGCTGCCCCAGATCCTGCCAGAGCGCGTCATAGGCCCGGAAGGCCTCGGGCATCAGCTGGCCATAGCCATCCAGCCCCGGATAGATGTGGCGGGTGATGCGGTGCTCGTCGTGAGAGGTGGCCAGCGGATTGGGGATAGGGCCCTGATCAAAAACCGTCACCGCCACACCGGCCTTGCGCAAGGCCCATGCTGCCGGCAACCCGCCAATACCAGCGCCAACAATCGCAACTTTCACCGTCTCGTCTCCTGTGCCTGTCAGACCCAATCTAGACAGGAAGCGTCAGCTGCAACAGCGGCGCGCGGCCTTCCCCACAGCCTAAAAGCCTCAAGTCCAGAACAGGGCGAGCCCGGCAATGGCACCGGCACAGGCGGCCAGCGTCACCGGCCAGCCTGCCTTGAGGAAGTCGGCAAAGCGGTAACCGCCGAGCCCATAGGCCAGCGTGTTGTTGTGGTGGCCAACGGGAGTGAGGAAGTCGAGCGAGGCGCCGAAGGCAACGGCCGCCAGCAGCGGCGCAGGCGGCAGGCCAAGGCTCGCTGCCGTCTGCAGGGCAACGGGCGCAAGGATCGCCGCCGTTGCGGCATTGTTGACGAGCGGCGTCATGACGAGGGCAATCACCAGCATGGCGATGGCAGCGGGCAGCAACTGGCCCGGCACCAGATGCACGGCCAGCGCTTCGGCCAGCATGGCAGCCGTTCCCGTCGTCTCCATGGCATCACCAAGCGGCAGCATGGCGGCCAGCAGCAGAATGATGGGCCAGTTGAGAGATTTCAGCGCCACCCGCAGATCGAGATGGCCGAGCAGTGCCAGAACCAGCACCGTGCCGCCAAGGGCTGCCTCCGGTGTCACATAGCCGGTGGCGGCCACCACAAGCCCGGCCACGAACAGCACCAGCGGCACCGGCGAGGCCTGCGGCACGGACTCCGGAGCGCTGGCGGATGCGGCCTCCACCACGATCAGGCCGTGATCCTCGGCCAGCTGCCGTGCGGCGCCAGCTGCGCCGCAGAGCGTCAGCACATCGCCGGTCAGAAGCTGCAGGTCCGCCAGCCGCCCTTCGTGCCGCCGCCCGTGGGTGGTGACGGCAGCAGGGCGCAGGTCCAGCTCCTCCAGGTCTGCAATGGCCGCGATGCGCGATCCGGCAAGGCTGCTGTGCGGCATCACGGCAAGCCGTGTCAGGGCTTCACCGGGCTCGGGCTTGACCGCGGGCGCAAGGCGGCCTTCCGCGATGAGCGGCGTGAACAGCCGGGCCCGGGCTTCGGCAAAGACGAGATCACCGGGCAGAAGCTCCGTCTGCGGACGCAGCGGAAACACATGCGCCTCCTGCCGGATGACGGAGATGATGCGGCCCTGCAGCCGTGCAGCAAGACCTTCCAGCGTTTCCCCGCCCTGCGTTACGGCAAGCTCACGCACGTCGAACAGATCGTCTTCCGGACCGTCACCGGCAGCACCAGCGGGAACCAGCGGAAAGATACGCGGGCACCAGAAGAGGAGGACGGCCAATCCGGCTGCAGCAATCACGGCGCCGGCGGGAAACAGCGAAAGGAACGGCAGCCCCTGCCCCGTCGCCGCTTTCAGCGTGTTGCTGACGATGAGGTTGGCGGGCGTGCCGATGAGCGTGCAGACACCGCCGAGCAGCGTTGCGAAAGCCAGCGGCATCAGCATGGCGCGGCTGTCGTATCCGCCGGTCTGCGACAGGGAGAACACCAATGGCAGCAGCAGGGCCATGGCGCCGATGTTGTTCATGACGGTGGAGAGCACCGCGCCCGTGATGCACAGGCAGGCGAGAAGCCCGGCGGGGCGCAGGCCCAGCCCGGACAGCCACTGCCCGAAGCGGATGATGATCTGGCTGCCGTGCAGTGCTTCGACGATCAGAAGCACTGCTATAACGGTGATGACCGCCGGATGGGCAAAACCAGCAAAGGCAGCGCTGGCGGGAACAAGGCCAGACACGCAGGCAAGGCCAAGCCCGGCAAGCGCAACGGTTTCGATGCGCCAACGGTCAAGCACGAACACGGCCAGCATGCCGCCGAGAAGCGCCAGAAGAAGTCCCTGATCAAACGTCACGCCGCCCCTGCCGCCATCCTGTCCGGCTGTTCCACTGCCGCAACTCTAGCCGGGCCAGGGCAAAAGCCCAAGCCCGGCGAAAGGAACTGACGAAAAGGACTGGCGAAAGAACCCGGCAACCAGCCCTCAGCGTGATGCGGCCCGCGCGGAGGCGGGGGAGCCTGCCTCCTCCCCGGCCGCACCGGAGACGGCGGCCCCGCCATTGGACGGAAACACCTTCCAGGCAAGCGGGCGGAAGGAAATCTGGCTGCGCAGCGAGGCCGGATGGCCGACGGGAACGTCGATCTCCACCTTATGGCGCGAGCCGCCGAGTTCCAGTTCGAGACGCCGGGAGCCGGCATGGCGGCGGCTGGCGGAAACCGTGCCGGCAAAGCAGCCGCCGCAGCCCTGCGTGATGTCCACCTGATCCGGGCGGAAAAACAGTGTGCCATCCCCCTCAGCAGCGCCCTGTGCGGCGAGGCCGGTGGGCCGGTCATCGAGCCACACCTGCCCGCCTTCGATCCGCACCGGCACTTCCGACGCTTCGCCGATGAAACGGTGCACGAAGGGCGAGCCGGGATTGTCATAGACATCATCGGCCGAGCCCACCTGCTCGATCCGGCCCCGGCTCATCACCACGACCCGGTCGGCAAGCTCCAGCGCCTCTTCCTGATCATGGGTGACGAAGACCGTGGTATGGCCGGTGGTGTCGTGGATCTCGCGCAGCCAGCGGCGCAGATCCTTGCGCACCTGCGCATCCAGCGCACCGAAAGGCTCGTCCAGCAGCAGCACGCGCGGCTCGATGGCGAGCGCCCTTGCAAGAGCCACACGCTGGCGCTGGCCGCCGGAAAGCTGCGCCGGATAGCGCTTCTCAAGGCCGGAGAGCTGCACCAGATCCAGAAGCTCCAGCGCCCGCCTGCGGATATCCTCCTTCAGCGGGCGGAAGGCGCGCGGGCGGACGGAGAGGCCGAAGCCGATGTTCTCCAGCACGGTCATGTGCCGGAACAGGGCATAATGCTGGAAGACGAAGCCGATCTGCCGCTCCTGCACGCTGCGGCGCGAGGCATCCTCCTTGCCGAAGAAGATCTGGCCGCTGCTGGGCGTCTCAAGCCCGGCAATCAGCCGCAGCAGCGTGGTCTTGCCGGAGCCGGACGGCCCCAGAAGGGCGATGAGTTCGCCGGAATGAATGTCCAGAGACACATCCTCCAGCGCATTGGCGGCACCGAAATCCTTGCGGATGTTGCGGATGGAAAGCTCCATGGGTCAGGCTCCATCAATGGCCGCGCGAGGCGGACAACTGTCCGGCATAGCGCAGCTCGATTGCGGTCTTGAGGATGAGGGTCAGCAGCGCCAGACCGGCCAGCAGCGAGGCAACGGCAAAGGCAGCGGCAAAATTGTATTCGTTGTAGAGGATCTCGATGTGCAGCGGCATGGTGTTGGTCACGCCGCGAATGTGGCCGGAGACCACCGACACAGCCCCGAACTCGCCCATGGCACGGGCATTACACAGCAGCACACCATAGAGCAGGCCCCAGCGGATGTTCGGCAGCGTCACCCGCCAGAAGGTCTGCCAGCCGCTGGCCCCGAGGCTGAGCGCAGCTTCCTCATCGCCCGTGCCCTGCTCCTGCATCAGCGGGATCAGCTCCCGCGCCACGAAAGGAAAGGTGACGAAGACCGTCGCCAGCACGATGCCCGGCACGGCAAAGAGGATCTCGATGCCATAGCCCTTCAGCCAGGGCCCGAGCACGCTGCCGGAGCCGAACAGCAGCACGTAAACCAGCCCCGAGATGACCGGAGACACGGAGAACGGCAGATCGATCAGCGTGATCAGGAATGCCTTGCCCTTGAACTCGAACTTGGCGATGGCCCAGGCCGCCGCGACGCCGAAGACCAGATTGAGCGGCACGGCAATGGCCGCAACCAGCAAAGTCAGGCGGATGGCGGACAGAGCATCCGGGTCCTGCAAGGCAGACACCCAGGCGCCCGGCCCGTTGCGGAAGGCTTCGCTGAAGACCGCAAGCACCGGCAGAGCCAGAAACACCGTCAGGAACAGCAGGGACAGAAGCACCAGCAGCAGCTTGGCCAGGGGGCTTTCGCTGATGGGTGAGGAGCGGGTCAGAAAGGCAAGATCAGCCATGGCCATATCTCCGGCGGCTCCAGGCCTGCGTCAGGTTGATCACCAGCAGCATGACGAAGGAGATGATCAGCATCAGCGCGCCAATGGCCGTCGCTGCGCCATAGTTGAATTCCTCAAGCCGGATCACGATCAGCAGCGGCGCGATTTCCGTGACATAGGGAATGTTGCCCGCGATGAAGATCACCGAGCCGTATTCCCCTGCCCCGCGGGCAAAGGCGAGCGCGAAGCCGGTGAGGCTGGCTGGCAGCAAAGCGGGCAGCAGCACGCGGAAGATGGTCTTGAACCGGCCTGCCCCAAGGGTCGCCGCCGCTTCCTCAACTTCCCGGTCCAGATCCTCCAGCACCGGCTGCACCGTACGCACCACGAATGGCAGCCCGATGAAGACCAGAGCAATGACCACGCCCGGAAAAGCATAGGCGATCTTGATGCCATAGGGCGCCAGCAGCGCGCCAATGGGGCCGTTGGGGGCATAGATGGCCGTCAGCGCGATGCCCGCCACAGCCGTCGGCAGGGCAAAGGGCAGATCGACGATCGCATCGATCACCCCGCGCCCCGGAAAGCGGTAGCGCACCAGCACCCAGGCAGTGATCAGGCCGAAGACCAGATTGATCAGGGCGGCGATGAAAGCCGCCTCGAAGCTGACCCGCAAGGCCCCGGCCGTGCGCCGGTCGGTGGCGATGCGGATGAATTCGTCAAGCCCCAGCCCGGCGGCGCGCCATGCAAGCGCCGCAAGTGGAATGAGGATGATCAGCGTCAGGTAGGTCACCGTGTAGCCGAGCGTGAGCCCGAAACCGGGAAGCACGCTCGGCTGACGGAACCGCCACCGCGCCTGTGGAGTGATGGCTGCCATCTGTTCTTACTGCGCCGGCTTGTAGATCTGGTCGAAGATGCCGCCGTCACCGAAGAACTCGGGCTGCACCTTGGTCCAGCCGCCGAAGTCCTCGATGGTGACGAGTTCAACTTCGGGGAAACGCTTCAGATCCTCCGGATCGGCCAGCTCAGGGCTTGCCGGACGGTAGTAATGCTTGGCTGCAAGGGCCTGCCCCGCCGGGGAATAGAGATAGTCGAGATAGGCCTTTGCCACCTCTTCCGTGCCCTTTGCCTTGGCATTGCCATCAACCAGCGCCACCGGCGGCTCCGCCTTGATCGAGATGGACGGAACGATGATCTCGAACTGATCCGGACCCAGCTCTGCCAGAGCCAGGAAAGCCTCGTTCTCCCAGGCCAGCAGCACGTCGCCGATGCCGCGCTGGACGAAGGTGGTGGTGGAGCCGCGGGCCCCGGTGTCAAGCACCGGCACATGGCGCAGCAGCTCGGTCACATAGTCGCGCGTCTTGGCTTCATCGCCGCCATAGGTCTTCTGCGCCCAGCCCCAGGCGGCCAGGAAGTTCCAGCGCGCGCCGCCGGAGGTCTTCGGGTTCGGGGTGATCACCTCAATGCCATCGCGGACCAGATCCGGCCAGTCCTTGATCTCCTTCGGGTTGCCCTTGCGGACAAGGAAGACGATCGTGGAAACGTAAGGCGCGCTGTTGTTCGGCAGCAGGCTGCGCCAGTTTTCGGGGATCTTGCCGGTGGCCGAGGCGATCTCGTTGATGTCGGCCTCAAGCGCCAGCGTCACCACATCGGCTTCCAGCCCGTCGATGACCGAGCGGGCCTGCTTGCCCGAGCCGCCATGTGACATCTGCACGGTCACGTTGTCTCCCGTCTTCTCCTTCCAGAAGGCGGCGAAGGCGGGGTTGAATTCCTTGTAGAGCTCGCGGGTCGGATCGTAGCTGACATTCAGCAGCGTCACGTCTGCGGCAAAGGCCGGGGCCGGCGCTGCAAAGGCAAGCGCGAGGGCAACGGCGGCGGCGGATTTCAGAAACCGGATGCGTGTCATTTGGGGAACCTCCCTGCTATCAACGCATTTAATCTCTATCGATTTTGTCGAGTTTAAAAACAAACCGCCACTGCAATAAAGCCGAAATCGTAGAAAATTTATCCAACAAGACGGGCTGGATTGGATTCCGGCAGCCCCTGCCCCTTCAGGCAGTCGGCAATCGTGGTGTTGTCGAGGATGGCGCGGTTGGCTTCGGCAACCTTTGCAAAGACCCGGCGGATCTCGCAGGCAGCCTCGTCCCGGCAGGTGTCGCAGCGCCGGTAGGCCGTGCGGCTGAGGCAGGGAAGCGGCGCCAGCGGCCCCTCCACGATGCGCAGGATTTCGCCGAAGGTGATGAGGTCGGGCGACTTGCGCAGCATATAGCCGCCCGCCTTGCCGCGCCGGCTGACGACCACCCCGTTGTGCTTGAGATCCAGCAGGATCTGCTCAAGGAATTTCTTCGGAATCGCCTGGGTTTCGGCAATATCCGCCGTCAGCTGCACCTCGTCCGTCCCGTTGCGGGCGAGCGCGATGACGGCCTTCAATGCATATTGTGCCTTGAGAGATAACACGTGCGTCTCTGTTCCCCGGTCAGGGCTGCAAGGCAACCGGCCGCCGGACCATCCGGCGGGAACCACGAAGGGGCTGCCCGCATTGTAGGGCATCCGGCTGCGGAGGGAAACAGGAACACTTTTCTCCCGCACAGCCCTTTCGGGGAATTTGCAATGCTCCGCAGCGCAAGCGCGCAGAACGGAGCCAGCTTGACAGGAGCAGCTTCCCGGCGAAATATATCTACTAATTCGATATACATATTGGAGAAGGCATGTCTCTGGACCTCATCGACCGCAAGATCATCGCCGCATTGCAGGCGGATGCCACCTTGTCGATTGCCCAGCTCGCCGACCGGGCAGGCCTCTCCCCCACGCCTTGCTGGAAGCGCATCCAGAAGCTGGAGCAGACCGGCATCATCCTTGGGCGCGTCGCGCTCGTCGCGCCGGAGCGGATCGGGCTGGGTCTCACCGTCTTCGTCGAGATCGAAGCAGCGGACCACACGCCGGAATGGCGCGACAGCTTTGCCCGCATCACCGGCGCCATGCCCGAAGTCATGGAGATCCACCGCATGGCGGGGGACGCCGACTATCTGCTCAGGGTCGCCGTGGAAGACATGGCCGCCTTCGACGCCTTCTACAAGCGGCTGACGGAAAGCGTGCCGCTGAAGAATGTCACCTCCCGTTTTGCGATGGAGCGGATCAAGGCCACCACCGCCTATCCGGTCGACGTGTCGCGGAGATGAGTTTGTGCGCCGGACGGGACCGGCAGAGAACATCCATGCTCTTCGGAGCCCTGCCTTTGGAATTCAAAAGTACAGCGAACCAGTAGATGATCAACACAGTGTCAACAGCAGCCATATGGAGATGGCAATGACTGTCACCCTGATCATTCCGGGCCTTGGCGGCTCCTGCAGCAATCACTGGCAGACCTGGTGGCTGAAGACGGATCCGTCGGCCATCTGGGTGGGCCAGGACGACTGGAGCGCGGCTGATCCCTATCAATGGGACGTGACCATCGTGCGGCATCTGCGCGAGCATCCCGGCGCAAACATCGTGGCGCACAGCCTTGGTGCCACGGCCATTGCCCGGGTGGCGGCACGCTGGCCTTCGGTGGAAATCGGCACCGCGCTGCTGGTCGCCCCTGCTGATGTGGAACGCGGCATCGGCGCCCAGCGCCTCGGTCACTTCGGCCCGCTGCCGCGCGAGCGGTTCGAGTTCAATGCCGCCGTTGTGGCAAGCCGCAACGATCCCTGGATGACCTTCGACCGGGCCGGCCGGCTTGCCGATGACTGGGGTGCACGGCTGATTGACCTTGGGCCTTCGGGTCACATCAATCCTGACGCCGGCTTCGGCCCCTGGCCGGTTGGCAAGACGCTGCTGACCGACCTGTCGCTGATCTCACGCTATCCCGCCGGCCGCAGCGCGAGCCTGCGCCGCCGCACAGATGACGGACACACCGTCACATCCAACCAGAGGAGGCACGGAACATGACCGGACCACGCATCACGGCCACCAGCCCGGCCAGCAACACCACGGCGCGCAAGGACATCATGCGCCTCGCCGCCTGGATTGCCTTCGTTGCGGCCTATGCACTTGTCGTTGCCGTGCTTGCCTCCCCGCGCGGGGCCATGGCGGGCAGCAGCAGCGGGGTGCAGACAGCCCCAGCCAGCGTTCCCGCGCAGGCAGCCGCCACCCGGACAGATGGCAACCTGCCGCGCACACTGGCGCTGGCCGGTTTTGCCGCTGGTTCCGCCCATGGCCCCCGGTACTGAACCTCACCGGGTAGTGCTATTCCTCCCCGCGCCGCCGGTTCCCCGGCCGCGCAGCCTTCCGCCGTGGCGGAAAGCCTTTGGTTCTGGCCAGAAAGAACAAACCGGTCTATATGGACGATCAATAAAATGGATGAATAGGGTCCATTGTCCTGCGGAGTCCGGTTTCCATGCTGTCCATGAAAGGCAAATACGGGTTGAAGGCCATGTGCCATCTGGCAGGCCTGCCCGAGGGACAGGTTGTCCAGTCGTCGGAAATTGCCGACGCCAATTCGATTTCCAAGAAGTTTCTCGATGCCATTCTGGCGGACCTGCGCCATGCAGGCTTCGTCCATGCCCGCAAGGGGCGCGGCGGCGGCTACTGCCTGACACGCCCGGCGGAAGACATCATGGTGGGGCATGTGCTGCGCGTCCTCGACGGACCGCTCGCCCCCATCCACTGCGCCAGCCGCACCGCCTATCACCGCTGTCACGACTGCCCGGACGAGAACGCCTGTTCCGTGCGGCTGACCATGCTGGATGTCCGCGAGGCAATCGCCTCGGTTCTGGACACCAGATCCATCGCATCCATGCGACAGATGGCCGAGGCCGAGGAGAGCGAGAAGATCGCAGCCCTCCACGTGTCCTGATGCGAGGCACATGCCGCGCCCCGGCCGCCAGAAACCGGGAGAACGCAGCATGACGCATCACATCGCCATCATCGGGGCAGGTGCCAGTGGAACGCTGCTGGCAGCCAATCTGGACAGACTGACCGCGGGCCGCATCCGCATCTCGCTGATCGAACAGGCAGACCGCATCGCCCGCGGCATCGCCTATGCGCCCGTTGACCGGGGCCATCTTCTCAACACCCGCGTGCGCAACATGAGCGCCTATGCCGACGCGCCGGATCATTTCGGTGAATGGCTGGCCACCCGGCCCGGGGATGCAACGCCGGCCTGCTTCGTCACCCGCGCCATCTACGGCGACTATCTGGAGGCGCAGCTGCGCCCCGGACTGGAGCGGGGCAGCATCCGCCTGCATGCGGCCTCCTGCACCGCCATCGAAACCCTGGCCCGCAGCGTTGCCCTGACCCTCGACGATGGCTCCACCGTCATGGCCCATGCCGCCGTGCTGGCCACCGGCCATCCCTCAGGGGCACCGGCGGGCTCTGCCCTGTCCAACCCCTGGCATGCTCTGCCGGATATTGCCCCCGATGCCCCGGTGATCTTCATCGGCAGCGGGCTGACCATGGTGGACTGGGCACTTTCCCTGCTCGACCGGGGTCACACGGGGCCAATGACCGCCCTGTCCCGCCACGGCCTTCTGCCGCAGGCCCACAGCAGCGCCCATCCGCTGCGGCTGTCGGCGGCCGATATTCCGCTTGGCACAAGCACGCAGTTTCTCACCCGCTGGCTGCGCAAGTTTGCCGCTGAGCATCAGGCGCGGGGCGGCGACTGGCGCGAGGTGCTGGACGGCATCCGGCCGCATATCCGCACGCTCTGGCATCATCTGACGGCGGAGAACCGCAAGATCTTCCTGCGCCATCTGGCGTCCTTTTGGGAGGTGCACCGCCACCGCATGCCGCCCCAGTCTGCCGCAAGGATTGCGCAGGCCCTTGCCAGTGGCCAGCTGAAGGTGGTCAAGGGCCGTTATCTCTCGGCCCAAAGAGCCGCAGACGGCACGGTCGAGGTGTCCTATCAGCCGCGCAGCGGCTTGGTGCGGGAGCCGCAAATCCTGACGGCCGCCGCAGCCCTCGATTGCCGGGGCATCCGCCGCTCGCCGGAAACACCTTCCACGCCGCTGTTGCAGGACATCCTGGAGAATGGGACAGGCCGCATCGATCCGCTTGGCCTCGGCCTTGATTTCGACAGCGAGTCCCGCCTGCTCACCGCCAGCGGCCAGCCGCATCCCCGCCTGTTCGGCATCGGTCCAGTGACACGCGCCGCCTTCTGGGAGATCACGGCGTTTCCGGAGATCCGCGAACAGGCGGCCCTTCTGGCCCGGCGCCTCAGCCAGCCGCTGGCAAGCGGCCAGACGGCAGCGGCACCGGCAAGGGGAAAGCTTCTGCTGCCGCCGGTGTGAGGGAGAACGGAGTTCTTCTCTTTGCGGCTCTGACTATGGAATGGACCGGAGGCATGAAAGTTACTTAGTCTATCTACATTATAGACCAATAACGGACATGCCTCATGACACAGCCGTCCATCGTCAGCCTCTCCGGCAGTTCGGGATCCGGGTCCAAAACCCGGGTCCTCGCCGCCACCGCCGCCCGCCTTGCCGCCGAACGTTTCGGCCGCACCACCCGGGTATATGACATCTCGGACTTCCAGCCCTTTCTCGGCAACGCCCAGCGTGCCGAGGATCTTGGCCCCGATGCCCAGACGGCTCTTGCCAGCCTGAAGGCCGCAGAGGCGGTGATCATCGCCGTGCCGGTCTACAAGGGCAGCTATCCGGGCCTCTTCAAGCACCTCATCGACCTGCTGCCGGTGGACTTCTTCGCCGGAAAGCCGGTGCTGCTGACCGCCACCGGCGGCGGTGACAGGCATGCGCTGGCCATCGAGCATCAGCTGCGCCCGCTGTTCTCCTTCTTCAGCGCGCAGACGCTGGGCACCGGCGTCTATGCCAGCGAACGGGACTATCTCGACGGGCGCCTTGTCAACGAGGCGGTGCTTGCCCGTCTTGACCAGGCCGCCGGGGAGCTTGCCCCCTTCCTTGGCCGCCCGCAGCTCAACGCCGCCGCCGTGGGCCACTAGGCCCCGCCCGATCCGCCCGCCGGAGCGGTTCTCCGGTCTTTCCCAGATGAAATGGAGCGAAATCCATGACCTTGACATTCGACCGCCGCAACGCCCTGCTTCTCGGCTTCGGCGCCTCCGCCCTCGGCCTTTTCGGCCCCTCGTTCAATGTCCGCGCACAGACCGTCAAGGAAGTGCGCATCGGCTGGCAGAAGGGCGGCGTCGTGGCGCTGCTCAAGGGGCGCGGGTTGCTGGAAGAGCGCCTTGCCCCACGCGGCATAACCGTCTCCTGGGCGGAATTCACCTCCGGCCCGCCGCTGCTGGAAGCGCTGAGCGCGGGCGCATTGGACTTCGGCACCACAGGCGATGTGCCGCCGCTGTTTGCCCATGCGGCCCGTGGCAATCTGGTCTTCGCCGGCGCCTATACCGGATCGGACACCGGCTCGGCCATTCTGGTGCGCAAGAACTCCGGCATCACTTCGCTCAAAGATCTGAAGGGGCGCAAGCTCGCCTTCAAGCGCGGCTCCAGCGCTCATAACGTCGCCCTGCAGCTGCTGCGCACCGCCGGCCTTTCGCTGGACGACGTGGAGCAGGTGGACCTTTCCCCGCCGGACGCTGCCCCCGCCTTCGCCAATGGCTCCATCGACGCCTGGTCGATCTGGGACCCCTACACCGCCAGCGCCGAAAAATCGCCGGAGACGCAGGTTCTGGCCACCGCCGACGGGGTTGTCCCGGCCTATGGCTTCCTCTCCGCCAACGGCAAGTTCGCCGAACAGAACGGCGAGCTGCTGGCTGAACTGATCCTCGCCCTGCGCGAAGTTGGCGAGGCGGCCCAGAACGACCTGCCCGGCACCGTCAAGGCCTTTGCCGCCGCCACGGGCCTGCCGGAAGACGTGCTGACCACGGTGGCCACCCGCAAGGGCCAGAACTACGGCGCCATCGGCTTCGTCGAGGAAAAGCACATCGTCTACGAGCAGGCGCTCGCCGACGACTTCCACGCCCTCGGCATCATCCCGCGCAAGCTCGACATCCGTTCGGCCGTCTGGACGCCGAAATCCGCCTGATCCGGCGCAACACGCTTTCAGGAGCCTGACCCATGTCACAGGACAAACTCGACTTCCTCTGGTTCATTCCCACCTCCGGCGACGGGCCCTATCTCGGCTCGTCCGAAGGCCACCGCCCGCCGGAGCCGCAGTATCTGCGGCAGGTGGCGCAGGCAGCCGATACGCTGGGCTACGACGGTGTGCTGCTGCCCACTGGCATCTTCTGCGAGGAAAGTTTCATCACGGCTGCCGATCTCGCCGCCCATACGGAAAGGCTGCGCTTCCTCGTCGCCATCCGCCCCGGCACCGCGTCGCCGGCCTATTATGCGCGCCTGTCCACGGCGCTCGACCGGGTGTCGAACGGACGCCTGCTGCTGAACATCGTGGTTGGCGGCAACCCGGCGGAACTGGCCGGTGACGGCATCTTCCAGGCCCATGACGAGCGCTATGACTTTGCCGAAGAGTTCTTCACAGTCTGGGAGGATCTTCTGGCCAAGGGCGAAGCGCATCTGGATGGCAAGCATGTGCGCGCGCTCAACGCCCGCCTGCCCTTCCGCCCGGTGCAGAGCCCGCGCCCGCCGCTCTATTTCGGCGGGTCCTCGGATGCCGCCATCGAATTCGCGTCCGGCCGGGTGGACAAGTACCTGACCTGGGGCGAGCCGCCCGCTCAGGTGGCCGAAAAGCTGGACCGGGTGCGGGAAGCCGCCGCCCGCAAGGGCCGCGAAGTCTCCTTCGGCATCCGCCTGCATTTCATCGTGCGGGAAACCGACGAGGAAGCATGGGCAGCCGCAGACCGGCTGATCTCGAAGCTGACGGACGAGGACATTGCCAAGGCGCAGGCCTGGCTGAACAGCCAGTCGGACAGTGTCGGCCAGCAGCGCATGACCGCCCTGCATGGCGGGCGGCGGGACCGGCTGGAAGTCTCGCCCAACCTGTGGGCCGGTGTCGGCCTTGTGCGCGGCGGTGCAGGCACTGCCCTTGTCGGCTCGCCGGAAACGGTGGCGGAGCGCATCCGCGAATATCAGGCGCTTGGCATCGATACGATCGTCGGCTCCGGCTATCCGCATCTGGAAGAGGCCTACCGGGTGGCCGAGCTGCTCTTCCCCGTCCTCAAGGGCACGGCCAAGCCGCAGCAGCACGCCGCGCGCTTTGAAAACATCAGCCCGCAGCGCGGCGGCACGGAGACGGCCCGGCCGGAATTCCGCCCGAAGGTGGCCAGCGCAAGCTGACACTGAGGCCCATTGGCCGCACCGGTTCATCTGAGCCGGATCCGGGGCGCGGCGGGACGGTTCTCCTCCCGCCCCACCGCCGCGCCCCGCTCCTTCCTCAAGTGTCAGAGAGAGAGACCAGGACCACACGCCCGAAGCCCCTCAGACGTGAGTGAAGCAACCGCCGGACAGAGAAAAGGACATCGTCTCATGAGCACCAGTGATCTCATCTACGCCGGAGATCTGCCCTCCCGCCCGCAGCTGCGGCCCGGCGCCTTGCGGCAAAGCCTCAAGTCCCTGAAGCGCCCGCTGGCCGCCCTTGTGCCCTATATCTTCCCCATGGGCGTGCTGCTTCTGTGGGAGGCAGCTGCCGCCGCCGGGCTGCTGCCGGACACCTTGATGCCGCGCCCCAGCGCCGTTGCCGTCTCGGCCTGGGAAACTCTCATCAGCGGCGAACTCTTCACCCATCTCGGCGTTTCGGCCCTGCGCGCCCTGTCCGGCCTTGCCATCGGCGGCAGCATCGGCTTCCTGCTCGGCCTTGCCAACGGGGTGAGCCCGCTGTTCCGCGAGGCGACGGACACCACCTTGCAGATGATCCGCAACATCCCCAATCTCGCCCTGCTGCCGCTGGTCATCGTCTGGTTCGGCATTGGCGAAGGGGCGAAGCTGTTCCTCGTCGCCATCGGTGTGTTCTTCCCGATCTATCTCAACACGCTGCACGGCATCCGCAACGTCGACCCGCAGCTTATCGAGATGGGCAGTGCCTATGGCATGAAGCGCACGGAGCTGTTCCGCAAGATCCTACTGCCCGGCGCATTGCCTTCCGTCTTCGTCGGCCTGCGCTATGCGCTCGGCATCATGTGGCTGACGCTGATCGTCGCCGAAACGCTCTCCGCCTCATCCGGCCTTGGCTACATGGCGATGAAGGCGCGCGAATTCATGATCCTCGAAACCGTGGTTCTGTCGATCATCCTCTATGCCCTGCTCGGCAAGCTTGCCGATGTCATCACCCGTGCGCTGGAACGCCGCGCCCTTGCCTGGAGCCCCGCCTATGCCGCATCCTGATGGACATTTCCCGGCCTTCCTCGACGGCCACCCGGCAGCCGCACTCGCCGCTGCAGCCCTTCCCGAAGGCTACCTGCATCTGTCCGGCCACAAGGCGCAGGATGAAGACCGCGCGCAACTGAACCACAAGACCGGGAACGGCACAGAGAGACAGGACGAAAGCCGGCCCGCAGGCGGCGCCGCCATCCGCGTGCGCGGTATCTCCAAACTCTTCGGCGGGCTGACGGTGCTCGACAGGCTGGATCTGGACGTTGCCCCCGGCGAATTCCTCGCCATCGTCGGCAAGAGCGGCTGCGGCAAGAGCACCCTGCTGCGGCTTCTGACCGGCCTCGACACCGCCACCAGCGGCAACATTGCCATTGACGGCAAGGCCCCGCAGAAGGGCTCGGACGACATCCGCCTCATGTTCCAGGAGCCGCGCCTCCTGCCTTGGGAGAAGGTGGCCGGAAACGTTGCCATCGGCCTCAGGCACGGCCTCGAGATCGGAAGCACCGGCCGGTCCGCCGCAACAGGCGCAGCCGCAACGCGCACCGCCGCCCTGCCCCATCCCGTGGCCGAAGCACTGGAGGCCGTGCAGCTTTCGGACAAGGCCCATGTCTGGCCTTCCACCCTGTCCGGCGGCCAGAAGCAGCGTGCAGCCCTGGCCCGTGCCCTCGTCAGCCACCCGCGCCTGCTCGCCTTCGACGAGCCCCTGGGCGCCCTCGACGCGCTGACGCGGCTGGTGATGCAGGAGCTGATCCTCAAGGTGAAACAGCAGACCGGCTTCACCGCCATCCTCGTCACCCATGACGTGGCCGAAGCCGTGGCCCTCGCCGACCGGGTGATCGTGCTCGACGAAGGCCGCATCAAGGCCGAATTCCCCGTCCCCCTCCCCCACCCGCGCCCCAAGGCCGGCACCGAAGCCGCCCGGATCGAGGCGCAGATCCTGGCGGCGATTTTCGGGTGATGGCGTAAAGGAGCACGAAGCCCTTTCCTTCAGCCCGCCCGGACACCAACCTCTCTGCAGCGCAGTCCGTGGCGGCGCTGGCGGCAGACGGCAACAGCCTGATGACGCCATGGCGCCTTCAGACGCGGTTGCCGTCTTCGTCGAACAGATGCAGATGTTCGGCCGGAAAGCTGACCCGCAAGCCTGCTGCAGGTGTGAGGACGGAGCGGTCCAGGGTGAAGGCCTTGAACGCCTGGCCATGCAAGGCCAGATGCAGGATGATGCCGAAGCCCGTGGGTTCCACCAGATCGACACCGGCCTCCCAGCGCCCCTCGTCAGAGAGGCTGACATGCTCGGGCCGGATGCCAAGCGTCGCCGGGGCGCCATCCGCCAGACCGCCGCGCGGGGACAGGGGAATGGCTGTTCCATCGGCAAGGCGGAACTCCGCACCGCCACTGCCGGTATGGTACCGGCCTTCGAGAAAATTCATGCCCGGCGACCCGATGAAGCCGGCGACGAAGAGGTTGGCCGGCCGGTCATAAAGATCGAGCGGTGTCCCGACCTGCTGCACAACGCCGCCATGCATGGCAACGATCCGGTCGGCCAGGGTCATGGCCTCGATCTGGTCGTGGGTGACATAGATCGAGGTGGCGCCCAGGCCCGCGTGCATTTTCTTGATTTCGGCGCGCATCTGTTCGCGCAGGCGGGCATCCAGATTGGACAAGGGTTCATCGAACAGAAAGGCTTTCGGCTTGCGGACAATGGCCCGGCCCATGGCAACCCGCTGGCGCTGGCCACCGGAAAGAGCCTTCGGCCGCCGTTCCATCAGAGGCTCGAGGCCAAGTTTGCCGGCAGCCTCCCCGATCATTTCAGCGATCAGTTCCTTCGGCGTTTTGCGCAGGCGCAGGCTGTAGCTCATGTTTCCGGCGACGGTCATATGCGGGTAAAGCGCATAGGACTGGAACACCATGGCGATGTCCCGGTCCTTCGGCGGCAGATCGTTGACCCGCTTTCCGGCGATATGAATGCCGCCCGAACTGACGTCCTCCAGCCCGGCAATCATGCGCAGAAGCGTGGACTTGCCGCAGCCGGACGGACCGACGAGAACGATGAATTCACCGTCCTGGATGTCGAGATCAACACCGTGCAGAACC
Organism: Pannonibacter sp. Q-1; assembly: GCF_054073275.1. NCBI lineage: Bacteria > Pseudomonadati > Pseudomonadota > Alphaproteobacteria > Hyphomicrobiales > Stappiaceae > Pannonibacter > Pannonibacter sp. Q-1. The sequence goes on from NZ_JBSXNB010000004.1 coordinate 512,755, forward strand.
TCGACCACGCCGTAGTTTTTCCGGACGTCCTGAATTTTGATTGAGGCCATGAGAAAACCTTTCAGCCTTTGACCGCGCCGGCCGTCAGACCCTGCACGAGATAGCGCTGGATCATCAGGAAGAAGAGGCAGGCCGGGATCAGCGCAAGCACGCCAGCAGCCATCATCTGTCCGAAATCAACGGAGAATTTGGAAACGAAGGTCAGCAGTCCGACCGGGAATGTCGCTGCGTCCGTGCCGGAGATCAGCATCAGGGCGAACAGGAGTTCACTCCAGGCCGCAGTGAAGACGAAGCCAAGGGTCGCCGCGATCCCCGGCAGGGTGAGCGGCAGGATGATCTGGCGGAACGCCTTGAACTGGGTCGCGCCGTCGATCATCGCCGCCTCCTCCAGATCCTTCGGAATACCATCGAAGAACGACTGCATCAGGAAGGTCGCGAAGGGCACGTTGAAGGCGGAGTAAACGATCACCAGCCCGGTCAGGCTGTTGGTCAGGCCGAGCGGCGAGAGGATCTTGAAGATCGGGGCGACCAGCATCACCAGCGGAAACATCTGGGTGATCAGCATCAGGGCGATCAGCCAGTATTTCGCCCGGAACGAAAACCGCGACAGGGCATAGCCGGACAGCGAGGCGATCAGCGTTACCACCAGCGCGGTCGAACCGGCGACAATCACCGAGTTGCGGAAGAAGGTCGGGAAGGCGCTGTGCCGGAGCACGAAGTCGAAATGCTCGTAGGTCGTCCTCGACGGCCACATCCGCACCCCTTCGCTGTAGAGCAGATCGTTGGGTGTAACGGCGACCTTGAGCAGCCAGTACAGCGGAAACAGGGCGAAGACCACGTAGCAGAGAATTGCCAGGCGATGGGCCGCGACGAGAGAGAATTTGCGGACATGCATGTTTCAATCCTCCTTCAGAAGCGTCTGGCGGAGGAAGACGATCAGCATCGAATAGACCAGCAACAGGATCAGCAGCACCAGCGCGATGGCCGAGGCATAGCCAAAATCAAGGCGCTTGAAGGCCTGGGTGAAAATATAGCTGGCGACGATCTGGGTCCGGTCCGCCGGCCCGCCATTGGTCATCACCACGATCAGATCAGCAAAATTGGCGATCCATACAGTGCGCAGCAGCACGGTAATGGCGATGGTCGGGGCAAGGAAAGGCAGTGTGATGGAGAGGAACCGCTTGATGGGACCGGCGCCGTCGATGGCCGCAGCCTCATAGAGATCACGCGGAATGGACTGAAGCGCGGCAAGCAGGGTGATGGCAAAGAACGGAATGCCCCACCAGACATTGGCGGTGATCGGCCCCCACATGGCCAGGTGCGGATCGGACAGGATATTGTTCGCCTCACTGCGCAGGCCGAGGGCGAAAAGCCAGTGCGGCAAAGGGCCTATGACCGGGTTGAACAGCCAGGCCCAGTTCAGGCCGGCAAGGAATGTCGGCACCGCCCAGGGCAGAAAGACGAGCGCCTGCACGAGACCGCGCCCGCGGAAAGGCTTGTTGAGCAGCAATGCCAGGATCAGCCCGAGGCCGAACTGCAAAAAGACGGAAGCACCGGTCCACCACAGCGTGTTCGAAAGCGCCCGGTAGAAGGCCCTGTCGCGGGCGAGAGTCTGGAAATGCTCCAGCCCGACGAAGCCGCCGGAAAAGGGGTTGAGCAGCTGAATATCACGGAAGGCATAGGAGATGCCGAGAACCAGCGGCACCAGCATGACCGCGGCGATCAGGAACAGCGCCGGGGCGCTGTAGAGATAGGGTTCCGCATCAAGGGCAATGCGCCGCAGCAAGGGCGGCCTGCCCCGGGACTGAACAAGGCGTGTCATCGTTCTGCGCTTCTCTCGCGTCGGGATGGCGTGAGGCCCTGGCGGCGCAGAACGCCGCCAGGGTAAGGCTGCACGGGAAAGGGCAGTTATTTCTTGGCGAGAAATTTCTGCTGCGCCTTGGTCATGTAGTCGGCCCACTTGGCGGCCAGCTCTTCCGGCGTGATGTCGCCGAGCAAGGCTTCCTGCGATGTCTGGATCGCCAGGGAATCCTTGAAATAGGCGAATTCTTCCAGATAGGTCGGCATGGTGGTCGGGATCGCGTCCGGATCCTCCAGAACCTTGAACCAGCCCTTGAACTGCTCGCTGGCATAGAACGGATCATCGGACGCAGATTTCAGGGCAGGCAGCGCCCCGGTGCGCTTGTTCCAGGTCAGGTTGCCTTCCGGTCCTTCAAGCGTCGCGATCAGCTTCCACGCGAGATCCTTGTTCTGGCTCTTGGCCATCATCGACCAGCCGGCATAGCCGATGGTCGGGAAGGTCTTGCCCGAGGGTCCCTTCGGCATGGTCGTGACGCCGAAATCCTCGGCCTTCATGCGCTCGGCAATGGCAATCAGCGCATCGGGGTCCTGGTCCAGGAACGCGCAGGTGCCGCTGTAGAAGCCGGCGACGATCTCGTTGAAGCCCCAGTTGATGGAATCCTTCGGCGCATAGCCATTCTTGTAGAGGTCGATCAGCCAGCTGATGCCCTTCTGCCAGCCCTCGCTGTCGAATGTCGACGTGCCGTCTTCATTGAAGAAGGTATTGGACCCGGCCATTGTCGCGCCGAACATCACCCAGCCGTTCAGGCCACCCGGACCGCCGCGCAGGCAGTAGCCGTATTTGCCCGGCAGGGCGGAGACCTTGCGGGCGGCTTCGGCAAACTCGTCCATGGTCACGGGTGGTTCGGAAACGCCGGCTTCGGCCAGCAGCTTCTTGTTGTAGAACATGGCCCGCAGATAGAAGCCATAGGGCAGCATATAGGCCGTGTTGTCGATGTCGCGGCCAAGCTCCAGAGCGCGGTCGGACAGATCTGCGGTGACTTCCCAGTCGCTCAGATAGGGCTCCAGGCTCTCCAGCATGCCGTTGTTGGCATAGAGCGAGAGCCAGGTGTCCGGCATTTCCATCACATCGGGAATCTCGCCGGCGGAAACCATTGTGGCGAACTTCTGGAACGCCTCGCCCCACGGCAGGGAGATGATCTCGACCTTTGTTCCCGGATTTGCTTCCTCGAATTGCGCGACGATGGATTTCAACGTCTCCGTCCGGGCCGGGCTGGTAATGACTTCAACCAGCTTCAGCGTCGTATCGGCCAGTGCCGTACCGGACATCATCGAGGCCAGCAGGCCCGCTGTCAGCATTCTTTTCATCATTGTACTTCCCCTCTTTTTGAAGACATTGATTTTTTATTGGTTTTGGGAGGCAGCGAACGCAGCCTCCAGATCGCGCCACAGGGCCGTGGTTCCCTCCAGGCCCACATGGATGCGCACGGATCGGGGGTCGATGCCGAAGGCCTGTGCCGAATTGGGCTGCGCCTTCTGCTGCAGGACGACCTCGCCGGGGACGATCAGGCTTTCGTGGCCGCCCCAGCTGACCCCGAGCTGAAACAGCTTCAGGTGATTGCAGAAACCGGCGATGTCCGTGCCCTCGCGCAAAGTGAAGGAGAACAGTCCGGAGGTTCCCTCAAGGCCCGGCGGCAGCCGGTTCGCAAGCGCGGGATGGAACACCTCGCCGACCTTTTCATGGGCTTGCAGACGCCGCGCGATTTCCAGCGCCGAAGCTTCATGCGCCTTCATGCGGACCGGAAGCGTGCGCAGGCCGCGGATGAGCAGCCAGGCATCGAAGGGCGACAGCTTGCCGCCGAGATAAGGCAGAGCTTCGCTGCGGATGCGGCCGATCAGCTCTGCCGAGCCTGCAACAACCCCGGCCACAACGTCGCTGTGCCCGCCCAGATATTTGGAGGCCGAATGCAGCACCAGATCGGTGCCCAGCGCCAGGGGGCGCTGAAAGACCGGTGTCGCCCAGCTGTTGTCGATGATCGAGATGACGCCTTCCTTGCGCGCCAGTGCCGCCAGCGCCCCGACATCATGGGCTTCCATGACCCAGCTCACCGGGCTTTCGAGATAAAGGATCCTGGCACCGGGAAGAGCCCTGGCGACCGCATCCTCATCGTGGCCGTCCACATAGGTCACCTCGACACGCATGCGCTTCAGGATCGTGCCGAACAGGCGGAAGGCATCGGGATAGACATGCCGCACGGCGACGATCCGGTCTCCCGGCTCAACGAAAGTCAGGATGGAAGAGGCAATGGCGGCCATGCCGCTCGCGAACCCGAGTGCATCCTCGCCGCCCTCAAGCTTTGCCAGCATTTCCTCGAAGTGGCGGACGGTGGGGTTGAGGCCGCGCGAATAAACCGGGCGGACTTTCTCGCCGCGGTAGGTCTCCAGCATTTCCTCATAGCTTGAGAATGTAAAAAGCGACGTCTGCACGATGGGCGGCACCACGGCACCATAAGCATGGGCCTCATCGTGAGCCGCGATCAGGGAAAAGGGATCCAACGGGCTGGAACCGTCATTCATTTGGACATTTCCTTAATATCTTCCTCGACCACATCGAGAATTTTCAAGGTTTCGCGCCGCGCCGCTTCCGTGTCCTGTGCGGCAATGGCGTTGAACAGGGTGCGGTGATAGGGAAAGGAGCGGCGGGCAAAATCCGCCCGGTTGAAAGGCCGCTCCCAGAAGCGCTCGAAAGCCTCGCGCATCTGCTCCAGAAGCTGCCGGAACAGCGGATTGTGCGTGGCATCGTAGATGGACAGGTGAAAGGCCAGGTCCTCCGGACCGGAGGTGCCCTGCTCGAGATGCACCCGTTCCATCTCCATGAGCTTCAGCTCGATAATGGTAAGGTCTTCGCTGGTCCGCTGCCGCGCCGCGACAATGCTGGCTTCCACTTCGAGGCCGCGCCGGACCTCCAGCGTCTTCAGCAGCACATCGCGCAGGTTCGCCGTGTCCAGCGACAGCGGCATATGGATCGTGGCGGAAGTCACCGGCTTGATCAGATAAGTGCCGCTGCCCTTGCGGGTTTCCAGCACGCCGAGCGCCTGAAAGTGACGGATGACCTCGCGGATGGTCGAGCGGCCGACCGCCAGCGCATCCATCAGCTCCCGCTCGGCCGGCAGCCGGTCACCGGCCTTCAGTCCGGCCTGCGAGACATAAGCTGCCAGCGCTTCCGTCACCTGGCGCACCCGGTCCATGGGCGCCAGCGGCGCGATCACCGGTCTGCTGCTCTCCCCGCTACCCCTCATGCCGCCCCCGTTCCATAGATCAAAATTGGTCTGACATCTTACCAAAACGGCTGCATGAAAGTTTGTCAAGGGGCGTTCAGGCCAAGGCTCCGGACGGCCCGCACCTTCCAGCCCCCAAAGGCCCAAGCACCGCAGCGCCTTAACCGGCATCCACGGTTTCAGGTCCCTTTGCAGCAGATATGCAGTCAGCCCCAGTCAGCGGCCCGCCGGGCAGGCAAACGGATCGGGGTGGAGTACTGGGGGACGATTTGGAAGTTATGGGGGCTGATGCAGCCTGGTGCGGACGACGGGACTCGAACCCGTAAGCCGTTTGAGGGCGGCGGATTTTAAGTCCGCTGTGGCTACCAGTTTCACCACGTCCGCATGTCTGGGCCGGAGCAAAGGCGCGCCCTTTGGCGGGTCCTGTCCGGTCGGCGTCAGGCCCCGATAAAAGGGCATTGGCCGGTGGCCGGGGAGGCTGTCTCCGGCGCGGGTATGAGGTAGCGGCAGAGGCGTCCGTCTGCAAGTGCAAATTGGTGCGGACGGGCAGGCCCTTGCCGGGCCGGCGGCAGGCCGTTGCCGGCCAGCAGCCGGCCCGGTAACGGCCTGCCACTCCCCTTTTCCCCCGCCTCCCCCAGCCTGCGGCAGGAAAATTCTTCTGCGGGGGCTGACACATCTTTCCTTGCAAGCCGGGGCCGCTCATATTAGGCGACAGAACAGACAGGCGAGCCCCATGACAACAGGCAGCATGCCGCCCCGGTCTGGTGCCCCGCGCCAGAGCACCACGGCCTTGCGCGCCAAGTCCTCCAAGTCCCATGCGCAGCGGGTCCTTGACCTGCGGCACAGGGCGGAGACGAATCGGATCAGAACGGAACCTATGGTCACCTATATCGACGCAGCCACCGCCCCGCTCAAGAACACCGGCCAGGTGCGGCTCTATACGCCGGAAGATTTTAAGGCCATGCACAAGGCCGGCCAGGTGACGGCCGAATGCCTCGACGGCCTTGCGGATCTGGTGAAGCCCGGCGTGACCACGCAGGAGCTGGATGACTTCGTCTACCGCTTCGGCCGCGACAAGGGCGTGCTGCCCGCAACGCTCTATTACCGGGGCTACACCAAGGCGAGTTGCACCTCGATCAACCATGTGGTCTGCCACGGCATCCCCAATGACAAGCCGCTGCGCGAGGGCGATATCGTCAACATCGACGTGACCTTCGTCGTCGATGGCTGGTATGGCGACAGCAGCCGCATGTATCCGGTGGGCGAGCTGAAGCGCTCGGCCGAACGGCTGATCGAAGTGACCTACGAGTCGCTGCTGCTGGGCATCGAGGCTGCCCGCCCCGGCAACACCACGGGCGATATCGGCTATGCCATCCAGACCTTCGTGGAAAAGGAGCGCTGCTCCGTGGTGCGCGATTTCTGCGGCCATGGCGTCGGCCGCCTGTTCCACGACACGCCCAACATCCTGCACTATGGCCGCAAGGGTGAAGGCATCGAGCTGAAGCCGGGCATGATCTTCACCATCGAGCCGATGGTGAACCTCGGCAAACCGCAGGTGAAGGTGCTGAGCGACGGCTGGACCGCCGTCACCCGCGACCGCTCGCTCTCGGCCCAGTTCGAGCATGCAATCGGCATCACCGACACGGGCTGCGAGATCTTCACGCTCTCGCCCAGGGGCCTGCACCGGCCCGGCTTCGACAAGGCCGCCTGAGCAGGATAGACTGACCGGAGCAGCCACACCTCCCGCATACCCCTCTTCAGCTCTTCTGACCACGGAACGCGGCATGCCGAAGGACGACACGGGCGACAAGACGGACGAGGCGCAGGGCGGCTTTTCGGAGCGCGCGCCCGCACCGCATTATACCGGCCACCGGGAGCGGCTGCGCGACCGGTTCCGCCAGCACGGAGCGGATGGCTTTGCCGATTACGAGCTGCTGGAACTGTGCCTGTTTCTCGCCATTCCGCGCGGCGACACCAAGCCGCTGGCGAAAGCCCTGCTGCAGCGTTTCGGCTCCTTCACCAATGTGCTGGCTGCCTCACCGGCCCGCATTCAGGAGGTCAAGGGCGCCGGGGAGAAGGTGGCCGATGCGCTGAAACTGCTGCAGGCCTGTGCCACCCGCTATGCAAGAGGCGAGATCGTCGACCGCGAACCGCTGTCCTCCTGGTCCAAGGTCGTTACCTATGTACGCGCCGCCAGCGGCCATGCGGACCGGGAAGAGTTCCGCATCCTGTTCCTCGACAAGAAGAACGGCCTCATCGCCGACGAGGTGCAGCAGCGCGGCACGGTGGACCATACGCCGGTCTATCCGCGCGAGGTGATCCGCCGGGCGCTGGAGCTTTCGGCCACGGCCATCATTCTGGTCCACAATCACCCGAGCGGCGACCCGACGCCGTCGCGCGCCGATATTCAGATGACGAAGCAGATCATCGATATCGCCAAGCCTCTGGGCATCGAGGTGCATGACCACATCATCGTGGCGCGCGGCGCGGAAATCAGCTTCCGGGGCCTGCAGCTGATCTGAGGGCTGTCACATTGAGGCTGGACCGGCTCCACGTTCATGCGCCCGGTGCGCGGCTTCGCACAACCAGCCCCAGAACATCAGATACCAATCGCGCACGCCGGTGAGGAAGGCAGGCGAGAGCTGCAGCTCCCCCTGATCGCGGCGCTGCACCAGCCACCCGGCTGCCTCCGCCTTGTTGATGACATTGCGCACATGGGAATGGGAGATGCCCAGCTGTGCGGCAACCTGCCGTGCGGCGAAGGGCAGCCAGGGCGCTTGTTCCGGCGCGCCGTAATGGGCCTTCAGCAGGATCAGCGCCAGCCGGTCGCCGCAGTCGAACCGGTCGAACCAGGGCCAGGCACCTTCCCCCGCCAGCGATTCCCGGGTCAGGCGCACCATGTCATGGGTCTCGGCCACAAGGCGCAGGCCATAGACGGGATCGGTCTGCAGACGCTGATGAAGGTCCGGCCCCGGCAGCGGCAGCCCGGCCACTTCGGCACAGGCCAGATGATGGGACAGCCAGGTCTTGAGACCGTCCAGCATCAGCTCCGTCGGCTCCAGCCGCTTTTCGCGCCGGTTGCCGGAGGCCTCAACCGCCCGCACATAACCGGCCAGCTTCAGCAGGCCAATGAAGCTCGCCAGCGTGCGGCTGCGGCCCATCTGCTGCTGCAGGATGGACAGCGTGGCGGCCTCCCCTTCCCCAAGCTGCGCCCGGCAATGAAGGATCGCCAGCAAGCCCGCCGCATGGGACTGCAGGCTCTTGCCGAAGATCTTGTTGATCAGCCGCTCGCCCATGTGCATGGGCAGGATGTTGTCCGCGCAGCGCAAGATTGCGGCCGCATAGGCATCTTCATCCATATGCTGCGGCCAGCCGCCGCGTGTTCGCGCAATCTGATCCATGCGATCTCCCGTTTCAACGGCACAATACCAGTTCCAGCTTCCAGAAAAAGGTCCCGAATGCATCTGCGGCGGCCCGGCCGTGCCTGAGACTGTCTGAATCTTCAAACGCTTAGACGCCAAACATGACGTTACGTAATCATTGCTTCACGCCGGTATAACAAAACAGCCGGGGAACCTCTCCAACAGGCCCATTCTTCAATGCAGCATTACAATTTGTCTCTTCATGAACTGACCTTAACCAAGTCCATCCGCCATTCTTTAAGTCTTTTCCCGGAGACTAAATTTCAGAAGCCGGGGACGGGTCAACATGGATCAGGGAATAGGGACGCAGGGAGGAAAGATAGCAAACACAATCATCATTCCGGTGATTGGCGTGATGCTGCTTGCCGTCGTGTTTGTTTTCGCAATTCTCATCTGGTCTTCGGCCCTGACCGATACTGCCGCAGAGGACAGCGAGCGCAACCTGATCGAAGGATCGCTGGCGCTGCAGCTGGACCAGCTGAGCAACCAGCAGGAAGCCGCCGCGGTCTGGGACGATGCCTATTTCCGGGCAAAGCGCGGCTCGGAAGAAGCCGCCTGGCTGCTGCACCGGGTTGCGATTTCGCTGTCTCAAATGCACGGCCACACCAGGACAGCCATTCTAGACCGCAATCTGTCAGCCATTGTCGCCTATGATGACGATGGTGCAGCCAACTGGCTTGACGAGACGCTGCTCACCGCCCTTAGCGGACCGGTGACCCGGGTCAGGGCCAGCTACATTGCAAGCTTCAAAAAGACGCCCTCCGGCACCTACAGGTTTCAGCCGGACTACCGGGCCAATCACCGGACCATCTTCGAAAACGGTGTTGTCCTGGCGGGCGGGCGTCCGCATTACTTCAGTGTGACGGCAATCTCTCCGCAGACCCACAACATCGGCGCAGATCGGGATGCGCCGGCCGTGCTGCTGAGTTTCGTCGCCATGACCCCTTCGGTGCTCGGCCGCCTCTCCGGAATGGCAGGTATTGCCGGGATTGAAGCAGGGCCGGTCCAACAGAGCCGCAGCGATGTGGCCTCAATCCTCGTCATGGATCCGTCCGGCCAGCCGGTGACGCGCCTCAACTGGCGCTCATCCCGTCCCGGTTCGCTGATGCTCATGCGCATCCTGCCGGTGCTTGTTCTGCTCGTGCTGGCCATCGCCGCCATGACCGCCCTTCTGCTGAACTATGCAAGGCAATCGACCCGCAAGCTCGCCAACAGCGAGGCCCGCGCCATCTACGCAGCTCAACATGACAGCCTGTCCGGTCTGCCGAACCGTGACTACTTCAGCCGCATGCTGGTGGAGGCCCTGGCGGACTATCAGGACGAGCGCAGCGCCAAGGGGCTGACGGCTGTCATCTACATCGATCTGGATCACTTCAAGGACATCAATGACACGCTGGGCCATGCGGCCGGCGATGAAGTCATCAAGGCGGTGACGGCGCGCCTGCGCACCATCGTGCCGCCCACGGGCATGCTGGCGCGCATCTCGGGCGATGAATTCGCCATGATCCTGTCGGGCTGCCGCTCGCGCTCCCTCATCGAATATCAGCTCAGCCACATCCAGGACGAGCTGAGCCGCCCGCTGCGGGTTGCCGGTAGCGAGCTCTACGTCAGCCTGTCCATGGGCGCAGCCATTGCCCCGCAGGACGGCACCACCGCAGGAGAACTGCTGCGCAAGGCGGACATCGCACTCTACGATGCCAAGGCCAATGGCCGCCGCCGCTGGTCCTTCTTCGATCCGGCCATGGAAGAGCATGTCCACACCCGCGACAAGATCGCCCGCGACCTGCGCCGTGCCATCGACAATGACCTGCTTTCGGTCGCCTATCAGCCGCAGCTGGACAGCCGCACCGGCCGCGTTGCCGCTGTGGAAACGCTGGTGCGGTGGACCCAGCCGGACCATGGGCCGATCAGCCCGGCCATCTTCGTGCCCATTGCCGAAGAGACGGGCCTGATCAACGACCTGGGGCTTTGGGTGCTGCGCCGCGCCTGCCGGGATGCCCATAACTGGCCGGACATCACCGTTTCGGTCAATATTTCACCGACCCAGTTCCGCCATCCGCGCTTCATCGATCAGGTGATCGAGACCCTCTCCGCCTTTGACGTTGCGCCCTCGCGCCTTGAAATCGAGGTAACGGAGTCCGTCTTCGCCGGCAAGGACGACACCGTTCTGACGGCCATGAAGCGGCTGAAGGAACTGGGCCTCAAGATCGCGCTGGATGACTTCGGCTCGGGCTATTCCAGCCTCAGCTACCTGCGCCGCTTCCCCTTCGACATCCTGAAGATCGACCGGGACTTCATCTCCCCGGTGGATGAGAGCCCGCAGGCGCAGGCAATCGTGCGCACCATCATCGATCTGGGCGCGGCCCTTGGCATGACCGTGGTGGCCGAAGGCATCGAAACCGCGCCGCAGGTGCAGTTCCTCACCAGCGCCGGCTGCGAGCGCATGCAGGGCTATTACATCGGCCGCCCTGCCCCGGTGGAAACCGTTTCCGCTCTCATCCAGAGCATCAGCCTTGATCCGATGATCCTGCGCCCCGCGAGCCGTCTCGCCGGTTGAAGATTGCGTGGCTCAATGTCCTGACAGCCCTTCGATGATGGCGCAGTCCGGGCAGCTGTCCCCCCGGCAGGCCTCGACCATGCCGGTGAGATCGTCACGCAGATCCATGAGCTGACGGATCTTGGTTTCCAGGTCCGCTAGATGCGCCTCGGCCACAGCCTTCACACGGGCGCTGCTCCGGTGCGGGTTCTGGCGCAGCTCCAGCAGGCTGCGGCAATCCTCGATAGAAAAGCCGAGGCTGCGGGCCCGCTTGAGAAACTGCAGCCGCTCCACATCCGCCGGCGAATAGGCACGGTAGCCGTTGTCCTGCCGCAGCGGGCGCACCAGCCCGATGTCCTCGTAATAGCGCAGTGTCTTGGCCGGAAATCCCGTCAGTTCCGAGACTTCGCCAATGCTGCTGCCGGCCTCTGTCATGTCAGGTCTCCGTTGCAGCCTCGTCCGGCACCACCTTGACCACCAGACGGCGGTCCGCCAGCCGCATGGCCACGAAGGGGCCACCCGCCGCGCGGATCAGCGCCGCCGGGGCGAGAAGATGGCTTCCGGCCTGACCATAGCGGGTCTTCAGATAGTCCGCCACCCAGGCCTCCTGACGCTGGGCAAAGCGCCGCGCCGCAAGCCCGCCAGCCTCCAGAAACACCCGGTGCGCTTCAATCGCCTCGTGCAGTGCCTCAAGGCCGCTGCCGTCCTGCGCACTCACCGGCAGCACCGGCACCTGCCAGCCCTCGCGCTCCCGGTCGCTCAGGGACAGGGCGCCCTTCACATCCGCCACGGCACGGGCCGCATAGGCGCCCATGTCGGCTTTGGTCACCACGATGATGTCGGGCAGTTCCATGACGCCGGCCTTCATGAACTGCAGGCTGTCGCCGGAGCCCGGCTGGATGCACAGAACGAGCGTATCGACCGCGATCGCCACATCCGCTTCCGACTGGCCGATGCCGACGGATTCCACGATCACCGCCTCACGCGCCGCCCGCATCACGGCAATGGCCGCCAGCGCATGATCCGAAAGCCCGCCCAGCCGGTCCCGCGCCGCCATGGAGCGGATGAAGATGCCCGCATCCTCAGGGTCTGCCGTCAGCCGTGTCCGGTCGCCCAGCAGCGCCCCACCCGAGCGGCGGGAGGAAGGGTCCACGGCAATGACACCGGTGGTCTTGCCCGCGCCCCGCAGCGCCTTCAGCAGGCTGTTGGTGAGCGTCGATTTGCCCGCACCGGGCGGGCCGGTGAGGCCTAGAACGTGGCCCGAGCCCTCCCGGCAGGCCGCATCCAGAAAGGCATCCACCTCCGCCTGCCCGTGGCCGGTCTCGATCCGGGTCAGCGCCCGGGCAAGGGCGAGCTTGCCCCCGGCCCTGAGCGCAGCGATGGCCTCACTGCCCGCCATGCCTCATGTCCGGCGCAGATAGGACTGCGCCGCCGCAAGCCGGGCAATGGGCACGCGGAAGGGCGAGCAGGACACATAGTCGAGGCCGACGCTTTCGCAGAAGGCAATCGAGGCCGGGTCACCGCCATGCTCGCCGCAAATGCCGAGCTTGATGTCCGGCCGCACCGCCCTGCCCCGTTCGGCTGCGATGGAGATCAGTTCGCCGACACCATCCCTGTCAATGGAAACGAACGGATCCTGCTCGATGATGCCCTTGAGCTGATAGGTGCCGAGGAAGGACGCCGCATCATCACGGGAAATGCCGAAGGTGGTTTGCGTCAGGTCATTGGTGCCGAAGGAGAAAAACTCCGCCGTGGCGGCAATGTCGCCAGCGCGCAGGGCAGCGCGCGGCAGCTCCACCATGGTGCCGACCTGATAGGACACGGCAACGCCGGTTTCCTTCGCCACGGCCTCCGCCATGGCGTCGATGCGCCCGCGCACGAGGTCCAGCTCCGCCTTCAGGCCCACGAGCGGCACCATGATCTCCGGCACCACCGGTGCGCCGGTCTGCCTGCCTGCCTCGACAGCTGCCTCGAAGATGGCGCGGGCCTGCATCTCAGCGATCTCCGGATAGGAGACCAGCAGACGGCAGCCGCGATGGCCCAGCATCGGGTTGAACTCTTCGAGGTCCAGCGCCCGTTCGCGCAGCTTCTCCGCGTCAATGCCCATGGCAGCGGCGACTTCTGCAATCTCTTCATCGGACTTCGGCAGGAACTCGTGCAGCGGCGGATCCAGCAGGCGGATCGTCACCGGCAGGCCATGCATGATCTCGAACAGCTGCACGAAGTCATCCCGCTGCATTGGCAGCAGTTTGCCCAGCGCCGCGCGGCGGCCCTCCTCCGTGGAGGCAAGGATCATCTCGCGCACGGCAATGATCCGGTCGCCATCGAAGAACATGTGCTCGGTGCGGCAAAGGCCGATGCCTTCGGCGCCGAACTGCCGGGCGGCCCGTGCATCCGCCGGCGTTTCGGCATTGGTGCGCACCTTCATGCGCCGCACCTCGTCGGCCCAGCCCATCAGCGTGGCGAAATCACCGGACAGCGCGGGCTGCAGCATCGCCACCTCGCCCACCAGAACCTGGCCGGTTGATCCGTCGATGGTGATCACATCGCCCTTGGCAAGCGACCGCCCGCCCGCCGTGAGGGTGCCATTGCGGTAATCGATGCGGAGCGCACCGGCGCCGGAGACGCAGGGCTTGCCCATGCCGCGCGCCACCACCGCGGCGTGGCTTGTCATGCCGCCACGGCTGGTCAGAATGCCTTCCGCCGCATGCATGCCGTGGATGTCTTCCGGGCTGGTCTCAACGCGCACCAGAATGACCTTGCGGCCGGCAGCCTTGGCCTCTTCGGCCTCTTCCGAGGTAAAGACAATGGCCCCGCTGGCCGCCCCCGGGGATGCCGGAAGACCGGTAACGAGGATGTCGCGCTTTGCCGCCGGATCGATCGCCGGATGCAGCAGCTGGTCCAGCGCCTGCGGCTCGACGCGCAGCACCGCTTCCTCGCGGCTCAGCAGCCCTTCGTCCGCCATGTCGACGGCAATCTTCAGCGCCGCCTTGGCCGTGCGCTTGCCCGAACGGGTCTGCAGCATCCACAGCTTGCCGCGCTCGATGGTGAATTCCAGATCCTGCATGTCCCGGTAATGGGCTTCCAGCCGGTCGCAGATGGTCTGGAATTCGGCAAAGGCCTCCGGCATCAGCACCTCCAGGGAGGGCCGTTCGGACCCTGCCTCAAGCCTTGCCTTCTCGGTGATGTCCTGGGGCGTGCGGATGCCGGCCACCACGTCCTCACCCTGCGCATTGACGAGGAACTCGCCATAAAGCGCCTTCTCGCCCGTGGACGGGTTGCGGGTGAAGGCAACGCCCGTGGCGGAGGTTTCACCCATGTTGCCGAAAACCATGGCCTGCACATTCACCGCCGTGCCCCAGTCGGCCGGAATGTCATGCAGGCGGCGGTAGGTCTGGGCGCGGGCGGTCATCCAGGACTCGAACACAGCCCCGATCGCCCCCCACAGCTGATCCATCGGATCCTGCGGGAATGGCCGCTCCAGCTCGTCTTCCACCAGCGCCTTGTAGCGCTCGACAATGCTGATCAGTTCTTCGGTGGACAGATCCGTATCCAGCGAGTGCCCGGCCTCATCCTTCACCTCATCAAGGATTTCCTCGAAGGCGTGGTGATCAAGGCCCATCACCACATCGCCATACATCTGGATGAAGCGGCGGTAGCTGTCATAGGCAAAGCGGCGGTCACCTGCGGCCCGCCCGATGGCTTCGACCGTCACATCGTTGAGACCGAGGTTGAGCACCGTGTCCATCATGCCGGGCATGGACACTCTTGCACCGGAGCGGACGGACACCAGCAGCGGGTTCTGCGCATCGCCGAAGCGGCGGCCGGTCAGTTCCCCGGCTGCGGCAAGGGCCAGCTCCACCTGCTGCGCCAGATCGTCCGGATAGGTCTTGCCCTTGTCGTAATACCAGGTGCAGACCTCTGTGGTGATGGTAAAGCCAGGCGGCACGGGAAGGCCCAGATTGCTCATTTCGGCAAGATTGGCCCCCTTGCCGCCGAGCAGGGTCTTCAGACCCGCATTTCCTTCCGCAGTTCCATTGCCGAAGCCATACACCCACTTGGTCATGCTGCATCTCCCGTTACGCGTCCCGCCACCGGGCTGCCTCCTCCGGCGGAAAGCTGAACGCTGACCTCGCGCCCGTTATTCCTGCAATGCCGGACCGGAGCGCACAAGGCTTTTTTGCACCGCAACGCAAAGCACCAGTTGAACAGGGCTTGGCAATTGGCCGAAGGTCGAATGCGGCAAGACGTCTGACAATCATCAGGCTGGCATCGCGAAGCTTTGTGATAAATGTGATCAGGTGATACCACCAAAGGCGGGGCTCCGGCTTGCCCCGGCGCCACAAAGCCGCCATCGTATCATGAAGATGTGGGTTCACATGGAATCACGATGGCGCATACCATCGGTCCTGAGAGGTAAGATGACGACGTTGACCGACGCTCCGGCGCAGAAGCGCAAGATTTCCGCGGGCCGCTGCAGCCGCCTGCTGCTTGGCGTGGCGCTTCTGATGGTCCCGGTGCAGGTGCAGGCCTCTTCTGGCGAGCCGGTAGCAACACTGCCGCAATATGGCACCCCTCAGGATCTTCCCGTCACCCAGGCCGGCAGCTATCTGGCAGCGCGCCTTGCCGCCCGCTGGAACGATTTTCCCTCGGCCGCCGCCTTTTTTGAAGAGGCGCTCGGCACCGATCCGGAAAACGGCCTCCTGGTGGAACGCGCTTTCATGCTGCGCATGGCCAGTGGCGACTTTGAGGATGCACGCATTCTTGCCGAGGACATGCAGGCCCTGAAGATCCGCAACTTCATGGCAAGCCTCCTGAAAAGCCTTGATCTGGCGCGCGACGGCAGCTTCCGCGAAGCCTCCCAGACGCTCGAAAGCGATGGCGGCGGTCCGCTTGCAGATCTCACCGTCGGTGTTTCCAAAGCCTGGTTCGACCTTGGAGCGGGCGACCTGAAAAAGGCGCTTGCAGGTCTTGATGCGCTGAAGGGCCCTGACTGGTTCAATGTGTTCAAGCACAACCATGCCGCCCTGATGGCCCAGCAGGCCGGGCGTATGGACATTGCCCTGACGCGGATCAAGCAAGCCTATGAGGCGGACCGCGGAGCGCTGAAAGTTGCCGATACCTATGCCATTCTGCTTGCCTCTGCCGGCAAGAAGAAAGAAGCCCTCGCCGTCCTCAACCAGTATGATCAGCTGATCCCAAGCCATCCCATCCTCTCCACAACCCGCGCGCGGATCGAGAAGGGGGAGACGTTTGGCCCGGTTGTCGCGGACCCGCTGACGGGAATAGCTGAACTTCTGAGCGGCCTCGGCTCGGCCATCGGCAATGACGGCGCAGAAGAACTGGGCGCTGCCCTGCTCAACCTGTCGCTGGATCTCAACGGAGATGGCGATTTTGCAGCTCTCGCCCTTGGCGGGCTGTATAACCGGCTGAATGCACCGGACCGGGCCATCACCGCTCTGGAGCGTGTGCCCGAGAGTTCACCGCTGAAGCGGGACGCGGAGATCCAGATCGGCCTCAACTTCAACGCCCTCGACAAGGTGGATGAGTCCCGCCAGCATCTTCAGGCCCTCATCGACAAGGACCCGGCTGATCTTGAGGCGATCATTGCGCTTGGCAATGTGCTGCGCTCCCGCGAGATGTTTGCAGAGGCCGAGGTGGTCTACACCAAAGGCATCGACACGGTGGACAAGCCTCAGCCGGAGCATTGGGGGCTTTATTACAACCGCGGCATTTGCCGCGAGCGGCTGAAGAAGTGGAACGAGGCGGAGGTCGATCTGCGCACGGCGCTGGAGCTTTACCCGGATCAGCCGCAAGTGCTCAATTATCTGGGTTATTCGCTCGTCGATCAGGGCATGAAGCTCGATGAAGCGATGCAGATGATCCAGACGGCCGTCCGCCTGCGCCCCAGCGACGGCTATATCGTCGACAGCCTGGGCTGGGCCTATTACAGGCTTGGCCGCTACGAGGAAGCGACGCGGGAACTGGAGCGTGCGGTCCAGCTGCGCCCGGCCGATCCGGTGATCAACGACCATCTGGGCGATGCCTACTGGAAGGTAGGACGCCGTCTCGAGGCCCGGTTCCAGTGGAACCATGCCCGCGACCTCAACCCGACTCCGGAAGATCTTGTGAAGATCCTCGACAAGATCGAAAACGGCCTGCCCGATACGCCTGCGGCCGTCGAAGCCAGCGCCCCGCCGAAGAACGGCGGCTGATCCGGCCATGAGGGGGAACGGAACATCATCCGGCGCGGACACCGCGCCGGTTTTTTCCTGCCTTGCCAGAGCCAAGATCAATCTGGCCCTGCACATTACGGGGCGGCGGGAGGATGGCTATCACCTGCTGGACAGCTTCACCATCTTCGCTGAAACGGGCGACCAGCTGAGCCTGCGGGCCGCGGCAAGCTCCTCCTTCACCGTTTCCGGCCCCTTTGCCGCCGCGCTGGAAGGCGGCGGCCCGGCGGACAGCAATCTCGTATTGCGCGCCATCGCCGCGCTGCAGAACGCGTCCGGCCAGTCTCTGCCACCCTTTGCCGTGCATCTGGAAAAGAACCTGCCGGTCGCCTCCGGCATCGGCGGCGGGTCGGCAGATGCGGCAGCGGCTCTGAGACTGGTCCTGGAGGCCACAGGCCTTGCGGTGCCTGCGGATGCGTTGCAGTCCATCGCGCTGGACCTCGGGGCGGACGTGCCTGTCTGCCTGGCCGGTCGGCCGGCCCGCATGTCCGGCATCGGCGAAACCCTTGCTCCGCTGCCCCCCCTGCCCCGCTGCGGCCTGATGCTGGTCAATCCGGGCGTGGCGGTCAGCACGCCTGCCGTGTTCCGCGCGCTTCAACGCCGCAACAATCCGCCCCTGCCCGCACTGCCTGAGGAATTCTCCAGCCGCGAAGATCTCATCCGCTGGCTGGACGGCACCCGCAACGACATGCAGGCCGCAGCCATCATCCTGTCACCGGTCATTGCGGAAGTGCTGGCTGCGCTGGAAGCTCACCCGGCAGCGGAGTTCTGCCGCATGTCCGGCTCCGGCGCCACCTGCTTTGCCCTCTGCGCGCCGGAGGCAGCGGGCGCACTGGCAGATGACCTGCGCCAGCGGCACCCCGGCTGGTGGATTGCAGCCAGCGAAGTGAGCGCCGGATAAGGGTCCCGCCAGCGGACAACGGGTAAGCCATTCCCGCATTCTTTGCACCCGGAACAATCGTGACACTGGGCATGCAGCCGGCGTCATGTGATCAACCCCGGCCATCGCATGACGTTTGGGCATCCTAATTTATGACAGGGATATTAAAAATCTTGACATTTATATTCATATTTAGGATGTGATTCCTGAGAAAACTTTCAGGGGATCTTCATGTTTTCCAGATGGAACAAGCTGCCGGTCGCACTCGCGCTCGTTCTGGCCCAGCCGGCCAGCTCGATGGCGGATCAGATCACGATCACCGACCACGAAAACCGTGAGGTTGTGCTGGCAAAACCTGCCGAAAGGATCGCATCCATCCCGATCCCGATGGCATCGACGATCATCGCCATGGATGGCGGAACCTCGAAGCTGGTCGGGATGAACCCGACCGCAAAGTCGGCGATCGTCGAGGGTGTGCTCGGCAGGATATTCCCCGAAGCCAAGGACATCCCCTCCGGCATCACTGCGCCGAACTTCATTCCGAACGTCGAGGAACTGGCGGCCACCAATCCCGATCTGGTCATCCAGTGGGCAGACCGTGGCCCGGATCTGGTCGATCCGATCGTCAATGCCGGACTGACCGCGCTTCTGATCTCCTACGGAACCGAGGAAAAGACCAAGCAGTATCAGGCCATGGTGGCAACCGCGATGGGCAAGCCCGAACGGGCGGAGCTGATCAACGGCTGGCGCGATCAGGTGGCCGCCGAAATGGCAGCCAAGTCGAAGGACATCCCGGACGGGAAACGGCCGAAAGTGCTCTATCTCGGCCGTGCGCTCGAAACGCTGACCGCTTCCGGCGACAAGGGCAACTACAACGCCTTCTATATCAATCTGACCGGCGCGGCCTCGGCATCGGCCAATCTCGAAGGCCAGGGCACGACGATTAGCCCGGAGCAGATTGCCGAGTGGAACCCCGATGTCATTCTCCTGAACAGCTTCGAGGCAAGGCTTGGCGTCGACCGGGTCTATGAGGATCCGATCCTGTCGCTGACAAAAGCCGCTCAGGAAAAGCGCGTCTACAAGATGCCGCTTGGCGGCTACCGCTGGGATCCGCCAAACCAGGAAAGCCCGCTGACCTGGATGT
Organism: Pannonibacter sp. Q-1; assembly: GCF_054073275.1. Classification (NCBI taxonomy): domain Bacteria; kingdom Pseudomonadati; phylum Pseudomonadota; class Alphaproteobacteria; order Hyphomicrobiales; family Stappiaceae; genus Pannonibacter; species Pannonibacter sp. Q-1. Next base: position 532,048 of record NZ_JBSXNB010000004.1, read on the forward strand.
GGCTCGGCAATCTGATGCATCCGGACATCTTCCAGTATGACCTGCGCAGCGAAATGAAGAAGGCTTACAGGACGCTCTACAGCTACGATCTGACCGAAGAGGACATCGACGGCATCCTGTGGATCGGCATGCAGGGCGATGCTGCCGGTTACGCCCAGTTCAGGGCGAAGTAAGATGACGATCGCCGCAGCTGAAAACCGGCGCGGAAGGCCGGCCGGCCTGCGGATCGGGGCGTTCGGGCTCATGGTTCTGGCGCTGTGCGCCAGCATGCTGTTCTCGATCGGCGCCGGACGCTTTTCCGTCGATCTGACGCGCATTGCCGAGATACTGGCGGCGGCGGCGCTCAACCCCGGCGCGGCACCGGCCGAGATGGACGAGCGCATCGTCCTGCTCGTGCGTCTGCCGCGCGTGCTGCTGGCGGCGTTGTCAGGTGCCGCACTTGCCGTTGGCGGTGCGGCACTGCAAGGCGTGTTCCGCAATCCTCTGGTCTCGCCGCAGGTGCTCGGCATCAGCCAGGGCGCGGCCTTCGGCGGCGCCCTTGCCATTCTGTTCGGCTATTCCGGCATGGTGCTGCTCGGCATGGCCTTCGTTCTGGGCCTGTCGGCGCTGGTTCTGGTCGGGCTTCTGGCCCGTATCAACGGCCGTACCGAGGTGATCACGGTGATCCTCGCCGGCATGATCATCGGGGCGCTGTTTGCAGCGCTGGTGTCTATCGTGCAGTTCGTTGCCGACCCCAATACTTCTCTGCCTGCCATCGTGTACTGGCTGATGGGGTCGTTCTCGACCGCCACCTGGCCGAGACTGTGGCTTGCCGTTCCGGGCATGGGCCTTGGCCTTGCCGCCGTCTGGCTGCTGCGCTACCGGCTCAATCTTCTGGCGCTTGAAGAGCAGGAGGCCCGCTCGCTCGGCGTCAATCCCGACCGGGAACGCTGGTACATCTTCATCGCCATTTCGCTGATGACCGGCACCTCGGTGGCGGTGGCTGGCATCATCGGCTGGATCGGCCTCGTCGTGCCGCATGCAGCGCGCATCCTGGTCGGCGAAGACCATCGCGCGCTGATCCCGGCCTCGGCGCTGCTTGGTGCCGCCTATCTGACGCTGATTGACACCATGGCGCGCACGCTGACTGCAGCCGAGATCCCGCTTGGCGTCCTGACCGCTCTGGTGGGTGCCCCGGTGTTCGGCTACCTGCTGCGGCGCCATTTCAGGGAGACGAACCGCGCATGATCGGGCTTCACGATGCGTCCGTATCCTTCGGCGCCCGCACGCTGTTTTCCGGCATCACCTTCAACGTGCCCGTTGGCCGCTCCATGGCCGTCCTCGGCCCCAATGGCCGCGGCAAGACCACGCTTTTACGCGCCATGCTCGGCTTTCAGCCGTTGGCAAAAGGCAGCCGCAGCGCACCGAAAATTGCAGGCTACGTGCCGCAGCACGGCGCCTCGCAGGCAAAGCTGTCCGGCCTTGACGTGGTGATCATGGGCCGGGCCGCCCGGCTGGGCCTGTTCGGCCAGCCCTCCGCGGAGGATCACGCAGCAGCGGAAGAAGCACTAGCCGAGGTTGGTGCGTCCCATCTGGCCGGGCTTCGCTACGACCGCATGTCCGGCGGCCAGCGGCAGATGGTGCTGATCGCCCGCGCCATCGCCACCGGATCGGCCGCACTGATTTTCGATGAGCCGACCTCGGCCCTCGACCTCGGCAACCAGTCGCGCACGCTGGAGCTTCTCAACACGCTGCGGCTCCGCCGCGACAAGGCAATCCTCTTTACCACCCACGACCCGAACCATGCCCTTGCCGCAGCCGACGACGTTCTCCTGATGATGCCGGGCGGCCGCGAGATTCATGGCACCGTCGATGAGATGATCGAGCCCGGCAATCTCTCCGAACTCTACGGTGTCGCGATGCGATGGGTGGACATCACTGGACCTGCAGGCGAGATGCGCCGGGCAATCCTGCCGGCCTTTGCCGGAATAGAGGCCGCATGAGCACGATCTATCTGAAATCCGCCTATGACGCCCCCTCGGAGGCGGTGCTGGCGGCCGCAGCCGAAGGCCTGGTGACAATCGTCGGGCAGCCGGAGCTGACTGCGGACATGCTTCTGGCGCACGAGGGCCTGATCACCGGCAATCAGCTCGACCAGAATGCCATGCTGGCGTTGAAGGACGGGCTCGCCGCCTTTCTCAATGCCGGCGGCCGCTGGTTCTTCAACGGCCATATGCTCCGCCCGCTGGTGGATGGCATGGCGCAGTACCGGCCAATCGAGGCGCCGAAACGAGCCGATTTCAACCTGTCGTCCGTCAACCAGCATCCGCTGTTTTCCGGTATCGAGCTCTCGAAGCTTGAGACCAACAAGGGTGTGGCGGGCTTTTACGGCAGAGGCTGCAATCCGATGCCCGAGGGCGCGGTCGCGGTTAACGGGCTGGGCCCGGCAAACGTGCCGGTCGACTGGGTCTGGGCGCGGCCGGAAGGCGGGCGGATCTTCTCCCATGCCGGAAATGACCTCGGCTCCATAGGGCTGGAATGGGACCTCGCGGGCGAGTTGATGCGGCGGATCATCGGCTGGACCCAGGGCGGCGCCTGCTTTGACCCCTGGCCCGCCGCACCGTCCGCACCGGCAGCCGATCTGCCGCTGGCAGAACCTGAGACCTACACCGGCATGCGCAATCAGCGCCGGACCGGACGGCGGCGCGTCGTCGCGCCCTCCTGTGGCACCTATTACCATATCCGCAGTCTGGAGGGCGCGCGCTACACTGATGTCTTCGATGTGATCTGCGCGCCCGAGCAGCTCGGTGACGTCCTGCAGCCCAGCGATATTCTCTGGGTTCCGTGCCGCACGCCAGCGCAGCGGATGACCGCCCAGAAGCCCGTGCTTGCCCGCCACCTGGAGGCCGGCGGCACGGTGATTGCGCTTGGCGAGAGCCGGTCCGACCTGTGGCTGCCGGATGTCAGCTTCACCGGAACCCCGACGAACTGGTGGTGGTGGCTCGATCCGGCCGCCGATCTCGGCGTGCGCGTCACCGGGGCTGCTGCCGGCCATCCGCTGATGGCCGGGATCGGCAGCAAGGACGTGACATGGCATCTGCATGGCTGGTTCACGCCGCCGGATGGGGCCACTGTTCTTGCCCGCGACGGTGATGGCCGCACCATTTTCTACGAGGACAAGGTCTCGACGCCCGGAACGATGATCCTTTCCTCACTCGACCCGATGTTTCACCATGGCTCGCATTTCATGCCCGCGACGACAAGCTTCCTCGACCGTTTCGTTCCCAACCTGAAAGCCCTTGCAGATGCCTGATTTCATTACTGTTCTGGACAACGGCCGTCCGCTTGGCTTCACCTTCGATGCCATCAACGCCTATCACGGCGGCGGCTTCCCCGGCGGCGTCGCCCACGCCCTGAAGGCGATGCAGGCAGCGTTTCCCCTACTCTCCGATACACCGCTGGAGCGGCGCGAAGTCACGATCGTGACAGCCTTCTCCGGCCCTGGCGGGCACGACGCGCTGGAAATGGTGACCCGTGCACTGACCGGTGGACGGCTGACCGTCGACAAGGCGATTGGCGGCAAGGATGTGATCACCGATCATCCGGGACCCTACGTCTTCCGCTTCAGCTATCGCGGGCGGACGGCAGAGGCCGTGATCAGGCCGGGGCATGTGAGGGAAGAATTCGTCACCCTGGGCGCCAAGAAAGACAAGACACCCGGCGAGATTGCCCGGCACGAGGAATTGAAGGCCGAAATGGCCAGCCGCCTGCTGCCGCTTGCTGCGGAAGACGTCTACGCCGTCAGCGTATCGTAAGGCCCTGCCCGCCCACCGGTATCAATCTGCGGGCGGGCGGGGCTTCAAAGTTCACCAGCATATTGCTGAAATGACGGCCTTTGCCGGGTGAGCCTCAGCTCACCCGGGCGATGCAGAATTCGACGGCTTCGCGCAGGGCGTCCGTCAGCGGGCCCTGCGGCAGTTCATCGAGGGCGGCCATGGCACTGGCGCCATACTGGCGGGCGCGGACAATGGTTTCCTCGATGGCGCAATGGCGGCGCATCAGGGCAATGGCTTCCTCAAGGTCGCCGTCGCGGATATCGCCCTCTTCCAGGCAGCGCTTCCAGAAGGCGCGCTCACTGTCCGTGCCGCGCTCCAGAGACACGACGACCGGCAGGGTGATCTTGCCCTCGCGGAAATCATCGCCAACCTGCTTGCCGAGATCCGCGCTCGATCCGCCGTAGTCCAGCGCATCATCCACGAGCTGGAAGGCAAGACCGAGATCCATGCCATAGCGGCGGGCGGCCGCACGCTGGGCACCCTCGACACCGGCGATCACAGGCCCGACTTCGGCAGCAGCCGCAAACAGCGCAGCGGTCTTCGCCTCGATCACCTTGAGATACTGCGCCTCACTGGTGGAAATGTCCTTGGCCGCACCCAGCTGCATCACCTCGCCTTCGGCGATGATGGCAGAGGCTTCGGCGAGAATGCGCAAGGCCTCCAGCGAGCCCACGTCCACCATCATCTTGAAGGCCTGGCCGAGCAGATAATCGCCGACGAGAACGCTGGCCTGATTGCCCCAGAGCTTGCGCGCCGCCAGCTTGCCCCGGCGCATGTCGCTCTCGTCCACCACGTCGTCATGCAGCAGCGTCGCCGTGTGCATGAACTCGACGCTGGCCGCGAGGATGACATGGCCCGTGCCGCGGTAGCCGAACATGTCCGCCATGGCGAGGGTCAGCATGGGCCGCAGGCGCTTGCCGCCCGAGTCGATCAGGTGCTTGGCAATCTCGGGGATAAGCTCGACATTCGAGCCCGCCTTGGACAGGATCAGATCGTTGACCTGCCCCATGCCGCCTGCCGTCAGGTCGACGAGCGGCTGGATTGCGGGCTTGGCTTTCTTCAATTCGGGTGCGGAAGCGGCGACGGCTGCCAAAACACTCTCCCAAGGCTGGTTTTGGCGGACAATAGGTCGCCGAGCGTCCCCCCGCAAGGGATCAATCGTTTGACAAGGCAGTGAACAGTGTTGTTCACCACCGGAAAAGACGCATAAACCATATGTCTGCACTGCGCTCTATTCAGAGAGGGAAACCGGGATCATGGAAGAACTGCTGAAGACCAATGATCTGGTTCTCATTTCAGCTGTGGGAGCGATGTTTGACGAAGCCGGGATCGCGCATTTTGTCGCGGATGCCAACATGAGCATTCTGGAAGGCTCGCTCGCCATGATTCCCCGGCGAATCCTTGTCCCTGCCGATCAGATCACCGCCGCCCGCCGCCTGATGCGCGACGCGGGCCTTGGCCATGAGCTGACACCGGAAGAAGGACGCTGACGTGACGCGCCAGATCCCTCCTGCCCCCGTCCCTCCTGCCCCTGAGCTTGCCGCCCTTGCGCTGCCGGAAGGCGTTGCCACCACACGCGATGCCTTTCTGGGCGGGCTTGTCACCGTCGAGCAACCCGCAAAGGGTTTTCACCGTGCCGGGCTCGACGCGGTCTATCTTGCCGCAGCCCTGCCCGATGGCACAAAGGGCCATGTGGTGGATCTGGGCGCAGGTGTTGGCACAGCGGGCTTCTGTGCGGCAGCGCGCCTGCCGGATATTCGCGTCACTCTGGTGGAGATCGATCCGCTGGCCGCGCTTCTGGCCCGGCGCGCACTGGCTGATTCCCTCAATAACGCTTTTGCACCCCGCGTGAGCGTGCTGGAGGCCGATATCACCGCCAAGGGCTCCCAGCGCCATGCGGCGGGACTCACCCCTTGCATGGCCGATCACGTGATCATGAACCCGCCCTATTATCAGCCCGGCCAGTTCCGTGCCTCTCCCTCGGGCGAGCGGGCGAGCGCCCATGTGCTGGACGAGCGCGGACTGGAGCCATGGGCGAAGACCGCAACCGACATCCTGCGCGAAGGCGGCACGCTCACCGTCATCTTCCGTGCCGATGGCCTGCAGGAACTGCTGGATGTGTTTCAGGGCCGGTTCGGTGCCATCGACATCATTCCCCTGCGCCCGCGCGCCGATGCTGCCGCAACCCGCATCCTGCTGCGCGCCATCCGCGCCAGCAAGGCGCCGCTGCGGCTGATGCCGGGCTTCGTGCTTCATGAGGGCGATGGCTCGGACTTTCTGCCCGAAGCGCGCGCCGTCATGCGCGACGGCAAGGGGCTCGGGATACAGCCAAGGCCCTGAAACGCCCTGACCGGCAGATTTGGGGTCAAGTTCTCCGTCCGCCGGAAACTCCCGGTAGATCTTGTGACAAGGATGCTTCACCAGCACCCGGCAGGGATGGCGGAGCAGACCGGAGTTCATGAGAAATACCAGGGAGTAGAAGCTCATGTCTGAACTTGATCCGCTTACCCAGGCCCGCCAGCACATCGAGAAGCACCTCATCCTGAGGGCCTCGTCCGATGCCGCCTTCCGCGAGCTGCTGAAGAGCAACCCGCATGCGGCCATCAAGGAGCTGATCGGCAATGACCCGATCCCCTCCTACAAGATCACCGTGGTTGAAGAGGCCCCGGGCGAAGTCGTCCTCGTGCTGCCGCGCTCCATCGGGCAGGATGAACTTCCCGACGAGCTGCTGGACTTTGCCTCGGGCGGCACCAGTTTCTCGGCCTTCATTCTCTACGGCCCCCCGTATTCGGATGGCGGCGGCTGCAAGAAGAAGTGATGAAGCCCCGACAGGGTTAGGCTCCACCTTCAAGAAGGTCCACGGCAGGGGAGAGGCCTGCCGTGGAAAGTGCCGGGGCGGCGGTCCTAATGGATCAGGAACTCGCCCTTGGCATAGCGCACATCGCGCGGGCCGATCAGATCCTGATGCGCCAGACGCACCGAGTGGATGAAGGCCTGAATTTCCCGCTCCCAGAATGCCAGAAACCGGCGCAGTTCCGGAAAGTTCGGGGCCTTGTCCTCGGTTTGCCAGAGGAAACTCTGCAGAAGGGCGGGATGATCCGGCATCCTGTAGAGGATTTCAGCCGTCAGCAGCCCGTAGCCAGCCATCTGCTTGCGGAAGTCTTCGCTTGTGCCCATGGAACACCTCATGCCTTGACATCACCACGGCAAAAGTGTCGCGCCAGCGAAGTAAACGCGCAATTAAAAAACGAGTCTTCCTCATATTTTTCAATATGTTAGCAGCAGACTTCAGTGAGTGCTGCCAGCACCATCTGGGCTCTGGATGCTCTTCAGATAGGCGATGAAGGATGTCACATCCTGCGCTTCCAGCGCCACTTCCGGCATGTCCGGATGGCCTGTGACGATGCCCTCGGCCAGGCTTTCCGCCAGATCCTCGACCGGATAGCGCTGCCCGAGATCGCGGAAGGCCGGAGCATCCGCATTGGGCGAGGCATCATCCACACCAACGGCATGGCAGGCCGCGCAAGCCTCTTTGGCGATCAGCTTGCCGCGCTCCACCTGCGCCGCCTCTGCGAGTGTCCCCTGCGCCTGCACCGCACCAGCGCTAGGTGCAGCGAACAGAATCACCGCCACGGCCGCAGCGCGCAGCCCTCGCGTGAAAAGCTTTGTCATGTCCCTCTCCCTCAAGGTTTCTGCGGGTCCGCAGCCGCATGCCCCGCAGATCGTCCACCCTCAGCGTCTCTTTGCGTGCCAGCCCCCCTTCAGCTTCGCAAGTCCGTCAAAACCCTCAGCCTCCGGTGCCAATGGCCAGCCGCAATACGTCAGCACGGAAATACGGCAAAAGGGGCTGTCGCTTGCCCGCAGCGCCTATATGTTAAGGACAACGACAAGACCTCCGGCCTTCAGGCCGGGCCGCACGTTCCGGGAGCCCTTCCGCATGACCACCGCCCGCACGCCCCTTCCCGATAGCATCGACGGCACCCTGGCGCTGCTGGATCAGGGCGGCTATGTCGCCGGCCGTGATCTGGCAACCGTGCTGCATCTGGCGCTGCGCATGAAGCGGCCGCTGTTTCTGGAAGGCGAGGCCGGCGTTGGCAAAACGGAGATCGCCAAGGTGCTGGCAGCAACCCTGGGCCGCAACCTCATCCGTCTGCAATGCTACGAAGGCCTCGACATCGCCTCTGCCGTTTATGAATGGAACTACGCGGCACAGATGGTGGAGATCCGCATTGCGGAAGCTGCCGGAGACACGGATCATGCAGACCTCTCCCGCTCCATTTTCAGCGAACGCTTTCTGATCAAGCGCCCGGTGCTGCAGGCGCTGGAGCCCTCGCTCTCCGGCCCGCCCGTGTTCCTGATCGACGAGTTGGACCGCGCTGACGAAGCCTTCGAGGCCTTCCTGCTGGAGGTGCTGGCCGACAATCAGGTGACCGTGCCGGAGCTCGGCACCATCAGGGCCGAGGAGCCGCCCGTGGTGATCATCACCACCAACCGCACCCGCGAAATCCACGACGCCCTCAAACGCCGCTGCCTCTACCACTGGGTCGATTATCCGGATGCAGAGCGGGAACTGGCCATCGTGCGGCGCAAGGTGCCGGGCGCACCCGAACGGCTGACGGCGGAAATCGTCGCCTTCGTCCAGCGCCTGCGGGCAACGGAAGACCTGTTCAAGCAGCCGGGCGTTGCCGAAACCCTCGACTGGGCCACCGCTCTGACCGAGCTGAACGAACTGGCACTGGACCCGGACATGGCCAGTGACACGCTGGGCGTTCTGCTGAAGTATCAGGACGATATCGAACGGGTGCGCGGCTCCAGGCTGCGGCAGATGGTGGAAGAGATCCGCAATACCCTGCCCTCCGCCCCTGCCGCCATGCCGAACGTGTGAACCCCGCGCGATGACCATCCCCGCCGCCCCGCAAGCAGAACAGGCGTCCAGCCTCGATGGCCGCATGGTGGCGAATATCGTGCATTTCGCCCGTACCCTGCGCAAGGCGGGCCTTCCGGCTGGCCCGGCTTCGATTATTGACGCTGTGCGGGCAGTGGAGGTGAGCGGCATTGCCAGCCGCGAGGACTTCTACTGGACGCTTCACGCCGTCTTCGTTCACAAACGCGAGCAGCGGGTGCTGTTTGACGAGGCTTTCCGCATCTACTGGCAGAGCCGCGGGCTCATTGAAAAGATGCTGGCCATCCTCTCCCCCGTCGCCCCGCCGCGGGGCACGCCGGAAAAGCCCAAGGCCGGGCAGACCCGCGTCTCCCAGGCCTTCAAGGCTGCCCGCGAGCGCGAGCCGCGCGAGGAGCAGCCCGAGGTGGAGGTGGATGCCCGCTTCACCGTCTCCGGCCGCGAACTGCTGCAATCGCGGGACTTTGCCCAGATGACGGCTGACGAGATCGAAACGGCCAAGGCAGCGCTCCGCGCCATGGCCATGCCGAAGGACACGATCCGCCGCCGCCGTCTCGCCCCTGCCCCGCGCGGCCGCATTGATCCGCACCGCACGCTGGGTGCGACCTTGCGGACAGGCGGGGCGATCATTGACCTGAAGCACCGCAAGCCGCAGGAAAAACGCCCGCCGCTCATCGCCCTGTGCGATATCTCCGGCTCCATGAGCCAGTATTCCCGTCTGCTCCTGCATTTCATGCATGCGCTGACGGAAACGCGGCCCGCCGTGCACACCTTCCTGTTCGGCACGAGGCTCACCAACGTTACCCGGCAGCTGCGCATGAAGGACCCGGACGAAGCGCTGGCGGCCTGTTCCGCTGGTGTGGCCGACTGGTCCGGCGGCACCCGCATTGCCACTGCCCTGCACGAGTTCAACCGCCTCTGGTCCCGCCGCGTGCTGTCGGGCGGGCCAACGGTGCTGCTGATCACCGACGGGCTGGAGCGGGACACGGACGAGGATCTGGCGCGGGAAATCTCCCGCCTGCACCGCTCCTGCCGGCGGCTGATCTGGCTCAATCCGCTGCTGCGGTTTGACGGGTTCGAAGCCAAGGCCAAGGGCATCCGGGCCATGCTGCCGCATGTGGACGAGTTCCGCGCCGCGCATTCGCTGGATGCCGTCGCTGACCTCGTGCGCACGCTGTCAGGCGAAAGCGCCGGGCCATCAGCTGCCTCCACTGATCCGCGCCACTGGCTGCGCAAGGCGGGCGTTTGATGCGCGCCAACCGCTATCATCATCTCGGCTGGCTGCAGGGCATCGAGCTTTACGAAGCCGATTTCAGCACCCAGACCTTCAGCCGCCACGCCCATGAAGGCTTTGCCATCGGCGCGATTGCCGAAGGGGTGGGCGGCTATCTCTGCCGGGGCGAACAGATGCTGCTGCCCGCCGGTTCCCTGTCGCTGATGAACCCGGAAGAGCCCCACACTGGCCACGCGGCGGCCGGCAGCGTGCGCTACAACATGGTCTATGCCAGCGAGGCCGCCGTGCGGACCTTGCTGGATCTCAAGGATCTGCGCGGCTTTGCCACCGTCGCCCCGAGGGACGAAGGCCTTCACCTGACGCAGGCGCTGAGGCGCCTTGCCCAGCGCGTCAATGCTCCCGCTGCCCCCGGCTGGCGGCTGGCCGTGGAAGAGGCCATGCAGGCCGTGCTCGGCCTTGCCTTCACCCGCCATGGCCGGGCAGTGCTCAGACCTGCCGGTCAGGAACCGGCAGCCGTGAAACTTGTCCGGGAGCGGATTGTGGAAGGCGTTGCCTCAGGCGACGATCTTTCGCTTGAGGGGCTTGCCGCCCTTGCCGGGCTCACCCCTTCCTACCTGATCCGCAGCTTCGCCCGCGCCACCGGCCTGACGCCCCATGCTATGGTTCTGCGCATGCGGACCAGGCAGGCTCAGGCGCTGATCCTTGACGGCATGGCACCGGCAGATGCAGCGCTGGCGGCGGGGTTCTGCGACCAGAGCCACATGATCCGCCAGTTCCGCCGCCAGCTTGGCATCACGCCCGGCAGTCTCATCCGCCACTGATCCTTGCTCTTCACAGGCAGGCGGAAAGGTCAATTTCGTCCAAGACCATGGCTCCGCATGCATGGCATGGCTGCCGCAAAAGGAGCCCTGCCATGACTTTGAAACCCGTCATCATCCTGTCCACCAGCCTACCGAAAGGATTGCAGGCCAATTTTGCTGCCATTCTGGGCATGAGCCTCGGACGGCTGCATCCGGAGCTGATTGGTCCCGTCACGCCGGACAGCGAAGGCCATCTGCTGGAAGGCATCACCCAGGTGGCCGTGCCCATTCTGGGAGCCCCTGCCGAAGATCTTCAAAGTCTCTTTGCCGCCGCAGAGAGCATGCCCGTCCGCCTTGCCTATATGCGTGCCGCCTTCGAGGCGCGGAACTATACGGATTACACGGCGCGTATCGCCGCAGCCCCCCTGAAGGATCACGAGCCGCAGGCGATCCTTGTCGCCGGGCCGCGCAAGGCCGTTGACCGCCTGTGCGGCGCCCTGCCCCTGCTGAAATGAGCCAGCCTCACGGCAGCGCGATCACCGGGGTGTTTTCACGCACGCGCTGGATCAGGTCGGCGATATGTTCGTTGTGCATGCGGATGCAGCCATAGGACACCGGGCGGCCGATGCTGCCGGGGCGGTTGGTGCCATGGATGGCGAACTCACCGCCTGCCAGCGTCATGGCGGCCACGCCCATCGGGTTGTTGAGCGCACCGCCCTCGATCCGGTCCGGCATATCCGGGAAATCGCGCTTCACCACCGCGGGCGGAATCCAGGCCGGGCGCAGATAGCGGCCCGTCACATAGGTGCGGCCGGTCCAGGCCTTGCCCTTCTTGCCGACCGCCACCGGATAGGCCAGCGCCTGCCCCTCACCCAGCACCAGATACAGCCGCCGCTCGCTATTGCGGATGACGATCGTGCCCGGAGCAAGCCCCTGCGATGCAAAGGCCACGCGCTCTGCACGGGCCTGCACCGGCGCGGCAAGAGCAAGACCCAGCAGGCCGCCACAGGCCGCCACAAGCAAAAGCGAACGCATGATCACGGCAATAGGGCGCATGAGTTCCCCCGGCACACCAGACTGGCACAAACGTTGGTGAGGCCGGACGCCGCACGGTCTCACCCGGCCAATCTAGCGCAGGTGCCGGTCAGAGGGCATTGCCCGGAGGCGCATTCTTAAAAGAGCGTTAACGCGGCAGGTCCGAGGGACGGAACCGGCCATCCTGCCAGCGGTACCAGGAAAGGCCCGCGCCTTCCCGGTCCCCATCGGGCAAGAACGAGACTGTGCCGCTGACCGTGTCAAAGCTGCCGGATTGAAGCGCTGCGGCCACGGGCGCAAAGTCGAAGCTGCCGGAGGCGTCCACAGCGGCGGCGAAGAGCTGGACGGCGGCGTAGCCATCCGTGGCATAAGGAGAAGGCACCATGCCCGCAGCCCGCATGCGGCTGGCAATCTCCCGGGCCGGGCTGTCCGGAACGGCGGCCGGATCGGCCATGAAGGTGACCTCGACACGGCTTGCCGCCTCGCCAGCGGCAGCGCCGAACTCCATCCCCATGGCCGCATCGCCAGCCAGAAGGGGCACCTGCATGTCCAGGGCACTGAGGGCGGCAGCAAGATGCCCCGCATCCGTGGCATAGGCGCCCAGCACCACCACATCCAGCCGCTCCCCCTTGAGCGCCGAGGCCAGAGGCGTCAGGTCCCGTGCACCTGCGTCAAACTCCCGCTCCAGCGCAGGAGAGAGCCCCTTTGCCTGCATCGCAGCCTTCACACGGGCAGCAAAATCCTTGCCATAGGCGCTGCGGTCGGTGACGAGGCCGATGCGCTTGCCGGCAAACTCCTGAGCAAGACGCTCCGCGATGAAAGGCGCGGTGGCATCTTCGCGCGGCCCAAGCCGGAAGAAACCCGGCCCCGGCCGTGCTTCGGTCAGTTGCGGCAGCGCGGAAGCCACCGTGATCTGGATGCGCCCCGCCTCCGCATAAACGGGCGCTGCCGCCAGTGTGGCGCTGGAGCACAGATGCCCGATGACGAGCTGCACGCCTTTACCGGTGAGCTGATTGGCCAGCGCCGTGGCCCGCTCCGGGTCGCAGCGGTCATCGGCTTCCTCCAGCACCAGCTTTTCCCCACGCAGACCGCCGCTGGCGTTGATGTCTTCAACCGCCAGCCGCGCCCCGGCCAGGATCTGATCCCCCAATGGCGCAAACTGGCCGGAAAAGGCAGCGGCAACGGCAATGCGAATGTCCGCCTGTGCGGGAGCGGCCAGCACGCCGGTCAGCATACCGGCCATCACCAGTCCCGCAGCAAATGGCGCCAAGCTCTTGAACTGCCGCATAAATCCGTGCCTCATCACATACCGGCTTCCGTTTCTGCCCGCATCCTAGCCAAGGCAGCAGCCGGATGCCACCTTGAACCGCGCCACAGGCATGCCCCTTTTCAACCGGCAGAAAAGGCCCCTAAACTAAATGCGGTGGGAGAAACAGATCCGCAACACAAGGCGGATGAATTCAGGGATGAAATAACGTGAAAATCTGGGGCCGGATCAATTCCACCAATGTCCGCAAGGTTTTGTGGTGCGCAGAAGAACTCGGGATCGCCTATGACAGGATTGACGCCGGCGGCGCCTTTGGCCTCAACAAGGAACCGGCTTATCTGGCCATGAACCCCAACGGACTGGTGCCTTGCATCGAAGACGAAGGTCTGGTGCTGTGGGAGTCGAATGCCATCGTGCGTTACATGGCCCGCATCTATGGCAAGGCACCTTTCGCGCCTGAGTTAGGCACGCCAGCAGGCGAAAAGGCCTTTGCAGCCGCGGACAAGTGGCTGGACTGGACCTCGACCACACTGACGGGCCCCTTCCGTGGCATCTTCCTCAACATCGTGCGCCGCAAACCGGAAGAGCGGGTTCAGGCCGAGATTGATCAGAGCCTTGCTGCCTGCACGGACCTGCTGAAGGTCCCCGATGCAGCCCTCGCAAAGGCGCCGTATCTCTCCGGCGAGAACCTTGGCATCGGCGACATGGCGCTCGGCTGCATCGCCTATGCCTGGTTCACCATGTCCTTCGACCGGCCGGATCTGCCGCATCTGGAAGCCTGGTACCAGCGCCTCACCACACGCCCCGCCTATCAGAAGGCGGTCATGACCCCGCTGACATAACAGGAAAGGCTCCAGCTTGCGCAATCTCATCACGGATGTTCCGGGCCTCAGCGTTGGATCGGCAGAAGATCCCGTCCTGAAGTCCGGCGTGACGGTGCTGCTGCCGGATGAACCGGCGGTGGCCTCCGTTGCCATTCACGGCGGTGCGCCCGGAACCCGTGATACGGCCCTGCTGGAGCCGGACCAGACGGTGGAGAAGGTTGATGCGCTGGTGCTCTCCGGCGGGTCGGCCTTCGGGCTTGATGCAGGCGCCGGTGTGCAGGCCGGGCTTGCCGCCATGGGCCGCGGCTTTCAGGTCGGCCCCGTGCGCGTGCCGATCGTGCCCGGCGCCATCCTGTTTGACCTGATGAATGGCGGGGACAAGAACTGGGGAGACTACGCCCCCTACCGGGAGCTTGGCCGCGCCGCCCTTACGGCAGCGGGGCTGGACTTTGCGCTCGGCAGCCATGGCGCCGGATGCGGTGCCACCACCGCCAATCTCAAGGGCGGGCTCGGCTCCGCCTCCCTGCGCCTGTCCGGCGGCGCCACCGTCGGCGCGCTGGTGGCCGTCAATGCGCTTGGCCGGGCCACCATGGGCGATGGCCCGCATTTCTGGGCAGCGCCTTTCGAGCGGGGCGATGAATTCGGCGGCCTCGGACTGCCGTCCCCCCTCCCCGCAGATACAGCCGTGCCGCGCACCAAGTTCGATGCCCTGCGCGCCGGTGCCAACACGACGATTGCCATTGTGGCCACCGATGCCATCCTGACCAAGGCAGAAGCCAAGCGGCTGGCTGTCATGGCGCACGACGGCCTTGCCCGCGCCCTCTGGCCTGCACACACGCCGATGGACGGGGATCTCGTCTTTGCGCTCTCCACGGGCCGCCACAGGCTGGCAGAGCCATTGGCGGACATGATCGAACTGGGCGCCGCCGCTGCTTCCAGCCTCGCCCGTGCCATTGCCCGCGGCGTCTATCACGCCACCCCGGCCAAGGGCGACACGCTGCCCGCCTGGCGGGAGCTTTACGGCAAGGGAAAATGACGCCCGGGAGGCTGGCCAGGCTCAGGCCACGGCCAGTCCGCACATGATGCCGGAGGTTTCCTCTGCCGCAGCGGGGCGGTGCCAGAGATAGCCCTGACCGAAGCGGCAGTTCATGGAAGCGAGCTTGCGGGCCACGTCCTCGGTCTCGATGCCTTCGGCCGTGGTCTCCAGGCCAAGACCATGGGCCATGGCCAGAATGGTCCGCACCAGGATTTCCTGCTGCGGGTCACTGCAAATGCCGTTCATGAAGGAGCGGTCGATCTTGAGGGCCGTGATCGGGAAGCGGTGCAGATAGCTGAGTGCGGAATAGCCCGTGCCGAAATCGTCAATGGCAATGCCGATGCCCATGGCCGCGATCAGCTCCAGTGTCTCATGCACACCGCCGCCCTCCCCCAGCAGCAGGCTTTCGGTGATCTCCAGTTCCAGCCATTCCGGCTGGCAGCCGGTGGCGGCAAGGCAGTCACGCAGCCGGATCAGAAAGTCGCCATTCATCAGCTGGCGCGGCGACACGTTGACTGCGATGACCATGGCCCGCGCAGACGCATGATTGACCTGAACCGCGAACTTGCAGGCCTCGCGCAGCATCATGTTACCGATGGCAATGATCTGGCCGGTTTCCTCAGCCACCGGAATGAACTCAGCCGGGTTGATGTTGCCAAAACACGGATGAACCCATCGGCACAGCGCCTCTGCCCCTGCCGGATAACCGGTGGCCAAATCCATCTTCAATTGGAAGGCAGCTTTGAACTCGCCGCGCTTGAGCGCGCCATTCATCATGGTCTCAAGCTTGAACCGCTTCTCGATGGTTTCGCCCATCTGTGTCCTGTAAGCGCGCGCGCAATTGCCGCCAGCCTGCTTCGCATCGTAAAGGGCAAGATCGGCAAAGCGGAACAGCGCCGGAGCACTGGCACTGTCGCCGGGACCGGCGGCCACGCCGGTGCTGACAGACACCTGAAGCACCGCGTCCTCAACCATCATGGGCTGGCGCATGGCCTCAACAAGCCGATGTGCCTGAGCCATTGCCTCGTCAACGTCCGGCAGGTCAGGCAGAACCACGAAGAACTCATCGCCGGCGAGCCGTCCGATGAAGGCGCGCGCGCAGACCGCACTCTCGATCCGCCGCGCTGTCTGGATCAGGACCGCATCTCCTGCGGCATGGCCCATGGTGTCGTTGATCGTCTTGAACCGGTCAAGATCCACCACGATCAGGGCACAATGGGTGCCATCTGCCGCTGCGCGGTCCAGCTCGCACTGCAGCCGGTCCTGAAAGGAGGCGCGATTGGCAAGGCCGGTCAGACTGTCGGAGAAGGCCAGTTCCTGCAGCTTTCCGTGCAGCGCGTGGCGCTCCTGCTCATAGGACACGAAGGTGCGCATGGCCGCCGCCATCTGGCCGATTTCGTCGGCGCGTCCGGTGTCCTCAACGGTCACATGCGTGTCGCCGTCCGCCAGCTGCTTCATGTTGGCCGTCAATCGCAGCACCGGGCCGGTGATACTGCCGACGATGGCATTCACCCAGAGCAGCAGGAGCACTCCAACCGCCCCGAAAATCAAGGCGAAGCGCAGCAGATGGTTCCAGAAGGAGGTGTTCACGTCATCCAGATAGACCGCAGAGGAAATGACCCATCCCCACGGGGCAAAATGCTCAGACCACGCGGCCTTCGGCCTGCCGCGGGTGGTGACCCCATCCAGTGTTCTTGCGCCCTTGTAATAGGTGACGCCGCCCCCGTTCAGGCCGTTGCGGATCATATCCTGGGTGTGGCGGGAGCCCCAGGCGCTGGTGCCTTCTTCAGCCACCGTATTGCTGACCACCCGGTTTCCGGTCTCATCAAAGACGAAGACGCGCGCACCGCCATTGAAGATCATCGCCCGGATGGCATCGCGTGCCTTGTCCTTGGCAGCATCCTCGCTCAGCGTCCCATCCTGCGCCAGCCGGTAGCTTTCTTCCGTAATGGAGCGGGCGGACTCGACGAGAGCGCGCACCTTTTCCACGTGGCCGCGCTCCAACTCACCCCGCAGGATGACCAGATTGATGGTCACCACGAGAACGACGAAGGCTGCCATGATCCAGACAGGCAGAAGAACCTTGTTCCTGACACTCCACTGGCCGAGGTTCATTTAACAACCCTACGAAAACCTTTAAAGGCACACTGAAGCAAAGGCATTAAACTCAAATTAATACAGGAAAAATCATACAAGGAACGCATGAAGCAATATCAAACCGGAGAAATTCATTAAAATTGAACGTTAGGTCACCCAAAAGAAAACAATCAAGAATTGCAACATCAAATACCTTATTTAATCTACTGGTTTTCCCGTATCCTGCTGAACACCATCCCGATTTAACGTCAGAAGCCAGCGGTCCAGACGCCGGTGCGCCTTCCAGGAGGCCCGGACGCAACGGCGCATGTGCTGGATCTGCAGGAGACTGCGTTCGATCGTCTCGACATGTTCGCCTGCCAGGCTTGCGCGGGACAGGAGAGAAGCCTTCGTCAACTGGTAAAGTGTCTCGGTTTCAGTCATCGCCGCTTCAACCATGTCGGGCGGGAGCGGGTTCTCCCGGGAAGGCTGTCCTGCGGTCAGGGCTTTCAGTGCAGACTGGCGCATGCGCTCCACGTCCTGACGGGCCTCTCCCTCCGGCTCCAACGCGGCGACGGAGACGGCTGCCGCCGAGAACTGCGCAACTTCCTCCAGATGCTGCACCCCGCGGATGACATCGGGAATGGCCTCGGAGACTGCTTGCGGCATCGCCTCCTTGTTCATGTGCTCGATAAAGCTGCGGATGGCCCGGCCAAGCGCGAGACTGCCGGTCAGGCGTGCGTCAAGCTCGCCGGTGGCCACGCGCGGTTCAGCCAGACAATCGCGTGCGAAGGCATGCGTGATGCCGGACAGCCTGTCCGTCGCCAGCAGCAGTCCGCGCAAGGCCAGTTGGGGAACCGGACGCAAGGTCAGGTCGAGAAACTCCGGACGGCCGATCTTCTCCTGCGCATTGACGAAACGGTGCTCCAGCCAGTTCACCAGTTTGCCGGTCAGGGGCCAGATCAGGATCAGGCCCATGCAATTGAACAGGGTATGAAAGACAGCCAGCACCAGGGCGATATCGGCAGCACCTGAATCACTTCCTGACACATCTGCCGCAAGCCATTGAGCCAGCTGCAATAATGGATAAAGCAGAACAAGCGCGGCGCAGGCCGTCAGGCCGTTGAAGGCAATATGGGCGGCAGCCACCCGGCGGGCGGGCGGCGTTGCCGAGAGGGCTGCAAATCCGGCCGTGGATGTGGTGCCGATATTGGTGCCGATGACGGCGGCAGCGCCGAGGAACACCGGCAGTCCCGCGCCCGCACTCGACGTCAGCACAAGCGCCATGGCGGCACTGGAGGACTGGGTCAGAAGCGTGAGGCCAATGCCCACGGCCACAAACACGGGAATACCGAGCAGCGGCGACTGGGCAAGGCTGGACAGGGCCGCAGGCACGGCCACGTCACCAAAGGCTTGCTGCAGGAAACCGATACCGAGGAAAAAGGCCCCGAACCCGGCCACCGCCTGACCAAGCCCGGAGAGCCGGCCGCGTGAGCCGGCCGCAACCCGGATGATCATCCCCGCCCCCAGCAGCGGCAGGGCCAGACTGACGATATCCAGCTTGAAGCCAAGGGTTGCCACCAGCCAGCCGGTCATGGTGGTGCCGATGTTGGTGCCGAAGATGACCCAGACAGACTGGGCCAGCGACAGAAGACCGGCGTTGACGAAGCCGATGGTCGCAACGGTGACAGCAGTGGACGACTGAACGATCGCCGTTACGGCAATGCCGGCAAGAACGCCCCGCCAGGGTGCGCCGGTGGCGCTGCGCAACAGCCCCTCAAGCGCCTTTCCGGCCGCCAGCTTGAGGCCGTCGGTCATCATCCACATACCGGCGAGAAACAGGCCGGTTCCGCCAAGCAGCAGCGCGATCATGATGGGGAACCGCCATGAAAACAGCCCGCGTGAGCACGCCCCCCGGCCGCAGGGAAGAGCCTTTGATTACGGATGATGACGGTCCTCCTGTCATGCTTCTGTATGACGAAGCATGACATTGCCATATCCGGAGATTGGACGCACGTGCAGCCGGAAAGACACCTATGCCGCTGCGTGACAGGGGCAACTGCATCAGATGATCGCGTGCCTCACCCTGGCAGAGACCCATTCGGAGACCACAACGGTCGCCAGGATCACGAGAATGATGAGCATGACCTGAGGCCAGGCGAGAACATTCAGGCTGGCCTGAAGCTGAGCACCGATACCCCCCGCCCCGACCAGGCCGAGGATCGCACTTTCTCGGATGTTGATGTCCCAGCGGAAGACGGAAATGCCATAGAAAGCCGGCAGGACCTGCGGCACGATCCCGTAATTGAGGATTTGTGCCTGGCTGGCGCCGGTGGCGGTGATGGCCTCGATCTGCGCCTGATCCGTTTCCTCAATCGCTTCATAAAGCAGCTTGCCAATGAAGCCGACCGAGCGGAAGGCGATGGCGAGGATCCCGGCCAGCAGGCCCGGTCCGAGGATGGAGACCAGCAGAAGTGCCCAGATCAGGGAGTTGATCGAGCGGGACGCTACAATGCAGAACAAAGCGAAAGGCCTGAGCAGCAGGCGCGACGGGGTGGTGTTATGCGCCGCCAGAAAGGCAAGCGGCACGGCAATCAAGATGCCCAGAAGCGTGCCCAGCGTCGCAATGTTGATCGTGTCCCAGAGCGGTGCCCACAACTTCTCCATATAGGACCAGCGCGGCGGCAGGGCGCGGCCGATCAGGTCCCCGGCCGCATTGGGCGCATCATAGACAAACAGCCACATGGTGCGCGCTGTCATGGTGTTCCAGCACCAGACAAACAGCGCCACGACGAAAACCCAGAACACCCATAGGGCGAGTTGGGTCTTTGGCGTGCGGTGACGCCAGATCTGCGTGCCGGTCATTTCAGCAGCCTCCGCAGATGGCCGGAGCCATATTCAGCCACCATCACAATGGCAATGATAATGAGCAGGATCGCGCCGGCGCTGTCATATTCATAGCGGTTGAGCGCCGTGTTCAGCGTTCCGCCGATCCCCCCTGCCCCGACAATCCCGATCACGGCGCTTTCGCGGAAATTGATATCGAAGCGGTAAAGGCTGAGCCCAATGAGGCGCGGCATCACCTGCGGCTGGATCGCGTAATTGATCAGTTGCAACCAGCTTGCACCGGTCGCGCGGATGGCTTCGGCCTGCGCCTCATCGATATCCTCGATGTCCTCGGCGAGAAGCTTGGCGATGAAGCCGATCGTCGCAAAGGTCAGCGTCAGAAAACCGGCAAAGGCGCCGAACCCGAACAGGGCGACGAAGAAGATCGCCACGATGATTTCCTGCAAGGCGCGGCTTGCAGCAATGATGCTGCGGCAGATCGCATAGATCCAGGCAGGCGAGACATTGCGCGCGGCCCCAATCCCGATGGGAACGGAAATGAGAATGCCCACCACCGTCGAGGTGAAGGTCATCGTCAGGCTTTCCATCAGCCCGGCCGATATATCGCGCCAGCGGGAGGTGAAATCCGGCTGCAGGAAGCCGCCGATGAACCGCAGGCCGCGCTCCCAGCCTTCGGCCATGCGGGTCCAGTTCACATCGACGCTGCCGATGGCAAGCACCAGATAGGCAACTGCCCCAACCGCCAGCAACACACGCCAGTGGCGCGACTTGATCATCTGGGGCGGGCGCCGCCAGCTCGTGGGATAGCTGGTCATATCACTGGCACCGGACACTAGAGCGCCCCCAGCATTTTTTCGGTTTGCACACGCTCGTCAGCCTCGGCCTGAGCATCCTCGGCCGCGCCCTTGCGCATGGCTGTCCAGTCTTCGGCGCCGTAAATCCGCGTCAGAACCTCTTCTGTCAGACCGGCCGGAGGGCCATCAAACACCACGCGCCCAGCCTGCAGGCCGATGATGCGGTCCGTAAACTGCTGCGCCAGCACCACGTCGTGGATGTTGATGATGGCCGGAAGGCCGCTCTCGCGGCAAATCTCGACGATCAGGCGCATGATCTGGCGGCTTGTCTTGGGGTCGAGGCTCGCCGTCGGCTCATCGATCAGCAGCAGTTCAGGCTCTTGTTCAAGCGCCCGGGCAATGCCGACGCGCTGGCGCTGGCCGCCCGACAGGGCATCGGCACGCTTGTTCACATGGGCGGAAAGGCCGACCCGGTCCAGCAGCCGGAAGGCGCGCTGGATGTCCTCGGGCGGAAAGCGGCGCGTGAAGGAGCGCCAGAACGGCACATAGCCCAGCCGCCCCGACAGCACGTTTTCCATCACCGTCAGGCGCTCCACCAGCGCGTATTCCTGAAAGATCATACCGATCCGCCGCCGCGCCCGGCGCAAATCACCCGCCCCAAGGGCCGTAATATCGAGCCCGTTCAGCAGCACCTTGCCCGAAGTCGGCTGGACCAGCCGGTTGATGCAGCGGATCAAGGTGGACTTTCCAGCCCCTGATGGTCCGATCAACCCGGCAACCTGTCCCTTTGGCAAATCGAAGGAGACATCCGTCAGGGCCTTGTCGCCGGTCTTGTAGGTTTTGGTCAGCGACTGGATGTGCAGCATGGGTGGCCTTCTCAAAACGGACAGGCGGGGTCATCCCCGCCTGTCTTGTGCATTTCAGGAAAGATCAGTTGCAGGTGTACTGAACGCCCATGGCCGCATCGATTTCACGCACCACCGACCAGTATTCCTTGAAGGTGATGGGGATGAACTGTGCTTCGCCAGACTTGGAGAATTCCTTTTCCAGCGAGGAGCCGGCCCAGTTGAAGCTGAAGAAGGCTTCGCGGATCTTTTCCTGCAGCTCCGGCGTCAGGTTATGCGCCGTGCCGTAACCGGTGGTCGGGAACGTGTCGGACTTGTAGATCGTGACAATCTGCTCGGGTTTGATCACTTCGCGCTGGATCATGCGGGACATGACCGAGTTTGCGATCGCAGCAGCGTCGTAGTCCTTGTTCGCCACACCGAGGATCGAGTTGTCATGGGCGCCGGAGAAGGCGGGCGTGAAGTCACGGCCAGCTTCCATGCCATATTGCGCCTTCATCAGGGCGGAAGGCGCCTTGAAGCCGGAGTTCGAGGTTTCAGACGTGAAAGCCATCGTGCGGCCCTTGATGTCTTCCACCTTCTCGATACCCGAACCCGGATAGGTGATGAATTCCATCTCGTAGCCGAAGGAGCCATCGGCCTTGGCCATCATGGCAAAGGGACGGAAGCCTGCGCAGGCAATCGCCAGCGGGTTGGAGCCGGTGTTGAAGCCTGCGACATGCAGGCGGCCGGCGCGCATTGCCTCGATCTGGGCTGCATTGGACTGTACCGGGAAGAACTGCACCGGCTTGCCGGTGACCGCTTCCATGTGCGCCAGGAAATCCGACCAGGCTTCGGCGTAGACAGCCGGATCCTCGACAGGGGTATAGGCGAAGATCAGCTGGGCCGGATCGACAAGCTGAGCAGGGTCAGACGGAACATCTGCAACCATGTCACCATCAGCGTCGGTGTAGCGAGCGTCCAGCTTGAACTCGGCCTGAGCAGCCGTGGCAGCAAGGATCATTGCGGCGGAGAGCAGAAGATGTTTCATGGATCATCCTTTCCTGACGTTTGGTCACCTGTACGTTCGGGGTATTGCAAGTTTGTGACACGTACATTTCAGGCAGATGACATTGCTCCGGCACCGGCTTATCCGGAGCCAAAACTGACCGAATTCAGGATGGACTTTCGGGATACACTTACCGGCTTATACCAAGGCTCTGAGATGCTGGCGCATCACGCCTCGAAATGCTCAAACATCGCACGGGCTTGACTAAATCCCGATGAGGCAGGCTCATCGGGGATTGGGTATTGCGGCTTTATCGGCCTCATCCTCCCCAAGACCGAACAGGACGGATGCGATCACGGAGCCATCCATGCGTCCGACCGTGCAAAGGCCCACCGGCTCAGTGTCTTGCCGCGAACACAGACGGATACGCAGGGTTTCGCCCTGGTCGATATTGCCCGTGAACAGCACCACATGCGGCCTCTCAAAGCGCAAAGCTGCGGCCTCTGCCCCTTCCCACTGCCAGAAGGCCCGCGCTGCCGCTGCCAGAAACTCGGCAAAATAGAACAGCCCCGCTCCGTTGAATTCCTCCAGGGGGCATGGCTGAAACAGGGTTTCATTCCAGCAAGGCAGCGCGGCGGTATCGAGTGTCCGCAACAGACCGGCGGCCCCGGCAAGGCGGCTCGGCCTGACAGACCCGCTGACATTGGCGTTGCGGATCAGGGACCGCCGGACCGAGCGGTTTGTCCCGGAAGTGCGCGCAACGAATGCCGACTGCAGAACCACGGCTCCTGCAGGCACCCCGTCTACACACAAGGTGAAGAGGCTTTCGCATCTGGCATGCGAGACCGGATAAAGGTTTGCCGCAATCGACAGGACCGCATTGGCCCTTGCCTGCGAAAACCGGACATTGCAGCTCAGGGCCGAAATGGCCGCATAGGCCTCCTGCCCGTCCGGTGTGCGGAAGTCGGCATTGTCCATACCGAGATCGCGCCCAAGCATCAGCCAGTGGCGGTGCGCCAGCTCCTTCAAAAGCCAGGTGCGCGAAAGACCGAAGGGCGTGAGATGCGGCATGCCCAGAAGGATCTCCGGGCACAGCCCTCTGTCCAGCAGGGAGGACTGAGGCAGGCTGGAAGCAGCACTGCCATCACTCATACCGGGCAATGCAGCCCGCACCGTCTGCAAGGAAAAGACTGTCAAAGGCCCCGGCCTCCAGCCTGTGCGGCACGCGGTGCAGCTTCATGCAGCCCCCTGTTCCTCAGGAAGCCCGTGAGCTGCCCGGCGACATAGTCGGCATCCTGCGCGATGCTGAGGAAACGGCCTGATCCCCAGGTCCACAGCCAGGGCAGTCCCAGCACATAAACCCCCGGCACCCCGGTGACACCGCGCCGCTGGACCGGATAGCCGGTGCCGTCGAAGATGGGAACCGCGGCATAGGACCAGTCCGGTGTGAAGCCCGTGGCCCAGATGATGCTGGTGATGCCTGCGCCATCCAGATCAAGCTCCGCCACCTCCTGCGCCGGCTCCCACAGCGGCACATAGACACTGGTCGGCGGGGCGGTGATGTTGTTCCGGGCAATATGCTGATCGATGAGGGCATTGATGCCGTTATAGACCCGGTCTGCCTCATCGAGGTTCCGGCGCAGGTTCTGCCGGAACTGCATCGTTGCACCCTTCGCCGTTTCGAAGCGGCCATAGAGCTTCATGCCTTCCAGGGCAAATTTCCGCAGATCGATATCGCGCCCGCCATCGCGGCCAGTCAGGTAATGGTTGGTGTCATGCTTCTTCTTCGTCATTCCGTCATCTTCGACGGTAATGCCGTATTGTCCGATGTCTGTCAGCCAGTCGACCACATCGCGCCCCCGGTAGAACCGGGCACAGCGCGGCGCATTACCGGTCACCAGATGCACCTGGCGGCCGGCCAGATGCAGATCCTCCGCAATCTGGCAGCCCGACTGGCCCGAGCCAACCACCATGACGCCGCCATCCGGCAGGCTCTCCGGGTTACGGTAATCAGCGGTATGGATCTGCAGGATGTGATCCGGCAGGCGTTCCGCCGCGCGCGGGATGAAACGGTTCGCATAAAGGCTGGTCGCAAGGATCACGGCATCGGCCGTGACCACCCCCTTGCTCGTCTCAACGCGGAAGCCGGAAGGCATCTGCTCGACCAGAGACACCGCGGTATGCTCGAAGATAGGGGCATTCACCTTGGCCTTGAAGCGTTCCAGATAGTCGAGGATCTCCTCCTTGACCATGAAGCCGCCCGGATTTGGCCCGTCGTAAGGGTGGTCCGGCAACTGGCACTGATAGTTGGGGGTCACCAGACAGAAGGCATCCCAGCGCTCGTCCTGCCACTTGTGGGCGGCCGTTTTCCGCTCAAAGACGGCGTGATCGACGCCGGCGCGGGACAGGTAGTAGCTGGCGGACAGGCCCGCCTGCCCCCCTCCGACGATCACGGCGCTGTAGTGGCTTTGCAGGGATGGGGTGCTCATGGCTGGACCTCTCAAAGGATGAATTGCCTGACCGCGACACAGGCGGCCGGGGTGTTGAAGAGAGCGGCGCGCTGTTCGATGCGGGCGATCTGCCCCAGCGCCAGCGAACAGGGAAAGCCGTAGCGAAGCTTGACCCTGTCGCTGGCAAGGGTCAGCGCCTCACGGCTGCGGGACAGAAACTCATCGAGCGGATAGGTCTGCCCCTCCTCGAAAAAATCGCGGATGACAAGGGACGGCGAATAGCACTCCTCCTGCGAGCCATCCGGCCAGACGACGACGAAACGCATTTCAGGCATTTGCGGGCTCCCTCTCTGCAAGTGAGGCCAGATAGACCGGCAGATGGGCAACAGCCGCCCTGTGCCAGTCATGCGCTGCGGCAACGGTGAAGCCCGCAGCGGTGCAATGCGCCGCCACTTCCGGGCGCAGGGCCGTGAGCATGGCCCCGGCAATGGAGGACGGGCTGTGCGGGTCGCACCAGAGTGCGGCGGCCTCCGGCACGTATTCGGTGAAAGGGGAAATGGCAGACAGAACCACCGGCAATCCGCTGGCCATCGCTTCCAGCACGGCAAGGCCGAAGCCCTCCTTGATCGAGGCAAAAACCAGGGCATCGGCCATCCGGTAAAGCTGCGGCATATCCTCGTCCGCAACGGCGCCAATCATGTGGACCGCGCCCGAAAGCTCAGGCCGGGCTGCCAGTGCGGCCTTGAAGGCGGCCTGGTAATCATGGTGGTCGAGCAGGGAAACGCCGCCGGCGATCACCAGCCGGGCCGATGGCAGAACCGCCCGCGTTTCGGCAAATGCCAGCAGGATGTTGAGCGTGTTCTTGCGCGCTTCCACTCCGCCGATGGCAAGAAAGACCGGGCCGCCCCCGGATACTCCGAGCCTTGCAGCAAGCCTGTCGCCATCATCAGCCGCCCTGCCCGGCCTGAAGCGCTGGCAATCGACGCCATTGCCGGTGCAGGTGGCGCTGAGCCCCCGGCGGGCCAGATCATCCATCCAGTGCCGGCTGACAGTGAAAAGCGCATCGGCCGCCGCAATGGAGCGGGCCTGCAGCGCCATCAGCCTCGGATCGGTAAATTCGTCAAGGTGATGCACCGTGCGCAGGAACCCGGCAATCTGGCCGCAGGCAGCCATATCCGCCAGAGCATTGCCGGAAATACCGTCATGGGCATGAAACAGGTCAAAACCATCCGTGCCGCGCTGCCGGAAGAAAGCGGTGTAGTCGCGGATGCGCTGTTCCACCATATCCGCCATGCCCGCAGGCACCTGCGGCACCGCAAAGGCCTCGGCGCGGACCTTCGGCTGGCGGAAGAAGCCTTTTCCGGAAGCATCGGGAGCAAACAGCGTGACCTGATGACCCAGAGCGGCCAGGGCCTCGGACACCTGCATGGCATGAACCACCCCGCCGCGCGGGTTGGTTGAATGGGTCAGCATGGCAATGCGCAGGCTGCGGCTCATACGGCGGCCTCCGCTTGCCTGAACTGCATCAACGGCTCGGTGGCATAATCGCGGATGATGGCCGAGTCCGCAGACGAATGAACGCTCACGTCTGTTCCGTGCCTGACCTCGCCGATCACCGCAGCAGTGAGATCACGGCTTGCGAAGAGGCCCAGAACGTCCGTCACATGCTGGCCGGGAACCGACAGCAGAAAACCGAAACTCGGGAAGGTGGCGAGCCAGCGCTCCAGGGCAACGCCCGGAGGAACCGGAATGGCCTCAAGATCAAGGCTGATGCCAACGCCGGAACATTCCGCCAGCATGATCGCCGTGCCGGCAATGCCGCCCTGGCTGATGTCCTTGGCCGCCCGCGACCAGCCCGCCTCCGCGATCTGTGGTAGCAGATCGAGATCGGCCCGCAGCCGCTGTGCAGGGGCACCGGTTGCCGCCTCCCAGTTGTTGAACGGTTCCCGGTAGCGGCCCCGGTGGTCCACAACGGCTACCAGATGCTCTCCCGGCCTTGCATCAAAGCTGGTGAGCAGGCAGCTGGCCCGGCCGAGGACGGCTGCCGCGAGCTGCGTGCGGTCCGCCGTCAGATTGGTATGGCCACCGGCAACCGGCACGCCATAGACCTCCGAGGCCGCCTTCATGCCCGCCAGAACCTGACTGGCCCCGGCCTCATTCTGTGCCCAGAGCGCATCCACCACGGCAACCGGCCGTCCGCCCATGGCCGCAATGTCGGACAGGTTCACCATGATGCTGCACCAGCCGGCAAACCAGGGATCCCCGGCGACGAACTCATTCATGAAGCCTTCGATGGCGAGGAGCAGATAGCCGCTGCCATCGGCAATGGCCGCGCAGTCATCGCCCACGGCAACGGGGCCGCCTGCAAGGTTCAGTTGCTGCGCCGCAACGGCAATATCCCGCTTGGCAGCAATCCCGCGGCTGGAGCGCAAGGCCTTGACGATCTGGTCAAACTCTTCTGCCCTCATCATCAGGCTGCCTTTCTCGGCAGCGCCGTAAAGCCAGCCTGAGGCGTGTAGCAGGGCGGATAATGCGCAAGATCCGCCTGCATGCGCAGGTGCGGCTTGCCATGAATTTCCACCTCCTCCAGCACCGTCCAGCGCATGCGGCGGAAGAGAAGCCCGTTCTGTTCCTGCACATGGGCAAGAAACGTATGCGCGCCCATGGCATGGGCGGAGGAGACCGCAAGCCGGATCAGGGAAGCCCCCAGGGCGCCAACCTTGCGGTAATCCGGATGGACCGCCAGCCGCGAGCCCCACCACACGCCGGGCTGCTCCTCATGGATGCGCACGGTGCCCGCAACCGCATCAGCCACCACGCCCAGCATCGCCAGCGCCACGATGGGAATTGCGGTCTCGTCGATCGCGTCACGGTCACTGCCGCGAAAGATCCGCTGCTCCTTGCAGAACACCGCCTGACGCAGCGCATGGGCTTGCTCCCGCTCCCAGGAACAGGTGGCAAACTTCACCTGATATTCAGCGGCCCGGAAGGCCTGAACCGGCTCGATCATCATGCCGTCAGCCTCCGCTCATAAGTGGACAGCGCCGAGCAGGCCCCGCATTTGCCGCAGCCGGCCTTGATGTCCACGGCCTTCAGCCCGCTCGTCACCAGCATCTCCGCCAGAGGTTGGAGAATTGCATGCATGAACGCCGCAGACGGCGCCGGATGGCTCTCGAGCGGGGTGCCGGAGATCGGCACGAAGGGCACAACGAAGGGATAGACACCGAGCGCAGTCAGTTTCCCGCACATGTCCAGAATGGCCTCCACACTGTCGCCGAGACCGGCGAGGATGTAGGTCGAGACCTGCCCGCGCCCGAACACCTTCACAGCCGCCTCGAAAGAGCTCATGTATTTGGAAACCGGCACCTGCGCCTTGCCGGGCATGATGCGGGCCCGCACCTCGGGCGTGACCGCTTCCAGATGCATGCCGAGCGTATCGATGCCGGCCTCACGCATGCGTTCGAACCAGACATCGTCCTCCGGCGGCTCGCACTGGCCCTGAATTGGCAGATCGACCGCAGCCTTGATGGCCCTTGCACTCTCCGCCAGCACCGCCGCGCCCCGGTCACTGCCTTTCGGCGTGCCCGTCGTCATCACCATATGCTTCACACCGTCCAGCTCGACGGCAGCCTTCGCAACTTCGGCCAGTTGCTGCGGCGTTTTATGGGCAATGGTCCGCCCGGCGGCCAGCGACTGCCCGATGGAGCAGAACTGGCAGGTCTTGGTGCGGCTCTGATAGCGGATACAGGTCTGCAGCACGGTGGTTGCCAGAACATCACGGCCATGCAGAACGGCGATCTTGGAATAGGGGATGCCGTCCGCCGTGCTCAGCTCATAGAAGCGCGGCCGTAGCGGAAAGCTGACCTCCGCCAGAACCTTGCCGTCACGGCTGATCCGGCTGCGGCCCTGCTCATCCGGCTTTTCCACCATATACGGGCTTTCAAAAGCCGCTGCCGTGTGGACCGGCACCATCACCGTCATGCCATCAACAGTCATGGCCTTGTGGTCGGAAGGCCCGGCACCGCCCCGGCGGCTTTCGTGCCCGGCTTTCGGGTCAACCAGCCTCACTCCGCAGGACTGCAATTCGTTGATCAGGGTTTCTGTCGCTTGCGGGCGCTGCAGCATGTCCATCGGTGTTGCTCCCTGTACCGGCGGCTGCCGGGTCGGTGGAAAATCGGGAAAAGGCGGGTTGGGTGACCGTCAAAGGCGCGGCTGGCCGGTTGTCGAGCGAGAGCGACAGCAGTTCGGGCCGCGCGTAATGGCCAACCGAATCCATCATCCGCTTGCGCTTGAGAATGAGGCTCATGTCGAGGTCGGCGATGGCCAGCCCCTCGCCTTCGGTTACCGGAGTGGTGAGATGCTTGCCTTCCGGCGAAATGACCGCCGTCATGCAGCCACCGCGAAGCGCCTTCTGCAGCCGCTCGTCAGGGGTGATCGAGCGGATCTGCTCATCCGTCAGCCAGCCGGTCGCATTGACGGCGAAACAACCGCTTTCCAGCGCGTGGTGGCGGATCGTCACTTCCATCTGATCGGCGAAAACCGGCCCCACCAAAGAGCCCGGGAACTGGGCTACATGAATTTCCTCATGCTGGGCCATCAGGGCGTAGCGGGCGAGCGGGTTGTAATGCTCCCAGCAGGCGAGCGCCCCGACGCGGCCCGCCGCGGTTTCAACCACCGTGAGGCCCGCCCCGTCGCCCTGCCCCCAGATCATCCTTTCATGAAAGGTCGGGGTGATCTTGCGGCGTTTCAGAACGAGGCTGCCATCGGCATCAAAGATCAGCTGCGCATTGTAGAGCGAGCCATGGTCCCGCTCGTTGACGCCCAGCACCACGACCATGCCCGCCTCGCAGGCGGCCGCCGCGACGGCCTGGGTCGCACCGGAGGGAACCGTGACGGCCTCCTCATAGAGGCGCAGATGCTCCTGACCCGACAGAACGGGCGGCAGAACGAAGGAAAAATAGGGGTACCAGGGGACGAATGTTTCCGGAAAGACGATCAGCTCGACGCCTTTCCCGGCGGCCTCACGGATCGTCTCCAGCACCCGGGCGAGTGTCTTCTCGCGCGAGGTCAGATCGGGCGCTATCTGGGCGGCGGCCACCTTGACTGATTTCCTGGCCACGGGCGAACTCCTTGGCTTCTCGGTTGGATTTCCGGCGGGCTGCAGTGTCTCATGGCATGCTGCAGACCGGCCGCAGACCGGGGTGCAGGCTGGCCCGCACCCCGCAGCAGGCTCAGAGCGTCCAGGTGTCGAGGATGAAGGCGCCGTCGCGGCGGTGGATGAGGATCAGGTCCAGCACATCCAGCGGATTGATCGGCTTGATGCCCGGGATCAGCGAAGGCTCGCCGTGGCCATACAGCGCCTGCAGGGCAAAACGGCAGGCATAGACCTTGCCACCCTCCTCCATGAAGCCCTTGATCTGGTTGTTGAAATTGAGATGACCCGGAAAGGCTTCATCACCCAGCTTCGGGAAGCCGCGCTGCACCCCGAGCGTGACGCCGGGTCCATACAGCAGAACGGAGGTCTCGAACCCCTTGCGCTTCAGGCGCTTGGCCTGGAGAAGGTTGACGAGGCCGATCGATCCCTCAAAGGCCACCGTATGGAAGGTGATCAGGGCTTTTTCGCCTTCCTTCGCCTGAACGTCCTCAAAGACCTTCTCTTCATAGTCGACAAAAAAATCACCGGCTTCGTGGGCGGGTTTGGTTACTGCAGGCATCGAAGGCTCCTGTGACTGAATATCTGCCCTCCTCTTCGGGGCAGCACTCATTTTGCAAGCCGCATGCCAAATTGAATCCGCTCATAAAGCAGTCATTTTCATATCGTATGCATTCAATTATGCATTCAATTTCTCACATCTCGCAATCTGGAGCCCAAAATTCAGACAATATCCTGCCTTCTCTTCCGGCAGAATGCCATACTCTTGATCCAGTCAATATACAGTCTTTGGGCAGCTTTACTGCCATTACAGATCTCATTGCGGCGTTTTGGGCAGAATGCGACGCCAGCCATGGCAGCCACTCGCGCTGCCGCACCTGCGGCAACTTGCGCGCCCCAAGTAGCCACGAAACAGAGGTGACAGGGATTGAATGCATGAATATACAGTCATTCGGCGAATTGAAGGGATCACCATGACCGAGTGGACGCCGGATCTGCGGCGCAGCAGCAGCCCGCGCTATATGGCAATTGCAGATCTGATCGAGATGGACCTGCGCAGCGGCATTCTGGTGGTAGGGGACCGCCTGCCCGCGCAGCGGGAACTGGCGAAACGGCTCGGCGTGGATTTCACCACCGTGGCCCGGGGCTATGTGGAAGCCAAGAAGCGGGGCCTCATCGGCACCCATGTGGGACGCGGCACCTTCGTGACGGGCGGTCAGGACAGAGAGCGCCGCGGCTTTGCCCTGGACGCGGCACCAGACGCCAGACGGCTGTCTGCCGCCGACTATTCGATGAACATGCCGCCCGACCCGGATGATCCGGAATTGGTCGAGCGCATGCGCGAGGGGCTTTGCGCCGTCGCCTCCTCCATGGTGCCACTGCTGCGCTATCAGGGTTTTGGCGGCTCGGAGATAGACAAGGACGCTGCCGCCGCCTGGCTGGGCCGCCGGGCTCTGGTGCCGTCACAGGAACGCATCTTCGTAACCCCCGGCGCCCATCCCGCCTTGCTGACCATCCTGACCCTGCTGGCCAAGCCAGGTCAGGTGATCCTGTCCGAGAACATCACCTATCCCGGCATCCGCTCGATTGCCGCCCAGCTGCGGCTGAGCATGTGCGGCCTGCCGATGGATGAGCACGGCATCCTGCCGGATGCACTGGCCCATGCCTGCGCCACCCGCTCGCCCAAGGCCCTCTATCTGAACCCGACCCTGCACAACCCGACAACGCTGACCATTCCCGTGCAGCGCCGGGAGGAGATCTGTGCGGTTGCCCGCAAGTTCCGCCTTCCCATCATTGAAGACGACGCTTATGGCTTCATCCCGCTGCATGCGCCGCCGCCGCTGGCCTCGATGGCCCCTGACCTGACATGGCACATTGGCGGGCTGGCAAAATGCATTGGCGCAGGCCTGCGCCTTGCCTTCGTCGCCGCCCCCGACACGAAGTCCGCCTGGCCCTTTGCCGCCGCCATGCGCGCCAACTCGGTCATGGCCTCACCGCTCAACATGGCGCTGGCGACCCGCTGGATCGAGGACGGCACGGCCGACATGATCCTGCGCTTCATCCGCAGCGAAACCAGCGCACGCCAGAAGATTGTCGCAGCGCATCTGCCGGCCGGCAGTTACAGCGCCGATCCGATCAGCTTCAACATCTGGCTACCGCTGACCGAAGGATGGACCCGGTCCAGTTTTGCCGCCCACATGCGCCACTCCGGCCTCGGCATTGTCGCAAGTGATGCCTTCACCGTGGACAGCCAGCCTGGCGAAACCGTGCGTGTGTGCATCTGCGGCCCCATCACCCGTGAAAAACTGCGCCACAGCATCGAGTTCATGGCCCATGCACTGGAGGGCACGCCCGAGATGGCCGGTTCCTTCTTCTGAAATCTGGCAGGGCAAACCGGAAACAAGGAAATCCGGCAGATTGCCGCTTGGCTCACCAGGAGCCGGTATTACTCCGCTGCCGCTGCAAACTCCGGCGTGTCTCCCTTGAGCCGGTCGAGCAGTTGGGTGCGTTTCGCCTCTGCCTTCTTCAGGTTCTCCTCCTTCACCGGGCCATAGCCGCGCACCAGATCCGGCACGCGGGCCAGTTCCACCAGCAGGCCGTAACTGGCCTTGGGGAGCGCCGCGATGATGGTTTGGAGATCAGCCGAATAGCTTGCCACCAGCGCCCGCTCGGCACGGCGTTCCGCCGTGCGGCCGAAGGGGTCGAAGGCGGTGCCGCGCAGGCCCTTCATCTTCGACATCAGGCGGAAGGCACTGAACACCCAGGGGCCGAAACCCATCTTGGCCGGGCGCCCGGTCTTCGGGTCCTTGCCCCGCGACAGCAGCGGCGGGGCGAGCATCACCTTCACCTTCTTCGGATCCTCGAACTGCGCCTTCAGCTTCTGGGCAAAAGCCGGATCGGCATAAAGCCGCGCCACCTCATACTCGTCCTTGTAGGCCATGACCTTGTAGAGCATGTCCGCCGCCGTCTCTGTGAGGCGGAAGGTGCCGGGGCCATGAGCTGCATCGGCTGCCCGCACTGCATCGACCAGCTTGCGGAACCGGGCTGCATAGGCGGCGTCCTGATAGAGCAGCAGCTCGCGCTCCTGACGGGCGATGCGCTCATCCAGCGTTTCCGGCTCCAGCTTTTCCGGCTGCGGCAGGGCGGCGAGGATCTTTTCAGGAGCCGCCGCCAGCACGCGGCCAGCGCGGAAGGCCTTCACATTGGCCTTCACCTGCGCACCATTGAGATGCAGCGCCGTTTCAATGGCTTCCGCACTCACCGGCAGCGCGCCGCTCTGGAAGGCCATGCCCACCAGCATCATGTTGGCATAGATAGCATCGCCCAGCAGCTGCTCGGCAATCGTCGCCGCATCCGCCGCCTTGCACAGGATGGAGGCCGCCTCCAGCGACTTCAGCATCCGCGCCTCGTCGAAGGAAAGCGTCTGCTTCAGCACGAATTCCGCCGTCGGCGCCACGCGGGTGTTGGCAAAGACGCGGGTGGCGGAGCGGTTGGTCAGGGCCAGCTGCTCGGCATTGGTGGCCACCACCATGTCGGAGGCGATCAGCACGTCGAGGCTGGCGGTCGGCACGCGCGGTCCCTCGATGGAGCGGGCCAGCGAGGCAAAGCGCACATGCGAGGTCACCGGACCGCCCTTCTGGGCAAGGCCCGTCATGTCCAGCGTCGAGGCCTGCTTGCCATCCAGATGCGCAGCCATGGCCAGCACGGCGGAGATTGTCGTCACGCCCATGCCGCCGATACCGGCGATGAGCAGGTTCAGCGTCCGCTCCAGACCGGGCATCTCCACCGGCGGCAGTCCGGCCAGCAGGCCGTCCACGTCCACGCCATGGGTTTCCGCCTTGCGCAGTGCCGCGCCCTCGATTTCCACGAAAGAGGGGCAGAAACCCTTCACGCAGGAGAAATCCTTGTTGCAGCTGGACTGGTTGATCTGGCGCTTCTCGCCGTAGCGGGTCTTCACCGGCTCCACCGACAGGCAGTTGGACTGGACCGAGCAATCGCCGCAGCCCTCGCACACCCGGTCGTTGATGAAGAGCCGCAGATCCGGGTCCGGATAGGCGCCCTTCTTGCGGCGGCGGCGCTTTTCGGCGGCGCAGGTCTGATCATAGATGATGACAGTGACGCCATCGACTTTCTGGAACTCGCGCTGCACCTCCATCAGATGATCCCGGTGCAGCACCTCCACCAGCGGCGCCAGATCCTTGCGGCCGGTGTAGGTTTCCGGCCGCTCACTGACAACGGCAATGCGCTCCACCCCTTCGGCTTCCAGCTGGCGCGTCATCTGCGGCACGGTGAGCGGGCCGTCATGCGGCTGGCCGCCGGTCATGGCGACCGCGTCGTTGTAGAGGATCTTGTAGGTGATCGGCACCTTGGAGGACACCGCCTGGCGGATCGCCAGAATGCCGGAGTGGAAATAGGTGCCGTCGCCCAGATTGGCGAAGACGTGGGTGTCGCGGGCAAAGTCCTTCTGCCCCACCCACAGCACGCCCTCGCCGCCCATAGCGATCTGCCCGTCGGTGGTACGGCCCGCCTGTTCGGTCATCGCATGGCAGCCGATGCCGGGCAGCGAGCGGGCGCCTTCCGGCACAACGGTGGAGGAGGAATGCGGGCAGCCGGAGCAGAAATAGGGAATGCGCGCCGCACGCTCCGCATGCCCTTGCGCCCACATCACCTGCGTGTTCATGCGGGCGCTCACCTCCCGCATCTCGTCGGTCACCACATCTTCCGGCAGATAGCCCAGCAGCGCGCGGATGATTTCGGCGACAGAAAGCTCCAGCACGTCGGAGAGCATCGGCTCGCCTTCCGGCGTGCGCTTGCCCCAGATGCGCGGGCGGGCATCCGCCGGCCAGTGATAGGAAATTTCCTTGATCTGCGGCTCCAGGAAGGCGCGCTTGTGTTCCACCACCATCAGCTTGTTGAGGCCGCGCGCAAATTCGGCCAGCCCCGAAGGCTCCAGCGGCCAGGCCAGCGCCACCTTGTAGACCGCAAGGCCGATTTCTTTCGCCCGCTGCTCGTTGATGCCGATGAGATCCAGCGCCTGCAGCAGATCCCGGTAGGCCTTGCCGGTGGCGACAAGGCCAAGGCGCGGACGGCTGGCGCCGAAGGCCACCCGGTCCAGCCGGTTGGCCCGCGCATAGGCCTGAACGGCCGGAAGCCGCACGTCGCGCAGGAGGCGCTCTGTTTCCAGCCGGTTGCCGAGGAGCAGCACACGGTTGAGGTCATGCAGCAGCCAGGGGTCCTGCTCGGGGCGCACGAAACGAAGCCGGTCCGCGTTGACCGAAATGGTCGCAGAAGCATCCATCGTATCGGCAAGGCAGATCAGCGCCGACCACAGCCCGGCAAAGCGCGACATTTCGAAGCCATGCAGGCCGAAGTCGAGCACATCCTGAATATCGGAAGGATTGAGCACCGGGATTTCCGCATGCTCGAAAAAGAACTCGCTCTGGCCAGGAAGGATGGAGGACTTGGCCAGATGGTCATCGCCCGCCAGCGCCAGCACCCCGCCGTTGCGGTCCACGCCCGAGGCATTGGCCTGTTTCAGCACGTCACCGGCCCGGTCCACGCCCGGCGCCTTGCCGTACCAGATGCCGAACACGCCGTCGAAATCGGAGCCCTTGCCATGCAGCCGCAGCTTCTGCGAGCCCCAGACCGCCGTCGCGCCCAGTTCCTCGTTGATCCCGGGCTTGAACACCACGTCATGGGCTGCAATATGCTTGCGGGCACGGGTCAGTTCCGTGTCATAGCCAGCCAGAGGCGAGCCGCGGTAGCCGGAGATGAACCCGCCGGTCTTCAGGCCCGCCATCCTGTCCAGCCGCTGCCGGTCGAGGGCGAGGCGCACCAGCGCCTGAATGCCGGTCAGGTAGATCCGGCCGCCTGTTGCGGTATATTTGTCGTCCAGCGACACCACGGGCGCGTAAGCGTTCATCGGTTCCCTCCTCGGCCGCCTGACGCCCGCCTTCTACTCCCGGGTGCCAGTGCGGTTTCTCAAACACCAATATCCTCCTTTTCGCGGGTGATTTCTGTGCTATTGTGCCGCCAGCCAAGCCCTTGGCCGTGATTTTCTTCCCCGACAGGCCCATGACAGAGAATTTTCTTCTTGATCCCTCCGATATCCGCGTCCTGCGTGTTCTCCAGAGGGACGCTTCCCAATCCATCGCCGAGATTGCCCGCGCGGCCGGCATGAGCCAGACGCCCTGCTGGCGCCGCATCAAGAAGCTGAAGGAGATGGGCGTCATCCGGCAGGTGGCGGCCATTGTCGACCGGGAAGCCGTCGGCCTCGGCTTTGTCGCCTATGCCTTCGTCAAGCTGACCGTGCCCAGCCGCGAGAACATGGAAACCTTCGACAAGCTGGTGCATCACTGGCAGGAAGTCGTCACCTGCGAACGCATCACCGGCGCCGTCGACTATCTGATCAAGGTGGTCACTGAGGACATCAAGGCCTACGACAACTTCCTGCGGCTGAAGCTGCTCGACAACACGCTGGTCTCCGACGTGCAGTCCCGCATTGTCGTCAACACGGTCAAGGACACCGTCGCCCTGCCCTTGCGCGAGCGGTAACACCGGCCCTGATGCCGCCTGCCTTCTCCGGATTTGATCAAGCCCGCGCGGCCAGCAGTCAGGCCCAGCAGTCAGGCCCAGCAGTCAGGTATTTCCCGCAACGCAATTCGCCCCCTTTCACGCCGTCCCTGCACACCGGAACACCCGGCGGGCCAGCAGAAAGCTGGCCACTTTGCCAGGCGGGCCCAACTCAACCTGCACATGCAGGTCAAACGACTCACAAAAAATTTCGCGACGGCAAGCCCAAGCCACAGCAGAAATCCAAGAGAAACAAAGTTAA
Source organism: Pannonibacter sp. Q-1 (assembly GCF_054073275.1). Lineage (NCBI taxonomy): Bacteria > Pseudomonadati > Pseudomonadota > Alphaproteobacteria > Hyphomicrobiales > Stappiaceae > Pannonibacter > Pannonibacter sp. Q-1. The sequence continues at coordinate 568,946 of NZ_JBSXNB010000004.1, forward strand.
ATCAATAATAATAATCTATATCAAGAAAAATACAGCAACGGCACTTCACAATAACTCCACTCATCCATCCCCATCAATGGGCGGCAGGCACACACGTAGGCCGTGCGCGCCTGACCGCATGAAACCAAATTGGAGTTCAGGATGAGAAAGCAGCTCAAACCCGCTCGCATCTTCGGCCAAGGACTGTCCACCCTCGGCGCCCTCGCCATGCTGGGTGCAGGCAGCACCGCCCTCGTGATCGGCACATCAGCTCCGGCACAGGCCTGCAACATGGAGTCCTACATCGGCAGCGTCTGCGCCTTTGCGTTCAACTGGTGCCCGCGGAACTGGCTGCCGGCAGACGGGCGGCAGATTGCGATCAACGGCAATCAGGCGCTCTACAGCCTGATCGGCAACCAGTATGGCGGCTCCGTGCAGAGCGGCCAGTTCGCACTGCCGGACCTGCGCGGCCGGGCGATTCTGAACTACGGCACAGGCCCGGGATTGCCCAATCAGGTCTTCGCCACCCAATCCGGCGTGGCGACCACCACCCTCACCGTGGCCAATCTGCCGCCGCATAATCATGGCGCCACATTTACCGGCACGGGCGGCGGACAGCAGACAGTGAATGTCCCTGCCTCCGCCGGCACCCTGGGCGTTTCAGCCAAACTCAATGCGAAGGATGAATTCGCCGTCCCCCTCATTACCCCCAACGCTTATCTGGGCAAGCCACCCACGTCAGGCATCCAGGCTGCGAATGTCTATGTGCCGTCCACGAGCACTGGCGCAGACGTGGAACTGAGCGGCCTCGACGTGCAATTGACAGGTACCGCCGGCAATGGCCCCATCAGCTTCACCTACCAGTCCGGCATTACTGGCGGCGCAGTGACAATCGGTAATACTGGCAATGGCCTCGCCTTCTCCAATCAGTCACCGTCGCTGGCGATGAGCTATTGCATCATGATCAATGGCCTTTACCCGGACAGGCCGTAACGGAAACTCCCCCATAAATTGTGCGGGCAGCGTTGCAAAAGCGTTGCCCGCACACGCGAAGCATGGCAAGAAAACCAAGGAAAAGCACTCTATGATTGCGTGACCTGCTGCAGTGATTCACGCAAAAACCAGATTGTTCTTGCGTCACACCAGCCTTGTGCTGCCGGGACCGGGAAACTTTGCGGGTTTTAGAGGACTGTTTCTGAGGGGATGAGTTTGCAGGATCACGGTATCCTGGCCATGGGGGAATGAAGCATGCGGGGCATCACAGGCAACCAGGCAGCGGTCAATGCAAAGCCGCGCTGCAGGACGGCCAGCCGGCATGAAACGCCGGGAGTGAAATCCGGGAAATACCAGGACACCATGCGCGCCTGGCCACGTCTCGCCCCCCTGCATTTTGTCAAGTATCTTGCCCTGCTCGTCAGCCTTGTGGTCACGGCCACATTCTTGACTGCCCCCCAGGCAGAGGCAGCTGCATCTCAAGCCTGTCAGGATCTCAATGCTGATTGGTCCGGAGGGCAGACCTACTCAGTCTCCGATATGGCCGGGGGCACGCTCAACGACTTTCTCTTCCAAGATTATCCGGTTCTAACTGGCGAGACAATTTCGTGGCACGCAACGGCAACAGCCGATGGCTCAGGAAATACATCTGCCAAGTTTGAAGTTGGCGCGCTCAGCGGATTATTCTCTGAAACAGCAATAACTTCCACCGATGGTTCCTTTTCAAGGGTCGGGTCACATACATTTCCTGACGATGACGGAGCATACATCCAGCTGGACGCATTCCGGAGTAACACAGGCATAACCACCGGTGCTTCAGTCACCTTGCGTGTGTCTTGCACGGCAAATCCGCCAATTACCCTCTCCCCCGCTGCAGGCGCACTTCCGGCCGGACAAGAAGGCGCGATCTACAACCAGACCATCACCGCGTCCGGCGGTGCGGGTGCCTATACTTATGCCGTCACCGGCGGCAGTCTCCCTGCAGGTGTCAACCTCAACGCCAGCAACGGCGAACTGACCGGCACTCCCACAACCGCAGGCACCGCGAACTTCACAATCACAGCAACGGATACCGATGGCGCCTTCGGCAGCGCCGCTTACTCCCTGCAGATCAATGCACCAGCCTCGACCGTCGCCACCCTGTCGAACCTCGTCCTGTCGCAGGGTACGCTGACGCCCGGCTTTGCCAGCGGCACCACCAGCTACACCGCTTCCGTCGGTAATGCCGTCACATCGCTGACCGTCACGCCGACCGTTACCGACGCAAATGCGACCGTCACCGTGAACACTGTTCCGGTCACCTCCGGCAACGCCTCGGGTGCAATCAATCTCAACGTCGGCAGCAACATCATCACCGTGGTGGTCACCGCCGAAGACGGCACCACGACAGAGACCTATACGGTGGACGTCACCCGCGCCGCTGCAACCGTCGCCACCCTGTCGGGCCTCGTCCTGTCGCAGGGCACGCTCGACCCGGTCTTTGCCAGCGGCACCACCAGCTACACCGCCTCCGTCGGCAATGCCGTCACATCGCTCACCGTCACGCCCACCGTCACCGACGCAAATGCCACCGTCACCGTGAACACTGTTCCGGTTCTCTCCGGCAACGCTTCGGGCGCCATCAACCTCACGGTCGGCAGCAACATCATCACCGTGGTGGTCACCGCCGAAGACGGCACGACGACGGAGACCTATACGGTGGACGTCACCCGCGCCGCTGCAACCGTCGCCACCCTGTCGGGCCTCGTCCTGTCGCAGGGCACGCTCGACCCGGTCTTTGCCAGCGGCACCACCAGCTACACCGCTTCCGTCGGCAATGCCGTCACATCGCTCACCGTCACGCCGACCGTTACCGACGCAAATGCGACCGTCACCGTGAACACTGTTCCGGTCACCTCCGGCAACGCTTCAGGCGCCATCAACCTCACGGTCGGCAGCAACATCATCACCGTGGTGGTCACCGCCGAAGACGGCACCACGACAGAGACCTATACGGTGGACGTCACCCGCGCCGGCGCAACCGACGCCACCCTGTCGAACCTCGTCCTGTCGCAGGGCACGCTCGATCCGGTCTTTGCCAGCGGCACCACCAGCTACACCGCCTCCGTCGGCAATGCCGTTACGTCGCTCACCGTCACGCCCACAGTCACGGACGCAAATGCCACCGTCACCGTGAACACTGTTCCGGTCACCTCAGGCAATGCTTCGGGCGCCATCAACCTCAACGTCGGCAGCAACATCATCACCGTGGTGGTCACCGCCGAAGACGGCACCACGACGGAGACCTATACGGTGGACGTCACCCGGGCCACCCCGGCCTCCACCGATGCCACCCTGGCGAACCTTGTCCTGTCACAGGGCACGCTTGATCCGGTCTTCGCCAGCGGCACCACCAGCTACACCGCCTCCGTCGGCAATGCCGTCACCTCGCTGACCGTCACGCCCACTGTCACGGACGCAAATGCCACCATCACCGTGAACACTGTTCCGGTCACCTCCGGCAACGCTTCGGGTGCCATCAACCTCACGGTCGGAAGCAACGTCATCACCGTGGTGGTCACCGCCGAAGACGGCACCACGACGGAGACCTATACGGTGGACGTCACCCGGGCCGCTGCAACCGACGCCACCCTGTCGAACCTTGTCCTGTCGCAGGGTACGCTCGACCCGGTCTTCGCCAGCGGCACCACCAGTTACACCGCCTCCGTCGGTAATGCCGTCACGTCGCTGACCGTCACGCCCACCGTTACCGAGGCAAACGCCACCGTTACCGTGAACGGCAACACTGTCACCTCCGGCAACGCCTCGGGTGCCATCAACCTCACGGTCGGTGACAACACACTCACCATCATTGTCACCGCCCAGAACGGCACGACGACCGAGACCTATACGGTCACCGTTAACCGTGCCGCCCCGGCCGCAACCGACGCCTCCCTGGCGAACCTTGTCCTGTCGCAAGGCACGCTCGACCCGGTCTTTGCCAGCGGCACCACCAGCTACACCGCCTCCGTCGGCAATGCCGTCACATCGCTGACCGTCACGCCGACCGTTACCGACGCAAATGCCACCGTCACCGTGAACACTGTTCCGGTCACCTCCGGCAACGCTTCGGGCGCCATCAACCTCAACGTCGGCAGCAACGTCATCACCGTGGTGGTCACCGCCGAAGACGGCACCACGACGGAGACCTATACGGTGGACGTCACCCGTGCCGCCCCGGCCTCCACCGATGCCACCCTGTCGAACCTTGTCCTGTCACAGGGCACGCTGACGCCCGGCTTTGCCAGCGGCACCACCAGCTACACCGCATCGGTCGGCAATGCCGTCACGTCGCTGACCGTCACGCCCACCGTTACTGACGCAAATGCCACCCTCACCGTGAACGGCACATCCGTCACGTCCGGCAGCGCCTCGGGCGCCATCAATCTCAACGTCGGCAGCAACATCATCACCGTTGTGGTCACCGCCGAAGACGGCACCACGACGGAGACCTATACGGTGGACGTCACCCGGGCCGCCCCGGCCTCGGCCGATGCAACCCTGTCGAACCTCGTCTTGTCGCAGGGCACGCTGACGCCCGGCTTTGCCAGCGGCACCACCAGCTACACCGCCTCCGTCGGTAATGCCGTCACGTCGCTCACAGTCACGCCCACAGTCACGGACGCAAACGCGACCATCACCGTGAACGGCACATCCGTGACGTCCGGCAGCGCCTCGGGTGCCATCAACCTCACGGTCGGTGACAACACCCTTACCATCATTGTCACCGCCCAGAACGGCACCACGACCGAGACCTATACGGTCACCGTCAACCGTGCCGCGCCGCCGGCAACCATCACCCTGTCGCCCGCAGGCGGTGCCCTCACCGCCGGTCAGGTGGGCACCGCCTACAGCCAGACCTTCACCGCATCCGGCGGCACGGGCCCCTATTCCTATGCCGTCACCAGCGGCGCCCTGCCCGGTGGCCTCAGCCTCAACACCAGCACCGGCGAGGTGACCGGCACGCCAACGGCGGCAGGCACTGCGAACTTCACCATCACCGCAACGGATGCCAACACCGATACGGGCAGCGCCGTCTATTCCCTGCAGATCAACGCCGCCCCCGCATCAATCAGCTTCTCGCCCGCAGGCGGCGCCCTGCCCGAGGCCATGGCCGGGGAGGATTACACCACCGCCATCACGGTGAGTGGTGGCACAAGCCCCTATCTCTTCAGCGTCAGCGCCGGGGCACTGCCTCCCGGCATGGTTCTGAACGTTTCGACCGGTGTGCTGAGCGGTCCACTCGATCCGGACACGGAAGGCAGCTACAGTTTCACCATTCAGGTGAGCGATGCCAACAACGCGACCGCTTCGGCCGCCTATACGCTGGAAGTCCAGACGCGCGCCGTGACCGTGACGGACAAGGTGGTGACCGTTCCCGCCGGAGAAACGCCCGGCAACGTCAATCTCGCCACAGGTGCCACCGGCGGTCCCTTCATTGAAGCAAACATTGTGTCCGTTGAGCCCTCCAATGCGGGCACCGCACGCATTGTGAACAGCCAGTTCGCCCAGGCTGGCGGCGGTGGTTCGGCAGGCTTTTATCTGAAGTTCACGCCGGACCCGGCCTATTCCGGCCAGGTCACCGTGCGCTTCTCGCTGACCAGTTCTCTCGGCATTTCAAACACCGGCAGCGTGATCTACAACCTCGGATACAATCCGCAAAAGGTCGCTGCGGAAATCGACAGCCTTGTGCGGGGCTTTGTCCGCACCCGGCAAGGCCTCATTGCGAACGCAGTGAAGGTGCCGGGCCTGCGCGACAGGCGGCGGATGCAGACGGCAAACGAGATCGTCAGCATGCGGTTCACGCCCTCGGAGCGCGGCATGTCCCTTGGATTTGCCACGAGCCTGGAGCAGATGAATGCGGCCAGCAATGCCCTGACACCGGGCCTCAAGGCAGAGGCGCTGGCGTTCAACGTCTGGATCCAGGGCACTGCTTCTGCCCATACACGCAAGCAGAATGACGGCCGCTGGGGCAACTTTGCCATGCTCTCCGCCGGTGCGGATTATCTGCTGGCCGATTGGGCACTTGTTGGTGTGTCGTTCCACTATGACCATATGAGCGATCCCACCCCGGGCGGCGCAAGACTGAGCGGCAACGGCTGGCTGGCGGGCCCTTACGCGTCGATCGAGGTCTACCGGAATGTCTTCTGGGATACGCGCCTCTTCCTTGGCGGATCGACCAACGACATCGACACCCAGTTCTGGGACGGCGGTTTCGACACCACCCGCTGGATGGCCGATACGGCCCTGTCCGGCGAATGGCAGCTGGATTCGGCCACCACCCTTTCCCCCACCCTGCGGGCGGTCTATCTGTCGGAGAAGATCAAGGACTATGGCGTCCGCAATGGAGCCGGGGACGAAATCCTCATGGATGGCTTCATCGAGGAGCAGTTCCGGGTCAGCGGTGCCCTTGAACTGGCACGGCTGTTCATTCTGGACAATGGCATGCTGCTGACGCCCGCCCTTGAACTCACGGGCGGCTATGCCGGGCTTGGCGGCCGGGGTGCCTTTGGCGCCGCCGAGGGCAGCCTGACCCTGACCGATGGCTCCAGGTGGCGGCTCAATGCCGGTGTGAAAGTCAATGTGGAAGGAGACGGCAGCACGTCCCTCACCGCAAAGGCCGGTGCGGGCATCCGCTTCTGATACCAAGGCGCTGAGATCCTCAGGCGCGAAACGGACCTAACCCTTTCCCGGTGCGTCAAGACCACCGGGAAAGGATATTACAGGAAGCGGAGGGGGGACAGCGGCGCAGGGTCGATGACCGGTGGCACGCCGGTGATGAGATCGGCCAGAATATGCCCGGTGACCGGTCCCAGCGTAAAACCGCAATGGCCATGGCCGAAGTTGAGCCACAGGCCGCTCTCGCCGGGGGCAGCGCCCAGCACCGGCAGACTGTCCGGGAAACAGGGGCGTGAGCCCATCCAGGCACCCGGTTCGGCAGGAACCGTCAGCGGAAAGATCTCGCGGGCCTTGCGGAAGGCCCGCTCCACCTGCACAGGCGTCGGCGCCGCATCCCGTTCGGCCAGTTCAATGCCCGTCGTCAGGCGGATGCCCTTTTCCATCGGCGCCAGAACATATCCCATTTCCGCATCCACCACGGGCCGCGACAGCCCCGCCCCTGCCCTCGCCTTGTAGTGCTGGTGGTAACCGCGCTTGACGGCGAGCGGGAAGCGGTAACCGAAGCCTTTCAGGATATCCATGGACCATGGCCCCAGACACAAGGCAACGGCGCGCCCGCGCACCGGCCCCTTGTCCGTGGCAATGGCCCAGCCCCCGTGCGAGCGCGTCAGGCGCCTTGCATCCCCGGTCAGGATCTCGCCGCCCTTCTCCGCCAGCGACCGGGCAAAGGCCTTGGTGACGGCGCCGGGATTGGACACCGATTCGCTCTCGGGCCAGAAGATGCCGCGGCACCCTTCGGCTGTGAGATAGGGCTCCAGTTCGTTGAGGTCGAGCTCGTCCATCTCGTGATAATCGACGCCGAAGATCCGGGCATAATGGCGCTCGGCCGCCGTCGCCTCGAACCCTGCCTCCGTGCGGTAGACGTAAATGGTGCCCGTCTGCCGGTAATATTTCAGCGCCTCCGCGGCTTCCGCCAGCACCCTGTGCTCGCCGATGGCATAGGCCTCCAGCGCATTCATCGCATGGGCAAGGCGCTGCACGCCCGTGCGGCTGCCATGGCGGCGGAACGCCATCAGCCAGGGCAGCAGACGCAGCACCGTGGCAAGGCTGTAATTGGCGCCGGGCCAGCGCCCCAGCGCGATGTTGAGCAGGAATTTCGCATCTCCGGGAAAACCGGGCGGCAGGAATCCGTTGCGCTCTATGATCCCGGCATTACCATGGGACGTCTCTTCGCCGGGCTGGCGGCGGTCGACAAGGGCAACGTCAAGCCCCCGTCGCTGCAACTGCAGGGCGGTCGAGGTTCCGACCATGCCGGCGCCAAGCACGATGACGTCAACTGTGCGCACCTGCCACCCTTCCAGCCCTGCCTTCACCCGCCCGAGTTGCTTAACATTCTGACGCTTATAGCCTCTTTCGCCAACACCTAAAGGAGAGAATTACCGTATGGCCCTTTCCCTCACAGGCGCGCTCGGCTGGCTGGGCCGCCGGGGCACGGGGGCGGTGGCCCTGAGCGCCTTCGCCGGCATGGTGCTGCCGGGCCTCTCCTCCCTGGCGCGGCCCTTTGTGTCCGAAGCCATTTTCGCGCTGCTGGTGCTGGCCTTCCTGAAAGTGGACCAGACCGCCGTTCTGGCCCGGCTGCGCCGCCCCGGGCTGGTGCTGGCGGCCAGCTTCTGGATGATGCTTCTGCTGCCCACGGGCGCCGCCCTCCTCGCCGCGGCGGCGGGCTTGCGGGAGGCCGCGCCCGATCTTGCCATGGCGCTGTTCATCGTCACGGCAGCCCCGGCCATCATGTCCTCGCCTGCCTTCATGTATTTCCTGAAGCTGGACGGCGCGCTCAGCCTCACGGTTCTGGCCCTGTCGATGCTGCTGGTGCCGCTCACCGCCCCTTTCACCGCCTATCTCATTCTGGGCGAGACGCTGCCGCTCGACAGCCTGACACTGGGCCTCAAGCTCTTCGGCCTCTTGGCCGGGTCCATGGCCGTGGCCGCGCTGCTGCGGCGGCTGGCAGGCGAGGCAAGGATCGCCGCCGCGCAGGATGTGATCAGCGGCGGCAACGTGCTGCTGCTGTTCTTCTTCGCCGTCGCCGTCATGGATGGTGTGGCGGCAAGCTTTGCCAGCCGTCCGATGGTGTCGCTCGGCATCGTGGCCCTCACCTATGCGGTGTCGCTGACACAGGCCGGCCTGACGCTGCTGGTCTTTGCCCCGGCCCTGCGCAGCGATGCCTTCGTCATCGCCTATTCGGCCGGAAACCGGAACATGGGGCTGATGGTGGCCGCCCTCGGCGGCACCCTGCCGGACCTTGCCTGGCTCTATTTCGGCCTGGGCCAGTTGCCGATCTACACCCTGCCCTACCTGCTGCGCCCGCTGGCCCGCAGGCTGACGGCATCAGCCCCTGCAAAACAAGCCTAGCAACGCTGTTGCTTGCAGGGGAATGACGGCTCACCCGGCGGAGGACATATCCAGGTCAGGTGTTACCCCTCAGGAACTGCTTGCCCTTGCCGGAACGAGGGAGGCCATGCGCAGGGCAGTCTCATGGTCGGCGGGCAGGAAGGCTTCAATCGCAAGCTCAGACAGGGTCACATCGAGCGCTGTCCCGAAGATCGTGGTCGTGCTGATAAAGGAGAGCAGGCCTTCTTCAGTCTGCAGCCGCAGGGGAACGGCGATACCCTCAGCACCGGATCGGCCGCTTACCCCCGCCATCTCGCGGCTTGTCGCGGCCGGATAGCCCCGCAGCTCTGCTTCAAGGGCCTTTAGAGAAACATCAGCAGAGGCTTCGATCTGCGCGGCAAGCCGGGCCAGAACATGGCGGCGCCATTCGCCAAAGTTCACAATCCGCGGCGCCAGCCCTTGCGGATGCAGGCTGACACGGAGGGCGTTCACCGGCGGCTCCAGCAGCCTTGGATCCACACCGGCGAGCAGGATGGCAAGCGCACAGTTGGCGTCGACCATGTTCCAGTGGCGGTCAACGGCCAAGGCGGGGTGCGGCTCAAACCCCTTGAGGATGGTTCCGACGGCCTCACGGGCCGCCGCCATTCCCGGATCTTCCAAGGCGCGTCCAGCAAACATGGGGGCATAACCGGCAGCCATCAGCAAGGGGTTCCGGTCTCTGAGCGGCACATTCAGCTGCTCCGCAAGGCGTAAAACCACGTCCTTGCCCGGCACCGACCGGCCCGATTCGATAAAGGAGAGATGCCGTTGCGAGATACCGGCCTCCAGCGCCAGTTCAAGCTGGCTGAGCCTCCGGCGCTGCCGCCAGACGCGCAGCATCGCGCCGATTGAACCGGGATCTGTGACATTGGCGGAGGCTGTCATGGTTGTCATGCACGCAAAATAGCGGGAGCCGGAGCTTCGAGGCTATTACCTTGGAGGTAATCGCCTTCAGAAGCAATCCGGTGAAGTCTGGGCATGGCAGAAGCGGGATGGTCCTGCTTCCAGCACTCGACAGGACAGTCCAATGCCTTTTCTTTCCCTGAAAACCATCCTTCTCGCAGATGCTGCAGCCTGCCTTGCCATGGGCGCGCTGCTGATTGCCGGGGCCTCGCCCCTGGCAGCCGTCACGGAGATACCTGCGGCACTCTCCACCTGGGCTGGCGTGCTTCTTCTGCCCGTCGCCGCCTTCATTGCCGCCGCCGCGTTCCGCTTCAGCCACATGACCGCAATGGCAGGGATCATCATCCTGGGAAACATCGCGTGGATCGTGGCCAGCATGGCACTGCTCGTCATGGACCTGATTGCGCCCAACGCTTTTGGAACGGCGTTTATCATCGCCCAGGCTCTGGCCGTTGCCGTCCTCACCTGGCTTGAAACCACAGCAGTGACCCGGCGTTCCCATGCTCACTCCGCTTGAGCCGGAATGTCTGCATCAGGAAGGACTGAGACATGACAGCCTATGCCATCGCCCGGATCTGCAAGGTCGAAATGGGTCCCGAAATCGTGACCTAACTGGAAAAGATCGACGAAACCCTCGCGCCCTTTGGCGGCCGGTTCATCATCCACGGCGGCGGAAAAACCGTGCTGGAAGGTGACTGGACTGAAGACCTCGTCATCATCGCCTTTCCGTCGATGCCAGATGCGCAAGCATGGTATGCATCTGCGGCCTATCAGGCGATCCTGCCGCTGCGAACGGAAAACGCCGCTTCGGATGTCATCCTCATGCAAGGGGTGGATGCAGATCACCGGGCAACCGATATTCTTGCCAATTGAGCAAATGCGCTTGCTGCGCGCCTCTGCCGGTCCTGACGGCAGGCGCGCAGCGGCTTCCTGCTGGTGCGGCCTGAAACAGCCAAGCCATGCCGATACGCCGGAGCGGGCTCGGGCTGTAGTTTGGCCAAATCTTCGCTTTCGCTCAGTTTCGTGCCCCTTCACCGCCGCATGGCATTGAGCCTCTGGCCGGTCTCTGATAGACCCCAGCCAGTTTTCCCAGAATGAGGACCCGCGATGATCCCGCGCTATTCCCGCCCTGACATGGTTGCCATCTGGTCTCCCGAGACGAAATTCCGCATCTGGTTTGAGATCGAGGCCCATGCCTGCGACGCGCTGGCGGATCTTGGCGTGATCCCGAAGGAGGCGGCGCAGACCATCTGGGAAAAGGGCGGCGCGGCCACCTTCGATATCGAGCGCATCGATGAGATCGAGCGCGAGACGAAGCATGACGTCATCGCCTTCCTCACCCATCTGGCCGAGATCGTCGGCCCGGATGCCCGTTTCGTTCACCAGGGCATGACGTCCTCAGACGTGCTGGACACCTGCTTCAACGTGCAGCTGGTGCGCGCCACCGATCTTCTGCTGAAGGACATGGATGCGCTGCTGGCCGCCATCAAGCGCCGCGCCTTCGAGCACAAGGACACGGTCTGCATCGGCCGCTCGCATGGCATCCATGCCGAGCCCGTCACCTTCGGCCTGAAGATGGCCGAGGCCTATGCCGAGTTCGACCGCTGCCGCAAGCGCCTGATGAATGCGCGCGAGGAAATCGCCACCTGCGCCATTTCCGGCGCCGTCGGCACCTTCGCCAACATCGACCCGCGCGTGGAAGAGCATGTGGCGCAGGCCATGGGCCTGAAGGCGGAGCCTGTGTCCACGCAGGTGATCCCGCGTGACCGTCACGCCATGTACTTCGCCACGCTCGGCGTCATCGCCTCGTCCATCGAGCGCGTGGCCACGGAAATCCGCCACCTGCAGCGCACGGAAGTTCTGGAAGCGGAGGAGTATTTCTCCCCCGGCCAGAAGGGCTCTTCAGCCATGCCGCACAAGCGCAACCCGGTGCTGACCGAAAACCTGACGGGCCTTGCCCGCCTCGTGCGCGGCTTCTCCATCCCGGCGATGGAAAACGTCGCCCTGTGGCACGAGCGGGATATCTCCCACTCCTCCGTCGAGCGCATGATCGGTCCGGACGCCACCGTCACCCTCGACTTTGCGCTGGCCCGCCTCACAGGCGTCATCGACAAGCTGCTGGTCTATCCGGAGCGCATGATGGGCAACATGGACCGTCTCGGCGGCCTCGTGCATTCCCAGCGCATCCTGCTCGCCCTCACCCAGGCCGGTTCCTCGCGTGAGGATGCCTACCGTCTGGTGCAGCGCAATGCCATGAAGGTCTGGGAAAGCTATCAGGTGTCAGGTTCGGCCGGTGTGGACTTCCTGAGCGAACTGCTGAACGATGCAGATGTGCGCCAGTATCTGTCGGAAGACCAGATCCGCGACCGGTTCGACCTCGGCTATCACACCAAGAACGTGGACGTGATCTTCCAGCGCGTCTTCGGGGAAAGCTGACCCATGAAGATCGCCGACGCCGACATCCTGCTCATTCCCGGCTATGCCAACAGTGACCCCGGTCACTGGATGCGCCGCTGGGAAGAGAAGATGGCCAACGCACGGGTGGTGGAACAGGACAACTGGTTCACGCCCTCCAGGAAGGTCTGGATGGAGACGCTGCTGGCCGCCATCAAGGCGGCGGAGCGCCCGGTGGTGCTGGTCGCCCATTCCCTCGGCTGCATTCTGGTTGCCCATGGCGCCCATGTGCTGCCAAAGGACAAGGTGAAGGGCGCCTTCCTCGTCGCCCCGTCCGACTGGGACCGGCCCGGCCTCGTGCCCGCCTTTGACGGCGGCGATTTCGTGCCGGTGCCGCGCATGCCCCTGCCCTTCCGCACCCATCTGGTCGCAAGTCAGAACGACGCTTACTGCGACTTCGAGGTGGCCAAGGGCTTTGCCCACAGCTGGGGCGCCACGTTCCAGGATGCGGGCCATGTCGGCCACATCAACCTTGAAAGCGGCCATGGCCCCTGGCCCGAAGGCATGATGTCCTTCGCCCATTTCATGGCGCGCATGTAATACCACGCACTCGATGAGATTGACTCATCGAGTGCCGGTTAAGCCCTTGCGGCGCTTGAGCATTTTCAAGGCGTGATGCGTCAGCAACTCAGAGCCTTGGTATAAGTGCAGACCTTGCGGCGGCGGGAAGGCCCATCATCAGCCTTCCTGAGCCAGCTTTCAGGACATAGCGCTCACGCAACCCGGTCGCGGGGCTGAATCATGTCGCGGATGTGCTTGCCGACCAGGATGCTGGCCGGAATGGCCAGAACCAGGCCGCAGGCCGCGGCCCCTGCCAGCATCAGCGGATTGAAGTGGTCGAGACCATAGACCGACAGCGGCACAAGAGCGCCGATGCCGGCCATTGTCGGTCCGATGATGATGAAGAGAATCGCGGCAAGCTTCCACATGACACAGGCTCCGGTTACGGATGCCCGGCGCGCAGGAGCACGCCGCAGCATCCCGATCACCGCGCCTGCCGTCCGGGCGCCACTGCCCCATGCCGGTGATCTTCCCCGTCAAGTTGCGCTGGCCGGAGCGGATGGTCCTTGATCCGGATCAAGCAAGCCGTGCCAGAACGTCGCGGAAGGCGCCTTGAATGACCGGCAGATCCATGCCATGGGCGAGCAGACGGTAGCCCATGGCCTCAGCCGCCTTCACATCCTCCGGCGTCATGCAGAAATAGCCAGCAAAGCGCCCGGCGGCGCGGGTCTTGCGGATGATCCGTTCTGCAGCCTCCCGAACGGCCTCGCTGTGGGGGTTGAGCGCGGCGCCATTGGACAGGGTCAGCGACAGGTCGCCCGGCCCGACGAACACCCCGTCAATGCCCGGCACAGCCAGAATTTCATCCAGCGCTGCGACGGCCTCGGGCGTTTCGATCATGGCAAAGGCCAGAACCTCGCTGTTGGCGCCAGCGAGATAGTCCGGCATGGTCTGCCCGGCCAGCATCGAGGCGCGCACAGGGCCCCAGCTGCGGCTGCCCAGCGGCGGATATTTCATCGCGGCGGCAAAGGCTCTGGCGTCTTCCGCAGAATTGATCATCGGCGCGATCACCGCCTCGGCCCCCGCATCGGCGGCACGGCTGGCCATGGCATTGCCGCCCACGGGAATGCGGACGATCCGATGCGCTCCGCCCAGCGCCACGGCGGCCAGACAATCGCGGATGCTGCCCGCATCATGAATGCCGTGCTGCATGTCCAGCGTCACCGCGCCAAAGCCCGCCCGCGCCATGGCCTCGGCCACCACGGGCGCCGGCAGCACGGACCAGGCCGTCACCACCGTTTCATCCGCCTTGAACCGCGCTGCGAGTGTCTTCCTGTGTGCCATCCGGGCCTCCCTTTTTCTGCCCCCATCAGACAGGATGTCAGACAACCCGGCAAGGCAGAATCAGGCTGCATTCGTTCGCCGTCCCCATACCCGGCAAAAAACCTCCGCGCCGGTGGCACGGAGGTTTTTCGTCATGCGCCGTACGGATGAAAGGTCAGATGCCCTTCTGGATCTGGTCGATCGCGGTGTGCATCAGCTCGTCCATGGTGCGGCGAATCTGGTGATCGGACTGTTCCACATGGCCCTTGTCGAAATCGGCGCGGATCTTGCGGAAAACGTCCTCATCGCCAGCTTCCTCGAAGTCGGCGCGCACCACTTCCTTTGCATAGTCATCTGCCGCTGCAGCAGAAAGCCCAAGCTTTTCCGCAGCCCACAGGCCCAGAAGCTTGTTGCGCCGGGCGTTCGCCTTGAAGCGCAGCTCCTCGTCATGAGCGAACTTGTTTTCGAAACTCTCCCCACGACCGTCAAACGTGCTCATGAAATGCCTCCTCTTGTGCAGACAGCAAACCTTCAACCACCTGCGTGGCCCCATACATATGGTATCTGTTCCGCGCTCTGCATATCCCCCGCAATGATGCAAATCAACGCACTAGCGCAGAGATTGCCGCGACGTGAGCCGCATCCGCAAATGATTACCCCGGCTCCATTGTACTTTTGCAAAGGATCGTTTAAGTTCCGCGCCGCTAATGCGGGGCTAATTGTCGATGTTGAAGGAAATGGCCAGCACTTGCGCCACTTCAAAATCGCATGCACAGGAGTTTCCCGCATCGATGGATTTTCTCAAGCAAACACGGTACGTGCCCATGAATCGCCGCCGGCGTATCTATGAAGGCAAGGGCAAGATCCTCTATGAGGGCCCTGAGCCTGGAACCTTGATCCAGCATTTCAAGGACGATGCAACCGCCTTCAACGCCAAAAAGCACGAGATCGTGGACGGCAAGGGCGTGCTTAACAACCGCATCTCCGAATACATCTTCAACCAGCTGAATGGCATGGGCATCCCGACCCATTTCATCCGCCGGATGAACATGCGCGAGCAGCTGATCCGCGAAGTCGAGATCATCCCGCTCGAAGTCGTGGTGCGCAATGTTGCAGCCGGTTCGCTCGCCACGCGCCTCGGCATCGAGGAAGGCGTGCAGCTGCCGCGCTCCATCATCGAGTTCTATTACAAGAACGACGCCCTCAACGACCCGATGGTCGCTGAAGAGCACATCACCGCCTTTGGCTGGGCCACCCCGCAGGAACTCGACGACATCATGGCGCTCGCCATCCGCGTCAACGACTTCCTGTCCGGCCTGTTCCTCGGCGTCGGCATCCGCCTTGTCGATTTCAAGATCGAATGCGGCCGCCTGTTCGAAGGTGACATGATGCGCATTGTCGTTGCGGACGAAATCTCGCCGGACAGCTGCCGTCTGTGGGATATCGCCACCAACGACAAGATGGACAAGGACCGCTTCCGCCGCGACATGGGCGGGATGCTGGAAGCCTATCAGGAAGTCGCGCGCCGTCTCGGCATCCTGAACGACAACGAGCGCCCCAACGGCTCCGGCCCGACGCTCGTCCAGTAAGGCTCAACACCCTCAAGGCCCCGTCCGGCAGCTGCCGGACGGGGCCTTTTGTGTTAGTAAGCCTACGGCAAGACCTCCATACCCTGTTTGCGCCAGGCCCCCTCCTCCACAAACGCATCCCGCGTGGTTGCCGCGAGCATGCGTTCCAGCTCTGCCCTGTTCAGCCACATGCAGTATGCCGGCCGGGCACGCTCAAAACGCCAGCCTTCACTCAACGGCCCGGCATCCGCCACATCGAAACCGAACTCTTCATAAAGACGGGCGACAAGAGCCTTCGCATCCGCATCATCCCCGGCAATCGGAAGCGCGCGCCGGTCAGTTGCGCCGGATGGCCTTCCATCCTTCGAAAGATCAGCCATGACGATGGCATTGAACGCCTTGACCACACGCGATTGCCGCAAATGCGCCGCCAGCAATTCGCTCGTTGTCGTTTGCTGCCGGTCCAGCTCTTCAATCGTGCCATCCCGCTCCGGATAGTAGTTGTTCGTGTCGATCACGATCTTGCCTGCGAGCGGCAGGACAGGGATTGACCTGTAGGCCTTCAGCGGCACGGCAACAACGGCAAGATCACCGAATACGGCCGCTTCTTCCGCCGTTCCGGCAGCGCAGCCGAGCGCACCGCGCACGCTGAACAGCGTGTCTGGTCCGCGGGAGTTGCTGATCATCACCTCATGGCCATTGGCGGCGGCAAGCTTCGCAATGGCCTGACCAACAAAGCCTGCACCGATAATTCCTATTCTCATGACTCACTCCCTTTTCAGGTGTTGCAGCCATGATCTAAATTAACAACCAATCAGGAATAAATTTCACATATTGCTCAACACTAACAACATCAGGTAGGCAATTGATGGACAGGCTCACCAGCATGGCTGTCTTCGTGAAGGCTGCGGATCTTGGCTCCTTCGCCAAGGCGGCGGCTGCGTTGAACCTGTCGCCGCAAATGGTCGCCAAGCATGTGCTCTCCCTCGAAGACCGGCTCGGCATGACCTTGCTCAACCGGACGACACGGCGGCAAAGCCTGACCGATATCGGCCGGGCCTATTACGACCGCTGCAAACTTGTGCTGGCCGAAGCAGAGGCGGCGGACGGTCTTGCCAATGAAATGCGCAAGACCCCGCGCGGCATCCTGCGCATCGGCGCGGGCAAGACATTCGGAGCTTTTGCACTGGCTCCGTTCCTCAAGAACTGGCTGTCAGAACATCCGGGCGTGGAGGCCGACCTGGTACTGGAGGACCGCTACACCGACCCGCTGGACGAAGGACTTGATGTGATCATCCGCATTGGAGAGCTGGCGGACACGAATCTGATTGCTCATCCGCTGGCGCCCTACCGCCTGATCACCTGCGCTTCACCGGCCTATCTTGCCGAACACGGCACGCCCGTTCATCCCTCAGACCTCGAAAGCCATCAATGTCTGGGCTTTGCCAGCTGGTCACGCACCTTCGGCTGCGAGTGGACATTTGCAAAGGATGGCAGAACTCAGACAATCAATGTGCAGGGGCGGCTGCGCAGCAACGACTGGGCGGCACTGCTGAATGCAGCTGTTGCAGGAATGGGGATTACACTCGGCCCGGAACGTGTCCTGTCGGCGGAACTGACGTCAGGACGGCTTGTCCGGGTGCTGCCGGATTATGATGGCCCGGCCAAACCGGTGCATCTTCTTTATCCGGCATCCCGCCGTCCGGCGGCAGCCTTGCGGGCCTTCATCGAGGCTGCCGTGAGAGAATTCGGCGATCCCCGATCAACACGGCAAAAACCATCGCGCACCGGCACCTGATCCACCGGAACAGGGAGGAAACGGTGCTGCCCAAGTGCAGCGCATCAATATGTCCTTAAGTTTGTGCCTATGGGGCGAAGCCCCTTCCGTCACGGGGCTGGTTGGTGTAAGCAGCGCGGCAGAAAAGGGCCGCATTGGCCATGGCGATTAACGGAAAGACGAGAGCGATGAAGGCACGTGTCACCGTCACCCTGAAGAACGGCGTTCTGGACCCCCAGGGCAAGGCCATCGAAGGGGCGCTCGGCGCTCTCGGTTTTGACGGCATCAATGGCGTGCGCCAGGGCAAGGTCTTCGACGTGGAGCTGAGCGACCGCGACGCGGCCAAGGCCCGCGAAGAGCTGACCGCCATGTGCGAGAAGCTGCTCGCCAACACCGTCATCGAGAACTACGCCATCGAAATCCTCTGAGGCAGACTGAGGCTGCGGCCATGGATCCGGATGCACAAAAGGCGATCCGCTTTCTCCTGATCAAGGCCGCCATCTTCATCCTGCTGCCGGCAGCGCTCAGTCTTCTGGCTGTTCTCCTGCTGCTCTAGAGTTTGCAAGGGCCGCCGAGGCCCATCCGATCCGCCGCAGTCCGCCAGGACGACACACGGGAAGCCTGCCATGAAGTCCGCCGTCATCCTCTGCCCCGGCCTCAACCGCGACCGTGACATGCTCTACGCACTGGAGCAGATCACCGGCCAGAAGCCTGCCACGGTCTGGCACACGGATACGGACATTCCGGATGTGGACCTGATCGTCATCCCCGGCGGCTTCTCCTATGGCGACTATCTGCGCGCCGGTGCCATTGCCGCCCGCTCGCCGGTGCTGCAGGAGGTGATCGCCCGTGCCGCCAGGGGCGTGCATGTGCTGGGCGTGTGCAACGGCTTCCAGATCCTCACCGAGGCTGGCCTGCTGCCGGGCGCGCTGATGCGCAATGCCGGGCTGAAGTTCATCTGCAAGGAAATCGAGCTGGAAACGGTCAACGCGAAGTCGGCCTTCTCCAGCGCCTTCCGGCAGGGTGAAGTCTGGCGCTGCCCGATCGCCCATCACGACGGCAACTACTTCGCCGATGCCGAAACGCTGAAGGCCATCGAGGACAACGGCCAGGTGGTGTTCCGCTATGCCAACGGCTGCAACCCGAACGGCTCGATCAACGATATCGCCGGTGTGATGAACAAGGCCGGCAACGTGCTCGGCATGATGCCGCACCCGGAAAATCTGATCGAAGACCTGCAGGGCGGCACCGATGGCCGCAAGATCTTCGAAAGCCTGCTCGGCCAGCTGGTGGCCTGAAACGGGCGCGGCCGGCTGCTCACTTAAGGGTGAATGCGGCAACCGGCACAGTTTCTCAGCCCTCCTCCTCGTGGGGTGGTGCTTAGACTAGACAGCCAGTCAGGCTCCAGCTCCTCTCCCCCCTTGAGGGGGAGATGCCCCCGGCAGGGGGCAGAGGGGGGTAGCTGACTATCCGATTGTGAGAGAGGCCCTGCTTTATTGAAGCGCTGATACCCCCCTCTGTCTGCTCTCGCAGACATCTCCCCCTCAAGGGGGGCTACCAGATTCACACATCAGATCTGGAAACCGCCCGCAATGAGGCGTTTGCTTTTCGGGGGGGCGCCTGCCGCCCCCCTCCCCCTGGTGGGGAGGGGTGAGGGGTGGGGGGCTCTGAGCCGAAAAATATATGAAAGACAAATAGATACCTGAAAATGCCTCACGAGGAGCAGCTGTCTGATATCAATGGACACCCTGCCAGCCGGAAAGCCCCCCACCCCTCACCCCTCCCCACCAGGGGGAGGGGGGCTGAAACACCGCGCCAGAGTAACCAGACTGCTGGCTGTCCCCAAGCCGTCTTTGGCTTCAGACACGATGTGTGCATGCAGTAGCTCAAGGGGGGAGAGGGGCGCTGCGGCTAAAGGAGAGTACCTCCGGCGCGCCCTTCCTGCAGCCTGTCTGAAGAGAAATCCAACCAAAGGGATGATCTCCATGAAAAAGCTGGAACTCCCCCGCGACCTGCAGACCCGGATTGCCAGCCGTCTTTCGGATTTCTGCCGGAACGAGCTGGACGTGGATCTGGGCAACATGGACGCGCTGCGGCTGCTGGACTTTCTGGCACAGGAAGCCGGCAGCGCCTTCTACACCCTCGGCGTCCGTGATGCCGCCGCACAGGCGGCAAAGCGCTTCGAAGATCTTTCCGACGATCTGTCCGGCCTTGAGCGTCAGGACTGGCGCTGAAACCCTCTTGTCCTTCCCTGCCCCCACCGGGCATGCTGGGAAAAACGGGCAAGGGGCACAGCATGGACGACACATTCTTTCAGCCGGTATCCGGGTTCGAGCTGCCGCGTTTTGCCGGCATTCCCACCTTCATGCGCCTGCCGCATGTGAACATTGCCTCACCGGAGGCTGAGCGCGTTGATATCGGCCTGATCGGCGTGCCCTGGGATGGCGGCACCACCAACCGGGCGGGTGCCCGCCACGGGCCGCGCCAGCTGCGCGATCTCTCCACCATGATCCGGCAGGTGCATCCGCACACGCGGATCAATCCCTTCGGTCTCGCCAATTGCGCCGATCTGGGCGATGCACCGGTCAATCCCGCCGATGTGCAGGACGCATTGGCGCGGATTACCGGTTTCTATGACCAGATCGTCGATCTCGGCATCACGCCGCTGACGGCGGGCGGCGATCATCTGGTTTCGCTGCCGGTCCTCAGGGCACTGGCCCGCAGCGGCCCGCTGGGCATGATCCATTTCGATGCCCATACCGATCTCTTCGACAGCTATTTCGGCGGCTTCCGCTACACCCACGGCACGCCCTTCCGCCGCGCCATCGAGGAGGAGCTGCTGGACCCGGAGCGCGTCGTGCAGATTGGCATTCGCGGCACGATGTATGATGGCGAGGATATCGAGTGGGGCGAAGCGCAGGGCGTGCGCATCATCATGATCGAAGAGCTGATGGAGCGCGGGATCGATCACGTGATGGCTGAGGCCCGCGAACGGGTGGGGAGAACACCGGCCTATGTCAGCTTCGATATCGATGTGATCGACCCCGCCTTTGCCCCCGGCACCGGCACACCGGAAATCGGGGGCATAACCTCGTTTCAGGCGCAGCGGCTGATCCGGCGGCTGGCGGGCGTCAATGTGGTGGGCGCCGATCTTGTGGAGGTGTCACCCCCGTTTGATCCTTCGGGCGGCACCGCATGGCTCGGTGCCTCGCTGATGTTCGAACTGCTTTGCATTCTGGCTACGGCAAGAGCGCAGCAGGACTGACCGCCAGCACCGCACGAAACAGGCATCAGTCGCGCGGACGCTCCCGGTAGATCCAGAAAGGCCGCGCGGCTTCCTTCGCTGCCTGCTCCCGGGTGATGCCGATATCGGCCAGCTCATCATCCGTCAGTTCAGACAATTGCGCCCGTGTCCTGCCGACAGTCAGCCACATGGCCAGCGTCGCGATCACGGCCTTGAGCAGACCGGAAAAGCGGCGTGCCGGACGCGCTTCACGCAAGACAATTTCTGGCTCTTCGCACTGATGAACGTGGGACATGTCACTCTCCAAGCGGTACAATTGATACAATTTCGTTTCATTGACCCCGTAACCGCTGTATGAATTGACTCACTTCCCGGCGCAAGCTATAGAATTGTCACCATGACAAATTGGCTCCCTGATCTCCCCTCGGGCAAAGGCCCGCTCTATGTCCGCCTTGCCCAGCGCATTGCCGATGACATCGTCTCCGGCGCCCTGCCTGCTGGAGCAAAGCTGCCGCCGCAGCGGGACCTCGCCTATGACCTGGGCGTCACCGTTGGCACCGTGGGCCGCGCCTATGGCATCGTGCGCGAGCGCGGGCTGGTCAGTGGCGAGGTGGGCCGGGGCACCTATGTGCTCGCAGGCGGCGCAGCACCGGAAGCCGCCAGCCCGGTGAACGGGTCCGCCTCCCCTGCCTTGTCTTATACCCTTGAAGAGAAGCCGGTTGCGGCACCCGCCAGCACGCCCGCCTGGACGCATCTGGCGATGGCCAATCCCGACGCCAGCTTCGGCGGCACCCGTCACGCCGTCGCCCCAGCCGGTGCCTTGCGGCTGGACAGCACCTCCGCGCCGGAAGTCGGGCAGGCACAGGCGATCGAGCAGATCATATCCGGGATAGCCCGGGAAATGCCTTACGAGATTGCCAGCTACACCCGGATGGTGCCGGACAGCTGGCGGCTGGCCGGCCAGCAGTGGCTTGCCCGCTGCGGCTGGACGCCCGCATCAGAAACGATTGTTCCCACCACGGGCGCACGCGGCGGACTGATGGCCATCATCAACGCCACCACAATGCCGGGCGACCGGGTGATCTTCGAGGAACTGACCTACAGTTCCATCGTAAGAGGCATCACGCTGACCGGCCGCCAGGCGGTGGCCGTGGCGCGGGATGACGAAGGTCCAATTCCGGAGGATCTGGCCCGCCTTTGCGCCCAGCAGCATCCGCGCGCCATCTTCCTGATGCCGACCGTACACAATCCGACGCTGGGCCAGATGAGCACGGCACGTCAGGCAGAGATCATCGCCATCGCCCGCGAGCACAATCTCTGGATCATCGAGGATGAGGTCTACGGCTCCCTGCATGCAGGCGGCATCCTGCCCTTCGCAGAGCTTGCCCCGGAGCGGACCTTCCATGTGGGATCGCTGTCCAAATCCGTCTCGGCAGGCATTCGCGGCGGCTGGATCGCCTCTCCGCCCAGTCACGCACAGCGGCTGTTCACGGCTCACAACATGCTGACGGGAGGCCTGTGCTTCCTGATGGCGGAACTCGCCGCCCGGCTCGTGCTTTCCGGCACTGCGGATGACTTGCGGCAGCGTATCTTGCAGGAACTGGCCGCCCGGCACGAGATCACGCAGGGCCTTCTCGCCGGACAGACCTTCAACGCCTCTCCGCAGACGCCCTTCATCTGGCTGAAGCTGCCGGAGCCCTGGATGTCCGGAACCTTCAAGACCGCCGCCGCCGCGCAAGGGGTGCTCGTGGATGACGAGGACGAGTTCAAGACCGGCCGCAGCGCCCGCGTCTATCACCGGGTCCGGCTCGGCACCAGCAACACCCACACGCGGGAAGAACTGATCAAGGGCCTCGGCATCATCCGCGATCTTCTGCGCAATGCCAGCACCGGTTACGACAGTTTCGAGTGAGACAGCGGCAGGCTTCATCAGCATAGGCAGTGGCATATGACGCCGGCGAAAACACTGGCCGCAAAATAGCCGCAGGAAACTGCGCAACAGTCTCCCATTCCCGCCGACGATCTGTTAAACCGGCCCCGAACATCATCCCCGGCACGACCCTGCCAGACGACTGCGGACGCCCATGATCCCCAACGACATCAAAATCACGCCAGATCTCGTCGCGGCCCACGGCCTGAAGCCCGACGAATACCAGCGCATTCTGGATCTGATCGGCCGCGAGCCGACCTTCACCGAACTCGGCATCTTCTCGGCCATGTGGAACGAGCATTGTTCCTACAAGTCCTCGAAGAAGTGGCTGAAGACCCTGCCCGTCACCGGCGAGCGCGTGGTGCAGGGCCCGGGCGAGAATGCCGGCGTCGTGGACATTGGCGATGACGATGTGATCGTCTTCAAGATGGAAAGCCACAACCACCCCTCCTACATCGAGCCCTATCAGGGCGCGGCGACGGGCGTTGGCGGCATCCTGCGTGACGTCTTCACCATGGGCGCGCGCCCGGTGGCGGCCATGAACGCCCTGCGCTTCGGCGCGCCGGACCATCCGCGCACCCGCCACCTCGTCTCCGGCATCGTTGCCGGTGTCGGCGGCTATGGCAATTCCTTCGGCGTGCCGACGGTGGGCGGCGAAGTGGAATTCCACCCGCGCTACAACGGCAACTGCCTCGTCAACGCCTTTGCCGCAGGGCTTGCCAAGAAGGACGGCATTTTCCTGTCCAAGGCCGAAGGCGTCGGCCTGCCGGTCGTCTACCTCGGCGCCAAGACCGGCCGCGATGGCGTCGGTGGTGCGACCATGGCCTCGGCCGAGTTCGACGACACCATCGAGGAAAAGCGCCCGACCGTGCAGGTGGGTGACCCTTTCACCGAAAAGTGCCTGCTGGAAGCTTGCCTTGAGCTGATGGCCACCGGTGCCGTCATCGCCATTCAGGACATGGGCGCGGCTGGCCTCACCTGTTCCGCCGTCGAGATGGGCGCCAAGGGCGACCTCGGCATCGAGCTGGACCTCGACAAGGTGCCGGTGCGCGAAGAGCGCATGACTGCCTACGAGATGATGCTGTCGGAAAGCCAGGAGCGCATGCTCATGGTGCTGCGCCCCGAGAAGGAGCAGGAAGCCGCTGCCATCTTCCGCAAGTGGGGTCTGGACTTTGCCATCGTCGGCATGACCACGGACACGCTGCGCTTCATCGTCAAGCACCAGGGCGAGGTCGTGGCCGACCTGCCGATCAAGGAGCTGGGCGACGAGGCCCCCGAATATGACCGCCCGTGGGTGGAGCCGGTGAAGCGCCCGCTGCTGGATGCAGCCAGCATTCCCGCCCCTGCCGATTACGCCGCTGCCCTGCTGCAGCTGGTGGGCGGCGCCAATGGCTCGTCCCGCCGCTGGGTCTACGAGCAGTATGACACGCTGATCCAGGGCAACAGCGCAGCCCGCCCGGGCGGCGATGCCGGTGTCATCCGCGTCAACGCCGCAGGCAAGGGCCTTGCCTTCTCCGCCGACGTGACGCCGCGCTACTGCGAGGCCGATCCCTTCGAGGGCGGCAAGCAGGCGGTGGCCGAAGTCTGGCGCAACCTGACCGCCACCGGCGCCGAGCCGCTGGCCGTGACCGACAACCTGAATTTCGGCAACCCCGAGAAGCCGGACATCATGGGCCAGTTCGTCTTCTGCATCAAAGGCATCGGCGAGGCCTGCCGCGCGCTGGACTTCCCGATCGTCTCGGGCAACGTCTCGCTCTACAACGAGACTCATGGCCAGGCGATCCTGCCCACCCCGGCCATTGCCGGTGTCGGCCTGCTGCCGGATGTGAATGTGCGCGCCTCTGCCGCCTTTGCGCAGGACGGTGACGTGATCTTCCTCATCGGCGGCACCGGCACGCATCTGGGCGCCTCGCAGTATCTCTACGAGGTGCTGGGCCGTGAGGAAGGCGCACCGCCGCCGGTGGATCTGGCCGCCGAGCGCCGCAATGGCGAGCTGGTGCGCGGCTGGATCCGCGAGACCCGCGCCACCGCCGTGCATGACATCTCATCCGGCGGCCTGGCCGTGGCCCTCGCTGAAATGGCCATGTCCGGCAACCTCGGCGCAACGGTGAAGGTCAATGGCGAGGCTCATGCCGCCCTCTTCGGCGAGGATCAGGCCCGCTATGTGGTCACCGTCAAGGCGGACGAGGCTGATGGCATCGAGGAAGACGCGCTGGACGCTGGCGTTTCCGTGGAGCGCCTCGGTGTGGTGGGTGGCAGTGAATTGACTGTCGAGGGTACCCTCACCATATCCGTTGCAAAGCTCAAGGAAGCACATGAGAATTGGTTCCCCAGCTTCATGGCGGCCAGCTGACGGCTGCCATGACCCGCGATACGCGGATTGAACTTCAGAGGGAAGAGGACTGACCACATGCCGATGGACGCAAACGAGATCATCACCCTGATCAAGGCCGCCCTGCCCGACGCAACCGTCGAGGTGCGCGATCTGGCGGGCGACGGCGACCACTACGCCGCCAACGTGGTCTCGGAATCCTTCCGCGGCAAGAGCCGCGTCCAGCAGCATCAGATGGTCTATCAGGCGCTGAAGGGCAACATGGGCGGCACGCTGCACGCCCTCGCCCTGCAGACCAGCGCCCCCGATTGAGCAATGGACTGAGACTGAACCGGAGCGGGCCAGCCGGAGCCGCAAGGCACAGGCCCGCAGCTGATTTGTAAAACGCACAGGCCGGCCCACGCCCGGCCCCATCAGGGACAAGGCTCCCGGAAGGACATGGCAATGAGCATCCAGGACTGGATCAAGAACGAAGTCGAGACGAACGATGTCGTGCTGTTCATGAAGGGCACGCCGAACTTCCCGCAGTGCGGCTTCTCCGGCCAGGTCGTTCAGATCCTCGACTACATCGGCGTGCCCTACAAGGGCATCAACGTGCTGGAAGATGCTGATCTGCGCCAGGGCATCAAGGACTTCACCAACTGGCCGACGATCCCGCAGCTCTACGTCAAGGGCGAATTCCTCGGCGGCTGCGACATCGTGCGCGAGATGTTCCAGAACCAGGAACTCCAGGCCGTCTTCACCGAAAAAGGCATCCCCACGACAGCTGCCTGATGCCGTTGAAGTGAGCGTTTGAAAAAGGCCGGAGCGGCAACCGCTCCGGCCTTTTTTTGTTTTTGTGGTGCCTCCCTCCGCGCCCCGGTGAGGGGGCGACCGGGTACCTGCATGGCAGTCTGGAACGTGCATCAGGTTTCGATCCGCGCCCCTGTGAGGGGGCGACTCCCGGTACTGCGAGCGGTCGACTGGGAGCCCTTGGTTTCGATCCGCGCCCCTGTGAGGGGGCGACCCGGGCCTGTTTGGTTCGTCGGCGTCTAGCCAGATGTTTCGATCCGCGCCCCTGTGAGGGGGCGACCCGACAACGCCCGGCAGATTATATCACCTGAAACGTTTCGATCCGCGCCCCTGTGAGGGGGCGACGGCCGTCACACGCTGATCATGGTCGATGAGGCGCAGTTTCGATCCGCGCCCCTGTGAGGGGGCGACATCGGGCCAGCCCCTCTCGTCTGCATCTGCCTCAGTTTCGATCCGCGCCCCTGTGAGGGGGCGACCGGGTAACGGGCCTGCTGGTCCCGGTCTGTGTAGAGTGTTTCGATCCGCGCCCCTGTGAGGGGGCGACCCGATCTCGCCACGCGCATCAGGCCGATACCGTGGTTTCGATCCGCGCCCCTGTGAGGGGGCGACCAACGGACGGCGGCAGCTTGACGGAAAGCGTGGTGTTTCGATCCGCGCCCCTGTGAGGGGGCGACCGTCGAGGCTTCTGACAACTACGAAAAGGTACTCGCTGTTTCGATCCGCGCCCCTGTGAGGGGGCGACCTGCCGATGGCCGTGACCACCGTCATATCGGAATGTTTCGATCCGCGCCCCTGTGAGGGGGCGACCGACCGGGACAGCTGGTGCCACCCTGACTGCCGGGTTTCGATCCGCGCCCCTGTGAGGGGGCGACCCAGCCAGCTTTCAATGTTCACGGACGCATCATCCAGGTTTCGATCCGCGCCCCTGTGAGGGGGCGACCTCGGAGAGGCGGACCATTCGTCAACGCCCATGATGTTTCGATCCGCGCCCCTGTGAGGGGGCGACCATGTTCGACAGGCTCACAGTGATGCCGTCCGCCTGTTTCGATCCGCGCCCCTGTGAGGGGGCGACCGGAGGGTGCGAATGTCCGCTTTGCCGGTGGCACGTTTCGATCCGCGCCCCTGTGAGGGGGCGACCTCTGGATCCGCGCGGGCTGGTCCGAATCTCCACTGTTTCGATCCGCGCCCCTGTGAGGGGGCGCCCCCCTGATACGAGCGGTTGAGATCGTCCATGCCCTGTTTCGATCCGCGCCCCTGTGAGGGGGCGACCCATCCGCGTCCACAAATCGCGGATTAGGTTGCAGCGTTTCGATCCGCGCCCCTGTGAGGGGGCGACCTCTGTCTGTCGCGCAAACTGAGATTTGACTGGCCGTTTCGATCCGCGCCCCTGTGAGGGGGCGACCCAGCGAGCGCGGGCGCGCCACCCTCATCCATCACGTTTCGATCCGCGCCCCTGTGAGGGGGCGACCAATTGACACCCATTCGCCCCACTGCTTGAAGAAGTTTCGATCCGCGCCCCTGTGAGGGGGCGACCGCGGTTGCGCGCATCAACTGGATGCGGCATTCCATGTTTCGATCCGCGCCCCTGTGAGGGGGCGACCTCTGCTCGATGGGCACGGCAAGTTGATTGGCTGACGTTTCGATCCGCGCCCCTGTGAGGGGGCGACCTTCCAGCGCAGCGGATCGGCGAGCCACTGTTCATTGTTTCGATCCGCGCCCCTGTGAGGGGGCGACCGAGCCGCCTCCTTTGGCTTTTGCCTGGACTGTCAGTTTCGATCCGCGCCCCTGTGAGGGGGCGACCGCGCGGCGGACTTTTGGGTTGGTTCGGTGCTGGTGTTTCGATCCGCGCCCCTGTGAGGGGGCGACCAGGGCGCTATGGCGCAGCGCAGATCGTCTATCGGGTTTCGATCCGCGCCCCTGTGAGGGGGCGACCGTCTCTCGGCAGCTATCCCGATATGTCTCTGGCGGTTTCGATCCGCGCCCCTGTGAGGGGGCGACCCGCCGCATCCGCTTCGTCCGCTTGGTCAGTACCTGGTTTCGATCCGCGCCCCTGTGAGGGGGCGACCGCATGATCCGCGAATTCTTTGTGCTGGTGCCGAAGTTTCGATCCGCGCCCCTGTGAGGGGGCGACCGGGACAGTGCTGCAACCATCGAACGGTTGTACTGGTTTCGATCCGCGCCCCTGTGAGGGGGCGACCGCCGCCACCGCAGCCAGGCGCCGGTAGCAGTCCGTGTTTCGATCCGCGCCCCTGTGAGGGGGCGACCTGTCCGGCCGTCCGCCAGGCGCGCATCAACGCCTGGTTTCGATCCGCGCCCCTGTGAGGGGGCGACCTGTTTAGTCCTAACAGTTTGGCCGCAAAATGCAATTCCGCCCCGCAGCGCGATCCTGCGGGCAAAGGGTGGACAAGGATCGAAGGCGAAGGCAGCGCGGCA
Source organism: Pannonibacter sp. Q-1 (assembly GCF_054073275.1). Taxonomy (NCBI): domain Bacteria; kingdom Pseudomonadati; phylum Pseudomonadota; class Alphaproteobacteria; order Hyphomicrobiales; family Stappiaceae; genus Pannonibacter; species Pannonibacter sp. Q-1. Next base: position 597,260 of record NZ_JBSXNB010000004.1, read on the forward strand.
CAGAGCGCGGCAGAAAAGACAGCAATGTCAAAGAGCGGGGCGGAGCGCGAACCTGCCGGGGAAACGGGTCACACTTCAGGTTCGCGCCCGGCGCAAAAGCCTGCTGCGCCGCACCGGGCCACGTGCGCAGGTGCAACGAACTACCCTAGATGATCAGCGGGCCGTTGAGGTCAGCGGCGGGCTTGGCGCCCACGTGTTCCACCCGGCGCTGCCAGTTCGCCCCCAGATAGTAATAGCGCAGGCTGTCCGTTTCCAGATCGACGATGCCTTCCAGCCGGGCTTTCAGCATGGTCCATTGTGCCGGGTCCACCTCGATCTCGAAAACCGAATATTGCACCCGCTGGCCATAGTCGCGGCAGGCCTTGGCAACGCGGCGCAGGCGCCCTGCCCCGCCGGGACCGGACGTGTTCACATCATAAGTGACGAGCACGAGCATGAGGCCGCCTCACTTCCAAAACCAGGGGGGATAGGCGTCAAGATCGCCGCGCAGATGGCGGGAGAGAAGCTGCGCCTGAAGATAGGGCACGAGGCCGAGGGGCGCCTTTTCCTCCAGAAACGGGTGCTGGCGCTCCTCGCGCTTGCGCTCCTGCCAGGCGGTGAGCACAAGCTTGCGCGCCTCATCGCCCAGAAAGACGGCGCCGCCATCGCGCAGCTCGAAATCTCTTGCCCGGAGCTGACGGCGGTTGAAGAGAGACAGGGCCAGCCGGTCCGCCAGCACGGGCCGCAGTTCCTCCATGAGATCCAGCGCAAGGCTAGGCCGTCCCGGCCTGTCCCGGTGGAGGAAGCCGACCGCCGGATCAAGGCCGACGCTTTCCGCCGCGCTGCGGCAGTCATGGGTGAGAAGGGTGTAGAGGAAGGACAGCAGCGCGTTGACCGGGTCCAGCGGCGGCCGGCGGGAACGGCCGCGAAAATGGATCTCCGCATCCGGCGAGCGGATCAGATGGTTGAAAACACCGAAGTAAAGCTGTGCCGCCTCCCCTTCTGCGCCGCGCAGCAGGTCCAGCCCCTGCAGCACCTCCAGCTTTTGCAGCAGTCGGGCCATGCGGCCCGTGGCATGGTCCAGCGCCTGCCGTGCCTCCTCCGGCGTGTCAGCGCCATGGTCGCGGAGGTGCCGCAGGAGCACGCTGCGCTGATTGGCGATCTTGCCCATGATGAAGCCGCGCACGATGCTGTCCGGATCTTCCGAGGCGGTGTATTGCGCCCGCCGCAGAAGCACATTGCCGCTGACCGGCCCTTCCACGCGGGCCTGAAACCGGCCGTTCCGCTCCAGCAGAACGATGGTGATGCCACCGGCGGCACAGGCCCCCATCAGGGCCGGAGACAGAAGAATGGGGCCGAAGGCAACAAGGCCGCCCAGCATGTGCAGCGGCACGCGGGCGCGTTCCACGCCTTCCACCTCGACCACGAGGTTTTCGCCGTCCTTGCGCAGGGCAGCCCCCTCGGTGGTGACATAGACCGTATTCAGAAGCTTCTTCATGCGCCTTCCTCAGATTCCAGCAGATCCCGGATCTGCCGCGCACGCCAGGCGAGGACGGGCCGTGCCACCTGCTTCGGGCGGCAAAGCTCTGCCAGCGAGCAGGCCCGGCACCGGTCAGCGCGGTAGACGGGTGGCGGTGTGCGCCGGGTGGCAAAGATGGCCGCAAGCTCTGCAATAGTGGCCAGCGTCAGCGCCCGCAGTTCCGCATCAAATGGCACCTCCAGCCGCCGTTTCGGCTCGGCATAGTAAAGCGCACCTGCGGGCACGGGCTGCCCGGTCATCTCCTCAAGGCACAGAGCCTGCGCACAGAGCTGCACCTCATCGGCCCGGTGCAGCTTGGCCTTGCCGCGCTTGAACTCCACCGGATAGGGCACCTCCCCGCCAGCCCCCTCACCGGACGGAGCCTTGTGGAACTCCACCAGATCGGCCACGCCTGCGATGTTGAGGCTGCGGCTTGCGAGCGGCAGGGCCGAAACCCGCCGCACGCCGCGCCCGTGCCGGGTGCCCGGCTTGTCCGCCACCGCATGCAGCACATGCCCTTCGGCGGTGAAGCGGTTGTCCGCCCACAGCCGCTCCAGATGGATGAGGGCGGCCTGCCGCAGGCAGTAAACGGCGTGCTGAAGGGCGGAGAGAGGTATTGCCTCCCCCTCGTCCAGCCCCGGTTCTGCGCTGCCGGTCAGGTCCGCCCCCTCGCCCATGGCTTACAGCCGCTCGATGATCTCCACCCCGGCCGGCAGGTTGTCCCGGTCGATGGTGACGATGTAGTCGGAGAACTTGCGGGCCGGCGGCAGGTTGCCAAGGCCCCGGTCATCGATGGCGCGGAACTCGCCATCCACATTGCGGCCCACCTGCACCCGGTCGAAAAGGACATGGGCAGGCGCCTTGCCGAGGGCGCAGTCATGCCGGAACACGATCAGTTTGCGGCTGGCCATCTCGCCGCGCGCGGCGGAACGGTCATGCTCGAACATGTTCTCAAGCGCCTCGAACAAGAGGTCCTTGTCCGCTTCCGAAAAGCCGGTTCGCTCCGCCAGCTTCGCCGAGATGAAGCCATGGGCGCGGTAAAGGCCATAAGGCACGATGTGCTTGCGGCCCATGGTGCGGTTTTCGGTGCGCTCGTTGCCATCCGATCCGGCCTGCTGAGCGGATTTCTCCTTCTCGCTGGTGGCCGCCATGCGGGTGATGGAAACTTCCAGCGGCTGGATCGGCTCGATCGAATGGGAGAAGGTCACCTGCACCGGCCCCCGCACCTGACCGCAATTGATGCCCGTGCTCATGACGGCGCCAAAGGTGCGCACATCGAAGAAGTTGCGGCACATGAAATCGCGCAGCTTCAGCGCCTCCTCGTCGTTGGCGGGGTTGAGCGACTTCTCCTTCGCCACCTTTTCCGCATCCGGACGCAGGGCCTTGTAGGCTTCCCGGTGCTTTTCGTTGAGGATGGCGCCTTCCTGCACATAGATGCCGAAGCCAGGCTCGCCGCTTCGGGCAAACTCCATGTAGTTGCGCACCTTGCGCTTCAGGCTCACGTCGGTGACGAGGCCATGGTTCGTCTCCGGGTCCATGCGCGGCAGGTTGCCTGCGTCCGGATCGCCGTTCGGATTGCCGTTGGTCACTTCAAACAGCAGGACGAATTCGTAACGGTTGGCGAGCGTGGTCATTCTGCAGTTTCCTCCTGCGGAGCGGCATCCTTGGCCGGTTTGAAGAATTCATTGCGCTGATGGTAGTAGCCGAGGCCGAAGAGCGCCTGTTCCTGCGGAGCCAGGGCCACGGGGAACGGATCGCCGTCCGGCGACATCTTCTCCATGATGGAGAAGACCAGCTTTTCCAGATTGACCTTCTGGTCCGGCCGCGTCTTGCCCAGCTTGGACAGATGCGGGGCCGAGCCCCTGTCGAGCATGGCAAAAACCTTTTGCGGCTGCGCCGGGGCCGAGCCGTAGAACTTGTCCTTGATGCTGGTGTTGACACCGCCCAGCGCGGCAGACTGGATCTGCTCGTAGACGGCAAACAGCCGCCCCAGCAGATAGCCCTTGTTCTCGTTGTCCGGGTCAAAAGCCACGGGAGCCTCCTTCTCAGGGTGAAGTTTGAAATTGCGGATCAGGACAGCGCGCAGCATCGCCACGCGCAGGGCATTGACATCGCCATCCGCCCGCAGGCGCATCAGCACCGAGGACAGCAGCGTCAGCGGATAGTCCGTGCCGGTCAGGATCGAGCGCAGCCACTCCCCGGCAAGGTTCGGCGGCACGTTCTCGCTCTTGCCCAGAACGGCTGTCTCGCGGAGGTAGCGCCACAAGGGCGGATTGCCCGAGCGGGGCGGCGGCGCAATCGCCATTTCGGCGGAGAAGCGGCGGTAATTGTCCGCCAGCACGCCGAAATCATCCTGCCAGTAGAAGCGGACCGACAGGCGCGCCGCATTGGGGGCAAGGCCCAGCACATGAAAGCGCACGCCTTCCGCCAGTTCCGGCTTCAGGCTTTCCAGCCTTTCGCCCGCCCTTATGCGCAAGAGGATGGCCTGCACCTGCTGCGCCTGCGCTCCCATATCCGCCGGTGGCGGCTCGTCAAAGAAGCCGATGGCAACCGATTCAGCCAGCTCCAGCAGCCCGGCATCAAGCCCATCCTCCTTGGGTTCCGCCCAGAAGATGGTCGAGGCATCTCCGAGTTGCAGAAAATGGCCGCTGCCGCGCTTGAGGCATTCGTTCAGCGCGCCGGTGTAACGCGCTGCCACTGCGGCGGAAACGGGCGCATTGTCGCCCTGTTCATGGCCATAGGAGGTGAAGGCATCCAGATTGAAAGAGACAAGCGAGGCACCGGAGGACTGCGCGCCCCAGACGCCCTTGACCGCCGGATGCAGCCGGGCGACAGGTGCGGCCTCGCCCGTGACAAGACAGACCGCGAGCCCGCCAGCACCTTCGGCATTGAGGCGGTCCCACAGCGCCCGCGCGGCGGGCCGCTCGTGCAGGAAACGTTTGCGGTGATCTGCCGCCAGTTCAAAGACGACATTCTGGTCCCGCATCTCCTCCGGCCAGAGCGGCGGTGTGAAATTCTCCGGGTTCCAGGACTGGAGAAACAGGCGCAGCGCCTTCAGCCCCACATCCTCGCTGCCGTCCAGTTCCTTCAGGTGACGCTCCACGAAAGCGGCATGCTCCTCCGCCAGCCGCTTGCCCTCGCCCGCCGTCACGCCCAGCACATAGGCCGTCTTGTCCCAGAGGAAATTCGGCGCCACGCCGGACGTGCGCTTCACCGGCTGGGGAACAGCCATCTGCTTCGGCGGCAGTTTCTTACTGGTCACATCGCGCAGGTCGATGACCTCGGCGCAGGCGCCATCTTCCCGCAGCGAGATAGCGAAGCTGATCTTTTCGCTCGAGAAGCCCAGCGGGGGAAGCCTGCCTTCGGCCTCCATCCGCTCGCCCAGGCGGTTCAGGGCCTGAAGTATCGTCATTTGCGGATCTCCGGTGAGCCGGGCTGCGGCACGTGGAGGACGCCGTCCACCAGTTCCGCCCGGAAGAACATGGACGGACGGTCCGGCCGCGTGTGGTCGATGTCCCACAGCATGAAGCCGAGATCACGGCTGCCAACTTCGGATGCCGGAATGGGCTCGCCTTCGCCGATCAGGCGGAAATCAGCGGCAAACTCCCGCGTGCCGAGGCAGGGCTGGTGGAAGCACTGGCCGCGCGCGGCCCTGCGGTTGAAGATGTCGAGGTGCTTGCCCTCGTTGTCGGAGGCATCGGCCCGTGTCGTCAGCTCGAAATGCGCCTCGATGACATAGGCCACATCGACAAGCACGGTGGAGGCCCGCTGCTGCCGGTCCTCGTCCACCAGCAGCGCCAGCCCCTCAAGGCTCTCCCGGTTCATCGCCGTGCGGATTTTCCCGGCCGGCGCCTTGTGGCCCACCTCGTTGCGCCGGATGGACTGGAAGCGAATGGGCTTCAGCACGTGGATACGGTCGATTACCCAGCGGATCGCCGGTTTCCAGTGCACCGCCTCCAGAATGCCCCGGGCGGCAGAGGGCGTCATCACGTCATAAGAGACGCGCTCGACCTTCATTTCAGGTCTGGTGAAACAGGCGTAGGGGCCTGAGACATATAGTTTTATGCCATAAGGCATTGCACACTTGCCTCCCTAGAAAATTGAACCTTCGATATTCAGAAACCCGGCATCATCCCAGAGCAGCCCCAGATCCGGCTTGTACAGGCCGCTCGCCTTTCCCAGCACGGCGAACTGGTCAGCGCGCAGGTGCGGGGCACGGAAGGAGACGTGGCGAGCGTTGATGAGCAGATCCCGCGCCGGTTTGGGCACCTGCACCACATGGCGTTGCAGCTTGCGGGCAAGGGTGCCGGAGGAGATGGTTTCGACAGACAGCTTATCGATCCACTCCTGCGCCTCATCGTCATAAGGGATGATCACTGGCACCATGGCGGTCTCGATCATGCGGAACCGCTCCGCGATGCTGCGGTAGGACATCTGCGTGCCCGTCACATCCCAGCGGACGAGATCAAGGATGTTTTCCCGGTCAAGGCCTGCGCCACGCCGCCAATAGAGTTCCTGGAAATAGGCCTTCACCGCCAGCGGCGAAAACAGGTCGCCATGCTCGCCGGAGATGCTGCGGAACACCTCGGCGAGCTGACGCATTTCCCGGGGCGCGGTGTGGTCTGCCGGGATGAAGACCGTCACCAAGCTTTCCTCCGGCCCTTTGCGCCCCTCGCGGTTGCAGCGGCCCGCCGCCTGCAGAACCTGATCCAGCCCGGCCTCCGCCCGCCAGACGCGGGGAAAATCTACATCGACGCCTGCCTCGATCAGCGAGGTGGCAATGACACGGCAGGGAGCCTCCCCTTTCAGGCGCTGGCGTACATCGTCCAGAATGAGCTTGCGGTGCGCGGCGCACTGGCGGGTGGTGAGATGCACCAGCCCCTCCAGCCCTTCGGCCTGCGCCGCCCTGTAGAGATCCAGCGCATGCTTGCGGCTGTTGACAATGACGAGCGCCTGCGGCGTCTCCTCCAGAGCCCGGACAAGATCATCATCGGCCAGAGTACCCCCGTGACGGATGGTGGCACGTCTCAGCTGCCGTGCAAGGCCAGCCGGGTCCGGTGCCAGTTCCCGCCCCTCCAGCGCCAGCCCCAGCAGCGGGTCATCCTCGTAGTCCCTGCGGTCCAGTGCAGGCTGGGTGGCGGTGCACAGCAGGATCGTACAGCCGTAATTGCGCGCCAGTTCGTCCAGCGCCATCACCGCCGGCTTCAGCAGATGCAGCGGCAAGGTCTGCGCCTCGTCCAGTATGATGACGCTGCGGGCAATGTTGTGCAGCTTGCGGCAGCGGCCGGGCCGGTTGGCGAAGAGGCTTTCGAAAAGTTGGACGTTGGTGGTGACGATGACGGGCGCCGCCCAATCCTCCATCGCCAGCTTCAGCTTGTCGCGCTGGCCACGCTCTTCAATCTTATCCTCCTCAATGGCCGAATGATGCTCCAGCACCATTCCGCTGCCCAGCACCTCCTGAAAGATCTGCGCCGTCTGATCGATGATGGAGGTGAAGGGACAGGCATAGATGATGCGCCGGTGCCCGTGGATCGCCGCATGGTCCAGCGCAAAGCCGAGAGAAGCCAGCGTCTTGCCGCCGCCGGTCGGCACGTTGAGTGAGAAAAGGCCCGGAGTATCGCCGGCACGGGCGCGGACATGGGACAGGATCGTGCCCCGCAAACTGTTGAGCGGACCTGCCTTCGCCGTCTGCGCCTTGGCTGCCATATAGGCGTCAAAGCCTGCCCTCAGGCGCTCCACCTCGCTGCGCAGATCCGGCCACTCACGGTCCGGCGTCTCCTGCGCAATACCGCTGTAGAAGATCTCCGTGTCCTTGAAGTCCGCATCCACAAGGCAGGAGAAAACCATGCGTCCCAGAAACGCCAGCTGAAACGCCCTGGCGGTATCCGGCGACCTGCCGCGCGTGCGCCCGTCCACCCGGAACGCCGGCGGGAAAAGCGGCCCCGCCACTCCGGTCAGGATCGCCTCAAGCTCCTGCCCCAGTTCTTCCTGCCAGCCAGTATCGAGCGTTGCTTCGTCAAAGGCTTCCAGCCGCTGTGCAAGACTGCGCCCCGAAGCCTCCGGCAGCAGCAACCTGTCCGGCATGCCGCCGTGGTGACCGGCAATGGCATGGGCCAGCAGTTCCAGCACAGCCTTGAGCCCGGGACCAGCGGTCTCCGCCCTCTGCATGAGAACTGCCGCCCCCGCAGTGGCATGATCCACGGACGAGCCCTTGCCGGCGATGTAGCGCTGAAAGGCCGGATTGTACTTGCCGAGGTCATGCAGAAGACCGGCAAGCCGGGACATTGCAGCCACCCCAAAGGGCTCTGCAAAGTTGGCCGCCAAGCTGCCAACGTCGCCCAGATGTTCCCTCAGCCCCTGCCACACCTCAAACGGCGCGCCTTCGACCGAATGCGCGAAAAACCTCTCCATCCCTGCCCCCAGCCGTTCCGATGGTTAACGGCATCAGCATCAGAGCGGCGCGGAAAGATAAATGCAAGCAGAAGATGCATAAGTACACATGCTTATTCTTGCGTGCTGTTCTCCCCCGCCCTTCCTCCCTGAACCGCAGATGAACCGCGGGTTCCGGTGCGGTACAGGCGGGTTTTGGCAGTCTTCGGGACATGAGGCGGGCGCAGGGCCGGCCGGAGTGGAGCGGGGATGGCACCATGGGGATGAAAGCGCTGAGACTGGCAGCACGGCAGGCACGGAGACAGATCCGCAGGACCGCCCGTACACTCACAGGGGCACTGAAAACAGCACTGGCCAGGACACAGGCCAGAACGCAGGCCCTGCCGCAGGCAGGTAAGGCAGGAAGGCGCGGCAAGGCGGTTCAGGCGCTGCCTGCGGCGGCCGTGGTGCTGCCGTTGGCGCTCGCAGCCACTCTGGCGGCCGTGGTGCTGATGGGCAGCGGTTCCGGGCAGAAGGATGTGGAACTGGCCCGCATTGATTGCGCCCGGCTGGTCATCTTTGCCCCCGCAGGCAGGATCGATGCCCAGCAGGCCTGCAAGGCCCATGGCGGGCTCGCCGTGCAGGCCGGGGAACAGCCGGATGCCGGGCTCACCATCCTCATCCGCAACCAGCCGGCCGGCGGCTTTGAAGGGCGCGATGCTGTGCCCGGCCCGGACAGGAGCGAGTTTTCGGGCGCAGGTCAGGCCCGTGCAGAGCTGTCAGCTTTCCGGGCCTGAGGCAAACTGCCGGGCCGCACGTCTTGCCGGGAACTGCGACTACTCTGCCGCGAAGAGATTGCGCGTCATGGCAAGGCCTGCGCCGCAGGGTTCTTCGGCGTCGCGCGCTTCACCGCCGTTGTTCTCGCCGGGGCGCAGGGAGGCGAAGTCGAAGAGGCTGCGGTCGAGGAGATGCGAAGGCCGCGTGTGGGCCAGCGCCCGCGCCATGACGCCGAGACGGCCCGGAGAGGCACGCTCCCAGTCCATCAGCATGCGCTTCACTTCCTCGCGCTGCAACCCATCCTGCGAGCCGCAGAGATTGCAAGGGATGATCGGGAACTGCATGCCTGCGGCAAACTTCGCCACATCGCTTTCGGCGCAATAGGCGAGCGGGCGCAGCACCATCAGGTCGCCCTCGTCATTGACCAGCTTCGGCGGCATGGAGGCAAGGCGCCCGCCGTGGAAGAGGTTCATGAAGAAGGTTTCCAGAATGTCCTCGCGGTGGTGGCCCAGCACGATGGCCTCGCAGCCCTGCTCCCGCGCGATGCGGTAGAGAATGCCGCGGCGCAGGCGCGAGCACAGCGAGCAATAGGTCTTGTGCGCCGGGATCTTCGCCGTGACGATGGAGAACGTATCCTCGCGCACGATGATGTTCTCGATGCCGTTCTTTTCAAAGAAGGCGGGCAGGATCTCCGGCGGAAAGCCCGGCTGGGCCTGATCGAGATTGCAGGCCAGAAGATCCACCGGCAGCAGCCCGCGCCACTTCAGGTCCATCAGCACCGCCAGCAGCGTGTAGCTGTCCTTGCCGCCGGACAGGCAGACCAGCCACTTCGGCCGTTTCACCGCGGCATCCGCAGGCACCATGCCGTAATCGTCAATGGCCTGACGCACCTCACGCAGGAGGCGCTTGCGCAGCTTCTTGAACTCCACCGTCGAAGGCGCGTTGCGCAGCATCACCGGGCAGCCGCTGTCATCCTCCGGCAGGTCCATCAGGGCTGCGGATGCGGCAGCATCGGCGGAGAGGCCCGCCTCGGGGCCGCTGGTCAGGTCGGTGGCACTCATCGTGATGGTCCGGATTGCGAAAACTGGGCGAAAACTCGCGGGCCCTTGCGCATGCGGACTGCCGCCGCGCGCCCGGCCCTTTCCCTTAGACGTCAGAATGGCTGCTTGTAAAGGCCCGCAAGGCCACGGGGCGGGGAAACCCTGCCGGGGCAGCGTTGGGGGAGGCAGCATTTGGGCATGGGGCGCAAATGGGTTAGACAGGGAAAATGACAATCACTCGCGCGAGTCGGCCCCCGCATGACCTATTGCCTCGGCATCCTGCTTCGCACCGGCCTGATCCTTGCGTCAGACTCCCGCACCAATGCAGGCGTCGACCAGATCGCCACCGTCTCCAAGATGTCCACCTTCGAGACACCGGGTGAGCGCATCATCACCGTGCTGTCGGCAGGCAATCTCGCCACCACGCAGGCCGTGATCTCGCAGCTGAAGCAGAGCTATGGCAGCGGCGACTTCCACCGGGACATGACCCAGTCGCTGACCCTGTTCGATGCGGCCCAGAAGGTGGGTGACACCCTGCGCGAGGTGCTGAACCGGGATGCCTCCTTCGTGAAGCCCTATGGCGATCCGGCCGCCTCCTTCCTTGTCGGCGGCCAGATCCGCGACGAGGAGCCGCGCCTGTTCCAGGTCTATTCCGCCGGCAACTTCATGGAAGCCTCCGAGCGCACGCCCTTCCTGCAGATCGGCGAGACCAAATACGGCAAGCCGATCCTCGACCGGCTGCTGACGCTGGAAACGGACCCGGCAGAGGCCGCGAAGCTGGCCCTGCTCTCCTTCGACGCCACCATCCGCTCCAATCTGTCGGTCGGCCCGCCGATCGACCTGATGGTCTATGGCAAGGACAGCCTGACGGCAGAGCACCTGCACACCTTTGACGAGGATGACGCCTATCTCCTCACCCTGCGCCAGGGCTATTCCCAGGGCCTGCGCGACCTCGTGCGCGGATTGCCCGTACCGGAGGTGTGAGGCAAGAACGCCGCCTCACTCCCGGCGTAATGCACAGCCCGGCATCAGGCACCGGGTCACCCCGGCCAAGCGCAGCGCGAGCCGGGGGGACACGGAATGTGCGGCAGGCCCCGGTGCAGCGCCAGCGCCGTGAACGGCGATAGCCCCAAATGCAAAAGGGACGGCACGCGGGTGAAGGTGACGGTCAGCGCCTCACCACCATCTGCGCCAGCTCCTGGGCGCGCGTGAGGCAGGCGGGCTGCTGGTCGCGGAAGCGCTCAGCGCCGATCTCCATGATCAGCGCCGTATCCGGCAGGAAGCTCAGCTCTGAAAAGATGTCATCCCAGGGAATGTCCCCCCAGCCGATCGGCAGGTGCAGGTCGCCAATGCCAAGGGCTGTGGCTTCGGCAGGGTGGAAGAACTTTTCCATCGTATAGGGCCGCCCAAAACTGTCATGGACGTGCAGGTGGCCGGTGACCGGTGCCATGGCGCGCAGTTCGTCGCGGAAATCGAGGCCCTTGAAGGTGGATTCGATATAGGCATGGCTGAAGTCGATGAGGGCGACGACATTGTCATGACCGATGGCTCTGACCGTCTCAGCCACCTGGCTCGGCGTCTGGCGGTACTGGCCGCTTTCGGTGGTAAAGATGTTTTCAAGCGCGATGCGCACGCCGTAACCTTTGGCCACATCGGCCATTGCGGACAGGGCCTCGCGTTCCATCTGGTCAAGATCGGCGCCATTCTCGCCAGCGCCAAGCTGGGCGGCGCCTGAATGATGAACGAGAATGCCGGCGCCCAGGCGGTTGCACATCTCCAGCATGGCCCGCACCACCTGCTTCTGCAGGACCAGATGCTCGCGGTCCATGAAATTGGAGCTGATCTGACCGTGCAGCGACAGCCTCTTGAACGGGTACTGGCCAGCGATGCTGGCAACGCGCTGCAAGCGATCCTCGATGATGCGGCCGCCCGAGACGATTTCCTCGCCATAGATGCCGATCTCGCAGGCGTCTGCGCCAGTGTCTGCGATCTCCCGCAGCGATGCGTCAAGCGTGGTGAGGTCGCCCTTGCCTGTACGGTTGCAGAAACCGACGGCGGAAATGATCTGGGTCATGCAAGAACTCCGGTATGGTGGGTCATGGTTGCGCTGCTGCGGACAGCGGCGATATCTGTGGCCGGGAGGGAATATTCGATGCGGCGGCCGGTCTCGCTGTCGAAAAAGTGGAGATGTTCGGGAGGAAGCGACAAGGCGATGGTGTCACCGGCGGAAACGTCTGCGTCTTCGCCAACAGCTGCGGCAAAGATCTCACCGGCGATCTCGCAATGCAGGACACGGCCCACACCAAGCTCCTCAATAAAATCGATGCGCGCCGGAAGGCCTTGCCTCCCCTTGACGAGGCGGCAGTGCTCCGGGCGAATGCCGATGGTGACGTCACGGCCGCCAAGCGCGCGGGCGGCCAGCGGGCCGATAGGAACCGGTTCGCCGTCGAGCCGCGCGATTGCAGTATCCGCCTCGATACGCGCCGGGAACAGGTTCATCGCGGGGGATCCGATGAACGATGCAACGAAGGTACTCGCCGGGCGGTGGTAGATGTCGAGCGGCCGGCCGGCCTGCTCGACATGGCCGCGGTTCATCACCACGAGCTGGTCGGCCAGCGTCATCGCCTCCACCTGATCATGGGTAACAAACACCGATGTGGCCGCAAGCCTCTGGTGCAGCTTGCGGATTTCGGCGCGCATGGTGACGCGCAGCTTGGCGTCGAGGTTCGACAGCGGTTCGTCGAACAGAAAAACCTTCGGCTCGCGGATGATGGCGCGGCCCATTGCCACGCGCTGGCGCTGGCCACCGGAAAGCGCGGCCGGCCGGCGGTCGAGAAAATCCTGAAGGCCAACGATTTTTGCCGTCTCGGCGATCCGCCTTTCACGTTCCGCCTTTGGCACGCCTGCCACCTTCAGCGCATAGCCGATGTTCCCGGCGACCGACATGTGCGGATAAAGCGCGTAGTTCTGGAACACCATCGCACACCCCCGCTCACGCGGTTCCAACCGGTTGACGACGCGTCCGCCGATGGCAATCTCGCCGGAGGTAATGTCTTCAAGGCCTGCGATCATGCGCAGAAGCGTGGACTTGCCGCAGCCGGACGGGCCCAGGATGACCACAAATTCACCCGAGGAGAAGAACAGATCGATCCCGTGCAGCGTCGGGGTCTTGCCGTAAGTCTTGCGCACCGCGCGGATCTGGATATCAGCCATGATTGTATCCTCGTATCTTCGGAAAGACGGCTCGCGGCGGTCACTTTTCGGTGGAGACAAGGCCACGCACGAACCAGCGCTGCAGAACGGCGACGACAAGCACCGGAGGCGCCATGATGATCAGCGAGCCTGCAAGCGTGACGTTCCAGTCCGGAATGCCGTTGTCGGAAGGCAGAAGCGCCCGCAGCGACATCATCACCGTCTTGTAGGAGGGATCCGTCGTCATCAGGATGGGCCAGAGATACTGGTTCCAGCCATAGACGAACATGATGGTGGTGAGTGCCAGCATGTTGGTGCGCGACAGCGGCAGCAGCATGTCGAAGAAGAAGCGCACGGGGCCTGAGCCGTCCATGCGGGCGGCTTCGGCCAGCTCGTCCGGCAGGGTCATAAAGAACTGCCGGTAAAGGAAGGTTCCGGTGGCCGTTGCAATCAGCGGCAGTGTCAGGCCGGCATAGGAGTTCAGAAGGTTCCACTCGATTGCGATGTCAATGCCGGAAAGCCCGAGGAAGAACTTCACCGGCTGGAACAGATCGGCCGCCACCGCATAGGTCGGCACCACGCGGACCTCGAGCGGCAGCATCAGCGTGATGAAAACGCTCCAGAAAAAGACATGCTTCAGCGGCGTGCGGAAGAACACGATGGCAAATGCGGTGCAGGCCGAGAGCGCCACCTTACCGGCCGTCACCAATGCGGCCATGATCAGGCTGTTTGTCATTGCCGTGCCAAGGTTTGCCCGCGTCCAGGCTGCACTGACATTGGCGAGGAACTCCCCCTGCGGCACGAAGCTGAACGGGACAGCATTCACCTGCGGCATGGTCTGACTGGCGCCAGCCAGCACCACGATGAAAGGTCCAAGCAGGACGAGGAAGCCGGCAGCCATGATGGTGTAGGTCAAGGCGTCGGCATAGGGGGTGCGCTGGATCATGGCAGCCTCACTTGTAATGCACCCGCTTCTCGATGAAGCGGAACTGGATGAAGGTGAAGACCATGATCAAGCCGATCAGGATGATGCTTTGCGCCGACGCGCCGGAATAATTGAGCCCCTGGAAGGCCTCGTCGACGATACGGTAGACCATCACCTCGGTGCCGCGGTTCGGGCCTCCGCCGGTGACGGAATGCACGATGCCGAAGGTATCTGCCCCGACAAACCCCTCGGTCATCATGGTGACGAGCAGGAAGAACAGTGTGGGCGCCAGAAGCGGCACCTGCACGTCGATGGCGCGGCGAAAGGGACCGGCGCCATCCATGGCGGCGGCTTCGCCGAGCGCCCGCGGCACCGATTGCAGGCCGGCGAGCAGGAAGATGAACGTATAGCCCGACCACTTCCAGATGAAGATGATGATGACCAGTGCCAGTGCATGGCTGCCGTATTTCGCCGGGTTCCAGAGATCGGGCGACAGCGCGTTGATCGACGCAGCAAGTCCCCGCTCGGGCGACAGGATGAAGCGGAAGGCCATGCCGGCAGCTGGTCCTGCAATGGCGAAAGGCAGGATGTAGAAGAACCGGAAGAAGCCGGAGCCGGGCAGTTGCCGGTCTACCGCCAGCGCCAGCGTAAGGCCGATCAGAATGCAGAAGAACGGGCCAACCGTTGCAAAGATCAGGCTGACGATCACCGAATTCCAGTAGAAGGGATCGGCCAGCACCTCTCTGAAATTGGCAAAGCCGACAAATTCGGCCACCCCGCCAAACGGTGGCTCAAGCGTGAAGGCCCAGTTCACGACGGCTGTTACCGGCCAGTAGAAGAACAGAAGGATCAGAATGAGTTGTGGCAGTGCAAACAGCACGGGCAACCACCAGCTCTTGAAAACGGCGCGTTTTTCCATGAGTTGACCAATGGCACGGGGATCAGCAGGAGACTGAGCCTGCCGGCAGTTGCGGCAGGCTCAGTCGATGGTGTCAGTCAACAGATGGGATCAGTTCAGCTTCTGACCGGCATAGGTCTTTTCGAAGCGGCGCAGGACGGCGTTGCTGCGCTCGGCAGCCTGGTCCAGTTCCTTCTGAACATCGGCATCCTGCATGAAAATGGCTTCCAGCGCGGTTGACACTTCCTTGCGGATCTGCGTGAAGCCACCCAGCCGGATGCCACGCGTGTTTTCCGAGGTGGGCGTGTAGGTCAGGCTGGCAATGGCCAGTTCGCGGCCCTTGTAAGGCGCGTTGTCGTAGAAGCCGTTGGCCTTCATGGCATCAAAGCCGGTCTTGGTAACCGGGATGTAACCGGTGACCGTGGACCACCATTGCGCCATTTCCGGCGTAGCGATGAAGTTGAGGAAGGCAGCCGCACCCTTGTATTCCGCGTCCGGACGGCCGGCCATGACCCACAGCGAAGCACCGCCCACGAGCGAGTTCTGGCGCTCGGTGCCGGCCCAGACGGGCAGCATGACCACATCCCATTTGACACCTTCCGGCAGGGTCTTCCCGACGGTGCCATGATCGGCAATCGAGGTCTGGATCATCTGGCAGGTCTGCGAGGTGAAGGACGGCACGATATCCATGCCGAGCTGCTTGGTCTTGACGACGAACAGCTGCTCGTCCTGCATCTTCTTGAAGAACTTCACATGGTCAACGAACTTCGTCTTGTTGAACACGACTTCGGCGTCGAGCCCCTGATAGCCATTGGCCTTGGTGGCGATCGGCTGATTGTGGATGGCGGAAAACTGCTCCAGCATCGGCCATGTGTCGAAGTTGAAGCCGAGCGGGCAGTCAAAGCCTGCGGCCTTCAGCTTGCGGGCAGCTTCTTCCACCTGTTCCCAGGTGTCCGGCTTGAAGGTGATGCCCGCCTTTTCAAAGGCGCTGGCATTGTAATAGAGCATCGCCGTGGATGAGTTGAACGGGAAGGACTGCAATTCGCCGGAAGCGGTTGCATAATAGTTGGCGATGCCGCCGAAATAATTGCCCCAGTCGATCGTGTAGCCATTATCGGCCATCAATTGCTTCGCCGGAAGGAAAGCACCGGACAGCATCAGGTCGAGTGTGCCGGCGTCGTAGATCTGGGTGATGGCGGGCTGTTTCTTGGCGCGGTAAGCGGCAATGGTGTTTTGCAGCGTGGTGTCATAGCCGTTCTGCGAGGTGCAGACGATCTCGTAATCAGCCTGCGTTTCGTTAAACATGCGGCACGCATCCTGCACGCGTTCGCCCAGATCGCCGGAAAGACCGTACCAGAATTCAAACTTGGTCTTTTCTGCAAGAGCCGGTGCAGGGGCCAGTGCCGAAGCAGCCAACAACCCGGTAAAGATGGTCTTCAGAACGGAAATTTTCATAGCACGCACCTCGCTTTCGGAAAGACTTCCAGCCCCACCCCTCCGGAAATCCATGACTTCCTAGCGAGAATTTGTGAACCACCGCGTTCAATTACGTGAATAATCAATGAATTTAAGATTACATAGATGGCGAAAAGAAAGATCCATCGGAAAAATCATGAAATATGTAGAGATGTCTATTCAATTACTCAAAACCAAAAAGATATCGAAACTTTTATCTGATTGACAACCGAACACCCGCATGGAGCGTATTTGAGAAAGCAGACTGCACCGGGACTGCATCCCCTCCCCATCCCTGACGAGACAGCGGCAACGGCCGGGCTATGCGGGGATACGCCCCGGATCGGGTCACCAGATAGTGAGCCGAAGCCTTTGACCAGGCCGGACCGCTTGATGAAGCCCGGCACCCGCCTGAGCGGTCACCATTTTTCGGCTTCGCCTTGAACTCCGGCCCCTGATGGCCGCCACGGCCCAGCATGCTGACAGCAAGAACGGGGCGCAGCCCCTCGGGGATCGCCTGCCTCCGGCAGCGCATACATCCGCCCCAGAATGCAAAAAGGCCGCCCCTGGGGGCGGCCTTTTCTCCAGCGGGGCTGGAAACCTTAGCGCGAATAGAATTCGACGATGAGGTTCGGTTCCATCTGCACCGGGTACGGCACTTCCGAGAAGGACGGCACGCGGGTGAAGGTGACGGTCATCTTGCTGTGGTCAGCGGCCAGGTATTCCGGCACGTCACGCTCGCTCGACTGGGAAGCCTCGAGAACCAGAGCGAGCTGCTTGGAGCGGTCGCGGACCTCGATGACGTCGCCCGGGCGGCAACGGTAGCTGGCGATGGTGACGCGCTTGCCGTTGACCTTGACGTGGCCGTGGTTGACGAACTGACGGGCAGCGAACACGGTCGGGACGAACTTGGCGCGGTAGACGATCGCGTCCAGGCGGCGCTCCAGCAGGCCGATCAGGTTCTCGGAGCTGTCGCCCTTCATGCGCGAAGCTTCGGTGTAAACCTTCTGGAACTGCTTTTCGGAGATGTTGCCGTAGTAGCCCTTGAGCTTCTGCTTGGCGCGCAGCTGCACGCCGAAGTCGGAGAGCTTGCCCTTGCGGCGCTGGCCGTGCTGGCCGGGGCCGTATTCACGCTTGTTGACCGGGCTCTTGGAGCGGCCCCAGATGTTCTCGCCCATGCGGCGATCAATCTTGTACTTTACGCTGTGGCGCTTCGACATCGCTGTTTCCTTGTGTCGGTTGGCTCATTTTATAAGGAAACGCGCCCTCCTTTACCCCGTTCGCAAGGAACAGGATCGACAGGGGTCCAGCTGAACGGCGCCGGCCGGAAAACCCCACGGGTGCGTAGACCGGCGAGGCAAAGCCCCGCACGGATCGCGGGTGCATAGACGAGGCAGGGGCGAATGTCAAATGCAGGCAGGCATCTCAGCCGCTTTTGCGCGCAATCCTGCGGTTTTTCCTAAACCAGCAAGGAGAGGCCAAAGCCCTGCATCAGGCGGCGGGTGGCGAAATCCGGCGAGTCTGACGTGAAAACCACACGGTCAGGCCGGGAATCGGCGCGCAGTACGTCCATCACCGGCACGATGCGCCGCGCCTGCCGGGCGATGGCCTCGGCCGGATCGATCCAGTCCACCGGCCAGGGGGCGAGGCGGCGGAAGACATTGGCAAGGAAGGGGTAATGGGTGCAGGCCAGCACGACGATATCCGTGCGCGCGCCTTCTTTTTCATAGAAGCACTCGCGGATCTCCGCCGTCAGCGCCTCGTCATCAACGCCCTCGCCCCGGATATAGGCCTCGGCCATGCTGGCAAGATTGACCGAGCCGACAAGCCGCACATGGCACTGGCTGGCAAAAGACTGGATGAGATCGCGCGTGTAGGCGCGCTTCACCGTGCCGGGTGTGGCCAGCACGGAAACAAGACCCGAGCGGGTGCGTTCCGCTGCCGGTTTGATGGCCGGCACCGTGCCAACGAATTTCATGTGCGGGAAGGCGGCGCGCAGGTCCGCCCCGGCAAGGGTGAAGGCCGTGTTGCAGGCCACCACCGCCACTTCCGGGTCAAACCGGTGCAGGAGATCGCGGAACAGGGAGATGAGCCGCGCCTTCAGCGCCTCCTCCTCCCAGCCGCCATAGGGAAAGCCTGCATCATCGGCCACATAGACAAAGCTGCGCTCGGGCATCAGCACCCGTGCCTCGCGCAGCACCGTAAGCCCGCCTATGCCTGAGTCAAAGACGAGCACCGGTTTTGTCATTCGTGGTCATCCTCTCGCGCAGCCTCTTCGCCCGCGCCGTCCTCACTGACACGGCGGGCGCCATCCGGCTGATCCTTGCGCGGCCGTGTGGGCCGGCCTTCCAGTGCCGCGATGATGCCGCGAAGCGTCTTCACTTCGTGGTCGGTCAGCGTGGCCTTCTGGAAGATATTGCGGATATTGCGGACAATGTGTGGCCGCCGCTCGACGGGACGGAAAAAGGACACCCGGTCCAGCGCCCCTTCCAGATGCTCGAACAGGCGCAGGATGTCATCCTTGGCCGCAGGCGGGTTGGCATCCACATCAAGCCCGAAGGGCAGCGCACCGGCGGTGGCCGTCTTGCGCCACTCATAGGCGCAGACCAGCACCGCCTGGGCGATGTTGAGCGAGGCGAAGTTTGGATCGACCGGCAGGGTCAGGATTTCGTCCGCCAGCGCCACTTCCTCATTGTTGAGGCCCCAGCGCTCGCGCCCGAAGAGATAGCCCGTGGCCATGCCCTTGGCGCCCAGCGGCACCACGGTGGCGGCTGCCTCGTCCGGCCCGCGCACGGGCTTGGCGACTTCGCGCGAGCGGGCGGTGGTGGCGTAAACAAAGGTGAGATCGGCAATCGCCGCCTCCACACTGTCGAACACCTGCACCTTGTCGATCACGTGGTCGGCACGGGAGGCGGCCGCGCGGGCCTTCTCGCTCGGCCAGCCGTCACGCGGGTTGACGATGCGCAGGTCGGTGAGGCCGAAGTTGGCCATGGCACGGGCCGCCGTGCCGATGTTCTCGCCAAGCTGCGGTTCGCACAGGATGACGGCCGGCGGGCGCACGTCCACGCTCAGGGCTTCATCGCGGATATTTGCGTTTCTGGTCATGGGCCGGGGATTTAGCGGAAAGCGGCGGCAAATTCCAGCGCCAGCAGCAGCGCAGCTGCACCTTGCGGCCAAATTGTCCAACTGATTGCGGCGGATCGTCCATTCATGCCGCAGGCCGGCGCAGCCATCATGGTCCCAAGAGGACGGGCAAGGCCGTTTCCCTCACCGGGGAAGCGCGGGAGATCCCGTCCGCATGAGGAATGAGGAGGAACTCCATGCGCACCCAGGTCGTCATCATTGGCGCGGGCCCATCCGGCCTGCTGCTGTCCCAGCTTCTGCATCTGTCCGGCATCGATTGCCTCGTGCTGGAGCGCAAGAGCCCGGATTACGTGCTCTCGCGCATCCGCGCCGGGGTGCTGGAACAGGGCATGGTTCACATGCTGGAAAAGGCAGGCGTGGCAGCGCGCATGCACAAGGAAGGCCTGCCGCATGACGGCTTCACGCTCTCGGTCGGCGAAACGCGCCTGCGCATGGACCTCAAGGGCCTGACCGGCACACCGGTGATGGTCTATGGCCAGACGGAAGTCACCCGCGACCTGATGGAGGCGCATACGGCACGGGGCGCGCAGGTGATCTATGACGCCGAAGACGTGACGCCGCTGGATTTCGATACGGATCATCCCCGCGTGACCTGGAAGAAGGACGGGGTGGCCCACGAGATCGCCTGCGACTTCATCTGCGGCTGCGATGGCTATCATGGTGTGGCGCGGGCGAGTGTTCCGGAAAAAGCCATCACAACATATGAAAAGATCTATCCCTTTGGCTGGCTTGGCATTCTCTCGCATGTGCCGCCTTGCGACCATGAGCTGATCTATTCAAATCACCCGCGCGGCTTCGCCCTCGCCTCCATGCGCTCGCACACGCTCAGCCGCTACTACGTGCAGGTGCCGCTGGACACGCCGCTGGAGGAATGGCCGGACGAGCGCATCTGGGACGAGCTGAAGCTGCGCCTTGGCGAGGAAGCCGCCGCCAACATGAAGACCGGCCCCTCCATCGAGAAGAGCATCGCACCGCTGCGCAGCTTCGTCGCCGAGCCGCTGCGCTTCGGCCGGCTGTTCCTGGCCGGTGACGCCGGACACATCGTGCCGCCGACCGGCGCCAAGGGGTTGAACCTTGCCGCTTCGGACATCCACTACCTGTCGTCCGGCCTTATCGAATATTACGGCGAGAAGTCCAGCGCAGGGATCGACGCCTATTCGGCCAAGGCGCTGGCACGCATCTGGAAGGCGGAACGCTTCTCCTGGTGGATGACCACCCTGCTGCACCAGTTCCCGGAACTGGGCACCTTCAACGCCCGCATCCAGCAGGCCGACATGGACTATCTGGCCAGCTCCAAAGCCGCCCAGACCAGCCTTGCCGAAAACTACGTGGGGCTGCCTTACTGAGGCGGATCCTGCCGGGCAGTATCGGAAAGGGTGCTGTCCGGCGCGCCGCCGCCCGTGTGGCGGGCGCGGAAGTCGGCGGGGGCTTCGCCGGTTTCCTTGCGGAAAACGCGGGAGAAATAGGCCGGATCCTCGAAACCGAGGTCATAGGCCACCTGCGAGACGGAAAGCCCCGAGAAGGCCAGCAGGCGCTTGGCTTCCAGAATGAGCCGGTCACGCACGTTCTGTGCCACGGTGCGGCCGGTAAACAGGCGGCAATAGCGGTTGAGCCGCTGCACCGTCAGGCCCATTTCAGCCGCATAGGCCTCCGCCCCCTGCCCGCCGCGGAACATGTCTTCCACCAGCTGGCGGAAGCGGAACAGCGAGAACCCGGGCGTCCTGTCGGCAGAGCCTGCCACCTCTCCGGGAAAGACGATCAGCAGGCTGAGCGCCACCAGCGGCCGGAAGAAGGCCCGCCGCCGCGCGCCCTCGTCAAACTCCCGCGCCATCTCGCCGAAATAGAACGATAGCTGTGCCTCATGCCCTTGCGGATGCAGGAGCGTGTTTCCAGCCGAGGTCAGCGCCGCCCGCTCCGCGTCGCTGCGGCTCTCCCCGCCCGCCACCAGATAGTCGGGCGTGAAGGAAACCACATAGCCTTCCGTTTCCGGTGAAAAGCTCCAGCCATGCAGCACGCCGGGCGGGGTGAAGGCAATGCCGCCCGCCCGGATCTCCCGCTCGCCATCCGCCTCGATCAGCCGCCCGCCGCCTTTCGAGATATGGAGGATCTGCGCCAGATGCTGATGGGCATGCAGCTCCAGCTGCCAGCCCAGCGCCAGCGACCGCGCCCGGATCGTTTCAATGTGAAAGAAATCAAATTCGGATGCCCCTTCCGTCTCACCATAGAGGTGATAACGCGGCAGGGATGCGGCGGCGCTCATGGGGTGAGTCCTGACTGGAAACACAGCAACAGCCGCTTTTCACGGCAGGCCTCTCCGCCCCCCTCCCCCTGGTGGGGAGGGGTGAGGGGTGGGGGGCACAGCTCCGGCATCCTTTGAAAGCTCTCCTGGAGGGGCACAGCGAGATGGGACGAGGGCCACTTTGAAGCTTGAACCGCTTCAACGTTCGGCTGGCTCAGAGCCCCCCACCCCTTACTCCTCCCCACGAGGGGGAGGGGAGCTGAAACGCCGCACCATGCGAACGAGCCGGCATTCTCCCAACCGCTCAATCCGCCGCTCATCCTGTCCTGCCCGTTCCCCATCACATCCCCCTCCCCCGCTGCCATTCAACCTGCCGCGTGGTGGGCGTGCCAGTGCCAGGCGATGTCGATGCGCCGGGCGAGCCAAACCTTTTCATGTGATGCGACATAATCGAGGAAGCGCGCCAGAGCCGCAGCCCGGCCAGGGCGGCCCACGAGACGGCAGTGCAGGCCGATGTTCATCATCTTCGGGCTGCCCGCCTCGCCTTCGGCGTAGAGAGTATCGAAACTGTCCTTCAGATAGGCAAAGAACTGATCGCCGGAGTTGAAGCCCTGAGGCGTGGCAAAACGCATGTCGTTGGCGTCCAGCGTGTAGGGGATCACCAGATGCGGGCCGGAGGGGCCTTCCACCCAATAGGGCAGATCATCGGCGTAACTGTCGCTGTCATAGAGGAAGCCGCCCTCCTCCATCACCAGCTTGCGGGTGTTCATGGAGCAGCGGCCGGTGTACCAGCCGAGCGGACGGGAGCCGGTGACCTCTTCATGCAGGCGGATGGCCTCCTGCATGTGCGCCCGCTCTTCCTCTTCGGCCATGTTGGCATATTCGATCCACTTGAGCCCGTGGGAGGCGATTTCCCAGTCGGCCTCCTTCATGGCCGCAACCACATCCGGATTGCGGGCGAGCGCGGTGGCAACACCATAAACGGTGACGGGGATGTTGCGGCTGGTGAACAGGCGCCACAGGCGCCAGAAGCCGGCACGCGAGCCATATTCGTAGATGGATTCCATGTTCCAGTGGCGCTGGCCGGGCCAGGCCTGCGCCCCGACGATTTCCGACAGGAAGGCTTCGGAGGCGGCATCCCCGTGCAGGATGTTGTTCTCCCCGCCTTCCTCATAATTGATCACGAACTGAACAGCCACATTGGCCTCGCCGGGCCATTGCGGATCGGGGATCTGGCGGCCATAGCCAACGAGATCACGCGGGTAGGATGCGTCCATGCGCCTTCAAATCCTTTTGCAAATCAACTCGCAAACAGGATCCATGGAAGCCGGAACGGACCGCTTTGGCAAGCCGTGTTCTGACAGCAGGCGCTGCAAAGAAATTAATCAGCCGCGCCGCGCCGTCCTCTGCGGGCTGGCGCGGACCGGGACAGGGATCAGCACCGGCTCGCCCGGCATGGCGTGGAAAGCCTGCTCGCGGCGGCCACGGCCGCGGTCATTCCCGCCATCGCGCGGCAGCATCATGACGGCCGTTCCCATTGCGGCTGAGCCCAGCGTGATGATGAAGCCGAAGGCGAGCAGGATAACCGGCACCGCCGGATCACTGGCATTGGCGACCAGATCATAGAGCCCGCCCGCATTGGAGGCAAAAAGACCGCCCACCACCACCAGCGCCACGGCAGAACCGGACAGGGCATTGACCGCCAGAAGCCGCAGCAGCGGATTTTCAGGCAGAAGCTTGCCCGGACGAAGTCTCAGACGCAGACGGGACAAAACGGGCATGAACGGAGCCTCCTCATGCGGCGAAGCAATTTCGCCATATTGAAACAATGCCCCTCCCAGCCCTGGCAATCAATCCTCCAAAAGGCGGCAAAACGTCTCTTTGAATTTTATGTTTCCGCCCCCTTAAAGATCGTTCCGTAAACACTATATACCCAACCGATATATATCGATATGATACGTCGAAAGCTCCGTGTGCGGGCTTTTTGCGAAGGAACCATCCATATGAGTGTACGCCGCCTCTGCCTTGCCATGCTCTCGGAGGGAGATGCCACAGGATACGAGATCCGCAAGGAGGCGACTTCAGGCTGTTTCAGCTACTTCGAGGATGCGAGCTATGGGTCGATTTATCCGGCACTGGCAAAGCTGGAGAAGGAAGGTCTCGTCACCATGCGGGAAGAGAAGCAGCCCGGCAAGCCGGCCCGCAAGGTCTACAGCATCACCCAGACCGGGCGCGACGCCCTGCTGGACATGCTGAGGGAGGACTTGCCGCCGGACATCTACCGCTCGCCCTTCCTTCTGGTGGCCATGAGCGCGGAGCAGGTGGGCGGTAAGGCCATCCGCAGGGCGATTGACCTGCAGATCGAACAAACCCGCCACAAACTGCAGCAGTTGAGCGAGCTGAAGTCCAGGATCACGGACAAGCCGCTCAACAGGGGCATACTTTGGGGCATCAACTACGGCATCGACTGCATGATCCAGAAAATCGGCTACCTGGAAGCCAATCGCGCCGAGCTGGAGGCGATTGCCGACGGTGACGGCAATGGATCACAGCCTCAGGCGGCTGCACCTGTCCAGACACCGCAAGCCGCCGAATAAGCAGATCCTGACCAACGGAGCGAATTTCATGCGTGTTAATTTCTCTGTGCTGCTGGCCGCAGGCATTGCCGGTGGCGTTGGCCTGTGGATGTGGAGCGGCACCCTGGTGGTCGGTGGACTGGGGGACGAGGCCCATGCCGCCCCGCCCATTGCCGAACGGCAGAATGCTGCGGATGTGAAGCCCTTCCGTGTCCAGGTGGCCCGGCTTGTGGCCGAACCGCGCTCGGCCATGCTGGAGGTGCGCGGCAGCACCGAAGCCTTCGCCAAGGTTTCCGTGCGCGCCGAAACGGCGGGGCGGATTGTTGAACGCCCGGCCCGCGAAGGCGGCACGGTGAGCGCTGGCGATGTGCTTTGCGTGATCGACAAGGGCACCCGCGAGGCCCGCGTGCTGGAGGCAAAGGCCGTCCTTGCACAGGCCCGCGCCGATTATGACGCCGCAACGCAGCTCAGCTCGAAAGGCTTTGCCACGGAAAACCGCGTGGCTGCGCTGAAGGCATCGCTAGATGCCGCCGATGCGCGCCTGCAGGAAGCCGAGCTGGAGCTGGACCGCACCGTCATCCGCTCGCCCATTGCCGGCGTGGTGGAAAGCCCGATGGCGCGTGTCGGCGATCATCTTTCCGTGGGCGCGGCCTGTGGCACGGTGGTGAATTCCGATCCGATGATCGCCGTCGGTCAGGTGTCCGAGTTGAATATTTCAGGCCTCAGCCTCAACATGCCGGCCACCGTCGAGCTGGTCGGCGGCACGAGGATGGAAGGCCATGTGCGCTACATCGCACCGGCCGCCAATCCCGACACCCGCACCTTCCGCGTGGAAGTGGAACTGCCCAACCCGGACGGCCTTGCCCGCGACGGTGTGACCGCCGTTACCCGGCTGGAGCTGTCGCAAGGCCTGGCCCACCGCGTCAGCCCGGCGATCCTGACGCTGGATGATGATGGACGCGTCGGGGTGCGCAGCGTCGATGCGGACAACCGGGTGCGCTTCCTGCCGGCCGCCATAGCCGGCGGTGAGGCCGATGGCATCTGGATCACCGGTCTTCCGGACACGGTTGACGTCATCATCGTCGGACAGGACTTCGTCGGGGAAGGACAGCTGATCGAGCCGGTGATGAACACGGGAGCAAACGGATGACCAGTGCGCTTGAAGCCATTCTGCGCCGTCCCAAAACGGTGCTCATGCTCCTGCTGGCGCTCGTCTTTGGCGGGACGCTCAGCTACATAACCATCCCCAAGGAAGAGAACCCGGATATCGACGTTCCGGTCTTCTACGTCTCCATATCCCAGCAGGGCATCTCGCCGGAAGACGCAGAGCGCCTGCTGGTGCGTCCCATGGAAACGGAGCTGCGCGGCCTTGACGGCCTGAAGGAACTGACGGCCATCGCCTCGGAAGGCCATGCCGGCATCGTGCTGGAATTCGACATCTCCTTTGACAAGGACAAGGCGATGTCGGATGTGCGCGACAAGGTGGATCAGGCCAAGTCCAAGCTGCCCGCCGATGCCGACGAGCCCACCATTTCCGAAACCAACTTCGCGCTCGCCCCGACCCTGACCGTTGCCCTGTCGGGCAGTGTCCCCGAGCGCACCCTCTACACCTATGCCCGGCGCCTGAAGGACCAGATCGAGGCCGTGGACACCGTCCGCTCCGCTGATCTGGCAGGTCACCGGGAAGAGCTGCTGGAAGTGCTGATCAACAGCCGCAAGCTGGAATCCTACGCGATCACCCAGCAGGAGCTGATCACCTCCCTGACGCAGAACAACCAGCTGGTGCCCGCCGGCTTCCTCGACAGCGGATCGGGACGCTTCAACGTCAAGGTTCCAGGGCTTCTGGAAACGGCGGAAGATGTCTATGCCCTGCCGCTGAAACAGGCGGGCGAAGGCGTCGTCACACTGGGCAACGTGGCTGAAATCCGCCGCACCTTCAAGGATGCCACCTCCTTCATCCGCGTCAATGGCGAACCGGCGATTGCGCTCAATGTCACCAAGCGCATCGGCACCAATGTGATCGAGAACAATGCCGCTGTCCGTGCCGTCATTGCCGAGGCAACGAAGGACTGGCCGCAGACAATCCGCGTCAGCGTCATGCTGGACATGTCGGAGAACATTTTCGAGGTTCTCGGCTCGCTGCAGTCCTCGATCCTGACAGCCATCTTCCTCGTCATGGTGCTGATCGTCGGCTCGCTGGGCCTGCGCTCCGCGCTTCTGGTTGGCCTTGCAATTCCAACATCCTTCATGGTCGGCTTCCTGATCCTGGCCGGGCTTGGCTATACCGTGAACATCATGGTCATGTTCGGCCTCGTGCTGACCGTGGGCATGCTGGTGGATGGTGCCATCGTCATGGTGGAATATGCCGACCGCAAGATCGCCGAGGGCATGGAGGACCGGGAGGCCTATATCCGCGCGGCCAAGCTGATGTTCTGGCCGATCTTCTCCTCCACGGCGACGACCCTTGCCGCCTTCCTGCCCATGCTGATGTGGCCGGGTGTGGCCGGCGAGTTCATGAGCTATCTGCCCATCATGGTGATCATCGTGCTGGCCGCCTCGCTGCTGACGGCAACGGTCTTCATCCCGGTCACCGGCGGCCTCTTCGCCACCGTGTTCCACTGGATGGCACGCCATGCGGCGGTGGTTCTGGCCCTGGTCTTTGCGGCCCTGGCCGCCACGACGGTTCTCACGGCTCCGGCCCTTGCCGCGCTGCCCGCACTTGCCGTGAATGGCCTTGCCATCGCAGCCTTCATTCTGGCCGGTTTTGTTAGCCACCGGCTGCTCGTCCCCGCCGTCGCCATCCTGAAACGGCGCGCGGCCCTGCGCGCCGAAGAGGCACGGCAGGAGGCGGAGGTCCTCTCCGGCAACCATGCTTTCGACGTGCGCGAGGTTACCGGCCTCACCGGCCTCTATGTGCGCGGGCTGAAACTGCTGGCGGGGAATCCCATCGGCAATCTCGTAGCCCTTGCCGCCATGGCCGGGCTCTGCGTCTTCATCACCATCGGCTTCATGACCCACAGCACGGGCGTCGAATTCTTCGTCGATGAAGAGCCGAAGCAGGCGGTGGTGCTGGTCTCGGCCCGCGGCAACCTGTCTGCAGCCGAGGCCCGCGACATCGTCATGGGCGTTGAACGGGAAGTGCTGCAGACCGCCGGCGTGATGAATGTGGTCACCTCCGCCTTCCCCCCCGGCGGCAGCGGCGGCGGCCCGTCACTCGATGGCCCGCGTGACAAGCCTGCCGACGTGATCGGCGAACTGCAGCTTGAGTTCGAGGATTATTGCTGCCGCCGCAAGGCCGTGGAAATCTTCCGGGAAATCCGTGAGCGCACGGCCCCTCTGCCCGGCATCAAGGTGGAAACCCGCAAGATCGAGGGCGGCCCGCCGACCGGCAAGGACATCCAGCTTGAAGTAAAGTCCACCGACTACAAGACGCTGACTGAAACCATTGCCCGCATCCGCGAGCATGTAAACACCATGCCCGACCTGATCGATCAGGAGGATGACCGCCCCCTGCCCGGCATCGAATGGCAGATCACCATCGACCGGGCTCATGCCGGGCGCTATCAGGCCAGCATCGTGCCGGTGGGCAGCATGGTGCAGCTTGTCACCAACGGCGTGCTGATCGGCAAGTACCGCCCGGCAGACAGCGAGGACGAGGTGGACATCCGCGTGCGCCTGCCGCGCGATGAACGCACGCTCGACCGGTTTGACGAGCTGCGCCTGCAGACGCCGCTTGGTCTGGTGCCGCTTGCCAACTTCATCAAGCGCGAGGCGGCACCGAAGGTCTCCTCCATCACCCGGCGTGACGGCCTTTATTCGATGATGGTGAAGGCCACCGTCGATCCGGCCTCCGGTTTCACACCGGACGACAAGGTGAAGGAGCTGGACAGCTGGCTGAAGACGCAGGACTGGCCCTCGAATGTCCTCCTGGCCTTCCGCGGCGCCGACAAGGACCAGAAGGAGTCCGGCGAGTTCCTGATGAAGGCGATGATTGCATCGCTCTTTCTGATGTTCCTGATCCTGCTGACCCAGTACAACTCGTTCTACCAGACCTTCCTGACCCTCACGACCGTGGTCCTGTCGGTCTTTGGCGTGCTGCTGGGCATGTGGGTGACGGGGCAGAAGTTCTCGATCATCATGACCGGCACCGGCATTGTCGCGCTGGCGGGTATCGTGGTGAACAACGCCATCATCCTGCTGGACACGTTCAACCGCTTCCGGGAAGACGGCCTGCCCACGCTGGACGCCATCCTGAAG
Source organism: Pannonibacter sp. Q-1 (assembly GCF_054073275.1). Lineage (NCBI taxonomy): Bacteria > Pseudomonadati > Pseudomonadota > Alphaproteobacteria > Hyphomicrobiales > Stappiaceae > Pannonibacter > Pannonibacter sp. Q-1. The sequence continues at coordinate 625,630 of NZ_JBSXNB010000004.1, forward strand.
ACCTCGGCCCAGCGCCTCAGACCGATCATGCTGACCACGATCACCACGATTGCAGGGCTCATTCCGATGGCCGCCCAGATCAATCTGGACTTCCTCAACCGGGAAATCGCCCTCGGCGGCGTCACCTCCGGCTGGTGGGTGCAATTGTCGACGGCGGTGATCTTTGGCCTCGGCTTCTCCACCCTGCTGACCCTGCTGCTGATCCCGGTGATGATCGCCATGCCCGGTGTCTGGGCAGGCCTTGCCGTGAGGCTCTGGCAACGGATGACCGGCAAAAGGCCGGGCTCCGGCTCGGGATCAGACGAGGGCGCAGGCCAGCAGGCCGCCAACAGCCCCGGAACCCCGATGACCAGCGCTGCGGAATAGACCCAAGGCCCAAAAAGCAAAAGCCCCCGTCCGATGGATGGGGGCTTTGTTCATTGAGAAGATCTTACCAGGCCGTCAGGGCGTATCACTGCCCGCCTTTTCGCCGGGATGATCAAGGTCCGGCCCGCTCTCATCCCCGCCGCTTTCGTCCCCCCCACTTTCATCCCCCTTGTCACCGGCCTTTGCCTGCGTCTTGTCCACGCGCACATGCGCCCGGTAGCTGCGCAGGGCAAAGGGGATCGACGCGAGATAGGCCAGCGTGCCCACGGTCAGCATCTGGAACGGATAGCTGACGGTCAGCGCTACCACCAGCACAGCCAGCACGAAGAGTGGTAGCACCAGATCGCGCCGGACGCGCATGCCCACCTTCTTGCCGGAATAGGTCGGCAGGCGGCTGATCATCAGGAAGCCGATTGAGACCGTGTAAAGCGCAACGACCGGAGCAAATGCGGGCCAGTGCGGCAGCACACCCAGAAACTCCAGATAGATGGGCAAAAGCACCGTCAGCGCACCGGCCGGAGCCGGAACGCCTGTGAAGAAATTCACCGCCCAGGCAGGCTTGTCCGGATCATCCAGCGCCGCATTGAACCGCGCCAGGCGCAGGGCCGCACAGATGGCAAAGGCGAGCGCGGCAATCCAGCCCAGAGATTTCACTTCCTGGAGCAGCCAGATGTAGAGCATCAGCGCCGGAGTGACGCCGAAATTGACGAAATCGGCCAGCGAATCCAGCTCTGCCCCGAACCGCGACGTGCCCTTGAGCATCCGCGCCACACGCCCGTCCACCGCATCCAGCACAGCCGCTATCAGCACCGCACCCACCGCAAAATCCCACCGGCCCTCGAAGGCCATGCGGATGCCGGTCAGGCCGGAGCAGAGCGCCAGAAGCGTAACGAGATTCGGCAGGATGAGACGCAAGGGCACCTGGCGGAAACGCCCTGACCGGCGCGGCTTGCCGTCTTCGTGGCCGGGTTCATAGCTGGCGAAAGGCGTCTCCAAAGGGCTTCTCCTCAGCTGACGCGGGTGATGTGCTGGACCGCCTGCGGGCCTTCGCGCAGATCCGCCAGCACGGTTTCACCGGCAATCATGATCTGGCCCATGGCAACTTTCGGCACGGTGCCCGCCGGCATGTAGATGTCGAGGCGCGAGCCGAAGCGGATCAGGCCGAAACGCTCGCCTGCGCCGATGCTCTCCCCTTCGCGCACGAAGCAGACGATGCGGCGGGCCACAAGACCTGCGATCTGAACGACGCCGATCTTCGTGCCGCCATTCTCGATGACGAGGCCATTGCGCTCGTTGAACTCGCTTGCCTTGTCCAGTTCCGCGTTGAGGAACTTGCCCGGCTTGTAGGCCACCCGGGCAATGCGGCCGCCGACAGGGGCGCGGTTCACGTGGCAGTTGAACACGTTCATGAACACGGAAATCCGCATCATCGGCTCGGTACCAAGGTCTGCCGCCAGTTCGGCTGGCGGCACGCAGAGGCCGAGCTGGTTGACGACGCCGTCAGCGGGCGAGATCACCAGCCCATCGGTCACCGGCGTGACGCGGGCAGGATCGCGGAAGAAGTAGCAGACCCAGCCCGTGAGAAAGAGCCCGATATAAAACAGCGGGGTCAGGAACCAGCCAAGGATCAGCGTCGCCACCAAAGCGATGGCAATGAAAGGCCAGCCCTCCCGGTGAATGGGAACGAAGGTCTTGGTGATGGTATCGGCAAGCGACATGGGTTTTCCCGTTGATCTTGGGTCCGGAGCCGGAGATTGAAGTGGTCTGCCTCTCTCTTAGTGCCTTTGCCGCCGCAACTGAACCCCGAAAGTGCCTCAGCCCACCAATGCTCCGGCCTGCCGGTAGTCCGTTTCCCAGTAGGCAGGACTGCCATATTTTCCGGTCAGGAAGTCAGCCAGCACGCGGGCCTTTGGCATCATTGCGCGCCCCGGCGGCGCGACGGCCCAGATGGCTCCGGTTCTCGTCACCGGAAAATCCGTCATGACCGCCACCAGCCGGCCATCGCGCAGATCCTCCCACACATGGGCAAGCGATTTCACCGCAAGCCCCAGCCCCAGCAGGGCGGCATCATAGGCAAAGTCCCCATTGTCGCCGCTGATCGCGGCATCGATGGGACAGGCTATCTCCCCCTGAGGCCCCTCGAAATACCAGACCGGCATGGACCGGAAGCTCAGGCAGTCATGCCGGGCAAGGTCTGAGGGCGTCTCCGGCATGCCCTTGCGCGCGAGATAAGCAGGCGAGGCACAGAGCGCGCGGGGATTTCCGGCAAGGCGGCGCGCCCGCAGCGTGGAATCGGCGAGCGGCGCCCCCCGGATGGCAAGATCATAGCCCTCCGCCAGCAGATCGACGATACGGTCCGAGAAATCGAGCTGCAGCCGCAGCTCCGGATAGAGGTCGCGGAACTCGGCCAGATACGGCAGCACATGCTTGCGGCCAAAGAACATGTTGAGAGAGACACGCAGCGTGCCGCGCGGCCGGGCCGCCTCATCCTCCAGTTCGCGCAAGGTGCCGTCGAGCAGATCCAGCGCCTCGCCCGCCCGGCGCAGGAGCAGCTCCCCCGCATCGGTCAGCTGAAGACGGCGCGTTGTGCGGCTGACCAGCTGCACCCCGGCATCACGCTCCAGTGACGCCAGGCGGGAGCTGGCGGCCGAAGGCGACAGACCGGTCTCGCGCCCTGCGGCGGAGAGATTTCCGAGCGCTGCAGCCCGGACAAAAAAACGGAGATCCTCCAGCCGCATTATCCGAATCCTTGGGAAGGTTTATGCGATACTGGCCAGATTATCAGAAATCGACGGAGATGCGAAGGTGGCTGCAGATCCACTCCAACGGAGAAACAGCCATGATGCACACAGGCGGCTATTACGAATACCGGGCCAGACAGGAACGTGCCCTGGCCTTGCGGCAGGCCTGGCACGGGTTACGGCACTTGCTCCGCAAGCTCGTCCATCGCCCGCGCCCGGCAAACCACCGGCATGCGGAAACCGGGCGCCAGTTCAGCGCTGGATGCGCGTCGACAGGATGATGGACGAAAGCGTGCGGTCCACGCCGTCAAGTTCGCCGATCCGGTCGATCAGATGGTCGAGTTCGGCAACGGAGGCAGCCTCGACGATGGCGATGAGATCGTGGCTGCCGCTGACCGAATGCAGCTGGCGCACCTCGCGGATGCCGGACAGTTCCGCGCTCACCCGCGCCAGCGCCTTGGGCACCAGCGTGATCAGAACATGCGCCTTCACCTGCGCCGCCTCATAGGCTTGCGACAGGCGCAGGCCATAGCCGGTGATCACCCCCGCCTGCTCCAGCCGCTCGATGCGGGCCTGAACCGTGGTGCGCGACAGGCCAAGGCGGCGTGCCAGCTCGGCAACCGGCATGCGGGCGTCCTCAGACAGAAGGCCGATCAGGGCCCGGTCAGCTTCAGTGATGGTCAGAGTGTTCATCAGTTTCGTCAGTTTGATCAAATCAGCACTTCATTATGCCATATCTGCAGCTGTGAATCGACATGTCCTTCAGTCATTCTGAACCTCATAATGCCCGGAAAGGGCCAGAGGGGTTCGACACATGAAGACGATTGCCATCATTGGTGCCGGCAAGATCGGCGCCACCATCGCCCGCCTCCTCACCGGCTCCGGCGACTACCGTGTCACCGTCATTGACCGCTCGCCCGCAGAACTGGCAGCCCTTGCAGGTGAACCTGCCGTCGAAACGCTGGCGCTGGACATCAGCGACAACGCGGCCTTGACGGCAGCCCTCACCGGCAAATACGCCGTGCTGAGCGCCGCGCCCTTCCACCTGACGATCGCCATCGCGGAAGCCGCTGCCAAGGCCGGCGTGCATTATCTTGATCTGACGGAAGATGTGGCCGCCACCCGCCGGGTGAAGGAAATCGCTGCGACGGCGCGCACCGCCTTCATTCCCCAATGCGGCCTTGCACCGGGCTTCATCTCCATCGTCGCCAATGATCTCGCCCGCCGCTTCGACAGCCTCGACACCTTGCGCATGCGCGTCGGCGCGCTGCCGCAATATCCCTCCAACGCGCTCAACTACAATCTAACCTGGAGCACGGACGGGGTGATCAACGAATATATCGAGCCCTGCGAGGCCATTGTGGACGGCCACATGGCCGAGGTGCCTGCACTGGAAGAGCGCGAAGAGTTCGCCCTTGACGGCGTCACCTACGAGGCCTTCAACACCTCCGGCGGGCTCGGCACCCTGTGCGAGACGCTGAAGGGCAAGGTGCGGACGCTCAACTACAAGACCATCCGCTATCCCGGCCATGCCGCCATCATGAAGGCGCTGCTGAACGACCTTGGCCTGCGTCACCGGCGCGAGGTGCTGAAGGACATTCTGGAAAACGCCCTGCCCGCCACCCTGCAGGATGTGGTGATCATCTTCGTCACCGCCAGCGGACGCCAGAACGGCCGCCTCGTGCAGGAGACCTATGCCAGCAAGGTCTACAGCGGGCTCATCGGCGGGCGGCTCTACAGCGCCATCCAGATCACCACCGCCAGCGCCATCGCCGCCGTGCTGGACATGCTCGCGGCCGGCCAGCTGCCGCAGCAGGGCTTCCTCCGCCAGGAAGACATCCCCCTCCCCGCCTTCCTCGCCAACCGCTTCGGCCACGCCTATGCCCAGGACGCAGGGCACCGCATGGCGGGGTGAGGCGCCGGCTGGAGCTTGCTTCCCGTTGTCACTCTACCACTGCCTTGCATCGGTAAGAGCCCGGCACGTGCTTCATTCATTCTGGCATGTTGAGGTTCGTTGGAAGTGCTGCGAGAAACGTGATAGACTAAAACGTGAAGTAGAGTGCGGTGGGTTTCAGCTTGCTCAGGCGGTCACCCCGGCCTTCGAGCCGGGGTCTACTCGTTTCCAGAGACGATATGACTGATTTCCAATGGCAAGGTTCACTCAGATTACTTGGCGCACGGCCTGAGAGAACGGTATCTCTCTGCAAACGAGTGGGCCCCGGCTCGCGCTGCGCTTGGCCGGGGTGACTCGGAGCAGATTAAATAGCGCCGGGCCATGTGAAAACGCCAGCATTGCCGCCCTCTGTCAGAAGTGGAGTGAAGTCCATGGATCTTACTGAGAAGGTGCTTGAAGAGGCCAACAGCCGGGGCGGAGAGGCACGCAGCGGCGGGTATGCAGTGAGTGCCAGCTATGATGCGGCACAAAGCCGTCTTGTGGTTGAACTCGACAGCGGTGTGATCTTACTGGTCCCGGTACACTTGGTGGAAGGGATCGCCGGGGCAAATCCGGAAACTCTGCGGGATATTGAGCTCAGCCCCTCCGGGCTTGGCCTGCACTGGCCGAAGCTGGACGCCGATGTCTATGTGCCCGCACTTCTGCAAGGCATCTTCGGCACAAGGCGCTGGATGGCCGCACAGCTTGGCGCCTCGGGAGGCAAGGCCTCCAGCCCTGCAAAAGCCTCCGCTGCCCGCAGCAACGGCGCCAAAGGCGGCCGGCCTCGCAAGCAGGCGTGAGCGGGACATTGGATGATGCAGATACGTCCCTGACGGATCCCGGCACGGAGGCCGGGACGGCGTAGCGGGGAGGCTTTGGGCGGCATGGAGCGAAACCATATCTTCCAGCCGTCAGGCTGCCCCTAGCTCATCACTCCAACGGCGGTCACCCCGGGCCGAACGCAGTGAGGACCCGGGGACTACTCGCTTGCAGAGCGGTGAGAGGGACTGCGCAAGGCACCGCCAGCATACAGCCCGCCGACAAATACGCGCATCAATTCAACATGTTGCGGCATCGCTCTGCAAGCGAGTAGGCCCCGGATCTCCGCTTCGCTGCGTCCGGGGTGACTCTGAAGCTATGTGACAGGCCTTCCGAGCCTTCACACCCCTTGCAACTCCCCTGCCTTATGGCCACGCACGACGACGCCGAGTTCGTCCGCTTCCCTTGCAGCGCGCAGGCGTTCTTCGGCTTCGTCGGCCTCGCGCTGGCGGCTCCACATGGAGGCGTAGAGGCCGCCCTTGGCGAGCAGCTCCGCATGGGTGCCGCGCTCGGCGATGACACCGGCCTGCAGCACGAGGATCTGGTCCGCATTGACCACGGTGGACAGGCGGTGGGCGATGACCACCGTGGTGCGGTTGCGGGAAACCTGATCCAGCGCCGACTGGATTTCCCGTTCCGTATGGGTGTCGAGGGCCGAGGTTGCCTCGTCCAGAATGAGAATGGGCGGCGCCTTCAGGATGGTGCGGGCAATGGCGACGCGCTGCTTCTCGCCGCCGGAGAGCTTCAGTCCGCGCTCGCCCACCTCGCTGGCATAGCCCTTGGGCAGCGTCTCGATGAAACTGTCGATCTGTGCCATCCGGGCGGCAGCGCGCACATCTTCATCCGCGGCATCCGGACGGCCATAGCGGATGTTGTAGGCGATGGTGTCGTTGAACAGCACCGTATCCTGCGGCACCATGCCGATGGCCTGGCGCAGGCTTTCCTGCGTCACGTCGCGCACATCCTGCCCGTCGATGGTCACCCGCCCGCCGGTCACGTCATAGAAGCGGAACAGCAGCCGGGAAATGGTGGACTTGCCCGCCCCCGAAGGCCCGACGATGGCAACCGTGTTTCCGGCCGGGACCTCGAAGCTGATGCCCTTGAGGATCGGACGGTCCGGATCATAGTGGAACACCACATCCTCGAAGCGGATGGCGCCGGAGCCGATGGCCAGCGCCGGGGCGCCCGGCTTGTCCTCGATCTCCGCCGGAACGGCGAGGACGGCGAACATCGCCTCGATATCGGCAAGCCCCTGCCGGATCTCGCGGTAGATGAAGCCGACAAAATTGAGCGGAATGGCGATCTGCAGCAGCAGCGCATTGATCAGCACGAAATCGCCGATGGTCTGCTCCCCCGCCATCACCGAGCGGGCGGAGAGGACCATGCAGGCTGCCGTGCCGATGCCCAGAATGAAGGACTGGCCGAAGTTGAGCCAGGCAAGCGAGGTCCAGGTGCGGGTCGCGGCGCGCTCATAGACCGCCATGGAGGCATCAAAGCGGGCGGCCTCCATCTTCTCGTTGCCGAAATATTTCACCGTCTCGAAGTTGAGCAGGCTGTCGATGGCCTTGGAATTGGCTTCCGTATCGCTCTCGTTCATCTCGCGGCGGATGGAAATGCGCCAGTTGGACGTCTGCACCGTGAACCAGACATAGGCAGCAATCATCAACGCAACGATGATCACATAGGCAAAGCCGAACTGGTACCAGATGATGCCCGCCATGATGGCGAATTCCAGCAGGGTCGGAATGCCGTTGAGGATGGTGAAGCGGACGATCGCCTCGATGCCCTTGACCCCGCGTTCGATCACCCGGCTGAGCCCGCCCGTGCGGCGGGACAGGTGAAAGCGCAGCGACAGGCGGTGCAGATGCGAGAAGGTGATGAAGGCAAGCTGGCGCACCGCGTGCTGGCCGACACGGGCAAACAGCGCATCGCGGAATTGGTTGAAAGCCACCGCCAGGACGCGGGCGGCATTATAGGCGATGACCAGCATCATCGGCGCCACCAGAAAGCCCGGCAGGCCCATGGTTTCGCCGGTCAGCGCGTCGGAGGCCCAGGCAAAGAAATAGGGAGAGACGACCGTGACGAGCTTGGCCACCACCAGCGCCAGTACCGCCCAAATGACCCTGAGCTTCAGATCTGCCCGTCCTTCCGGCCAGATATAGGGCCACAGGTTGGCCAGCGTGGTCATGGTCGAACCATCGTCGGCACTCACCTTTGCCGAAGCGGGGCCAGAATTGGGGCCAGAATTGGGGCTAGAACTGGGGCTATGGGGATTTGCACGTCTTGTCATTCTTGTCTCTCCCGCGCCCTTGAAGAGGTTTGAGCGGCAGCTGTGATGTCATTGAAAAAGCTGGCAGCATTCGCCAGAAGCCGCAGACCGGCAGCGTCCCCGCCAGCCAGAAAGGCCTCGTTGATCCGGTAGGAACAGGTGCGCCCGCGGATGTCGCAGGTCAGAAGCCCGGCTTCCTTCAGCACCTGCAGGTGCTGGGAAACGGTGGACTGGGCCAGCGGCAGGCAGCCGACGATCTCGCCGCAGCAGGCCTCCTGACGCTGGATGATTTCCTTGAGAATGCCGATACGGACCGGATGGCCCAGCGCCCGGAACAGGTCAGCCAGTGCCGCAGTATCCGCGTTCCGGCAGACTTTCTCCTTCGGGGCACAACAAGCCCCTCCGCCGCTGCCGTGATCCGGCCGCTCAGCGCCATGACTGGACATGATCTCTCCCTCTGCCTGCCAGCCTCACCGCTGCCCGCAGGTCAATTCATCGCCTAAATACGATGAATATACCGCCCCGCCAAGCCCGGGACGGAATTTTGTGCGGGAGAAGCCTCCATTTCCGGCGCCCGCCTGCCCGGCATCCCGGATGAGGGCGCCGCCAGGCCGCCCTCAGGGTTTTCGCTTGATTGCCTTTTCCCCCGCGTTTGTTAGAACTCCTTGCGGATTTCCGGGCGGGGCAGGCGTCCGGAAATTGCGCACAACTGTATACGTGTCTATGGTGGCGCTCTCCGGAGCTGCCCCGGCACCTCCGCCTGACCGTTTCAAACTGTGGGAATGATTGAACATGGCCGACACCGGACGTCCCGACATCATCTACACCAAGGTCGACGAAGCGCCTGAACTGGCGAGCGCGTCCTTCCTGCCGATCATCAAGGCTTTTGCCAAACCGGCCGGGATCTCCATCGGCACCAGGGACATTTCGCTGGCAGGCCGCATCCTCGCCGCCTTCCCGCAGTATCTGACGGACGCACAGAAGCAGTCCGACGATCTGGCCGAGCTTGGCCGTCTGGTGATCGAGCCGGATGCAAACGTCATCAAGCTGCCGAACATCTCCGCCTCGCAGCCGCAGCTCAATGCCGCGATCAAGGAACTGCAGGCACAGGGCTATGCCATCCCCTCCTACCCGGACAATCCGGCAACGGACGAGGACAAGGCCGTAAAGGCCGCCTATGACGCGATCAAGGGTTCGGCCGTGAACCCGGTTCTGCGCGAAGGCAACTCCGACCGCCGCGCTCCGAATGCGGTGAAGGAATACGCCAAGAAGAACCCGCATTCGATGGGCGCCTGGCTGCCGACCTCCAAGACCCATGTCGCCACCATGGGCAAGGACGACTTTGCCGCCAACGAAAAGTCCGTGACGGTTGCCGCAGCTTCCGCCGGCACCGCACGCATCGAGTTCGTGGCCAAGGATGGTGCCGTCACCGTTCTGAAGAACAACCTGAAGCTCACCGAAGGCGATGTGCTGGACGCCACCTTCATGAGCGCTAAGGCCCTGACCGCCTTCCTTGAGAAGGAAATACAGGACGCCAAGGACAAGGGCGTGCTCTTCTCCGTGCACCTCAAGGCCACGATGATGAAGGTCTCCGACCCGATCATCTTCGGCCATGTGGTCAAGACCTTCCTGAAGGACCTCTTCGCCAAGCACGCCGCCACCTTCGCTGAGATCGGCGTCAACCCTGACCTCGGCATCGGCGATCTGGAAGCCAAGATTGCCACCCTGCCCGCTGACAAGGCCGCTGAGATCAAGGCTGACCTCAAGGCTGCGCTCGACAATGGCCCGGCCATGTACATGGTGAACTCCGACAAGGGCATCACCAACCTGCATGTCTCGTCCGACGTCATCATCGACGCCTCCATGCCTGCCCTCATCCGCGCCGGCGGCAAGGGCTGGGGCCCGGATGGCAAGGAAAACGACGCCAAGTGCGTGATCCCGGACTCGTCCTATGCCGGCGTCTATGATGCGGTGATCGAGTTCTGCAAGAAGAACGGCGCGCTTGACCCGTCCAAGATGGGCACCGTGCCGAACGTCGGCCTGATGGCCCAGAAGGCCGAGGAATACGGCTCGCATCCCCAGACCTTCAAGGCGCAGGCCGATGGCGCTATCCGTATCGTTGATGCCGCTGGCACCACGCTGCTGGAGCATGCGGTTGAAGGCGGCGACATCTGGCGCGCCTGCCTCACCAAGGACGCCCCGATCCGTGACTGGGTAAAGCTCGGCGTCAGCCGCGCCCGCCTCTCCGGCATGCCGGGCGTGTTCTGGCTGGACAAGAACCGCGCCCATGATGCCGAGCTGATCAAGAAGGTGGAAGCCTATCTGCCGGAGCATGACACTTCGGGCCTCGACCTGCAGATCATGTCGCCGAGCGATGCCGCCCGCTACTCGACGGAGCGGATTGCCAAGGGCCTCGACACCATCTCCATCACCGGCAACGTGCTGCGCGACTACCTGACGGACCTCTATCCGATCCTGGAAGTCGGCACCTCGGCCAAGATGCTGTCCATCGTGCCGCTGATGAACGGCGGCGGCCTGTTTGAAACGGGCGCTGGCGGCTCTGCCCCCAAGCACGTGCAGCAGCTGGTGGAAGAAAACTACCTGCGCTGGGATTCTCTGGGTGAATTCTGCGCCCTCGGAGCCTCGCTGGAGCATCTGGCGCAGGTCAAGTCCAACGCCAAGGCTCAGGTTCTGGCGGACGCACTGGACAAGGCCATCGAGAAGCTGCTGGACAACGACAAGTCCCCGCAGCGCAAGGTCGGCCAGCTCGACAACCGCGGCAGCCACTTCTACATCGCCCTCTACTGGGCACAGGGCCTTGCCGCACAGGACAAGGACGCGGAGCTGAAGGCGTATTTCGCCCCGGTCGCCGAAGCCCTGACGGCCAATGAAGCGAAGATCGTGGCGGAACTCAACAGTGTGCAGGGCAAGGCTGCCGACCTCGGCGGCTACTACCACGCCCCGGCCGACAAGGTTGCCGCCGTCATGCGCCCGAGCGCCACGCTGAACGCCATCATCGGCTAAGGCTGATCAGCGCTTTGAATGCAGAAGGGGCGGTCCACCGGGCCGCCCTTTTTTTCGTTTGTTGGACAGTTCCTTCCTGGGACATCCTTGGTGTAATTCATGGAGACTTGGGCCTGCTCATTTGCAGAAAGGTGCCGCAACCCACTGCAGATGAGACACGTAGGGTCTCATACGCCAGTCTCTCGGCTTCCCACTCCCCATAAACGCTCTGCAAGCGAGTGGTCCCCGGGTCTACGCTTCGCTCCGCCCGGGGTGACGCTGAGGAGGCCCGCAAGAGCTTATCCCTCCACCTCAGGAAAGTTTCAGCCGCGCAGGCACAGCCCTGCACAAATGGCACGGTGTCACCCCGGCCAAGCGGAGCGCGAGCCGGGGCCTACTCGCTCGCAGAGGGATGCCGTTGTCTCAAGCCTCGCCGTGGCAGGAATTTACGAAAACCTCTGCCACCTGCGCCACTCTGACCGCTCTGAAAACGAATTCCCCCAGGATCTCCGCTTTGCTTCATCCCGGGCGCCGCCGTCCACCTTCACCGGCTCAAAGCCGCTTCTCGAAGAAGAAATCCGGATAGGGGTCGTCATTGAAGCGGTCGATTTCGGTCCAGCCTTCCTTGCGGTAGAAATTGACCGCTTCGGGAAGCGCCTTGTTGGTGTCGAGGCGCAGCAGGCCGATGCCGAGTTCGCGTGCTGCCTCTTCGGTCTTTGCCATCAGCTTGCTGGCAAGGCCAAGACCACGGGCGGCGGGCGACACCCACAGGCGCTTGATTTCCGCATAGCCCTTGTCCGTGCCCTTGAGCCCGGCACAGCCCAAAGGCATGCCGTCCGAGAGCGTGACGAAGAACGCCCCCTTCGGCCGCATCATGCTTTGCGCGTCCGGATCGGCAGACAGGGACACCTGAAAGCCGCCCTCGAACCGCCGGTCCAGCTCGGCGTAATAGTGTTCAAGGCAGTAGCGCGCGGTTTCAGAGCGCGGGTCCACTTCCTCGAAGCTCCAGCGCTCACGTCCCAGCGCCGAGGCAATCAGATCCATCGCCTCCAGCAGCGCCTGAGGGTGAGCATGGCTTTGCAGCAGCCGTTCGGCGCGCTCATCGGACAGGTTCTCGTAGATCTCGAATTCCCCCTGCCCTGCGGCAGTCAGGTGAGCGCGGCGCTTGCGGGCATCCACCGGATCGGGGACCACCTCGATCATGCCCTCCTCCTCTAGGGAGCGGAGAAGACGGCTCATCAGCCCAGAGTCGAGCCCGAGATAGGAGCGGATGGCCGCCACATCCGTGCGGCCATGCCCGATGGCGTTGAGAACACGGGCAGCCCCCAGCGGGCGGCCACGGCCAAGAAACGACGTATCCAGCGCGCCCACCTCGGTGGTGACGGCACGGCTGAAACGGCGGAAACGGGAGATATCGTTCAACATGATTTATCTGACTTAAGTCAGATAAAATACTTTGTCAAACAGCAAGCAAGAGCGCCCCCCTGCGGCGGGAGGCGCTTGACCGCATGCCCATGGATCATCATTATAGGCTTGCCGAAAAAGGAATGGCTGGTCCGGTTATCCCAGCCCTCGTTTGCACGAGAATTAGTCGGTGCCTGTGCACCGAACCCGCGGCATCCCCATGGAACAAAGGGGGTGCTGTGCGCATGTGAAAGCCAGCTCCCTCTCTTGAAAGACGAGCAGGCATGCAAACACAATTCCGGCTGATCATCATTGCCCAGATTTTCATTTCCGGCATCATGGCTTTCCTGATGAGCGGCATTTTCACGCATCTGGAATTCGGCCCTACGGTGCAATGGCTCCAGATATGGGCGAAAGGCTTTGCGATGGCCTGGCCGGTCGCCTTCGTGCTGTCGATGGCCGTGGGCCCGGCGGGTTTCCGGATCGCCCGCTTCCTTCTGCGCCAGTTCGAGAGGGAGTAAGAGCGCAGGCGCAGGCCTCAATAGTGATAGCGCAACTGCGCGATTTCGAGGCTCTGCGCCCCGGCTTTGCCGGACACACGATAGACGAAGCGATGGTCATCGGCGATCCGGCGGGACCACCATCCTGTCAGGTCGCCCTTGAGTGGCTCAGGCTTGCCTATTCCGCCAAAGGGCTGCCGCCTGGCTTCCTTGATCAGTGAATTGACGCGCTCAAGCCCCTTTTCCCGGCCCGGCTGCTGCCACCAGAGATAATCCTCCCAGGCGTGATCCGAGAATACGAGCTTCACAGATCGACCTCACGCTCCTCGCCTTCGCCCGCCGTCAGCTGCGCAATCGAGGCCTGCAGCCGCCGGGCATTTTCCGGGCTCTTCTGCAGATGCAGCGTCTCCTGAATGGAATTGAACTCCTCCAAAGACATGATCACGACGGCTTCCCGCTTCTTGCGGGTCACGATCACCTCCACCCGGTCATGGATCACCCGGTCCATCACGTCTTTGAGGGACGAACGCGCATCGGTATAGGTCATCACGTCCATGGAAATGCTCCTTGCTTACGCCGTACATACGCACAGAATCCTGTACAATACAATGAGCATCACTCCCAGACCGCCACCTGCTCCCGCACCCATTCCATATAGGCCGCGCTGCCCTTCACCACCTCGAAGGCATAGACCGCAGGCAGATCGTAAGTGTGGAGGCGCTGGATGAGGGCTTTGAGAGCGGGATAGGCCTCCGCTGCCGTCTTCATCGTCAGGCGCACCTCCCCGCCCTCATGGACCTTGCCGTCCCACATGTAGAGGCTGGTGATCTCCTCCATGTGCACACAGGCTGCCAGCCCCGCCTCCACGGCGGTACGGGCGATTGTCTGCGCTTCCTCTTTCGTCTCCGTTGTCGTGCAAACAGCAAGAAGCATGGCTATGGTTCCTTCAGATATCCGCTGGCAAGTGGCAGGATCAGCGGGAAATCGCCGCTTGCCTGACCGGCGCCAAAATCGTATACACGCGAACACAATCCAGTTTCCGCAACCCAGACGAGGCCCAGAACCCATGGCAAAGATCAAGGTAGCGAACCCGGTCGTCGATATCGACGGCGACGAGATGACCCGCATCATCTGGCAGTTCATCAAGGACAAGCTCATCTTCCCCTATCTGGATATCGATCTCGACTATTACGACCTGTCGATCCAGAAGCGCGATGAAACCGGTGACCAGATCACCATCGATGCGGCCAATGCCATCAAGAAGCACGGCGTTGGCGTCAAATGCGCGACGATCACCCCCGATGAAGCCCGCGTCGAGGAATTCAGCCTGAAGAAGATGTGGAAGTCGCCGAACGGCACCATCCGCAACATTCTGGGCGGCGTCATCTTCCGCGAGCCGATTATCATCCGCAACGTGCCGCGTCTGGTGCCGGGCTGGACCCAGCCGATCATCGTCGGCCGTCACGCCTTCGGCGACCAGTACCGCGCCACCGACTTCCGCTTCCCCGGCAAGGGCAAGCTGACAATCACCTTCAAGGGCGAGGACGGCAGCGTCATCGAGCACGAGGTCTATGACGCCCCCTCCGCCGGTGTCGCCATGGCCATGTACAATCTCGATGAAAGCATCATCGATTTTGCCCGCGCCTCCTTCAACTACGCCCTGCAGCGCGGCGTGCCCTGCTATCTCTCCACCAAGAACACGATCCTGAAGGCCTATGACGGCCGCTTCAAGGACCTGTTCCAGGAGGTCTTCGACAAGGAGTTCAAGGACGCCTATGCCGAAAAGAAAATCTGGTACGAGCACCGCCTGATCGATGACATGGTGGCTTCGGCGCTGAAGTGGTCGGGCGGCTATGTCTGGGCCTGCAAGAACTATGATGGCGACGTGCAGTCGGACATCGTGGCACAGGGCTTCGGCTCGCTGGGCCTGATGACCTCCGTGCTGATGACGCCGGATGGCAAGACGGTGGAAGCGGAAGCCGCCCACGGCACCGTTACCCGCCACTTCCGCCAGCACCAGCGCGGCGAGCAGACCTCGACCAATCCGATCGCCTCGATCTTCGCCTGGACCCGCGGCCTCGCCCACCGGGCCAAGCTGGACGGCAATGCGGATCTGGCCAGGTTTGCGCAGACGCTGGAGAAGGTCTGCATCGAGACGGTGGAAGCCGGCTTCATGACCAAGGACCTCGCCCTGCTGGTCGGTCCGGACCAGAACTGGCTGACCACCACCGGCTTCCTCGACAAGATCGAGAGCAACCTGCAGAAGGCCATGGCGGCCTGAACGCCTCCCTGTCAGGACAAGATGAGGAACGGCCCGGAGCGTGATCCGGGCCGTTTGCGTTTGAGCAGAAGCAACAGCAACACAGCTCTGCACCGGGCACTGGAAATTTCCGTGCCGATCGGGCACGGATACTGTCGGCCCTGCCAGAGTGGTGGGGTCATGCACTCCGTTTGCAGAGAGTTTTTTCGATGCGATCCTTTCAGAGCCCCGGCGCGAAGCTGCGGCACCTTCTGGCAGCCACCCTGTTTCAGGCGGTCCTGCCCCTTTGCCTCGCCACCGGCGCCATGCTTCCCGCCATGATGACGGCCCCCGCCATGGCGGAAAAGGCCTATGAACCCGGGCGCGGCAGCGAGGAGCGCACGGCCATTCTGGACTCGGCCCGCCCGATCATGGAGGTGCGCGTTGGCGCGCCGGTCGAGTTTTCCGTCCGCCACATGCGCGTTGCCGATGGCTGGGCCTTCGCCATCCTCGACCCGCAGCGCCCCGGCGGCAAGCCGATTGATCTCAGCAAGACGCTGATTGCCGAGGAGATGGAATACCGCGACGGCCCCGGGCTTTTCGTCCTGCAGCGCGAGGTCGACGGCTACTGGTACGTGGTCGACTTTGCCATCGGGCCGACGGATGTCTTCTGGCTGGGTCAGCCGCTCTACGATCAACTGCCGAAGGGTCTTCTGCCTGTCATCAATTGAGAGGCCGCGCGAAACGCCAAGACCTCTCTCAGCCGGAGCCAATCAGAATCCGGCTGAGAGAGCAAGATCAGCTGCATGCCTGATCTGAGAAGATATTCCGGACCTCTGTAATTTTTCCCAATTGCGGCTTCAGATGGCCCTATCATCCAGACAGGAGGAAACAGACACCAGTCAACACCCCTGAAATCGGCATATATGAAGGGAATATAGATCATAAATGAGCATAGTAGATCCGGATTTATTCCGGAAAATTTCAGATAACAAAGGAAAATTACTCAATTTTTCTGGCACTTCATGAAATAGCTATTCATCGGTTTAACGAAACGTTTCCAAAGCGGACGCATGCTGTTTCCGGCACCTCACCAAGGCGGCGCGAGAGCAAGACATGCATGTCATGGATTTCGATACGGCTGGTATAGACCTGTGTGAGCTTCTCGAAGCTTTGCCGTATGGTGCCTGGATCCTGAATACTCAGGGCGTCTATGTCTTTCAGAACAGCGTAGATATTGCGGCCTTCGGCGATCTGGCCGGCAAAAGGGCCGTGGAAACATGGGTGCCCGAAGACCAGGCTGCCGACTGGCATCAGCATCACGAGCGCGCGCTCAAGGGAGAGCGTGTCCGCTACAGCCGCCACGTCACGACGCGTGATGGAAGCCAGTACATAGAGACTGTTCTCGTCCCGCTGATGAAAGAGGGACAGGTGACCGGGGCCGTTGGACTGGCGGTCAACAACACCCCCTGGATGACGGCTCAGAACGAGGCCGATCAGGCCCGGGCGCTGCTGGATGATGTGCTCGAATCCATTCCCGATGCGCTTGCGGCCTATAACAGCGAAGACCGGCTCATCCTCTTCAACGCCGCCTACAAGGATCTCTACAGCTATTCGGCTCCGGCCATCCGGCTTGGCGAGAAATTCGAGACCATCCTGCGCTACGGGCTGGAGGCCGGACAGTATCTGGATGCCGGTACGGCGCCGGAGGAGAAGGAAAAGTGGCTGCGCACACGCCTTGCCAACCACCGCAACCCGCCGGGCAAGGCCCTGATCCAGAAGCTGCCGAACGGGCGCTGGCTGCACGTGCGCGAGCGCAAATCCGCCTCCGGCAACATTGTCGGCGTCAGGACCGATGTGACCGCCCTGAAAGCCGCAGAGGTGGCCGTGCGCCAGACCGCAGAGACGGATTCCCTCACCGGCATTGCCAACCGCAGCGTCCTCATCACCGCCCTGCTGCGTACGCTCAAGGGCTCCCGGTCCTCGGACCGCATGGGCGCTCTCATTCTGCTGGATGTCGACCACTTCAAGTCCATCAACGACACCCTTGGCCATGATGCCGGAGATCTGGTGCTCAAGACGGTGGCCAAGCGCCTGCGCCAGACCCTGCGCGGCGAAGATACCCTTGCCCGGCTTGGCGGGGATGAATTCGCGGTGCTTGTCACCGGTTTCGAGCGCGAAGAGGCCTGTGAGGTGGTCGCCAACACGCTGCACAAGGCCCTGACGAAGGAAATGCCGGCTGGAAACCGGATGCTCCGGCCGGGCATCTCGATGGGCATTGCCCTCTTCCCCCGCGATGGCACCACGGTGGACGAGCTGTTCAAGAACGCCGACAGTGCCCTCTACAAGACCAAGGAAAACGGCCGCAACGGCTGGACCCTGTTCGATGAGCAGCTCGGCCGCAGGCTGCACCGGGTGGCCGAGGTCAAGACCGCCCTTTCCGAAGCCCTTCTGGCCGGCAGCATCACCGTGGCCCTGCAGCCCATCGTCAACATCGCGACCGGCCGCCACCATGGTTTTGAAAGCCTTGCCCGCTGGAACCGGCAAGGCGAAGACATGCCGCCCTTCGAATTTGTCGCCATAGCGGAAGATGCCGGAATGGGGCTGGCACTCGGGCAGGAGCTTTTCGAAAAAAGCTGCCAGAGCTTTGCAGCTCTCGAACGCGCCGGTCTTGGCGCCGGCACGCTGTCGGTCAATCTGGGTCTTGCCCAACTGAAATGCGACAACCTGCCTGCCATGCTGCGCGAGAGCCTTGTCCGGCATGGCCTGACGCCGGACCGGCTGGTGCTCGAAATCACGGAAACCGTGCTGATCGATCGCTCTGCCTGTCAGATCGGCAGGACCCTTGAGCGCCTGCATGACCTGGGCTTCCAGCTGTCGCTTGACGATTTCGGCACCGGCTTTGCCTCACTGACGCATCTGCGTCAGTTTCCGGTCACCGGCGTGAAGATCGACCGGTCTTTCACCACACGTGTCACCACCTCGCATCAGGATGCTGTGATTGTGGACACCATGATCCATCTGGCGAAGGGCCTCGGGATCAGCATCGTGGCCGAGGGGGTTGAGGATGAGAGGCAGCTGGCCTTCCTGAAAGACGCAGGCTGTACCTATGCGCAGGGTTACTTTCTGGCCCCGCCCTTGCGCGATGCCGCCAGCCAGCGCGTCTGGCTCGGAGCCAGACCGGCAAAAGTGAAAGCTGCACGGAATTGACCTGCGTCCCGGCCTGAACGTCCCGCCTCGAATTCAGGCGAGCTGGCGCTTTCCATCGCCCTTCTCTCCGCTCTCCCCCGCACCGGTCTCATGCACCAGGCGGATCTGCGGCAGGCGGCGGAAGCAGTTCCGGCCCGAGCGTTTGGCGAGATAGAGCGCCCGGTCCGCCTCGGCAAACAGCTGTTCATAGGACGCGTTGGAGCCAGAGGTATCGGCCACACCCGTGCTGATCGTGACCGGAATAACCTTGCCACCATGCTCCATCTGCAACACGGCGGCTGCGCGGCAAAGCTGGGCAGCCAGCAAATCCAGATGCGGGCCGGTCAGACCGGGCAGAAAAATGCCGAACTCCTCACCGCCGATGCGGGCCGCAAACAGCCGCTCTCCGGCAAGCTGTTCCAGCATGGCCGCAAAATTCTTCAGCACCGCATCACCGCACTGGTGGCCATGGCGGTCATTGATCTGCTTGAAATGATCGACGTCGGCGATCAGCAGCGTGCCGCCGCTCCCCGTTGCCAGCGACTGCTCGACCTGGCGCAGGAAGGCGCGCCGGTTCGGCAGGCCTGTCAGTTCATCCGTGTCCGCCAGATGACGCATGGCCTTGGCCATACGCTCGTTCGACAGGACAATTCCCAGAAACACCGCCGCAACCGTGTGCATCAACGACAGGAAGATCAGCCCGAACAGCCAGTCGGAGCTGGGGATGAGGCCGTCAAACCGGACGGGGAAGAGGAACGGCAGCGGCAGGGCCGCAAGGTGAACGAAGGAAAGGCTGGTATAGACCCCAGCGGCCGCCCGCGCCGAGGGCAGGCCCTCTTCACGGATGCTGCGCCGCAGCTCAGACGCCGTCAAAAGGTAGAAGAGACCTGCGATTGCAAGGGCATAGACTATGCGCCAGAGCGCTGCCAGATCCTGACTTTCATCAAGGGCATGGCTGAGCGGGACAACACCAAGGGCAGCCATGACGGGCAGAAGATAAGGCACATGCCGGCCGAAGAAGGACCGCATGCCGAGCCAGACAAAGCCCAGAGCGATGATGAAGAGGCCAAAGCCAACGTCATCGCTCACGGCAAGCGGCACAGTGCCCCGCAACGCGATGCAGGTACTGCCAGCCGATGCCAGCAGGAAAACAGCAAACCAGAGGCGCAGATATGTGGAGCCGGGATAGCGCACGACAGCTGCCGCCAGCGTCAGCGTAAACACCGCATAGACGCCGGAAAGACCAAGCAGTATCGCAGGCACAGAAAAAAGCAGCTCCAACGGCACCTCCAGAAACGCAACCCGGCACATCCAACACGCAATGAACACGGCCCAATGCGCGTTGATCAAGCCCGCGTGGCGCCTGAGCAATTTCAAGGCATGATGCGCCGGCACCGAAAGCCTTGGGACAGAAGCCCGGCAAAGCTACAGGCAAAAAATCAATTATTTCAAAACAAACAGGCACCGGCAGTGCGGCGGGGGCCTCTGAGGAGGCACTTTGCCGCACTGCCGGGTTCCAACTCATCCCGGCGGGCTGAAACGCCCGTCAGCCTGCGATGGCAGCCTCGATGGCCGCCAGGGCTTCCGCAGCCTTGCTCCCGTCCGGGCCACCGGCCTGCGCCATGTCCGGACGGCCGCCGCCGCCCTTGCCGCCAAGGGCTTCGGAGGCGACGCGCACCAGATCCACCGCGCTGAACCGGGAGGTCAGGTCTTCGCTGACGCCAACCACGGCACTGCCCTTGCCGTCTTCGGAAACCGAGATCAGCACAACGATGCCGGAGCCGAGCGCGGTGCGGCTTTCGTCCACCATGCCCTTCAGGTCCTTGGCCGGAATGCCATCCAGCGCGCGGCCGAGGAACTTGACACCGTTGATCTCACGCGGCTGGTCTGCACCACCGGAGGCGCCCCCGCCCATGGCGAGCTTCTTTCGCGCTTCGGAGAGTTCCTTTTCCATGCGCTTGCGCTCGTCCAGCAGCTGGGCAACGCGGGCCGTGATTTCGCCTGCCCCAACCTTCAGGATGGACGCGATCTCGCGGACGCGGGTGTCCTGCTCGTCGAGATAGGCACGGGCTGCTTCGCCGGTCAGCGCTTCCAGACGGCGCACGCCGGCCGCCACTGCACCTTCCGAGACGAGGCGCACGAGGCCGATGTCACCGGTGCGCTTCACATGCGTGCCGCCGCAAAGCTCGACCGAATAGGTCTTGCCTGCCTTCGGCCCATGCAACGCCGTGCCCATGGACACCACACGCACCTCTTCGCCGTATTTCTCGCCGAAGAGCGCCATGGCACCGCTTTCGATCGCCTCGTCCACCGCCATCAGGCGGGTGTCGACCGGGGCGTTCTGCAGGATGATCTCGTTGGCAATCGCCTCGACCTGCTTCAGCTCCGCATCGTCAATCGGCTTGGGATGGGAGAAGTCGAAGCGCAGGCGGTCCGGGGTGACCAGCGAGCCCTTCTGCGCCACATGCGAGCCGAGCACTTCGCGCAGGGCCTCGTGCAGCAGATGCGTGGCCGAGTGGTTGGAGCGGATGTGGCTGCGGCGGGAATGGTCCACCACCAGCTCGACACCAAGGCCAACCGTCACCGTGCCCTCTTCCACCGTCACAGCGTGGATGAAGAGGCCATCGGCCTTCTTCTGGGTTTCGGTGACCTTGAGACGCACGCCGGCAGCCTTCATGACGCCGGTGTCGCCAACCTGACCACCGGATTCGCCATAGAAAGGCGTCTGGTTGAGGATGACGAAGCCCGTCTGTCCGGCCGTCAGCTTGTCCGTTTCCTTGCCATCGGCGACCAGTGCCAGAACGGCGCCTTCCGCCTGCTCGGTCTCGTAGCCGAGGAATTCGGTCGCGCCGCACTTTTCCTTGAGCGCGAACCACACCGTGTCCGTGGCGCTTTCGCCGGACCCCGCCCAGGCCGCCCGGGCCTCGGCCTTCTGCCGCTCCATCGCGGTTGCAAAACCATCGGTGTCCACGGTGATGCCGCGGGCGCGCAGGGCGTCCTGCGTCAGGTCCAGCGGGAAACCATAGGTGTCGTAGAGCTTGAAGGCCGTCTCGCCATCCAGCTCACCGCCCTTGGAGAGATCGGCGGTTGCCGTGTCGAGGAGGCCAAGGCCGCGCTCCAGCGTCTTGCGGAAGCGGGTCTCTTCGAGGCGCAGCGTCTCGGTGATCAGGGCCTCGGCACGCACCAGCTCCGGATAGGCACGGCCCATCTCGCGGATGAGCGCGGGCACCAGCTTCCACATCAGCGGCTCGCGCGCGCCCAGCAGATGCGCATGGCGCATGCCACGGCGCATGATGCGGCGCAGGACATAGCCACGGCCTTCATTCGACGGCAGAACGCCATCGGCAATCAGGAAGCAGGAGGAGCGCAGGTGGTCGGCAATGACGCGGTGGCTCGAACGGGCAGCCCCATCCGCTTCAACGCCGGTCGCATTGACCGAGGCCGAAATCAGGGCGCGGAACAGGTCGATGTCGTAGTTGTCATGGACGCCCTGCAGCACGGCGGCCACGCGCTCCAGTCCCATGCCGGTGTCGATCGACGGACGCGGCAGGTTGAAGCGGCCTTCCGGCGTCTGCTCATACTGCATGAACACGAGATTCCAGATCTCGATGAAGCGGTCGCCATCTTCCTCGGCCGAACCCGGAGGGCCGCCCCAGATGTGGTCGCCGTGATCGTAGAAGATTTCCGAGCACGGGCCGCAGGGGCCGGTGTCGCCCATGGTCCAGAAGTTGTCCGAGGTCGGGATGCGGATGATCTTGCTGTCCGAAAGACCGGCGACCTTCTTCCACAGGGCGTGCGCCTCATCGTCCTCCGAATAGACGGTGACGATCAGGCGCTCCTTCGGCAGGCCGTATTCCTTGGTGATCAGGTTCCAGGCCAGTTCGATGGCCCGCTCCTTGAAATAATCACCGAAGGAGAAGTTGCCCAGCATCTCGAAGAAGGTGTGATGGCGTGCGGTGTAGCCCACATTGTCGAGATCGTTGTGCTTGCCGCCGGCACGCACCACCTTCTGCGCGGTCACGGCGCGGTCGTAGTCGCGCTTCTCCAGGCCGGTGAACACGTTCTTGAACTGGTTCATGCCCGCGTTGGTGAACATGAGCGTCGGGTCGTTGCGCGGCACCAGGGGGCTCGATTCCACGACCTGATGGCCATTCTTGGCAAAGTATTCCAGAAACGCTGATCTGATCTCGTTTACGCCGCTCATCTAGGTCTCGCTCTCGATCCATCGGCAGCGCGGGATATCTCCGGCGGGTGCACTCTCCTGCCCCCTGCCCCGGCCTTTCCCGCGCAAGCAGTTCAAAGCCTTTTATCTTTCACCCTTCGGCCTGTCCAGAAGCGAGGCAGCTGCATTTGGCGCTTGCCTTCAAGGGGCAGAAGACCAGCCCTCGCGGCAATCGTGCTCCAGACAGCAGAAGACCCGCAAAACGCGGGTCTTCAAAACAATCAGACGTAAGGGGTATCCCACCGGCAGCCTGTACCGGCAGGGGATATCAATCGTCAGCGTCTTCGCTGTCGCTGTCACCGGTGGTGATGGCTTCAGCCAGAAGACCGGCGTTCTGGCGGATGGCGAGCTCGATCTCGTCGGCAATGGCCGGATTGTCGCGCAGGAACTGCTTGGCGTTCTCGCGGCCCTGACCGAGGCGCTGGCTGTTGTAGGAGAACCATGCACCGGACTTCTCGACGATATTCGCCTTGACGCCCAGATCGACCAGCTCGCCCGACTTGGATACGCCTTCGCCGTAGATGATGTCGAATTCGACCTGGCGGAACGGAGGCGCCAGCTTGTTCTTCACCACCTTGACGCGCGTCTGGTTGCCGACAACCTCTTCCCTGTCCTTGATGGAGCCGATGCGGCGGATGTCGAGGCGGACGGAGGCATAGAACTTCAGCGCGTTGCCGCCCGTCGTGGTTTCGGGCGAGCCGAACATGACGCCGATCTTCATGCGGATCTGGTTGATGAAGATCACCATGCAGTTCGACTTGGAGATCGAGGCGGTGAGCTTGCGCAGCGCCTGGCTCATCAGGCGGGCCTGCATGCCCGGCAGGCTGTCGCCCATTTCGCCTTCCAGCTCGGCCTTCGGCGTCAGGGCAGCCACCGAGTCCACCACCAGAATGTCGATGGCGCCGGAGCGCACCAGCGTGTCGGCAATTTCAAGCGCCTGTTCACCGGCATCGGGCTGGGAGATCAGCAGGTCGTCCAGATTGACGCCCAGCTTGCGGGCATAGATCGGATCAAGCGCGTGCTCAGCATCCACGAAGGCGCAGATGCCGCCGGACTTCTGAGCCTCGGCAATGGTGTGCAGGGCCAGCGTCGTCTTGCCCGAGGATTCCGGGCCGTAAATCTCGACGATACGGCCCTTCGGCAATCCGCCGATGCCCAGCGCAATATCGAGGCCGAGGGAGCCGGTGGAGACCGTCTGGACCTCAACCACCTGCCCCTGGCCCATGCGCATGATGGAGCCCTTACCGAAGGCCCGTTCGATCTGCGAGAGCGCTGCATCCAGCGCTTTGGTCTTGTCCATCTGGCTGCTCTCTACAAGGCGAAGTGAACTCTGAGACATGTGCGAGGCTCCTTATTCCACGATGGACCCGCCGTTTCAAACTCAGCTTTTGTACTCTCTTTGTTCCAATTTGCCAAGATCTTTTACAAGATTGTTTTTTATCGTTTTTCGTCAATGAGTTCCGTGTATGTTCACGCTTGCGCGCTCTTCCGCAAGCCCGTTCTTTTCACGTAGCTTCGCAAGCAGGCTGGCAGGTTTGCAGAATCGCTGGCATATGGTTTGCGCCCTGCACAGCCGCAGCGGCAGCCCTGCGGGACGGCCGGGCGAACGCCTGCACCGCCTCATTGCACCGGGACGGGCCTTGCAAGGAGACACGGCAATGAACGGAACAGTCCAGACAGCGGCCCCGGCGGCCTGCTTCGGCGCCATTCATCTCGACCTGATCGCCCATGCGAAGGAGCCCATCCACCGCGAAACCTCCACCCCGTCCACCATGCGGGGCATGCCCGGCGGCGTTGCCACCAATGTGGCGCGGGGGCTGGCGAAGCTCGGCGTGCCGGTGGCCCTCAGCGGAGCGCTGGGAGATGACGGCGACGGCGCCGCATTGCGCAGCCTTCTGGGGCGCGAACAGCTGAACCTTTATGGCGTGCGCACCCTGCCGATGCCCACAGGCCGTTACGTGGCCCTGCATGACCCGGATGGCTCGCTTGCCGCCGCTGTGGTCGATACGGATATCACCGAGAGCCTTGATGCGTCGCTCGCACGTGATCTGTCACCGGCGGCACGGGCAGCCGGCCTCTGGTTCATCGAGGCCAACCTGCCCCAGGCCGTGCTCGAAGCGCTGGCACAGGCCTCCGGTAGCAGGCTACTGGCGGCCGATGCGGTGTCGAATGCCAAGGCGGCACGCCTTCGCCCCATCCTGCCGCGGCTTGATATCCTCTTCGTCAACCGGGGCGAGGCCGCACACCTTACCGGGCTCAGCTCCGATACCCTGCAGGAAGAACTCGGCGCCGCCCTGCGGGCCCTTGGCCCGGGAGCCGTGGTGATCAGCGCAGGTGCAAAGCCGCTCTTCTGGTCCAAGGGGGAGGCTCATGGCTTCCTGACCCCGCCTCCCGCCATGGTCCATGACGTGACCGGTGCGGGCGACGCGCTGATGGCCGGAACGCTTGCGGGCATCGCCCGCAACCTGCCCCTCTCCGAGAGCCTCGAGAAAGGCCTTGCTGCAGCCGCCATGACGCTTGCCGTCACCGGCGCAGTGGCGGCAGGCCTGAGCTGGGCGGCGCTTGAGGCACTGCCTTCAGCCTCTGCCCCACGTTGAACCTGCAGCACCCGCAGGTCTATAAGAACACCAACCGGCCGGCACGCCCCTGAGGCGTGGCCAAAGCCATCCCACCCTTTCAGCGCCGTGCCGCCCCGCAATGGTCCGGCACGGGCCGCAAGCCTTGAGGAAAGAACCATGTCCACCTCCCTGCCCGCCAGCCTTGCGGATCTTCTCGTCTATTCCGCCGAGGTTCAGGCCGCCCGCGCTGCCGGCAAGCCCATCGTGGCGCTGGAATCGACCATCATCACCCACGGCATGCCCTTCCCACAGAATGTGGAGACGGCACGCCAGGTCGAAGCGGACATCCGCGCGGCGGATGCCGTGCCGGCCACCATCGCCGTGCTCGACGGGCGCATCCGCATCGGCCTTGATGCCGCAGACCTTGACCGGCTGGGGCAGGAAAAGAACGTGATGAAGTGCTCGCGCGCCGATCTGGCCATTGCGGTGGCGACGGGCCGGCCGGGTTCCACCACGGTGGCGGCAACCATGATGGCCGCTGATGCTGCCGGAATCAGCGTCTTCGCCACGGGCGGCATCGGCGGCGTGCACAAGGGGGCTGAAACCAGCTTCGATATCTCCGCCGATCTGGACGAACTCTCCCGCACGCCGGTCTGCGTTGTCTGCGCCGGGGCCAAGGCCCTGCTCGATATCCCGAAGACGCTGGAAGTGCTGGAAACGCGCGGCGTGCCGGTTATCGCTTATGGCACGGACGAAGTGCCCGCCTTCTGGTCGCGCGAGAGCGGCCTGCCCGCCCCGTACCGTATGGACAGCGCCGGGGAGATCGCCCGCCTGATCGAAGCGCGCAAGCTGTTCGGCGGCCATGGCGGCGTGCTGATCGCCAATCCGGTTCCGGCAGAGAGCGAGATCAGCCGCGGCGAGATGGGCCAGTATATTGACGCGGCCATTGCCGAGGCCGCCCGGCGCGACGTGCGGGGCAAGGCCGTCACGCCCTTCGTGCTGGGCCATATCTTCGAGCTGACGAAGGGCCGCAGCCTCGTCACCAACATCGCGCTGGTGCGCAACAATGCCCGCCTTGCTGCCGCGATTGCCGTGGCTCTGGCGGCGGCAAAGTAACGACGCGTCACATGCCCCTTCCCGCCCTGTCGCCTTCATGTGACAGGGCGGGCGGATTATCATGGCCCCGCAGGTCTTTGCGTTGACTTGCTGTCATCAGCCTGACCTATTTGGTTGCAACAAGCGGAAGGCCTGCCGGATCCTCCGGCGGGGCGCAGATGCAGGAGGAAGACGATGACCGAGGCACAGAGCAAGAGCCCGCTGCAGTATCTCGACCGGGCCGTCGGCGCTCTCAGGGATCTGGGCCTCATGCCCGAAACGCAAGCCGATGCGCCGATCAACGCGCTTCTTGAGCAGATCTCGGACCTGTCGCCGGACAAGATTGCCGTGATCACCCGCACGCTCGGCCAGGCCTCCACCTTCAACGAGATCGTCCGCACCCAGATCGCCGCCATGACCATCGGCGAGCGCTACGAGGCGATCACGGATGCCTTCAACTCGATCCGCGACGACGCCAAGGCCATGGTCGACCAACTGGCCGATGGCAAGATTTCCTTCATGGAAGGCCTGTCCAACCGCTGGCGCGACATGCGCCGCGGCACCATTTCCGACCGCTTCGACACCATCCGCAAGACCTATCTGGAGGTCGCAAAGGACACGAAGGAGCAGATCCAGCGTGAGCAGACCATCCTCAACGCCTACCGTGACTATCGCGGCGCGCTGAAACAGGCCGAGGTTCTGGCGCTGGAAGTGCTGAACACCGCCACCGCCAAGCTGAACGCCGCCAAGGCGTCGCTGGAAGCAGCGTCTGCCGAAGTCACGGCCTTCAGCGGCGAGGATCTTGCGGCCAAGGCAAGGCTGGAACTCACCCGCGACGAGCGCATGCGCGAGATGCAGGACGAGGAAAAGCGCTATCAGGTCGCCAAGGATCTCTCCGACAACCTGACCATCGGCTACAACACGTCTGAAGTGATCATGGCGCGCCTGATGCAGACGACCAACGCCAAGGAGCGGGTCTATGCCCAGTCGGTCAGCTTCTTCTCCACCAATGAATCGGTGCTGACGGCGCTCAACGCCTCCTTCACCGGCCTGCAGGGCCTGCATGAATCGACCGCGACCCTGAATGCCATGAAGGACGGCGTCAACAAGAGCCTCGAGACGCTGGCCGAAATCGGCGATGCCGTGCAGGAGGCCGCGCTGAAAGCCGGTTACGGCCCCACCGTGCAGGCGGCGTCGGTCAAGAAGCTGGTGGACAGCGTGGTCAACTTCCAGGTTAATTCGCGCAATATCATCAACGAGATGCGCGAGATGTCGACGAAAAACTCCGAAGAAATCCGCCTTGCCGTCGAAGATGGCAAGCGCCGTCTGGCAAAGCTTGCAGCCGGTGAGGCTCTGATCAAGGGCTGAGCCCATCCGGCCGGCTTGACAGGCCGGCCGGCGCACACGACTTGATGAACCAGCCCCAGCGGGCCGGAGGATTGGAATGGCCGCAACACAGAAGGCCGCAGGACAGCCGCTCGACGAGCTGATGATGGCGATGGATGTGGTCGACACATTGCGCCATGACGAGGCCCTTGTTCAGCGCGAGCTGAGTGGAACTGACCGTGATGCGCAACTGATCGCCCGCCTGCGGGACATCTATGCCTCACAGGGCATTGACGTGCCCGATCACATCCTGCTGCAGGGTGTTGCCAGCCTCAAGGAAGACCGTTTCGTCTATGCCCCGCCAAAGGCCGGGCTGCAACGGTTTCTGGCCCTGCTTTACATCCGGCGCATGAGCTATGCCCGCGTGGCGGCGATCGCGCTGGCGGCACTCGTGATTTCCTTGTCCGCCTGGCATTTCCTCGTCACGGCCCCGCGTGAAAGGGCTGCGGAGGCTCTCCAGGCCGAGCTCAGCCAGACTTTGCCTCAGGACATTGCGCGGCTGACCGCAGCCATCAATGCGGCCGCTCTGGACGATGCGGTCAAGGTGCAGGCCGCAGGGCTTGCAGCTGACGGTGAACGGGCTCTGGCGCGCGGTGATGCGGCCGATGCACGGCGGGTGCGCGACCAGCTGGCCGCACTCGACAGCGAGCTGGCCACCACCTTCACCGTTCGCATTGTCTCCCGCCCGGATGTGCCCACGGGAGTGACACGCATTCCCGATGTGAATCAGTCGGCCGAGAACTTTTATCTGGTGGTGGAGGCGATCGGTGCCGATGGCAAGCCTCTGCCACGGCGGATCGTCTCGGAGGAAGACGGCAGGGAAAAGACCGTGACCATCTGGGCGCAGCGGGTACCGGTCAGCGTTTTCAATGCGGTACGCGACGACAAGGCGAAGGATGGCATCGTCCAGGATGCCGAACTGGGCGTGAAGCTGCGCGGCAA
Organism: Pannonibacter sp. Q-1; assembly: GCF_054073275.1. Classification (NCBI taxonomy): domain Bacteria; kingdom Pseudomonadati; phylum Pseudomonadota; class Alphaproteobacteria; order Hyphomicrobiales; family Stappiaceae; genus Pannonibacter; species Pannonibacter sp. Q-1. Next base: position 654,296 of record NZ_JBSXNB010000004.1, read on the forward strand.
GCTCGGCATCGAGTGGAGCAAGCCGGTGGAACAGGGGGCCATTACCGAATGGTGACACCGGAACGGGGGCTTGAGCCATGCTGAGCGGACGTCAGACACTCTCGGCCATCGAACAGGCCCTTGCGGATCTGCGCCGCGAGGAGACTGAGCTTGCCCACCGTATCGAACGGGCAACGCGGGCCATTTCGGCGCTATCGGAGAAGATGAGCGAGGGTTTCCGGGACCTTGCAAAATTCCGCATGGAGACAGAGGAAGCCGAGCATCTTGGCGCCGATCTGGAAGGCGCGGCGCGGACAGCGCGGCAGCTGCTGGAGCGGCGCAACGCCGATCTGGCACGCCTTGCCGAAGAGGTCCGCCTCAAGGAAAGCCAGCGGGCAGAGCATATGCGCGAGCGGGACAGGCTTTCCGCCGCCCGATCCGCCATTCTTGAGCAGATCGAGGCACTGGAAGGGCCTCTTGTCCAGGCCCTTGCCGCAGATGAGACCCACAAGGGGCTGAAAGCTGCGGCAGAACAGGCCGCCCGCACCGCCACCGCCGCTTCGGAAAAGGCCCTCCAGGCAGAAGCGGACCGGGAGGAAAAGGGCAAGGCCTACGAAAACGACCCGCTGTTCAAGTATCTGTGGCAGCGCGGCTTCGGCACCACGGGCTACAGCCACTCAGGCCTGGTGCGTTCGCTCGACCGCTGGGTCGCCGGTCTGATCCGGTTTGATGCGGCCCGGCCGAACTATGCCATGCTGACCGAAATCCCTCCGCGCCTCACAGCCCATGCGGCCCGCTGCAATGAGCTGGCCAGTGAGGCGGCGGATGCGGTTGCCGCGTCCGAACGCCAGACGCTGACACGGCTTGCCGGGCAGGACCTTGAGGGAGAGGCCATCGGGCTGCAGGACGCCCTCCTGCAATTGGACAGCCAGCTTGAGGCGCAGGAGGCGGAGCTTTCCGCCCTGCAGGCCCGGCTCCAGACCTTCACCGATGGTGAGGACGAAGGCTATCAGGCCGCAGCCGCGGAACTCGCCAAGGCCCTGCAGCGGGAGGATCTGCACACGCTTCTGCGCAAGGCCATCGACACCCCCTCGCGCGAGGATGATGCCATCGTGCGTGAACTGCAGAATGTCGAGGCGCAGATCGAGGATCTGACCCGCGAGATCCGCCAGGACAAGGAATTGCAGCGCGACATTTCCCGCCGCCGCGAGGAACTGACCAAGGTGACCCAGCAGTTCCGGCAGAACGGCTATGACGATTACGGTTCCTCGTTCAAGGACGACAACCTGACCACCATCCTGCTGGGCGAGCTCGTCAAGGGCGCCATCAGCGGTGCGGACTACTGGGCCCGCGCCCGCAAGGCACATGTGCGCCAGAACACCAGCAGCCGCGGCACCAGCCGCAGCTCGTTTGGCGGCGGCTTTTCGGGTCAGGGGCTTGGCGGCGGCAGCTCACGCGGAAGCGGTGGCTTCAGAACCGGCTCTTCCGGAAGCACCATGGGCAAGGGCGGCGGCTTCCGCACGGGAAAGACATTCTGATGCCAGCGCATCCGGGATGCGGAAGGCATCACGCCAAGAAAGGCGCAAGTGCCACGCGAGCCTGACCTGCACCCGACGGGCCGGACTCATCGCGAACTGGCATGACAAAAAAGACAGGGAAGCGGTAAATTTCCGCGTGGATTGTGACGTAGCCAGCTTTCAAAGCCTCCTTTCCGATCTATGAGTGACGGAACCAGATGTGTTCTAACTTTGTTAACCGGACTGGTGGCCTGTTTAGGCTTGCCGGAGCCTGAACATGATTACCTTGAGGATCGCAGCCATGCGCCAGATGATCATCGTCCCTGCCCTCGCCGCGGCACTTGCGGCCTGCCAGTCGAGCGGCCCCCAGCGGCCGGTGCAGACCACACTTGCCCCACAGCCGCAGCTGACGGTGCCGCAGGGTGCGCAGTCCCTGTCGATCGCCGGCAGCCCGGAGCAGGTGCGCATGGCCCTGATCGCCAGCGCCACCGAGCGCGGCACGCCCGTTGTGCAGGATGAAGCCAACATGGTGGTGATCGAGCGCAAGATGACGGAAGCCAACCCGGCGCTTGACGCCGAATTCGGCCCCTCCGACAACGGCGATCGCCTGATCCGCGTGCGTGTGCGCTTCACCGGCGAAGCCTGCCGCACGCTGGCGGTTCAGGACGTCGCCATCGTCAACAATGCCCGCACCGCCCTTGCCCAGAGTTTCGTGCTGCCGGGCAACCCGAACACCATGCAGAGCCTGCAGGGGCTGAAGACCCGCGTTGAGCGGACCTCCGGCTGCCCGGCCCTGCCTGTCAGCTGACGGCACGCCAGAAGGGCTGAAGGCTTCAGGTACCGCCGTCAGCGGGGAACGGATTGCGGTGCATATTGACCCAGAAATTCAGCCGCCGGTGGAATGGGCGTGATCACGTCGATCAATACGCCCTGCGGGCCGGCGGCAATGAAATGACGCTGGCCGAAGGGTTCATCGCGCAGCGGCAGCAGGATCGTCAGCCCTTCATCACGCAGCCTTGCATATTCCCCGGCCGCATCCTCAACTTCGAAATTGAGAAGCAATCCTGCCGCGTGTCCCCGGCCGGAGGGCGGGATCGTTGCGTGATCCGCAGCGACAATGGCGAGATTGACCTCCGGGTTATCCTGCTGCTGCAGGTGCACATACCAGTCCGCAGTGAACAGCGGCACGAAGCCGAAGTGCCTCTGAAAGAAGGCAGATGCCCCGGCAGGATCCTCGCACATCAGAACCGGATAGTACTGGGTGATTTTCATGCGACAGCCCTCCTGAAAAAACATACACTATGCATGTCGCTTCAATTAACATACAGGCTGCATGTATGCAATCACTTCCAACCCGCCGGACCAATGCCGAGCGCCGCCAGGAAACCCGCGCAGCTCTGATCGCCGCCGCCCGCGCGCTCTTCATCACCCGCGGTTACGCGGAGACCGGAACGCCCGACATCGTGGCTGCGGCCAATGTGACGCGCGGCGCGCTGTATCATCACTTTGCCGACAAGGCCGCCTTGATGCGGGCCGTTGTGGAAGGAGAACTTGCGGCCGTTGCGGAGGCCATACGGCAGGCTTCACCGGAAGATCTGTCCTTGCAACTGGCCTTCCGCGGCGGTGCCCAGGCCTATCTGGATGCCATGGCAGAGCCGGGCCGCGCCCGCCTGCTGCTGCTGGAGGGGCCGGCCGTTCTGGGCATGCAGGAGATGGCGTGTCTGGACAAGGAGCAGGGAGAGGCAACGCTTCGGGAGGCCATCGCAGCGATTCCTGGGATCACCGGGCTGCCGGAAGACGAGAGGCATGCCCTTGCCGCCATGCTCGGCGCCGCCTTCGAGCGCGCAGCGCTGGCAATTGCCGGCGGGGCTGAGCGGGATGCTTACCTTGATGCGCTCGAAAGGCTCTATTGCGGTCTTTGCAAACCGTGATCAGGCAGGAAGGAGGCCCCTCAGGGCCAGCTGTGCCAGCACGGCCGGCACAGCATCCCTCATCTTCGCCTCAGCTCGACAGCACGTCCTTCACGGTTGTCGCCAGCTGCTTGAGGGTGAAGGGCTTGGGCAGGAAGAAGAAGGTCTCGCCTTCCGGCAGGTTCTCCTCGAAAGCGTCTTCCGCATAGCCCGAAACGAAGATGATCTTGAGATCGGGCCGTGTCTTGCGCAACTCGCGCAAGAGCGAGGGGCCGTCCATTTCCGGCATGACCACATCCGACACCACCAGATCGATGCTGCCGCCGGTTTCCTCCATCACCTCCAGCGCTTCCGTGCCGGACCCTGCCTCGTGGACGGTGTAGCCGCGTGAGGCAAGCGCACGGGCAGCAAAGGCGCGCACGGCCTCCTCGTCTTCCACCAGCAGGATCGAGGCCGAGCCGGTGAGATCCTTCACCTTGTCGCTGTCCTCGATGATCTTCTTCTCGATGACCGGCTGCTCCTTGGGGATGTGCCGCGGGAAGAAGATGCGGAAGACCGTGCCCACGCCCACCTCGGACGAGCAGAAGATGTAGCCGCCGGTCTGCTTGACGATGCCATAGACGGTGGAGAGGCCAAGACCGGTGCCTTTGCCCACTTCCTTGGTGGAGAAGAAAGGCTCGAAGATCTTTTCCATGATCTCCGGTGTCATGCCGTGCCCGGTGTCTTCCACCTCGATCAGCGTATATTCGCCGGGGGGCATACCGCGCGTGTTGTCGAAGCGGATCGAGTCCTCTTCCGTCACGTTTGAGGTGCGGATGGTCAGGCGGCCACCGTCGGACATGGCGTCGCCCGCATTGACCGCGAGGTTGACGATCACCTGCTCCAGCTGGTTCACGTCCGCCATCACCGGCCACAGGTCGCGGCCATGCACCACCTTCAGCTCCACCTTTTCGCCCAGCAGGCGGTCCAGCAGGTTGGCGAGATCGGCCAGCACATCATTGAGCGCCAGCTGCTGCGGGCGCAGGGTCTGGCGGCGCGAGAAGGCCAGCAGCTGGCGGACAAGGCCCGCCGCGCGGTTGGCATTCTGCTTGATGTTCATGATGTCCTGGAAGGACGGATCGGTCGGCCGGTGGCTCGCCAGCAGAAGATCGGAGAAGCCGATGATGGCGGTAAGCACGTTGTTGAAGTCATGCGCCACGCCGCCCGCCAGCTGGCCGATGGCCTGCATCTTCTGGCTCTGGGCGAACTGGGCCTCCAGCGCCCGCTGTTGCGTTGTCTCCAGCGCGTAGACGATGGCCATCTCCCCATCCCCTTCCCCGTCCTGCACGGCAGAGACATAGAAGGTGGCAGAGCGCCCGTCAGAGGCATTGGCCAGCGGCAGGTCAACCGGCGCGATCTCGCCGATGCCCTTGGCGGCGGCAGAGAGCGCCCGCGACAGTTCCTCCCGGCCATGCTCAGCGACGAAATCCTGCATGCGGGTGCCGGAGCCGGAAATATCGACCGGTCCAAACAGGCGCAGGAACGGCGCATTGGTGCGCAGGACCCGGCCCTCCGCGTCCAGCGAGGCGATGGCAATCGGCGTGTTGTTGAAGAAGCGCGCAAAGCGCACTTCGGCCGCCCGCAGCGCCTCGGCCACCTCTTCCCCGCGCGAACGGTTGAGCACCAGCGTGCGGCTGTCGCCGGGAACGCCTTCGGCGCCAAAGGGAACCCGGTGCAGCAGACGCACCGGCAGGCCCCGGCCATTGCGGGTGACGAGATCAAGATCGAAGGTTTCGCTCTTCACCTCGCCGGCAGAGCCGCGCACCGACCGCACCAATTCGGCACCATCCCCCCGGATGATGTCGGCCAGAAGCACTTCACCAGCCTGGAACTGGGCCAGATCATAGCCCAGCCAGTCGGCCAGCGTGGCGTTGAGATAGACGATCCGTCCGCGCGCATCACTGGAGAAGAAGCCAGCCGGGGCATGATCGAGGAAATTGATCACGCGCTGCAGCTCCTGGAAGGAGCTTTCCTGGTCACTGCGGTCGCGGGTGATGTCGGCGAGTTGCCAGACCATCAGCGGCCGGCCGGAGCCGCCTTCCTTGCGCGGGATCTGCAAGGGCCGCACGGACACCCTGTACCAGCGGGCGCCGCTGTCATCGCCGTCCAGTGCGGTGGGAAGCCGCACTTCCTCCTGCGCCTTGCGCCCGTCGCGCATGGCCTGGGACAGGCGGAACATCACATCGGCCGCATCCGGATCGCTGGAGAACACCCGCTCGATGGTGCGCACCTCAGCGGGGGTTTCAGCGCCCGTCAGCACGGCATAGGCCTGGTTCGCGTAGATCAGACGGCCTTCAACGTCGGTGACAACCGCCCCCTCCTCCAATGTGTCGAGAAAGGCTCCGCCCAGCGGACTGGCACGGCCGCGCGTGGAAAAGCGCAACAGGCCGATGGCTGCCGCGAACAGTGAAAAAACCCCGACCACAGCCAGAATGCCAAGCAGGGCAAGGACATAGGGCTCTGCAGCCTCGCGGCCCATGACCGCAAAGGCCGTGGCCGCGCCCAGAAGGGCCAAGGCCAGAAGCAGCAGCGCGGCAATGCTTCCCGACCGCTCCGCACGGTCGACAACCGGCTCTGCCATGTGTGAGTCCCTGTCGCTCATTACCACTCTTCTCCCTCCCGCCCGGCGGGATTCGGTCTTTCATGCAGCATTCTGCCCCGCGCAGCTAAATTCAACCGATCTGGTGTCAATTATCGCGCCAGCTCCGGGTTTTCCGCATTCTGTAGACAAAGCCGATGACCTCGGCCGCTGCCTTGAAGTGTTCTTCGGGGATGAACTGATCGATTTCCGTCGCCGCGTAGAGCGCACGGGCCAGCGGCGGGTTCTCGACGATGGGCACCTTGTTCTCTTTCGCAATTTCCCGAATGCGCAAGGCGACTGCGTCGACACCCTTGGCCACCACCTGAGGCGCCCCCATCCCGTCCTCATATTTGAGTGCAACAGAGTAGTGCGTCGGGTTGGTGACAACCACCGTCGCCTGGGGCACGGCGCTCATCATGCGGCGGCGGCTGCGCTCCATGCGCAGCTGTCGGATCTTGCCCTTGACCGCCGGATCACCTTCCGTCTGCTTGTATTCTTCCTTGATTTCCCGGAGGCTCATCTTCTGCTTCTTGAACCATTTCGTCTTCTGCCAAAGGAAATCCAGGGCAGCAACGATGGTCATGACGGCGAGAATGGCACCGATAAGCTTCAGGGCAAGAATACGGGTCTCCTCCATCACCATCAGCTCGTCCATGAACATGACAGCTTCCGCCATGTCCCGCTCCGGCCAGAGCACGGCGACCATCAGCGTGGAAACGATGACGATCTTGACGAGGCCCTTGAGAAAATTCATCAGGCTGTCGGCCGAGAACAGCCGCTTGAAGCCCGACATTGGCGAGACCTTGGAGAGTTTCGGCTTCAGCGATTCCGCCGAGAAGACCAGTTCATGCTGCACCATGTTGCCGATGACAGCCATGATCATCATGGTCAGCATGGGCAGAGCGACCGCGGCAGCCACCACCAGCCCGGTGTTGCTCCATAGCGCAACAAGCCCGCCGCCATCTGCGGGAATAGCATCGGCGTGCTCCACGTACCATTTCAGCTTGCCGCCGAGGCTGGAAAACACTCCGGGCGCCAGAAATGCAATGATCATCGCGGTTCCGGCGAGCGTGAACCACGTGCTGACTTCCTGAGATTTTGCGACATCCCCTCGCTCCAACGCTTCTTTCAAGCGTTTTTGCGTGGGGTCCTCGGTTTTCTCCGAATCGTCGGTCTGGTCAGACATTGTTTCCCCTGAAGCCACCACCCGCCGAAGCGCGAACGGAATGCCCGGACGTGTTGAATGGGATCAGCCGCCGCCGCCCCCACCCGCAGGCGGGATCCGGCAGGCCGGCCTATCCCCCTGTGAACTTGCCGATCGCCTCGGTGAAATGCGCCAGGTACTTGTTCATGATGGCGATCAGAAGCGCGTAAAGAAGCAGGATGCCGATGGCAATGCCAACAGGTGCCGAGATGAAGAAGATCTGCATCTGTGGCATCAGCTTGTTGAGAAGGCCAAGGCCGAAATAGAAGACAAGCCCCACCACGATGAAGGGGGCGCTGATACGCATGGCGATGGAAAACACCCCGGAGACCGTCTCCTGCGCCATCCGGGCAAAGTCTCCCACCGGCAGCACGACGCCCGGCGGAAACAGGCTGAAGCTGTCATGCAGCGCCGCAATCATCAGATAATGGGTATCCGTGGTGAAGATCAGCGTGACGGCAAGAATGGACAGGTAGTTGCCGATCAATGCGCCTTGCTGGCCGGCATTGGTCACGTCCGACCCAAGCGCGAAGGACAGGCCCGTCTGGTTGGCGATGATGACGCCTGCGGTCGTCAGGGCCGCGGTGATCATGCGTCCGCACAGGCCAACGGCAAATCCAATGATGAACTCCCCCGCCAGCATCACCCCGAAACGGTTGATGTTTTCGGTCAGGCCCACCGGGTACAGCCGGGACGCCATGGGGTAAAGCAGCAAGGTGAGCGCCAGGGCCAGAGTCAGGCGCAGCCGCATGGGGATAGACTGCTCGCTGAAGGACGGCAGCAGCATCATCAGCGTGCCCAGCCGGGCAAACATCAGCATGAAGACAGCCGCCATTTCAGGCAGGAAAGAGAGCTGGATGGTCACATCCCCCTCCCGTCTAGCCCGGACCGGTCGTCAGGATCATCTCGGAAATACGCATCATGAAGGCGTTCAGCATGCTGCCCATGAAGGGAAAGGCGATGATCATGGTCACGAAGATCGCCAGGATCTTCGGAACGAACACCAGCGTCATTTCCTGGATCTGGGTCAACGCCTGAAACAGCGCGACAAGAACGCCGACGACGAGGCCAACGATCATCACCGGAGCCGCGACCAGCACCAGGGTCCAGATGCCCTCGCGGGCGATATCCATGACCTCAGGTCCGGTCATCTGGCTGTCAGCCCCTTGTCCCGCCGCGATCTGGCATCAGATCGACATGCGCATGATTTCCTCGTAAGCCGCAATCACGCGGTCCCGCACGGAGACCATGGTCTCCAGCGCGACTTCCGTTTCTGCGATGGCCGTCACCACATCAACCACATCTGCCTTGCCCTGGACAAGGCCAAGGGCCATGCCCTCGGACTTCTGCCCCGCGTCGGAGCTGGCTGTCAGCCCCTTGTCCCGCCGCGATCTGGCATCAGATCGACATGCGCATGATTTCCTCGTAAGCCGCAACCACGCGGTCCCGCACGGAGACCATGGTCTCCAGCGCGACTTCCGTTTCTGCGATGGCCGTCACCACATCAACCACATCTGCCTTGCCCTGGACAAGGCCAAGGGCCATGCCCTCGGACTTCTGCCCCGCGTCGGAGACGGAACTGACAGCGTCGCGCACCATGCCGCCGAAATCCGGGGTCTGGGTAAAGGCACCGGCAGCCCCTTCGCCGCCGCCAAGCCCCTGCCCCTGTTGTCCGAGGCGGGCCATCGTCTGATAGGCATTCGCGGCAACGGATGGAATAGCCATGATGGATTATCCTCTGGGTTCAGATGCGTCAGCCGAAGGCTCAGCCGCGCAGGATGTCGATGGTCCGCTGCAGCATGCTGCGGGTTGTCTCGATGACGTTCAGGTTCGCTTCGTAAGAGCGCTGCGCCTCGCGCATGTCGACGCTTTCCACCAGCGAATTCACGTTGGGCATGCGCACATTGCCTTCCGCATCGGCGGCCGGATGGCCGGGCTCGTAGCGGGTGGGAAACTGCGACTGGTCTTCCTGGATCCGGCCCAGAGCGACGACTTCCGCATTCAGCGCCTTCTCGAACCGGTTCGTGAAGGTCGGAATCTTGCGGCGGTAAGGATCTTCCTGCGGCGTGCGGCCCGTGGAATCCGCATTGGCAATGTTCTCCGCGATCACGCGGATGCGGCCCGTCTGCGCCTTAAGCCCGGAAGCCGAAACGAACAGCGTCTTGGTCAGATCCATGGCACTCTCCTTTGCAAGTGTTCAAAGCCCGCCTCAGGCAGACTTGCCGATGGCAGTCTTGAGAAGCTTCATGCTGCGGCTGTAGAGCGTCGCTGCCGCCTGAAACTCCATCTGGTTCTGCGTGACTTTCATCATCTGCTCTTCGAGAACCACATTGTTGCCATCCGGCGTCGTCTCGAAGGTGCTGGGAGAAATCTGCCCGCCGCCGGAGGAGGCACGCATCACACCCGAAAGATGCCCCGCCTGGGTGCGCACCGTCTCAAGCCCCGGCTTGGCGAGTTTCAGATCCTCGTCCACCTTGAAGGCCTTGAGCTCTCTCGCCCGGTATCCCGGCGTATCCGCATTGGCGACATTCTCGGCAAGCACACCCTGCCGGGCCTGATGCCACTGCATTTTGGACTTGATCGCCCGGAACATCGGCAGGTCGGTCAGAGACATGCGAGTCACCATTTGTTAACACTTCGGCAAACACTGCCGCTCAAAGGGTTAACGGAAAGTTAATGGCACGTTAATGATTTTCGCAACAAGGCCGCGGTTTTCCGTGGAAACTCGTAAACAACCCGCTCAAGCACGGCCGCAAACAACAAAACCACCCGGCATTTTTTGCCTGCCCCTGTTAATATTTAGAGGGTTCAGCCGATTCGATGGACCGGCAAGACAAGCTCATGGCATTTGTCCAGTCAGAATCATGCAGGGAGCAACTGGGCGGCGCAAGCTTCCGCCGCTACATTCCCCCACCATGGATGAGGGAATGGAGTGCCAGCACGGCGCAGGAGCACCGGCCCAAGAAGTTGGCCAGCAACCTGGCTAGCAACTGGGCCAGCAACTGGGCAGAGCCGGAGGCAGACGCGGCGATGGTTGCGCATTGCGCCGGCTTGCAAGTCTGGGAAGGCGCAAGTGAAGCGCTGCAACAGGCTGACGGGTAACTGGGAGGTATACCTCGGCGCCCGCAGATGCTATTTGCAGCTCTGATCTATCACGCAGGCGGGGCAGAAGTCTGCTCCGCGGCTGAATGCAAGGGAGATCTGGCGCCTGACCCGGCAAGGAGGCGGCCGCCAGTCCGGCGCAGAGTAATGAGGTTGGTATGTACGAGTGGATCGCGGATACTTTCGGCGTCGGAGACGGCATCGCACGGGCGATGTCTTTCATCATTGCGCTGGCCATCGTCTTCGCATTGATCGGCCTGATGGTCTATTTTCTGCGGCAATTCACCGGCAACCGCATCAACGCAGGCCGCAACCGCCAGCCGCGCATCGCGGTGATGGATGCCATGAACATTGATGCCCGCCGCCGCCTGCTGCTGGTGCGCCGCGACAATGTGGAGCATCTCATTCTCGTCGGCGGACCGACCGATGTGGTGGTTGAACAGACGATCATTCGCGGCACTCCGGTCGCCGCAAATTACCAGCGCCAGCTGGCAGGCTATGGTGCGCCGGACTATGACACCGGCGACAGCCCCGTCCCCGCCCCTGCTGCGGCTCCCGTAGCGGTCATGACGGCTCCGTCTGCCCCCTCGCTCGCTGCGGCCGCCCCGTCCTCTGCTCCTGCGCCTTCTGCCCCCCCGCCGTTGCGTGCCCAGCCCTCCGCGGCTGAAAAGCCGCAGACCGCCGCCTCCGGCCCGCAGCGCCTTGCCACAAATCTTGCCGCCCGCGCAGCAGCGGCAGCCGGCAGCCTCGCCGCCAGCGCCCGTGCACGCGGACAAAACGAGCCGCAGTTCGATGCCGCACCGGCACCGCAGGCAACAGCTCCTTCCGCCCCGCGCCCGCATGCTCCGGCAGCTGAAGCGCCTGCAGCCAAGGCCCAGGCAGCCCAGGCGCCCTCCGTCCAGGTGGCTGGCAGCGCAGGTTCAGAGCTCAAGCCGGTGACATCGCCGCTCGACACGATCAAGACCCTGCGCGCCCGCGCAGCGGAAGCCATGTCGGCCGGCACATCCGCAGCCCCGGCAACGGCGGCCCCGTCAGTACCGGCACCTGCTGCTCCGGTCAGCCCTGCCCTGCGGGCGTCCGAACCGGCCATGCGCGCGCCGGAAGTTTCCGCTCCGGCCATCAGAAGCGCTGTCCAGTCTGCTTCCCAGCCCGCACCGAGGGATCCCGCCGCTGGCGGCACAGTCCAGTCGGCAACCTCTGCTCTCACCCAGAAGGCGGGTGCCTCGGTCGCCGCGGCAGGTGCTGCCGTTGCGGGGCTTGCGCGCACCTTCTCCCGGCCAGCCTCATCCGACGTTCAGGCTCCGGCCCCCGAGCCCGAGCCGCGCCGTCAGGTCACGCCTCCCTCTTCGGGTCCCGCGGCCCGCGCACGCACCGTTTTCCAGAATCCGCTTGCTGCCGGCCAGAGCCCGGCGCCGGGCGAGGCCGTGGCGGCAGACACCGTCCGGGCGCAGCCTGCTGCCGCTCAGAGTGCCACGGCATCTGCAGGCGCCTCACCTTCCGCCACAGCAGCAGCAGCAGAAGTTCGCAGCCCCGCAGAACGCAGCGGCGAAGGCCTGGGTTCGCTGGCCACCAACCCGTATCTGCGGCTGGACCCAGCCCGCGCGGCGAGCTATCGCGGCGGCTCCGGCGCTCCCGGCGGCACACAGGCGGGCACACAGGCGGGCACCCCGGCGAACACGGCAGGCGCGGCAGTGGCCGCAGCCCCCACCGACACCGCAGCCGCTGGTGAAGCACGCAGCGAAGCTGCAGCAGAGGTTCCGCCGGCTCCGGTGAAGACTGAAAGCGCCGCGGCTCCGCAGGAAGACGCCACACCGGCGGCCCAGCAGGCCGAAAGCCCGGCAAGCTCAGCCCAGCCCGAAGAAAAAAGCACCGCCACCCCGGATGCTGCCGCAGACGAAGAAGACCTGTTCGCGCCTCTCGCCCCGGCACGCCCCTCCGCAGAACCGGCAGGCGCAGCGCAGGGCGATATGGCAGACGATCTGCTGGCCGATGCCCTGGCTGATGTTCTCGATGGTCATCTGCAGAGCAAGTCCTCGGCATCCGCACCGGCTGTAGCCCAGGCAGCAGAGGCCGAAGCCCCCAAAGCCGCTGCACCGGAGCCTGACGCATCACAGGACAGCGAGGCAGAGCAGCCGGGTGCGGCTCCGGAGATCAAGGTTCAGACCGCCCGTGACAATCCCGGCGTGACCGCCATTGAAGAAGAGATGGCACGCCTCCTGTCCGAAATCGGCACGCAAGAGCGCAAATGAACGGTCGTAAGGGCGCAACCAGATCCGCCAGATATGTGCGCCTGACGGCATTTGCTCTGGCCGGGGCAGCAGCGGTGCTGCTCGCCGCCCCGGCACTGGCGCAGGACATTTCCATCGGCTTTGGCGAAGGCACGGGCGTGACGCAGCGCGCCCTGCAGCTCGTGGCCCTGCTGACAATTCTCAGCCTGGCCCCGTCGATCCTCGTGATGGTGACGAGCTTCACTCGCATTGTCGTGGTTCTGTCGCTGCTGCGTTCGGCCATTGGCCTGCAGACGGCCCCGCCCAATACGGTGATGGTGTCGCTGGCCCTCTTCCTGACGGCCTTCATCATGGCCCCCACCCTGCAGACGGCCTATAACGAGGGCATCCAGCCGCTGGTGGAAGGAACCATCGAATTCGATCAGGCCTTTGAACGGGCTTCCGAGCCTTTTCATGCCTTCATGCTGACCCAGGTGCGGGAGAAGGATCTTGCCCTGTTTCAGGAGCTCTCCGGTCAGGCCCCGCCGGAAACACCACAGGACCTGAGCTTTCAGGTCCTGATCCCGGCCTTCATGATCAGCGAGCTGCGCCGCGCCTTCGAGATCGGCTTCCTGCTCTATTTGCCGTTCCTGATCATCGATCTGGTGATTGCCTCCATCCTCATGTCCATGGGCATGATGATGCTGCCGCCAGTGGTCATCTCCCTGCCCTTCAAGCTGATCTTCTTCGTGCTTGTCGATGGCTGGTATCTCGTGGCCGGGAGTCTGGTGAGAAGCTTCGGCGCCGCCGGGTAGCGCTTATAAATCAAATGATTAAAGCGAATTCCGGAATCAATTCCGGCAGTTCTTGAATCAATCTCTTCAAGAGCTGAATCAGTTTCTCCGGAAGCTTCAGCAGAGGTTCAAGCCGCTGCGGTCCGTATGCGGCAGGAGCCCCGGGCGCCGGATATGGTGTCAGCCATTGGCCGGCATGGCATTGGCCAACGAGCTGCTGCCACTGTCCGCAGAAGGCGACATGTACTGGCGCCGGTATTCCTGCAGGAAGGTGTCGAGCGTATCCGTTGCGGCAATACCTCTGACCACATCCAGGAACTCGACCCCCTGTGCCGCGATGGGCCGGGTGACCACTTCGAACGACGCAGCATGGGGACTGTCCGACATCTTCTTCGCATATTTGGTGCGCAGGCGGTCCAGGCTGAGCTGGTCACCGGCCAGCGAATAGCCGATCGCGGCCTTCAGGATGTCGTCCCGCTCGATCTGTTCCAGCGGAATATTGTCTGACCAGCGCGAGCCATACATGGCCTCCAGCTGCTCCCCCGCCTCACGCCAGCTCTGCGCCTTCCAGAACGTATCGGCGCGCAACCGGTCCACGTCGGCCCCGCGCATGTTGCGGACCAGTTCCAGCGCCAGATCCGGACGCCCGCTCTCCGTCATGGCGCGCGCCTCGACGATGTTGCGCTGCCGCTCCAGGGACGAAGGCAGGTTTGCCTGACGGGTGCGGTTGAGCACCGCCAGGGCCCGCTCCGGCTTGCGGTCCATCAGATAGATGGCTCCAAGGTCGGCCGCGATCTGCGCCCGGGCGGCCCCCTTCAGGCGGTTGTCCACCTGATGCTGCAACAGGCCGGCAGCCTGATCGAGAAGGTCCACCTCAACCAGCCGCTTGGCGAGCTTGCGCACCATCTCGTCCCCCTGACGCCCCACCGGCATCAGTTCGCGGAAATCATAGAACAGCGCAAGAGACTTCACCGCCGGCATTTCGTCCGCCTTGCCATGCAGGAAGAGGCTGGAGAAAAGTGCGGACATCTCCTCCTGCAGCAGGCGGGTGGTCTCCGCGTCCGGCTGAGCCTGAAGCGCAGACTTCATCGCCTCGAACGCCTCGCGGTAATTGCCCTTTTCCGCCTGCAGCTGGGCGAGCAGCCGCAGCGTCTTCAGTTCCGTCTCGTCACCGCGCCAGGAGGCGGCAAGGCCGCCAAGCTCGTTGATCGCATTGTCGATGTTGACCTCTCCGTCCCGGTAACGGATACGCAGCGCCCGGTACTGGGCTTCGGCCGCACGCGGACGGTCAAAACTGCGGGCGACAAGATCAAAGGCGGTGAGCGCCTCCAGCGACCGGCCCGACGCATCGGCCACGCGGCCGCGCAGAAGGTCATAGCGGGTGGCCTGCTGCGGGGTGATGAGCGCCGGCTCGATCTCCGCGAGAATGGCATTGGCCATGCCGAAATCATTCAGTTCCACCATGGCCTGTGCAGCAGCCAGATTGAACTCGGCCTGAATGTTGACGGGGTAATTGCCAATGACGGAACGGCCGCGCGCCAGTGCTGCGCGGGCCGGAGCCCACTGGCCAAGCGCGACTTCAACGATGGTCTGCCAGACGGCCGCGTCCGGATTGTTCTTGAGATCATGACGGCTCAGATGCGGCAGAGCCTCACGCGGCCGTCCGGCAAGCGTCTGGGCCGCGCCCATCATGAGATTGAACATCGGATCCTGCGCCAGGGCCGGCTCCTCCTCCAGCGCCAGTTCCATCAGGCCGAGCGATTCATGAGGGAACACATGCGCCAGATAGAACCGGGCCAGATCAAGCCTGGGGCCCTGCCGGCGCCCTTCAGGTGCCGCCGCCATGGCCGCTTCCAGCTCACTGCGGCGGCGGATGAAATCCTCAGGCGCCGAGGTCGTCAGGTTCGAGAATTCGATGGAGGCAACACTGTCCGCAGCAACGAGGGAGGTGAAGGAACCCGATCCCTGCCGCAGGTGGCTGCTGGACAGGATCAGGCCATCGGTCTTCTCCAGGATGACGTCATCCCCCACCAGTTGCACGCGCACTCCGTCCGACTTTGGCACGACCGCAACACCATGTGCGGAAGACAGCGCATCCAGGTCGACAAAGCCCTGCGGCTTGAGCAGGCCCCGCGCAGGGCCAAAGCCGGTCACCGCATGAATTTCGTCGCCCACATCCGGATCGGTGAACCTGCGGACATAACGCGGGTTCTGGAATGACACCCGCAGCACCGATCCCCCGTCGATCCGCACCGTGCGCTCCAGCAGCAGCGGGCGCGAGGGTTCGACGATCATGTCGCCGATGACGAGATTCCAGGCGTTGCCATCGGCGCCGAGGGTCGCCAGCGTGGCAGAACTGACGTTCACCCGGAGCACCGAGAAATCTCCGTAGCTCTGGATATCGACCGCGCTGGCGATATCTCCGAGAGCAGAACGCATGCCGCGCACGTCGATCGCCGAGCTGGTATCGAACACCATCCAGACACTGTTGTTGCGCCGGAACAGCGCCGTGGAGACCTGTTCCCGGAAAGGAAACACGACACGCACCGAGTTGCCGATGCGCCGGGCTTCGGCCGCAACGAAATTAAGGGTTGCTTCCGCCGCATCGGGCGGCAGGCTTTCTGGCGAGCGGGCCGGTCCGCCAAAGATACTCGGCGGCATGCTTTGCGCCTGCGTGCCCGCAGCATCATTGCCGCCAGTTGCCCGCCAGGCTTCATTGCTTTGCGGCTGCGTCGCCCCCGTCACATCAATGACAGGCGGCAAATCCGCCGGCACAGGCTCCTGAACAGCAGGCGCGGCAGAGCGGCGTGCAGGCACGGGCACCGGATCAAGAGGCACCACATCAATCAGCCGGTCACCAGCCTGCAGAGCAGGACCCTCCGCAACAGGAGTGGCTTGCGGAGCCTCCCCTTCAGGCTGTGCAGTCTCCGGCGCCGGTTCCTGGATAGGCGGGACGAAGGCAACTGAAGCCACCGTCTCCGGCTCGCCGGCCAGAGGCGGAATGACCACAGGCGGGTTCATCTGCGCCACATCCGTCACGGGGCCTTGCAAAGCCAGTTCCGTTGCGGAGACCGGCTTGGCCCTGGGCAGCGGAAAAGACGCTTCTCCGCTGCCGGGCTCAGCCAGAGCCACATCAACGGGAGCCTCTGCGGCTTCAAGGTCAGGTTCCGGACTGCTCTGCGCAACCGGCGTTTCAGGCACCACCCGCGGACCGATGGCCCCTGGTCTCGGACGGCTCACGCCACCGCCCTCAACCCCGTCGAACACCGGGTCCCGGCCCGGCTGCGGCATGCCGGAGGCAGGGGCACCTTCAGGCGTGCGGGGGGTATAGTCGCGGTTCCCCGGCGCAATGATCATCCCGGACGCCCCGGAAGGCGCTCCGGCCCCCATGGCGTCATTTATGGCAGCATTGGCCGGATCCGCAGGAACCCTTGCTTCCGGCGGACTGATGTCGACCACATAGGTCTGCTCTTCGCGGAAAGCCCGGATGTCGACACCCGGCTCAAGACGCATCAGAAACTTGAGCTTGCCCTCATCAATGAAGGCCGTCGCATCAACGACACCGCGCGGCAGGCGGGCGCGCAGGTCGCCCACATCCAGCTGAGCGGGATGATTGAAGGTGATGCGGACGATGTCGTCTTCCCGCACAAAGGCCGTATCAAACTGGATGGACCAGTCGAAGACCAGACGCGTGAAGGTCGGGTGATCCCCGACATGGAGCGTGACCTTCGGCCCCTCCTGCGCCTTCAGACGCGCCTGTTCGAGGGCCCGGACCTGCCGCATGGCCTCCTCGGCGCGCCGCGCCAGTTCACGCACCACCTCATCCGGCAGGCCGGGCGGCAGGCCTTGCCAGTTGGAAGGCAGAATGTCGATGAACAGCTTCTCGCCCGCTTCAAGCGTGTTGATGCGGAATCTGTCTTTCAGGGCAAAGCGGATGGCGCTGCCATCAGGATCGCGGCGGGCGATGGCCACGTAGTTCCCCAGTTGCAGCGGGACATCATCCACGTTGATCTGGATCGGCGCCTCAAAGGCAACGCGGAGCACATTGTTTGTGACGGCGGCATCATAGTGCGGCAGCAGTGTCCTGTCCTTGAAGGTCAGGATCATCCGGCCGTAGCCCTCTTCGGCCCGCGCTTCCATGTCCACGGGCTCAGCCGTCTGGGCATGGGCCGGGGTCAAAGGCATCAGCGGCAAGGACACGGCAAGCAGAACGGCAAGGCTGCGGCACGAAACAGCCGCTCCCGGAATATACCGGAACGCTGCGTGGACCCTGGCCGAGGCCCACTGGCGTGCATGCCTCACAACATTCAACAAGGTCAGGGTTATCCTCTGGAACAAGCTCCGAAATGACTCTAGGGGACCGGCCTTAACACCCTGTTACGCCGCACCGCGAAACTCGGCGCTTTCCGTCAGTTTGAGCCGATTTTCGGAAGTGCAGCCGGGGCCTGGATGGAAGCCCCCTGAGGCTGGTTCGCATCGCCGCTGGCGATCGCCACGGTCAGCTTTTCAGCCGCCTCGGGCGACATGCGCGCCAGAATGTCAGCCATCTTGCGCGGCTTCATCTGGCGCACGACCTTCAGCAGGATATCAAGTTCAAGCCGGTCGAAGATGCGGGCTGCGTCCTTGGGCTTCATGTTTTCATACATGATCACCAGCGCTGCGATCTCGCCCTCTTCCTGCCGCTTCTTCTCTTCGACACCCTGCTGGATCTGCTGCTCGAGCGACTTGAGCTCGTCAACCCGCTGCTGCAGCCGCTCTTCGGTCGCCTGCAGCAGTTTCTCCCGCAGATCAAGCTGCCCTTCCTGATCCTGCAAGGCCCTGCGCCGCTCGCCAAGGCTCTCCAGAACGGCACGCTCCGCGCTTGACCCTCCAAGCTCCAGGGTGTCAGGCACGGCAGGAACCTCCGGAAGCGTCTCACCAGTTGCAGGTGTTCCGGCAGACGGCGCTTCCTGCGGCTGGGCAGCCTGCTGCGGCGCGGGCTGGGCCTGCGCTCTTGCTTCCATGACCGGACCCACGGCCGTGTGCTCACCGAGCACAAGGCCGAGCAGCTTCAGCGCCAGAAGGGCGCTGGCAGCTATGCCGACAACTGGAAGCAGGCGAAGGTTCAAGCAGCGGCCTCCCCTGACTTCTTGCGGAAGCGTTCAAGACGGGCGGTTGCTTCGGCCGCCGCAGCACGGATATCCCGCGCGCTCACTGAAGGAGACGGTGCCGGTGCAGCAGGCGCGGGAGCGGACGGACGGTAGGCGCCGGCATAGGGCGCTGCCGGAGGTGCCGGGCGCGGTGCTGGCTGCGGCGCGACATAGCCCTGAGGCGACTGCTGGTAGGCAGGGGCAGCTGCCTGCTGGGCAGCTGCAAGGCGGCGGGCATCGGCTTCAGCCTGGGCCTGGGCCTGAGCTTGCGCGCGCTGGCGGGCCTCTTCCTCGGCAGCGCGGCGGGCATCCTCCGCCGTATGCGCGGTGCGGGCGGCTTCGGCAATCTGGCTGATGCGCGTCAGGACGGCTTCGCCCTCCCCCAGCTGTCCGGCCAGAAGCTTGGACAGATGCTCGGCCTGCGTCAGCCGGGTTCCAAGTGTCTTGTCCGCGTCATTTGCCGTGGCTTTCAGGCCGAGAATGGCACGCTCGGCAATCTCGGTGGCGGTGATCAGCTCCGAGATCGTCGCACGCAGGGTCTCTTCATCGGCACGCAGACGCTGCAGCCGGCGGTTCAGGATCCAGCAATAGCCGATGGTGACCAGCAGAAGGACAGCCACCAGAGCCTCGATCAACATTCCAAGCGGCAGGGACGTCATGACGTTTCCATTTCCTTCTGCATGGCCCGTTCAAATGCGGCCAGAGTCATCTTCGGCTTGCGCAATCCGCGGGTGACACGAATCGCGATCGAATCCTCGACCTTGCCGAGTGTACCCTCACTGAGCTCCACGTTGCCGCACTTGATTGTCACCGGATCATCAGGTTCCACGTCAAAAATCAGTGTCTGACCCACATCGAGGCTCAGGACGCGGCTGAGCGGCAGGAAGGTCTCGTAAAGGACCGCATCCACCTCCACCATGGCAGCGTGAATCTCGCTCGCAAGATGCCCTTCCCAGATCGGGTCACGGCCGAATTTTTCACCCATGAACATCTGCAGCAGCAGGTCACGGATGGGCTCCAGCGTGGCATAGGGCATCATGATCTCGATGGTGCCGCCACGGTCCTCCATGTCGATGCGCAGCTCGACAAGGATGGCCGCATTGGCCGGGCGCGAGATCGCCGCAAAACGCGGGTTGGTTTCCATGCGCTCCAGGCTGAAATGCACCGGGGAAAGCGGCGCAAAAGCCTGCTCCGCATCCGCCAGGATGATTTCCAGCATGCGCCGGACAAGGTTGGTCTCGATGGTGGTATAGGGCCGGCCTTCGACGCGGATACCCGTCGTGCCGCGCCCGCCGCCCAAAAGCACATCGATGATCGAGTAGATCAGGCTCGATTCCACCGTGACAAGTCCGAAACCGTCCCATTCCTCAGCCTTGAACACGCCCAGAATGGCAGGCAGGGGAATGGAGTTCAGGTAATCACCGAAACGGACGGAGCTGATCGAATCCAGAGACACTTCCACATTGTCGGACGTGAAATTGCGCAAGGATGTCGTGGTCAGGCGGACAAGCCGGTCGAACACGATTTCCAGCATCGGCAGGCGTTCATAGGACACCATGGCCGAGTTGATCAGCGCACGGATGCCGCTCTGATCGCGCGAGATCGTGTCCTCGATATTGAAACCGAGGAGGTTGTCGATTTCTTCCTGGTTCAGGACGCGGTCAGCGCCGCGCGAGGCATTCTCAAGCTCCGGCTCGCTGTCATCGATCATCGCCGCCCATTGGGCCGCCATGTCGTCCGCGTTGCCGACGCCCTGCTCTTCCAGCGCCGCACCCCAGGCAGCGGCCAGATCATCGTCGTCGTCGCCAGCCCCCTGCTCGGCGAGCGCGGCACCCCAGGCATCAGCCAGGTCGGCATCACTCAGATCGTCGTCGTCAGCCATGTATCACCGTCACTGAATCAGGATTTCCTTGAACAGCACTCCATCAACCCTTGCCGGATGAACCGCCAGATTGATGCGCCGGAGCAGCTCTTCCTTGAGCCTGAACAAACCGGCCGACCCTTCGAGGTCAGCGGGACGCAACTCACGCAGGTAAATCTGGAACGCATCCAGAATACGCGGCAGATACGGACTGATCCGGTCCACCATGGCCTGATCGGACACCTCGAGCGCAATGCGCACCCTGAGGTAGGTCGCCCGCCCTTCGGTGGACAGATTCACGGTCATTTCCGGCAGGTCGTAAAAGACAACCGGCCTCTGCTGCACGACGGGCGGAGCCGTTGGGTCTACCGGCTCTCCGCCCCCTGACAGGAACAGGAACCAGACCGCCCCGCCAATGACGAGCAGTGCAACAAGCCCGGCTGCTCCGAAGATGATCAGCTTCTTCTTGCCGCCCTTCTTCGCACCGCCTTCTTCGCCGTTTTCGGCGTCGGTATCCGTATCGGCCATTGCCGCCCCGCCAGCTTGCCGCACATGCCTGCGCGTGAATAGTTTCTAAAGGGTTAATCGTTAACGAGTGGTTACCAACTCCTTAACCCATCACCCGGCAACTGTTGCCCACTGGTTCATTTTTTCCTCACCTATTTGCACCCCGCACCGTGACGGAAAGAAAAATTCCCAATGATTTCAACAAAATAAAAACTGGCACGCTCCCTGCTAGAAGGGTGGCGGCACGCTGACCTGGGGAGGCTGGCGTGCCCTCGGGGAGCAAAAAGGAATCGTTAACATGGAGAATGCGCAGCTCATTAACCTGTCCCGGCAGGTTGCCTTGCGCAGGCAGCTGGATGTGACCGCCAACAATCTGGCGAACATGACCACGTCTGGCTACAAGGCCAAGCACATGAAATTCGAGGAATATCTGATGCCGGTGGCGCAGGCGACGGCCTTCAACCGCGGCGACAGAACCCTCTCCTACGTGCAGGACGCCAGGACCTTCACGGACTTTCAGGCCGGTGGAATCATCATGACCGGCAATCCGCTCGATCTGGCTGTCGATGGCGACGGCTGGTTTGCGGTACAGATGGAAAACGGCAGCGAAGCCTATACGCGCAACGGATCGTTCCATCTCGACAGCACCGGCCAGCTGGTCACGCCGGACGGCCGCCCGGTCCTGACAGAAGGCGGCCCGATCACCTTCACCACGCAGGACGGGCAGATCGACATTGCCGCTGACGGGACGATCTCTTCGGAGCTCGGCGTGCGCGGGCGCATCCGTCTTGTCGCCTTCCAGGAGCCGCGTGACGCCGTTTCCATCGGCAACAACCTGATGACCTACACGGATCCGCAGCCCGTCGCCCGCACACGGGTGATCCAGGGCGCCGTCGAGCAGTCGAACGTCCATGGCATCACGGCAGTGACAGAGCTGATCGAAATCACCCGCAAGTACGAGAGCGTGACCAAGCTGATGAAGGACACCTACGACCTGTCCCGCTCAGCGGTTGAGCGCCTCGGCAAGTCGCAGGCCTGAGACGGACAGGAGAGACCACCATGAAAGCACTCCATATCGCCGCCACAGGCATGAAGGCGCAGGAACTCAACGTTGAAGTCATTTCGAACAACGTTGCCAACATGCGCACCACCGGCTTCAAGCGCCAGCGGGCCGATTTTCAGGATCTGCTCTACCAGAACCTGCGCCGCATGGGCACGGACACATCGAACGCGGGCACCATCGTGCCGACGGGCGTGCAGATCGGTTCGGGTGTGAAGACCGCGTCCACCACACGCATCATGAGCCAGGGCAACCTGGAACAGACCAACAAGGAAACCGACGTCGCCATCCGCGGTGAAGGTTTCTTCCAGATCCAGATGCCCGATGGCACCACCGCCTATTCGCGGGATGGCTCCTTTGAGCGCGATGCCAACGGCACGCTGGTCACCGTCGACGGCTTCACCATCGAGCCCGGCATCGTCATTCCCGACAATGGCCGCGACCTGACGATCTCGTCCGACGGCACGGTGCAGGTGACCGTCGATGGCGCCAGCGTCAACCTCGGCCAGATCCAGCTCGCCCGCTTCGTCAACAAGGCGGGGCTCGAAGCCATTGGCGACAACCTCTTCCTCCAGACCGACGCCAGCGGCGCCGCACAGGTCGGCAATCCCGGCGAGAACAGCTTCGGCAACTTGCAGCAGAACTTCCTCGAGATGGCGAATGTCGATGCCGTGACGGAGATTGCGGATCTCATTTCCGCCCAGCGTGCCTACGAGATGAATTCCCGCATCATCAAGGCCGCTGACGACATGTACTCGACCACGACCAACCTGCGGTAAAAGGAGGCTGGTGATGAGACCCCTGTTCCTTGCGCTTCTTGGAGCCGCCCTCGCAGGCCTGACGCCCGGCACCGCAAGTCTTGCGGCAGGCAGCAGCCAGCCGGTCTGGCAGCGCGGCAGCGAAGCTCCCGTTCTGCGGCCGGAGGTCGTGACCTCTTCGGACATCGTCACCATCGGCGATTTCTACCTCAACGCAGGCGCTGCCGGCTTTGAACCGTTGTTCCGCTCGCCGGATCTGGGCACTTCGGGCAATGTGAGCGCGGCACTTGTTGCCGAGCGCGCCCGTGCGGCAGGCCTCAAGTCTGCAGGCACCGATGGACTTGCAGAAGTCATTGTCCGCCGTGACTCGATTTCCTTCGATGCACAGCGCCTCTCCGGCATCATCGCCGAGCGGCTGGCACGGCAGGAGGGCCAGATTTCCGCAGACGATCTCGAAATCGTCTTCGCCCGCACACCGCAGATCATTCACGCCGATCCGCGCTCTGCCGATCCTCTGCGGATCGAACAGGCCCTCTGGTCACGCGCGGATGGCCGGTTCGATATCGTCATGTCCTACGCAGGTGAAAACGGCTACCGCCGTGTCAGCCTCACCGGCATTGCGCGGGAAATGACGGCCATCGTCGCACTGGCAAGCCCGCTGGACAGGGGGGCGATTGTCCGGGACCAGGACCTGATAACCATGCGTCTGCCGCGTGAGCGGGTGCAGGGACGGGCCGTGACAGATCCGCAGGAGATCCTCGGACTGGCCGCACGCATCCAGCAGCGCCCGGGCCGTCAACTCAGCAAGGCGGACTTCGAACGCCCGATGCTGATCCAGCGCGGCGACAAGGTCACGCTGATCTATGAAATCTCGGGAATGAAACTGACCACGCAAGGCCAGGCTGCAACCGCAGGCGCAGATGGAGACATGATCGACGTGATCAATCTGCAGTCCCGCCGCACCGTCAGGGGCACCGTGAGCGCCCGCGGAGAAGTCCGCCTCGGCGGCACTCCCCGCACACTTGCCGCCAACACCAGCCTGCCTGCCCAGGAGAGCGCACAATGATCCGTCCGATTCACAAGGCTGTTGCCCTGACCCTTCTGGCCCTGCCCCTGGCTGCCTGCGGCTCTGCTGACCGCCTTGCCCAGGTCGGCAAGGCCCCGGCCCTCAATGCCATTCAGGACCCGACCACCATGCCCGGTTACCGTCCGGTGCAGATGCCCATGCCGACGCCCCAGCCCGCGCATTACAATGCCAACTCGCTGTGGAAGTCCGGCAACCGCGCCTTCTTCGAGGACCAGCGCGCCAAGCAGGTCGGCGATCTGATGACCGTTCTGGTGACGATTTCCGACAAGGCTCAGTTCGACAATGAAACCGAGCGCTCCCGCACCGGATCGGATTCGTCCGGTGTGAGCGGGGCTCTGGGCACGGCTATCGAAAAGTTCGTGCTGCCGGGCAATGCCAGCGCCGACGCTCTTGCAACCGTCAACGCCAAGTCCTCTTTCAAGGGATCTGGATCGGTTGACCGCAAGGAAACACTGAAGACATCCGTAGCGGCGGTGGTGACCCAGGTTCTGCCTAACGGCAATCTGGTGATCGAAGGCAGGCAGGAAGTCCGCGTCAACTTCGAAGTGCGCGAGTTGATCGTCGCCGGTGTCGTCCGCCCTCAGGATATCAAGTCTGACAATACGATCGTCAGCGAAAAGATCGCAGAGGCCCGTATCGGCTATGGCGGACGCGGCCAGATCACCGACGTCCAGCAGCCGCGCTATGGCCAGCAGGTGCTGGATATCGTTCTGCCCTTCTGATCCGGCCTGACAGACGGCTGACCGGCTGAACTCCCCAACCGCCGGTCAGCCCGCTCCCCCTGCGCCCTTCCCGGCTCTTCCCTGCTGCCACCCGAATTGATCCCCCTGCCAGTCCGGTGTTCCGGACGCCGGACTGGCTAAATGACGGGCACGGCGTCTCGCTCCCCGAGCGCCGTGCCCGTTTCTCCTCAGCCCCTGCCTCCCCATAAAGACAGGGCTGATTGCGAGCTGGTCGAAAACAGGCGGCCCGGACAAACAAAAGCCCCCGGCAGCGCGGCTGACGGGGGCTGAAAATTTTACCGAGGAACCGGGATCTCAGTCGTCCCTGTACACCTTTTCGCGGCGCTCATGCGCTTCCTGGGCCTCGATGGACAGGGTCGCAATCGGGCGGGCCTCCAGGCGCTTGACGGAGATCGGTTCGCCGGTCTCTTCGCAATAGCCGTAACTGCCGTCTTCAATCCGCTCCAGCGCCGCATCGATCTTTGAGATCAGCTTGCGCTGCCGGTCACGTGCACGCAGTTCAATGGAACGGTCCGTTTCCGACGAAGCTCTGTCAGCGAAGTCAGGGTGATTGGTGCTTTCTTCCTGCAGGTTCGCCAGCGTCTCGCGGCTTTCACGCAGGATGTCCTCTTTCCAGGCGAGCAGCTTGTTGCGGAAGTACTCGCGCTGCCGTTCATTCATGAACGGCTCGTCCTCGGAAGGTCGATAGTCAGACTCAAGTTCAACCGTCATCGGAAACTCCGGTTACCGTTAGGACGGGGGGAATATATAGTCACTGGAGGTCAGCGACAACGGGCAAACCCGAAAAAAATGTTGAACTTTATTCCTTCCATTTCAATGGGTTATCCATTGCGCCCGAAGTTTGCGCAGCCGCGCAGCCAGCCAGCATGCATCAACTTGTAAACCGGCCCTGCTTAGCCAGCTCAACCTTCACGCGCAATTCGATCTCGTCGATGACCGATTCCAGTCCCGGATCACTGCTGACGGGGCGGTCCGCCAGAGCGCTCATCATCTCCTCCAGCCGGGCGGGTTCAATCACCCCGGCCAGAAGGTCTGCCTTCAGCGCATCCAGCAAATCCAGCATGGAATGCCCGCGCGCAGTGGCAGCATCGCGGTCATCCGGCTGGACCTGCATCTCCTGCAGCGAAAGCAGGGCGTCGATGCCCGAGAGTGACGACGAGGAGGACGTCGACACGGCGGCATGTGCCTCGCCATCGCCCCCGATCAGGAAACCACCGCCGCCACCGGCTTTCTTCTTGCTGCCCTTGCCCTGAACAGAGGAAACGGGCGTGTTGTTGGTGATGCGCATTGTGGCCTCGCTTCCCGTTTCTCATGAGCCAGCCCTGCACCGGCCAGTCGTACCCGGATGGCCGGTCTGACCCTGCCGGGCTCCCGGTCAGATTCTTCCGTCCCCGAAGGTAGGGAAATCCGGCCCTCCCGGCAAGAATTGCCCGGCACAGTCCCGGCAGAACATGATCAAAACACTGGGAACACGGCAAGATCCGGGATTTATATATTTATTTTCAATATCTTATATCAAAACCGGGAAGCGTGGATAATCTGGCATGGACTTCGCATAGGCAGGTGCAAACCACTCATGCGCCGGGTCTCTCCCATGCCATTTGCACGTCTGCTCCGTTCCAGTCTCCTCTTCGCGGCCATAGCTGTCCTCCTGACGGCTCTTGCGCCTGCGGCGGTGGCCGCCTCGCGGATCAAGGATATCTCAGACTTCGAGGGCATCCGTGAGAACCAGCTGATCGGATATGGCCTTGTCGTCGGCCTGAAAGGCACAGGCGACGGCCTGCGCAATTCACCCTTCACCCGGCAAAGTCTGCAGGCCATGCTGGAGCGCCTGGGCGTCAACACGACAGCCGCGGACCTCAATACAAACAATGTGGCGGCAGTCATGGTGACGGCCAACCTGCCCCCCTTCGCCACACAGGGCACGCGCATCGATGTCTCCGTCAGCGCTCTCGGCAATGCGGAAAGCCTGCAGGGCGGGACGCTGCTGGTCACGCCGCTGATGGGTGCCGATGGCGAGACCTATGCCATTGCACAGGGCGCCGTAGCCATCTCCGGATTTGCAGCACAAGGCGATGCAGCCTCGGTGATACGCGGCGTGCCGACCTCCGGCCGCATCGCAAATGGTGCTCTGGTCGAGCGGGAAGTCGGCTTCAAGCTGGCCAGCATGACCACCGTGCGCATCGCCTTGCGCAACCCGGACCTGACCACCTCGCGCCGCGTTGCCCTCGCCATCAACGAACTGATCGGCTTTCCCACCGCCGAGCCTCTGGATCCCGGCACAGTGCAGCTCACCGTGCCGCGTGATTACAACGGCAACGTGGTGGACCTGCTCACCGACATCGAGCAGCTGATCATCGAGCCGGATCAGCCGGCCCGCGTCGTGATCGATGAAAGTGCCGGCATCATCGTGATGGGCCAGAACGTGAGGGTCTCGACCGTGGCGGTCGCCCAGGGGAACCTCACCGTCACCATCGCGGAAAACCCGCAGGTCTCCCAGCCCCTGCCCTTCGCCAATGGCCAGACCGCGGTCACGCCCCAGTCTGACGTTTCCGTCAGTGAAAGCGGCAGCAAGCTGGCGATCGTCAGCGAGAGCGTGACCCTGCAGCAGCTGGTTGACGGGCTGAACACGCTCGGCATCGGCCCGCGCGACATGATTTCCATCCTTCAGGCCATCAAGGCAGCCGGTGCGCTGCAGGCCGAAATCGAGGCCCTGTAAGCCATGACGCCATCAGATCTCACCCTCACCAGCGCCGCTGCCCTGCCCCGTCTGGGAGGCGGCCGCATCATCGCTCCCGACTCTATCCGCAAGCAGGCCGAGAACTTCGAGGCCGTTTTCCTCAACACCATGATGCAGTCGATGTTCACCGGCCTCGAGGAAGGCGGAGCCTGGGGCGGCGGACAGGGCTCCGACACCTGGCAGAAAATGCTGATCGACGAAATGTCCAAAACCATCGCTTCGGCCGGAGGAATCGGCCTGGCCAACACGATCGAGCGCGAATTGCTCGCCCTTCAGGAGGCAAACCAGTGAACGCCCACACCCCGGAAACAGCGGCCCTGCCCTTTTCCACCGCAAGGCCAACCAGCAGATCCGAGGCAGAGAGCTTTTGCCTTGCCGTCTGCCACACCATGGAAAAGCTTCTCGAACTGATCGAGAAGGAAACGGATATGGTTCGGGAAGGCCAGTTACGCGCTGCAGGCGAGCTGCAGCCGGAAAAGGCCGTGCTGGTACACCACTACACACAGGGCGTTCTCTTCGCCAAGGAGCACTCCGTGGCTCTAGGCAATCTGGCTCCGGCTGCGGTACAATCCCTGCGGCGGCAGCATGCGGAATTCCAGCCTGTCCTGCGCATCAATCTGGCGGTTCTGTCCACGGCGCGGGAAGTGGCATCGACCGTGGTGACGACGGTCGCACAGGCAGTTGGCGCCCGGCAGAGGACCACGACCTACGGCCCGGGCGGCGCTTCACCGCAGGCGCCCCGGATCGCGGAAGGGATCGCTATCAACAGATCGCTTTGACGCAGCGGCGCGAATCACTTGCCAGCACCCGCGAAAAGTCTAACCTTTTCGTTAACGGAGGATTCATATCCCCGTTGTATTTTGTGGGTGATACCATCGGGTCAAGGAGTGTTACCCGAAGGAGGCAGGCATGGATACAGGAGCAATCCGGCCGTCACTGACCGCCTATGCGGCAGTAACCCCGGCTACGCGGGCTCCGGAACAGAACGAGCCCGCAGCTAAAACTGAATTGCCGGGTTCCCAGACGGTGAGACCGTCGGGGAACTCTGAAGGACAGCGCCAGCTTGCCGAGAACGGCAATCAGCAGAGCGCATCGGCGTCGCTTGTCTCGAGGGACATCGTGCGCAAGAACACGCTCGATCCGGAAAGCCAGTCATTCATCTATGTCGCCATGGACCGGGAAACCGGCGAGGTGGTGCAGCAGGTCCCGAGCGAGACATTGCGCAAACTGCGGGCCTACGCCAAGGCAGGCGATGAGCCGGTAGTTCCCCAGTCCTCCGCCACGGTTCAGCGCACCGCCTGAAAAAATCAAGATCCGGCACACCAGCGCAGCCCCATGACCCAGGTCATGGGGCTTTTTCCGTTTGTCCGCCAGCAAGAATGTGCAGCCGAGCCATCCCCCGCCCCTCACCCGCAATATCCTGCCCGAGCCCCGCGCCGGGCACATTGCAAGCCTTTGATCTGAAATTAAAATCAAATTAACCATAAAGTACAATTCATCATACGTTAAGGTTAAAATCCGATAACCATATAACTTAACTTGTCATTACGCTTTAGAGCTGACTTAGTTGCTTGCGGGATCCAGAACGGATCCATGTATTGTGTTTTCCCAGGAAGGAAAAACCGTAATGTCTAACAACGTTAGTCTGTCCAGCGCCGTTCGCGCTAACCTCAACGCCCTTCAGTCGACCGCTCAGATGATGAGCTCGGTTCAGGAGAAGCTCTCCACCGGCAAGAAGGTCAACTCGGCTCTCGACAATCCGAACTCCTTCTTCACCGCCAAGGGCCTTGAGAACCGCGCAAGCGATCTGAGCTCCCTGCTCGATGACATGGGCCAGTCGGTCCAGACCCTGAAGGCAGCGGACAAGGGCATCACCTCGATCTCCGGCCTCGTTGACGCCGCCAAGGCCAAGGTGAACCAGGCTGCGCAGACCACCAATCAGGTCGAGCGCACCAAATACGTCAAGGAGTACAATGAACTCCTGACGCAGATCCAGGACATCGCCAAGGACTCCGGCTACAAGGGCAAGAACCTGCTCGGCGGCCAGGGTAACGACCTGAAGGTGACCTTCAACGAGAACGGCAAGTCTTCCCTGTCGATCTCGTCCGTTGACTACACGAATGTTTCCAGCTCAACCGGCCTCAACCTGTCGCGCCTGGCCACCGGCACCAGCGGCACGTCAACGATTACCCTGACCAACGGCACGGCTACAGCCGCCCTGACCGCAGGCAGCCTGCTTTCCGCAGACGACGAGTTCAATGTCGGCGACGTCATCACCCTGACCGACACCAATGGCTCCGAACTCGGCAAGCTGGAAATCAAGGCCGGCACCACGGTCGGAGATCTGCAGAAGTTCCTCGGGGATGTCGACGGCGTGTCAACGGATCTCACCGGCGGCACACTGACGGTCACGTCCGACTTCAAGCTGA
This sequence comes from Pannonibacter sp. Q-1, assembly GCF_054073275.1. NCBI lineage: Bacteria > Pseudomonadati > Pseudomonadota > Alphaproteobacteria > Hyphomicrobiales > Stappiaceae > Pannonibacter > Pannonibacter sp. Q-1. The sequence continues at coordinate 683,943 of NZ_JBSXNB010000004.1, forward strand.
ACCTGTCGTCTAGCAGTGAGGCTGCAGGCTCCTTCGCCGACCGCTCGACAAACAACTCGGCAGAGTCAGGCTTTGCCTTGGACAGCGGCATTGACGACGTTCTGAACTCTCTGAAGAAGGCTCAGGACACGCTGCGGTCGCAGGCATCGACCTTCGGTACCAACCTGTCGATCGTGCAGAACCGTCAGGACTTCACCAAGTCCATGGTCAACACGCTGCAGGAAGGCGCAGGCCGCCTGACCCTGGCCGACACCAACCAGGAAGGCGCCAACCTTCTGGCACTGCAGACCCAGCAGTCCCTCGCCTCCACTGCCCTCTCGCTGGCAGCACAGGCGGACCAGAACGTGCTGCGTCTGTTCTAAGTCAAGAATACCCCCGCGAAACAAGGCGGCAGGCTCAGGCCTGCCGCCTTTTTTTGCGCTTTCAACTGTGAAGCCTGCGCCCTGCCGGAGCATTCGCACAGGCAAGAAATCATTAACCTTAAAATGCCGCGGAGTTAACCAAGCATTAGGGTTACCAAATCATGATCAGGCCATCCCGCTCAGGAAGAGCGGTAAAAATGCTGGACCCAGGAAAGGGACACATAGATGGCTGATATTACCCTGTCCGCCGCCGTACGGCAGAACCTGCTCACCCTGCAGCAGACTGCCGATTTCATGTCGGGCGTGCAGAACAAGCTCGCGACCGGCAAGAAGGTCAACTCGGCGCTCGACAATCCGAACTCCTTCTTCACCGCTTCCGGCCTCAACAACCGCGCCAAGGATCTGAGCACCCTGCTCGACGACATGGGCCAGGTTGTGCAGACGATGAAGGCTGCCGATCAGGGCATCACCAACATCACCAAGCTGACGGAGACGGCAAAGGCCAAGGCCAACCAGGCCCTGCAGACCCAGAGCCAGTACGAGCGCGCCCAATACGCCAAGCAGTACAACGATCTGCTCAAGCAGATCGAGGACATGGCCAAGGACAGCTCCTACAAGGGCAAGAACCTGCTGGCCGGCGAAGGCAACAACCTGACCGCCATCTTCAACGAGGACAACACCTCGAAGCTGACTGTCACGGCTGTCAACTACACCGACACCACCCTGTCCACGGGCCTCAACCTGCAGGATCTTACCCTTGCCAAGGGCGGCGCCGCCTCGCTGCAGCTTGAGGGCGGCAAGGCCTCTGCAACCTTCCTGAATGCGACGGGCGACGCCCTGTCTTCCGGTTCGCTCCTGCAGGATGCCACGGGCCTTGCCGTCGGCGACGTGCTGCAGCTGCGCACCGCCTCGAGCGGCGGCGGCGCGGGCGTGACCGGTTTCACCAACATCACCATCGGCGCCAACACCACGGTGCAGAACCTGGTGGACCAGATCAATGGTGTCGCCGGCGTTCGGGCCGAGTTCGATGAAAAGACCGGCTCCCTGTCGATCATCTCGAACGATGACGTCTACCTCCACAACACCAACGCCAGCGCTGCCACACCGGCTCCGTCCGATCTGATCAGCGTTTCTGCCGCAAACTTCACGTCAGGGTCGCAGCTGCTGAAGAACTCCGGCTCGTTCAACGTCGAGGACATCCTGACGCTGACCGATGGCAACGGCTATGAACTGGGCTCGCTTGAAGTCACCGACAAGACCTCCGTCAAGGATCTGACCGACTTCATCAAGCGCTTCAACGGCGTCAACGCTTCGTTCAACACCTCGACGGGCAAGCTGACCATCGAAAGTGACGTGTCTCTCAATCTGAAGAGCACAAACGCAGACTTTGCCGCCACGGGCTTTACCGAAGACACCGATGGGGTCAACGTGGTCGCCGCGGTCGAATCCGGCTTCGCGACGGATGAAGCGATCAACCAGACCATCGACAAGCTGAACAACGCCCTGTCGGTGCTGCGCTCGCAGGCCTCGGAGTTCGGCACCAACCTGTCGACCGTGCAGATCCGTCAGGACTACACCAAGTCCATGATCAACACTCTGCAGGAAGGCGCCGGCAAGCTGACCCTCGCCGACACCAACGAGGAAGGCGCAAACCTTCTTGCCCTGCAGACCCGCCAGCAGCTTGCGTCGACCTCGCTGTCCTTCGCATCCCAGGCGGACCAGACCGTGCTGTCCTTGTTCTAAGAATCAGTTCACGCACGACTCACAACCTGACAATCAGAAAAAGGCCGGGCCAATCGCCCGGCCTTTTGCTTTTCGTCCGGGACGGCCAAACTGACGCAGCGGCTTTCAGGGATTCATGACTGCTTCGTAAACATTAACGGGCATTCTGCAAATTTTAACCATCTGTTAAGGTTAAAAAATCATGATCAGGCCATCCCGCTCAGGAAGAGCGGTAAAAATGCTGGACCCAGGAAAGGGACACATAGATGGCTGATATTACTCTGTCCGCCGCCGTACGGCAGAACCTGCTCACCCTGCAGCAGACTGCCGATTTCATGTCAGGCGTGCAGAACAAGCTCGCGACCGGCAAGAAGGTCAACTCGGCGCTCGACAATCCGAACTCCTTCTTCACCGCTTCCGGCCTCAACAACCGCGCCAAGGATCTGAGCAATCTGCTCGATGACATGGGCCAGGTTGTGCAGACGATGAAGGCTGCCGATCAGGGCATCACCAACATCACCAAGCTGACGGAAACGGCAAAGGCCAAGGCCAACCAGGCCCTGCAGACCCAGAGCCAGTACGAGCGCGCCCAATACGCCAAGCAATACAACGATCTGCTCAAGCAGATCGAGGACATGGCCAAGGACAGCTCCTACAAGGGCAAGAACCTGCTGGCCGGCGAAGGCAACAACCTGACCGCCATCTTCAACGAGGACAACACCTCGAAGCTGACCGTCACGGCCGTTGACTACACCGACACGACCCTGTCGACCGGCCTCAACCTGCAGGATCTGGCACAGGCCAAGGGCGGCGCCACCTCCATGCAACTTGAAGGCGGCAAGGCCTCTGCAACCTTCCTGAATGCGACGGGCGACGCCCTGTCTTCCGGTTCGCTCCTGCAGGATGCCACGGGCCTTGCCGTCGGCGACGTGCTGCAGCTGCGCACCGCCTCGAGCGGCGGCGGCGCGGGCGTGACCGGTTTCACCAACATCACCATCGGCGCCAACACCACGGTGCAGAACCTGGTGGACCAGATCAATGGTGTCGCCGGCGTTCGGGCCGAGTTCGATGAAAAGACCGGCTCCCTGTCAATCACGTCGAATGATGACGTCTTCCTCCACAACACCAATGCCAGCGCTGCCACACCGGCTCCGTCCGATCTGATCAGCGTTTCTGCCGCAAACTTCACGTCAGGGTCGCAGCTGCTGAAGAACTCCGGCTCGTTCAACGTCGAAGACATCCTGACGCTGACCGATGGCAACGGCTATGAACTGGGCTCGCTTGAAGTCACCGACAAGACCTCCGTCAAGGATCTGACCGACTTCATCAAGCGCTTCAACGGCGTCAACGCTTCGTTCAACACCGGCACCGGCAAGCTGACCATCGAAAGCGATGTGTCTCTCAACCTGAAGAGCACCAACGTCAACTTCGCGGCATCGAACTTCACCGCAGACACCGACGGGGTCAACGTGGTCGCCGCCGTTGAATCCGGCTTCGCGACGGATGAAGCGATCAACCAGACCATCGACAAGCTGAACAACACCCTGTCGCTGCTGCGCTCGCAGGCCTCGGAGTTCGGCACCAACCTGTCGACCGTGCAGATCCGTCAGGACTACACCAAGTCCATGATCAACACTCTGCAGGAAGGCGCCGGCAAGCTGACCCTCGCCGACACCAACGAGGAAGGCGCAAACCTTCTCGCCCTGCAGACCCGCCAGCAGCTTGCGTCAACCTCGCTGTCCTTCGCATCCCAGGCGGACCAGACTGTGCTGTCCCTGTTCTAAGAATCAGTTCACGCACGACTCACAACCTGACAATCAGAGAAAGGCCGGGCCAATCGCCCGGCCTTTTGCCCTTTCATAATCCTCAGGCGCTCGGACACATCAGTTTTCCCGTTTCGATTCAATTGGTTAAAAGAAACCACTTGGTAACTTCCGTAACCAAAATCTTAACAGGTGCAAATCGTATTTACTTTTCGTTAATGATTAGGATCAGATCATGTGAGCGGGGTGTTAAGTCGCATCCCATGTAGAGACCGGTGAGCAAGCCATGAGCGACATTGTCCTTTCCAGCCCCGTCAGGGATAACCTGCTCTCGCTCAAGAACACTGCGGACCTCATGTCCAGGACGCAGAACCGTCTGGCGACAGGCCTGAAGGTTAACTCGGCCCTGGACAATCCCAACTCATATTTTACGGCCGCCGGCCTGAATGACCGGGCAAAAGATCTGAACAATCTGCTCGACAACATGGGGCAGGCCGTTCAGACGCTGAAGTCGGCAGACACCGGCATCACGTCGATCACCAAGCTGGTCGAGTCGGCAAAGGCCATCGCCAATCAGGCCCTGCAGACCCAGAGCGAATACGAGCGCAAGGTCTACGCAGAGCGCTACAACGGTGTCCTGCGTCAGATCGAGGATATGGCGCGTGACGCCAGCTACAAGGGCAAGAACCTGCTCGCCGGCGAGGGCAACGATCTCTCGATCCTCTTCAACGAGGACAGCACGTCCAAGATGAAGATCCTGCCGGTTGACTTCACGAATGCCTCTCTCGAGGAGGGGCTGGCGTTGAGTGATCTGGCAACAGGCTCGGGTGCGACCGCTTCCTTTGCCTTGTCCGGCGGCGCCACAACCCTGACTTTGACCGGACTCCAGGCCTCGTCAGACCTGACGGATCTGGCCCAGTGGTCAGCGGGTGATGTGGTCTCCGTGTCGGATGGCGTCACCACCAGAACCTTCACCGTCGGCAGCGGGCCCGGACAGATCCGGACCGTCCAGGATTATGTCAACGCCCTCAACGACCTCGGGGGCATCAAGGCCAGCTTCGATGAAGTGACCGACCAGATCACCGTCACCTCCGGCCTCGGAGTGGGGCTCAACCTGACGATCTCCAAGGACGCCGCCGGTGGCGGCACCGCCACGAACGGTGGCATCGGAACGGGCACGACCACTTTGACTGCCGCTTCAATGACGGCCGATTCAAAGCTTGTGTCGTCGGGCAGCTACAAGGTGGGCGATGTTCTCAAGGTCGTGGACGGCAATGGCTATGAAGCCGCCTCACTCGAAGTCACCGTCAATACGACTGCTGACGATCTCGTCAAGCTGCTCAACAGCGTCAAGGGCCTGAAGGCGGGCTTCTCGGCCGGTCAGATCAGCCTGGTTGGCGATATTTCCTTCGACATCAAGAGCTCCAACAACGACTTCAACGTCACGGCGCTTGCGACGACAGATGGCACCGTGAAACTGCAGGCCACAGATTCCGATTTCAAGGATGATACGGATATCGAGCGCACGCTGCAGGCCATCAACGGCGCTCTGGCGACCCTGCGCTCAACCGCTTCGTCCTTCGGCACCAGCCTCTCGACCGTGGAAGTGCGGCAGAAGTTCACGACACAGCTCGTCAACACCCTCGAAGTGGGTGCAGGCGCGCTGACCATCGCCAACATGAACGAAGAAGGCGCGAACATGCTGGCTCTGCAGACCCGGCAGCAGCTCTCTTCCACGGCGCTGTCACTGGCAAACCAGGCCGACCAGAGCGTCCTCAGCCTTTTTGGCTAAGGCTGAGGCGAATTAAGGTTTTGTCAGCAATCGTTAACTCTTTGGTGAGTGTTTCTGAACGATGCTGTGTTTCGGAGGAAGCGCATGGCTCTCAAGGTTGAGCTGAAGCCGGGTGAACGGATTATTGTTGGCGACAGCATCATCACCAACGACAATCAGCGCACACGCCTCTTCATCGAGGGCCAGGCGCCTATCCTCCGCGAAAAGGACATTTTAACGCCAGCCACGGCAGATTCCCCGGCCAAGCGAATTTATCTGGCTGTGCAGCTCATGTACCTTTCCAAGGACATCGAAAAGATCGAGGATAACTATTTCAGCTTGGTGAATGACATAATACTGGCGGCACCAAGTACGATACCTTATATTACCAAGATCAGTAACTCGATATTGGCTGGTGCCTTCTATAAGGCTCTGAAAGAAGCAAAGAAGCTCATCGAGTACGAGAGGACGCTCATCGGTCATGTACAAGCAGGCAGCTCAAGCGTACCAGAAGACGAGCCAGGTAGCCGTCTCCCCTAGGGAGCTCGAGGCGACCTTGCTGATGAAAGCTGCGGCCCGTCTGCAACTCATCAAGGATGAGTGGGAGAGCTCATCGCTCGCTGAAATCGATGATGCCCTCACCTACAATCGCAAGCTCTGGACCATTCTGGTTACATCTGTGACCAATCCGGAGAACCCTCTGCCCGATCAGATCAAGAACAACATCGCCTCGCTCGGTGTGTTCATTTTCAAGCACACGATGGCGCTTCTTGCGGATCCGCATCCGGACAAGCTGAACACGCTGATTTCAATCAACAGAAGCATCGCGGAAGGCCTGCGCGCCCGGCCGGAGTGAAGGCCCGGAGCAAGAGCCCTGCCCTTGTCACCTCGTCATGTGACCGCGCATGTTCAAGCCGCCGCCAAGGCGGCTTTTTCGTATCTTGCACGAAGACAACGCCTCTCACGCGGCGCGCGCAAAGAAAAGCCGCCGCCGGTTAACCCGGTCAGCGGCCTTGTTCGATCACAACGATGCGCCGTCATATCAAGTCTTCCGATGCAGACGCATCGCGCCTTGAAATTGCTCAGACGCCACACGGGCTTGCCCTCTCAATGAGTCAGGCTCATTGCGAGAGTTATCAGATATAATCAGCCAGTGACAACTTCAGAACAATGGACGAGGCGCGGTAGGACGCCTCGATATTGGTTTGCAGTTGCAGAATCTCCACGGCCAGAAGCTCCTTGTCGACCCCCTCAATCTGGTCCACCGCCGACAGATAGCCAGACTTCTGGATCTGATGGCGCTCGGCCGTAAACTCGATCGACTTGAAAGCCACGGCGATTTCGGTCGTGATATCAACGATACCGGACCGGTCCGTCCTCTCAGGCTGAAGAATGTTCTTCATGCTGGTGGCCAGTTCGGAATAGTATTTTTCATCCGACGGCGTACCACCTGAAAAATCTGCTGCAATGAACGTAGCAAGCGTCTTGACCACATCCGTCAGGCCCTGCTCGTTTGCCCGCACCCCGTAGCCCAGGCGCAGATTGTCATCAACGGCTGCAATCTTGTCCTGACGCGGATCGTCCGTCGGCAGGTTCTCTCCGACATACCAGATCGTCGTGGTCCCGGCCCCGGAAACCAGTCCTGTCGCGGTGTCGAAGGGAGGTCCGTCGACACGGTTCGGTATCTTACCGCCAAAGGTGTCGAAAAACTCGCTGGACGCCCAGGTGTCCGAGGCAGCACGCAGGGAGGTTGCTGTCTGTTCCTTGATGGCCGCCTGAATCGCCGTACGGAGGTTGTCTGCTGTTTCGGCAAGATCAGCGCCGATGGTGAACTCACCCGTCTTGGCGTTTGAAACAGCCGCCTTGAGTTCGATCGTGACCGACTTGGCACCGTCAGGCGGAAGCGCCAGCTCGATCGAGATCGTCTCCCCCGGTTGCGGCTGTCCGGTGAACTCGACCGCGAAGCTGTCCGGGTCAGCGCCCGTGGGAGCCGTCAGGGTCATGTTCGAGAGATTCGAGGTGACGGCAGAAATGTCGAAACCGAAGTCATGGGCTCCGTCTTCCGAAATCGAAAAGTCAGCGCTGACCGGAACGCCGGCCGACAGAACCGTGTTCAGCGGAGACACCGTCAGGCGCCCCTCGCTGCCAGCGGGCCCCTGGTTGGCCAGCCAATACTCGTTCATCACCTGTTTCAGGCCAGCCTTGCCGTCGGCGCCGTTGAGGATCTGCGACATTTCGAGAACGGGATTGTTGTTCGCATCGCTGCCGCCAAAGAGATAATGGCCGGCGACCTCGGCATTCAGCAGGCCGATCGTTTCGGCCAGCAGGATTTCCGCCGTTGCCTGCGTGCTTGTCTGGCCATCCGCCTGAAGCTGAAAGTTGTTCAGATCCATCGTCGCCTTGCTCTCGATCCGCAGCGCTTCCAGCCGCTGAAGATTGAGATTGAGCGTCTTGATGTGAAGCCGGCTCATGGTGATCGTTTCCTCATAGGCTTCGATCCGTTGTGCCTTCTGCTTCAACTCCATGCTCAAGAGGCGTTGACTGCCGACGCCGCCATAGGTGGTGGACACCTTGCCGGACGCAAGCTGGGATGTCTTTTCCGTCAGCGCTGAACTCAGGCTGTTAAGCTGCTGCGTCAGGTAGCCTCTGGATGTGGTGATCGTACTGATACCCATTGCCTGCCCCTTAGACCGAGTTCAACAGCGTTTCAAACATCTCCCGGGCCGCCTTGAGCACCCGGGCATTCGACGTGTAGGCATTCTGCAGCTGGATCAGGAACCCAAGCTCTGCATCGACATCGACCGAATATTCTTCCTCATGCCGGATCGCCAGGTTCTGGGTCAGAGCCGTGTGGGATGCGGCGGCCTGCTTGCTGGTCTGGGCCTGCTCGCCCTGATAGGCGACAACCTGATTGACGAAATCGGAGACCGACCCGCGGAACGGCGAGCCCTCGGTGCCCAGTCCGGTCGACGAGGAGAAGAAGAAGTTCGTCTTGCTGATCGCATCGGCCAGAAACTGCGGACGGCTGCTGTCCTTTTCGGAGTTGCTGACCGGCGTGGTCTCATAGATCACCAGCTTGGAAGCGTCCTTGGGCAGCTCCGAATTGAGCATGATCGATCGGGCATAGCCGGTCTTTTGCCCGCCGGACTCCAGGGCACCGGTGTAAAGCGCCTCGCCTGCCCTGCCATCTGTAAAGAGCGCAAGGCCCAGTCCCTGATTGGAACTGCCGGTGACAGTCACATTCGCCTTCAGCGACGTTACGGAGGTGTTGGTCCCCGTGTCGCCCAGAATGCGCAGCTGGTCCGAGCCATTGTTGGCGACATCCAGATCCGTCGCGCCGAGCGCTGCAATCATCTGGGTGATGTAGTTGGCAGGATCACCGCTCGAAATGTCGATGCCGAAAACCGTGTCGGAAGGATCGGCCGTGACGTTGGGATCCAGCGGCAGCAGCGCCGGATCCTGGACAGCAACGAAGGTCACATTGCGCTGAACACCGCCAGAGTCCCGGTAGCTGAGAGACACCGTGTTGCCGGGCTGAAGGGCCGAAACGTCAAGCGTGAACCCGCTTTCGGGGGCGACAGTGGTCGCAGTGCCGGCCACATCCACGTTGGAAAATGCAAGTGACAGCTGCGAGGCAATCTCATCCAGCTGCGCCTGTGCCTCGACAAGCGTGTTGTCGCGCAAATCGACGAGCGCCATCAGCGAGCCGGAGCTGGACGTTCTGGACAGGTCCTGCGTAAGGCCACCGGGAGCTCTCAAGGTGATCTGGTTGCCGGACTGTCCAGGCAGAAGAGTGCTGGCCGGCGTGAAGCTCAGCGTCGAGGCCTTGCCATCCACAAACAGCGACTCGCCGTTGTTCGTGGTGATGTTGACCGTGTTGTTGTCGCCCTTGCTGATCCGGATATCCAGGTAGCCGCTCAGCTGCTCCAGATACCGGTCGCGTTCATCCAGCAGGGAAACCTCGGAAACACCCGCGGTCTGGGACCTGGAGATCTTGGCTTCAATGTCCTGCAGCTGCTTCAGCAGCTGATTGACCTCGCCCACCTGAGAGGCAATGGTCCGGTCTGCCTCCTTGCGCATGTCCTCGAAGACGCGATAGGTCGAGTTCAGCTCCTTGGCCATAAGGTTGGCGGTGCTGAGAACCTCCTGCCGGGCGGCATAGCTGTCGGGAGACGTAACAAGAGCAGCCAGAGACGTGTTGAGCCTGGACATCAGCGAAGGCAGAGACCCTGCATCCGCAAGTGTGCCGAGCGTGGCATCCATCCGGTCTGTGTAACTGGCCTTGGTGGTGGAATAGGCCGTATCTGCACGGCTGTTCCAATAGGCCATCTGGATGGATTCATTGACTTGGCGCGTGATGTCACTCGACAGGATGCCGGAGACATTGCCATTCTTGTCAAAGTAGACATTGGCCGTGATCCGCTTGGCCGTGTAGCCTTCGGTCTTGGCATTGGCCACATTGGCCGCAGTCAGGTCGATCTGCTTCTGATTGTAGTTCAGACCGAACAATGCCGTATTCAGCGCCGAAGTCAGACCCATTTCACGCCTCCGAAGTCCTTTGGAAGCGGCGGCGCACCTTCCTGGGCGCCGCCTGCACGATCAGTCAGCCTGATCAGCGGATCATGTTGAGAGCATCCGTCAGCATCTTGTCCGAGGAGGTGATGACCTTGGAGTTGGCCGAATAGGCCTGCTGGGTGATGATCAGCTTGGAAAACTCGGTCGCGATGTCCGAGTTCGAAGATTCGAGGTTATTGGCGAGAACTGCACCGCCTTCGCCGAATTTCGGCTCGCCGGACGTCGGCGTGGCCGCGAAGGCTGCACCGTCGACGCGGCGCAGATTCTGCTCGGCCTGGAAGGTCGCAATCGGAATCTCGTAGACCGCGCGCTGCTGATTGTTCGAGTAGGACGCGGTGATCCGGCCGGCCTCATCGATCGACAGGCTGACAACCTGACCGGCCGGATAGCCGTTCTGCTGGATATCAAGGCTGCTGACGATACCGGCGTCATCGTTGAACTGGGTCAGCGAGCCATTGTCGAAGGACAGTTCCACGTTCCCCGCATTCACGCCGCCAACGGTAAGGTTGTCGATGGTGAAGCTGGTCGCCGATGCCGTGTTCGGGGCAGAAGGTGTCAAGGTGTTCATGACGCCCGAAGCGGTGAAGTCAACCTCACCGACGAGGCTCCAGGCGGTCGCCGTCGCAGGGGCGGTTTCGCCGGTGTTGTAGTAAAGGTTCCAGGTGTTCGCCGAAGTCTGCGCCCAGCGGAGCGACACGCTCACCGGGGCACCGTTTGCATCATAGACGGTCTTGGAGCCGCCGGAGATGGAGGAGTCCACGAAGGCCTGCTGATCCGCCACGGTGATGTCGGACGTGGTCGTGATCGACGTGGAGCCGCCCGTCTGGAGGTACTGGCTGCCCGGGGTGTTACCGGCAGCGACCGCACGGTTTGTCTTGGGGAAGGTCGGCAGGTTGGCCTGATAGGTCATCTCCGTCGTTGCCTTCGACGGCATCGGCTTGTCATCAATCTGGATCACCGAAGGCGCATCACCGATGGCGTTGCCCGTCAGCGGATCCAGCGGGAAGCCCTTCAGGTAGTAGCCCGAGCTGTTGACGAGGTAGCCAGACTGATCCCGCTCGAAGTCACCGGCGCGGGTGTAGTACTGGGTGTCGGCAAAAGTGGTCTTGCCATCCACCACATCGGAAGCCTGGGTCACCACGAAATAGCCGGGGCCGTTGATCGCCATATAGGTATCGACCTGAGCCTGCACGATCGGGCCAGCCACCGTGTTGGTGGCACGCGAGGTGGCTGCGGTGGTGCCGCTCTGCTGCTTGGCCTGGGTACCGCCACCACCGCCGGCAACCATCTCCGAGAAGGTGGTGTCGAGGCGCTTGAAGCCCACGGTCTGAGAGTTGGCAACGTTGCCGGAGATGTTCTCAAGCGCCCTTGACTGCGCCGCCAGCCCGGAGATTGCTGCGTTGATAGCCCCGTAAATACCCATGATGAATCCTCGTCAGCACTGGAACCCGAAGGTTTTTCCTGCCCTGACTTGGCAAAGGCCGTGCCATTTCCAGTCAGAAACATAAGTCACTGTTTTTATTTCATATTTTTTCTGACCGCTGTTTCCAGAATAGAAAGTTGCCGGAACTTTCCTGCCGGTGAGGGAAGAAACTGCCGGGCGCAACCGGCAATTCCGTCCCTGCCCGGCAAGGCTTGCATGGGGACGGGCGCCCCCCTACTCTGCCCGCAACAGTCAGTTTGCGAGGCACGCATGCGCTTTGAGGGAACACGGGATTACATCGCCACGGACGACCTGCGGGTTGCGGTCAATGCGGCGGTGGCGCTGGAGCGGCCGCTGCTGGTGAAGGGGGAACCGGGCACGGGCAAGACCGTGCTCGCCCATGAAGTCGCCAGAGCTCTTGGTGCGCCGCTGCTGGAATGGCACGTCAAGTCCACCACCAAGGCGCAGCAGGGCCTTTACGAATATGACGCCGTCTCCCGCCTGCGCGACAGCCAGCTGGGCGATGAGCGGGTGCGCGACATCCGCAATTACATCCGCAAGGGCAAGCTCTGGGAGGCCTTTGAAAGCCCGGTGAAGCCGGTGCTGCTCATCGACGAGATCGACAAGGCCGACATCGAGTTCCCCAATGACCTCCTGCAGGAACTCGACCGGATGGAGTTCTTCGTCTACGAGACCGGCGAAATGGTGAAGGCCCGCCAGCGGCCCGTGGTGATCATCACCTCCAACAACGAGAAGGATCTGCCGGACGCCTTCCTGCGACGCTGCTTCTTCCACTACATCCGCTTCCCGGACCGGGAGACCATGGCGGAAATCGTTGCCGTGCATTTCCCTGGCCTCAAGGACAAGCTGCTGCGCGAGGCGCTGAACCTCTTCTATGACATCCGCGACGTGGCGGGCCTGAAGAAGAAGCCCTCAACCTCCGAGCTGATCGACTGGATCAAGCTGCTGCTCAATGAGGATATCGATGCTGACGCGCTGCGCGAACGCGATCCGCGCAAGCTTGTCCCGCCGCTGCATGGCGCCCTGCTCAAGAACGAGCAGGACGTGCATCTGTTCGAGCGGCTGGCCTTCATGGCCCGGCGGGAGCAGCGCTGAGATGACCTTCAGGACGGCTCTGACGAGATGGCACCGCGTGGCGGCAATTTCTGCCGCGCTGGCTTTTGCCCCGGCCGTCCTGCCTGCCTCTGCCCAGATCGCGGCGCCGTCCGTGCAGAACGAATACGAGGCCGGCTGGATCAACGACGCGCAGGGCATGCGCCATTTCACCGGTTTCCGGTGCCCCAACGAGGTCGGCGGGCTGACGCGCTCCAAGGTGATGCCCACCCTCGACACCCGTGTTGCCAGCTGCATCTATGTAGACGAAACAGGCGGCATTCAGGTGGTGATCAGCGCCTTTCAGCAAGGCACGGCACGGCGCGAGGCAGGCAAGTTCAAAACCGGGTATCAGGCGGCGGGCTACAAGGAGCTTGATCTCTCCGGCATCGCCGCCAGCGGCATCACTTTCACCACGGGCGGCGACCAGAGCCGCATGCTGTGCGAGACCTTGTGGCCCATGTCCGGTAAGCATGCGGACTACACCGTCTGGATCCATTACTCCCTGCCCTTCCACGAGCAAGCCGTCGAGCCCGCCTTCAATGCGGTGGTGGAGATGCTGAAGGCACAGAACTGATTTCCTACGTGGAACCACAGGGCTGCCTTGCCAGAGGACGCCGCACCCCTCAGGATGGCTGCGACAAATGCCAACCGGAGACACGCCCTTGCCGCGACTGCTGCTTCTGCGCCACGCCAAATCCGACTGGAGCACATCGGGGCTTCATGACCATGACCGCCCGCTCAATGCGCGGGGCGAGGATGCCGCACGGCGGATGGCACGCTGGATTGCAGAAGAAGGCCTCAAGCCGGATCTCATTCTCTGCTCCACCGCCCTGCGCACCCGCATGACGCTGGCGGCCCTGCTGCCTGTATTGGGTCATGAGACGGAAATCCGTCTGACCCGGCGCATCTATGAGGCCAGCGAGAGCGACTACATCAGCTTCCTGCGTGATGAGGGCGGCGAGGCGGAAACCCTGATGCTGATCGCCCACAATCCGGCCACCCATGACACGGCCTGCGAGCTGGCCATTCCCGGCTCCGGCGTGGGCTGGGCGGCACTGGAAACCAAGTTCCCGACCGGCGCCCTGGCGGTGCTGGAAAGCCCTTCCCCCTCCTGGTCCGGCCTGCTGCCGCTGAGCTGCACGCTGCAGCATTTCATCCAGCCTCGCCTTCTGCCGGAGTGATCCGCTCTCCGGCGCATTTGCGCAAGGGATCCGGCCTTCCCATATGAAGGCCGGAGACACAGGACAGACATGAAACTCTCTTCCCTTGCCGATGAGGCGCTGCTGGCGCTTGAGAACCTGGCCGAAAGCGCATCCGGTCTTGGCGTGCCCACCTTGCGGCTGGGCGTCACCGGCCTTGCAAGGGCCGGCAAGACCGTGTTCATCACCGCCCTCGTCCATAATCTGCTGCATGGCGGGCGCCTGCCGCTGTTCGATGCCGCAGCCGGGCGGCGCATCACCCGCGTGTCGCTGCAGCCGCAGCCGGACGATGCCGTGCCGCGCTTCGACTATGAGGCGCATGTGGACGCGCTGGTGAAGGAGCGGATCTGGCCCCAGTCCACCCGGCAGGTGTCGGAACTGCGGCTGACCATCGAATATGAATCGGCCTCCTTCCTCACCCGCAAGCTCGGGCGCGGCAAGCTGCATCTCGACATCATCGACTATCCCGGCGAATGGCTGCTGGACCTGCCGCTGCTGACGAAGGACTACCGTCAGTTCAGTGCCGAAGCGATGACGCTGGCCCGCTCGCCTGCCCGTGCGTCCGTGGCCTTGCCTTATCTCTCGGAGCTGGCACGGCACCACCCTGCTGCCCCTGAAAGCGAAACGGATGCGCGGGCGCTGGCCAAGGCCTTTACCGCCTATCTCGCCGGCTGCCGGGCAGAAGAACATGCCCTCTCCATGCTGCCTCCGGGCCGCTTCCTGATGCCGGGCGATCTTGACGGCTCCCCCGCCCTCACCTTCGCCCCGCTGGCCCTGCCGGAGAGCGGACAGGCACCGGCAGGCTCGCTCTGGGCCATGATGGAACGGCGCTACGAGGCCTACCGCAAGCATGTGGTGCGGCCCTTCTTCCGCGAGCACTTCGCCCGGCTCGACCGGCAGATCGTGCTGGTGGATGCGCTGCAGGCGCTGAACGCCGGACCTGATGCCCTGCGCGATCTGGAGACGGCGCTGGGGCAGGTCCTCACCTCTTTCCGTCCCGGCAAGGCAAGCTGGCTGGCCTCGATCCTGACCCGCCGGATCGACCGCATCCTCTTTGCCGCCACCAAGGCCGACCACCTGCACCGGGACGATCATGACCGGCTGGAAGCCATCCTGAAACGGCTGGTGACGCGGGGCATCGAGCATGCCGAATTCAGCGGCGCAGAGGTGGATGTCCTGGCACTCGCCGCCGTCCGTGCCACCCGCGAGGCCACCGTCCGACACGCCGGCGAAGAGCTTCCGGCCATCCTCGGCACCCCGCTTCCGGGCGAGCGCGTCAACGGTGACAGCTTCGACGGGAAAACCGAAATCGCCATGTTTCCCGGGGACTTACCATCAGATCCGGAATCACTTTTCCAATCGCTTGAATCAAATTCTGCGAGAGTTCAGAGCCTTGAATCTGAATCAGAACGTGAAGCACATGCACGCCTTGATTCTTCACATGAAGACGGCCTGCGCTTCGTGCGCTTCCGCCCGCCGCATCTGGAGCGGACCGCCGAAGGGCTGACGCTGTCCCTGCCCCACATCCGGCTGGACCGGGCGCTCAACTTCCTGATCGGAGACCGCATCGCATGAGCGAGGAGACCCGCAAGCCCCGCCGCCCCACGGCCTTCCGCCTCGATGACGAGCGGGTGCGCTTCGACGATGGCTCGCTCGGCGCGCCCTTGCGCAACGAGGCCCGCATCGTGCCCAGCGGTGAGCCGGAGGAAGATGCCCTTCTGCCCGCCGAACCGCGCTCCGCTCCCTTGCGCTTTGGCCGCTGGCTGGCAGGTGGCCTTTTCGGCCTTGCCATGCTGGCCCTCGGCCTCTCGGTGGATGCGCTGATCCGTGACCTCTTCGCGCGCACCGACTGGCTGGGCTGGATGGGCCTTGCCCTCACCGTGCTGGCTGTTCTCGGTTTCCTCGGACTGGCGGTGCGGGAGGTCTTCGGCCTGATGCGCCTGTCCCGCATCACCCACCTGCGGCAGGCGCTGGCCGATGCAGCAGAGGCGGATGACGCCAAAGCTGCCCGCGCCGCGCTGACGGATCTGATCGAACTCTACAAGGATAGGCCGGAGACAGCCCGTGGCCGCGCCGCGCTCAAGGCGCATATGGCCGAAGTCATCGACGGGCGCGACCTGGTGGTGCTGGCCGAACGCGAGATCCTGGCGCCGCTGGATGCCGCCGCCCGGCGCATCGTCAGTGACAGCGCCAAGCGCGTCTCCGTCATCACCGCCGTCAGCCCGCGGGCCGCGCTTGATCTCGTCGTGGTGCTGTCGGAAAACATCCGCATCATCCGCCGCCTCTCGGCGCTTTATGGCGGGCGGCCCGGCACCGCCGGCTTCCTGCGCCTCGCCCGGCAGGTGGGCACGCATCTGGCCGTCACCGGCGGCATGGCGGCAGGCGACAGCCTCGTCTCGCAGGTGCTGGGCCATGGCCTCGCCGCCAAGCTCTCGGCTCGGCTGGGGGAAGGTGTCATCAACGGCCTGCTGACCGCCCGCATCGGCGTTGCGGCAACGGATGTTTGCCGCCCCGCCCCCTTCATCGGCCAGCGCGGCCCGCGCATTTCGGATTTCCTGTCCGAACTGACCCGCAGCAGCGCGGACGTGAAAGACGGCAAGGCGGAATGAGCGGTTTGGCAACCCGCCCTTGAACGGACTTGCACTTTTCCCTTGATCCCGGTCAAGGCAGCACTTGATGTTTCTGTTAGCCTGCATCGGTTGAAATGGCTGAGGAGGCAAGCCCATGGACGATCGCACTGTAACCCGCAAGCCGCGCGGCACCCGCCCGGCACCTGCCGCGGATGCAGTTCTCCCGGTGACTGCAGACAGTGCTGAGGCCGAGGCAACGCCTTCCGGCGTTGCAGAGACACCGGCGGAAGCGGTGACGGCACCGCAGCCGGGCACCGAGCCTGTGGCAGCACCCGAAGCAGCCCCTGAACCGGCCATCGCTCCCGTTGCCGCCGCACCGCGCAAGACGCTCGCCGAAATGCGCCATGATCCGGCAGCCATTCATGAGCTGTTTGAAAGCGGCAAATACCCCTATGCCACGCCGATGCGCCGCGCCCCTTACGAGCAGCGCAAGGCAAAGCTTCAGGCCGAACTGCTGAAGGCGCAGCGCTGGATCAAGGAAACCGGCCAGCGTGTCGTCATCCTGTTCGAGGGCCGCGATGCTGCCGGCAAGGGCGGCACGATCAAGCGCTTCATGGAACACCTGAACCCGCGCGGCGCCACCGTCGTTGCCCTGCAGAAGCCGACCGAGCAGGAGGCCTCGCAATGGTATTTCCAGCGCTACATCAATCACCTGCCCTCCGGCGGCGAAATGGTGTTGTTCGACCGCTCCTGGTACAACCGGGCGGGCGTTGAACGCGTCATGGGCTTTTGCAGCGCCAGCCAGTATCTGGAATTCATGCGCCAGTGCCCGGAGATCGAGCGCATGATGGTGCGCGACGGCATCCGCCTGTTCAAATACTGGTTCTCCGTCAGCCGCGAAGAACAGCGCCGCCGCTTCATGGAGCGCCAGACCGATCCGCTGAAACAGTGGAAGCTCTCCCCCATCGACATTGCCTCGCTTGACAAGTGGGACGACTACACCGAGGCCAAGGAGGCGATGTTCTTCTACACCGACACCGCCGACGCCCCCTGGACCATCGTCAAGTCCGACGACAAGAAACGCGCCCGGCTGAACTGCATGGAGCATTTCCTCCACTCCCTGCCCTATCCGGACAAGGACACCCACCTCGTTGGCGTGCCGGACCCTCTGATCGTCGGCGCCGCCCATCACGTCATCAGCCACGACACCCACATTCTCGGCAAGACATTGCACCCGGAGATGAAGCCGGGCGGGTAATGCCAAGGCTTTCGATGCTGATGCATCGCGCCTTGAAATTGCCCAAGCGCCGCACGGGCTATGCCAAAAGCAATCTCGACAGGCGTGATGGACAGGCCTAACCTCCGGCCATGTTCATCACGTTCTTCTCAGAGCTGAAAAGCGCCGGGGTGCCGGTCTCCTTGCGGGAATATCTCGACCTGATGCGTGCGCTGGAGCTGGATCTGGCCGGGCGGCGGGTGGAGGATTTCTATTATCTCGCCCGTACTGCGCTGGTGAAGGACGAGAGCAATCTCGACCGCTTCGACCGGATCTTCTCGCAGGTCTTCAAGGGCCTCGACCTCCTCTCCGACGCTCCGCAGGCGGAGATCCCCGAGGAGTGGCTGCGCAAGCTCGCCGAAAAGCACCTCACCGAAGAGGAAAAGGCGCTGATCGAAAGTCTCGGCGGCTTCGACAAGCTGATGGAGACGCTGAAGCAGCGGCTGGAAGAGCAGAAGGAGCGCCATCAGGGCGGCAACAAGTGGATCGGCACGGCCGGCACCTCCCCCTTCGGCGCCTATGGCTACAATCCGGAAGGCATCCGCATCGGCCAGGCAGAAAGCCGCCACCGGCGGGCCGTCAAGGTCTGGGACAAGCGCGAGTTCAAGGACCTCGACGATACGGTTGAACTGGGCACCCGCAACATCAAGGTGGCGCTGAAACGCCTGCGCCGCTTCGCCCGCACGGGCGCAGCCGACGAGCTGGATCTCGACGGCACCATCCGCGCCACCGCCCACAAGGGCCTGCTCGACGTGAAGATGCGGCCCGAACGGCGCAACGCGGTGAAGGTGCTGCTGTTCTTCGACATCGGCGGCTCGATGGACGACCACATCCGCGTCTGCGAGGAGCTGTTTTCCGCTGCCCGGTCAGAATTCAAGGTGATGGAGCATTTCTACTTCCACAATTGCCTCTATGAGCATGTGTGGAAGGAAAACCGCCGCCGCCATTCCGAGCGCATGCCCACCATGGACGTGCTGCACAAGTACCCGGCGGATTACAAGGTGATCTTCGTCGGCGATGCCTCGATGAGCCCCTATGAAATCGCCTATCCGGGCGGGTCGGTGGAGCACTGGAACGAAGAGGCCGGCGCCGTCTGGATGCAGCGGATCACCAGCCTCTATGGCCGCGCCGCCTGGCTCAACCCGGTGCCGGAAGCCCACTGGGACTACACCCATTCCATCCGCATGATGCGCGAACTGATGGGCGGGCGCATGTATCCCATGACCCTCGAAGGCCTGACGGATGCCATGCGCGATCTGGCGCGGTAGGGGCGCCTTCCGGCAAACCCGGAAAACGCCCCATCACGGCTGAAACCTCACTTCTCCGGACGCAGCACCAGCACCGAGCAGGGGGCGTGCCGGACAACGTGGGCGGCGTTGGAGCCGATGAGATAGGTGGCAAGGCCCGGGCGGTGGGATTCCATCACGATGAGGCCCGCCTTGATGAAGCGCGCTTCCTCGATGATCTCGTGATAGACGCTGCCGCTGCGCACCACGCCCGAGACACGCCCGTCCGCCAGTCCCATGCCCTTGGCCAGGTCTTCCAGCATGGCACGGGTTTCGCCCATGGCCTTGCTCTCGAAATCTTCCGGCAGGTAGCTGGCAATGAAACCTTGCGTCTGCGCCAGAACCGCGACGAGACGGACCTTGCTGCCATAGTCATTGGCAAAGCGTGCTGCAGCCTCCAGGGCCGGGGCGGAAAACTTCGGTTCAGCCGGATCCACCGGGACCAGAATGGTGTCGAACATGGCACGTCTCCTCTTTGCATATCATTGAGCCAAGAGAAGCTTGCCTCCCGGCTCGACTTCCTGCGTTGAGAAAGATCAAGAATTTTTGCGGCTTTTCGATGAAATGCTGCCCGCAGACGGCAAAACCGGGCAAGCCGGCTCATTTTGCCGAATACATGGTTCCAGCCTTTGCTGACCTTGCGCAAGAGCGCCGGATCTGTGCCTTGTAAGAACCACTGCCCCGCCGCTGAAGACGGGCGCAAGATATCCTTCCCATTCTGGCATGGCCGATCATGAGCTTCTTCACGAAAACCGCAGACCCGATGACCGCAACAGGCTGGCGCTCGCCGCTGATGCTGCTGATGCTCATGGCCGGGGCGATGCAGCTGTCCTTTGCCGGATGGTGGAACCTCGTCAACAATTTCGCCGTGCACGAGCTGGAATTCACCGGCCGCGAGATCGGCATCCAGCAGTCGATCCGCGAGATTCCCGGCTTTCTCGCCTTCACTGCCGTCTATCTGCTCCTGGTCATGCGCGAGCAGACGCTGGCCTATGTCTCCCTCGCGTTGCTCGGGCTCGGCGTCGCGGCGACGGGTTACTTCCCCTCAGCCATGGGCTTCTACCTGACAACCTTCATCATGTCGGTGGGCTTTCATTATTATGAGACCATGGCCCAGTCCCTGTCGCTGCAATGGCTGCCCAAGGCAACGGCGGCAGCGGGCATGGGCAAGATCCTGGCCGTGGGTGCCTTCGCCCAGCTGATCGCCTATTCGCTGATCCTCGTCGGCTGGAAGGCGTTTGATCTCAGCTTCACCACCGTCTTTCTCATCTCAGGCCTCACCACCTTCGTGGCTCTGGCCGCGCTGCTCATCATCTTCCCGCGTTTCCGCGAAGGCGTGCCCCAGCACAAGAAGCTGGTGCTGCGCAAGCGCTACTGGCTTTATTACGCCCTCACCTTCATGGCCGGTGCGCGGCGGCAGATCTTCACGGTATTTGCCGGTTTCCTGATGGTCGAGCGCTTCGGCTATGACGTGCATGAGGTGGCCGGTCTTTTCCTGATCAACGGCCTCATCAACATGCTGATTGCCCCGAAGATCGGATCGATGATCGTGCGCATCGGCGAGCGCCGGTCTCTGGCCATCGAATATTCCGGCCTCTTCTGCGTCTTCGTGGGCTATGCCTTCGTCACCAACGCCCATGCGGCTGCGGCGCTTTATGTGATCGATCACATGTTCTTCGCCATCGCCATTGCCATGCGCACCTATTTCCAGAAGATCGCCGACCCGGCCGACATCGCCCCCACCGCAGGCGTTGCCTTTACCATCAACCACATCGCTGCGGTTTTCATTCCGGTGGTCTTCGGCCTGCTGTGGCTGGTGTCTCCGGCGGCGGTGTTTCTGGCGGGCGCCGCCATGGCGCTGACCAGCCTTGCCCTCTCCCGCCTCATTCCGCTCAACCCGGACACCGGCAACGAGGTCGACCTCCCCTGGCGGCGCACGCTCCGCCCGGCGGAGTGAGGGCTACTTGGGGCCGGGAGCTGGTCAGGCCGCCAAACCGTTCCCCCTCCATCGTCATCCCGGACGCAGCGAAGCGGAGATCCGGGACCGGTGAGCCGGGGCGACTGTTGATTGGAAGCGATGGCAGAGCCGAAAGGCCTTGGCTCACCGGTCCCGGATCGCGCGGAGCGCGTCCGGGATGACGATGGAAAGGCTGAAGGACATAAACAAAACGGCAGGCTTCAGGCCTGCCGCAGCATCCCTGTTTCCGGGCAGGCCTCAGGCCTGCCGCTCCGGCACATGCACCACGATGCCGTCCAGCTCATCGCTCATCTTGATCTGGCAGGACAGGCGCGAGTTGGGCTTCACGTCATAGGCGAAATCCAGCATGTCCTCTTCCATCGGGTCCGGGGAACCGGCGCGGGCGGACCACTCCTCGTCCACATAGACATGGCAGGTGGCGCAGGCGCAGGCGCCGCCGCATTCGGCCTCGATGCCGGGGACCATGTGCTTGATGGCGCTTTCCATGACGGTGGCGCCGCTGGCGGCCTCCACATCGTGACGGGCACCGTCAGCGGTGATGAATGTGATTTTCGGCATGATGATCGCGTCCATCCTGCGGGGGGAAGATTGATCCACACGACATAAAGGTTCGGACGCAAAGGTCAAGAACCGCACACGCGGCAAAAGGGCAGGATCAGCCCTCGATCAGTTCGCGGATGAAATCGTTCGTCTCGCCCACGAGGCTGACGAGCGTCAGGAAGGCAGGGGAACTCCCCTCCCGCAGTTCCTCTTCCACCGTGTCGCAGACATCGGCCAGGCGCAGCGCCCCGATGCCGCGCGCCGAACCCTTGAGACTGTGCACCAGATCGGCCTGGTGCTGGCGGTCATCGGCGGCGGAGAGTTCGCTGATCAGCGTCTTCGAGCGGGCAAGGAAAAGCTTGAGAACCTCCTGCTGGAGTTCCCGGTTGCCAAGGGTGTTCGTTGCAAGCTGCGCAAGATCGATCGGGGCATGCCCCCCGTGACGGACAAAGCGGTCCGTGCTGCCCTTGCTGGCCATATTCGCCATCCCAGCCACCCCGTTACTCATGAACACAGGCCGGGGCTCGGCCCGGCTTCCTCAGGTTTTGTTACCCGAATGAATGCCCGCCTGTCCGCAAAGGTGAGGTTAAGATCCCCAGCTCAAACCGTTGCCAATCCGCCTCTCTGCGCAACAAAGTGAATCTTTGGTTAACACGAATAAAGGAATTTTAGATATTCGCGCAGGCAAGCCTCCCCCACCCTGCGCTTCGCACACGCAGCTGACGTGAAATGGCAGGCGCTGCTGCCCTGCAGGGGCTATTTCCCGGAAGCGGCGAGGACGGCCTTGCGTCCTGCCTCCGTCAGGCGGCAGACGAGCCAGTCCGGCTTGATTGGGTTGGAAAACCAAGGCTCTGCCCAGCCTGCGGCCATGCAGGCGCGGATCGTAGCAGGGGGAATGGTGCGCCCCTCATCGTCAAAAAGTGGAAGTTTTCCACCGGCCTGCGCCAAGCCTCTGGCAAGCCACTTGAGCTGTGCCGCAGAGGGCTTTTTCGCACCAGCTGCCTCAGGTCCGGCGCTGTCTGCGGGGCCGCCGGAGGACGATCTTACGTTGCGTTGACTCATGGCTTCACCACCTCCGGCAGGCTGACTCACAATGGCGTTTCTTGTTCCTTAACGCAGATTGTGCCATTACGTTGTCTGATGCGGCAAGATGGGGAAAAGGCCGCCTGACTCAGCGTCAGGCAGCCGATGCGGCGGCACCCCGCCCTGCCATGTCCAAGCGGCGGACGGTTTCTGCGTCAGAATCGAGGCGGAGGCAGACCCGGAACGGCGCGGGAAAAAGTGCTCGGTGGCTCAGGCCTCCGATTTGTAATGAGTTCGGATGTGAGGCGATCCAGATGGCAAATCCCCCGAAGGTGAAAGACCCGGCGGAAGCGGCACTGTCGGCAGTTGAAGAGGCGCTGAAGCTCGACTTCGGCGGCCCCGCAACGGCAGCGGGCAGCGAAGACGGGGCCCGTGCGGCCCTTGGCGAAGCGGCACGCGCGGAAAGACCGGGCAGCGGATCTGCCGATGCAGCAGACAGCACGGCGTCCACCGAAGGGCGCCGGGGCCGGGGACGCGGCGGACGCCCGCCTGCGGCCAACGACGACCGCCGCACCATCGGCAACCTGATCTTCGCCCTGCAGCGCCGGCCCTCGGCTGCCCCCTTCTGGGTGGCGCTGGTGCTGAGCGTGGTCTGGGGCGCCATCGGGTCGATCCTCACCATCTCCAGCTTCGGCACGCAGATCGAAGCCCTGTCCAGCGGCGCGGGCCTTTCCGCAGCCCCCGGCCTGGTGCTTGCCGGCGTTGCCATCGCCGTACCGGTCCTGTTCTTCTGGGTCATGGCCATGATGATCTGGCGTGCGCAGGAAATGCGCATCGTCGCCCGTGGCATGACGGAAGTGGCCCTGCGCCTCGCAGAGCCGGAAGACATGGCCAAGGAATCGGTTCTGTCCGTCGGTCAGGCCATCCGCCGCGAAGTCGCTGCGATGGGCGACGGCATCGAGCGGGCCATTGCCCGCGCCAGCGAGCTGGAAGTCCTCGTCCATAACGAAGTCTCCTCGCTCGAGCGCTCCTATAACGACAATGAGCTGAAGATCCGCGCCCTCATCGAGGAACTGGTCAGCCAGCGCGAGGCCATCCTCGCCAATGCCGACCGGGTGCGCGATTCCATTTCCGGCGCTCACGAAAGCTTTGCCGGCCAGCTGTCCGCCACCTCCGAGGAAATCGCCCGCACCGTCGAGACGGCCACCTCCCGTCTGGTGGGCGCCGTGGAAGACCGCATCAACGAGCTGACCAGCTCCGTCGACAGCCGCATCGACGCGCTCAGCTCCTCGCTCAATGCCTCCGGTTCCGAACTGGTCGACGCCCTCACCGACCGCGCCGGCGACTATGTGGCCCGCCTCACCTCTTCGGGCAGCGAACTGGTCGACAACCTGTCGCGCACCGGCAATGACATGTGGGAGACGCTGACCACCCGCGGCAAGGAGGTCAACGACCGCTTTGCCGAAACGGCCAGCAACTTCGTCGAGACGCTGGATGTGCGCGGCGGCGAAATCACCACCACCCTCACCCTGCGCACGCAGGAATTCACCGAGGCGCTGGAGCGTACCGGCAATTCCGTCGGCGAGACCATTGCCCTGCGCGGTGACGAGATCAACGCAACCCTGTCCCTCACCTCGGGCCGCCTGATCGACACCATCTCCGCCCGGACCGATGAGCTGATCACCACCGTCGACACCCGCGTGTCGCAGCTGGATGCTTCGCTCAGCGACACCGGCGAGCGCGTGGTCAGCAGCATCACCGAGCGTGGCCAGGCCGTTACCGACGCCATCTCCTTCAAGGGCGCCGAGATCGTCGAAACCCTCGCAGAGCGCAGCTCCGAGGTCGCAGAGATCCTGCGCGGCACCGGCGAATCCATCGTTGTGGACCTGTCCCTGCGCGGCGGCGAAATCGCCTCCAAGCTCGATGCAACCTCCTCCAGCCTCGCCGAGACCATCACCGGCCGCGGCGGCGACCTGGCGGACCGCCTTGGCTCCATCAGCGAGCGCATCGAGACGGCCATCACCGTGCATGGCGCCGAACTCGACACCCGCCTTGGCGCCCGCGGCACCGAAATGGCCCTGCTCATCGAGAGCCAGACCATCGGCTTCCGCGAGACGCTGCAGGCAGCTTCCTCGGAAATCTCCAGCTCGCTCGGCCAGCGCACCACCGAACTTGCCCAGAAGCTGGCCGAAACCGGCACCGAACTCGCCCGCCTCATCGGCACCCGCGGCGAGCGCGTCAGCGCCGACATCGGCTCCGTGGGCGACCGCATCGCCGAGACCATGGAACTGCGCGGCCAGGCCCTGCAGGAAGGTCTTGCGACCCACCTCACCGAGCTGGAAAAGATCGTCACCGAGCGCGGCTCGCAGCTGGTCGAAAGCTTCGACAGCCGCTCCACCGTGCTGGCGCAGACGCTCGACAGCCGTCTGGAAACCCTCGACCAGACCTTCGAGCACCGCGTTGGCGGGCTTGACCTGGCACTCGACAGCCGCATCAGCCGCATCGACCAGACCTTCGATGCACGCATCGGCGGGCTGGAGACGACCCTCAGCGACAACATCAACCGCTTTGACCAGACCTTCGAAGCCCGGGCCAGCAGCCTTGACGCTGCCCTCGACAGCCGCCTTGGCCGTCTGGACCAGACCTTCGACAGCCGCATCACCACGCTGGACACGGCGCTGGGTGACAGCATCCACCGTCTGGACCAGACCTTCGAAATCCGCGCCAGCGGCCTTGATGCCTCGCTCGACAGCCGCATCAACAGCTTGGATCTGACGCTGGAGCAGCGCACGGCTGCCTTCGAGGCGGCGCTGGAAACCCGCACGGTCATGCTGTCCGACGCGATCAGCACCCGCACGGAACTGCTCAGCGAGACGCTGGAACAGAAGTCGCGCACCATTGCCGACGTTCTGGCCGACCGCTCCGACGCAATCACCTTCGAGCTGGCACGGCGCGTGGAAACGGCCGGCGAATCCCTCGCCGACAAGGCCGACACCGTGGGCCGCCTCATCGGCGAGCGCGTGGATCAGGCTGCCGAAGCCATCTCCGAGAAGGCCGATCATCTCGCCCAGAGCATGATTGCCGGCACCGAGCGGATCGACCAGACCCTCGACAGCCGCGCCCGCCAGATCAGCGAAACCCTGATTGCCCGCACCCGCGAGATCGCCAAGGCCTTCGTCGACGGCCAGACCGAGATGGCGCAGGCACTCGACAGCCGTCTGGACGAGGCAGGCTCCGTTCTGGCCCGCCAGAGCGCGGAACTGACCGAATCCCTCTCCGAGCGGATTGCGGAAATCAACGTGTCGCTGGGCGCCAAGGTCTTCGAAGTGGCCGAAACCCTCGACAGCCGCGCCAGCCAGCTGGAAACGGTGCTGACCGACCGCCTGTCCTCCATCACCGGCACCCTGTCGTCGGAGACCGAGCGCGCCCGTCTGGTTCTGACCGAAGCCATGCAGGATGCCACCTCGACGCTGAGCGGCGAGAGCACCCGTGTCCGCGAGATGGTGCTCGACGCCGTCACGCAGGCCGCTTCCGCCCTCTCCGAAGAGCGCAGCCGCACCGTCGAGACGGTCAGCACGACCTTCTCCGACGTCACCGGCAAGCTGTCCGGCGAAGGCGACCGCCTGCGCCAGCTGGTGCTGGGCGCCGTGGGCGAAGCACGCGGCGTGCTGGTGGGCGAAAGCCAGCGGGCGGCAGAAACCGTTACCAGCGCCATGGCGCTGGCCACCGGTTCGCTGTCGGGCGAAGGCGAGCGCATCCGCGACATGGTTCTGACCGCAGTTGGTGAAGTGCGCGGCGTGCTGGAAGGCGAAAGCCAGAAGGCGGCCGAGAGCGTCACCGGCGCCATGACCGTTGCCACTGGCTCCCTCTCCGGCGAAGGCGAGCGCATCCGCAACATGGTGCTCAGCGCCGTTGCAGAAGCGGCCCGTTCCATGGCCGTGGAGAGCGAAAAGGCCCGCACGCTCTACGTCAGCACGCTGGCCGAATTCTCCGGCTCGCTCACCGGCGAAAGCGACAAGGTGCGCGGCGACCTCGCCCGCACGATTGCGGAAATCTCCGGCAACCTCAACGCCGAGAGCGAGCACGCCCGCGTCACCCTCACCCGCACCGTGGAAGAGATGCGCAATCTCATCTCCGGCGAGGCGGATTCGGTGCGCAGCCGCGTCAGCGGTGCCGTGCAGCAGGCCGCCGAGCTGCTGTCGCAGCGCGGCCATGCCGTTGCACAGGAAATGCTCGAAAAGGCTGCGGCCCTCAACGAGGCCTTCTCCTCGCAGAGCGCCGAGTTCAGCAAGCTCGTGGGTGAGGACGGCAACCATCTGGTCGCCGCCATCGAAACCCGCGCCAATGAACTCACCGGCCGTGTGTCCGAGATCCACCGTGCCATCCTTGACGCCATCTCCGTCAAGGGCCGCGACGTCACCGAGAGCTTCGCGCAGCGCGGCCTCGAGGCGACCCGTTCGCTGGTGGAAGCGGGCGACCGCATCATCAACGGCCTCGACGAGCGTAGCAACCGTGCCGTCAACGTGCTGGAAGAGACCAAGCTGCGCCTGGAAGCCGACGTTTCGGCCATCCTGGACCGCCTCGACCAGTCGAACAGCACGCTGCATCAGGTGATGGCCGATGCCGGGCAGAACCTGTCGGACGTGGAAACGAACCTGGCCCGCCGGGCCAGCGAGTTCCGCTCCGCCGTGGACCGTGCCGTCGCAGAAACCAGCTCCTCCACCGGCCTCATCGATGGTCAGGTCGGCGCGCTGCGGGATATCTCGACCACGGTTCTGGCCGACATCAAGGCCCTGTCGACCCGCTTCGACCAGCAGAGCCAGGATCTCATCAGCGCGGCCCGTCACCTCGAGGAGACGAACCGTCTGGTCGAGGGCCGCGTGGCCGAGCGCAAGACCGCCATTGAACAGGTGGCCGACACGCTGCTGGCCAAGACCGAAACGGTCGACACGCTGATGCGCACCTTCACCAGCACGCTGACGGAAACGCTGGACACGGCCGATGACCGGGCCCGCGAAGCCGCCACCATGCTCTCGGCCTCTGCCGAAGCCGCCTCGCGTCAGGTGGCCGAGCAGTTCGAATCCATGCGCCTCACCGCAGGCATGGAAGGCCAGCGCGCCCGCGATGCCATCCGCGCCGTGCAGGACGAGATCATGAAGGAAATGAGCCGCACCGTGACGGAAGCACAGGAGCGGTTCGGCGAAGCGGCAACCCGCATGCGGGACGTCGCCCGCGAAGTGCACCGCGAGTTGGAAGCAACCCGTCAGGAGTTGAAGCAGGGCGTTCTCAACCTGCCGGAAGAGGCGGAAGAGTCGTCTGCCGCCCTGCGCAAGGTCGTCAACGAGCAGATCCGCGCACTCAGCGAGCTGTCGGACATCGTTGCCCGCCAGTCCAACGCGCTGGATATCTCCCGCCCGCAGGAGCGTGCCGTTGCAGCCAGCGCAGCCCCGGCTGCCAGCTACAGCGCCCCGAGCCGTCCGGCCGCCCCTGCCCCGCGCAGCGAGCCGGAACCGCGGCCTGCCGCAACCCGCCGCCCGGCCGCAGCCCCTGCTCCCGAGCAGGCGCCGGAAGCTGGCAGCGGCAAGGGCTGGGTGAGCGATCTGCTGCGCCGCGCCTCGCGTGACGAGGATGGCGGCAAGGCAACCCGCACGCCGCTGCACATGGTCGAAAGCCTGAACTCGCTGTCCATGGACATCGCCCGGGCCATCGACCATGAGACCTTCATCGACCTGTGGGACCGCTACAAGCGCGGTGAGCGGCATGTCTTCACCCGCCGTCTCTACACCCTGCAGGGTCAGCAGACCTTTGATGAGATCCGCCAGAAATACGGCCGCGATCCGGAATTCCGCACGGCGGTTGACCGGTACATCGCCGATTTCGAGCAACTCCTCACCCAGGTCTCGCGCAATGACCGTGACAACATGCTGGGTCAGACCTACCTGACCTCGGACACGGGCAAGGTCTACACCATGCTGGCCCACGCAAGCGGCCGTCTGGACTGAACCAGTCTGACCTGAAACAACAAAGCCCGCCGGAGCGATCCGGCGGGCTTTTTGTTTAGGGCCGATGAGCACCCAGACGCAGCAGAGCGGGATCCGGCCGAAGGTTGCAGAACCAACAGGCAGGAAATCCCTGACAGGTCCCGGCACAAGGCCGGGACGGCGCGGTGGGGATGTTCAGGCAGTGCCCGGTCACTTCGGGTAGAGTGGCCGGAATTTCCTGCGATAGGAGATAAGCTCTCTCCGCCGTCCCGGCCTTGTGCCGGGACCTGTGAGGTGGGCACTGCTTCCTGCTCTTGCCACAACCTTTGAGCCAAGGTCCGCTCGTTCGCAGAGCGGTGAGGTTGAGGTCCGGCGCAGAGGCTTGCTGCCGAGGGGAGCTTGCCGCCCGGCAACAGACAATTTCATTTTCTCTTCAAACGAGCGGGCCCCGGCTCGCGCTGCGCTTGGCCGGGGTGAATTCACACCAAGGCTCAGAGCTGCTTACGCATCACGCCTTGCAAAGGCTCAAACGCCGCACGGGCTTGACCAACTCCCGATGAGGCAAGCTCAGCTGGAGTTGGTATCAGTGCCGGTTACCAGTCCCCTGCCCTGCCTCGAGCCCTGCCTCAGGTCAGACCTTGGAAATGACCCAGGCCGCAAGTTCGGCGAAGACCTGCCCTGCGGCGGTGTTCATGGCGCGCACGGCCTGATCGACAGACTGGCCGCCGGAGGCCACCTCGGCGCGGAAGACCATGCTGTCCACCGTCCGGCCGTTGCGGTCGTTCACGAGCCGGGCTGCAATCTCGACGACGCCGCGCGCACTGCCGGCGATATTCAGTTCAAAGGAGCGGATCTCGGTCTGGAGCTGATAGTCGATCAGCAAGCCATCCCCCGGCATGCCGACCCCGCGCAGGCGGCGGGTGTTCTCCAGCGTCCGGACGATTCCGGTCTGCACCACATTGCCAAGCTGATCGGCCCAGGCGGCCTGCGGGAAATAGGTGTAGACCGGCCCCTGCTGCACCACCGCAATGTTGCTGCTGTCGAGCGCCTGCAGCGCCTTCGGCACGGCGACCAGCACCTGCACGGGCTTGCGTGCCCCTTCTGCAGCGGCAGCCGCCGGAGCCTCAATGCCATAAAGCGCATTGGGAGCTGTGGAGGCACAGGCAGACAGGCCGGCCGCCAGGGTTCCGAGCCCCAGAAGCGTCAATGCGCGGCGGCGGTTGATCAGCGTTACAGCGTCGGTCATGCCCTTCGTCTTCCCGGCCTGTGCCGTTCCTTGCCAAGCCGCAGCGCCTCAACGCCATGGCCCTGTTTCGTCAGTGCTTCATCCGCCGGACTGCCCGGCAGGGCAGCCCCCGGTCTCAGCGCCGCTGCCCGCCGTTGAAGCGCGGCACATCGTCCCCACCAAAGATCACCCGGTTCGGCGCGCGGTCAAAGTTCTCGATCGCCCGCTGCAGCGTGATGAAGGTGCGGTTGACCTGCCCCAGCGTCGCCGCCAGATCAGCCGAGCCCTGTGAAGCGAACTTCGACAGGCCGTCGGCGATACCGCCCGCACGGCTTTCAAAGGCCTCCGCCACCTTGCGGATGGCCGTCATCGCCTTCGTTGCCTCGGTGATCAGGCCTTCGCCGTCGCCATCGACCATGGTGTTCACCTTGTCCATCAACCCGTCCAGCTTCTGAGACGAGGTGTTGAGGTTGGCAGCAACCGTCTTTGCGTCCGTGATGATCTGGTTCACATCGTCTGTGCGAGCGGAAAGGTCAGCCGACATGCGCTCCACATTGGTGGCTGCATTGCGCGCCGAGGCGATCGTCTCGGCAATGGCGTTGCCCTGCCCGGCAATGGCGCTGACCGTACGGTCCACCGCATCGACAATCGAGGATATGCGCGCCGGATCGATCGCGGCGACCACCTCACCGGTGTCATCCACGGTCTTGATCAGGCCGGCGAGCAGCTTTTGCGCATCCCCGATCAGCGTGACAATATCGTCCTCACGGCTGCGGATCGTCTGCGCCACTTGGTCCACATGGGCCATCGTGCTGGTCGTGCTGCGGATCAGGTCGTCAATGTCGGACGAGCGGTTGGACAGCACATCGCCAAGGCTCGCGGCACCTGCCACCACACGCTGCACCTCTTCCGGCTTCACCGCATTGACCACCGCCTCGACCTGCGTCAGGGAGGAGTTCATGCGCTCGGTGAACTGCTGCACATTGGCCACGGCGGAGCTGGCATCGCCCATGATCTGGCGGATTTCGGGCCCTGCGGCCTTCAGTGAATCCGAGAACTCGGTGATATTGACCACCAGTTCCTCAACCTTGTCATCCGGCACTGCAGCCAGGATACGTTCCCCCTGCATCACCAGCCCTTCCAGCTTGCCGGACAGCGAGCTGAAGGCGACCGTGGCCTCGCCGATGGAGGCCATGAAGTCCTTCACGCCATCGGAGTTCTGGGCCAGCGCAGCAGAGAATGTCTCGACATTGCGCATGGTGGAGGCGATGACCGGCTGGTTTTCGCGCAGCACATCGTTGATGGCTTCCAGCGTGGTATCCGCCTTGCGCAACACATCGCGGCCATTCTCCAGCACATCATCGAAGAAGGAGCGGTCGGCATAGATCACCGGCTCCTTGCCTTCGTTCAGCGCATCCAGAAGCAGCCCGGTGTCCGTCGTGCCGCCCTTCAGGTCCACATAGGCAACGCCGGTCAGCCCCTGGAAGCCGAGAGTGGCCCGCACATCCTTGCGCAAGGGCGCATTGGGCGAAACGCGAATGGTTGCAATGACGATACGCGGATCCTGCGGGTCAAAGTCCAGGCCCGACACATCGCCCACCTTGATGCCGTTGAACAGCACCTGCCCGCCGACGGGCAAGCCGGTCACGGCGCCCGGAAAGACGACCTTCACATTGATGCTCTTGCCGGAATCGGCCGCAGCCGCCAGCCAGTAAATGAACAGGAATGCCGCGACGAGAATGCCGAGAACGAAGCCGCCGATCATCACGTAATTTGCACGGGTTTCCATCAGCTGCCTTTCAAACCCTGCGCAGGGCGCGTTCGCCCCGGAAGTAGGATTTCACCCAAGGGTGCTCGCTCTTCATCATGTCATCCACTGTGCCGGCCAGCAGAACCCGCTTCTCGCCCAGAACCGCAATACGGTCGCAGATCGAATGCAGGCTATCAAGGTCATGTGTCACCATATAAACGGTCAGACCCAGGGTTTCACGCAACTTGGCGATCAAACCGTCGAAGGCCGCAGCGCCAATCGGATCAAGGCCCGAGGTCGGCTCGTCGAGAAACACCAGATCCGGATCCAGCGACAGCGCACGGGCAAGGCTGGCACGCTTGACCATGCCGCCGGACAGCTCGGATGGATATTTATCCGCCGCATCGCGCGGCAGGCCCACCAGCTCCAGCTTCAGAAAGGCGAATTCATCCATCAGCCGCTGCGAAAGCCCGAGATATTCGCGCATCGGCACCTGGATGTTCTGCTTGACCGTCAGCGAGGAGAACAGCGCGCCCTGCTGGAACAGCACCCCCCAGCGCCGCTCGATCCAGTTGCGCTCGTCCGGAGTGGCGCTGTCGAGGTCCTGGCCGAACACGGAAATGCGGCCAGCACGCCGCGGGGTAAGGCCGAGGATGGCCCGCATCAGCACCGACTTGCCGGTTCCCGACCCGCCGACGAACCCCAGCACCTCACCCCGGTAGACATCAAGATCCAGCTTGTCGAGGATGATCTTCTTGCCGAAGCCGACCGTGACGCCGCGCGCAGACAAGAGAACCTCCCGCTCCCGCGCAGGCTGAACCGTCTCATCCAGGGCGTCAGCAGTGCTCATCATGGCCCTTATACGTTGATGGCTGCAAAGAAGATGGCAAAAAGACCATCAACGACGATGACAAGGAAGATCGCCTTCACAACAGACATGGTGGTGTGACGGCCAAGGGAGTCAGCCGAACCGCCGACCTTCAGGCCTTCCACACAGGCAATGAGGCCGATGATCAGCGCCATGAACGGTGCCTTGACCATGCCAACGATGAAGGTCTGGACGGTGATGGCTTCTTCCAGACGGTTCAGATAGGCCGCTGGCGGGATCTCCAGATACCACCAGGTTACAAGCCCGGAGCCAGTCAGCGCCGCAAGATCAGATACGAAGGTCAGCACGGGCATGGCCGCCATCAGCGCCAGAAGGCGCGGCAGAATCAGCACCTCCGTCACATTGAGGCCAATGACCTGCAGGGCGTCGATTTCCTCCTGCATCTTCATGGAGCCAAGCTCTGCCGTAAAGGCCGAGCCGGACCGGCCGGCCACCATGATGGCGGTCAAAAGAACGCCGATCTCGCGCAGAACCAGCACGCCCGCCAGATCGACGACAAAGAGGTCTGCGCCAAATTGCCGCAAATAGAACCCGCCCTGCTGGGCGATGATGGCACCGATCAGGAAGCTCATCAGCGCAACAATCGGCACGGCCCCGATGCAGGACTTGTCGAATTGCACCGCAATGGCAATGCCGCGCAGGCGCTTGGGCTGAAACAGAACCGTGGCGACAACCGTGCTGAGCGAGCCCAGGATGTGCAGCATGGCGATGAAATCCTGCCATGCCTCAACCACCGACTTGCCGGTCGCTTCCATCAGATTGATCAGCATGCCCTGCCGCGGCTCATGGCTG
The DNA here is from genome assembly GCF_054073275.1 of Pannonibacter sp. Q-1. NCBI lineage: Bacteria > Pseudomonadati > Pseudomonadota > Alphaproteobacteria > Hyphomicrobiales > Stappiaceae > Pannonibacter > Pannonibacter sp. Q-1. The sequence continues at coordinate 717,184 of NZ_JBSXNB010000004.1, forward strand.
GGCGGTGGCGGATGGTGGGCATCCACCTCGTTCAAGAGGATCTGCTGCTCCGGCCGGAGCCCTTCGACGCGCACACGCGTGCCTGAAAACTCGATACGCCCGCGCAGCCTGTGAATCAGCCAGGCGCCCGCCGTATCCAGCGCGCGCAGATCCGTAAGATCCAGCACAAGCTCAAGCTGCCCCTGCTCGCTGACAAGACCTTCCACGATCGCTTCGGCTTCCATGGCCGTGCGGATCACCCAGTCACCGGACAGGGCAACGGTCACGGCCTGTCCGTCATGGGTGGCCGTGCATCTGGGAGCGAGCAGTTGAACCTGTAATGTCATGCGTGCTGACGCAACCCCTTGCCGCTTCGAAGGACTACCCCCTATACCTGAGAGAAAGGCAGGCCGTCCAGACGCGCGGCCGGTGACAATCAATAGAGGCGGATCACATAATGGATATTGCGAACCCTTACCTGATGTTCCTTGGCGACGTGCCGGATGCGCTGGCGGCAAAGACGGCGCTCGGCGTGGTCGACTGGCGCCGGGACTGGTGCATCGGGCAGAATCGCCTGCCGGGGTGCCAGGCGGATGCCGGCCTGCCCGATATGACGATCCCGGCCGCGGCCAAGGCCGGCGCCAGGACCATGATCGTCGGCGCCGTGAATGCAGGCGGGCGCCTGCCGGATCACTGGGTTGCCTCCATCGTGGAAGCGCTTGACGCGGGGCTGGATGTGGCCAGCGGGCTGCATGTGCGCCTCGGCTCCATTCCCGCGATCAAGGAAGCAGCAGAGCGCAATGGCCGCCAGCTGTTCGACGTGCGCCACTCCGACATGACCTTCGCCACCGGCAAGGGCTCCAAGCGCAGCGGCAAGCGCATCCTCACCGTCGGCACCGATTGCTCGGTCGGCAAGAAGTACACCGCCCTCGCCATGGAGCGCGACATGCGCGCCCGCGGCTATGACTGCGACTTCCGCGCCACCGGCCAGACCGGCGTGTTCATTTCGGGCCGCGGCGTTGCCATCGACGCCGTGGTGGCCGATTTCATCTCCGGCGCCGTGGAATGGATTTCCCCGGCAGCGGACGAAAGCCACTGGGATGTGATCGAGGGTCAGGGCTCCCTGTTCCATCCGTCCTTCTCGGGCGTGACGCTTGGCCTGCTGCATGGCGCGCAGCCCGATGCCTTCATCGTCTGCCACGAGCCAACCCGCCGCACCATGCGCGGTGTGCAGACGCCCCTGCCCTCCATTCAGGAGGTCATCGACCTGACGATCCAGTGCGGCAAGCTGACAAATCCGGACATCCGTTGCATCGGCATTGCGGTGAATACGGCTGCCCTTGGCGATGCGGAAGCACAGGCCTATCTGGTGGAGCTTTCCGCAAAGTACAGCCTGCCCGCGACCGACCCCGTGCGCTACGGCATGGCCAAGGTGGTGGACAAGGTGGTTGAAATCTACGGCGAAGCCTGAGCCATGACATCGCCCCTCACCATCACGGCTGCGCATGAGCGCTTTGCCATCGAAGGCGGCTTCGCGATCTCGCGGGGCAGCCGCACCCATGCGGATGTGGTCACCGTCAGCATCAGCCGCGGCGGCCTCACCGGCCGCGGCGAATGCGTGCCCTACGCCCGCTATGGCGAAAGCATCGCCAGCGTGATGCAGCAGATCGAGGAGGCGGCAGCGCGCTTCGGTCAGGACATCAGCCGCACGCAATTGCAGGCGGAAATGGAGGCAGGCGCGGCGCGCAACGCGCTCGACTGCGCCCTGTGGGACCTTGAGGCCAAGACGGCCGGCACCAGTGCCGCGGCGCTCGCCGGCCTTGCCGGCCTGAAGCCGCTGGTGACCGCCTATACGCTCAGCGTCGGCACGCCGGAGAGCATGGGGGCAGCAGCAGCCAAAGCGGCCTCCCGCCCGCTGCTGAAGGTGAAGCTGGCCGGACCGGGAGACGATGAGCGCATCGCCGCCGTCCGCGCCGCAGCACCGGAGGCAAGGCTGATCGTCGATGCCAACGAGGCCTGGGACGAAAGCTGCTTCGCGGTCAATATGGCGGCCTGTGTGGCCGCAGGCGTTGAACTGATCGAACAGCCCTTGCCGGCCGGCGATGATGGGCTGCTGGCCAGCGCAGAGCGGCCGATTGCGGTCTGTGCCGATGAAAGCCTGCACACCCGGCATGAACTGGCGAGCCTGCGCCAGCTCTATGATGCGGTCAACATCAAGCTCGACAAGGCCGGTGGCCTGACCGAAGCCCTGGCGCTGGCTGCAGACGCCAGAGCCCTGGGCTACAAGATCATGACCGGCTGCATGCTGGGCACGTCCCTCGGCATGGCCCCTGCCCTGCTCCTGGCCCAGACGGCCGATTTTGTCGATCTGGACGGCCCGCTGCTGCTGACCGCGGACCGGGAAGGCGGCCTCACCTATGAAGGCAGCCTCGTCTATCCGCCTCAGGCCAGCCTCTGGGGCTGAGATCCTGGGAGCCGAAGCGTCTCATGCCAAGGCTTTCGATGCTGACGCATCACGCCTTGAAAATGCTCAAGCGCCGCAAGGGTTTAACCAATGCTCGATGAGAAAAGCTCATCGAGCATTGATATCAGTCCGCCGCCCGTGTCTGACAGCCGGGGTGGCGGGCAAGGAAGAGAAGCCCGATCAGGGCCGCCGCCGCCATCACCGACATGGCGTAAAAGGCAAAAGCAGGCGCTGCCGCATAAAGCGGCCCGCTGAACCATGTGGCCGTCGCCGTCAGAAACCCGGTGGACGTTGCCATCAGGCTCTGCCCTGTCGCAGACCAGCGCATGGGCACGGCCTGCGCAATCAACGCAACGCCCCCCAGATGCACGGCCCCAAAGGAGAGACCGTGCAGGGTCTGCATCAGCACGATGAAGGCAGGGTCCTGCACATGGGTAAACAGCGCCCAGCGAAGCACCGAGCCTGCGGTCCCGATGATGATCAGGCGCATGGGCGTCAGCCAGGCCGGCAGCCTTGCCGCAAACAGGAAGAGCAGGATCTCCGCCGTCACGCCGACGGACCAGAGCGGCCCCATCAGATGCTCTGGTACGCCCGTCTTGGTCCAGTAAATCGTTGAAAACGCATAATAAGCCGAATGCGCCGCCTGCGAGAGGCCGATGAGCGTGACCAGCGCCAGAAACCAGGGCTCACGGAAAACGGCAGGCTTCTTGTCTGCCGCCTGCGCCGCTGCGGAGGCCTCCCGGGCTTCACGTTCAGGATTGCGCATCGGGGGCAGCGTCCCGGCCACGAGCACTGTCGCCGCCATCGAGCCAAGGATACCGGCAAGATAGGGCATTTCCGTGTGCGGCATCATCAGCCATCCGGCAAGAACAGTGCCTGCCACGAAAGCCGCAGAACCCCAGAGGCGCATGCGCCCATAGGGGGCGCCGGTCTGGCGCACGACATCCAGCGCATAACCATCGGCCAGCGGCACAATCGGTGCCCAGCAGACCATCAGCCCCATCACCGCAACCACCGCCAGAACATAACTTGACGTAAAGGCAAATAGCGCAAGAAAAGCCATACCCATCAAAGAGTAAAAGCAGATCGAAAGACGGCGCAGGCCAGTCTTGTCGGAGAGTCCCGTCAGAAATGGAGAGGCTGCAATCTTTGCATAGGTGCCAATTGCGAGAGCAAATGAGACTTCCGTAACTGAGTATGATCTATTTGCAAGAATGATCGGAAAAAATGGGAGGAATAGTCCCGTACCGACAAAATTGACACCATAGAGAGCACTCACCCGGGGGGCGAGCCCAACTTGGAACATCTTCATGAAGGATCGAACCTTGACGGCCTAAAGGGATGTTAACTTCTTGGGCCTACTATACCGCATGAGTTGGAGGAACATTCGAATCGAATGTCCGCTGCAGCGAATAGGACGCCGAGACGATACGATGGCAGAAACCGAACCGCCAGTCCTGATACCGGAGCACGAGTATCTCACACTGGAGCAGACCCTTTCGGAATCGGATCGCGGCCGCCGCTTTCTGACCGAATATCTGCGCCGCCACCGCAGCTCCGAAACAAATTCCATTCTTGATGCCATCGCCCGGCTTGAGAAGATGATGCGCCGGGAACGCAGCGTTCCCGATCTCAACCGCATCCGCCTCGACATTGCCGACATGCATGAGGCGATCGAACGCACCAAGCGTGAGATTTCCAACATCAAGAAGGAAGATGAGGAGAGCAACCGTTTCACGGATGCCTCGCACGAGCTGGATGCGATCATCACGCAGACGGAAGGCGCGACGCAGGACATCCTGAACGCTGCGGAAAAGATCCAGGAATATGCCTGGACCCTGCGCGAGAACGGTGCCGACGAATCGGTCTGCGACGATATCGATGCCAAGGCCACCGAAATCTTCATGGCCTGTTCCTTCCAGGATCTCACCGGCCAGCGCACCCAGAAGGTGGTGCATGTTCTGCGCTACCTCGAAAGCCGCATCAACCTGATGATCGGCATCTGGGGCATCGAGGACGTGAATGCCGACGATACCGCCGGCCCGGTCGATTCCCGCCCGGATGCGCATCTCCTCAACGGCCCGCAGCTTGCCGGCAAGGGCGTCAGCCAGTCCTTCGTTGACGACGTGATGGGCGGAGAAGCAGAAGACCAGAGCAGCGGTTTCTTCAGCGTCGAATTCGGCAATGAGCCAGCCGCTCCGGCTCCTGCCCCGGCGGCCAAGGCTGCAGCGGCCCCGGCTGCAAAGCCCGCAGCCAAGGCAACTCCTGCCCCCGCGAAGATCGAAGAAGACCAGCATGTCGATCAGCTGGATGCAGCCACGATTGACGCCATTTTCGAGCAGACAGACGAAGCCTTTGCTGGCGAAGCCGGTTTCGATGACCCGGAACAGGAAATGGGCGAGGACGACATCGCCAAGCTGTTCGACATGGGCGGCGGTGATGAGACCCCGGCGGAAGAGACCCAGGCAGATGCCGAGTGGGAAGCGGCCGAGGAATTTTCCGAGGACGAAGACCCGCTGGCCATGCTGACCGAGAGCGAGCGTCAGGCCCTGTTCAGCTGACCGCTCCAGAAACAGCACAATCCAAGGAAAACCCCGGCCACACCGGGGTTTTCGCATGTTTGAGACCTAATGAACCTGCTCAGACAGCCAGCGCCCTTGCGAGCGTTTCCGGATCGATGTTGCCGCCGGACAGGATCGCAACCACAGGGCCGTTTCCGGCGGGCATCTTGCGGAAGAGAACCGAGGCAAGCGCCACCGCTCCGCCCGGCTCCACCACCAGCTTCAGTTCGCGGAAGGCAAAGGCAACAGCGGCCAGCGCTTCGTCATCGCTCACCACCAGCCCGCGCGCCTTGCGGCGGGTCAGGACCTCGAAGGAGAGTTCGCCCGGGCTTTCGGTGAGGATCGCATCGCAGACCGAGCCGGAGCCATTGGCATTCACCTCGCGCCGCCCGCTGGCGAGCGAGCGGGCATAGTCGTCAAAGCCTGCCGGTTCGCAGGTGTAGACCACGGCACCGGCCAGCCCCTCTTCCAGCCCCAGCGCCACACCGCTGGTGAGCCCGCCGCCGCCCGTGCAGGCTGCGACGGCTTCGATATCAAGACCGAGAGCTGCGGACTGGCGGACAATCTCAAGGCCAATCGTGCCCTGCCCGGCAATGACGCCCCGGTCATCATAGGGATGCACGAAAGTGGCGCCGTTTTCCTCACAGATGGCTTTGGCGATAGCGATGCGGTCTTCGACGCCGCGCTTGTAGGTAACGACCCGGGCACCCATCTCCGCCGTGCGCTTCAGCTTGATGGCAGGCGCATCCTCCGGCATGACGATGACGGCAGGCATGCCGAGGATGCGCGCTGCCTCCGCCACGCCTTGCGCATGATTGCCCGAAGAGCAGGCCACAACGCCGGCCGCGCGCTCCCCCTCCGGGATCTGCGACAGACGGTTGAAGGCACCGCGAAACTTGAAGGAGCCCGTCCGCTGGAGATTTTCAGGCTTCAGCCAGACCTTCCGCCCCGCCGCTTCATCCAGCACCTTGAAGGACAGGAGCGGCGTTTCAAAAGCATGGCCTTGCAGCCGTGCGGCCGCGGCCTTCACATCATCAAGCGAGAGGGTACCTGTCATGGCCGGTCTCCGGAAATATGCGATTTCCGAGACCTAGCAACAGCTTGGTCATGCGGCAACGAAAGGCTTGTCACCGTGGCAATTCAGGCCGGGACAGGTTCAGGCGGGGACAGGCTCTGGCAGCTTGCCATCGTGGCGCGAACTATAGGCGTCGATGGCATTGTCCAGGAACTGGCGGGAGCTTGCCTCCCAGCTGAAGCCAAGCGCCACCTGGCGGCAATAGCTGCGGGGAATATCAAGAGCGGCAAGGGCTGCCGCCTGCAGGTCCGTATCGAGAACCCCTGCGCCGCTGTCGCCGATGACATCCAGCGGCCCCATCACAGGATAGGCCGCAACCGGCACGCCGCAGGCCAGCGCCTCCAGCAGCACATTGCCGAACGTATCCGTCAGCGAGGGGAAGACGAAGACATCGGCCGAAGCATAGGCACGGGCCAGATCTTCGCCCGTCTTGGGACCTGTGAAAAGCACGTCCGGATAGGCCTTGCGCAATGTCTCCAGCTGCGGGCCACTGCCGACGACCACCTTGCTGCCGGGCAGATCCAGATTGAGGAAAGCCTCGATGTTCTTTTCCACCGCCACCCGGCCCACATTCATGAAGATGGGGCGCGGCAGATCCGGCGGCAGGACAGAGCCCTCATAGGGGCGGAACAGCTCCGCATCCACCCCGCGCGACCAGCGCATCAGATGGGTGAAACCACGCTCGGCCAGATCCTTCTCCAGGCTGCCGGTCGCCACCATGCAGCCCTGCCCGGCATTGTGGAAGCGCCGCAGCCACCTGTAGGTGACAGACACCGGCACCGGCAGGCGCGCCGCCAGATATTCCGGAAAGCGCGTGTGATAGCTCGTCGTGAAGACCTTGCCCTGCTTCAGCGCGACAGAGCGGGCCATCAGACCCAGCGGGCCTTCGGTGGCAATGTGCAGATGGTCACAGGCGAACCGGTCCATGATCGCTGCCACGCGTGCGCGGGTGGTCAGCGACAGACGGATTTCCGGATAGGTGGGGCACGGCAGGGTGCGGAAGAGCTGCGGCGTCAGAAACTCAACGCGCAGACCCATGCGCAGCAACTGGTTCGCGGTCAATTCCAGAGAACGGACCACACCATTGATCTGCGGATGCCAGGCGTCTGTGACGATGAGAATAGATGTCATGCCGCGACGGAGCGCTCCCCCATCCCCTGTTCCGCCTGCTGTTCGGCCGGACGCTGCACCCATCTTATAACCTCGAACGTTCCGTCGTGATGCTCGGCAACCGCCGTGCAGCTTTCGACCCAGTCACCGGTGTTGATGTAGTGGATGCCGTCGATATCATGACTGGCGGCATGGTGAATGTGGCCGCAGATGACCCCGTGAACGCCCTTGCGGCGGGCTTCATCGGACAGGGCGTCCTCGAAGCGGCCGATGAAGTTCACGGCATTTTTCACCTTCAGCTTTGCCCAGGCCGAGAGTGACCAGTAGGTGAGGCCGAGACGGCGGCGCACAAGATTGAAGCCGGTATTGAGCGCCAGCGCCGTCACATAGGCCTTGTCGCCGAAGAAGGCGAGCCACTTGGCATGACGGATGACCACGTCGAACTGGTCACCGTGGATGACCAGATACTCGCGCCCGTCGGCTGCCGTATGCACGACACTGTCCGCCACCTCGACGCCGCCGAAATGGGTCCCGAGGAAGTCCCGCAGGAATTCGTCATGATTGCCGGGAATATAGAAGATGCGCGCACCCTTGCGGGCCTTGCGCAGGATCTTCTGGATCACGTCATTATGCGCCTGCGGCCAGTACCAGCTGCGCTTCAGCCGCCAGCCGTCGACAATATCGCCGACCAGATACACGGTCTCGGCGTCATTGTACTTCAGGAAGTCGAGCAGAAGATCTGCCTGGCATCCGCGCGTCCCAAGATGAACATCCGAAATGAACAGGGCCCGGTAATGCTGGCCCTCCTGCAGAGCTGTCATGTCTGGCGCTCCCGATTACCTTTTGCCCCCTTAGACGCGATTCAGGTATCAGGATTATGACAGCAAAGTTTTTCACAAGCAGACGCCCAGTTTTCTGGCGAAATTTATTATTGAACAAAAGACATTTACGGAAAAATGCGACAGTTCAATGAATGACCGGAACGGACGTTTGTCCCGGAAATGCAAACGGCCGGCACCCGCGGGTACCGGCCGTCTTTGATACCGCTGGATAGGCGGTCAGAAGCGGTAGCGCATGGCAGCGCTGACGATGTTGACCGAGGCATCCGCCTTGCCGGCGAACACGATGGGCGCAGCCGCGCTGTAGTCCTGGTGCCCCGGCGCGATACGAATATTCGCATCGCGGCCGATGATGTGGGTGTAGCCCAGGTCGAAGGCCAGATTGTCCAGCACCTTGTAGCTGGCACCCGCGCTCAACCAGATCCGGTCACTGTCCGGCAGGCGGGCGGAGCGGATCTTGTCGTCAATGGGCGACCATTCATAGGCCGCACCTGCCCGAACAGTCAGGTGCTCGTTGACATCATATTCCGCACCCAGAGCCGCAAACCAGCCGTCGTTGTAGTTGAACTTCAGCGTGGTCAGCGTGGCGCCATTGGCCTGAAGCGTGACCTTGGGCGACTTCAACCGGCTCCAGTTGGCCCACTCCACGGTGCCAGCACGCGAAAGCTGTCGGTGATGCGCTGCTTGGCAGACAAGGTGACGGTTTCGGGCGTGATCAGCGAGGCATAGATCGGAACTGCAGCGGCCGACGTGATCGTCCCGTCAAGATCGTGAGCCACACCCGAACGGTAGCCGAGACCGAACTCGGTACCGGCAAAGGGCTTGTAGATCACGCCTGCGGTAACACCCACGCCGATGTTGTCGCCTTCAAGCGTCGTGACGGGCGGCGTGGTGGAAGCATTCGTACCTGTTCTCAGCCGCACGCTGAAATACTGCACCTGCACACCCGCGCCAAAAGCCAGCTGGTCATTCACCTTATAGCCGACCATCGGGTTGGCGTTGATCGAGAACGCCTTCGAGCCCGCATTGTAGGTCTGGCCTGCCCAAGGCACGCCGCCATCCGGTTTGGTCGAAAGACCGAACGGCGCATTCACGGCAAGACCAAAGAATACCTGATCGTTGACGTTGTATGCCGTGTAGCTGGAGCCGATCCAGGCATCGGACGCAATGTCGCCGCCGTTGCCATAGGCGCGCAACGTGGAGGTCGAATCAAGATTGATATTGGCCTTGGGCGCAATCAGCGCGTGATGGGACTCGGTGGTGATGCCCAAGCCTGCACCTGTGATCGCCGCCGGGTTCCAGAACATCGACGAGATCGACGGACCGGTCGTTGCATTACCGGCGAAGGACATACCTTGATAATAAGCGCTCTGCTCACGCAGCGCAAAACCGCCTGCATAAGCCTGCCCCGCAACAGAGATCATCCCGATGGCGGTGGTGCACAGAGCCAGCGTCTTGCTGATACGAACCATGTTGCTCAAACCCTCCCAAGCATTCTCAAAGCCCTGCCAAGCTTTGTTCCTCAGGATCAACGGTCAGGCAAAATTCAGGATAGATCAATTGCAAAAGAATGCATGGCCGAGAACTTAGGATTTATGCTGCATTGCATCAATCCGGAAAACCAGCCTGCATTCCCTTTGGGAAGCTCAGCCCTGAATGACGGAAATATGTCATATTCAGCAGGATTGAGCGCTTCAAACCCCGCCTGCATTTCAGTTGCACATTTTTTAGTCAGATTTTCAATGATTTCACGCCGTTTCGTTTTCCAATGCCATGTTGCAGGATAGCAACAATTTGAGCTGCTAGACGGCAGGTTGCAGATGCCGCATGGCTCACACCAGATCCCAGAGAGGCTGGCGCACTCCCTGAAAATGCTCAAGACGCGCAAAACCCGGGCCTAAACCGGTAGTCACTGGTGAGTCACTTCCAGTGAGTCGGGGCCTGCCTGGAGTCTGTCAGGCCTTGCCGGCATCGCGCGCGGCAAGGAACCGCTGTACGGAGACCCGGCTCCAGGGCGCCAGCCGCGCCAGCGCCTTGCTGTAGCTGGCGTGGATGCGGGCTGTAAGCTCGTCCTTGGCCGCAAGCTCTCCCAGCACCAGCTCTGTTTCGCGGCGCAGCGCATCCAGCACGTCTTCGGGATAGAAGCGCAGCAGCACCCCGTCGTCCTTCTGCAGGCTCTCAAGGCTGCCCGCATTCATCCATTCGCTTTCGGCCAGCGAGCGCCCGTTCTCGGCCTTGCAGGCCTCCAGAACGATGGTTCTGAGATCTTCCGGCAGCCCTTCCAGTGCATTCCTGTTGAACAGCGCCTCGCCAGTGCCGTTCGGCTCATGGAAGCCGGGGGCGTAGTAGAACTTGGCCACCTTCTGGAAGCCCATGGCCTGATCGCTCCACGGCCCCAGAAACTCGGTTGCGTCGATGAGGCCGGATTGCAGCGCCGGGAAGATTTCCCCCGGCGGCAGAGCGACCGGCGTTGCCCCCAGACGGCGCATGACCTCGCCGCCCAATCCGGGCATGCGGATCTTCAGGCCGGCAAGATCATCGAGCGTATTGATTTCCTTGCGGAACCAGCCGCCCATCTGCACGCCGGTGTTGCCCGCCATCACCGGCTTGATGCCAAAGGGGGCGTAAAGCTCGTCCCACAGCGCCTGCCCGCCGCCCTGCTCGATCCAGGTGATGTGCTCGAGCGGCAGAAGGCCGAAGGGAATCGCCGTAAACCAGACGGCGGCCGACATCTTGCCCTGCCAGAAGAAGGAGGCCGTGTGCGCCACCTGTGCCGTACCGGCTGACACGGCATCGAACACGCCGAGCGGCGGTACCAGTTCGCCGGCCGCAAAGAGCCGCACGCGCATGCGCCCGCCCGACATTTTCTCGATCCGGTCGCAGATCGTCTGGGCGGTTGTTCCCGGCCCCGGCAGGTTCTTCTGCCAGGAGGTCACCATCTTCCACTCGATCACCGCAGAGTTTGTGCTGGCGAGTGCGGGCGCTGCCAGCAGCGAAGCGGCGCTGGCCGCGCCCAGCTTGAGGGCCTGACGGCGCGAGGCGGACGGCTTGATCTCAGTCGGCATGACTTGTCTCCCAGAGCGCGTGGAAATGATGCACGGGCCCATGGCCTTCACCGATCTTGAGATCATCGGCCGCGCGGATGGCATGGGTCACATAGAGCTTCGCTCCGGCAACCGCATCCGGCAGCGAAAGGCCTTTGGCAAGGCCCGCAGCAATGGCGGACGACAGGGTGCAGCCGGTTCCGTGGCTGTTGCGCGTGGCATGGCGGGGGGCGGTGAACCACTGTTCGCGTCCATCGCGGGTCAGCAGCAGATCCTCGCTCTCCGGCCCCTCCCCGTGGCCGCCCTTCAGCAGCACGGCCCTGGCGCCCAAATCCAGCAGCGCCTGCGCCTGAGCGCGCATGGCCTCCCGGCCCTGTGCGATTTCCGTATTCAGCATGCGGGCAGCTTCCGGCAGGTTCGGCGTGATCAGCTGCGCGCGCGGCAGCAGTTCCGCAATCAGCACGGAGACCGCTTCCGGCACCAGCAGCGGGTCGCCGGAGGCTGCGACCATCACCGGATCGAGCACCACATTGGACGCTTCATGCGCATCCAGACCTTCGGCCACGGCACGGATCACGTCCGGACGCGACAGCATGCCGATCTTGATGGCATTGACCTTGAGATCGGACAGCACCGCATCCATCTGCGCCCGCACGAAGGCAGGGGGAATGTCATGAATGGCGCTGACGCCGCGCGTGTTCTGCGCCGTCAGTGCGCTCAGCACGCTGGCGCCATAGACACCGAGCGCCGAGAAGGTCTTGAGATCGGCCTGGATACCGGCTCCGCCGCCGGAATCCGAGCCTGCGATGGTCAGGGCAATGGCAGTCATGGTTCCTCCTGAAATCAGGCTGGCAGCAGCTCAGGCGAGCCGCAGGTGCGCGCCAATCTGCGGCGCATCAAGCCCGTAAAGGGCATCAAGAAATGCCGGGACGAAACTGCCCGGGCCGGCGGCCACGACGGCAGCCCTTTCTCCGGCAATCGCCATGATGGACAGCGCCGCAGCCGCAGCCATCACCGGATCCGGCTCCACGGCAAGCGCAGCAGCCGCCACCGCCCCGGCAGCACATCCGGTCGCCGTCACCTTGCCCATCAGCGGATGGCCATTGGCAAGGCGAAGGCTCTGCGCGCCGCTGCTGATGTCATCCACAGCACCGGTCATTGCAACGGGAAGCCCCAGCTGGCGGGAAAGTTCCAGAACGGACGCCCCGCCGCCAAGAGCTGCAAGCTCCCCGGCGTTGATCTTCAGCAAGGACGGCTTCAGCGCCAGCAGGCGCCCGGCCTCGGTCAGGCGCGGCGGCGAACGGTCGGCAAAGACGGGATCCAGCACCCAGGGCTTGCCTTCACCGGCGGCAATGCTGATGGCGCGGTTTGCGGCTTCCTTGCGCGCTTCGTCCAGCGTGCCGAGGTTGACGAGCAGCGCCTGCGCAGAAGCCGTGAAGAAGGGCACTTCTTCCGGCGAAATCGTCATGGACGGAATGGCGCCCAGCGCCAGCAGCACATTGGCGGTGAAGGCCTGCGCGACGGCATTGGTGAGGCAATGCACACGGGGCGCGGACGCGCGGATCTTCTCCAGCACCTCCGCCGTGCGCAAAGCCAGCTGATCTGCAGTGATGTGAGACCTGGCAGCAGCATCCGCTGCGCCGCGTGCCGTTTGACCGCTCATCATCCCAAATCCCTCCGCCGGTACAAGCCGGATCAGGTTCAAGGAGTTGGCACCATCGCCTCTCAGCCCGGCGCATCCGGCGGGCACCCCCATGAGACGGCAAAGAGCTACCAAGCCCGGTCCGGCTTGGCAAGCATGCTCTGCCGGCGGCAAGCGAGCGCAGCGATTGACTGGCGGCGGCGGATCGGCCATGTCCTTTGACAGGACAGCCCTCAGGAGCACGCCATGAAGCCCTTCTTCATCATGATCAAATGCCACCTCGGCGAGACCTACAAGGTCGCCAATGCCATTGCGGATGCCGAGATCGCTTCGGAAATCTACTCCACGAGCGGCGACTATGACCTGCTGGTGAAGGTCTATATCGAGGATGGCGAGGACATCGGCCACTTCGTCAACGAGAAGCTGCATTGCCTCGAAGGCATCCGCGACACCCGCACCATCATCACCTTCAAGGCATTCTGAGACACTATTCAGCCTGCACCGGGCGATGAAAGCCGGGGCGCAGGCTGAGGGTCAGGGCCGCAGCGGCGAGGAGGCCTTGCGTGCCCGGCTGTCGTCCTTGCCCAGCGCCCTCTCGCGGTAGATGACGAAGAGGCCTGCCGCGACCACGATCAGCGCACCGGCCACCACCTGCCACACCGGAATGTCGCCAAAGATCGCCCAGCTGAGCAGCACCGCCCACAGCAGGTTGGCATAGTCGAAGGGCGCGATGGTGGAGGCATCCGCATAGCGGTAGCTCTCGGTCATGACGATCTGGCCGACACCGCCCGCAAGCCCGACGAAGACGAGCAAGGCTGCCGTTTTCGCATCCGGGATGACCCAGGCGAAATCGGGGAAGATCCAGCCAAACGGGATGGTCAGCAGCGAGATCAGCGAGGCACAGCCAGAAAACCAGATGACAATGGTGCTGGTGCGCTCGGTCTCGCAGAGCTTGCGCACGAAGATCATCGCCATGGCCGTGCAGAAGGCGCCAGCGGCCGCAGCTGCCGCGCCGAACCAGGCATCACCGCTCATTTCCGTGCCGCCCATATGCGGGGACAGGATGACGACAATGCCGAGGAACCCGATGATGACCGCCGTCCAGCGGTAGATGCGCACCGTCTCGCCAAGGAAGAAGAAGGCCAGAACCACCGTGAACAGCGGCGCGGCAAAGCCGATGGCGGTCGAGTCGGCGATGGGCAGATATTTCAGCGAGGTGAAGGCAAACAGCATGGCCGCAATGCCCGCCATGGCACGCCCCACATGGCCAAGCGGCTGACGGGTATGAAGAGAGCCGGTCAGTTCACCGCGCAGCGCCACCAGAAGCAGCACCGGAAACAAACCGAAGAAGTTGCGGGCAAAGACGATCTCGCCGATCGGCACGCTTTCTGTGGTGATCTTCAGGGCAACCGCCATGCTGGCGAAGGTGAAGGTGGAGCACAGCTTCAGCGCAATGCCCAGGACGGGCCTTTGTGACGTCAGCACTGCGGCTTGCGGCGGAACGGAAGCACCCTCACCGGAAGCCAATACGCGGCTTTCCGCCTCGCCCTCGTCAGGAGCGTTCGAATCCCTCATGGCCATGTGATCGTCCAAAGGTCCGGCGCCGGGGCGGGCATGAAGAGACGGGGCGCCGGTCCCAAGCCTCATCTCAAATCTGCGGGTGCCGTGGCAACTTCGCCGTGCGCACCATGCATGCTACTGTATACAAGGGTAGCAAACCGGTCTCGAAATTCCAGACCATATTGCCGCAGCTTACAGAATTTTACGCTGCCGGGCGGAAGAGGCAACCGGCGATGGTCCAAATGAGGGGACAGCGCAGTCACCTGCGCTGCCCGGTTTCGCATTGCGTTGTCAGGCGCGGGCGGCCTGAATGGCCTGCCAGACCCGGTGCGGGGTGGCGGGCATGTCGATATGCTCCACCCCTGCCCCATCGCGCAGCGCCATCTGCAGGGCATTCATCACGGCCGCGCAGCCGCCGATGGTCCCGGCCTCGCCAGCGCCCTTGATGCCCAGCGCGTTGGTGGTGGACGGCACGTTCTTCGTCTCGAAATGGATATCCGGCAGGTCCGATGCCCGGATCAGGCGGTAGTCGAGCAGCGAGGCCGTCAGCAGCTGACCGTCCGCATCGAACACCGTTTCCTCGCACAGGGCCTGACTGATCGCCTGCACCGTGCCGCCGATGACCTGTCCGGCGAGCAGAACCGGGTTCACCGTGACGCCGAAGTCATCAACGATGGTGTAGTTCAGCAGCTCGACATCGCCCGTCTCCGGGTCCACTTCCAGCTCGCACACATGCGTGCCGTTGGGATAGGTGGCTTCGGCCTGCTTCACCTCTTCCTGACCGGCGAGCTTTTCACCCGCTGCAGCGGCAACCGCAGCCAGCGAAACGGAACGGTCGGTGCCGACGACACGGACCTCTCCATCCACCAGTTCCAGATCATCAATGCCGGTTTCCAGCTGATCGGCGGCCTTTTCCTTGATCTTGCGGACAAGGCTCTTCGAGGCTTCCAGCACCGACGGCAGGCCGAGCGGAATGGAGCGGGAGCCGCCCGTGCCGCCGCCCTGACGCACACGGTCGGTATCGCCCTGGATCACCTCGATCTGGCCGATATCAAGCCCCAGCTGTTCGGCGATCACCTGCGAATAGGCGGTGGCATGGCCCTGACCGTTGGTCTGGGTGCCGATCAGCAGCGTCACCGTGCCAGTGCCGTTCAGTTCCACCGTCGCCTCTTCCCCGCCGGGGAAGGCGCAGGCCTCGATGTAGCTGCAAAGGCCGATGCCGCGGTATTTGCCCTGCGCCGCGCTCTCTGCCTGGCGGGCGGCAAAGCCGTTCCAGTCCGCCACCTCAAGCGCCTTGTCCATGTGTCCGGCGAAGTCGCCGGTGTCATACATGCGGCCCGTCGCTGTGGTATAGGGCAGCGCGCTGGAAGGCACGAAATTACGGCGGCGGATTTCCGCCGTGCCAAGGCCGGTCTCAAGTCCTGCCTTCTCGATCAGCCGTTCGATCAGATAGGCCGCTTCCGGACGGCCCGCACCGCGATAGGCATCGGTCGGCACCGTGTGGGTGTAGACGCCGGTCGCCGTGACGAAAAGCGCCGGAATATCATAGAGCCCCGTGGACATGGACGTGCCGACGAAGGGGATGAACGGGCCATACTGGTGCAGATAGGCACCCATGGCCGCCAGCACCTGGATGCGCAGGCCAAGGATGCGGCCATCGGCATCCAGCGCCAGGTCGGCGGTGGTGATGTTGTCGCGGCCATGCGCGTCGGTGACGAAGTGGTCCATGCGGTCGCCGGTCCACTTCACCGGACGGCGCAGCTTCTCCGCCGCAAACAGGCAGAGCGGATATTCCCGGTAGACGAACATCTTGGTGCCGAAGCCGCCGCCCACTTCCGGGGTGATGATGCGCAGCCGTGCCGGATCGATGCCGAGGATATCCTTGGCGATGATGTCCCGCTGGCCATGGCCACCCTGCGTGCCCGCCGTCAGCGTGTAGCGGCCGCTGTCCGCATCATATTCGGCAAGGCAGGCGCGCGGCTCCATGTAGTTGGCCACGAGCCGGTTGTTGACGAGACGGATAGAGGTGACATGCGAGGCCTTGCGGAAGGCTTCTTCCGTCTTTGCCTCATCACCATGCCCGAGGCGGAACGCCTTGTTGGTGCCATGCTCCGGCCAGACAAGCGTTGCCCCGTCCTGAGCCGCCTCCTCGATATCGACGATCACATCGAGCGGCTCATAATCCACCTCGATCAGTTCCGCCGCCGACTTGGCCGCATTGACGCTGTCAGCGACGACGAAGGCAATGGCATCGCCCACGTGGCGGACGGTATCGGTGCAGAGCACGGGCCGCACGGGGCACCAGTGCATGGTGCCGTCCAGCTGCTTCATCACCGCCTTCACCGGCATCGGCTTCATGCCGTCAAGGTCAGCCCCGGTCAGCACCATCGCCACGCCCGGATGGGCGCGGGCCTCATCGAGACCGGAGACGGAAATCCGGGCATGCGCCATGGCGGAGCGCAGCACATAGGCATGCAGCGTGCCCTCGGGGGCAAAGTCATCCGTGTAGCGGCCTGTGCCGGTGATCAGGGCAGGATCTTCCTTGCGGCGGACCGGGGCACCGATCCCGAATTTCTTCGGCGTCATCTGGTTCATCTGGAAACGGCCTCGATTGTTATGGGCTGATGCAGCCATGCGGCGCGTGGGGATTGGCCTGAAGGGGCTGCGAAGCTTGTCTTGTCAGACAAGAATGTTGTGCCGGACCGTGAAACGTCAACCCCGAATTAGAAGCAAGACGCCCGATCCTCATATCCGCAGGAATGACAAGGAGCCCGCCGGTGGTATCCGGCGGGCCCCTCATCGGGATCAGGGTCAGGCGTCAGGCGGCCGGCTGATTGGCAGCAGCCGCAGCCCGCTTGGCAGCTTCTTCCTCGACCAGCTCCTTCTTGGACAGCTTGCCCACCATGGTCTTGGGCAGCGCATCGCGGAACTCGATCTCGCGCGGCAACTCAATGGCAGAGAGGTGATCCTTGAGGAAGGCGCGCATTTCCTCCTGCGTGACCGTGGCACCGGCCCGCAGCTTGACGAAGGCCTTCGGCGCCTGTCCCCGGTACTCGTCCGGAACCGCGATCACGATGGCCTCTTCGACGCCTGCATGCTGATACAGGGCTTCCTCGATCACGCGCGGATAGACGTTGTAGCCCGAGCAGAGGATGAGGTCCTTGATCCGGTCCACCAGATAGATGAAGCCGTCCTTGTCGGCATAGCCCACGTCGCCGGTGTGCAGGAAGCCGTTCTCGATGGTGCGGGCGGTTTCCTCGGGCCGCTTCCAGTAGCCCTTCATCACCTGCGGCCCCTTGACCACCAGTTCCCCCTTCTCGCCCTGCGGCACAGTGCTGGAGAGATCGTCCAGCGCCCGGAATTCCGCCAGCGTGCCGGGGGCCAACTGGCCGATGGAACCGGCGCGTCGGCGCTCGTCCAGGGGATTGCATGAGACAACTGGCGAGGTTTCCGTCAGTCCGTAGCCTTCCACGAGGATACAGCCGGTAATCGTCTCGAACTTCTCCTTCACCTCCACCGGCAGCGGCGCGCCGCCGGAGATGCACAGCTTCACGCTGGTCAGGTCATAGGAGACGGTGAGCGGTGAGTTGTTGATTGCCGTGTAGATCGTCGGGACGCCCGGGAACAGCGTCGGACGGGTGCGCTTGATGGTATCCAGCAGCAGCTTCATGTCGAAGCGCGGCATCAGAACCATCTGCGCGGCAAGCACGACAGCAAGGTTCTGCGCCACGGTCATGGCAAAGACGTGGAAGAAGGGAATGACGCAGAGCATCCGCTCCTTGCCCTTCTCCGCCGCATGGAAAATGTCCTTCATCTGCTCGATGTTGGCGGACAGATTCGCATGCGTCAGCATCGCGCCCTTGGGCACGCCGGTGGTGCCGCCGGTATATTGCAGCACCGCCACGTCCTCGGCCGGATCGATGGCGACCGGTACCGGATTGGCGCCCCGGTTCAGCAGGGCCGCATAGGGCACGTGGCCGCTGTCCGCCTTCCAGGCGGCCCGGTCCTTGCCCTTGAACAGGGCGAACAGCGCCCGCTTCACCGCAGGCAGGATATCGGCCATCGGGCAAACGATGAGCCTGTCCAGGATGCCATCCTTGCGCACCGCCTCGACCTTGTCATAGATGACCTTGAGGTCGAGCGTGACCATGATGCGCACTTCCGCATCCCGCGCCTGAAAGGCGATCTCGCGCTCCACATAAAGCGGGTTGAAATTGACGACCGTTGCCCCGGCCTTCATCAGCGCGAAGTAGAAGACTGTGTAGTAAGGCGTGTTGGGCAGGCACAGGCCAACCTTCGTGCCTTTGGTGACCCCCAGTGCCTGCAGGCCTGCGGCAACGCGGTTCACCAGGGCACCGAGCTCACCATAGGTCCAGGTCTTGCCGAGAAAGTCGACAGCCGGGCTCCTGCCATAGGCTGCGACGGTTTCCTCCAGATATTCATGCAGCGGGCGGGGCCTGAAAGCCGCGACCCATTCCTCCACTTTCGCCATGGCGGTCTCCAATCGAGATTCTGCGCCACCTGGAAAACCCCGGCCCGGGAGCCCAACTCCCGGCTTGCGCTCACCAGCGCAACCTCCCTGCCTGCGGCATTCCAGGTTGATACCCCTGCCTGGGGCGTCCTCCTACAGATTTGACGTTCCTTCCGTTTACGTCAACCTGCGACGTAACGGCACCTGCGACTTTTTTTCTGAAATGTCTGGAGAGGCGGCCTTCAACCTTACCTGAACGCGATTTCGGATTTCACATTTCGGATGGCATTTCCGGCACCCGGGGAAGATTGCTTCAGCACATTACCCCTAGTTGAAATTGCCATCTCCTCAAAACGTGTAAGGGAATCTAATATCCCAGAAGCTGCAGTTTGACGCAGTGCAGCAACGAAAATGGTTGACTGCACGCCTTAAGCATCAAATAATTAAATCAACAAAAATTATTCGGTGCTGGCGCGGCTTCATATCGGCCACCAGGGAGGACGCTGAATGGCAGGAAACGTCACAAGCGGGAGAGGCAGCAATTCGGCGCAACTGCGCCGTTACAACGAACGTATCGTGCTGCAGATCCTGCGCCGCGCCGGGGAAGCCTCCAAAGCAGAGCTCGCCCGCGCTGCCAACCTGACCAATGCGGCGATTGGCGCCATCATCCAGGAACTGGCCCAGGACGGCCTGATCGAGGAAGTCGGCAAGCGGCACGATGGCGGCCGCGGCCAGCCGGCCACGATCCTGCGCCTTGCCACACGCGGTGCCTTCGGCTTCGGCGTCCGCCTCGGCCGCGCCGGGATCGAGACCGTGCTGGTTGATTTCGCCGGCCGCATCATCGGGCGCAGCTACCACGACATGATCCTGCCGCTTCCCTCCGTTGCGGTTGACATGATCCGGCAGGACATCGAGAGGCTGCAGGACCTTCTGTCCCCGGCCGAGCGCCGCCGCCTGACCGGTATCGGCCTTGCCCAGCCGTTCAATCTGGGCGCGTGGTTGCAGCAGCTTGGTCTTCCTGCAGAGAACTTCAAGCCGTGGGACGAGGTGGACTTCGCTGCAAGCCTTGAGGCGGCCACCGGTCTTCCGGTTTTCGCCGAGAATGACGGCACGGCAGCGGCAGTCGCCGAGCTGTTCTACGGGCTTGGCCGCCAGGAAGACAATTTCCTCTACCTGTTCATCGGCCCGGCCATCGGCGGCGGGTTGATCATGAATGGCGATGTGGTGCGCGGCGTCACGGGCAATGCGGCCGACGTGGCTGTTATGCCGGTGACGCCAAGCAAGCTGGCCGGCGCCCCGCGCCCGAAAGGCAGCTGGGACATCCTTCTGACCCGCGCCTCGCTCGGCGCGCTGGCACGGCACCTGACGCAAGGCTCCGGCCTGCGCCCGTCACGCGCCGAACTGGAACAGGCGGTCATCGCCGGGCGGCCCGAAGTGGGGGAATGGCTGGAGGATTGCGTGGATGCGCTGCTGCCTTCGGTCCGCGCCAGCCACGCCCTGCTCGACATGCCGCTGATCGTGATCGACTGCGACATCGACAGCGGCATGCTGAGCCGTCTGATCGGGAAACTGCACCGGGCGCTTGTTGAAGAAGCGCCGGAAGCGCGCGATGCGCCGCGTGTGGAACACGGCAGCTTCGGGCAGGACGCAGGCGCGCTCGGCGCTGCCAGCCTGCCCATGTTCTTCAATTTCTCGCCGCGGGCAGAAATCCTGACCGGCGGCCTGAAGGGATCGGCGGGGGTGGGAGCCCTCCGTCTGGAAGCCCCCTCGACAGCTTGAGGGGCAGCCGTTCTGGCCTGAACCGGCCGGGGCCAGAACGGGAGGAGACAAACGGCCAGGGAGGATGACGACAATGATCCGCAAGATGCTTCTCGCAGGTTCCGTACTCGCAGCCATGGGCGCCGTTGCCCCGGCACAGGCCGACACGGTCAACGCCTGCCTCATCACCAAGACGGACACCAACCCCTTCTTCGTGAAGATGCGCGAGGGTGCTGCCGCAAAAGCCAAGGAATTGGGCATCCAGCTGAATGCCTATGCCGGCAAGGTGGACGGCGACAACGACACCCAGGTCGCAGCCATCGAAACCTGCATCGCCAACGGCGCCAAGGGCATCCTGCTGACGGCCTCCGACACCTCCGCCATCGTTCCGGCCGTGAAGCAGGCCCGCGATGCCGGCATTCTCGTCATCGCACTGGACACCCCGCTCAACCCGATCGATTCCGCCGACATGACCTTCGCCACCGACAACTTCCTGGCCGGTGAGCTGATCGGCCAGTGGGCCGTCAAGACCCTGGGCGACAAGGCGGCAGACGCGAAGATCGCCATGCTCGACCTCGATGTGTCCCAGCCGACCGTGGACGTGCTGCGCAACCAGGGCTTCCTCAAGGGCTTCGGCATTGATCTGGGCGACCCGAACAAGTGGGGCGATGAAACCGATCCGCGCATCGTCGGCAATGACGTGACCCAGGGCAACGAGGAAGGCGGCCGCAAGGCCATGGAAAGCCTGCTCGCCAAGGATCCCTCGGTCAATGTGGTCTACACCATCAACGAGCCGGCAGCCGCTGGCGCCTATGAGGCCCTGAAGTCCATCGGCCGCGAGAAGGACGTGCTGATCGTTTCCGTCGATGGCGGCTGCCCGGGCGTTGCCAATGTGGAAGCCGGTGTCATCGGCGCCACCTCCCAGCAGTATCCGCTGCTGATGGCCGCCAAGGGCATCGAGGCGATTGCCGCCTGGGCCAAGGACGGCACCAAGCCGCAGGCCTCCGATGGCAAGGACTTCTTCGACACGGGCGTGTCGCTCGTCACCGGCCAGCCGGTGGATGGCGTCGAGTCCATCTCCGTCGAGGAAGGCAAGAAGCTCTGCTGGGGCTGAGACCCCGCGCATGCGGATCGGGCGGCAGACCCGCCTGATCCCTGACGTCACAAGAACCAGAAAACATGCCGGAGAAGATCCGGGCGCCCCGCGGCGCCCGGTGTCTCTCTCACAGCGGGAGGAGGCTTGGCCGTGAGCAAGACCGACAACTTCGAGGATGCGGTAAAAACGCGCCGGGAAGAGAATTTCGCCGAGTTTCAGGATCCGAAGAAAGGCGTCCTGCAGCAGTTTCACCATGCGCTGCACACGAACACGGCGCTTGTTCCGCTGCTCGTTCTCCTCGCAGCCATCCTGTTGTTCGGTGCCTATCTCGGAGAGAGGTTCTTTTCGCCCTTCGCCATGACGCTGATCCTGCAGCAGGTGCAGATCGTCGGCGTGCTGGCGGCGGCCCAGAGCCTGATCATTCTCACCGCCGGCATCGACCTCAGCGTCGGCGCCATCGCGGTGCTGACGTCCGTCATCATGGGCCAGTTCACCTTCCGCTATGGCATTCCGCCCGCCATTTCGGTGATGATCGGCCTTGCCTGCGGCACGATGATCGGCGCCGTCAACGGCTGGCTGGTCTCGCGCGTCAAGCTGCCGCCCTTCATCGTCACGCTCGGCATGTGGCAGATCGTTCTGGCTGCCAATTATCTTTACTCTGCCAATGAAACCATCCGTGCGCAGGACATCGAAACCCAGGCGCCCTTCCTGCAGTTCCTTGGCACAACGGTGAAATTCGGCGGCGCCAGTTTCACTTACGGCGTCTTCCTGATGATCCTCGTCGTGGCAGTGCTTGCCTATGCGCTGCGAAGCACCGCCTGGGGACGGCATGTCTATGCGGTTGGCGATGACCCGGAGGCGGCGAAGCTTGCGGGCGTCAACGTGCACCGCACGCTCATGTCGGTCTATATGCTCGTCGGCTTCATCTGCGGCCTGGCCGCCTGGGTCATGATCGGCCGCTTCGGCTCCGTCTCGCCCTCGGCCACCACCGGCGTCATCGGCAACATCCAGGCAATTACGGCAGTGGTGATCGGCGGCATCTCGCTCTTCGGCGGGCGCGGCTCCATCGTCGGCGCCTTCTTCGGCGCGCTGATCGTCGGCGTGTTCGAACTGGGCCTGCGCATGTCCGGTGCCGATCCGCAGTGGACCTATCTTCTCATCGGCGTGCTGATCATCGCCGCCGTCACCATCGACCAGTGGATCAGAAAGGTAACGGCATGACCGAAGCAATTCTGAAGGCCCGTGGCCTCGTCAAACGCTATGGCCGCGTCACCGCCATGGATCATTGTGACTTCGACCTGATGCCGGGCGAGATCCTCGCCGTCATCGGCGACAATGGCGCGGGCAAGTCCACCCTCATCAAGGCACTGTCCGGCGCCGTGACGCCGGATAGCGGCAGCATCTATCTGGATGGGGAGGAAATCCGCTTCACCTCCCCCAATGATGCGCGCATGGCCGGGATCGAGACCGTCTACCAGACGCTCGCCATGTCCCCTGCCCTGTCCATCACCGACAACATGTTCATGGGCCGGGAGATCCGCAAACCCGGCCTCATGGGCAAGCTGTTCCGCACCCTCGACCGCAAGGCCATGGAAGACTTCGCCCGCAAGAAGCTGGCGGAACTCGGCCTGATGACCATCCAGAACATCAACCAGGCGGTGGAGACGCTTTCGGGCGGCCAGCGCCAGGGTGTCGCGGTGGCCCGCGCCGCGGCCTTCGGCTCCAAGGTGATCATCATGGATGAGCCGACAGCCGCCCTCGGCGTGAAGGAAAGCCGCCGCGTGCTGGATCTCATCAAGGACGTGAACTCGCGCGGACTGCCGATCATTCTGATCAGCCACAACATGCCGCATGTGTTTGAAGTGGCGGACCGGATCCATATCCACCGGCTCGGAAAACGCGCTGCGATCATCAAGCCCGCCGATTTTTCCATGTCGGATGCGGTGGCGATCATGACCGGTGCCATGGAACCTCCGGTCGGCCTAGCCGCCTGATTTGAAAAGGCTTTCGTCTCCGCCCCACAAAAAGACCGAAACGGGCGGAGACGTTCCGGAGAATGCGTGTTAGCATTGCGGCCCAACCAATTTTCCTTTATTTAACTCATCGAAATAAATCAGACGGCCGTTGCGGCCGCACTCCAAAAGGGAGACGAGGAGCATGGCCGTTCGCGTGATCGCAGTGGATGATTTCGATCTGGTCGTATTCGGCGGCACCGGTGACCTCGCGCACCGCAAGCTGCTCCCGGCCCTCTATTTCCGCGATCTCGACGGCCAGATTCCAGATGCGGCCCGCATTCTGGTCACATCGCGGCGCGAATTTTCCTCCGGTGAATACCGCACCTGGGCGGAAGCAGCCCTGCGCGAGCACATCAAGGATCTCGACGATGCCGCGCTCACCCGCTTCCTTGGCCGCCTGACGTATGTCGCCATCGATGTGGCCGCCGACGCCGGCTGGGCGGAACTGGGCAAGATCCTGAACCAGCGCCCGGATGTGGTCCGCGCCTTCTATCTCGCGGTGTCGCCGGATATCTTCGGCACCATCTGCGCCGGGATCGGCAAGGCAGGCCTCGTCAATGCCAACACGCGCGTCGTCATCGAAAAGCCGATCGGCAAGGACGGGCAGTCGGCCAAGGCGCTGAACGAGACCATCGGCAAGGTGTTCCAGGAACACCAGATCTTCCGTATCGACCATTATCTCGGCAAGGAGACGGTGCAGAACCTGATGGCGCTGCGCTTTGCCAACGCCCTGTTCGAGCCGCTGTGGAATGCCGCCCACATCGACCATGTGCAGATCACCGTGGCCGAGTCGCTCGGCGTCGGCGGGCGCGCCGGTTACTACGACACGGCCGGTGCCCTGCGCGACATGGTGCAGAACCACATTCTCCAGCTGCTGTGCCTCGTCGCCATGGAGCCGCCCGCCTCGATGGATGCGGACAGCGTGCGCGACGAGAAGCTGAAAGTGCTGAAGGCGCTGGCGCCCTTTACGCCCGAACTGGTGGAAAAGCACATCGTGCGCGGCCAGTACAAGGCCGGCGCCTCCTCCGGCGGTGCCGTGCCGGGCTATCTGGAAGAGCTGGGCCGGGACGACAGCCTCACGGAAACCTTCGTCGCCATCAAGGCAGAGATTGCCAACTGGCGCTGGTCCGGCGTGCCGTTCTACCTGCGCACCGGCAAGCGCCTTGCCACCCGCGTGTCGGAAATCGTCGTGCAGTTCCGCCCGATTCCCCACTCCATCTTCGGCTCGGAAGCCGGTGTCATCACCGACAACCGCCTCGTCATCCGCCTGCAGCCGGATGAGGGCGTGAAGATGGAAATCATGATCAAGGACCCGGGCCCCGGCGGCATGCGCCTGCGCCGGGTGCCGCTGGACATGAGCTTTGCCAACGCCTTCAAGGTGCGCAATCCGGATGCCTATGAGCGGCTGATCATGGACGTGATCCGCGGCAACCAGACCCTGTTCATGCGCCGCGATGAAGTGGACGCGGCCTGGCAGTGGATCGATCCGATCCTCGAATCCTGGTCGGCCACCAAGGACCAGCCCAAGGGCTACACCGCCGGCACATGGGGCCCTTCTGCGTCGATCGCTCTGATCGAGCGCGACGGACGGACCTGGTCGGAAGAAAACGCCTGATCCACGGCGAGCTTGGGCAACCGTGCCGCCCGCCCCTGCTGGCGGCACGCTGACCGGGATCGAAAATGAGATGCCGGAAGCAGTTGCCGCTTCGGCTTAAATCGATTAAATCCGCAGGGCGGCGGGATTGTGATCTGCTCTGGACGCCTGATGCGCCCCTCCCGCCCCGGAACTGAGGGAGAGAAAGTTCCATGACCGTGCATGCCCGCATCGCAGAGGTGACCGAGCGCATCGTCAAGCGCAGCCACGACAACCGCTCCCGCTATCTGGACCGCATCCGGGCCGATGGCGAGAAGGGGCCGCGCCGCTCCACTCTGGCCTGCGGCAACCTCGCCCACGGCTTTGCCGCCTGCACCGTTTCCGACAAGGCCGCCCTCGCAGGCGACGTGGTGCCGAACCTCGGCATCATCACCGCCTATAACGACATGCTGTCGGCCCATCAGCCCTACGAGACCTATCCGGAGTTGATCCGGCAGGCCGCCCGTGATGCCGGTGCCGTTGCCCAGGTGGCAGGCGGCGTTCCGGCGATGTGCGATGGCGTGACGCAAGGCCAGTCGGGCATGGAACTGTCGCTCTTCTCCCGCGACATCATCGCCATGTCCACGGCCATCGGCCTCTCCCATGCCATGTTCGATGCCGCCGTCTATCTCGGCATCTGCGACAAGATCGTTCCGGGCCTCGTCATCGGCGCCCTCTCCTTCGGCCATCTGCCTGCGGTCTTCATCCCGGCAGGCCCGATGACCTCGGGCATCACCAATGACGAGAAGGCCAAGACGCGCCAGCTCTATGCCGAAGGCAAGGTGGGCCGGGCCGAACTGCTGGAGTCGGAATCAAAGTCCTATCACGGCCCCGGCACCTGCACCTTCTACGGTACA
The DNA here is from genome assembly GCF_054073275.1 of Pannonibacter sp. Q-1. Classification (NCBI taxonomy): domain Bacteria; kingdom Pseudomonadati; phylum Pseudomonadota; class Alphaproteobacteria; order Hyphomicrobiales; family Stappiaceae; genus Pannonibacter; species Pannonibacter sp. Q-1. The sequence continues at coordinate 743,288 of NZ_JBSXNB010000004.1, forward strand.
GCCAACTCCAACCAGATGCTGATGGAGATCATGGGCCTGCATATGCCGGGCGCCTCCTTCATCAATCCGGGCACGCCGCTGCGTGAGGCTCTGACCCGCGAAGCGGCCAAGCGGGCGCTGGCGATCAGCGCCCTCGGTAACGAATACACCCCCGTCGGTGAGGTGATCGACGAGCGCGCCATCGTCAACGGCGTCGTCGGCCTGCATGCCACCGGCGGCTCCACCAACCACACCATGCACCTTGTCGCCATGGCCAATGCGGCCGGCATCAAGCTGACCTGGGATGACATTTCCGAGCTGTCCGACGTGGTGCCGCTGCTCGCCCGCGTCTATCCGAACGGCAAGGCGGATGTGAACCACTTCCAGGCCGCAGGCGGCATGGGCTTCCTCATCCGTGAGCTTCTGTCCGCCGGACTGCTGCACAAGGATGTGCGCACCGTCAACGGCACCGGCCTTGATGGCTACACCGTCGAAGCCAAGCTGAACGATGATGGCACCGTCCGCCGTGATGCCGCGCCTGCCGTGTCGGGCGATGAGAAGGTGCTGGCGCCGATGCCTAAGGCCTTCCAGGCCAATGGCGGGCTGAAAGTGCTGGACGGCAACATGGGCCGCGCCGTCATCAAGATTTCCGCCGTGGCCGCGGAGCGCCACATCATCGAGGCCCCTGCCCGCGTCTTCAATTCGCAGGACGACCTTCAGGCGGCCTTCAAGCGCGGCGAGCTGACCGGCGACGTGGTGGCCGTGGTGCGCTTCCAGGGCCCCAAAGCCTGCGGCATGCCGGAACTGCACAAGCTGACGCCCGCGCTTGGCATTCTTCAGGACAAGGGCCTGAAGGTGGCGCTGGTCACCGATGGCCGCATGTCCGGCGCCTCCGGCAAGGTGCCGGCCGCCATTCACGTCACGCCAGAGGCTTGCGACGGCGGCCCCATCGCCCGTATTCAGGATGGCGATGTGATCCGCGTCGATGCCGTCAAGGGAACACTGGAAGTGCTGGTGGATGCGGTGGAGTTCAACGCCCGCCCGCTCGCCACCTATGACCTCTCGGCCAACCAGACCGGCACGGGCCGTGATCTCTTTGCCCCCTTCCGCGCCCTCGTCGGCACGGCAGACACGGGCGCTCATGTTTTCGGCAGCTGATGCTGCCACGACCGGAAGGACCAAGGAATGCCGCAGGATACCGCCCGCATTGAAGCTGTCATGACCGCTGCGCCGGTCATCCCCGTTCTCATCGTCGAGGACCCTGCGGCAGCCGTTCCCATGGCTCAGGCCCTGGTGCGCGGCGGCCTCCCGGCCATCGAGATCACCCTGCGCACCCCGCGCGCGCTGGAGGCCATCAAGGCCGTTGCCGACAACGTGGAAGGCGCCATTCCGGGTGCAGGCACCGTGCTGGATGCCGCCCAGTACGAAGCCGCCGTCAAGGCAGGCGCCAAGTTCATCGTCTCCCCCGGCGCCACGCCGAAGCTGCTGGATGCGGCGGAAAACTTCGACGTGCCGCTGCTGCCGGGCGCTGCCACCTCTTCGGAAGTGATGGCCCTGATCGAGCGCGGCTATCTGCGCCTCAAGTTCTTTCCCGCAGAGCAGGCGGGCGGTGCTTCCTATCTGAAGTCCCTGTCCTCGCCTCTGGCACAGGTGAAGTTCTGCCCGACCGGCGGCATCACCCTGGAGAAGGCCCCAGGCTACCTTTCCCTGCCGAACGTGCTGTGCGTCGGCGGCTCCTGGATTGCCGATGCCAAGGCCATTGCCTCGGGCGACTGGGCCGGGATCGAGGCCCGCGCCCGCGAGGCGGCCGCCATCAAAGGCTGATACACACAAATATTCTGTATTTTCGGGACCTAATGAACCGGCGGGCTTGAAAAACCCGCCGGTTCTTCTTAAGTGCGCCGGGATTTTCCGGACTGTTTTCCAGACAGTTGTGATTTTTGGTTCCGCTCGTCTCTCACGGCAGAGCGAACACGGCCGGCCGATCCGGCATCTGACAGAAGGAAGTGGTTTTATGGCATTGGATCTGACGTATCTTGCAGCCGGTCTCATCCTTCTGTTTTTGGGCGGTGAAGCGCTCGTGAGAGGCGCGGTCTCCATCGCAGCGCGATTTGGCATGCCGCCACTGATCATCGGTCTGACGATTGTCGGCTTCGGCACCTCCATGCCGGAACTGCTTGTGTCGCTGAAGGCGGCCTTTGACGGCGCGCCCGACATTGCCGTCGGCAATGTGGTCGGCTCCAACACAGCCAATATCCTGCTCATCCTCGGCGTTGCTGCCGTGATCTGCCCGATCCCGACCGCCATTCCCGGCATCCGCCGGGACCTCGCCATGGTTACCCTTGTCGCCGCCTTCACGCTGGTGCTGGGCTATCTCGGCCATGTCTCCCGCCTGATGGGCGCGGCGATGTTCGTCACCCTCTGCGCCTATCTTTTCTATGCCGCCGTCTACGGCAAGAAGGAGGAAGCAGAGGAGGACGACGAGCACGCGCCTGTGCCGATGCCGCTCTGGATGCAGCTTGCCTATATCGCCGGCGGCCTTGCGGGCCTTGTCATCGGAGCGGATCTGCTGGTGCGCGGCGCCACATCCATCGCCCGCGGCTATGGCATCTCCGAAGCGGTGATCGGCCTCACCATTGTTGCAGTCGGCACCAGCCTGCCGGAACTTGCCACCTCCGCCATCGCCGCCTTCCGCCGCCATTCGGAAATCGCCATCGGCAACGTGCTGGGCTCCAACCTCTTTAACATCATCGGCATTCTGGGCGCGACCGCCGTCTTTCATCCGGTCGCAATCGCCCCCAGCATCGCCAGCTTCGACATTCCGCTGATGCTGGGCGTCACCGTGCTGCTGGCGCTGATGCTGCTGGGGCTGAAGTCGATCAACCGGCTGGCTGGCGCCGTCTTCCTGGTGTTTTACACGGGCTACTGCGGCTATCTCTTCAGCCAGATGCCGGGCGTCTGAGGTTCGGCCACATCGCAGCAAGACGCGCCGGGTTCAGGCGCGTCTTGCCATTTGCTCGACGGCACCGCCTGCCGTGGCCCAGGCCGCAAACCCGCCCTCAAGGTGAACGACCGTTTCCAGACCCATCTCGATGGCCGTCCGCGCCGCAAGCGCAGAGCGCCAGCCTGCCGCGCAGAAGAACACAAAGGTCGCATCGCTGGCGAAAACCGGCTTGTGATAGGGGCTCGCCGGATCGATCCAGAATTCCAGCATGCCGCGCGGGCAGGAAAAGGCGCCGGGAATGGCCCCTTCCCTCTGGATCTCGCGCACATCGCGCAAGTCAACGAAGACATAGCCATCACGGCCAAGCAGCAGCTTCGCCTCTTCGGCGGAAATCACGCTGACCAGCTCTGCCGCCTCTGCCAGAAGCACATCGATACCGCGCGATATTCTGTGAGCCATGCCAAAGCCTCCCGAGAAACCGGACGGGCCAATCATGCCACTGTCCGCCGCAGAAGGCGACCCATCAATGGCACAAGAAGATTTCACGCCGTCATTCCGCTGCCAGGAAACTGGGGCATGGCACTGTCATGCCCGCGTGCTATACCATTGCCATGATTTGCAGTATGCCTGCGCAGTCAGGATTTTAAATCGATTAAGGAGCTTTCATGTTCACTCCGGACCACTGGCAGTCGCTGAAGTCTCACGCCAATGACCTGAAGGCCACCAGCCTGCGCAATCTGTTCGCGGCAGACCCCAAGCGGTTCGACAAGCTGAGCGTGCGCGACGGTGACCTGCTGATCGATTTCTCCAAGTCGCTGCTGACGGCCGAGACTGTTTTCCTGCTGTGCCGCTTTGCCCGCGAAGCCGGGCTTGAGACGCAGCGTGCCGCCATGTTTGCGGGCGAAAAGATCAACGGCACGGAAAAGCGCGCCGTGCTGCACACCGCCCTGCGCAACCAGTCGGACGAGCCGGTGCTGGTGGATGGCGTCGATGTGATGCCGGATGTGCGCGAAGTTCTCGCAGACATGGGCGAATTTGCCGAGGGCATCCGCTCGGGCGACATCGCCAGCGCCTCCGGCGCGCCTTTCACCGATGTGATCAACATCGGCATCGGCGGCTCGGACCTTGGCCCGGTGATGACGACGCTGGCGCTTGCTCCCTATCACGACGGCCCGCGCCTGCACTACGTGTCCAACGTGGATGGCGCCCATATTGCCGACACGCTGAAGGACCTGGACCCGGCCACGACGCTGGTGATCGTCGCCTCCAAGACCTTCACCACCATCGAAACCATGACCAACGCCCGCACGGCCCGCGCCTGGATCGCCGAAGCGCTGGGTGAGGCTGCCGTTGGCGCGCATTTCTGCGCCGTCTCCACCGCGCTGGACAAGGTGGCTGCCTTCGGCATCGGGGAAGACCGCGTGTTCGGCTTCTGGGACTGGGTTGGCGGGCGCTATTCCGTCTGGTCGGCCATCGGCCTGCCGCTGATGATCGCCATCGGTCCGGATGCCTTTGCCGAATTCCTCGAAGGCGCCCATGCCATGGACGAGCATTTCCGCACCGCCCCGCTGGAGCAGAACCTGCCGGTGCTGCTGGGCCTCACCGGCGTGTGGAACCGCAATGCCATGGGCTACGCCGCCCGCGCCGTGCTGCCTTACGACCAGCGTCTGTCGCGCCTGCCCGCCTATCTGCAGCAGCTCGACATGGAATCAAACGGCAAGCGCGTGACACTGGATGGCACCACGGTGGAAACCGAGACCGGCCCGCTGGTCTGGGGTGAGCCCGGCACCAATGGCCAGCACGCCTTCTATCAGCTGCTGCATCAGGGCACGACGGTGATCCCTTGCGAGTTCATCGTCGCTGCAAAAGGCCATGAACCGGAGCTGGCGCATCATCACGAGATGCTGGTGGCCAACTGCCTCGCCCAGTCCGAAGCCCTGATGCTGGGTAAAACGCTGGATGAAGCCAAGGCGCAACTGAAAGCCACTGGCATGGCGGCAGACGAAGTGGAGCGGCTGGCTCCGCACAAGGTGTTCCCCGGCAACCGGCCGTCCATCACCATTGTCCATGACCAGCTGACGCCCTTTGCGCTCGGCCGCCTGATCGCGCTCTACGAGCACAGGGTGTTTGTCGAAGGCGTCATCTGGGGCATCAACTCCTTCGACCAGTGGGGCGTGGAGCTTGGCAAGGAGCTGGCGACGGCCCTGCTGCCGATGGTCAAGGGCGAGGCTCCGGCCGATGGCAAGGACGCGTCCACACGCGGTTTGCTGGCCGCATTACGTAGCGCTTGACGGAACTTGGCTGCGAAGTCACCTTGTCAGGCGGACGGTGCGATTTATTGGAACCAAATCAGCGCTGATGGGTTACAAAAGTGACATGGATCACCGCAATCTCGTCACTTTGGACTAATATCGGTGGCGGTCTTGGTTGCGGAATCATATCCGCAATTTCGGGAGAAATCAGATGAAGAGATTCGTTGTTCTTGCTGCGGCCGGTCTGCTGCTCGCAGCCTGCCAGTCCGACAGCCAGCGTGACCGCGCCCTGGTCGGCGGTGGTCTTGGTGCTGCAACCGGCGCCGTGATTGGTGCTGCGGCGACGGGCGACGTCGGCGGTGCCCTCGTGGGCGGCGTCATCGGCGGTGCCGGTGGTGCGATCGTCGGTTCGGCAACCACGCCGAAAAACTGCGTGGCCTATGACCGTTACGGCCGTCCGTACCGGGTTGTCTGCCCGTAAGCTTCAGGCTTGACTTGACAGGCAAGGCCTTCCCCATCCATCGGTGGGGGAGGCCTTCTTGTTTTGTGAGAGATCCGTGCCACAGTTCCCCTTCCCCGCCGCAGCGCTGCTGCTTGCATCCGGGCTTGCACTTGCCGCCTGCAATTCGGCAAGCCAGACCGAGCGGGCCGTCGCGGGGGCAGCTGTTGGCGGAGCGGCAGGCACCGGCGCAGGCTGGCTGCTGGGCGGCAATCCGGGCGCAGCCGTGGCCGGCGGCGTGGTGGGCGCGGCGGGCGGCGGCCTGATTGGCGCCCTCACTCCCGGCAAATGCGTCAAGCGCGGCCCGGACGGCATCTATTACCGCATCCCCTGCCCCGAATGAAAAAACAAAACCCCGGCGCCTTGCGGCACCGGGGTTCATGTCATTCAGTCAGTGAAAGCCTTAGGCCGTCAGCGCGGCTTCCGGCGCGACATAGTCATAGCCCAGAGCCTCGGCAACGGCCTGGCAGGTCACCTTGCCCTTGTAGACATTGAGGCCCGGCAGGAAGGCCGGATTGGCCAGCAGCGCAGCCTTGGCGCCCTGATCGGCCAGCGCCAGCGTGTAGGGCAGCGTCACGTTGTTGAGGGCGAAGGTCGAGGTGCGCGGCACGGCGCCCGGCATGTTGGCAACGCAGTAATGCACCACGCCGTCGACGATATAGGTCGGCTCGGCATGGGTGGTGGCGCGGGAGGTTTCGAAGCAGCCGCCCTGGTCGATGGCAACGTCCACGACGACAGAGCCATTCTTCATGCGGCGGATCATGTCAGCCGTCACCAGCTTCGGCGCGGCAGCACCGGCCACCAGAACGGCACCCACGACGATGTCCGCATCCAGCACATACTGCTCAAGCGCAGCCTTGGTGGAATAGACGGTCCGCAGGCCCGAACCGAAGGTGCGCGACAGCCCGGCCAGCACATCGACGTTGCGGTCCAGCACGGTCACATCAGCGCCGAGGCCCAGCGCCATGGTGATGGCATGGGCACCGACGACACCGCCGCCGATGACAACGACCTTGGCAGGCGCCACGCCCGGCACGCCGCCGACGAGGATGCCCGAGCCGCCAGCGGCCTTCTGCAGCGCATTGGCACCAGCGGTGATCGACAGACGGCCGGCAACCTGGGACATCGGCGCCAGCAGCGGCAGGCCGCCACGGCCATCGGTCACGGTTTCATAGGCAATGCAGGTCGCGCCGGACTTGACGAGGTCTGCGGTCTGCTCCGGATCCGGAGCCAGGTGCAGGTAGGTGAAAAGCGTGTGATCGGGGCGCAGCATGGCGCGCTCAACGGCCTGCGGCTCCTTCACCTTGACGATCATTTCGGCAATGTCGAAGACTTCCTTCGCCGTTGCACAGATCTTGGCACCGGCCACCACGTAGGCTGCATCTTCAGCGCCAATGCCGGCGCCTGCATTCGTCTCGACATAAACTTCATGGCCATGAGCCACAACTTCCATGACGCTATCCGGCGTCAGACCAACACGGTATTCATGGTTCTTTATTTCTTGGGGCTGACATAGATAGCTAGGAAAGGCTATTTTTGTCAGATGGTTAAGTTCAGGCGCCGGAGCAGGCTTC
>NZ_JBSXNB010000005.1:0-465229 GCF_054073275.1 Pannonibacter sp. Q-1
CGGAAGCCTGCTCCGGCGCCTGAACTTAACCATCTGACAAAAATAGCCTTTCCTAGCTATCTATGTCAGCCCCCACCTTTATATGAAGGCATTCGGGATGCTGAGACGGCACGCCTGGAGATGCTCGGGATCGCACAGGCTTGGCCATTTTTCAGCAAGTCAGGCACATCGGAAGATGACATCTATTCTCAGGATGTCCGAACGGCGTTGCCACAATTCCAGCCCGGAACCCGCACAAGTGCCGGTACAGCAACAGAGACCAACATGACGGCAACGATTCCGCTGACCTTTGTCATTCCCTCCTATGGCCGCCAGCAGAAACTGGAACGGGCGGTGGCGAGCATTCTGGCGCAAGGCGTGCTGCCGGAGGAGATCATCGTCGTTGATGATGCCTCGCCGGAACCTCTTGTGCTGCCGGAGGCGGTGGCTGCAACGGGCCGGGTGCGGCTGATCCGCCAGCCGGTCAATGGCGGGGCGGCGCAGGCGCGCAACACGGGGATTGAAGCGGCGCGCACGGACTGGGTGAGTTTCCTCGACAGCGACGACTGGCTGCTGCCGGACACGCTGCGGCCGCGCTGGCACTTTCTGCAGGAGGGGGAAGACCGGACGGCGGAAAAAGGACGAACGGTCTATGGCTGCGGCTGGCAGGACACTCTTCCCGATGGCACGGTGCTGCGCGAGCGCGTCCCCCTGCCCGCCCATGGGCCGGCGGATTTCTTCCGTGGCTGCTGGTTCTCGCCCGGCTCCTGCATCATCCTCAACCGGCAGGAGGTGCTGCGGCTCGCAGGCGGGGCGGATGGCAGCCTGCGGCGGCTTGAGGATTATGAGTGGTTCGTGCGCATCGGTCTGGCGGGTTTTGTGCTGAAGGTGCAGGACATGGCCGGAGCCGGCATTGAACGGGGCAGCAACACCAGCCTTGCCGCTGTCAGCGCGGCGGCAGATGCCATCAGCCTGCGCATTGCCGGTCTCACGAGGGACCGGCAGGACAAGGCGGTTTTGCGGCGGCGGGCCAATGCCTATCTGCGCTATGAAAGGGCGGCATCGGCCTGGCGGGAAAAGCGCCTTGCGGCCTTCGCCCTGCTGATGGCCGGCTCCCTTGCCGCAAGCCCCAGGCTGAAGCTCTCTCCCCTGCCCGGCTGGACACTGCGCCATGCCCCTGCACCCCGGGTCAGACCCTGACCCGTGCCTTCACCTTGCGCCACAGCAGGCCGCATGTGGCCCGCGGATGCCGGCGCATGGCCTCGGCCAGGGCCCGAAAGGCAAGGCCATGGCTGCGGTTGCGCACCGCGCCATTGAGCAGCCGCATGAGAAAATCGCACATCACCGTTTCGCGCCGTGCCTGCGGGCTCAGCTGCCCGTAGTGTTGCCAGGCTGTCTCCAGCTCATCACGGGCGGCGAGCGACAGATGCGCGTGGCGCAGCACGAAGAGGGCGGCCTCCACATCCTGGCGCAGATGCGCGGGAACGGCCTCGATCAGTCCCGCGTGCAGCTTTTCCGCCCCGGCGGTGGGGTCGGCCAAGCCCGCCACACGGGCCCGGTGCGCCAGCAGGGCGACCATGGTGCCCAGTTCCTGCGTATTCCTGTGGACAGCGGACACATTGGCGCCGTGCATGCGGTAGTTCAACAAGGGCTGCGGCAGGTTGGCGATGCCATAGCCCAGCTCGCTGATGCGCAGCCACAGGTCATAGTCTTCGCAATGGGAAAAGAGCTTGCGGTAGCCTCCGGCCTTCAGCACGGCCTCGCGCCGCATCATGACGGTGGGGTGGGCCACGGGACAGCCATGTTCCATGAAACGCGCTGCCTCCGCCACGCTGACCGGATAGTCCCCCAGACGGATGGTCCGGCCGGCCTTGTCCATGATGCGGATGAAGCTGCCCAGTACACCCAGTTGCGGCTCGGCTTCCATCCGGGCATGCTGAAGGGCAAAGCGCTTGGGCATGGCCACGTCATCGGCGTCCATACGGGCGATGAGCCCGGCCTGCGCCCGTTCGATACCCTCGTTCAGCGCCGAGACAAGCCCGCCGTTCGCCCGCTCCACCAGCACGATGCGCGGGTCCCGTGCGGCAAGCTCCCGCAGGATGGCACCGCTGCCATCGGTCGAGCCGTCATTGATGATGATCAGCTCGAAGTCCGTGAAAGTCTGCGCCAGAATGCTCTCCACGGCCTCGCGCACATAGGCTTCGCCGTTGTAGACCGGCAGAACGGCACTGATGGCGGGCTTCTGGCTCATTTCAGCAGGATCCAGTCATCGGGGTAAAGGTCGAGCACGTTGCAGCCGGCCAGCTTGTCCGGGGTGAACCAGCGGGCCGGGGCGATGACGCGCTTGTCCTCGGCGGGGTTCAGCCAGGCGCCCCACCAGGAATAGGAGCTGTTGGCCGTGATGTTGTGGCGGCAGCGCGCCATCAGGAACATGTCTTCCCAGGGGGCAGACGGATCGGAGCGCACCACATGGGCGCGCCGCAGGCCGGCAAAGGCCTCCGCGATGAAATCCGGCTCGTCGGAAAAGAGGAAGAACTCCGCCTCCGGCCCCGCCAGATTCTGCATCAGGGCGACGGCCCGGTCATAATAGCCCCGGTCCAGTGCCGCATGCACGGCGGAGGCCGCCGCCGTCAGATAGTCGCCCCGGCGCACATGCAGCGAAACGCTGCAGGGAGAGGCGGCAATCCTCGCCGCCCAGCCGGCTGCTGTCTCAGTCAGCGGAGCTTTAGGCTGGAACCGCTCGCGCAGCAGCGCCTCGGCGCCTTCGAAATAGCGCGGGCTCTGGAAATAGCCGTCGAGCAGGATTTCCTCTCCCGTCAGGCTGAAGACCGAGGGATCAAAATGGAAATGCGGCTCCCGGTAGACGCCTTCGCGGAAGCTGCTGCCGCCTTTCAGCTTACGGATTACACGGGCAGGCAGCGAGGCGGAGACAGGCCCGGCCAGCGGCGCGCCGGTGTAAAGATCCTGCGGCACCTTCAGGCAGTCCAACTGATAGGGCCAGGCCTTGTAGGCCTCAAAGGCGGACACATCCAGCAGCAGGGCCCTGCCCTGCCGCTCCGCCAGCCCCAGCGCGCCCGCATACTGGAACATCTGGTTCCCAAGCCCACCCAGCAGGCGGATGGCTACCGTGCCGTTCTTGCCAGAATTACCGCTCATTCAGCCCCGCCTTGCGCTTCATGCGCCGCCATAGAATACCAAGAACTGCCGAGCCTACTTCAAGCCAGAAATGCAGGGCATTGCGAAAGATCGAGCGGGCCAGCGCGCTCTCATCCGCCGCAAGGCTGCGGTAGAAGGCCGCCGCCTCCGACGGAGTGCGCAGGACCGGAAGCACCGCATCCACCGCCCGCTGCCGCAGGCTCTCACGGAAGCGCCGGTCCCCGCCGATCAGCTCTTCCCACTTTGAATAGACCAGCATGTGCTGACGGAAAAACCGGATGGCGCGCTCCGGCGCGGGACGGCGCTGTGCGCTCTGGTCATGCACCCGGATGCCAACCACGGCCTCGGGGGTGAAATCGACCTTGCTGATGCGGGCAAGCCTGATCCAAAGATCCCAGTCCTCGCCATGGAACAGCCGCTCATCGAAATGACCTGCCCTGTCCAGAACATCCCGGCGCACCATGACGCTGGAGGCAGAGCCGGACAGGACATAGCCTTCCAGCAGCAGCGGCATGAAGATGTCGCCGCGCTGCTTCGGCGGCACCACATTGCGGTCTGACAGGCGCCCGTCCTGTGCATCGATGAAAAAGTAGGATGAATGCACGAAGCCGGTCTCGGGCCCGCCGCGCTCGAAAGCCTCCATCTGCCGCTCCAGCTTCTCCGGTAGCCAGATGTCATCCGCATCCAGAAACGCAATGAACGGCGCCGACGAGGCCGCAATGCCTGCGTTGCGGGCAGCGGAGACGCCGGCATTCGCGCGGGAAAGACAAAGCACTCTGGCATCTTGCTCAGACAGCCTTGCCATCAGCGCCCCGGTTCCATCCGTTGAACCGTCGTCGACGACAATAATGCGTTCCGGTGGCAAGGTTTGGCGGCAAACAGACTGAATCGCTGCCTCGATATAGGCCTCACCATTGAACACCGGAATGATGACGTCGATGCCCGGCATCCGTTCGATCATGCCATCCCCACTCATCGGCGCAAGCGCCTTTTCACAGCGCGAATAAACTTGATCAAAGCAGGCAGATCTTCCAACAACTCCAAAACTTCCAATCGCAAGCGAACTGGAAATTTAAAAAATTTAATTTCCCGATAAATGACACGAGTTCTCGCTGAGTTTTCGACGAGTAATTTATGATGATCTATAGCGACTCTCGAAAGTAAATAAAATATATTATGTTCCGTCATTACCTTCTTGCGCGACTCAATCAACGCATCCTTGCTCTTTTCATATATATCCGACCTTATAACTTCATTTATTATTTCGATTGCCCTATCAGGTTTGTATATATCTATACGACGCAACGAGCTTTCCGGAAAATATTCCAGAATATTGGGGCGCCCATGGTAAATCGGGAAGGTTAAAGTCAGAAACGGATCTGCAAGTTTCTCAGTCCAGTAATCATCAATCGCGCAGTTCTCCAGCGCGATATGATACCGGTAAGCATCCAGAACATCCCGCTTGTCTGCAAAATCCGCAATGCCCCGGCCAAAAACGTCAACCAGATCCCCAAGAGCCTCCTTGAGCTTTGCAACAAAGGCAAGCCGCGCCCGATGCTCTTCAGTAAAGGCCTTGTCCGACGAGACGACAGAAACGAGCCGTGTCTTCACCGGATCATGCCGCTCGAACTCCTCAAAGCTCATGGGGTCCGGCAAAAGCTTGCCGTCATCCGTCATGCTGCCTGCATGCCATGGAAGCCCTGCCTGGACAAACACCCTGTTCGGATGCGGCGTCTGCCGGTCGGATGTGATCACCACATCGAACTGAGCCAGAAAGGCCTCATTGTAACGCTTGACGTTTTCAGGCTCGGAACAGACGAAAACCTTGAGTGCGCGGGCAGGCACGGCAAGGCGCGCGACGGGCAAGGCATCATACACAAAGACAACATCCGCCTGTTCGACCGGCACGAAGAACTGAACACCTTGCACTGTGTCCTGGCCTTCGGGAAGCTGCCGTTTCCATGGCCACTTCGTGTGACTTGTAACAAAAGCGGCGCGTACAAGCGGCAAATCTGTCTTCATTTGTAGAACGCCACCCTCGTATCTCCGGCCCAAATATTCTGGATTTTATCGGCAGGTGGTGCTCACCTGAAGTCTATCCCCATGACGACAATGAGGCTCATCAATCGCCAGTTGGACAAAACAGGTTTCAGACCTCTGGTCCGGTAGAAATGCTTTGCGACCTCGGCGACGCGCTCCCGGGCAAGATGCAAAAAGCCCGGCTTTCCAGCCAAAGAAGGCAGGCAAGAAAATATGATTCGGATAAGCTCGTTATACTCCCGTTCCCGCCCGTTTCTCGAATGGCCGGTCAGTGAGTCTTCATGCATCCAAAAGTTCTGCATCGGATAGGATGATGGATGAGCCTCCACACCAAGGCGGGCAAGCCGTAAGTTCAACTCAAAATCACCGGCAATCCTGTAGGAGGTATCAAAGCCCCCAAGGTCCGTCAGAATGTCCCGCCTCACCAGCATAGAAAAGAGAGGTGTTCGGCCATGGAAGACGCCTTCAAGGTCAAACGGGGAGGCAGAGCAGTGCCGCTGTGTATCGCCCGTATGATTGAGAAAATCAAATGTCAGAACCGGCGCGCCAGAAGTCCACTCGCCATCCGGCCGGAGAAACCGGTCAAAGAAAGATGCCGAGATAAAATCATCCGTCGCAAGGAAGCCGGTATACCGGCCCCGCGCCATGCGGATGCCCTTGTTGGCGGCATCATAGAGACCTTCATCCGGCTCACTCAGAAGGCGGACATGCGGATACCTGCGGATCAATTCAATGCTGCCATCCGTCGACCCGCCATCCACTATGATATGCTCCACCTGCCCACGAAAAGCCTCTGGAATGCTCTCTATGCAGCGGACAAGAAAGCTGCTCCGGTTGTAGCATGGCGTGACAAAGGAAATGACTGGCACTGCGGACATCCCTAGAGCCTCCGCCAATCAAGCTGCGGACCGATCAGACCGGGACGGCGCGTACGCCAATAGGGAGACCGCAGGCCCGTGAACTCGATGGTGATCCGGCTTCCGGCTTCGCTTTCTTCAGGATCGAGAAGCCAGCGCTCGTTATGCAGGCTGGCGACGAGGCGGATATTGTAGTCGCCGGCATTGAGAACACGCGCGGGCAGATAGGCCACAAGCCGGTGCCGCCCTTCCGACGTCACGGGCCAATCCTCTTGTGCGCCATCAGTCGTGAGTGAATAGAACAGGGCATTGCCGAGCCCGTCATGCACCTGAATGCCAAAGTTCAACTGTGGCACGTATGTGTGGACATCAACGTCAATCAGAACGCCGACTCTGTCCGCGTCACCAAAACTGGCAGAAGCGTTTTCGGGGTCATCAAGAAATGTCCGGAAGTCGTGAACCGTGAAGTGGTCCCGCCTGATCGGCAGTTGTGCCCGCCAGTCAGCTTGGGTGATTCCTGCCTGCGTATAGCGGGTCAAGCCGTCATCCACATCATGGGTGTCCATCTGCAAACTGCCGCCGGATAGCCAGACGATGCGCGAGCATAGCTGCCGGACGGCGCTCATGTTGTGCGAGACGAACAGCACCGTGCGCCCGGCGCTGGCGACGTCGCGCATCTTGCCGAGGCACTTATTCTGGAAATCCACGTCACCGACGGCCAGTACCTCGTCGATGATCATGATCTCCGGTTCCAGATGCGCCGCCACCGAGAAGGCGAGGCGCATCTTCATGCCGCTGGAATAGCGCTTGATCGGCGTGTCGATGAAGGCCTCGATGCCGGAGAAGGCGACGATCTCGTCAAAGCGCGCCTTGATCTCGTGCTTCCTGAGGCCAAGGATCGTGCCGTTGAAATAGACGTTCTCCCGGCCGGTCAGCTCCGGATGAAAGCCGGTGCCCACTTCCAGCAGCGAGCCCACCCGGCCGTTGAGGATGGCCTCGCCGGCGGTCGGCGTGGTGATGCGCGAGAGGATCTTCAGCAGCGTGCTCTTGCCGGCGCCGTTGCGTCCGACGATGCCGACGACTTCGCCCTCGTTCACGTCGAAGCTGACATCCTTCAGCGCCCAGAATTCGCGCGGCCCGGCCGGGGCCGTCTCTGCCGCCGGTTCGGGGCGCTTGCGGGAGACGAGGGAGGCCAGCATGTCACGCAAGGTGTCATGCGCGGGGCCTGATCCGTTCAGCCTGTATTTCTTGCCGATGCCGTTGACACTGATGATGGGCGCCATGCGTCAGATCCTGTCAACAATGGCCGGCTCAAGCTTGCGGAAGGTCCGGAAGCCGAGGGTGAAGATGAGGGCGGTCCAGACCAGCAGGATGCCATAGGCCGTGAGGGACGGGAACGGGCTGCCCAGCAGGACCGCGCGGGCCGTGTCCAGCAGCGTCGCCACCGGATTGAGCAGGAAGAGCCACTGCCAGGCCTGCGGCACGAAGCTGACCGGATAGATCACCGGCGTTAGATACATGCCGATCTGCACGAAGAAGGGCAGGGCAATGCTGATGTCCCGGTAGATGGCGTTGATGGGCGACAGCATCAGCCCGATGCCATAGCCCAGCAGCCCGCCGAAGAGCAGCAGCAGGGGCAACAGCACCACATAAGGCGTGGGAGCCACGCCATAGATCAGCATCAGCACCAGCAGGATGGCCAGAGATATGCCAAGCTCCACAGCGGCAGAGAGCGCCGGCACCAGCGGCAGGATCAGCCGGGGAAAGAACACCTTGGTGATGATGCCCTCGTTCTTGACGAGGGAGCCGGAGGATTCCACCACCACCTTGCTGAAATACTGCCAGAACAGCAGACCGGACAGGACAAACACCGGATAGGGCACGCCATCGGCCGGGATCTTCGCCAGAAAGCCGAAAATGAGCGTGAAGATCACCGTCGTCACCAGCGGCTGCATCACCGCCCAGGCCACGCCGACGACCGACTGCTTGTAGCGGATCTGGATTTCGCGCAAGGCCAGCGTCCAGGCGATGTCCCGGTTCGACCAGACATCATGGATGCTGTCGGCAATCGTGTGGCGAGTCCGTGGACGGATCACGACGCGGGTTGCGCCGTGATCTGCAGGCGTGTCGGGCATCGGTTCGCTTCCGGTTTCTGGGCCTGGCCTCAGCTATTGGCCGCCGTTGCCACCGCATCGTCAAGCGCCTGCCGCAGCAGCGCGAATTCCTGATCGAGCGGATAATGATGGTTGCCGATGAACAGGCCCGAGCTGTCGATGATCTCCGCATTCGGCAGGTTGCCGCTGATGGAGTAGTCGAACCAGCGCAGAACCTCGTTCTTGGCGAAGTTGCCCGCCACGATCGGCCGTACATCGATCTTGTGACGGTTGAAGGCGGCGATCAGGTCTTCGCGGCTGACGGGCGCATCCGGCCCTACCAGCATGGAGAATCCGAACCAGCTGCTTTCGCCGATTTCCTGCTGCGTGCGCAGGAAGGGGAAGTCCGCCAGAACAGCCTTGAAGCCTTCGGCATTCTTGCGGCGCTCGGCGACAAGGTTTGGCAGCTTGCGCAACTGCGCAAGACCGATGGCGCCGCTCATTTCCAGCGGACGCAGGTTGTAGCCCGGCAGCACGAAACGGAAGGATTCCGTGAAGGCGTCATCGCTCTTCGGCGTGGTGATCTTGTTGACCTTCGGCAGGTTCCGCGTCCAGCCATGGGCGCGCAGCGCCAGCAGGATGTGGTACAGCTCCTCGTCATCCGTCACCACCATACCGCCTTCCATGGTGGAAATGTGGTGGCTGAAGAAGGCGCTGAACGTGCCCATGATGCCATGCGTGCCCGCCTGACGGCCCTCGAAGGTGGCGCCCATGGACTCGCAGTTGTCCTCGATGATGTCGATCTGCCGGTCACCGATGATCTGGCGGATGCGGGCAAAATCGTTGGGATTGCCCAGAAGGTTCACCACCATGATCGCCCGCGTCGCCGGGGTGATCGCCCGTGCCAGCTGGTCGAGGTCATAGTTCAGCGTGTTGATGTCCACATCCACGAAGCGCAGCTTCAGGCCGTACTGGTAGAGCGGATAATAGGTCGTGCTCCAGGACACGGCCGGCACGATGACTTCCGCACCCGGCAGCAGCGGCGCATCCTTGCGGTAACGCAGCGCGCCCACCATCACCAGATTGGCTGAGGAGCCGGAATTGACCATGACGCAGTATTTGCTGCCGCACCAGTCCGCAAAGGCCTGCTCGAACTCGGCCACGCGCGGGCCCATCGAGAACATGCCCGATTCCGTCACGCTGCGGATCGCGGCGTATTCCTCTTCATCCCAGCTCGAATTAGCCAGCGGATAGGTCATTTGCGTCATCCAGTTTCAGGAAATACTCATAGGTCTGGCGGATGCCCTCGCGCAGCTCCGTGCGCGGGGTCCAGCCAAGATCCCGCTGGCGGGAAACATCCAGCAGCTTGCGCATCATGCCCACAGGCCGGGATGTGTCAAAGACGAAGCTGCCATCATAGCCGATGACATCGGCAGCGGCTTCGTAATAGTCGCGGACGGACAGGTCCGTGCCGATGCCGATGTTCAGGTCGCCGGGCAGCGCTTCGACGCGGTCAAGGCAGAACAGGATAGCTTCGGCCAGATCGCCTGCGAACATGAACTCGCGGCGCGCCGTGCCGTCACCCCAGATCTCCACCTCGCGCTGACCCGTCATCCGCGCCACGTGCAGCTTGCGGATCACCGCCGGCACCAGATGCGAGACCTTCGGGTTGAACTTGTCGTAGCGGCCGTAAAGGTTGCAGGGGATCAGCGTCTTGTAGTGCAGCGCCGGATCTTCCGCACGCATGTAGCTGCACAGGCGGGCGGTGACGCATTTGGCCAGCGCATAGCCCTCGTTCGTCGGCTCCAGCGTGCCGCTCAGCACGTCTTCCTCACGCAAGGCGTCCGGGCTGTTGCGCGGATACATGCAGGAGCTGCCGAGGTTCAGCACCGTCTTTACGCCCGCATCGCGGGCGGCCAGGAGCAGGTTCTGCCCCATCGCCAGATTGCGGGTCAGGAAGGCCACTGGCTCGCGGATGTTGGCCTGGATGCCGCCCACATGGCCGGCGCAGTGGACGACCACATCCGGCCTGTTCGCCCGCAACCATTCAAGAACGGCGGCCTGATCCAGCAGGTTCACGCTGGCACTTGATGGAGCGAGCACCTCGTGGCCCGTCCCTTCAAGACGGTCCAGCAGGTTGCGCCCGACCATGCCCGATGCGCCGGTGACGAAGATCCGCGCCATGTGTCAGACCCCGGCCGGCTGGCTTCCCGCAGTGCGGCGGGCCTCTTCGAGATCGCTCGCCACCATTTCCTTCACAAGGTCATGGAACGGCGTCGTATGCTGCCAGCCAAGCTTTGCCTTCGCCTTGGAGGGATCACCCAGCAGCAGATCCACCTCGGTCGGGCGGAAATAGCGCGGGTCGATCTTCACCAGCTCGGCGCCGGTCTTGCTGTCGAGGCCGACCTCGTCCACGCCTTCGCCCTTCCAGACGATGGTGCGGCCGAGCTCACCAAAAGCCAGTTCCACGAATTCGCGCACGGAATGGGTTTCACCCGTGGCCAGCACATAGTCGTCCGGCTCGTCCTGCTGCATGATCCGCCACATGCCTTCGACGTAATCGCGGGCATGGCCCCAGTCGCGCTTGGCGTCGAGGTTGCCGAGATAGAGGCTCTTCTGCTGGCCCAGTTCGATCGCGGCCACGGCGCGGGTGATCTTGCGGGTCACGAAGGTCTCGCCGCGGATCGGGCTTTCGTGGTTGAACAGGATGCCGTTCGAGGCGTGCATGCCATAGGCCTCGCGGTAGTTCACCGTGATCCAGTAGGCATAGAGCTTGGCGGCGGCATAGGGGCTGCGCGGATAGAAGGGAGTGGTTTCCTTCTGCGGCGTCTCCTGCACCTTGCCATAGAGCTCGGAGGTCGAGGCCTGGTAGAAGCGGGTCTTGCCTTCCAGCTTCAGCAGGCGGATTGCTTCGAGAATGCGCAGCGTGCCGATGGCATCCGCGTTGGCGGTGTATTCCGGCGTTTCGAAACTGACCTGCACATGGCTCTGGGCGGCGAGGTTGTAGATCTCGTCCGGCTGGATTTCCTGAATGATGCGGATGAGGTTGGTCGAATCCGTCATGTCGCCATAGACAAGGCGGAACTGCGTCTCGGACTCGTGCACATCCTTGTAGAGATGGTCGATACGTCCCGTATTGAACGAGGATGACCGGCGCTTCACACCCCAGACGGAATAGCCCTTGGAGAGGAGAAGTTCGGCGAGATAGGCGCCGTCCTGTCCGGTCACGCCAGTGATGAGTGCTTTTTTCTGCAAGGTTCGATCCGTTGTTCCGGGCGCCTGCCACCGGGGCGGCGCGTCTCATATCTGCTCAGGAAACCTGCAGTCGTTTACACGATGCATGGCCACAACGACAACAAGGAAGATGCCCGCTTTTTCCATGTATCATGTATTGCTGCCGTGGCACACCTGCTGACCGGGCCTGTCTGGCCGCCTGTTCCGGCTCCCCATCGCACCTTTGACAAAGGCCGCAGCCGTTGTAGGAAAAGCAGAAAGCGGCAGGATGGATCACAGGCATGTGCGGCATTGCGGGACTGATGAACTTGACAGCGGGAGGCGATGCCTCCCGGGCGGCCGCCCAGTCCATGATCGGCTGCCTGCACCATCGCGGACCGGATGACAATGGTGTCTGGGCGGATGACGGCATCGCTCTGGCGCAGGCGCGCCTGTCCATCATCGATTTGTCGGCCGCCGGGCATCAGCCGATGTTCTCCGCCTGCGGCCGCTTCGTCATCGTCTTCAATGGTGAGATCTACAATCATCAGGATCTGCGCGAGAGCCTGGACCGTGCAGGCACGGCACCGCAATGGCGTGGGCATTCCGATACGGAGACCCTTCTCGCGGCCCTCGCTGCCTGGGGTGTACGTGCGGCACTGGAACGGTCTACCGGCATGTTCGCCTTTGCCCTCTGGGACCGGCAGGCCCGGACGCTGACCCTGGGCCGCGACCGGCTGGGCGAAAAGCCGCTTTATTACGGCTGGCAGGGCGGTAGCTTTCTCTTCGGCTCGGAGCTCAAGGCGCTCAGGGCCCATCAGGACTTTCAGGCGCCGGTAGACCGGAACGCGCTGACGCAGTTCATGCGGCTCGGCTATGTGCCTGCGCCCCACACGATCTATCAGGGCATCTTCAAGCTGATGCCCGGCACATTTGCGGTGCTGGCGCAGGCCGCAGCACCCGGCACACCGCCGCAGGCGGAGACCTACTGGAGCGCGCAGGCCGCCGCAGCCCAGCCGCAGGACAGCGGCATGAGCGATGAGGAGGCCATCGCGACGCTTGACCGGCTTTTGTCTCAGGCGGTTGCCAGGCAGATGGTGGCCGATGTGCCCCTGGGCGCATTCCTCTCCGGCGGCATTGATTCCACCACCATTACTGCCCTGATGCAGGCCCACTCCACCCGGCCCGTGAAGACCTTCACCATCGGCTTCCATGAAGCCGGATATGATGAGGCCGTGCATGCAAAGGCCGTGGCGCAGCATCTGGGCTGCGATCACACGGAGCTTTATGTCAATGCCCGCGAGGCGATGGATGTGATCCCGCGCCTGCCGCAGATCTATGACGAGCCCTTCGCCGATGTATCTCAGATCCCGGTGTTTCTGGTCTCGGCGCTGGCCCGCCGCCACGTGACGGTCAGCCTCTCGGGTGATGCGGGAGACGAGCTTTTCGGCGGCTATAACCGCTACACCTGGGGCGCCAGCCTCTGGCGCAGGCTTGGCGGCATGCCGGCCGGACTGCGGTCGGCAGGCGGAGCGGCGCTGCAAGGGGTGCCGCCGCATGGCTGGGACAGGCTCTTCTCCCTTGCCTCCCCCCTGCTGCCACGGGCGCTGCGTCAATCCGCTCCGGGCGCAAAGATCCACAAGCTCGCGGGCCTTGCCGGAGCGCGGAACCCGGAAGATCTCTACCGGCGGCTCATCTCCCGCTGGCAGGAGCCGCAGGCTCTGGTCAGGGGCGGCACTGAACCTGCGCTCACCTCCGCCGGAGGCTTGCAGGCGGGCGGCGGCAGCCTGCCCGAGCAGATGATGCTCCTCGACCAGACCGGTTATCTGCCCGATGACATTCTGGCCAAGGTGGACCGCGCCGCCATGGCCAACTCGCTGGAAACACGCGTGCCGCTGCTGGATCACGGGGTGGTGGAATTCGCGTGGCGCCAGCCGCTCGACCGCAAGATCCGCAATGGCGAAGGCAAATGGCTGCTGCGGCGCGTTCTTAACCGGCACGTGCCGCCGGCTCTGGTGGAACGGCCCAAGATGGGCTTTGCCGTTCCGGTGGACAACTGGCTGCGTGGCCCCTTGCGGGACTGGGCCGAGGCCCTGCTGAAAGAGGATCGGCTTGAGAGCGAAGGCTATCTCGACGCAGGGCTTGTCCGCCGGACATGGCGGGAGCATCTCTCGGGGCGCCGCGACTGGTCGCACCAGCTCTGGATTGTCCTGATGTTCCAGGCCTGGCTTGAGAGCGTCAGCCTCTGACGTTTACACCAAAGACTGCCCGCCTTCACCGCTCCTTCGTCTCCCGCACTGGCAGGGGGCGTTGCTCCTCGATGGCTTCCATGGCGAAGTAGGACGTGACGCTGTCCAGTTCCACGCCGGAGATCAGGCGGCGGTAGACGGCGTCGTAGCTGGCCATGTCGCGGGTGACGACTTTCAGCATGTAGTCATAGTCGCCGCCGATGCGGAAGAAGTCGATGACTTCCGGGATCTGCACCACGTGGCGCCGGAAAATATCCAGCCATTCCGCCGAATGGTGGCGGGTGCGGATCATCACGAAGACGACCAGATCAAGGCCCAGCCGGGTGCGGTCAAGCTGCACCGTCTGGCCGGTGATCACGCCGTCCTTCTTCAGCGCCTGAATGCGGTTCCAGCAGGCGTTGGGCGACAGATGGACCTTCTCCGACAATTCGCGCTGGGTCAGGCTGCCATCCTCCTGCAGCGCCTTGAGGATGGCCTTGTTGAACTGATCAATCATCATGCGCCTTTGTCGAACAGATTCATGGCTATGAGGCGCAATGATGTGAAATATGGGAACATATCTCAAGTCTGATCGCATAATTTTCGATGCATCAGTCTTTTTCCGTTGGAACCATCCCATGCCGATGAGCCTTGAAGCCTTCCAGAGCAGCCTGCGCACCTCCCGCCCCGTCGAGGCGCTCAGCGCCGGGCTGATCGGGGAGGGGGCGGAGATCGAAGGCGCTTTCGGGCCGCGCAGGATCACCTATGCGGATTACACCGCCTCGGGCCGGGCGCTGCGGCAGGTGGAGGAGTTCATCCTCGCCGAGGTTCTGCCGTATTATGCCAACAGCCACACGGAGGCCTCCTATTGCGGGGCGCGGATGACCACGCTGCGTCGCGAGGCGCGGGCACAGATCGCGCGCAGCACCGGTGCGGATGAAAATTACACGGTGATCTTCACTGGCTCCGGCGCCACGGCTGGCATCAACCGGGCGCTCAGCCTGCTCGGCTTTGGCGGGGCAGGGCAGGAGGGTGGCCGCCCGGCGGTTCTCATCGGCCCCTATGAGCATCATTCCAACATCCTGCCTTGGCGCGAGAGCGGTGCGGAGGTGATCGAGATTCCCGAAGCCCCTGTAGGCGGGCCGGATATGGATGTGCTGGAGGCCGAGCTTCTGCGCCTCAGGGACCGGCCGCTGGTGCTGGGCGCTTTTTCTGCCGCCTCCAACGTCACCGGTATCCTGACGGATGTGGATGCGGTGACCCGCCTGCTGAAGCGCCATGGCGCGCTCGCCCTCTGGGACTATGCGGGCGGCGGCCCCTACCTGCCCATTGCCATGGCGCCTGAGGCGGACTGCGCCAAGGATGCGGTGGTGGTGTCGCCGCACAAGTTTCCCGGCGGGCCGGGGGCATCGGGCATCCTGATCATCCGCAATGCGGCGGTGCGCGCCAATAAACCCACATGGCCGGGCGGCGGCACGGTGTCTTTCGTGTCGCCCTGGGGGCATGACTATTCCGCTTCGCTGGCCGCGCGTGAAGAAGCAGGCACGCCGAATGTGCTGGGTGATATCCGCGCGGGCCTCGCCTTTGCGGTGAAGGATGCGGTGGGTTGCGATTTCATCCTCGCCCGCGACAAGGAGCTGGCCCGCATGGCCTTCGCGGCCTGGGACGGGCATCCTGCCTTGCGCATTCTGGCGGCGGATCAGCGGGACCGGCTGCCCATCTTTGCCTTTCAGGTGCTGGACCGGCAGGGTGCGCAGGTGCATCCGCAACTTTTCACCCGCATGCTGTCCGATTTCCACGGCATTCAGGCCCGTGGCGGCTGCGCCTGCGCCGGGCCTTATGCGCACCGGCTGCTGGGCATCTCTCAGGCGCGCTCGGAAAGCCTGCGCGTTTCGATCCAGGCCGGGGACGAGATCGAGAAGCCCGGCTGGACGCGGCTCAACTTCAGCTACCTGATGAGCGATGAAACCGCCCGCTTCATCCACCAGTCGGTCGCGGAACTGGCGGCCGAAGCGGGTGAGCGGGCAAAGCTTTATGTGGCCGACACGCGAACGGCCCGCTTCCGCAAGGCGGGCTGAAGGCTCGCTTATCGGGTGGCGCGGCAGCAGGGCCGGGGTTAGGGTCGGGATCTGACAATCACCGGACCTGCCGTTGCCATGACCCAGCTTTTCGACCTGAACCTTGCCGGACGCGAGGCGGCCGCCGTTCCCGAAACGGGGGAAGCCGCCGCGCGGGACTATGCCATCGTCCGCCAGACGCTGGAGCGCATTTCCGATACCTGGCGGGACCAGCCGGCACTGGAAGATCTTGCCCGCGAGGCCGGGCTGCAGCCGATCCAGCTGCAGCGGGTGTTCTCGCGCTGGGCCGGGCTGACGCCCAAGCAGTTCCTGCAGGCGATCACGCTGGATCATGCCCGTGACCTCTTGCGCGATGCCGCCAGCATTCTGGAAACCTCCTATGAGGTGGGGCTGTCCGGGCCGGGGCGGCTGCATGATCTCTTCGTCACCCACGAGGCGATGACACCGGGTGATTACCGCAACCGCGGGGCGGGCCTCACCATCCGCTACGGCTTTCATCCCTGCCCCTTCGGCCAGGTGCTGATCATGGCAACCGACCGGGGCCTTGCCGGGCTCGCCTTTGCCGATGAGGGCGAGGAAGCCTCCGCTTTTGCCGACATGTCCGGCCGCTGGCCTGCGGCCGTCTTCGTGGAGGATGACGTGGCAACAGCGCCTTATGCGGCGCGGGTGTTTGATCCGGCCAGCTGGTCTGAGGACACGCCGCTCAAGGTCATCTTCATCGGCAGCGATTTTGAAATCCGCGTCTGGCGCACGCTGCTGAAGATCCCCATGGGCAAGGCGACCACCTATTCCGACATTGCCCGCAGCCTTGGCAAACCCAGCGCGGCGCGGGCGGTGGGCTCGGCCGTGGGGCGCAATCCGATTTCCTTTGTCGTGCCCTGCCACCGGGTGCTGGGACGCACCGGCGGGCTTTGCGGCTATCACTGGGGCCTGACCCGCAAACGCGCCATTCTCGGCTGGGAAGCCGGGATCACCGGCATGGGAGGCTGAAGGGAAGACTGATCGGGGAAGATGAAAAGCCTAAAATTCGAAAGGCTTTTTCAAGGGATTGGACTGCAAGCTTGTTTCCGGCTGTGCCCGCAGAACCTTGCCGGGCCTTCATCAGGATCAGGCCTGCCGTGCAGGCCGCTGGGGACAGGGCATGCGACCGCAATCGGCAGACGGAAACGGCAGCAAGGCTGAAGCGGGAACGGGCCCGAAGGCACAACAGCCGGACGGCCCCGAGCGCCCGGAGGGGCAGAAGCGCCCGCAAAGCCCGAAAGACGCAAAGCGTCCGCCGAAGGGCAAGGCCGGTCAGCCCGGATCCGCGCCGGACGAGCCCGACGCCCTGACCCGCGCCGGGCGCCGGTTCGGTCACGAACGGGTTCTCACACTGGCCGCAGCTATTGGCGTTCTGGCGCTGATTGCTGCCCTTCTGCTGCTCGGCGGCGGGCCTTACGAGCGGCTTCTGGCGCTGGTTCTCGGTTTTGCCGCAGGCGGGCTCGCCATCGCCTGTGTCATTCATGATGACCGCCACCGCCTGCAGACCGCACTCGGCACAGCAGCAGTGGAGACCCACCGGCTGAACCAGCGCATCGAAGAGCTGGAAGATGCCGCCTGGGAGCTGCGCGAATCCGACGAGCGCCATGCCAGCATTCTCCATGCGCTGGGCGATGTGGTCATCCGCCGCGACATGGAAGAAAACGTCATCTATGCCAATCCGGCGGCCGGAAGCCTGTTCTGGCCGGAGCAGAGCCCGCGCCCCGGCGAAAAGCTGGAGCTGCCGCTGGCGGATACGCCGCAGGATCTGCTCAGCGCCGAAGCCACCGGCGTCTTTGGGGATATCCTGCTCGACACCCGCGAAGGCCCGCGCTGGTTCTCCCGCATCGACGTGACCGTGCGGGAAGGGCCGCGTGGAACGCCGGTACTGCAGACCGTGCTGCGTGACGTCACGGCGCGGCGCAAGATGGAAGAGGAGCTTCTGGCCGCACGCCAGAATGCGGAAAGCGCCAGCGAGGCCAAGTCCCGCTTTCTGGCGACGGTCAGCCACGAGGTGCGCACGCCGCTCAACGGCATTCTGGGCATGGCGGCGCTTTTGTCCGACACCCATCTCACCCATGAGCAGAGAGCCTATGTGCGGGCGCTGGAAACCTCCGGCGAAACGCTGCTGCTGCTGATCGACGAGCTGCTGGACTTCTCCCGCGCCGAAGCCGGCAAACTGACGATCCAGCCGGGACCGGTGGACCTCGAAAGCCTCGCTGAGCATGTGGTGGAACTGCTGGCGCCGCGTGCCCATGCCAAGGGGCTGGAGATCGGCTTCACCGCCGACCCGGCAATTCCCCGTATCGTAACGGCTGATGCCAACCGGCTGCGGCAGATCCTGTTCAATCTGGCCGGAAACGGCATCAAGTTCACCGAAGAGGGCGGCGTCCTCATCAGCCTCGCCATCACGCCGCAGGGCAGCGGCAGCCTGCTGACGCTGGAAGTGCGCGACACCGGCATCGGCTTTTCGGCGGCGGATGCCGAACGGCTGTTCGGCGAGTTCGAGCAGGTGGACCACGGCCCTGCCCGCCGCTATGGCGGCACGGGGCTTGGGCTTGCCATCGTCCGCCGGCTCGTGGGGCTGATGGAAGGCACGGTGGAAGCGGTGGCCGAGGAAGGCAAGGGTGCCGTCTTCCGCATCTGCCTGCCGCTGCCCGAAGCTCCCGATGCTGCCGGTGATGCCGGTCTTGAATGCCTGACAGGCCGCCGCATTGTGATCGTGTCACAGGGCGTGATCGAGGGCGAAGCGCTGGCGCTGCAGTTCACCACCCATGGCGCCAGGGTGCAGCTGGTGCAGCCGGGAGACGACACGCTGGCCGATGCCCTGCCCCATGCGGACCTCGTGCTGCTGGAGCATGGCGCGGTGGCCGATGGCGCGGGCTGGCTGGCCACGGCCCGGGCAGCGGGCTGCGTGGCGCCGGCTATTGTTCTCGTGACCCCGCAGGAGCGGGACCGGCTGG
Source organism: Pannonibacter sp. Q-1 (assembly GCF_054073275.1). NCBI lineage: Bacteria > Pseudomonadati > Pseudomonadota > Alphaproteobacteria > Hyphomicrobiales > Stappiaceae > Pannonibacter > Pannonibacter sp. Q-1. Next base: position 18,626 of record NZ_JBSXNB010000005.1, read on the forward strand.
ACCGGCTGCGCGAGGCAGGGTTCTCCGCCTATCTGGTGCGGCCCGTGCGCGGGCGCACGCTCCGGCGCATCATTGCCAGCCTCATGGGCGAAGGCGGTGAAACGCTGGCCTGGGAAGCGGCCGTGGATCTGCCGCCCGAGCGCATTCCCGGCGCGCCGCACCGGCTTGCTCCGGCCCGGCCGCTGCGGCTGCTGCTGGCCGAGGATAACGATATCAACCGGCTTCTGGGCGAAGCGCTGCTGCGCAAGCTCGGCCATGAGGTGACGGTGGTGCCCGACGGTCTGGAGGCCTGGCGCGCGGCCAGCGAGCAGAATTTCGATGCCATCCTGATGGACCTGCACATGCCGGGGCTCGACGGGCTGGATGCCATGGCCCAGATTCGCGAGATCGAAACCGCCCGCGGGCGCCCGCATGTGCCGGTGCTGATCGTCACGGCGGACGTGATGCCGGCCGCCCGCGACCGGGCAAGAGCGAGCGGTGTTGCCGGTTTCCTCACAAAACCGCTTTCCCGCGAAGCCGTTGAAGACGCATTGGAAAATCTGCCCTCCCGGACATAGTGCCGCTCCCGGATTGTTACCGTCACGAAATATTGTGAACGCTGGCCGTTGTCATGCTAGTGTTGGAAAACTATGGTCTACGGCAAGATCAGGGTTTCGCCGGTTAAGGGGATGAGAATCACTGCAGCGGCGCAGCAATCTGACAGGACAAACGAGGCCTGCGGCAACGGTTTCGCAGGGCCCCCGGTGGGAAACAACCGAGGCAGATAGGGGACCGAATCTCAATGATGCGGCCAGGTCTATTTTCTCCGCGCAAGCTCGTGCAGAAGTTCGTGCCGATGATGGGCGAACAGGGCATTTCCGCGCGCTTTTTCCCAGGTTTCGCCAAGTCTCTGCATGGCGAAACAGGCCTTTACGGCGATCTTTCCCTTGGCCGTGTCGGATCGCTGGAGGTGCGCCTCGCCCGCACCGCGCGTGAGGTGAAGAAGGCGCAGCGCCTGCGCTATCACGTCTTCTACGAGGAAATGTCCGCCATCGCCGATGCGCAGACCCTCGCCGCCCGCCGCGACATGGATGCCTTTGACGCCATCTGCGATCACCTTCTGGTCGTTGACCATGCCTCGATGAAGCGCAACAAGCTGGGCCGCCTGCAGCCGCAGATCGTCGGCACCTACCGCCTGCTGCGCCAGGACGTGGCCGAGGCAAACGGCGGCTTCTACACCGCCAGCGAATATGACATCCAGCCGCTGGTCGATGCCAATCCGGGCCTGCGCTTTCTGGAACTGGGCCGCTCCTGCGTGCTCAAGCCCTACCGCAACAAGCGCACGGTCGAGCTGCTGTGGCACGGCATCTGGGCCTATGTGATCCGCCACCGCATCGACGTGATGATCGGCTGTGCCTCCATCGAGGGCACGGATCCGGACCGGATCGCCAACCAGCTTTCCTTCCTGCACCACCATGCCCGTGCGCCGGAATCCTGGCGCGTGCGCGCCGTGGCGGAGCGCTATGTCGAGATGAACCGCGTTGCCCGCGAAGAGCTGAACGACAAGGCCACCTTGCGTGAACTGCCGCCGCTGGTGAAGGGCTACCTGCGCCTCGGCGCCTATATCGGTGACGGGGCCGTGGTCGACTATCAGTTCGGCACCACAGACGTTCTCATTGTCATGCCGGTGACGCAGCTGAATGAGCGCTACGTGAATTATTACGGTGCGGACGCCTCGCGCTACTCAAGCTGAGCTGGCGAACTATCCGCATCCAACGCCAAAGGACCGCTGCCTCTCCGGGGCGGCGGTTTTTGTTTGCGGGGCTCCGCATCCACGCCTCATCCGGCGCCCAAGGCTTAACGCCGCCTTAAACCAGCCGCTCTAGTTTGATGCAGACTGCCTGTGCTCCCCGCGCAGGCCCGCAGAGTGACGAGAGGCTCATGGCACGCCGCCCGGCAGGCAGCAATCGGATTGAACCGGCGTTTGGCTCTGCCAGCGGCGATCTTTACGATGTGCGCCCGGGAACCGGTGACGTTTCGGCAGAGCGCCCGGCCAGACGGCCCCGGCGCCCGCGCGCTGACGACAGCGACGCCCCCGCCCCCCGCCGCAAGCGGCCCGCAAAGGCAGGCGGCAAGGGCAAGGCCAAAAAGAAAGCCCGGCGCAGCCGCGCCCGCTCGTCCAATCCGCTGTTCTGGCTGATCCGCAAGCTGTTCTACTGGGGCTTCGTCCTGTCCATCTGGGGCGGTATCGCCGCCACCGGTGTGGTCGTCTATTACGCGGCCCATCTGCCGCCCACCTCCGAATGGAAGGTTCCGGCCCGCCCGCCCAATGTGAAGATCGTCGCCACCACCGGCGAGCTTCTGGCCAACCGGGGCGACACCGGCGGCGAGGCCGTGCGGCTGGAGCAGCTTCCGGCCTATCTGCCGCAGGCGGTGATTGCCATCGAGGACCGGCGGTTCGAAGACCATTTCGGGCTGGACCCGATCGGTCTGGTTCGCGCCTTCACCGTCAATTTCACCTCCGGCAATCTGGTGCAGGGCGGCTCGACGCTGACCCAGCAGCTGGCCAAGAACCTGTTTCTCGAGCCTGACCGCACCCTGAAGCGCAAGGTGCAGGAAGTGGTGCTGGCGCTGTGGCTGGAAGCCAAATACTCCAAGGATGAGATCCTGGAGATGTATCTCAACCGCGTCTATCTGGGCGCCGGCGCCTATGGGGTGGATGCGGCTGCGCGGCGCTATTTCGGCAAGTCGGCGCGGCTGGTCACCCTGCAGGAAGCCGCCGTTCTGGCGGGCCTGCTGAAGGCGCCCAGCCGCTATGCCCCCACGCGCAATCCCGAGCTGGCCTATGAGCGTTCCAAGGTGGTTCTGACCGCCATGCGCGATGCCGGGTTCATTGATGCAGCGGCCGCCCGGACCGCCATGAGCGAGCCCGCGCAGGTGGTCAGCGACAGGAACACCGCCAGCGCCAATTATGTGGCGGACTGGGTGATGGACCTGCTGCCGCAGTTTGCCGGATCCATCGACAGCGACATCATCGTCGACACCACCATTGATCCGGCCATGCAGCTGGCAGCGGAATCCGCACTTGTTGGCGCGTTGAACACCCATGGCCGGGAGCTCGGCGTCTCCCAGGGCGCCATCGTCATCATGGACACGGCTGGGGCCGTGCGGGCGATGGTCGGCGGCCGGAATTATCAGAAGAGCCAGTTCAACCGCGCCACCAACGCCCGCCGCCAGCCGGGCTCCGCCTTCAAGCCCTTCGTCTATCTGGCGGCACTGGAAAGCGGCATGACGCCGGACACGATCCGCCGGGACGAGCCTTTCTCCCTCAAGGGCTGGCGGCCGCAGAACTATACCAAGCAATATTACGGCGATGTCACGTTGACCGACGCGCTGGCCATGTCCCTCAACACGGTGGCTGCGCGGCTGGCGGTGGAGACCGGTCCGGCAAAGGTGGTGAAGGTGGCGCAGAAGCTGGGCATCCGCTCGCAACTGGCGGCCAATCCCTCGCTGGCGCTGGGCACATCGGAGGTGACGCCGCTGGAGATCACGGCGGCTTACGTGCCCTTTTCCAATGGCGGTTACGGGGTTGTGCCGCATGTCATCCGCCGCATCCGCACGGTGGAGGGCCGCACGCTCTATGCCCGGCAGGGGGATGGAACGGGCAAGGTGATCGACGGCCTGCGCCTTGCCCAGATGAACCACATGATGGCGCAGACGCTGGTCACCGGCACGGGCAAGAAGGCGATGCTGGCCGATCAGCGCCCGGCAGGCGGCAAAACGGGCACCAGCCAGGATTTCCGCGATGCCTGGTTCATCGGCTACACCGGCAACCTGACGGCCACCGTCTGGCTCGGCAATGACGACAACAGCCCGACGAAGAAGGCGACGGGCGGCTCGCTGCCGGCGGAGATCTGGAAGGCGGCGATGGACAAGGCGCATGCCGGTCTGCCCGTGGCGGGGCTTCCGGGTGTTGCCGAACAGCTGCCGCAGAATTACGGCCCCGTGCCCACCGACAATGCCCCCATTCCCCCGGCGGATGTGGGGGCCGATGGCCGGGTCATTCCGCCGCCGCCCTCGGAAGGCGGGCCGCTCGGCTTCATCGGAAGGCTGTTCGGCGGCTGATCAGCCGAAGAGATGCAGCTTGCCGCCCTCGTCCTTCAGCCACTGGCGGGCCTTGGGCGTGTGCGGGGCAAGCTGGCGGCACAGCGCCCAGAACCGGTCCGAATGGTTCATTTCCCGCAGATGCGCCACCTCGTGGGCCGCGACATAATCGAGGATCTCCGGCGGGGCGAGGATCAGCCGCCAGGAGAAGGACAGACGTCCGTTCGAGGCGCAGGAACCCCAGCGGCTGCGGGTGTCGCGCAGGGAAATGGCCGTGGCCTTCACCCCCAGCGTGGCCGTATGGCGGGCCACGGCTGCTTCGATATCGGCCCGCGCCTGCCGCTTCAGCCAGTCGGCCACCTTGCGGCCCGTATGTTCGGCAGCGCCGGGCACGCTGAGCACCGGATGACCTTCTGTATCAAGCCCCGCCGTCACCAGCCCGCGCAGGCGGCCGGAAGGCTCGATCCGGTGCAGGACGCCCCGGACGGGAACAACCGATCCGGCGGCAAAGGGGGTTGTTTGCGGCAGGGCCGCGAGCTTTTCCTCCAGCCAGCCGGCGTGCTTTTCGGCAAAGCGCTGGGCGGTGGAGAGCGAACCGCCCTTGGGGATGGTCAGCACCGGGCCGGACTGGTCATGCGGCAGGCGCAGCAGATAGCGCCGCGCGCGCGGATCAGGCCGCAGGCGCACGGCAATCTCGCCGCCGCTCAGCGGCAGCACGATGTGGTCCGGAAAAACAGGCCGCCGCAGCCGTGAGAACATTCCGCTTTCCTGCAAGGCCCGCAGACAGGCGCTGCGGGAGGTGATTCGACCGTATCAGAGGGTATCCGGTTTTGCAGGCGGGGGGAGTGGCTTGCAGCGCATTCACCCTCACCTTGTCAGCCCCGCGCAGGTGGGAATGACACCCGGTACCAAGGCACTGAGGCTCACTCGTTCCGTCTTGGTATAAACGGCGAAAGCGGCGCAAGGTGCGCCGCTTCCCGCGTGGTGCGCCGTACCGGACCGTACGGTCAGGCAGGGCCAGTGGTGCCGGAGCTGCGGCCGCGGGCAGACATGAAGCGGTCGAATTCTTCCTGATCCTTCGCCCGGCGCAGTTCGCGCAGAAAAGTATCGAATTCGGCGCGCATGGCATCGAGCTTGGCACGCTCTTCTTCCAGGCGCTTCAGCTCGCGCTCCCGGTAGTCGTCAAAGGCCACATTGCCGGTCCGGCCAAAGCTTCCCGTATTCATGGTGTTCACCGCGCTCTTGATCGGGCTTCTGTTCCACTGGTCACGCGCGTCCTGAAACAGCGTCTGGAAGCGGTCACCCCAAAGAATATAGGCAAGCATTGCCAGTCCGAGCGGCCAGAACAACACGAAGCCCAGCACCATCAGCGCGATGCTTGCCCCGTTCCAGCCAGGCCTCAACACAGTGTTCCCAGTCATCGTCATCCCCTTTCGGATTTCAACAGACAAAGACGTGGGGGCGGCGGCCCGGCCTTTCAAGAACATCATGAAGTCCTGTGCCGGTTACACGGGGTTCCGGCCTGCCTGCGGAATTTGACGCAAAGGCAGAAGGATTTATTGAATCAACGGCTTGGACGGAACGTTCGCCGTTCACCGGACCCGGCAGCAGACATGAAAAAACCCGGCCCCGCCCTGATCACCCACCGTAAAGCGGGCGTTTCGGGATGCGGGGCCGGGTCTGATCTCTGATCTGGTATCAGGCCGTGTCTCAGGCGACCGTTTCAGCCAGCTTGCGGGCCTGTTCGATCCAATTGTCGCGGGCCATGCGGCCCCGGAAGTCCAGACGGTCGTCCAGCGCCTCTATCTGCGCATCCGTCAGGCCTGCGATCTGCCAGAAGTGGAAGATGCCCGCTTCATTCAGGGCCTTTTCCAGCTTGGGGCCAACGCCGGTGATGGCCTTGAGATTGTCGGCAACGCCCTGCGGCTTGGCCAGCAGGATCTCGGCCAGCGGATCGGCCTTCGCAGCCACGGCAGCCTTCGGCTCTGGCTTTGCAGCGGCGGCAGCCGCCTCCGCTTTGGGCGCCGGCGCAGCTTCGGCCTTGGGTGCTTCGGCCACCGGCTTTTTCACCTCGGCCGGAGCGGCCGGCTTGGCGGCAGAAGCCTTCTTCAGGCGGTCGCGGTTGGCCTGGGAATGGGTCAGGATGAAGTCGATCATGCGCGGGGCAATTTCGGCGCGGAAGCGCGAGCCGTTGAACACGCCGTAATGGCCCACATTCGGCTGCTCGTAATGCACCTTCATGTCGTCCGGCAGGCTGGTGCAGAGCGTATGTGCGGCACGGGTCTGGCCACGGCCGGTGATGTCGTCCTTCTCGCCCTCGATGGTCAGCAGCGCGGTCTTGCGGATGGCGCCGCAATCCACCAGCGTGTCGCCGTGCTTCATCTTGCCCAGCGGCAGGGAGTGCTCGATGAACACGGTCTCCACCGTCTGCAGATAGAACTCGGCCGTCAGGTCCATTACCGCCAGATATTCGTCGTAGAATTCGCGGTGCTTCTCGGCGCTGTCACCGTCACCCTTGACGAGATGCTTGAAGAAGTCGCGGTGGGCGATGACGTGCCGGTCGAGGTTCATGCTCATGAAGCCCGAAAGCTGCAGGAAGCCCGGATAGACGTAGCGCATCATGCCCGGATGCGGGAACGGCACCTGCATGATGACGTTGCGCTTGAACCAGTTGATGCCTTTGGACATGGCCAGATCATTGACGGCAGTCGGCGCGACGCGGGTGTCGATCGGCCCGCCCATCAGCGTCATGGTCGAGGGCGAATAGGGGTCGTTGCGCGCTTCCATCACGGCGACAGCCGCCAGCACCGGCACGGACGGCTGGCACACGGCCACCACATGGGTGTCCGGCCCGAGGAAATGCAGCATGGAGATGACGTAGTCGATGTAGTCATCCAGATCGAATTTGCCGTCCGAGAGCGGCACCATGCGGGCGTCGATCCAGTCGGTGATGTAGACATCGGCGCGCGGCAGCATGGCTTCCACCGTGCCGCGCAGCAGCGTGGCATAGTGGCCGGACATGGGCGCCACGATCAGGATCTTCGGGTCATTGCGGCGCTGGGGGGTGCCGCGCTCGAAATGCAGGAGGTCGCAGAAGGGGCGGCGCCAGACCACGCGCTCGCTCACCGGCACCTTCATGCCGCCGATGGTGGTTTCCGGCAGACCGAATTCCGGCTTGCCATAGCGCCGCGTCGTGCGCTCCAGCACTTCGCAGGCCGCCGCAACCTGACGGCCGAGCTGCGTGTGGCTCATCGGGTTGAACGGGTTCTGGAAATAGAGCCGTGTTGCGTCCGCTGCGGCACGCACCGGGCCCATGGCGGCATGGTTGATCTCGTAGAGATGATAGAAGGGCAACACTTCTGATCCTTCGTCGCTGGCCCGGCGAACACGCGCTGTCTCACCCGCGTATATCAAGCCCGGCTTCTGGCATTGCAGCAGAATAGGCTGATATTGCCCTCTGCATCAATAGCCCGATTGTGAACAGCCTGACACCAACAGATTGACAGCCCGTGAAGCCAGTTGAGGGCCCTGTATCATACGAAAGACTATTTGCTGCACCGCTGTTGTCGCAGTGCAGCATGAAAATAGAGGGAAATCCTATTTTGCTTAAGGACTTATTGCCCGCGAGTTGAAGCCCCCGGCGGGGCTGTCCTGACGGCAGGCGGACGGATCGCCGGTTATCTGGTCTGGTTCCGAAAGGACAACACTGCCTACGACGTAAGGCCCTCGTGCATATTTTCCCGATGGGTAGGCCCCGCACATAGCGCGGGGCCATTGTTCATCAGCCGAACAGATCGCCTTGAAGAGGTTCAATCTCTGGGAATTTTTTTCCCGTATTGATCTCACTTACTCTTCCTTGGTTCATTTCGAGAAGAGCGGCGATTTCGTGCTGATACATACCGGTTTTAAGCAGCGCTTTGATGATCGCAGCTTTCTCCGGCGTTACGGTGGATGATTTCCGCTTGCGCGGAGGCGGCACAACAAGAGGGGGCATATCCATAGCGGATAAACTCCTTGAAATTGCGCTATCGCACTTGTCCCGGAAGGAGGGACACGATATCGTTTTTCCGTGTAAAGGGGGGCTGCGGATATCGGTTCCTTCTCTCCAGGTGACCCGTTTGCGATGGCTAGTTGCTTATGCGGGTCATTTTGATTCTGAGGTCGGCGCTGAAGGGTGAGATTTTCAACGCCGATCTCAGATGTCTCTCGATCATCAAGATCGAAACACACAACCCAAGCTAAGCTATAACGAGATTCGTTTGGAGTCGTATGGACGGTAGGCCACCTTTGTCCACAGAGCTAGCCATAAGGGACTAAGAATGTTCTTCTTTTGTTCTATATTTTGACGCGAAGCACAGATGCCCGTGAAAATTTTGCATTGGGGCACGAACACAATTCCTTAGCCACACATACACAATCCGCTCAGGCCGCCAGATCCGCCACGACTGCATCCAGCACGAAAAAGCCGTCGCGGGTGGCGCGGACACGGGTTTCGTCCAGCTTCTCGACCATGCCATGCTCCAGCAGGTCGTTGAGGCGGCGCGGGTCGATGGAGCGGCCGGACAGCCGCTCGTAGCGGCGCATGTCGACGCCCTCGATCAGCCGCAGGCCCATCAGCAGATATTCATCGCCCTGCTCTTCGTCACTCAGCGGCAGGTCTTCCACCATGCCGTGGCCACGCTCCTCCACATGGGCAAGCCATGTTTCCGGGTGGCGCTCGATGGCTGTGGCGCGCTTGGTGGCGCCCAGCGACAGGCGGCCATGGGCACCCGGCCCGACGCCCACATAATCGCCGTAGCGCCAGTAGACGAGATTATGACGGCATTCCGCGCCCGGGCGGGCGTGGTTCGACACCTCATAGGCCGGAAGGCCGAGATCGGCGGTCAGATCCTGCGTCAGCTCGTAGAATTCGGCGCCCAGATCCGGGTCCGGTACGATCAGCTTGCCCGCCTGATAGAGGTTGAAGAAGGGCGTGCCTTCCTCGATCGTCAGCTGATAGAGCGACAGGTGATCGGCGGCGAGTTTCACCGCCTGACGCAGTTCTGCCTCCCAGCCGGTCACCGTCTGGCCGGGCCGGGCATAGATGAGGTCGAAGGACAGGCGCGGGAAGGTTTCGCGGGCAATCTCGATGGCCTGCAGCGCCCCGGCCACGTCATGCAGACGGCCAAGCTGGCGCAGGTCCTGATCATTGAGCGCCTGCACGCCCAGCGATACCCGGTTGACGCCCGCCGCCCGGTAGCCGCGGAAACGTTCCGCCTCGACGCTGGAGGGGTTTGCCTCCAGCGAGATTTCCACGTCCGTATCAATCGCCCAGTGCCGGGCAATCGCCTCCAGAATGCGCTCCACCGTGCGCGGCAGCATCAGCGAGGGCGTGCCGCCGCCGAAGAAGATCGACTGCACCGTCCGGTTCGGCGTCCAGGCAGCAAAATGCGCCAGCTCCCGCTCAAAAGCCGCAACAAAGCGGTCCTGATCGACCGGCTGGTGCCGGACGTGGGAATTGAAGTCGCAATAAGGGCACTTGGCCGCGCAGAAGGGCCAGTGCACATAGATGCCGAAGCCGCCGTCCGGGGTGGTGGTCATTCTTGCTCCAGGCAGGCCTTCGAAAAGGTCACAAAGGCGCGGGCGCGATGCGACAGGGCGGGGGTGGTGGCCGACCAGCCGTGTTTTTCCGCCGAAGTCATCTCGCCGAAGGTGCGCTCGTGGCCATCGGGCTGGAACATCGGGTCATAGCCGAAGCCCTGCAGCCCGCGCGGCGGCCATACGATCTGGCCTTCCACTTCGCCGCGGAAGAACTCCACATGGCCATCGGGCCAGGCAAGGCACAGCACGGCGACGAAGGACCCGCGCCGGTCTTCGGCCGTCACGGCACCGGCCTGCTGCAGCTTTTCTTCCACATTGCGCATGGCCATGGAGAAATCCTTCTCCGGACCGGCCCAGCGGGCGGAATAGATGCCGGGATCGCCATTGAGAGCGGCCACGCAGAAGCCGCTGTCATCGGCCAGCGACGGCAGGCCGGAAGCCTCCGCCGCTGCGCGGGCCTTCAGCTCCGCATTGGCCTCGAACGTGGTACCGGTTTCTTCCGGCTCCGGCAGATCCAGCTCGCCGGCGGAAACCACATCGAAGCCATAGGGGCCCAGCAGCTCGCGGATTTCGCGCAGCTTTCCGGCGTTGTGGGTGGCCACGACCAGACGGCCCGGCTCCAGCTTGCGGTGTGCCATGGGGTGCCTCACAGGATGGACATTTTCTGCAGGTCGATCAGGCGGCCGATGCCGCTGCGGGCGAGATCCAGCAGCGCCTTGAACTCTTCCTCGGAGAAGGGTGCGCCTTCCGCCGTGCCCTGGATCTCGACAATGCCGCCAGTGCCGGTCAGCACGAAGTTGGCGTCCGTCTCGGCAGCCGAATCTTCCTCATAATCGAGGTCCAGCACCGGGTTGCCCTTGTAGATGCCGCAGGAAATGGCAGCCACATGGTCCTTCAGCACCGGCTTCTTGACGATCTCGCGGGCGCGCATCCATTCGATGCAGTCATGCAGGGCCACCCATGCGCCGGTGATGGCGGCCGTGCGGGTGCCGCCGTCGGCCTGGATCACGTCGCAGTCGATGGAAATCTGGTTCTCGCCGAGGGCTTCCAGATCGACCACGGCGCGCAGCGAGCGGCCGATGAGGCGCTGGATTTCCTGCGTGCGGCCGGACTGCTTGCCGGAGGAGGCCTCGCGGCGCATGCGCGTGCCGGTGGCGCGCGGCAGCATGCCGTATTCGGCCGTCACCCAGCCCTTGTTCTGGCCGCGCAGCCAGGAGGGCACGCGCTCTTCCAGGCTGGCGGTGCACAGGACGTGCGTGTCACCGAACTTCACCAGACAGGAGCCTTCGGCGTGCTTGGACACACCACGCTCCAGAGTGACGGACCGCAGCTCACCGGCGGCGCGTTTGGACGGACGCATATCTGGCTCCTGACTTGAAAATGGCCGGTACAGCGCACTGGCCCACAGATCTTTCCGCGCTTGTAGCCCTGAGACCCGAGAGCCGTAAAGGCCTGCTTGCACTCTGCGGCCATTTTGGTCCTATATCTTGCAGAAGAGCCGTGAATTGCCCGAAGCTGGCAGAGCACGAAACCCGGCAGAGGATGAGGTTGGATACGTGAGCCTGACCGATCTGGACAAGCGGTCCCGCGAGATTTTCCGCTCCATCGTCGAGACCTATCTGGACACCGGCGAGCCGGTCGGCTCGCGCAATGTGGCACGCGGCCTCGGCATGTCGCTGTCACCGGCTTCCGTGCGCAACGTGATGGCCGATCTGGAGCATCTGGGGCTGCTCTATTCCCCGCACACCAGCGCCGGGCGCCTGCCCACCGAAACGGGCCTGCGCTTCTTCATCGACGCGCTGCTGGAGGTGGGGGATCTTTCGCAGGAGGAGCGCGAGCGCATCGACGTGCAGGTGCGCGCCTCCAGCCACACCAAGGGCACGATGGAGCACGTGCTGACGGAGGCGAGCCAGCTTCTGTCGGGGCTTTCCAGCGGGGCGGGCGTGGTGCTGACCCACAAGCAGGATGTGCGCCTGCGCCAGATCGAGTTCATCCGCATCGAGCCGCTGAAGGCCCTCGCCGTTCTGGTGGGGGAAGATGGCTCGGTGGAGAACCGCATCATCGACCTGCCCGCCGGCCTGCCGCAGTCGGCGCTGATCGAGGCGGGCAACTATCTCAATGCCCAGATCCAGGGCCGCACCCTGTCGGATGTGCGCCGCGAACTGGAGCGCCTGCGCGAGGCCAACCAGGCCGAACTGGACAGCCTGACCCAGAAGATCGTCGAGGCCGGCCTTGCGGTCTGGGCCGGGGAGGGCGGTGAAAGCGACAGGCTGATCGTGCGCGGCCAGTCCAACCTGCTCACCGATGTGGATGTGGCGGAGGATCTGGAGCGGGTGCGCCTGCTGTTCGATGATCTTGAGAACAAGCGCGACCTCATCCAGCTGCTCGGCCTTGCCGAGAAGGGCGACGGGGTACGCATCTTCATCGGTTCGGAAAACAAGCTGTTCTCGCTGTCCGGCTCGTCGCTGGTGGTTTCGCCCTACCGGGACCGGGAGCAGCGCATCGTCGGCGTTCTGGGCGTCATCGGCCCCACCCGCCTCAACTATGCCCGTGTGATCCCGATGGTGGATTACACGGCCCGCCTCGTCAGCCGCATGCTCGGCTGACGGGCTTTCCAGACACAGACAGGATCCGTCATGTTTTCTCCCGCAGAGCTGGAGCGCTATGCCCGTCACATCGTGCTGAAGGAGGTGGGCGGGCCGGGCCAGCAGAAGCTGAAGGCCGCGCGCGTGCTTGTCATCGGCGCGGGCGGGCTCGGCGCGCCGGTGCTGCAGTATCTGGCGGCGGCGGGCGTGGGCACGCTGGGCATCGTCGATGACGACACGGTGTCGCTCTCCAATCTGCAGCGGCAGGTGATCCATGACACGGAGCATCTGGGCGAGCCGAAGGTGTCGAGCGCGGCCGAAGCGATTGCCCGGCTCAACCCCAATGTGTCCGTTGAGCCGCATCCGGTGCGGCTCGCGGGCCACAATGCCATGCAGCTGGTCCAGCGCTATGATCTGGTCATCGACGGATCGGACAATTTCGCCACCCGCTATCTGGTGTCCGATGCCTGTTTCTTTGCCCGCAAGCCGCTGGTGACGGCTGCCGTGGGGCGCTTCGACACCACCATCACCCTGCTGAAGCCCCATGAAACCGGCGCGGACGGCACGCCCAACCCGACCTACCGCTGCCTCTTCCCGAAGCGTCCGGCAGACGGCCATCTGCCAACCTGCGCCGAGGCCGGCGTTCTGGGGGCGCTGACGGGTCTTGCCGGGACGCTGCAGACGCTGGAAGCCATCAAGGAGATCACCGGCATCGGCTCCGGCCTGACCGGGCGGCTGCTGATGATCGACACGCTGGCCATGCGCTTCGAGACGATCAACTACCGCCGCTCGCCCGCCAATCCGCTCAACGGTGACAATCCGAAGACCTGGGCGGAGCTGCTGGAAGAGGCACACTGACCCTTGAAAAGCAAAGGCCGCAGCCCTGAGGGTCTGCGGCCTGAAGCCTTGCCGGAAATGGCTGTCCGGATCAGTTCGGAACCGGAGCCGCTTCCTGGTTCGCCATGTTCTGGCGGTAGAGCTGGGCGAAGTCGATCGGGTCCAGCATCAGCGGCGGGAAGCCGCCGTTGCGGGTCGCATCGGCCAGGATCTGGCGTGCAAACGGGAAGAGCATGCGCGGGCACTCGATCATGACGAAGGGGTGCAGGTGCTCGTTCGGCACGCCGTTGATGCGGAACAGGCCGCCATAGACCAGCTCCACGTTGAACATGACCATGTTCGGGCGCTCGGCCTTGGCGCTCAGCGACAGGACCACATCGAAATGACCATCGGCGACCGGCTGGGCGCTGACGTTCACCGAGATGTCGAGCTTCGGCTGTTCGCCCTGCTGCAGCGAGCGCGGCGCGTTCGGGTTCTCGAAGGACAGGTCCTTGATGTACTGGGCCAGGATGCTGAGGCCCGGTGCTTCGCCGCCCTGTGCATCGCTGCCCTGCGCCGCGGCGCCACCTTCGTTGATGTCCGTCATCTGTCTCGTATCCGTCTTTCAGTTTCAGGCCCGGCAGAATGCTCCGGGCCATCAAGCGGCAAGCCGGTGCCCGCTCGTCGGTCGCAGAACACCATCTGGACTGGCTGGCTAGCACGCGAACACCTGTTCACACAAGAGGCCAGGGCATACAAGAGGTGAGGGCACACAAGAGGAGAGGACTTGCCACGGCACGGATTTCGGCCCAGTTAGATGCCATGAACGACCCAGTTGAATCCGGTTTCATCCTTTCCCACCGCAGGCTCAGCCTGGATACGCTGGTGCGCCTGCGCTGGCTGGCGGTTGCGGGCCAGACCGTGGCCCTGCTCGTGGTGCAGCTGGGGCTGGGCTATCCGGTGCCCTCCGCGCCTGCCTTTGCGCTGGTCGCCTGTTCGGCCTGGCTCAACGTCTTCCTGAAGATCCGCTCCCCTTCCGCCAAACGCCTGCCGGACTGGGCGGCGGCCGGGCAGCTGGCCTATGACATCCTGCAGATGAGCGGCCTGCTGTTCCTGACCGGCGGTCTCGGCAATCCCTTCGCCTTCCTGCTGCTGGCGCCGGTGATGGTGTCGGCCACCGGCCTGTCGGGCCGCTTGACGCTGATGCTGGGCCTGCTGGTGACGGTCTGCGCCACGCTGCTGGCTTTCCTCCACCTGCCGCTGCCCTGGCCGGAGCCGCATGTCTTCTCGCTGCCGGATGTCTATTCGGTGGGCGTCTGGGTGGCGCTTGTCTCCTCCCTCGCCTTCATGGCCGTCTATGCCTTCCGCGTGGCCGTGGAAGCGCGCCAGCTGGCTGATGCGCTGGCCGCCAGCGAGCTGGTTCTGGCGCGCGAGCAGCATCTCAATGCCCTCGATGGTCTTGCCGCCGCCGCCGCCCACGAGCTGGGCACGCCGCTGGCAACGATTTTCCTGACGGCCAAGGAGCTCTCGCGGGAATTTGATGAGGGGGATCCGCGCCGCGAGGATGTGGTGCTGATCCGCGCCCAGGCCGAGCGCTGCCGCGATATCTTGCGCCAGCTGACCACCCTGTCGAGCGACAAGGACCAGCTGTTCCAGCGCATGCCCATGTCGCAGCTGATCGAGGAAGTGGTGGAGCCGCACCGCGGCTTCGGCATCGACATCAAGGTGGGTTTCGCCGGCAAGGAGCCGGAGCCGGTGGGCGTGCGCAATCCGGCGATCCGCTATGGCCTCGGCAATCTCCTTGAAAACGCGGTGGATTTTGCAGCCTCCGCCGTTCAGGTGAAAACCTCCTGGGATCACCGGACCGTCCGGATCGAGATCCGCGATGACGGCCCCGGCTTTACCCCGGACGTTTTGTCGCGGATCGGCGAGCCCTACATCTCCTCCCGCGCCTCCCGTTCCCAGACCGGCGGTGGCCTGGGACTTGGCTTTTTCATTGCGAAAACCTTGCTGGAACGGACCGGCGCGCGGCTGATGCTGGAGAACCGCCCGGCCCCGGAAACAGGGGCTGTCGTGCGTATTTCCTGGCCCCGCAGCAGCATTGAAGGCGCCACGGATATGGACCCGGCCGCGGTTTCTGGCCATATAAAGGACACTATTCACGAGCGAGGGGCTCCGTGAGCGGCCAGACACCATGCTGGCAGCGGAGCTGATCACGTCTGTAAATACAGGACGGCACCCATGAGTGACACAGAGCTTCGCAAGATCGAGGCGGAAGACAAGAGTCTGCTGCTTGTTGATGACGACAAGGCCTTCAACCAGCGCCTTGCCCGCGCCATGGAAAAGCGCGGGTTCGAGGTGGAAACAGCGGAAAGCGTGCGTGAGGCCATCGCCAAGGTGGGGGCCCGTGCTCCGGCCTTTGCCGTGGTCGACATGCGCCTTGAAGATGGCAGCGGCCTTGACGTGATCGAGGCGATCCGCGAAAGCCGCCCCGACGCCCGCGCCGTCATCCTCACCGGCTACGGCAACATCGCCACGGCGGTGACGGCGGTGAAGCTCGGCGCCATCGACTATCTCTCCAAGCCCGCCGATGCGGATGAGGTTTTTGCCGCGCTGACCCGTGAAGGCGACGAGAAGGCCGTTCCGCCGGAAAACCCCATGTCCGCCGACCGCGTCCGCTGGGAGCATATCCAGCGCGTCTATGAAATGTGTGAGCGCAACGTCTCGGAAACGGCGCGCCGGCTCAACATGCACCGGCGCACGTTGCAGCGGATTCTGGCCAAGCGCGCCCCGCGCTGATGTGAGACCGTGCGGCGCATGAGCAATTTCAAGGCAGGATGCGTCAGCATCTCTGAGCCTTGGTGTAAGCCGGGCCGCCAGCCTCGCACCAGATGCAATTGATAGCGCTGGGGCACTTCCGGCGCTTTGGGTGCGGGCGTCAAATGAGCAAAATCCCGCCCCAAGTGTTTGCGATATTGCCGTGAGTGGCACGGCAAGGCTAAAAGCGGCTCGCGCCGGGCTTGTCCCGGACGGGTGCAAACGCATGAAGATGAGGGACGACATGGGGTGGATGTTCAGCGGCGGTGCCCGGGGTGCGACGGCCGGACTTCTGACGCTTCTGGCGGCCACGTTCCCTGCGCAACCCGTCTTCGCCCAGAGCCTGCCGGAGCAGATCCGGGTGCAGGTCGTTCCGGCCGAGCCGGGCATCCGCTCCATTCTGGTCAACAAGCGTTACCGCCCGATCATCTCTCGCGGCATTGAAGGCGCCGTGGTCGAGACTGTGACGGGCGCCGTTGATCCGTCCACGGTCGGCTGTCAGGTCGAGCTTGAAATCACGCTGGAGAACAGCCGCGTCCTGCGCGAGAGCGCCGATATCTGTGCTTCCGGTGGCGCGGTGACGGTGGATGTGAAGCGTGAGGTTGGCGGCCGTCCGCGCGTCGTCGGCGGTGCAGGTGTCACTCCAGCGCCGGCCAGCCCCTCGGGCTCCTCTTCCTCGCAGCCAGCTCAGAGCCAGAGCACGCAGACCCCGGCCGCAACGGCTCCGGCGGCGCAGGCGCCCCAGACACAGCCGCAGACACAAACCCAGCCTCAGCCGCAGGTCCAGACGCCGCCGCAAACGCAGGCCCAGCCGCAAACCCAGAGCGAGCCCCAGAGTGAGTCCCGGCCGCAAGTTCAGGCTCCCGTTCAGCAGAGCCAGCCGGCACCGCTGCCGCCGCTGGATAGCCCCGTCCAGCCGGCCGCGCCGGTGGAGCGGGAATGGACGGTCACCGGCACCGAGCTTGGTTCGACCCAGGCTCAGCTCGTGCATGGCTCGGCGCAAGGCGCGGATGCCGATTTCATTGCCCGCTGCACGCCGCAGTCCGGCTTCATTACCGTCAGCGTGCCCCAGACCGCCGCTCCGGTCTATCAGGGCAGCCCCGTCTCCGTGGCGCTGAAGTCGGAAGAGTTCTACACGGGCTATGATGCCACCGGCTCTGACGCGAACAACCCGCAAGGGCGCCCCCTGCCGGAGTTCACCGTGGCCGCCACCGATCCTGTCTGGGATGTGATGGCGCGCAAATCCGTGCTGGAGGTGATTGTCGAGGGGGCTGTCACGCCGGTGTCCCTGAAGGGCAGCGCCCGTTCCGTGCGCCTGTTTGCCGCCGCTTGCGCCTTGCCGGACCAGATCGTGGACCCCAACTCCAACCCGGCCATGGCGGGCGGCATGGGAGATCTGGCTTGCGCTGAACTTGGCGGGATCCGCTCGCTTGACGGCGGCTTCCGCGGCCGCATGCTGTTCCGCAACGCCCGGGGCGGACCCATTGATGTGTTCTGGATCGATTATTCCGGCATCCAGCAGTTCTATGCGCGCCTTGAGCCGGGGCAGGTGCTGGATCAGGAATCCATCATCTCGAATGCCTGGCTCGTCACGACCGATGTGGGCCAGTGCCTCGGCATTTACATCAGCCGCGAGCCGCAGCAGACCGTGGTGATCGGACAGTCGAATGCAGGCCCCATACCCGGTCAGCAAGGCCTGCCGCAGGGTGCCTTCACTCCCGCTCCGCCCGTGCAGCCCATGCAGCCGCAGGCTCCGGGCATGCTGCTGCCGCCCGCGCCCATCGGCAATGTCAGCACCACGAACTATGTCTGCACCGCCGGTATCGACCTGCAGGTCGTCTATGACACCGCCCGCGGCGTTGCCATGGTGACCGAGTTCGGGCAGGTCTCCGTCACGCTGCCGCGCGTCAATGGCGGGACAGGCTTCCGTTATGAATCAAACGGCTATGTCCTGCAGGGCCAGCGGGACAACGTCACCTGGTCCCGCCCGGGTCTTTACGACGTCTTCTGCGGGCGGGGGTGAGCTCAGCCAGGCCTTCTGCTGGATTTCAGATACGCCGCAGGGCGACTTTTGAAATCCGGTGATTGGCATCCTTGGTCAGGATCAGGTCGGCGCGCGGTCTGCGACCCGCCGGTTCGATGCCGCAGGCCATGGCCGGGGGCGTTAATTAAGTCAATTATCTTTGTAAAGGCGGCATTAATCTTGAAGTGTAGTTTGGCGGAACGAGGGACATTGCTGTCGTAATCGAGTTTGACCAAGTATCCGTGACATTGCCCCGGGGGGTGAAGTGGTTCCGGTTTCCGTTACGAGAGAAAAGGTTATATTCTTTCCGGACATCGTGAAAATGCAATCTGGACGCGACCTGGTTTTTTCTATGCATTTTGTGATGGTAATTGATCTGAAAAAAGTTCAGGAAGAGTTTACCCGTTTTACCTAGTGTACCTTTAGGTAAGAAATGACCGGGAAGTCAAAAGATGTTCTTCACACGTCTGCCCTTGGTTTGGAAAATCTCCATCCCTATCGTTACAACATTCATCTTCATGGCAATTTTGGGTTTTGTCAGCCTGATCGCTCTTGACAAATCCATGCTGGATGAGCGGTTGAATTCGATCCGTGAACTTTCCAAAGCATCGCAGGCTATTGCGGCGGCGTATCATGCCAAGGAACAAAGCGGCGCGCTGACCCGCGACGAGGCTCAGGCAGCCGCGAAGGAAGCGATCGGTGCGATCCGTTTTGACGGCGACAACTACATGTTTGTCTATGACGAGACGGGCAAGAATCTCGTTCACGTCAATGCCAAGCTCATTGGCACAGATATGAGCGGTGTCAAAAGCCGGGACGGTAAGCTTATTGTCATGGATCTGATCACTGCTGCACGCAAAGGTGGCGGGTCGGTGGTTTATGACTGGCCGCGCCCTGGCAGCGATGTTGCTATCGACAAGTGGAGCTGGGCTGAAGGGTTTGCCCCCTGGGGCTGGATGATTGGCACGGGGGTCTATGTTGACGATCTCGATGCATCCTTCTGGAGCCAGGCGATGTTAGTCATTGCCATTGCTGTCATTGGTGCCGTCGTTGCCGGGATTGTTGCAGTCATAACAGTGCGCAGCATTGGCCGTCCGATTGCCAACCTGACGGCGAACATGGGCCGGCTGGCGGAGGGTGACAGCAACATCACGATCGAGGGTGCCAACCGGGGCGATGAAATTGGTCACATGGCTGCTGCCATGCAGGTGTTCGTGCGGAACGAGCAGGCCCGCAAGTCGCTGGAGAGCGATCAGGTGGCCCGTCAGGAGGAAGCATTGCGCCGTGGCGAGGAAGTGCAGCGGCTGAGCGCCGACTTTGACAGCCAGATCACTCAGATGATGAGTACCATCGAGCTTTCGGTCAAAAAGCTGCAGGACGCCTCTCACGAGATGATAAGCGGCGCGGAGCAGACCACACGCCAGACCGAAACCGTTACCTCCGCATCAGAGCAGGCTGCACGCAACGTTGAGACCGTGGCGGCTGCTGCCGAGGAACTGTCAGCCTCCGTTGCCGAAATCCGGCGCCAGGTGCAGCAATCGACCCAGATTGCCTCCAAGGCTGCGGCGGAAGCCAGTTCCAGCAACAGGCGCATGACGGGCCTGTCGGAAGCGGCTGGCCGCATTGGTGAAGTTGTGACGCTGATCCAGGCAATTGCAGAACAGACCAATCTCCTTGCCCTGAATGCGACGATTGAGGCTGCTCGGGCGGGTGAGGCTGGACGGGGCTTTGCGGTTGTGGCCGCGGAAGTGAAGGAACTCGCCACCCAGACCTCAAAGGCAACGGAAGAGATTTCGTCTCAGATTTCCGCCATTCAGTCGGAAACCGAAAAGGCGGCCGAAGCGATTTCCTCGGTGACGCAGATTATCGACCAGATGAACGACATCGCAGGGTCCATCGCCTCATCTGTTGAGGAGCAGGGTTCGGCGACCTCCGAGATTGCCCGCAACGCGACCGAAGCCTCGCGCGGTACGATGGAAGTGACGTCTAACATCGGGGAAGTGTCGCGCGCTGCGGAGACGACCCGCGTGACCGCGAGCACGGTTGATGCTGCCGCGCAACAGCTCGAGCAGAATGCCGGCCAGCTGCGCCGCCAGGTGGCAGACTTCCTCGGTGGTGTCCGCCGCCAGGCTTCCTGACCGTCAATCTGACAAGAAGACCCCGCCGTGCAGAACACGGCGGGGTCTTGCTTTTCGGGCCAGGCCTTCTCCCGGATTTCAGATGCGCCGCAAGGCGACTTTTGAAATCCGGTGATTGGCATCCTTGGTCAGGATCAGGTCGGCGCGCGGGCGCGTCGGCAGGATGTTTTCCTGCAAATTCAGCAGGTTGATGTTGGTCCAGATGGTCTTGGCCGTGGTCAGGGCTTCCTCATCCGTGATCCGCGAGTAGCGGTGGAAATAGGAGCCGGGATCGCGGAAGGCGGTTTCACGCAGGTGCATGAAGCGCTCCACGTACCAGGTCTCCAGAATGTCCTCCGGCGCGTCGATATAGACCGAGAAATCGAAGAAATCCGAGACGAAGGGCACGGCACGGCCATCCTTGGGCAGCTCCCGCGTCTGCAGCACATTCAGGCCTTCGACGATGAGGATATCCGGCTGGTCGATGGTGACCGAGTGGCCGGGCATCACATCGTAATAGAAGTGGGAATAGAGCGGCGCCCGCACGTTGCGCTTGCCGGCCTTGATGTCGGACAGGAAGGTCAGCAGCGCCGTGCGGTCAAAGCTCTCGGGAAAGCCCTTGCGCTGCATCAGGCCTTCGGCTTCCAGCACCGCATTGGGGAAGAGGAAGCCATCGGTGGTGACCAGATCCACCTTAGGGCTTGCCGGCCAGCGGGCGAGCAGGGCGCGCAGGATGCGCGAGGTGGTGGACTTGCCCACCGCCACGGAGCCTGCAACGCCGATGATGAAGGGCGTCTTGCTCTCCGCCACGCCGAGGAAGCGCTTGGTCGCCTGATGCAGGATCAGCGTGGCTTCGGCGTAATAGGCCAGAAGCCGCGACAGCGGCAGATAGATGCTCTCCACCTGCGCCATGGAAATGGGGTCGTTCAGGGCCCGCAGCTCGCTCACCTCGGCAGAGGTCAGCGTCATGGGCGTGTCGGCGCGCAGCCGCGACCATTCGTTTTCCGTGAAGACCCTGTACGGCGACAGGTCCATGGTTTCGGGGCGGATGACAGTCTGGTCCATGGGCGGCTCTGTCCCGGTTGTTCCAAGGGATTGCATGCGGGCCTTTCCGGTCCGGATGCTGTGTCTCAAGGCATCCGCGATGCCGGCGCATCACGCCTTGAAAGGCTCAGGCGCCGCACGGGCGTCAGCTTGCAGGCCGCGAGGCCTTTTCCTCAAGGCCGGTCTGCCCGGTGCGTGCGGCCAGTTCCGCCATGACCTCGTCAAGGCTCACATCGCAGACTTTCAGCACCACCATGAGATGATACAGAATATCCGCCGCCTCACCCTTGAGGCCATCCCTGTCGCCCTGCACGGCGGCAATCGCTGCCTCCACGGCTTCCTCGCCCAGTTTCTGGGCGCATTTGCCGATGCCCTTGCCCACCAGCTTGCGGGTGTAGGACATGTCGTCATCGCTTGCCGCACGGGCCGCTACGATGGCTTCCAGATCGGCCAGAGTGAATGCGGTCATCAGAGCAGTCTTTTCCCGTAACAGGTGAAACTTACACCGGATTTCGGCCGAAATCAGGTATCCATTCGCATAGGTATCCCTGCGGCAGCCATGTGGGTTTTTGCCTCACCGATGCTGTAGGTGCCGAAGTGGAAGATCGAGGCGGCCAGAACGGCCGTCGCATGGCCATCGCGCACGCCTTCGACGAGATGATCAAGCGTGCCGACGCCGCCAGAGGCAATCACCGGCACCGGCACCGCATCGGCAATCGCCCGCGTCAGGGCAATGTTGTAGCCGGACTTGGTGCCGTCCCGGTCCATGGAGGTGACCAGCAGCTCGCCCGCGCCCAGCTCCACCACCTTTTGCGCAAACTCCACGGCATCGATGCCGGTGGCGTTGCGCCCGCCGTGGGTGAAGATCTCGAAGCGCGGCGCTTCACCTTCCGCATTCACCTGCTTGGCGTCGATGGAGACGACGATGCACTGGGCCCCGAATTTCTCGGCAGCCTCGCGCACGAAATCCGGATTGTTGACCACCGCCGTGTTGATCGACACCTTGTCGGCGCCCGCGATCAGCAGCTTGCGGATATCCTCCACCGTGCGCACGCCGCCGCCGACGGTGACGGGCATGAAGCAGGCCTCCGCCGTGCGCCGCACCACGTCGAAGATCGTGTCCCGGCCCTCATGGCTGGCGGTGATGTCGAGGAAGCACAGCTCGTCGGCGCCAGCGGCATCATAGGCCTTTGCCGCCTCCACCGGGTCTCCGGCATCCACCAGATCAACGAAGTTGACGCCCTTGACGACACGGCCGTCCTTGACGTCGAGACAGGGAATGATGCGGGCCTTGAGGGTCATGCGCGGGCCTTTGCAATTTCATGGCCACGCAGATATGGAATCTGAATGGCAGAGACGGACAGTTCTTACATCTTCTATGCGGACGAAAGCGGCGATCATTCGCTGACGTCCATCGACGTGAACTTTCCAGTTTTTGCCTTGTCGCTCTGCGGCTTCAAAAAATCAAGCTATTGCAGCCAGATCGTTCCCCGCTTCCAGCGGATCAAGTTCCACTACTTCGGCCATGATGCCGTCATTCTGCATGAGCACGAGATCAGAAAGCAGAAGGGCGATTTCAGGCTTTTCACCGATCAGAGGCTGCGTCAAAGCTTCCTGCAAGATGTGTCGGATTGCATCGAGGCTTCGTTCTTCCGGATCGCCGGATGTGTCATCCTGAAAAGTGAGCTGAAGCTGGATTTCTTTCCGGACAATCCCTACGCCATCGCCCTTGGGATCTGTCTCGTCAAAGTCCATCAGTTTCTGAAGGCAAAGCAGGAAACCGGCAAGCGGACGTTCTTCATCTTCGAGAAACGCGGGACTCGGGAGGATCAGGAGCTTGAACTGGCCTTCCGGCGCATCATTGCCGGAGACAACCAGATCCGGACGCCAATGCCTGGTTTCGAGGCGATTTTTCTCGACAAGAAATCCAATTCGATTGGCCTGCAGATTGCCGATCTGACCGCAAGGCCCATGGCCCTCAGCGTGTTCCGCAAGGATCAGCCGAACCGGGCTTTCGAGATTCTGTCCAGAAAGATGATCGGCGGCACCTCTCTGGGTGCGAAGGGGCGCGGAATCTTCGCCTGAAAAGCGAAAGGCCCCGGATTACTCCAGAGCCTGACGCCGACCGGGAACCCCCAATCCATTTGGTTCAAAGATAAGGGATTTTCAGATTTTGTCAAGCCTTTTCATAGGCTTAAGCAAGAAGTCCCAACCCCTTCATCTGATTCAGCTTTCCCTTGCCGCCCGGATCAGGGCCATGGCTTCGGCCGGGTCGAGGCGGCCGTCGTAGAGGGCGCGGCCGGAGATGGCGCCTTCCAGGATGGCGCAGTCCGGCTGCAGCAGGCGCTTGATGTCCTCGATGGAGGCAAGACCCCCCGAGGCGATGACGGGAATGGACACGGCAGCGGCCAGTTCCAGCGTCGAGGGGATGTTGAGACCCTTCAGCACGCCGTCCCGGTCGATATCCGTGTAGATGATGGCCGAAACGCCGGCATCCTCGAAGCGTCTGGCAAGATCCACGGCGGTGAGTTCGGAGGTTTCCGCCCAGCCTTCCACCGCCACATGGCCGCCCTTGGCGTCGATGCCGACGGCGACCTTGCCGGGGAACTGGCGGCAGGCCTCGCGCACCAGCTCCGGATCACGCACGGCGACAGTGCCGAGAATGACGCGGGTGATGCCCTTGGCCAGCCAGCTTTCGATATGGGCGAGCGTGCGGATGCCGCCGCCCAGCTGCACCGGGTTTTTCGTTGCGCCGAGAATGGCTTCCACCGCCGCGCCGTTGACGCTTTCTCCGGCAAAGGCGCCGTTGAGGTCAACCACATGCAGATACTCAAAGCCCTGATCTTCAAAGGCCTTGGCCTGCGCTGCCGGATTGTCGTTGAACACGGTGGCCTGGTCCATGTCGCCCAGCTTCAGGCGCACGCACTGGCCGTCCTTGAGGTCGATGGCGGGAAAAAGGATCATGGCAATGTCTTTCTTGCGGCGCCTGCCGCGCCTTGGTCGTGCATCGGGCGTGAAAGCCGGGTCTCAGGGCTTCCAGTCAAGGAAGTTGGCAATGAGGCCGAGGCCGAGCCGCTGGCTCTTTTCCGGGTGAAACTGGGTGCCCACCATCGTGTCGCGCGCCACCATCGCGGTGAAGGTACCGGCATAGTCGAAGGTGGCCAGCCGGTCTTCCGGACGGGCGCAGGCGAAATGGAACGAATGGACGAAATAGGCATGCAGCCCGTCCGGCCCGATGGCCAGTCCCTTCAGCACGGGGTGCGTGTCAGGATGCACGCTGATCGTGTTCCAGCCCATGTGCGGAATCTTCAGCGACGGATCAGCCGGCTGCATCGCCGTAACATCGCCGTCGATCCAGCCGAGGCCTTCCACCGTTTCGAATTCCAGCCCGCGCGAGGCCATGAGTTGCATGCCGACGCAGATGCCCATGAAGGGCTTGGCCTTGCGGCGCACGCTTTCTTCCAGCGCCTCGCGCATGCCCTCGACGGCCTCAAGCCCCCGGCGGCAATCGGCAAAGGCACCGACGCCCGGAAGGACGATGCGGTCAGCCTTCAGCACCTGGTCCGGATCGGAGGTGACGATCACATCCGGCACCTTCGCATGGTCGCGGGCGGCGCGTTCGAAAGCCTTGGCAGCCGAGCGCAGGTTGCCCGAGCCATAGTCAATTATGGCGACAGTCATCTTGCACTTTCTCCTGCAAAACCGGAGCCGGACAGCGTCAGGCCGATCACCTGCTCACGGCCAAAGCGCGGCACAAAGCCCTGCGGCTGCGGGGCAGCCGGTGTGTCCACCGGGCGCGGGGCCGGGCGGTAGGCGTTGAAGAAGCGCAGCTCGGCCTCTTCTCTGTCCTGCCCCGTGACAACGCCGGCAAAGATCCAGCCCTTGCGCTCCAGCGACCAGCGCCGCAGGTTGCCGCTCTCAAGGCCGATGAGAATGCCGGTCAGGAAGGCGAGAACGCCGGGGATCGACTGGCTGAAATTCTGCGCAATCAGCTCCAGCACCAGCGAAACGGTGAGATAGGCCAGAAACGGCAGCCACAGCCGGTGCACCAGCATCCAGATGCCGGTGAAGACCAGCGCCGGGGTGGAGAAGCCGTCGCGCACGAAAACCGCCTTTTGCGCCATGGCGGGCGTCAGTTCACGCCCCTCCGCCTCCGGTGGCAGCATGACCATATATGTGCTCATTGCCCTGCCTCCTCAGCCGCCCAGCTGGCCCTTGGTGGTGGGCACGCGGCCCGCCTGGCGCGGATCGATCTCGATGGCCTTGCGCAGCGAACGCGCCACGGCCTTGAAACAGGTTTCCGCGATATGGTGGCAGTTGCTGCCATAGATGTTGGCAACATGCAGGGTGATGCCCGCATTCATGGCGAAGGCGCGGAAGAATTCCTCGAACAGTTCCGTGTCGAACTCGCCCACCTTGTCGCGGGAGAACTCCACCTGCCAGACGAGGAAGGGCCGGCCGGACACATCCAGCGCGCAGCGCGTCAGCGCCTCGTCCATGGCCAGATGCGTGTCGGCATATCGGGTGATGCCGGACATGGACCCCAGCGCCTGAGACAGGGCCTGCCCCAGCGCGATGCCGGTATCCTCCACCGTGTGATGGAAGTCGATATGAGCGTCGCCCTCGGCGCGCACCTTGATGTCGATCAGCGAATGGCGCGCAAGCTGTTCCAGCATATGGTCGAAGAAGCCGACCCCCGTCGCCACGTCATAGGCGCCGGTGCCATCGAGATTGATCTCGACCTCAATGCGGGTTTCCTTGGTGTTGCGCGAAATTGCCGCTGTGCGCATCTGTCATCCTTCCATCGGCCAGCCTTACTACCTGCCTGGCGAAACCGCGCCGTTTTAGCAGGCGGTGCCACGCATTGAAACACAAATGGGCAATCTGGCCAGAGACTTCTTTGCCAGAACATGGATGCCGGGGAAACGTGCGGTTCTGGCGTTGCCGCAGCGGGCCTGCTAGGAAGCGGCAACGCCTCACCTCCCGATGAAAGGAAACCCGGATGGCCGCCTCCAGCCGTTTTGCCCCCAAGTCCGCCACTCACCGCCTGATGCTGCCGCTGGATGTGCCCACGGTTGAGGAGGCGCGGGCGCTGATTGCGGCGACGAAGGGCGCCGTCGGGGTCTACAAGATCGGCATGGAGCTGCAGTTTGCAGGCGGGCTGAAACTTGCCGAAGAGCTGGCGGGCGAGGGCATCGAGGTGTTCCTCGACGTGAAGCTGCTCGACATCGACAACACCATCGCCAGCGCCGTGCGCAACATTGCCCGCATGGGCGTGCGCTTCGTCACGCTGCATGCCTACCCCAAGACCATGCGCGCCGCCGTTGCCGCCTTGCAGGAAACGGATGCCAAGGACCTCTGCCTGCTCGGCGTCACGGTTCTGACCTCCATGGACGAGGAGGATCTGGTGGCAGCCGGGTATCGCGGGCCGGTGGCGGGCCTTGTCGAGGCACGCGCCGGGGATGCACGGGCGGCCGGCATGGGCGGCATCGTCTGCTCGCCGCTGGAAGCGGGGCTCGTGCGTCAGGCCGTGGGCGGCGAGCTTGTGGTGGTGACGCCGGGCGTGCGGCCCGCCGGCAGCGACAAGGGCGACCAGAAGCGCGTGATGACGCCGGGCGATGCCATCCGCGCCGGGTCCGACTATCTCGTCATCGGCCGTCCCATCAGCCGCGCGCCCGACCCCCGCCGCGCCGCAGAGGCCATCGTCGCGGAGATCGAAGCGGCGCTGTGAGCGCTGCTTCAGACAGCTTTTCCGAACCGGTAGTAGGACATGGACAGGGTGCCGTATTCGTAGGTGCGGTGAAGCAGCTCGCCTCTGGCGCCCTTGCCGCCCGCCCCGAGCGCGAAGAATACGGGCAGAAGGTGCTCCTCCCTCGGGTGCGCCATCCGGAAGCCGGGGGCGGCGTCGAGATCTGTGATCCGTTTCGCCTCGCCGGTCAGAAGCCCTTCATCCAGCCAGGCATCAAAGGCCGTGGCCCAGTCCGGCGCGGGGCTGCCTTGTGGCAAGATCTGGCGCAGGTTGTGGGTGGTGCTGCCGGTGGCGATGATCAGCACGCCGCTGTCCTGCAGCCCGCTCAGCGCCGCGCCCAGTTCCAGGAGCTCCTGCGGGCCGTAGCTCAGCGGCAGGGAGAGGGCAACGACCGGAACATCCGCCTGCGGATAGGCGAGAGAGAGCGGCACCCAGGCGCCGTGATCCAGCCCCCAGCTGGGGTCGATCTCTGCCTCGATGCCTGCGGCATTCAGCTTGTCCATCACCTCGCCGGTCACGTCCTCCGGCGCGCTGGCCGGATACTGGATCTCGAACAGGGCACGCGGAAAGCCGCCGAAATCATGGATAGTGCGCAGCGGGCCGGGGGCGGAAACCCGGAGGCCCTCTGTCTCCCAGTGGGGCGACAGCACGACGATGGCACGCGGGCGCGGCAGGCTGGGCCCCAGCTCCTTCAGAAACCGGTGCGCGGCGCTGTCCGCAATCGCCAGCATGGGCGAGCCATGGGCCAGAAACAGCGGTTCAAATCCTGTGGCAGACATGTGATCCCTCCAAAGGACACAGGGGTGTCGATCTTGGGTCTGAGAATAGGAACGTTTCCGCCGTGAATAAAGAGGCGCAAATGCGACGGATCGTTCACTCAAGGGAAACAGAAGCCATGCCCCCAGTCCCGCGCCCTGCCGCATGACCTGTTGACCGCAGGCCGCGAGGCTTGCGCTGGGCCGCCAATGCTGACAGCAAGAGGGCCGTATTTCCTTCAAGGAGAATTGCCATGTCCGTTCCTGCTTCCGTCACCGTTGAACTGCTGCGCCTTGAGCATGGCGCCGACCTGCCGCTGCCCGCCTATCAGAGCGCCGATGCAGCTGGGTTTGATCTGCTGGCAGCGGTGAGCGAAGATCTGGTGCTGCAGCCGGGCAAGAGGGCGATGGTGCCGACCGGCCTTGCCATGGCCATCCCGCGCGGCTTCGAAGGCCAGGTCCGCCCCCGCTCCGGCCTTGCCGCCAAGAACGGCATCACGGTTCTTAACTCCCCCGGCACGGTGGATGCAGACTATCGCGGCGAGGTGAAGGTCATCCTGATCAACCACGGCGACGAGCCCTTCACCATCACCCGCGGGTTGCGCATCGCCCAGATGATCATCGCCCCGGCGATGCAGGCCAGCCTGACCGAAGTCACCACCCTCGACGCCACCCAGCGCGGCGCTGGCGGGTTTGGGTCGACTGGGGTGGGGTGAGTGGGTTTTTGCAGGGCGGGGGAAGGGAGAAGCAGGTGGTTTCGGAGGCCCGCTTCTCAGGTTGAGAGGGGAATTCCCGCCTGAGGCGCAGAGTTGATATTGGGCGCAAGGAAAAGGCCACTTCCTCTCGTGGCCACCGGATTCACACATCAGGTTCGGACACTGCCCGCAATGATGCAGCTGATTTGTGGAAGGGCCTCTCCGCCCCCCTCCCCCTCGTGGGGAGGGGTAAGGGGTGGGGGGCTCTGAACCCGCAACTATTTGAAAATCAGATATTTTCCTGAATAACTCTCAAGCGGACCAGCTGCCTGCAGTCCTTGAACTCTCTGCCAGCCGGAAAGGCCTCCCCCCACCCCTAACCCCTCCCCACCAGGGGGAGGGGAGCTGAAGCGCTGTGCCGGGGCGACCAGATTGCAGGCCTTTCGCGAGCCGTGATTTGCTTCAAAACGCGGAACTATCAGGTGGCTACCGTCTTTGTACAGGCGGAGTTAGTTGAAGCCGTAATATTGAAGAAGGGCTGTTGCTAGGATCGAGCCGCTAGCTCCAACTCCTACATCCCAAGCACCAGATGCTGACTTCTGCACCATTCTCCCAATCCAAGCTGTTACATTCGGGCCGAACTTCTTGTCTTTTCCGATTTGCGGCTCAGAATTTAATGCGGCTTCCAATTCTGTAAGGTCGTCTTTATTTATGCCGTTTTCTTCAAAGTGCTTTGTAAGCGATCGAATATTTCCAGTTTCTATTTGTACGTTGACCGTAGAGTGGCTTGCATTGCCTACGAACCCCACGTTCCCGTAGATTGAGTTGTTGAAAATTGCTTGTATAGCATTTCGGACTTTTTGATCTCTTTCGTCCATGCCACCGACCTCTCCTGCGTTTGGATATTTCTTTTCCAGCGCCAGTGTGAGTTCGAGAACACGGCTTTTGACAGCCTCAATGATGCCAATGACGCTCATTGATGGCACTTCGCCCCAAACCTGAACTGCGCTGTATCCGCTGTAAACCCGTCGCCCCACGAACAAGGCTAAGTTATCGAAATTGACATACAGTACACCGGAGTTACGCGCCTTCTCTGTATCAGCAATCGTAGTGATTGGTTGTCGAGCTAGGAACCGACTAAAGCTGTCGTCCCCTACGATCTGCTTAATGACATGGGGAGCAATTGGTGCATTCTTGATGTGGGCGCCCATTGGGCCAGAAAAATGCCCCTTAAAGGTTAGTTGCAAAGACCGATAATCAGGCACATCTACATCTTTAGGGTAGCCATTCAGTTCGTACTTAACCCAGTCCTCAAGTAAGACGCTATCAACCCGCGCTGCCAATATGAGGCACTTTCTCAACATAGCGGCTACGTTGGAGCTACTGCTTACCGCGTCATTTTGGATTTCACTCAGTAATCCCAAAAGCTTGCTCCCCGGAGTTGATTAATCAAAAATGCCCGTTCGCAATGGCTGAGGCAATTTAACCTACTATATGCTCTACAACTCTGGATGTCGGGGTTTATCCACAGTCCTGCGATCTCTTTTTGTTCTGTTGCTCGCTAAGCGTAGGACGGCCGTGTCACTCACGGGACGTTAAAATCTACGAGGGGTATTTAAGCAACCGTGTGCGATCATTTCCCCCATGGAGCCTTAAGGTTCTGGAGGCCAGAATTGAATGGCGGCAGGGACTGCAATTGTTTGTGTTAAGGGTTCGCTTCTGTTCTGGTAGCATAAGGCGGGGTATGAAGAATTGTCAGCAAGGCTATACCCTTGCGCATCTGAAAGGCTCAGATTTCCCAATCGAACAGTCAAGACAAAGGACACGATCCTTTCGGACACCCGAACCTCTGACAAACCTCCGGCCTCTCCATCGTCATCCTCGGCCTTGTGCCGAGGATCTATACACATCAATGGCTTGCAGATGGCCGGGACAAGCCCGGCCATGACGAAGGAGAGGGAGACCTGCTTTGTCATGATCGTCAGCACCAAAGCCGGCGCCCCATCGCTTACTCCCCTCCCCCCAAACCACCCCCGTTTGGCACAACTTTCCTTATTCCTCGGGCTTTTGAGCATGAGAGCACTCGATTCCGGCGTGAATTGTTCCTAGGTTAGGGTTCAGAATTCCGACAGAAGAACAGGTGCCCCGCATCACGGTGCCGGGGCCAGGACGGGAGATGAGAATGACCGACAGGAAGCCGGGCCGCGGCCGGATTTACAGCTCGATCACCGAAACCATCGGCGACACGCCGCTTGTGCGGCTGGACCGCCTTGCGGAAAAGCACGGGGTGAAGGCCACTCTGCTGGGCAAGCTGGAGTTCTTCAATCCGATTTCCAGCGTCAAGGACCGTATCGGCGTTGCCATGATCGAGGCGATGGAAGCTTCCGGCCAGATCCAGCCGGGCAAGACCACGCTGGTGGAGCCGACCTCCGGCAACACCGGCATCGCGCTGGCCTTCGTGGCCGCCGCCAAGGGCTACCGGCTGATCCTCGTCATGCCGGAGACCATGTCCGTCGAGCGGCGCAAGATGTTCAAGATCCTCGGCGCCGAGCTGGAACTGACGGAAGGGCCAAAGGGCATGAAGGGCGCCATCGCCCGCGCGCAGGAGCTGGTCAGCGAGATCCCCGGCGCGGTGATGCCGCAGCAGTTCGAAAACCCGGCCAACCCGGAGATCCACCGCCGCACCACGGCGGAAGAGATCTGGAACGATACGGATGGTCAGGTGGATGTGTTTGTCTCCGGCATCGGCACGGGCGGCACCATCACCGGCGTGTCGCAGGTGCTGAAGAGCCGCAAGCCGGGCCTGCATGTGGTGGCGGTGGAGCCGGCCGACAGCCCGGTCCTGTCCGGCGGCAACCCCGGCCCGCACAAGATCCAGGGTATTGGCGCCGGTTTCGTGCCGGGCGTGCTGGACACGTCGGTCTATGATGAGGTGGTCAAGGTCACCAATGACGAGGCCTTTGCCACGGCCCGTGAGGTTGCCCGCACCGAGGGCGTGCCGGTCGGCATTTCCTCCGGCGCGGCGCTGACGGCGGCCATCAAGGTTGGTCAGCGCGACGGCATGGCCGGCAAGACCATCGTCGTCATCATCCCCTCCTTCGCCGAGCGCTATCTCTCCACGGCGCTGTTTGACGGGCTGGAGTGAGACAGGGCTGCAACGGCCAAGCGTAACAAAGCCCCGGCGGATGCTGCATCCGCCGGGGCTGAAGAAAACCCTCTCCGCCGTCATCCCGGACGCGCCCTGCGCGATCCGGGACCGGTGAGCCGGGGCGGATGCTGTTTCAACGTGTTTTGACCGAGAGGCTCGGGCTCACCGGTCCCGGATCTCCGCTTCGCTGCGTCCGGGATGACGGCGTTGAGGCAGAAAGAAAATGCGGCTCGTCGCCGTCCCCGCCTGACGCTTACCGCTCCATCCCGGTCTTGCCCTTCGTCCAGTAGGCAATCGCATACTGGCTGCCCTTGCCGAGGCCGAAGTCCTTGCGGAACAGGGGGCGGAGCTGCTGGGCGGTCTGCTGTTCGCCGGCAAACCAGGCAAAGGCAGGCTTCGTGCCCGCAAAGGCCGTGCGGATGGCCTGTTCCAGATCCGCATCGAAGCTTTCCGGGGCAAGGCCATGCACGGTCAGGCCGAGGCGGGCAACCTTGGCGGCGGCAAGATAGGCCAGCGCCTCCTCATCCGTGCCCAGCCCGAGGATCACGTGGCCGCCGCCGGAAACAGGCGCGCCTTCCCGCTCCATGTCCGCCGCCAAAGCCTCGATCATGCGGGCAACGGCCGGCGCGCCGGTGCCATCGGCGGCAAGGAGCAGCGGGCCTGCGAGCGGCGGATGCTGGAAGCCGGAGGGGCCGAGCAGGCCGATCACATCGCCTTCGCGGCAGGCCTCGGCCCAGTCCGAAACCGCGCCGCCCGCATGGCGGACAACGTCGATATCGATTTCGCCGGCCTGCGTGCGGGTCTCCTTGAGGGTGTAATAGCGCATGTGCAGCCCGTCCGGCCCTTCAGGCAGGATCAGCGCGCCATTGGCGGCAAGCTTAGGCCAGACAGGGGTGCGGCCTTCCGGCGGCAGCAGCAGTTTCACATGAATCCCGTCGCTGCCAAAGCGCTCCATCCCCTCCACCTTGAAGGTGAGGCGGAGCAGCACAGCGCTGAGCGCCACCTTTTTCAGCACCGTCAGCTCGTGGAAATAGGGCGGGGCCACCTCGCCATCGCGCGGGCCATCGTCGGACCAGCGCAAGGCGGCGGTCGTGCCGGGCTGCAGCTCTTCGAGATGCTCCATCAGCCACTGCTTCAGCCGGTGCAGCGGAACCAGCCCGTTTGCCTGCACCGTGATGCGCAGCCCTTCGCCCTCATGAACGGTGAGGCCAACGGTGTTGGGGTCAAGGTTCAGCACCACTTCGGCCGGGGAGGGGCGGGTGATGTCCATGCCGTTGCGGAGCATTTCGGACACGAGCGTTTCCAGCAGGCCGGCGGGGGCGCCGCTGGGAAGCGTGGTGAAGGCAATCAGAGGGGCAGGGCCGTTCATGGGCGGACTTCCTCAAACATCGGCGGGGCGGGCTTGCGGCGCAGGAGTGTTGCCGTCAGCAGCACGGCAAGGCCGGACAGGGCCGTGGAAAGGGTGAAGAGAGCGCCATAGCCGAGCTTGTCCGCCAGCATGCCGGAGGCGCTCGACCCGGCCAGATAGACCACCAGCTGGGCGCAGGCGAGAATGGTGAAATCCGTACCGGGCTGGTCCTTCGAGGCGACGGACATGAACAGCGAATAGAGCACGACGATTTCCATGTAGCGGATCAGCGTCTGGAACCCGGCCGCACCGATGACCGTGTAGAGACTGTCCGACAGACCCAGCGCATGCAGGGCAAACATCAGGAAGCAGATGGTTCTGAGGCCGCCAAGGGTGATCAGGGCCGTGCGGGTGCCCTGCCAGCGCATGAGCCCCACGGCCACCACGGAACCGAGGAGCCCGGCCGTCGCCGCCGAAGCCCCCGAGAGATAACCGATCCAGGACAGCGGCAGCTTGATGTCAACGAGGTATGACCCTTCCATCGCCTTGACGAGGCCTTCGCTGGCGCGGAACACCAGTGCCACGATGAGGATCTGCACGGCCTCCGGGCGGCGGAAGAAGGCGCGGAGCGAGGGCCGGTGCGTTGTCTGCGCAGCGCCACTGTCTTTTGCGGGCCGGTCCCCGGCCTCTTCCATCAGAACAGTGACGGCAAGCGGGATCAGGGACAGGGTGGCCACGAAGATCAGGGTCGGCTGCCAGCCCCAGTTTTCGAACAGATAGAGCGAGAGACTGCCACCGATCACCACACCGAAGGCAACCGCGCCGCCCTGGCAGGCGTTGCCGATGCCCCGGTCCGCTTCCGTCAGCTTCTGCGTGGCATAGCCATCGGTGGCGATATCCTGCGTCGACATGGCGATTGAAATGACCATGCACATAAGGAAGAGGCTGACCACATCGGCCGGCTGGATGAAGGCCATGGCAAACAGAGCGGCTGAGCAGACAAGCTGCATCGGCACGATCCAGCCGCGCCGGTGGCCGATGGGCAAAAGGCGGATCCGGTCGACGAAGGGCGCCCAGGCGAATTTCACCACCAAGGGCAGCATCAGCAGCGAGAAAAGCCCGATGGCCGTACGCGAAACGCCCTGCTCGCGCAGAACGGGCGGCAGGGCGGCGGCGATCAGATAGGTGGGAATGCCTTGCGCCAGATAGAGCCCGGCCAGCGTCACATAAAGACGGATCCGGCTCTTCTCTGCTGGTGCTGTCTGGGCTGGCGCTGTCTGGCTTTGGGGCGCTGGTGCATCCCGCATGGCACTGGTCTTTCCGGAAAAAAGGCAAGCCTCCCGCAATCGCTTGCGGGAGGCCTCAGGATCAGAAGGTCACGCGGTAGGTGAGGGCAACCGTACGGCCAAGGCCCGGCACTTCCGCGCCGCGCACGGCGCTGGCAACCGGGTTGACGTAATAGGTGTCCAGCACGTTGCGCACGCCCAGTGACAGCTTGCCGGACTTGCCCATGTCCTTGGACATGCCAAGGTGCAGCAGGGTCACATTCGGCAGATGCTGGCTCGTCTGCTTGCGGCCGGACAGATACTCCACCTCGGCGCGCGCCATGATGTCGTACATGAACCGCATTTCACCATAGAGGTTGATCTTGTAGGTGTTGGGGATGCGGTTGTTCGGCAGGTATTCGCCGGCATCAATCTTGCCATCGCCATTGGCGTCATACTTGCCTTCCACATAGGCGAAGACGGTGCCGATCTTCAGCCGGTCGGTGGCATCCGCTTCGGCAGTGAGGTCAAAGCCCCAGATCTTTTCCTTCTGCTGGGAAACGCTGTTTGTGGTGGCGTCGAAGGACGTGCCCTTGTCCGAAGTGGAGATATAGGCGCTGGCGGTGCCGCGGAACCGGCCCCAGTCTCCGCGCAAGCCCGCTTCATAAGTGTTCACGAGCGCCGGTTCCGGGGCGATGTTCGCATAGCTGATGTTGAGGTTCGGCGCGCCGGTTCCGCAACCATAAGCAGCCAGAATAGAGCCGTATGTCGCGCAGATGTCGGCAACGGAATTGGCGCCGGCCCGGCGTGTGAAACCGCCAATGTCCGCGAGGGAATAACCTTGCGAGAAATTGGCGAAGGCCTGCGCTTCCTCGGTCAGATCAAACACACCGCCGATGTTGTAGGTCGGCGAATTATAGGTGAAGCTGCCGCCGGTGACGCTGACTTCGCGCAGCGGGACCCGGAAACCATTGTACAGGAAAATACCCGACGGCCGGGTGAAGTCTTCGACATCAAGGTAGAACTGGTCGAAGCGGGCGCCACCCTGCAGGGTGAACCGGTCTGTCACGGGCACTTCCAGCTGGGCAAAGGCGCCGATCTGGTTCTGCGTCATCGGTGCAATGACAGCGGCCCCATCCACGCGCTCCTGCGTCGTGTGATCGTAAGTGTAGTCGGCACCCCAGGTGATCTTCGCGCCGTCACGGATGAAGTCCAGGTCACTGTTGACCGTTGCATTGATCCCGGCGCGGTCGCTTTTGAGAATGGTCTGGTTGTAGGGCGATACAACGGTGGACCCATTCGATGCGCCATAGACGAACGAGTTTGCAGTCGAAAGAGTGTTGAACAGGGACTGCTTCCGGATGGAATTGTAGAATGCCGCCACGTTCAAGGTGCCGAAGATGAAGTCATTCTCGGTGAATGTTCCAGTAAAATACTTGGAATCTTCCTTCAGGCGCTCGCCGGTATAGGGTGAGTTGAAGTCCGGGCTGATCGGGTTGCTGGAGTAGTTGGTCAGCCAGTCGGGCTTCTGGTCGAGATAGGTCCAGTCGAAGGACAGGCCGAAACGGCGGCTCTCATTCTCGTATCCGAGCGAGGTGAACATGTTGCCCTGACGCGTCCGGTCACTGCCGCCCTGCCCGATCATGGCATCAGAGGGCATTTCGTTGCCGCGGCCATCATAGGTCTTGCGGGTCATGTCGCCGGAGAGGGAGAAGAAATAGTCGAACTGGCGGATACGGCCTTCCACATTGGCACTCACGGACGGGGCAATGGAATTGCCGATGTCCTGGGTGTAGGCGGATGCCTGGGTGGTGATGGTGGTGCGGATGCCCTCTTCCACCCCGCGCTTGGTGATGAAGTTGATGGTGCCGCCGGTTGCGCCTGCGCCATAAAGGCTGGAAGACCCATTCACCACTTCGATGCGCTCGATCGTGTTGAGATCGATCATCGACAGGATGCGGGAGTTATCGCGCAGCGGCGTGTTGCGCGGCACGCCATCGACCATGATCAGCACGCTGCGGCCACGGAAGGTTTCCGAGGCACCCGAAAGGGTCTGGTTCGACGGGGCAAAGCCCGGAACAAGGCGGGAGATCAGATCGGTTGGATCGGTGGAGCCAAAACTGGCAGCCTCGATCTGTTCGCGGTCGATGACGACAACCGACTGCGCCAGCGTGCTGACTGCACTTTCACTGCGCCCCGCAGTGATGACGATCTTGTCGAGGGTGGACGTCTTCTGCGCGGTCTCATCCTGCGCCAATGCCGGAAAGGCTGCGATAAGCGCCGTTGTCGTCAGCGCGAGTGTCTTCAGATGCATGGCCTGCCACCTTTTGCATGTGTGTTTCAAGTCGGTTGGCGGTGGCTTGGCCCTTGCGGCCTGGCTTCCTGATATTGGCGCTACAACTGCATATATGAATTATGGATTCAAGTTTTGTTCGGTATGTGCGCCTTGCAAAAGTTGTGCTGTTGCGTTCACGCAACATTTCCGCAACGGCACAATGGGTTGCGTAGATCCGTGCCGAGGGCTGGCATCGGCCGCTGGGCGGCATCGCCATAGCCAATGGCAAAGCGCACCTTGTTGATGCAGACCCTCGGCATTGCCGGATTGAACAGATCGAACATCTTGTGCCGTTCCGCCAGCTCCGGATGGGCCGCCATGTAAGCCTCAAGCACATCCGCCAGAAGCCGGTAGAACCTGTCTTCCGGCAGCACGCCGGACGCCTCGAGCCGGGCAGAGAAGAAGCGCAGCACGGTGACGAAATGCGCCGTCTGGATGTTGTGAACGATATAGGCCGGAGGCTTCGACGGCAGCACCGCCCTCACTTCGTCCGGCAGGTCCGCCTGTTCGGGAAAGACCACATTGACCAGATCCACGTCGCCCTGCAGATCCTTGATGGCAATGCCAGCCGGCACGTCCCTTTCCAGCACCACGGTGATGTTCTGCCCATGGGCGATGAAGCCCGTGCCGAAGCGGCAGAGCATGTGATAGAGCGGCACCACGCTGACCTCGAAGAGGCGCTTCAGCCAGTCCTCGAAGTCCAGTCCCGCCCGGCGGGCATGGGCCACGGCCAGCGGCCGCCCCTCCGCATCGGGATGCAGCAGCGCGGCATAGAGACAGGCGCGGCGGTTTGGCCCCACCCGGCCGGAGGCATTGTCGCGCCAGATCACGCCCAGCGTTTCGCCATGCTGATAGGGCGCATCCTCCATCTGGCCATAGAGCGGGTGCCGGTACCAGATGCCGCGTGCCTCGCGCAGGATCGTCACGTGCCGGGCCAGCAGATCATCTGAGGCCACGATGCCTTCCAGCCAGTCAGAGAGCGCAGCGCCGATGGCGATGTATTTGCCCGGAATGCCGCGCCAGGCGGAGGTGTTGAGGATGGTCAGCGCCACCTTCACATCCGCAGAGCCGGGCCGGTCGATGCTGGTGAGCGTGCGCAGGCTGGGACCGGCCACATAGCGCCCGCCGAAGCTGCCGAGAAACACCAGATCGCCGGTGGCAAGATCCGTGACATAGGCCTGCTGGATCACATTGTCCCACTGCCAGGGATGCACGGGGATCAGCGTGTGGGTCTCAAGACTGAGCCCTTTTTCCGTGAGGCGGGCGAGAAGCTTTGCTGCCTCAGCTTCGCCAAGCTGGCGGCGCAGGAACGCCGCTTCATAGTCATCACCGCCCAGACGGCAGTTCTGCCGGGTGGCTGCCAGCCAGAACAGGGAGAAGGGTTCGGCCGATTCCGGCGAGTAGCGGGCAAGGTCATCCGCGCCCCAGCCGAGGCGGCCCTTGTTGGCCACCGCCTTGGGGTGGCCTTCCAGCAGGCCGTGCAGCACATGCACGGGCAAGTCGAGCAGCCGGTCCGCCTCAAGGCCTTCCGTTTTCTGATGCAGGATCATGTCCTGCCGCAGGGTGTTGGAAAGTTCGCGCAGGAAGGTGGCAAGGGTTTCCGGCGCCATCCCGAGCTCGGCCCTTGCGTCCAGCGTGAACTGCAGCGGCGAGATGGCCCCCTCCGGCTCACGGCGGATTGTCCGGCTGTCCGTCAGAAGGTTGCCCCAGGCGCCCGTGCGGGCGGCAAAGTGCCAGGTGATGCCGGATTTGAGGCGCAGGGCATAGCTGCCCTCGCCGTCTGCTTCCGGCGCCAGCACTTCCTCATAGGTCAGCTCATCCAGCATCTTGGCGAGTGCGGTCCGGCAAACGGCGTTCCAGCGGGCGTCAGCGGCGCTCCGGCTGTCTGCCGGGGTGGAGACTGCAAAGGGCGCGTTCACAGCCGCACCTCCGAGAAGAACCGGTCACGCGGGCAGCGCATCAGGGCCGAGCGCTTGTGCGGGAAGTCGAACTCCTTGACCTTCTCGTAGCCGACTTCAGCGGCGTAGTTCAGCAGCTTGGCATTGTCGACGCGCGGCTCGCCCATGATGTTTTCCGTCATCGGGCAATCAAGGAAGAGGTAATGCAGCAGGCCGCGCAGCCAGGCGCCGGTCTTGGCCCGGCCAAGGTGGCGGCGCTCGCCGATCAGCCCATGCCAGGCCCGGTCCCAGGGGCCGCTGTCATAGAAGGGGCCAAGCCGGTCCTCCCGCACCCAGTAGGTCTCGAAATAGCCAGCATCCTCGCCGTTGAAACAGCCGATCAGCGGATAGGTATGCGGCCGCTCCGCGAAGGCGGCGAGATAATCGCGCAGCTTCGGCTTGTCCCAGGCCAGTTCCCAGAAATAGGCGACGCGGCCATCGTTCATCCAGCGGTGGAAGGTGTCGAGGTCCCGGTCGATGTCCACCGCACGGAAGGAAACGGTGAGATCGGCCACCGGGTCATACCGCTCGTAGACCACGCCCACAGGATGGGGCGGGCGCAAGGGGTGATCGCGGCCATCGGGGCCGGGCACCAGACCGGTGCGCAGCCGTCCCGTGGGCCTGTGCCCCAGCCAGAGCTGGTCTGTCTGATAAAAGCCATCGCGGCGCACCTCCAGCCCGCCCGCAACCGGATGGGCAAAGGGCAGATCGCGGACGGTGAGCGGCAAGCCGACCGGATCAAGGATCAGCCGGTGAAGGCTTCCGTCAGCGGCAAAGGCCGCTTCCAGCGCCCGCAGCACGGCGCCGGTCAGCTCGTCCGCGCCCGGCGTTGTGCCGTTCAGGCGCAGCGACAGAACCGGTGTTTCCCGGGTGCTGTCGAGACGGGTGGTCACGAGGGCTTCCGCCCGGGTGGTGCTGGCAGCATGAATGTTCATGGGCTGGGTCTCCGTGTCACTTACCGTCCGCGCGCATCAGCGGCAGCAGCGGGTTCGGCATTTCAAGGAAGGCGGCGAGCTGGCCCGAACCATCGCCCGAGGCCTCGTTCACGTTGCTGAGGCTGGTGCGGTAGTTGCCCTTGCTCACCCAGGTGGGGCGGTTCAGCAGGAAATCATGCAGGCTGGTGTCACCCCGGCTCTGCGCCTTCTCCCGCTGCAGGAAGGTCAGAAGGCAGCGGTTGGCCCGCTCTTCGGCGATAAGGCCATCCAGCACCAGCGTGGCGATCACGCTCATCAGATTGTTGATGATGACGTAGTAGCAGACGAGCCCGTCGCCCAATTCGGATGGCACCACGTTTTCCGCATGGCGGCCGATATCCGGCAGGTAGCGGGCCAGCATGTCGTGATGGGTGGTGAGGTGGCCGGTGCCCTGGCAGTCGCGCAGCCATAGATGCGCGGGCCAGCCATGTTGATCGAGCGCCAGCGTCATGTTCTGCTGATGCGCCCCGAAGAGAAGGCCGTAGCGGGCCCGGATTTCCAGAAGCGGATGGATCGCCACATCCAGGAAGCCCTGCAGCCAGCTTTCCGCCAGATCCTCCGCCGCGCTGCCATCGCGGGCGGCGCGGGCAAGGATCAGCTCGCCCAGCGGAGAAGCGCCATCCGGGCGCTGCTCGCACAGGCCCGCCATCATCACCGGACCGGCGGCGGTTTCATCACGGAACGGGTTGTCGCGCAGGACAACGAAACTTTCCTCCAGCGCCCCGCCATCGGCATCCTTCAGCGCCACATAGGCAGGCTCGCGCAGGATCGAGGCCTTCGGGAATTCGGCGGCAAGGCTTTCCCCGACCGGGCCATCCAGCAATTCGGCCAGTTGCAGCCCGCGTTCCACCTCCTTGCGCGCCAAGGTGCGCCGCGAGTTGGTGAGCCGCAGGGAGAGCGAGAACTTCAGCATGGACGGTGCATGCCAGGCATGGACACCCCGGAACGAGCCGGTGGCGGCAAAGGGCTGGCCCAGCTCGCCCAGCGGCCGCAGCAGGCCTTCGCGCAGGAGGGCGATGACATCCACCCGGGCAAGAAGCTTCGGCGCCTGAAACGGATGCCAGGGCAGCGGCACGAAGCCGTCTTCCGGCTGGTGCAGCTCTTGCGGCAAGGACGGATCGCTCTGTGCCAGTGCCCGCAGCATCTGTTCTGCCGGGGTCAGCGTGCCGCTGGCAAGAACAAGGATGGAGCGGTGGGCGAGGCACCAGAACAGCGGGAAACGCCCGCCCAGATCCGGCGCGAAGCGGCGTGCCTCCTCCAGCTCCAGCC
This sequence comes from Pannonibacter sp. Q-1, assembly GCF_054073275.1. Classification (NCBI taxonomy): domain Bacteria; kingdom Pseudomonadati; phylum Pseudomonadota; class Alphaproteobacteria; order Hyphomicrobiales; family Stappiaceae; genus Pannonibacter; species Pannonibacter sp. Q-1. The sequence continues at coordinate 59,166 of NZ_JBSXNB010000005.1, forward strand.
CGTCGCGGCTGCGCGGATTGGGATGGGTGGCGTGGCCGCCGGTCAGGGCCTGCTCCCCCTGCTGGAAAGTCCAGCCTGAGGCGGGCCCCAGCGGCGGACGGGCGCGGAAGGCTGCTTCGGCGGCAAGCCGGCTGTCCATCACCCGCTGCAGCAGCTTCATCTGCAGGGCTTCATCGCCCGCGCTTGCCACAGGATCAGTAACGAGCAGGGCCAGAGCCGTAGCCAGCGGCACCTTGCGCAGGCTGCCATCAGCGCCCATCAGGCAGAAGGGCAGGCGAACGGCGGTGCGGAAGGGGGTGCGGGCCGGGGCGTGGATCAAAAGCGCATCGCCGCCCGCAAGCGGCAGTTTCAGGATTTCCCCGCCCGGCGCGGCAAAACCGTCCGGCTGGGAGGTCTCAAGGCTTGCCCGCTCACCGGGGGCAAGCGCAGACCAGCCGTCCCACTCGCGCAGAAGGGCATTCAGGAAAGCGCTGGCGGCGGAATGATCGGCCAGCGCTGCGGCATCCATGGGCGCGGCAGCGGGCGTCATCCGGTTTGAAGGCAGAAGCTGGTTCATGCCGGGTCCTCGTCAATCGGGATCAGATCCGCCGCCGCCGCCAGGACCGGGGCGGGTCTGGCAGGCGGCGGCGATGGTGGCGGCCGGGTTAGCCGACGGCCCGGGTGAGCGGGGCTTCATCCGGGAGGCGCTTCGGCCAGTCCACCAGTTCCGGTCCGGCGCTGACATCGAAGAGGTCTTCTCCGGTCAGGGCGTTGATGATGACGGCGCTGCGCCAGGCCATGAGGCTCATCTGCGGATCGACGATGCCATGCGACGACAGGCCGAGATTGAGGCCGAAGAGGCCGATGCTGGAGGGCCCATCCCATTGCAGGCGGTAGCTGGCATCCAGAACCGGCAGGCCATTGGCATCGAGATCCAGCCGGTGGCGCAGGGGCTCAAGGCAGGCGGGAAGCGCGGGGCGGGCGCCGGTCGCCAGGATCACCGCGTCAGCGCCGAAAAGCTCGCTCTCGCCGCTGGTGATGGCGTGGGTATGCAGCAGGAACCCGCCGTTCTGCCGTTCGAGCAACTCCAGATTGCGGCCCGGCAGCAGGGAAATGCAGTTCTCGCCCAAGAGATGGCGGCGGCGGTAGATCTCGGCAAAGAGTGTGTCCACCGTAGCGGGCGTCAGTCCGTCGCTGGCGAGCTTCTGGCCGGAAATCTCGTTGCGCTGGGCCTCGAAGGGGAGCGTCTGATAGGCGGCGACATAACCCGGCGTGAACACCTGATCGACAAAGCCACCTTCCTCCAGCGGCGAGAAGCGCGGCAGATTGCTGATCCAGCTCACATGCGCGGGCGCGCCCTCGGCACGGGTCAGAAGATCCAGCACGATTTCCGCGCCGGTCTGACCGCCGCCGATCACGGCCACGCGCTTGCCCGTGAAGCTGCGCGGCTGGGTCAGGTAACTTCCCGCATGGAAGCAGTCGGCCCCCAGATGCGCGGCCGTGCAGGGCGGCACAAACGGCGCCATGCCTGCACCTGCGATGAGATTGTGCGCCAGCTCCGTGCGGCCGCTGGCAAATTCCAGCCGCAGGCGGCTGCCGTCCAGATGCACGGCCGTGGCTTCCTCGCCAAAGGTGAGAGTGTCGAGCCGTCCGCTTACCCATTGCAGATATTCGTTGAACTCCATCCGGGTGACGCCGGTGAAGCGGCCGGAGAGGAAATCGTAGAAGCGCTTCTTCTCCACCAGAAAGGCGGTGAAGGAATGCGGGCTCGTCGGCAGGACGGGCGTCACCAGATCCTTGAGGAACGAGGTCTGCAGGATCGAGCCGGGGAACATCAGACCCTGATGCCAGACGAATTGCTTCTTCTTTTCGAAGAAGCGCGCATTCAGCCCCGGCACGCTGTCGAGGAGCGCAGCAACGCTGAGATTGAAGGGGCCGATGCCAATTCCGGCCACATCAAGCGGCAAGGCGGGGGTGCCGGCATGGGGGCGCATTTCGAGCACGGGGTTCATTCGGATGCTCCTTTATGAGGGGCGTGGGCAGGGGCGGCGGCGGACAGATCCGGGAGGGGGAGCTGAAGCGCCGGGCCGCTGCTGCGGCTGAAACGGGTGAGGATTGGGATGAGAATTGCGGTGAGCGCGGTTGCGCCCGCCAGAACGGCAAGGGCCATGTCGAGGCTGATGGAGCCCAGAACACCGCCCGCAAGGGAGCCCGCAGCAAGCCCTGCAAATTGCAGGCTGCTGAGGCGGGTGGAGGCCAGGGCGCGGCCTGACGCTGGCATGCCTTCGGCAGACAGCGTCAGCGCCGTATTGGCGCCCAGGGCAACGGAAAGACCGGCAGCGGTGAGCGCTGCGGCAAGCGCCAGCACCGGCAGGCTGGCGGCAAAGGCGAGAAGGCCAAGCCCGGCAGCGCAAAGCACTGCCCCGGCCAGGCGGCCTGCCTGAAGGCGGTGGCCGATGATCCGCTCAAGGCCGAGTTGCACGGCAATGCCCACCGCGACAGAGACGGCAAGGCACAGTCCGGCTGCGCTGGCCGCTTCCGAAGGAGAGAGGGACAACCGCTGCGCGATGACGGGGCCAAGGAGCACATAAGCCGCGCCCGTGGACAGCTGCAGCAGGAAACCAAGAGACAGAGGCCCCGCCAGCGGGCGCCAGCCCAGTCTGGCTGCACCGGCTTCCATCTTCGGAACCGGGTGGACGGCAGGTTTTTCGCCGCTGTCTTTGCGCAGGAAAAGCACAAGCGCCGCCAGATAGACCGGCAGGGGCAGCAGAACGGGCGCCCAGGCGCCAAGCAGAAGCAGGGGCGCGATCAGGGCGTTTCCGGCGAGGCGGCCAATGCCGTTCATGGCATTGAGCCGGCCGATGTGACCGGCCAGCGCCGCGCCCTCTGTTCCGGTGTCCTGCGGTTTCCGGACCGTGCCCGCGCTTTGTGCCAGCGGCAGAATGGCCGGGGCGCTGAGGCTGTAGATCAGGCGTCCGGCAGCCAGAAGCGCGAAGGCCGGCAGGGCGGCGAGCCAGCCATATGCTGCTGCGGCAATGCCTGCGCCCATCATCATGGCGCCGAGGCCGGCACCTGTCAGTGTCAGCTGCAGGGCCCGGTCAAGCCCACCGCTGGCTGCCACACGGCCCCAGCCCGGAATGGCAAGAGCGGCCGCGAGCAGGCCAAGCCCGACCAGGGCCCCGAGCGTTGCGAGACTGACACCGAAAAGATGCTGCAATACCGGCACAAGGGCGATCAATGCCGCCTGATGGAATGCATTGGCCGCCAGGGCCAGCATCAGCATCCGGAGTTTTGCCACGGGTACGCAACCTTGAGTTTTTGATTTTGCCTTCGATACCTGAGTTTTTGATTCAAGTAAAGGTGGTTGATGATCCCGGCCCGGCGAAACGTGCAGCAAAAATTTTTGGAACAAAGTTCTCCGTGGTGTGTTTTGCTACCGTGTGTGGGAAAAACAGGATGGCTTTCAGTTGTTTCTCAATTCAGGGATCAACAAGGCCATCTGCAAGAAATGGAGGATAAATAATGATCCAAAGGATTCTTGCTACAACCGCTCTTGTTTCTGTACTTGTTGCCGCTCCGGCAATGGCGCAGGACATGAATAATGCGCCGGGGACGGCGCCGTCTGTCGAAAACCCTGCAGTAATGCCAGGTGCTCCGATGGATACACAGCCGGGCGTGATGCCTGAGCAGGACATGAGCCAGCCCTCTGGCACGATGGCTCCGTCCGGCCTCTCCGGCATCACATCCGAGGTTGTCGCCAGCAGCCTGATCGGTGAGGACGTCCATGCGACCGGTTCCACCGAAGGCGAGCGTATCGGCAGAGTGTCCGATGTGGCGATGACCGAGACCGGTGAGGTCAACGCCGTGATCATCTCGGTTGACAGCACCGCTGAGGCCGAAGGCAAGGACGTTGCCGTGCCCTTCGATCAGTTGACCTGGATCGACCAGAACGGCGAAAGCCGCCTGATGGTGCAGATGACGCCGCAGCAGCTGAATGCAGAACCTGCCTTCGACAAGACCAGCCTGACCGGCCCGTCGGTGATCGATGAGCTGAGCGAATCGGTCGGTTTGACCGACGATACCGCCGGCACCACCACGGCGATGCCGGGGGCAGGAGCCACGGGCCAGGTGGATGGCAGCCAGGCAGCTGGTGTCAATGTGATCAGCACTGACAACCTGATCGGCACCAATCTGGTCACGGCAGACGGCAGCACCGCCGGGAAGATCTCCGATGTGGTGATCGCGCCCGCCGGCAAGGCCGAGGCCTATGTGATCAACGTGGGCGGCGTGCTTGGCATCGGCAGCAAGCCGGTGGCCGTTGAAGCCTCCAACGTGATGATCCAGCGTGATGCCGAAGGCACCATTCAGGCCACCACGTCAGTGACGCCGGAGGCCATCGAGAACGCTCCGGCCTACACGCTCGAAGCCTACAGACAGAGCCCGGAAACCACGGTCATCCGCTAACCCTGCCTGAACATAGGTCAAACCCTGCGTGGCGCCCGCAATCGTGGGCGCCACCGGCCGGACTATTTCCCTTCATCCGGGCCGGCTTCCGGCCCTGACACAGGAGCACATCATGCCTGCAGCAGTTCAGAATGCCGCAAATGACACCAGCAAGTCTGTTTCCGCCAAGGATCTGGAAGAGCGCATCGCCCGCGTCCGGGCCGATGTCGCCGATCTCGGCAAGGCCGTCGCCAGCTATGGCAGCAGCAAGGCCGATGACCTGAAGGTCGCCGGTGAGGATGCGCTGGAAACGCTCAAGAAGGAGCTTGCCGATCTGGAAGGCAAGGTTGCCACACAGGTTCGCGCCCGCCCGCTCCAGTCGCTGGCCATTGCCGCTGGCGCCGGCGTGCTCGCAGCCCTGCTGATGCGGCGCTAAACCATGCGCCTTCTGGCTTCCCTCGCCCTGGACACCCTGGGTGATGCAAAAGGAAGGCTGCGGCAGCTTCGCCGCAGCGTCCTGCTGCTTGGGGCCTGTGCCCTGCTGGTGCTCACCGCCTGGGGCTTCGGCGCCACCGCCGCCGTGATCTGGGTGATCCGCACCGGATATGATCCGGTTGCCGTCCTTTTCGTTGCTGCGCTGCTGCTGCTGTCTCTGGCTGCGCTTCTCGTGGCCATCATGGTGCTTTTGAACCGGCAGGACCGGCGCAAGCGTGAGCAGAAACGCGCGCTCAACGCCATCGCCCTTGCCGCGGCCGCACCCCTTCTCGCCGGAGGGAAGGGCAAGACCATGGGCCTGGCAGTTCTTGCAACAGCCGGCCTGTTCCTCGCCACCCGCACCCGCTCGTCCGGCAGCGAATAACACCACCCACTGAGCTTGACTCAGTGGGTGGTAACCAAGTCCGCGCGGTGCCAGAGCAATGTTCCAGAGCAATTTCCTGCCGTGATGCGCCTGCATCGGGAGCCTTGGAACAAACCCTTACCAAGCCAGCCATCTGCATTCGTCCCGGTCTTGTGCCGGGATTTTCCGTTGTCAGGAGAACGGAGCCGGAGGGGGGCTCACGCTGCCCCGGCCGCAGCTGGCCGCAGCACGGCGAGAGCCTGCGGCTCGATCTTCACGGTGATCTTCAGCGGCAGGTCGATCAGCTCGCCATCCAGCACGCCAATCTTGCGGCGCATGGAAGGGGAGAGTTCCACCTCGACCTCGCGGGCGCGGTCATACATCAGATTGGCGTTGGAGCGCCACGCACCACGGGCAAGGTCGGCGGCCAGCAGCGTTGTTTCCAGCGAGGACAGCCGGTGGACGCTGTAGACCCCCAGAACCCCCTCATCCAGCCGCGCCGCATAGGGCAGCGTGCCCTCGCCATAGACGTTGTTGGACACGGCAATGATGCTGAAGCGCCCGCGCCGGACCTCGCTGCCGGTGCGCAACCTTGCCCGGAAGGAAAAGGGGCGGAAGGTGGAGCGCAGGAAGGCGCGGAAGCTGCCCCACATCTTGGCAAGGCGCGAGGCATGTTCCGCCTTGTCGCGCTCCCGGATCATCTGCGCCTGCAGGCCGAGGGAAAACTGATGCACGAAGGGCCGGCCGTTCATCAGGCCGATGTCGGAGCGCACCACCTCTGCCTTCGCCAGTGCCGCGATGGCCTTGTCGAGCGGCAAGGGAATGGAGAGGGAGCGGGCAAAGAGATTCATGGTCCCGGCCGGAAGCACGCCCAGCACCTTGCCGGAGCGGTAGGCCATCGCAGCGGCAGCCGAGATGGTGCCATCCCCGCCGCCGGCAAGGATGACCTCTGCCGCCGGATCATCCGCAATGCGCTTCAGATTGTCTTCAAGGCGTGCGGAGGAGGTGACGATACACTGCACCTCATGGCCTGCGGCGGAGAACTCCGTCTCGATAAGGCTGCAGACCGCCTGAATATCGGCCGTCTTCAGGGTGCCGCCATCCCGGTTCAGGAGAGCTGTAACGCGCATTCAAACTCCCTCTCGTGCCGCAGCCGGGACATCCAGACAGCACAAGCGGGCAGAACGAAGGACAGTTCTGCCCGCCGCAGGCAAGGCCACAGGGCTGCTTCGCGGTCAGCCGTGAAATAGCTGCTGGGTGACAGGCGCAGACAGGCTGTCGGGGCCGTAATCTTCTTCGCCGCTGATCTGCAGCCGTTCCTGCAGGCGGTTGCGGGCGCGGTTGACCCGGCTCTTGATCGTGCCGATGGCACAGCCGCAGATCTCCGCCGCTTCCTCATAGGAAAAGCCGGAGGCGCCGATCAGAATGATGGCTTCGCGCTGATCGTCGGGCAATTCTTCCAGCGCCTTGCGGAAGTCCTGCAGGTCGAGCGAGCCATACTGGCCCGGATGCACGGCGAGGCGTTCGGTGAACAGGCCGTCGCTGTCCTGCACCTCGCGGCCGCGCTTGCGGGCCTGGCTGTAGAATTCGTTGCGCAGGATGGTGAAGAGCCAGGCCTTCATATTGGTGCCCAGCTCGAAGCTTTCCTGCTTGGCCCAGGCCTTCATGATGGCGTCCTGCACCAGATCATCAGCCCTGTCGGCGTTCCCGGCCAGCGACACACCAAAGGCGCGAAGGCTTGGCAGGCAGGCGAGCATCTCACGCTTGAAGATCTTGCGCGGGTCTGCCGCCTGCGCCGTGTCTGCCGTCCCCGCTGCCGTCATTTCTTCAAGCTCCTCTCCTCAGCTTCGTCGAGGCGCTCCAGAAGATCGAGGAACCGGTCGGGAATCCCCTCATTCTGTACCGTGTCGTAAAGCTGCCGGAGGCGGGCCGAGATCTGCTGCGCATGGGCGCCATCCAGCGCTCCAGTGCCAGCGTCCGGTGTTCCGGGCTTTTTCCAGTCGTTCATGGGCATCGTGCATCCGTTTCGTATCTGTCAGGAAAATGCAGACCGTCAAAAAAAGTTCCAGGCAGGAGGAACTTTTTTTGGAACCAGCCGTTCCTTTCCCAAGATGCCCGTGCGTGCGGGCGGTCACAATCCGGTTTCTCCCCGGCACAGTTCCATTCCGGACGCCACACGGGGAGCCCTATGGAGCGTTTTTTAATGTCGCTTTCGACCCGTATTGCACCTCACCTGAGCTATCTGCGCCGCTACGCCAGAGCCGTGACCGGCTCGCAGGCATCAGGCGATGCCTATGTCGCGGCGACCCTCGAGGCCTTGATTGCCGATGTGTCGCTTCTGCCAGAGGCGCAGGACGACCGGGTTGCGCTTTACAAACTCTTTGCCACGCTTTTTGGTTCCACGCTGATCAAGATCGAGACGTCGGAATCGCCGTTCCTGTGGGAGCGCCGGGCCTCCAGCTACCTTGCGTCGCTGCCGCCACGCAGCCGTCTCGCTTTCCTGCTGGTGTCGGTGGAGGAGTTCACCCCAGCCCAGGCAGCCGATATCCTGTCCGTGACGGAAGCCGAGTTTGGCGCCCTGCTGCGCGAGGCGGCGGAGGACATCTCCCGTCAGGTCGCCACCGATATCATGATCATCGAGGATGAGCCGCTGATCGCCATGGATATCGAACAGATGGTGGAAGGGCTGGGCCACCGGGTCACCGGCATTGCCCGCACCCATACGGAGGCCGTGGAACTGTTCCGCGAGACCCGGCCGCGCATGATCCTCGCCGATATCCAGCTGGCCGATGGCAGCTCCGGCCTGGATGCTGTGAACGAGATACTCGCCGACGTGACGGTGCCGGTCATCTTCATCACCGCCTTCCCCGAACGCCTGCTGACGGGCGAGCGGCCGGAACCGGCGTTCCTTGTGACCAAGCCTTTCAATCCGGACATGGTGAAGGCCCTGATCAGCCAGGCCCTGTTCTTCGACGAAAGCGCCAGGGCTGCGGCGGCGGAGTAATGCCATGCCGCATGGCGCTTCCGCCTTCCAGGGCTTGATGCGTCAGCGCCGCAGGGTCTTGCTATAACAGGTTTCACCCCTCGAGAGCCGGATGCGATGGAACCACACGGGAGTTCAGCCGTTACATGATCAGCACCTTGCCTCTGCACTGCATACTATCGTTGCAAAGCAGAGGTGGTGAAAGTCTCGAAGCTGGAGAGCGGAAAGTCCTGTGGCAATGCAGGACTTGTGTCTTTCAGAAGGAGTTGATCATGCTGTATTATGCGGCTGTATTTCTTGTGATTGCGATCATCGCAGGTGTGTTGGGGTTTGGCGGCATTGCCGGTGCTTCTGCCGGTATTGCACAGATTCTATTCTTCGTGTTTCTGGTCTTCCTCGTCCTGTCCCTGATCGCTGGTGTGCTGCGCCGGGGCTAGGGCAGAGGTGATGTTCCGGAGCGAACAGCAGGAGGGGCTGGCTGCAAGAGCAGCGGAGCCCCTTTCTGCGAGAGTTGGAGTGGCGCCGGTGGTTCATCGGTTGATCTGGAAGGATCCGGGGCAGCCGGAGACCCATCTGCGTGAATATCTGCTGCTGGCGCTGGAGCGGTCGGGCATCTGCCTTACCCTTCAGGACAGCCAGCTGAACTATGTCTATGCCGCCAATCTCCCCGCGCCCTGGAGGCTGGATCCGGAAGCAGGCCATCCGACCGATGCCGCCATTTTCGGTGACGAGGTGGCCGGAATGCTGGCGGCCAGCAAGGCTCAGGTCATGGCCTCGGGCGAGCCGGCTTTTCTTGAGGCCGATCTCGGTGAGGCCGGGGTTTTTTCCTTCAATGTGGAACAGGTGACGTCCTTCGGCGCGCGGCCCTATCTGCTGACGACGATCGCCGACCTCACCGAAAAGACCCGCCGCGAGAAGGTGCTCCGGGCGCTTCTGCGCGAGGTCAGCCACCGGTCCAAGAACCTTCTTGCCATCATCCAGAGCATTGCCTCGCAGACGGCGCGGCATTCCACCCGGATGGACCAGTTTCTGGCCAAGTTCCGGGGGCGGTTGCATTCGCTGGCGCAGTCTCAGGATCTGGTGACGGACTCCAATTGGCATGGCGCCTATTTCGAGGATCTGGTGCGCCAGCAGGTCAGCCGCTATGTGCCGCAGAATCCGCATCTGGTCGAGGTGCTGGGTGACAACGCCCTGCTGGACCCGAATGCGGCCTTGCATGTGGGCCTGGCCCTGCACGAACTGATGGTCAATGCGGTCAGCTACGGAACGGCGCTGACCGTTGGCCCGCCGGTCACGGTGCGCTGCCGGCTGAGCAAGCAGGACGGTGTACGGATGGCGGAAATCGTCTGGATCGAATCCGTGACGCCGCAGGCCGGCGCACCGGCCGCCGGGACGGGCGCCGGCCAGACATCCCGCACGGCCTATGACCGCCATTTTGGCAGCACCGTGCTGGAGCGGGTTGTACCGCTGGCTGTCAACGGCAAGGCCAGCTACAGCCTTACGCCGCGCCTGGTGACATACAGCATCGAGTTTCCCGTGGAGCCCCATCCGGCCTGATTTCTCCGGCCAGATGGGGTTAACCCCGAAAATTCAGCACATTGTCCTAACGTAACCTATTGAAAACTGACAAGGCACACCGTTTACTCCCTCAACCGGCAGGGTGTCTTCACCCCTGTCCCCCGAGCACGGTTGCAGATGTCATGAGGAAGTATCTCCCCCCGGCCGTGTTCCTTGCCGTGGCCTGTGTTGGGCTGTGGCTGACCTGGGCCGTTTTTCAGGCTGAAACAACGGCAGAACGGCAGCGGTTTGAAGCCGTTGCCCGGGAGGCCGTGGACAGGGTCAGCAGCCGCATAGAGCAGCAGCTTGGTGTTCTGGCGGCCACCCAGGCCTTTTTCGAGGCTGCGGGGGGCATTGCCAAACATAACGAGTTTCGCACCTTCGTTCTGGGCCTTGAGCTGACAGGCCAGCTCCGCGGGCTGCAAGGCGTCGGCTTTGCACAGTTGGTCCGCACCGGGGCAGAGGCCCCTGTGAATGAGGCGCTGTCCGTCCATTTCGGGAGTGAGGCTGCCGTCTGGCCCAAGACCACCGCAGAAGACTGGCGCACGCCCATTGTGATGCTGGAGCCGCAGGATCCGCGCAACGCCCGGGCCATCGGATATGACATGTTCAGCGAGCCCCTGCGCCGGGCCGCCATGTCGCGCGCCATGGAAACCGGCAAGCCCCATGCCTCGGCGCCGGTCGAACTGGTGCAGGAGACCGGAACAGAAAAACAGGCAGGCTTTCTGGTCTACAGTCCCTTTCGCGGAACGCAGCCGCGTGTGCTGGGCGATGAGCCCGGCGGGCAGCCGGACGGTTTCATCTATGCTCCGGTGCGCGCAGGAGATCTGATCCTTGCGTCTTTGACGCATCCGCTGGAACTGCCGGTCGAGGTAGAGGTGACGGACACCGGTGCCGACAGTTCCGCGCAGCCCGTGCTGTTCCGGTCTGACGGTTTTGTGAAGCTGTCGGAAAAGGACTTCCAGTCCATGACGGGAGAAATCACCGTTGCCGGCCGCGACTGGCTCGTGCGGGTGCGGCAGCCTGATGCGAAAAACGGCATCGCGGCGCATTGGCGCTCCCTGCTGATCTGCACGTTTTCGCTGCTGTTCGCGGCGGCGCTGGCGGTCTCCATCCGCAATCAGAGCCGGGCCGTCGAAGCCCGGCGTGAGCTGGAAACCATGTCGCAGCAGGTCATCGCCGAGAAGGATCTGATGCTTCAGGAAATGAAGCACCGGATCAAGAATTCCATTGCCCGCATTCTCGCCATTGCCCGCCAGACGGCCAGCAGTTCTCCCTCACTGGAGAGCTTTTCTTCGTCCTTTGCCTCCAGACTGCAGGCCATGGCCAATGCGCAGGACCTCCTGACCCGGTCCCGCTGGCAGCGCGCCGGGCTCAACGAGCTTCTGGAGCAGGAACTGGAGCAGGTGTTCGGCGAAGCGCTCCAGCGTGAAAAGCTGTGCGGCCCCCCGGTGGTCCTCAACGAAAAGGCTGCCCACGCGCTGAGCCTCGTCTTCCACGAGCTGGCAACCAACGCGCTCAAATATGCCCGTGTCGGCGATGACGGGGCTTCCCTGACCGTGGACTGGACGCTGGAAGCCGCTCCCAAGGGCAAGCTTCTGCAACTGGTGTGGACGGAGAAATCCGCGCAAGCCGTGGAACCAGGGACAGCCAAGGGCTTCGGCACACGGCTGATTGACGCCAGCATCCGCGGCGAGCTGGGCGGCAAGATCGAGCGTGAATTCACCGGCCATGGCCTTGTCGTGCGCATGACCGTACCGCTGCAGGCCTGAGACTCGATCCCCCCGCTGGCGATCAGCGCCAGCGGGCCGTGGCGGCGAGCCATTCCCGCACGCGCGCTTCCGGATCTGCATTGCGGGTGATGTCGGTGGCAACCGCTGCACTGTCAGCCCCTGCGGCAAGCGCCGCTTCCGCTCGCTCCGGTGTCAGCCCGCCAATGCCGATCAGCGGCAATGCACCAATGCGCTGCTTCCAGATGCCAAGCTTCTCCAGTCCCTGCGGCGCCCACTTCATCTCCTTCAGGATGGTGGGATAGACCGGACCCAGCGCCACATAATCGGGCTTGGCGGCAAGCGCCGTCTCAAGTTCGGCCTCGTCATGAGTGGAAAGGCCCAGCTTCAGCCCGGCGCGGCGGATGGCGGCAAGATCGGCCTCCGCCAGATCCTCCTGCCCCAGATGCAGCCAGCTGCAGCCTTCTTCGATGGCCATCTGCCAGTAGTCATTCAGCACCAGTGTGGCGCCATGGGCCTCGCAAACGGCTTTTGCGTCGCGGATCTGGCGTCGCAGCTCTTCAGGTTCGCAGTCCTTGACCCGCAACTGCACCAGCTTCACGCCCTGCGGCACAAGGCGGACGATCCAGTCCGCGCTGTCGACGATGAGATAGAACGGATCAAGCGTCATCCGAAGGCTCCCTTGCCAATGATGGGGGTTGATGGCACGGCCATGTCCCTTGGTTCAAGCAATCCGGCAAGATAGCCTTGGCGCCCGGCCTCCACCGCCCCGGCAAAGGCTTCGGCCATCAGCTCCGGATCCGCGGCTCCCGCCACGGCCGTGTTGAGCAGCACCGCATCAAAGCCCAGCTCCATCACCGTGGTGGCATGGGAGGGGCGGCCAAGCCCGGCGTCGACGATCAGCGGCACATCCGGGAAGGCGGCACGCATGGACCTGAGGGCAGCAAGGTTCTGCGGGCCCGCCGCCGTGCCGATGGGCGCGCACCAGGGCATCAGCACCTGGGATCCGGCGGCCAGCAGCTTCTCCCCCACGATCAGGTCATCGGTGGTGTAGGGAAACACCTCGAAGCCTTCGGCGCTGAGAATGCGCGCGGCCTCCACCAGTTCGAACACATCCGGCTGCAGTGTGTCGTGGTGGCCGATCACCTCCAGCTTGATCCAGTTGGTGGCGAACACCTCACGCGCCATTTTCGCCGTCAGCACCGCCTCGGACGCGCTGTGGCATCCGGCCGTGTTGGGCAGAACCTTGACGCCCAGATCGCGGATCATCTGGAAAAAGGCGCCGCCATTGCGCCCGCCCGCCGTCTCCCGGCGCAGCGACACGGTGACGATCTCGACCTTCGAGCGGCGCACCGCCCCGGCCAGAACGGCAGGGGAAGGATAACGCGCCGTGCCCAGCAGCATGCGGGATGAAACGTCGCTGCCATAAAGCGTGAGGCTCATCTCAGCCTCCCTGCATCGGCGACAGGATCTCGATCCGGTCGCCCTCGTTCAGCCGGCAGGTGTCCCGCGCTTCGCGCGGCACCAGTTCGCCGTTGACGGCGGTGGCCAGCCAGTCGCCTTCATAATCGAGTTCCTGCAGCAGGGCGGGCAGGGTTTCCGCCGCACAGGCCACGGCCTCGCCATTCACCAGCACATTCATGGGTTTGCATCTCCCTTGTTTTCCATCAGCCGCCGTGCGGCCATATCCGCTGCCTGCCGGGCGAGGGCCGGGGCGAGCAGGAAACCATGCCGGTACATGCCGGCCACTGCGAGATCCGTGCCTTGCGGCAGGCGCTCCCGCTCTGCCACCACGCGCGGCATGTTGTCGTCAAAGGCCGGGCGCACACCGGCACCCAGTTCCACGATGCGTGCTTCGCCAAAGGCGGGATGCAACGCATAGGCGGTGTTGGTCAGTTCCATGACCGAGCGGGCAGTCACCGGGCCGCCGTCGTCGCTTTCGATCATGGTCGCCCCTACCATGAAGCGCCCGCCGCCGCGCGGCACCACATAAAGCGGATGGCGCGGATGCAGCAGCCGCACGGGCCGCGACAGGGAAATCTCGCCGGTCTCCAGATACAGCATCTCGCCGCGCACACCGCGCAGGCCCTGTACCCGGTCTATGGCGCCGGGCCCCGTGCAGTCGATGACGAGGGATGCGTCCGTCTCAGCCCCTTGCGCCGCATCGCCCAACCGGAAGGTGACGCCTTGCGCTTCCAGCTGCTTCCACAGCGCCGTCATGGCAAGGCGCGGGTCGAGATGCGCTTCGCTCTCGAAGAACAGCCCGGTCATGAACCGCCCGGCCAGCGCAGGTTCCAGTTCGGCAATCTCCGCCGCATCTACCATTCGGTGGCCTGCGGACCTGCTGGCAAAGCGGCGCAGTTCCGCCTGATCGCGCGGCGGGCACAGAACCAGCGTGCCCTTGCGGGAGACAAGCCCCGGCACGGCCGCCTCCCACCAGTCTGCAGCTTCCAGTCCAAGCTTCAGCACCTCGGGCCCGGCGGTCTCTGCCTCGCACCAGGGCGCCAGCATGCCGCCGGCATAGAAGGAAGCCCCGTGTCCCGGCGCCGGACTGGTGTCCGCCACGGTGACGGCAAGTCCAAGGCGGGACAGTTCGAGCGCCGCCGCAAGCCCGGCAACCCCGGCCCCGCGCACGAGCACCGTGGAGGAGCCTGACAGTCTGGAAAGGCGAGAGTGTGTCTGGCGCATCCGCTTCCGGCTTCCGTGGCATTTGTCTCACGGGCGGAAGGGATTTGTGAGGCGCCCGCCGGCAAACGCCAGACCTCCGCGCATCACACACCATCCCTCCGCCAGCGTGAACTGGATCAGGTTCAACGGGTCACTGCGCTGCATCGCCAGCAGTATCTCAGCCCCTTGCACGGGACTCCCCAAGGTGGAGCCCAACCTTTGCGCCGGGCGGCCGGGATTGTCAATTGCATGACAGGAGCTGCATGGCAGGGGCTGCATGAAGGCGGCTGCGTTGACAGGGATTGGCCGCGCGTCTAGGACAGGTTCAGTCAGTCAGGGAGATTTATGCGCAGAAGCTTCAATCCAGTTTGACCCTGCGGGGTGAGCGGCCATCCGGCCGGATGATTGAGTGTGCGCATTTGCGCCTGACTGACGGAAATATGAACATGACAGACCTTTGCATCAGGCCGTACCGGCCGGATGATACCTCCTGCCTGCTCCGCATCTGGCGGACAGCCTCCGAGCTGGGCCATCCCTTCTTGGGCAAGGACCAGCTCGATGCCCAGGAGAAGCTGACCGCAGAGATCTATCTGCCCATGGCCGAAACCTGGATCATCGAGGTGAATGGCCAGCCGGCCGGCTTCATCGGCCTCCTCGATGACTTTATCGGCGGCCTTTTTGTGGACCCGGCCCAACATGGGCGCGGCCTTGGCAAGGCGCTTGTGGCCCATGCACTCAAGAGCCGCAGCAGCCTGGACTTGGAGGTCTATGCCCGCAACGAAGCCGCTCACGGCTTTTACCGCAGGCTTGGCTTCCTGGAGGTGGGCCGGCGTCCGGAGGATGACAACGGCTTGCCCTTCGAAGTGATCCGGCTTCGCCTCGACAAGCCCTTCTGACGGCAAGGGATGACCGGGCCGCATCCTGTGACGATGCGGCCCGGCCAAGTGTCAGTCCGGCTGATTCAGTCCGAAGGCGGGGTGATGGATCAGCTCTCCCTGCGGGGCCTGCCCGCCGAAAGGCAGCGCCAGAACCACGCTGGAAGGAACGCCCGTGACACCCAGCCCGGGAAAGGCCCGGAAGCCAAACCGGGCATAATAGGCCGGGCTGCCTACCAGCGCCGCCCCGCGCGCCAGCGGCCTGAGCTGGCGCAGTGCTTCGCGCATCAGGGCCGTGCCGGTGCCCTGACGGTGCCGTTCGGGCAGCACCGCCAGAGGGCCGATCAGCCCCCAGGGGCCATCCGGCCCTATGCGGGCCCAGGAGGCGGCGAGATAACCCGTTACCTCGCCGTCCTCTTCGGCGATGAGTGAAAGCGCAAGGGCCCCATCGGCCCGCAGCGCCTCGACAATCGCGGCCTCCGTGCCGGTGGATTGCGCCAGCATCTTGAGCGCTTCGGTGACCACGCGGCGGATCGCCGGAGTGTCTGCGGCCATTTCGGTGCGGATGATCATGCGAATGCCTCCTGACGGTTGTCGGGCTGAGCCCGGACGCTGAGCCGTCCCTTGCCGGAAATCCGGTAGGGGCTTGATGCCCTGGATTCAATGAGGCGCTTGCGCCGCAGTTTGGCAAAGACCTCGGGCGTGCAATCGGACAGGAGAAGGCCGTCGCGCGTGAAGCACTGCACGTCTGTTATGCGGCCGTTGCCGGACCGGTGATGACGGATATAGCCGCCTTGCGCCAGCACGTGCAGAACGCGCTGTTCGCTGCGAGAGATGTTCATGGAAAAGCCTGTGTGCAGAAATCACCCTGGCACCCTTCGGGCACGGCAAAATCGCCGCTGCGAAACGGTGCATCTGGATGTCCCGGTCGATCGGGACAGTCAGCGGGTGGTCACAAGCTCCAGCATCTACAATCCCCTGTTGGCTTGGATTGGACGGCCACGATTTAACGCAAGGGCAGGCAAACCGTCAACAGCGAACAGGCAATGGCCCTTCCCTTCCCTTCCCGGCTTTTGCAAGAAGATCTGTTCTCTACCCTCCGCAGGAGAATGGCGTGTCGCACGGGCGAAGGTGAGAACCATGTCTACGCCATAGCCTTCCTTTAGCCGGCTTCGCACCCGGGATTTCAGCAACCCTGCCGGCCGCCCCGTTGCATAAAGCGGCCAGCGAATGGGAATGCCCCGCCCCTGCAGCGCCTCCAAACCGGCAACTGCCCTGAGGGATTGCGGGCCATTGAACGATCCGCGTTGCCTACATGTCCGGCTGGCTGGCTGCCGCGAAAGCCGTGACCAATGTATCGATCACCGCATGAAGCCGCGGCTCCAGATCCAGACCAGCGACGGCGGCCTGCTCCACGTGAGCAGGATGGACGAAGACCGTAACAGCATCCCGCACCACACCGGCAGCCACGTCGAGGTCGGGGATACGGAACTCGCCCCGCACCACCCCATCCTCCAGCACCTGCCGCACGAGCCCGGTCATGCGGCGCGCATAGTCGCCGACGAGGTCCGGGCGTTCGGCGATAATCCGGCGGTAGAGACCGTGGATCTCCGGATCGTCCCCCAGCTTGGCCCGCTTGCTGCGGTGGAGCGCCAGGACAAGGCCGCGCAGCCTTTCTGCCGCAGATCCATCGGCTTTGGCGAAGCGGGCCGCCAGTTCGGCCTCTTCGGCCATCGTCCGCGCCGCAAGGGCGTCAAAGATATCCGCTTTCGACCGGAAGTGCCGGTAGAGCGCCGAATGCGACAGGCCCATGGCCTTGGCGATGTCGACAACATTTGTCTTGGCCTCGCCGAACCGGCGGACCTGTTCGGCGGCGGTGTCCAGAATGCGGTCGCGATGATCGTGGGCGTCGTTCGTCATGCGCAGCTTTTAGCTGACACATCGCATGCATGCAACATGTAACAAATTTCATATTTTGTATTGTGTAACGTTTTTGGATGTGACACGTTGGGACAAACGGCCTTCAGGAGATAGTCATGAGCCAGTTTCCTTCCCAGCAGACACCCCGCCTCGCCCTCGTCACCGGAGGCTCCGGTTTCGTCGGCGGGCATCTCATCCGCCGCCTGCTGTCGGATGGCTGGCGCGTCCTTGCGCTTGGCCGCAGCGACAAGGCGCGGGCGGAGATCGAGGCCCTCGGCGCCGAGCCGGTTGAGGGCGACCTTCTGGACCGCACGGCGCTGGCCGGCGCGATGGAAGGGATCGAGGTGGTGTTCCACGTCGCAGCGCATTTCAAGCTCTGGGGGCCAATGTCCCTGTTCCGCCGGATCAACGTGGAGGGCACGCGCAATGTCGTGGACGCAGCTGAGCGCGCCGGTGTGCGCCGCATCGTCTATGTCAGCGCCGCCGCCGTCGTCATGGGCCGCCCCGAACCGATGCGCGGCGTGACCGAGGACATGCCCCTGCACAAGATGCCGTTTGCTCCCTACGCCGCATCCAAGGCCGAAGCGGAGGAAGTGCTGCTGGCGGCAAATGGCCGCCGTGCAGGCTTCTCCACGGTGGCCATCCGGCCGCCTTTCATCTGGGGGCCGGGCATGCCGGCGCTTGACCGCATGGTCGAAACCGTTCGCGCAGGGCAGTTCCAATGGGTTGCTGGCGGCGGGCAGGCACTTTCCACCTGCCATGTCGATAACCTGTGCCACGCGTTGATCTTGGCCGCCGATCGCGGGTCAGGCGGAGAGGCCTTCTTTGTGAGCGATGGCGAGGACACGACGCTGAAGTCCTTCCTGACGCGCCTGCTCGCCAGCCGCGGCGTGACGCCCAAGGACCGCGCCGTGCCGTTTGGCATCGCCTGGACGATGGCGGGTGTGATGGGTGCGGTCTGGCGGATCTTCCGCCGCAAGGGCGAGCCGCCGGTCACCCGGCAGATGCTGCGGTTCATCGGCAAGGATTTCACCATCGACGTGAGCCGTGCGCGAAATCAACTCGGTTACGCTCCGGTCATCTCGGCGGCTGATGGCATGCGCGCAATGCAGGCGAAAAACCTTCGCTGACATCAGCTTGCATCCCCTTCACGAGACGGACGCGGCCTCTCCGGTTGTGGTGTTTTCGATCTTCCGGCATGTCCGTCCCTTCGCGGAAGGGCAGGGGGCTTATACCGGCTGGGCCCCCCATCGCCCCCATCCTGTCCGGCTGGTGGCACTGCTGATCCGGCGCGGTGCATGGAAACTCTTCGAGCATACCCTGCTCCTCCTCCTTGAGGGGACATCCGGTAACGCCGGGTGTCCCGGTATCTCGGCCCATCCTGGAAAAGCGGTTCCGGGCATCCAGACGTGAACCATATTCAAGTCTGGTCGCTGACCTCCGTTCGTGTGTTGGCGGCGCACATCGGCGAGGATCACGCCGGGGGAGTGATCGCGGCCGGACCGGGCCGCACCGCCGGGCTCTGGATCACCGGGAGCTTCTGATCGTGAGCACGTCGAGTGTCGGGACGGCCGCCTCGCTGTGCGGCGAACGTGGATGAAACCCAGCAGTCCCTATCGCTCGCCATGATCGTGAAGTGCAGGCCGGAGCCGCTCGAGCAGATAGCGGCTTGGCGGCTTGCCGGCCATTTTTCGGAACATGGTCACGAAACTGCTGGCGCTTTCATAGCCGAGATCCATCGCGACGGCCTGGACCGTCTGGCCGGCGCTCAGATGCCGCAAGGCGAGGACAACATGCAACTGCCGGCGCCAGCGGCCGAAACTCATGCCCACCTGTTCCGCCAGCAGGCGGCTCAGGCTGCGCTCGCTGAGCGCGATGCGGGCGGCCCACTCCGCGACGGTCGCATGATCCGCAGGTGCGGCGATCAACAGATCGGTCAGCTTCTTCAGGCGCGGATCACTGGGGATCGGGAGGCGGAGGTCTTCGACCGGCGCCGCAGCCAGCTCATCGAAGATAACGGACACGATGCGGCCGTCCGGACCTTCGACGTCATAGAGTTCCGGAAGCTCGTTGGCCCTGATCAGCAGATGACGGAGCAGGCCCGACACAGTGATCGTGCAGCATTGGTCCGGCAGGTTCGGAGCCTCAGGCGGTTCGATGAAGAGGGAGATGCACTCCACCTCACCTGAGCCGAAGACGGTATGGGGCAGCCCGCCGGGAATCCACACGGCGCATTGCGGCGGCACGATCCAGACAGCGTCTTCAACCTCGCAGTTGATGACGCCACGGACCGTGAAAAGCAGTTGCGCTTTCTGATGCGAGTGCCGGGGCGATTGCTCCAGGCTTTCAAGACTGGCGACGGCATTGGCCGCGACGAGGGCGCGCGGAATCTCATCAACATAAGAAAGCCAATCGCTGCGGACGTCTACATACATCAAAGGCCCCGGCGTTTTCCATCTTGGCCGGATTGAAACATACAATGGCAGAGTTGCGCAATGACGCCATTCTTCAGTTGACCTATTGCTTTCAGGCAGAAGGGACACGCGGCAATCATGATCGCGTGTCCCTTCGATAGGGCAGTGCTCAACTGCCCTATCGAGCAAATTCGGATAGGAGTGTTGATGTGATCGCAAAGAAACCAGTTGAGCTCGCACTCGCGTGGCTTGTTCCTGCGGCCGGTGCCGCAATCTTTGTCACGATCCAGTGCTTCTCTTATCTCAACGATTACGTCAGAAGCGGCGGGACGATGCAGGCCATGACGTTCGGCCCCGCCGCGTTGTGGGGCGTATCTGTTTTTTACGGCGCCTGGGTTGTCCCGCCGTTGCTGGCGCTTGCCGGAAGGCGCGCGGCCGACTGGGCCATGCTCGTCCTCGGCGGTCTCCTTTTCGCCATGAGCACGCTCGCCGGCGTGGCGGATGGCTTGCGCGACGGCGGCCATCTCGTTGCCCTGGAACTGCTGGCAGTCACGCTTCCGGGCGCGGCCGCGCTGCTCATGTCGTGGCGGCACATCCGCTCGCATTGAAAGCATCCATCCCGGCTTGAGCAATTCCAGGTGAAGTGGACACCGGTTCACCGTCCGGAATTGCGCAGAAACTCTAAGGAGACGATACATGCCTTTGGACAGCACGAACTTCCCGCTCGTCTGGATGAGTTATGACCACGGTCCCGATCACGGCCACGACGAGGACTTCGAGGCGTTGGAGGCCAATCTGCAGCGCGGCGCGCCGTTCGTGATCCTGACAGATTCCGTGCCGGCCGAAGAGCACGAGCACAGCCAGGAAGAAAAGAAGCGCACCTCGCTGTGAATGAAGAAGCACAAGGCAGAACTGCGCACGCTCGTGCTGGCGATGATCGTGATCGAGCCGAGCGCCGCCAAGCGTCTGGCCTTCAAGCCTTTCGGTGTGGCCTTCGCCAAGTTCTGGGGCTATCCGATGAGGCTCGCCTCGTCTCGCGAGGAGGCCCTGGAGATCGCGGGGAAACTGCTGTCGGAGCGCGCCGGGTCTGCAACAGCCTGACAAACGGCTGAGCGGACGGTGCGAAGACGAACTTCAGTTCACGCTGGCCATGAAGGGCTATTGCTTGGGGATGGCCACCGCCCACCTCTCGGTACGCGCATTCCGCTGGCGGCATTGATTCAGACGTTGGCGGTGGCGGAACACCTGAACTTCCGTCATCAAGCCGCTCGCAACATTCCAGTGGATCAACCCGGCATGGTGGAGCGGCGATCACGGCAATGATCCCGCTGCGGAACGGAGCCGCTGGAGAGCCAAAACGTTCGATCCCGCCGGGCACGCAACCAGTGCGATCGATTTGTGATCCGGATGTTCGCTAAGGGCAGCCATCTATGATGGGCTCCAGATCAAACACCCTTACGCGCCTCACCTCGTGCAATCATTCCGGCCAAAGGCGTTTCGAACTTCTTCACCGCCAAACGCCGCCGTTTCTACGCTCTTCCGCGCACGCGCCAGCCTCTGCCGGATACAAGGGCGTACGCTCGGCGGCAAAAGCGCATTGTGAAGGGAAATCGACAGTATTTGGCGCGCCGCACCGGGTGAAGACGAGAACTATATCTACGCTATAGCTCTCCTTTAAGCGTGGTCCGAATCCCGCCCGCTCCGTCGTGGCAAGTCTCGTGGCGGGCAGTGCCCGACGAAGATAAGCACTATGAGAGCGTCATATCCATATGACATCATTGGAGAATTTCCAGATAATTCGACCATCAGCGGTGATGGGTGCCTTTTGGAGGCCTATCGGCAACGATATCGGGCATTCGGCGGCCATACAGGCTACATCGATTTCGCAACTTAACGCCTTGCGTTAAGTTGCGTTGACGGCTTTGCGCGACTCAGCTATGGTTCACCTTATGGAGATCGAGTTCGCAGACCAGCAGTTGGCCCTAATTGAAACGGAGCGTGCGGCAGACACAAAGCTGCCGGTCGCCGTAATTCAATCTGCTCGTCAGCGGTTGAGCATAATCCGAGCCGCCCCTGATGTTCGCACCATGCAGAACTGGAGGAGTCTCGGCCTAAGAGCGCGAGCGGCTGGTTCTCCAGAGCATTTGGTTGTTTTAGCCCCTCAGTGGGCGATGGTCTTACGGATTGAGGAAAAGAATAGTGCTATGACAGTGATCGTAAGGGCGATGGAAGAGCAAACAAGGGGGGCGGCATAATGGCCAGCACTAACGCCGTCGCTATTGATCCACCTGGAGTCTTCATCAAGCTCGAACTGGAGGTTCGTGGCTGGTCGCAGCGCGATCTCGCCTTCATTCTCGGGCAGACCGAGCAGCAACTTAATCCCTTGTTGTCAGGAAAGCGCGCGATCACGCCGGATATGGCACGTTTGCTTGGGGATGCCTTTGACGCGTCCCCTCAATTCTTCTTGAATCTTCAAAGTCAGTACGATTTGCAGAATGCGAAGGAACCTGATCCGGCTGTTAAAACAAGGGCTGAACTGCAAAGCTTGTATCCTGTGCGCGATATGATCCGTCGGGGGTGGATTCAGGACGGGGAGTCATCCCTGCTTCAGCTTCAGATGGACAGGTTTTTCGAGGTCGCCAACGATCAAGGGGCTGGCGCGATCGCTTTTGCCGCCAAAAGGACGCATTACGACGAAACTCCCCCTCATCAATTGGCGTGGGTTTTTCGGGTTCGGCAACTCGCAATCAATATGTCGGTGCAGACTTTTTCATCGGACAAGCTCCGCAGCGCGCTCCCAAAACTTCGGGCTTTGATGATTGATCCTGAAGCGGTTGGGACCGTGCCAGCATTGCTCGCAGACTGCGGTGTACGGTTTGTCGTTGTTGAGGTTCTACCCAACGCGAAGATCGATGGCGTGTGTACCTGGCTCGATGACCAGTCCCCCGTCATTGGAATGTCGACGCTGTATGATCGCCTTGATAACTTCTGGTTTGTTCTACGACATGAAATCGAGCACGTCCTTCAGGGGCACGGAAAGCACTCAATCGGAATGGTCGACCACCTAACAGGTGATAACGCGTCAGATGACAAGAATGAAAGCGATGAAGAGCGTGTCGCAAATTTAGCCGCCGCTGATTTCTGCGTTCCAAGTCAAAAGATGGATTCATTCTATACACGAAAGCATCCATATTTCTCCGAACGGGATGTTATCGGATTTGCGTCGCTGATGGGCGTTCACCCAGGGATCGTAGTGGGACAGCTCCAAAAGCGAATGAAGAGGTATGATTACCTTCGTAAATATCAGGTGCCGGTGAGGCGTTATGTAGTGAATTCGGCGGTAACTGATGGCTGGGGCCATGTTGCCGAAGCGCATCTCTAAATTTCAATGATGGTGATGAATGGCAAAGTTTTCTGAGCAAATGCAGGCGATTTTCGATCGCTATACCGAAGAGGTAGATTCCTCTCCGGTATCGCTCGACAACGTTGCTGCGTGGGCGATCGAACAAGGGCTTTACCGCCCGCAACCGCGCGACGTGGTAAAGCTTTGCCGTGAGGCGCTGGCCGAAAGCCTACGGCAAGAGAAACGGATCGACGCCCAGGGCAGGAAGTACAGAGCCAAACACTCTGTACGAACCAATATCGGCGGCGTTCAATTGAGCCTTTGGGCGGACATCGACAACGCTCCCCGCTCATTCATGGAAAAATCCTTTAGTCAGCGTCGAAAGGCCATCGCGGACGACTGCTTCCAGGTTAAGCAGGATGTTGATCACTTCAACGACGAGAACCCCACTGAATTGCCTATTCAGATAGTGCTCGATTTCACTGATGACGTTGCCGAAATGGAAGCTGCCGCACGTCACCACAGAGACGATGACGAAGCCGCTTGATCGGCCCGGTATCCATAGTCGGAGAGCTGGCGATCAAGCCGTCAATTCAAGTCATTGAGAATGTTCGGACACCTGCCTTCGCCAGCAAACCGTACAGCGTCGCAATCTTGCTTCGTGCGCCTCTGCGAGCGCAGTAGGTAAAGACAACCCGTTGCTTCGCGCGAGTGAAAGCGACGAAGAAGCCAGCCGTGGCCTCGATCTGGTCGTTGGCAAAACTCCACCATGCGCCATCGTCAAGACCGACGAAAATGACGCTGTGGTATTCAAGCCCCTTGCTCTTATGGATCGTCATTAGCGGGACCGCGTGGACGCCTTCATATGCGTCTAGCGTCGTTGACCAGTCGCCGTCGCTGGATGACGATCCAGATAGATGCACGGCGGCTGCATCCAGCACCTTTTCCAGCCAACCTCCCTGACCATAGGCGGGATGAACTGCGATCAGCCGATCTCGACCCAAGAATGCTACGATGTCGTCAATGATCGCCCGCGCCGCCGCTTTCGACTTTGGCGGAGCAGGATGATTTTTGGAAAGATTGACCGTGTAGGCGTCTAACTCGTGGGCAAGTTTGGACTGCGCGCCCTCGTCATCAGGTGTGATGCCTCGCAGGGCCGCAAGCGCTTCTTGGCATTCGGTCCAATAACGACCAGCGCGCTTGGTCATGGCGAGGCGCAAAATGACCATCGGCAGTTGAGACGCTTCTTCCGCGAGCAACTCTTGCAGCATAACCGCCCCAACGGTTCCGGCTTCGTTGCGCAGTGGAATGCCGGCGGCATTGAAGGCTGGCTCAAGGACGGCCGCATAATCAGCAGCCTTCTGGCGAACCAACAAAACGAAATCACGCGGGCCGAGGTTGTGTGTTTTCATCTCGGCGGTGACGAACGCAGCCAAGCGATCCGCCTCGACCTCCGGCGTAGCGAAATCCCATATCGCACAACTTTCCCCGCCGATCGTACCGGTGGTCTTTGAGATTGGCGCTACGGCGCGAGCATCCAGAGCCTGTGCAAGGACATGCTGGATGCGTACCAGCTCCGGCGAAGAGCGATAATTGTTATAAAGCGGTGTTCGCTTGCCAGCGAAGTCAGCATCAAAGGCGGCGAACGGATCATCCATCGCCATTGCCCAGCGCATGATCTGCTGCTTGTTGTCACCAACGGCCGTGATAACCGTATCGGTGCCAAGGAAGATCGTGCTGACCAGATCATATTGGATCTGGGTCGTATCTTGAAACTCGTCCATGAACAGATGCGAATAGGTCAGACGGAGCGCATCGCGCGCCATCGGATTGACCCGCAAAAGGAGCTCGGCGAGCCTCCCGATCATTGGAAATGAAAGGACACATTTTTTGCCTTCGTGGAGCGACATTTGCCAGAAGCGATCTGCCGCCCATTGGCTGACGGATGGATTTACCCAGCCATCCACGGGCAAGGGTGAGCCAACCAGATGGCGGCGCTCGAATGTTTTCGTCGCTATTGCTTGTATGTCCGCATAACTCCCGACCGAAGATGGAGGCGAACCGACTTGCCGATATAGAAAGTTAGCAAAAAATTGCCCACGATACATCGGGTCATACGGATTCAATATTTCGTAGTCTGGCCTTGGCCGCCAGCGTTCAGGCAACGCCTGACCAAAGCGATCGATCAATCCCTTAGCAAAGGCATCAAAGGTCATCGAGTCGAAGCGCCCTGCATGATTGCGATGGCAACGCTGACTGACGCGCGCGGCGAGGTTGGTCGCCGCGTCTCGCTTGAAGCTGATGGCGAGAATGCGCCTTGGCGCGGGTGCGGTGCCTGTCTGGAGGAGGTAGGCGGCGCGTTGCGCCAGCAATTCCGTCTTGCCCGCGCCGGGGCCAGCGATAACGGACCGATTGTCCGTCGAACGCACAACTTTCAACGCATTCGCTTCGAGCGCATCCACCCCCACGGGCTTCCAATCATCCGGTCGTACACGTCGCGAGAGCACCGCCATGACTAATCCCGCCGCAACGACTTGGCGATGTGATTGAGGACCTCGGCCAAAACCGGAGGCATTTTCTCAGCCAAGTCCTTTTTCTTGATGTGGGTCAGAGCTGCGAGATGCGTTGCAGGCTTGCTGTTGGTGAGGAAGTGATAACGGTAGGCTGGCAGAAGCGCCGGATAGTCCTTGAACGGACCGGTGTAGAGCGTGAGCCCCGGTCCCGCTGTCCCGAGCACCACTTCCGCCGCCTTGTCGGCGGCCATCTTCGGACCGCCACCCTTCGGGATGATCGCTTTATAGGCGTCCGGGAAAGCTTCGAGCATGGCCAGATCGAGGTCGAGAGGCGCTGAAAAGTAGACGCCATGCGGCTTCAGGCAATCGACCCAACCCTGCAGAATTTTACGATCCTCCGGGTCCTGCCAAGTGTGCATCGTGGCAAACCGTTCGTCGGACAACACGCCCCCATCGATCTTCAGAAGCGTGGCCTTTGACACGCCGAATTCGATGAGGTTCTCGATCGCCGTCTTCACGCGACCAAAGCCACCGCCGTCGCGACCCAGATCGAGATCGAGAAGGGTCGCGTGCGGAATGCCCAGATGTTTCAGCAATCGCCAGAAATGCTGCACATGCCGCCCGCCCAAGGGCACGATGGCGACGAAGGCAGGATCGATCAGGAGATCGAGCGCATCGGCCAAGGGCGGCAGGACGATCCGTTCCGAGTCGCCTTCGGCCAGCAGAACGAACCGGGCGAAGTAGAGTTCTGGATAGGCGAGCATCGCGCCACGGACGAACTTCGACGCCTCGTCAATGCCCGGCGGCATCTTGATTTTCTTGACCGTCGAGACCCGCGTCTCTGGATCACAACGGCAGTAACGGACCTCACGCGGATTGACGCGGCTCAGCACCGCCGGCGAATGGCTGGTGACGATCGCCTGCGCGCCGCCGGCGTCGGTCAGCGACCGGACCTGGCGGACGATGCGCGCGAGGAAGTATGGGGAGAGATGGTTTTCCGGCTCTTCCAGCGCGAACAGCGTGAGCGCCGGGATACGCAGGGTATCGTCACGGAAGCCGTCCACGGTGCCGGCGACAACCTGACGCTCCAGATCGAAAACGGCTGCGGCCAGCGCGAAATAGAAGAGCGATTGCTGACCATCGCTCAGGGCGTCGAGGCCGCGTTCCTGGCCATCCGGTCCCTGCTCAAAGATCACGGCAATCTTGTTGACCACTTCCTCAAACCGGCGACTGACCAGACTAAGCCGTGGTTTTGTATCGACGACATCGTCGTGGAGCCCTGACCAGCGCGCCTGCAAGGCTTTGCCGATCGCGGCGATCGCCGACTCCCCCTCGAATGCGGTAGCCAGATTTTCAGTTGCCGTTTGAACAGCCTTCCCCGTTTTGGATGACCATTCGATAGCGCGAAGAAGGCGAGCGGCGAGCGCGCCGGTCGTTGCCTTAATCTGGGCCGCCGCGTCCCGGCTGGCAGGCGTGTAATAGAGTTGGATGAGACCGCGATCCGCCGCCGAGACCGGATGGCATTTGTCCTCGGCGGGATCGTCATCGAGCGTATCGACCCAGAACAGTTCCTGCGAAACCTCGCCTTCGACGGTCCCGTCATCTTCCCATCGAGCTTCTAGACGCAACCGGCAGACTGGCGATTTGCCCTCCCGCTCGATCTGCATGTGCCGGAACGACGGTGCGATGGTCTCCGGTGTCGCGGTGCCATCGGCCAGCTCGGGCAAGCCGATCAGCACGTCGATGAACATATCCCTTGGTTCACGGTCCTCGGGATCGTCATCTGCGCCAATATGAAAATCGGATCGCTGAACGGTGCGCTGCGCCCGCGACACGCCGAACAGCTTCGACAGAGCATGGAGCAGCGCGGTCTTGCCCGCCGCATTCGGACCGACAACCGCCGTGATCTCTGACGAGATCGGAACCGTGATTGGATCTGGACCGAAGCAGCGGAAGCCGGACAGGGTCACAGATTCTATACGCACAGACTTCCTCCCGTCAGGCCGTAGTGGGGAGCGGGTCGGTTCCCTCGCTCAGGATGGCGAGATAACGCCGATAGCTGAACACGCGGCCCCGTTTGCGCCCGGTGATTTCCTCAACGATACCGAACCGCTCCAGATCGGCGAGCGCCGCATTGACGGTTGGGGCCGAGAGGCCAGTCTTTTGAACAAGCTGGTTGGCGGTCAGGAACGGATTCTGCTGAAACAGATCATGAATACGCAGCGCTGAACCGGCCCGATCGCTCTCCGCCGTAATCCGTTCACGGTCTTCCTTGAACAGATCGACGATACGGGTAGCTGCGTCGAACGCTTGATTGGCGGTATCCGCCACGCCCGTCAGAAAGAAGTCGAGCCATGCTTCCCATGCGCCGTGTTCGCGCACTTCCTGAAGCAGGCGGTAATAGTCGGCACGATGGGCTTTCAGGTAGAGGCTCAGATACAGCAGTGGCTTGCGCAGCACCCCGTTGACGCAGAGATACAGCGTGACAAGCAAGCGGCCGATCCTGCCGTTGCCGTCCAGAAACGGATGGATGGTTTCGAACTGAACGTGCAGCAACCCGGCCTTGATGAGGGCGGGCAGACGCGAGCCTTCCTCGTGCATGAACCGCTCAAGCGCATTGAGGCAGCCTTCCATCTCGGTCGGCGGGGGCGGCACGAACAGTGCGTTGCCTGGGCGGGTGCCGCCGATCCAGTTTTGCGACCGCCGGAATTCGCCGGGATTTTTCGTACCGCCACGCCCGCTTTGCAACAGCCGCGCGTGCATCTCGCGGATCAGCCGTAAAGACAAAGGCAGTTCTTCCAGTCGCTCCAATCCATGCATCATGGCGTCGACGTAGTTCGAGACTTCGCGAATGTCGTCGATCGGCTGGCCCGCTTGCGCCTCGGTTTCGAAGCGGAGCAGATCCGAAAGAGTCGATTGCGTGCCCTCGATCTGAGATGAGAGCACGGCTTCCTTCCTCACATACATATAGAGGAACAGTTCTTGACGCGGCAGCAGCATGGTGATGCCGTCCAGACGCCCCAAGGCCCGTTCGGCTAGGCTCAGCCTTTCCAGCAGGGCCAGCACGTCGATCGATGGTTCAGGCGGCAGTGGGGGCGGCACGAAGGCGCGCACCATTTCGCCCGCCACAGGGGTCTCGACGAAGCGGCCTAGCCGAAGGTTGGAAGCTGATTCGGACATGCCCAATTATGCAGGCGCAGCGTTATTTAAGCAATTGGCGCTTGGCTTAAATAGGAGTTGAGCTAAGATAAGCGCCCTTAAATAGCGGAGCGATACCATCGGCGGGTATGTGCGTCAGCCGAATGGCTACTTCGGGCTTAGCGGAAGATTGCTCAATCACCGATATGAAGGCACGTAGCGGTCATACAAAGCTCCAAACGCGAGGCCTTTGTAGAACAAGCATCCTAATTGACCGGAGACGATTCGAACTTGTTACCGCCAAGCACCGCCGATTCTACGCTTTTCTGCATATAGGTTGCCCACTACCTTGATGCAAAGGAGTACGTTCGGCGGTTAAAGCGTAGTGTAGAGGGCAATCGGCGGAATTTGGCGCACCCGAAGGGATTCGAACCCCTGGCCTCTGCCTTCGGAGGGCAGCGCTCTATCCAGCTGAGCTACGGGTGCTGACCGGGCGCCGGTTGGGACCGGCCGGTTCGGTTCTGATACAGGAATGAAACCGTCTCGGCAACGGCTTTTCTGTTCTCCCGCGTGGATAGCAGGAAGGCGCAGAGTTGCGAGGTTCCGGCAAGACCTTGCGGCCTCATACATATGCCGGGTTCAGGCCGCCCTTGTCCTGCGGCACGCGGCCCTGTTGGCGGCGTGGCGGGCTCCTCCCGTCAGTCAAGCCGGCAAGGAAAGGCTTGTGTCCATCTTCCGGCCATGCGGCGATGTTTCTTCGCCCGTATCAGTGATACAGCGCTGCGCCGGTTGCGTAGAGGTGGAAAAGGGAGGGGGGCTTGCCCGATCTCTCGCCATGCCCCCTCCGGCACCCTGCTGAAGGCAGGGCCTGCCGGACAAAAGAGCTGCCTTTGCCCATGTCCCATCTGCCGGAAGCTGACGCCGCGATTGCCCGTATCTCTACCTTGGCGGATGCTCCGGCCTTTGCCGCTGCCCTTGCTGCTGAACCGCATGTTCAGGCAGGTCCGGTGGAGACGCTTGTGCCCGTGCTGGGTGACCAGCTGTCGCTGAACCTGCCCTCGCTTGCTGCCGCAGACAGGGAGCGGTCTGTGGTGCTGATGGCGGAGGTGATGCGCGAGGCGAGCTATGTTGGTCATCACAAGCAGAAGATCGCCTTCATCTTCTCGGCCATGCGCCACTTTGCCATTGCTCTGCGCAAGGCCGGCTGGCGGGTGGACTACATCACGCTGGAGGACCCGGACAATACGGGCAGCCTTGCCGGAGAGGTGCAGCGGGCAGCTGCCCGCCATGGCTGCGACAGGGTCCTCGCCACAAAGCCCGGGGAATGGCGGGTGCTGGAGGACATGAGCGGCTGGGGCGCATTGACCGGATGCGAGGCCGTGCTGCTGGAGGACGCCCGCTTCCTCTGCCCGCTGGATGAGTTTGCCGCCTGGGCGGAAGGGCGCAAGCAGCTGCGCATGGAATATTTCTACCGCGAGATGCGGCGCAAGACCGGCCTTTTGATGGAGGGAGACGAACCGGCAGGCGGGCGCTGGAACTTTGATGCGGAGAACCGCAAGCCGGCGGAAGGCAGCCTGTTCCTGCCGCGCCCCTTCCGGGCCGTGCCCGATGCGGTGACGAAAGAGGTGCTGGCGCTGGTGGCTCAGCGCTTTGCGCAGAATTTCGGGCGGCTGGAGGGCTTTGCCTATGGCGTGACGGCGCAAGACGCGCAAGCAGCGCTGGACTGGTTCCTGCGCGAGGCGCTGCCTTGCTTCGGCGACTATCAGGACGCGATGCTCAAGGGCGAGGCCTGGCTCTATCATTCGGTGCTCTCGCCCTATCTCAACACCGGGCTTCTCGATCCGCTGGAGGTCTGCCGCCGGGTGGAGGCCGAATGGCGGGCCGGGCGGGTGCCGCTCAATTCGGCCGAAGGCTATATCCGCCAGATCATCGGCTGGCGCGAATATATGCGGGGCCTCTACTGGCTGAAGATGCCCGGCTATACGGACGAAAACGCGCTGGCAGCGCACCGGCCCCTGCCGGCCTTCTACTGGACGGGCGAAACGGACATGCTCTGTCTGCGCGAGGCCATCACCCAGACGCGCGACACAGCCTATGCCCATCACATCCAGCGGCTGATGGTGACCGGCAATTTCGCCATGCTGGCGGGGATCAACCCGCGCGAGGTGCATGAATGGTATCTGGCGGTCTATATTGATGCCTTCGAGTGGGTGGAGGCGCCCAACACCATCGGCATGAGCCAGTTTGCCGATGGTGGACTGCTCGGCTCCAAGCCCTATGCGGCGGGCGGCAACTATATCAACCGCATGTCGGATTATTGCGGCAGCTGCCGCTATGACGTGAAGCAGCGGACGGGGCGTGATGCCTGCCCGCTCAATGCGCTCTATTGGGACTTTCTGGTGCGCAATGGCGAAAAGCTGCGCGGCAATCCGCGTCTGGCACAGGTCTTCCGCACCTACGACAAGATGGGGGAAGAGGCCAAACGCGATCTGCACCGGCAGGCTTTCGCTTTTCTCAAGGCGCTTTAACACCGGGGCATGCGGGAGGCCGACGCCTCACGCCTAGAAATTGCTCAGGCGCCGCAGGGGCTTGAGCAGACCCTCGTGAGCCAGGCGCATTGAAGCTTTTGCATAATTCCTGGGCAGTCTGAAGCAGATGAAAAAAGCCGCGCCCTTCGGACGAAGGTGCGCGGCTCAAGTTTTGTGCACATGGCCCCATCGACCACGACGGCGAAATGTAACGTTCGCCTCTGATGCTGTCATTACTTAATGTCAGAGATCATCATAAATAATGCTTCGCTCTTGCGGCGGAAGATAAAATGGCGCCTGTGCACCCGCATTATTAACAGTGCTTGCCGGCCTTAAGCTCACCATGCGGACCAACGACCTTGACTCGGGCGGTCCCCTTGCCGGTGAAGCCCAGCTCGTTCGCGGCCTGCCGGGTCACGTCAATGACGCGGGACCGGATGAAGGGACCGCGATCGTTGATGCGGACCTTCACCTGCCTGCCGTTGTCCAGGTTGATGACCGTGACCACGGTGCCGAAGGGCAGGGACCGGTGGGCGGCTGTCAGCATGTTGGGATTGGCGCGCTCGCCGCTGGCGGTCTTGCTGGTCATTGCATACCAGGATGCCATGCCGCACTGGCCGGATGTGGCGGCAGAAGCTGTCGCAGAGGCGGCCGCAGCCATGGAAAAAGCCAATGCTGCCAAAGACCTGGCGTATACCGCGCGCGAGGCGCTGGTCTTCATTTCATATTCGGACTCTATTGTCTCATCCCCCGGTGATCTTCCTGCGGCGGCGTTCAGCACAAGGCTGAAACGGAATGGTAAATCCGCCAGGAGGGGCACGCGGCTACAGCCAGCCCTCACAGGATAGTCAGCAGTTCATCTGGAGCCAAACCTTCGATGACTCCGGAAGTCGATGGCGGCCTGATGCCTATACAATCGGGCCATATTGTGACGCTGCGTCTGAGCGCATCGTGGCCGGGTGCGGCGGAAACCCTCGCCAGCGCGTTAACAGTTTGTTAAGGTCACGAGGAACGCCATTGGGAAAACTGTCCGCGTCCCGGTTGCCCGCAGCGCGGTGGTGGTCCACTTCTGGAGATCGATTTGGGGGGAGAGAGGATCAGGAAGCCTGGTCCTTTTGCTGAGGGACACGGTTTGACTGAAGAGACCTCGATTTCTCCGCAGACCCATGTAGATGTCAGGCCGCTGACGGAACTTGATCTCGCCTGCGCGGCGGGAACATTGCTGCACAGCGTGCGCCATCCGGCTGCCCTGCTCACGGCGCGGGGAAGGTTTCTGCTGGCCAATCAGGCCTTGCTGGAAGAGCTGGCCTGCAGCAGCGCGCTTCTGACCGGGCGTCCCCTTGAAGCTGTGATCAACGAGCCGGCCCTGCGCCGGCTGAGACCTCTGATCGAGATGGCGGCTCGCGGCAAGCCCGCCATGGCCGAAGGCATGTTTGCCTTTGACGAGGGGCGCGGGGCGCCGATGCGGCTGACCTGCACCCCCTTGCGCACCGCCGCTGCGCCGCGCCAGACGCAGCTGCTGTTTCTGGAGTTGCGCGAGCTTGCATTTGTTGGTCCTGCCGAGCGGCGCATGCGCATTGCCCAGCAGGCGGCGCATCTGCTGGCCGGGCGGGTGCTGATGCTGGGGCGCAATGGCCGGGTGGCCGATGTGCTCCCCGTCGACGACCATGACCCGCAGCTGGCCACGCTCCAGGATATGGATGAGAGCGCCCTCACCGGCATGCATCTGGCAGAGCTTGCCGGGCATGAGCTTTTCCGCCGGGCGCTGGAGCCGGCCTTTGCCGCCGCGCTGGAGGGCGAGTGCACCCATGTCACCCTGCCGTCCGGTCAGGTGACCGGTGCGCTGGCGCAGCTGTGCCAGCGCAAGTCCGGCACGTCAGGCGGGGCGGAAATGCTCAAGGATCTGGTGCTGACCTTTGCGCCCAGCCGTGACTGGGTTGGCCGCGCCGACGGGGTGATGGTGCTTTTGGGCACCGCTGCCGGAGCCGGGGCAGGCCGCGAGCCGGAAGCGCGCACGCGGGAGCTTGAGCGCCTCGCCATGGAGGACCCGCTGACGGGCCTTGCCAACAGGCGCGCCTTTCAGCAGGCGCTTGAGGATGAGTTGACGCGGGTGCGGGCGGGCGCCTCTGCCGGCATTACGGTGCTGGTGGTGGATCTTGACCAGTTCAAGATCATCAATGACCGGGCCGGGCATATGGCAGGCGATGCCATGCTGGAGCGTATCGCCGCCCAGCTCCGTCAGATCGCCGGAGAAACGGCGCTTGTGGCGCGGCTCGGCGGAGACGAGTTTGCCATCATCCGCTTCAGCGCCGATGAGGATGGCGCCCATGGCTTTGCCGGCACCATCGCAGCCTCTCTGGCCCAGCTCAACTTCCCGTGGGACGGCGCGGTTTACCGCACCGGCGGCAGCATCGGTTTTGCGGTTCTGGACCGGCAGTTTGCCCGTACGCTCAATGCTTCGGCAGCGGATGTGCTGCGCTGGGCTGATCAGGCCTGCATCTCCAGCAAGGCGCTGGGCGGGGGCAAGGTGCTGCAGTTCCGCTTTGATGAGCATCTTCTGGCCTCCTACAAGACCTCGCGCTCCAATCTGGAGCGGATCGAGCAGGCGCTGGCCGCTGACCGCCTGCAGCTCTTTTCCCAGCCGGTGTGCTGCACGGCCACGGGCCGCACGGTGATGACCGAATTGCTGCTGCGGGTGGACGATGAGGAACTGGGCCTTCTGGAGCCGCAAGGCGTGCTGTCCGCCGCCGCACGGCATGGCCTGCTGCCGCAGGTGGACCGGCGGGTGGTCGAACTGGCGCTGACGCGGCTGCGCCGGGGCGGCCGGGCCGCAGCCGGGCAATTCTCCCTCAACCTGTCGGAGCAGGCGCTGGGCGACGGCGGATTTCTGGAGTTCCTGGATGGCGCTCTTGCTGGAAACCGGGGCATCGCCACACGGCTGGCCTTTGAGGTGTCCGAGCTGGCGGTCGCGCGCGAGACCGCAGGCATGACGCGGCTTGCCGCCATCCTCAGGGCCCATGGCGCAACGCTCATTCTGGATGATTTCGCCGGCAACTGGCCGAGAACCACGCATTTGAAGGGCCTTGGCCTCAAGTGGCTGAAGATCGACGGCAGCATGACGGCGAGCCTGCTGAGCGACCGGGTGCAGCGGGTTCAGGTGAAGGGCATCGTGCTGGTGGCCGCCTCGCTGGGGGCAAGGGTCATCGCCGAAGCGGTGGAGAATGAGGACACCGCCGTTTGCCTCGCCGAGCTTGGCGTCTTCACCGCGCAGGGCTTTCATTTCGGCGCCCCGCAGCCCTGGACCAGCGCCGCCGACCTCCTGAAAAAAGCCGCGTGAGGCGCCCCCGCAGAGCCGGAAGGCTGGGCTCTGCGCAGGAGCGGCTTGACAGCGCGGTTGCGCAAGGGCTCAATGAAGGCGGCTCAGGAATAATGCGTAGAGGCGGATAACCGCCCGCAAGCGCAAGGCACAGACCGGAATGACCGGAGCCACCTTCACATGCGGATGGGGCGTGGCACGCCATGAGGGAGCATTTCGCAGCACACGATTTTTCCGGCATCGGGGCCTTCCGGGAGGGGATCGCGAAGGTCTGCGGCTGCTTTGACGTGCGCGCAGCAGAGGGCGGAACGGATTCCGCCAGCCCGGCCTTTCAGGCCAGCACGGCCTTGCGCCAGTCGAACGGGCTGGAGCTTGCCTATGTGGCGGTGGCGGGCGCCAGCGTGCTGCGCAGCGGGCAGGCCTACCGCACGGATCATCTCGATCACTTCGTCCTGACCATCCAGAACCGGGGTTCGGCCCGCATGCGCCAGCTGGAGGGGGATGTGGTCATGCGTCCCGGCGACATGTTCCTGATGGATGCGGCAAGGCCAAGCCACTTCAACTTCGAGCAGGGTTTCAGCGAACAGCTCTCCGTGCATCTGCCGCGGGAGGATCTGATCCGCCGCATTCCGGGCCTGCCGGGCGGCGGAATTGCGATCCGCCGGGAGGACAGCATCGCCATTGCCATGCAGGCGGTGCTGAACCGGCTCTGCGAAAGCCGGGAAGAGGCGGCAACGCCGCTGCAGGAGGCCTTGTTCGCCCTCTTCGGCAGCTACATGCATGATCTTGCCCGCGGCTCTGCGGACCATGGTGTGCAGGGAGAGGGGCTTTTCGGCGAGGCGCTGCGGCTGATCCGGCAGAATTTCCGTGATCCTGATTTCAGCGCCGGCACCCTCTGCGCGCTTCTGGGGGTTGCGCCCCGGCAGCTGCAGCGGGCTTTTGCCCGTCACGGGGACAGCCCGCGCGAACAGATCCTCGCCATTCGGCTCGATGCAGCGCGGCGCCGCCTCATGGCCGAGCCGCAGCGCACGGTGGCCGATATTGCCTATGATCAGGGCTTTGGCGATCTGTCGCATTTCTACCGCGCCTACCGCCGCCGCTTCGGCCATGCACCGGGGGCAGCCAGCCATCACTGAAAACGGGCGGCGGATGTCTCTGTTGTGACGCTTCACACCAAGGCATCTGTCGCATGCGCCCAAGACCGCACCCGGCAGGCGCGCCTAACCTTCCTTCATAATAATCCTGAAGGAGGGAACTCACATGACCTTGCATGCTTCGGATGCCGCTGCATCCGCGCCCGTCTATCCGCTCATCATCAATGGCCAGAAGGTCAATCTGGACACTGTTTTCGCAGTTGATGATCCTGCCACCGGTGCGGTCGTCGGCTTTGCCCCCAATGCGGGCGAGGCGGAGCTGAATGCCGCCGTTGCCGCAGCCGCTGCGGCCTTTCCGGGCTGGGCCGCACGCCCGGATGCGGACCGTGTGGCTGCCTGCCATGCGATTGCAGACAAGCTGGAAGCCCATGCGGATGAACTCTCGCGCCTCATCACCCGCGAGCAGGGCAAGCCGCTCAACGGTGTCGGCTCCCGTTTCGAGGTGCAGGGCGCTGCGGGCTGGTGCCGCTACACGGCCGGCCTGACCCTGCCGGTGGAAGTGCTGCAGGACGGCGAGGCCGGGCGCGTCGAGATGCACCGCAAGCCGGTTGGCGTCGTCGGTTCCATCACGCCGTGGAACTGGCCGATGATCATTGCCGTCTGGCACATTCTTCCGGCCATCCGCAGCGGCTGCACGGTCGTGTGCAAGCCCTCGCCCTACACGCCGCTGTCCACCCTGCGCATGGTGGAACTGATGAACGAGGTTCTCCCCGCCGGTGTTGTCAACGTGGTGACCGGCGATGACAAGGGCACCAGCCTTGGCGGGCTCATTTCCGCCCATCCGGACATCCGCAAGGTGGTCTTCACCGGTTCGACGGCCACCGGCCAGAAGGTAATGCGCTCCGCCGCCGGCACGATGAAACGCCTGACGCTGGAGCTGGGCGGCAATGATGCGGGCATCGTACTGCCCGATGCCGATCCGCAGGCCATTGCCGAAGGCCTGTTCTGGGGCGCCTTCATCAACATGGGCCAGACCTGCGCCGCGCTGAAGCGGCTCTATGTGCACGACAGCATCCATGATGCGGTGGTCGAGGCGCTGGCCGCCTATATCCGCAACATCCCGGTCGGCAATGGCCTGGAGGAAACCTCGGTGATGGGGCCGGTCGCCAACAAGATGCAGTTCGACAAGGTGGCAGCGCTGGTGGAAAGCGCCAAAGCCAAGGGCACTGTCGTCACCGGCGGGGCTCCGGGCGAAGGCCTGTTCTTCCCGCCGACGGTGATCACCGGCCTGTCGAACGGGGATCCGCTGGTTGATCAGGAGCAGTTCGGCCCGGCGCTGCCGGTCATCCGCTACACCGATCTGGAAGAGGCGATCCGCGCCGCCAATGACAGCCCGTCCGGCCTTGGCGGCTCGGTCTGGTCGTCGGATCCGGAGAAGGCGCGGGCGGTTGCCTCGCGGCTTGAATGCGGCACGGTCTGGATCAACAAGCACGGCATGATCCAGCCCAACGCCCCCTTCGGCGGCACGAAGATGTCGGGCCTTGGTGTCGAGTTCGGCCAGGAGGGGCTGCTCGAATACACGGACATTCAGGTGATGATTCTCTGAGGGGGGCAGGCATGACCAAAGAGATGAACAACGGGCTCACCCGGCGCAGTTTCATAGGTAAGGTTGCCGTCGCCAGCGGTGTGCTGGTGCTGGCCAACGGCCTGCCGGGCGCATCCATCAACACGGCCGAAGCGCTGGACGGCAGCTTTGACTACATCATCTGCGGGGCAGGCAGCGCGGGCTGCGTGCTCGCCGCAAGGCTCAGCGAAACGGGGGCCAAGGTGCTGCTGATCGAGGCGGGAGGCCCCGACAACAGTGAAGCCATCTCCACCCCTGTCCGGCTGATCGAGCTGTGGCGTTCGGACTATGACTGGGCCTACCGCACCGTGCCGCAGAAACATGCGAACGGACGGCGCATCGACTGGCCGCGCGGCAAGACGCTGGGCGGATCGTCCTCGCTCAACGGCATGATCTATGTGCGCGGCGCGCCGACCGACTATGACCGCTGGGCCTCCTTCGGCAACGAGGGCTGGGCCTGGAAGGACGTGCTGCCCTATTTCCTCAAGTCCGAGGATTACGATGGCGAGGCCTCGGCCTATCACGCCAAGGGCGGGCCGCTGCATGTGCGCTCGAAGATCACCCCGCACCCGGTCTGCAAGGCCATGCGCGATGCGGCCATCGAGGCCGGGCACGCGGACAATCCGGACTGCAATGGCGAAAGCCAGATGGGGGCGGGCTACTGCCACCTCAACATCAAGGACGGCAAGCGCCAGTCCACGGCGGTTGCCTTTCTGCGCCCGGCGCTGGAGCGGCCCAACCTGACGCTCATCACCAATGCCCGCGTGCTGAAGGTGGAGATCGAGAATGGCCGCGCCACCGGTGTCACCTACATGCAGGACAGCCAGACCCATACGGTCAAGGCGGCCAAGGAAGTGGTGCTGACGGGCGGGGCCATCGAAAGCCCGCGCATGCTGATGCTGTCGGGCATTGGCCCGAAGGCGCATCTGGAAGAGATGGGCATCGAGGTGAAGCTCGACCTGCCCGGCGTGGGCGAGAACCTGCATGACCACACGCTGCTGCCGGTCATCTGGGAAGCGTCCCAGCCCGTGCCGCCGCCGCAGGATCCGGGGATGACCGTACTGCATGTGCAGCTCTTCGCCAAGACGAAGCCGGATCTGCCGGAGCCGGACCTGCAGCCGCTCGGCTTCCACGTGCCCACCTATGTGGAAGGGCAGGATGCCTCGGTCAGCAACGGCTTCACCTTCAACGCCGGTGGCGTGCGGCCGGTTTCGCGCGGCACGCTGCGGCTGTCCTCGGCCGATCCGGATGCGGAATTGCTGCTGGACCCGAACCTTCTCTCCGCTCAGGAAGATGTGGACGCCCTTGTCCATTGCATCCGCCTGCTGCGCGAGGTGGCGGAACAGCCGTCGATGAAGACCTGGGTGAAGCGGGAAATCTATCCGGGGCCGGAGGCCCAGTCGGATGAGGCGCTGGCAGACTATGCCCGCTCGGCGCTGGTGACCTATCACCACCAGTGCGGCACTTGCAAGATGGGCGAGGATGAGCTGTCGGTCGTGGATGCGCAGCTGCGCGTGCGCGGGATTGACGGCCTTCGCATCGCCGATGCCTCGATCATGCCCGATGTGCCCACCGGCAACACCAATGCGCCGGTCATTATGATCGCTGAAAAGGCGGCCGACATGATCAAGGCGGACGCCTGACCCCCGCAGCCTGAAAGGCATGCCTCGCGCCCCGGCTGCAGGAGACTGCGGCCGGGGTTTCTTTTTCCCGGCAGCCTGTTGGCCAAAAGGAGGAAACTGCCGCAGGTCTTGCGGCTGGCCTTCGCGGCGGGGGCAGGCTAATGTCGCGGCTCAGGGCGCGGGCCAGTTCCTGCGCCGCAATGACTTCCCGCGGGACCCATACAGGGACGCGGACCGGGAGCGCTGGGCGCACGGGGGAATGATGACGAGACGGGTTCGGGTCATCGGGATTGGCGCAGGCAATCCCGAGCATTTGACCATGGAAGCGGTCAATGCGCTGAACAGCTGCGACGCGTTCTTTCTGCCGAGGAAAGGCGGGGAAAAGGACTTCCTCGTCCGGCTGCGCGAACAGATCTGCGGCCGCTACATCACCCGCAAAGACCCGAAACTCGTGCATTTCGACATGCCCGTCCGCCGCAAGGACAGCAACTATCCGGCGGCCGTGGACGACTGGCATCTGGCGATTGCCGGAATCTACGAGCAGCTTCTGGCCGAAGAGATTGGCCCGGAAGGGACCGCAGGGGTGCTCGTCTGGGGCGATCCCATGCTCTATGACAGCACCATCCGCATCATGGAGCACCTGCGCGACCGCGGGCGGATCGCCTTCGACTATGACGTCATTCCCGGCATCAGCAGCCTGCAGGTGCTGTGCGCAAGGCACAGGATTCCGCTCAACCGCATCGGCCAGCCGGTGGAGATCACCACCGGCCGCCGGCTGGCGCAGGGCTGGACCACAGGTTCTGCGGATGTGGCGGTGATGCTCGACGGGGTTCAGGCCTATGAGGGCGCCGGTGAGCCGGACGCGCAGATCTTCTGGGGCGCCTATCTGGGCACGGAGATGGAAATTCTCGTCTCGGGCCGGCTGGGAGACGTGGCGGCGGAGATTTCCCGCCTGCGGCAGGCCGCAAGGGCAAAGCATGGCTGGATCATGGACACCTATCTCATCCGCCGCCCGGCATCCGGTCTGACGGCGCAGGATGAAACCGTCCCCCTGAACCGGGAGGATGCGGCATGAGCGCGCTGAAGACACCGGCTCTGGCCGTTGGGGAGGCTCCACGTGTTCCGGTCAGGCGGGGGGCGTGCCCGTCGCTGGCCGCGCCCATGGCCACGGGCGATGGCCTTCTCGTGCGGCTGCGTCCGCAGGCGCCCGGCCTCAGCCCGGCCGGATGGATGACGATGGCAGGGCTTGCCCGCCGCACCGGCAACGGTCTTCTGGAGGTGACCGCGCGCGGCAATCTGCAGATTCGCGGCCTGACGCTGGAGAGCGCCGCTCCGCTGGCCGAAGGGTTGCAGGCAGCCGGCATCGTGACGCGCACGGGCACGGCCATCGAGGTCCCGCCCCTGTCCGGGCTTGATCCGTCTGAAACAGCGGATGCCACAGAGCTTGCCGAAGCGATCCGGCAGGGCATTGCCAGCCATGTTCCGCCGCTCGCCCTTGCGCCGAAATTGGCAATCACGGTCAACGGCGGCGGCTGTTTCAACCTGTCCACGGCCAGCGCGGACATCCGGCTCGATGCGGTGAAGGCAGAGGGCGGCGTGCTTTGGCGCGTGGCACTGGCGGGCGATGCCGGATCGGCAAAGCCCGTTGCCCTTCTGCCGGAGGAAGCTGCAGTGGCCCGGGTGATGGAGCTGCTGCGCGCCCTGTCGCAGCGCGGCGGCCACGCACGCGGGCGGGATATTGCCCCTGATATCGAGGGGAGCGAGGACGGCGCAGGTCCTGAGGCAGGCTTCCCCGCGCCGGTCAGGCCGGCCGGTGTGATCCGCAGCGGCGCTCTCCTCGTGCTGGCGCTCCGGCTCGCCTATGGCCGCATCCACGCGGATGAGCTGGAAGCACTGATGGCCGGGCTTCAGCGCCTTGGCGCCACGGAAATCCGGCTTGCGCCGGATCACGCGCTGCTGGTGCTGGGGCTGACGGAAGAGACGGTGGAAGCCGCCGCAGCGCTTGCCGCGGCGCAAGGGCTCATCACCTCGCCGTCTGATCCGGCGCATTTCATTTCCGCCTGTCCCGGCACCGGCTTTTGTGCGGCGGCAAGGATCAACACCCGCCAGCAGGCGGAACGTCTCATCAGCGCCGCTTCAGCCGCAGAACCGGGTGTGCTCGACGGCTCCTGCCGCGTTCATGTTTCCGGCTGTTCCAAGGGCTGCGCCCATCCGCAGGCGGCGGCGCTGACGGTCACCGGCACGGAGCAGGGGGCGGCCATCGTGCTGGGCGGGCGGGCGGACAGCCGGCCGGACCTGCAGCTTTCTCCGCAGAGGCTGGAAACAGTTCTGCCCCGCCTGCAGCGCGGGATTGAAC
Source organism: Pannonibacter sp. Q-1 (assembly GCF_054073275.1). Lineage (NCBI taxonomy): Bacteria > Pseudomonadati > Pseudomonadota > Alphaproteobacteria > Hyphomicrobiales > Stappiaceae > Pannonibacter > Pannonibacter sp. Q-1. Next base: position 100,106 of record NZ_JBSXNB010000005.1, read on the forward strand.
TGAACCGCCAACCGGGGCAAACAGCGCAGCAGGTGCTCGGCGCAAGCGGAGCCGCCATCCTCGCCATGGCCGGGGCAGAAAGGGCATGATGCATTACGACTATATCAAGGACGGGACAGCCATCTACGAGCAGTCCTTCGCCATCATCCGCGCGGAGGCGGACCTGTCGCGGTTCTCCGTGGCTGAAGCGGATGTTGCCGTCCGGATGATTCATGCCTGCGGCCTGGTCGAGGCCGCCGCGCATTTCAGCTTCTCACCGGATTTCGTGTCTGCGGCGCGTCAGGCGCTGCTTTCGGGCGCGCCGGTGTTCTGTGATGCGGAAATGGTCGCGCGCGGGGTCACCGCGGCCCGTCTGCCGGCCAACAATGAGGTCATCTGCACCTTGCGCGATCCGCGCACGCCGGAGATGGCGGCTGAGATCGGCAACACCCGCTCGGCGGCGGCCATGCGGCTCTGGCTGGACAGGCTCGCCGGTTCGGTCGTCGCCATCGGCAATGCCCCGACGGCGCTGTTCTATCTGCTGGAGTTGCTGCGCGATGGCGCGCCGAAGCCCGCAGCCATCATCGGCATGCCGGTGGGATTTGTCGGCGCGGCGGAGTCCAAGGAAGCGCTGGCGGATAACCCCTGGGGCGTGCCCTTTGCCACGGTGCACGGACGGCTGGGCGGCAGCGCAATGACGGCTGCCGCAGTCAACGCTCTGGCGAGGCCCGGCCTATGAGTGCGCAGAACGCTGCCCCCGGCCGCCTTTACGGCGTGGGAACGGGGCCGGGTGATCCGGAACTGATGACCGTCAAGGCCGTGCGCATATTGGGTGAGGCGGATGTGATCGCCTGGTTCGCCAAGGCCGGGCGCACCGGCAATGGCCGTCGCATCGCGGACAGCATGATCCGGCCGGGCGTGGAAGAGCTGCCGCTCTACTATCCGGTCACCACTGAGATCGACAAGCATGAGGCGGCCTATACCTCCTGCCTTGAAGCCTTCTACGAGGAGTCGGCCGAGGCCATTGCCGCGCATCTGAATGCCGGCCGCACGGTCGCTGTCCTGTCCGAAGGCGATCCGATGTTCTACGGCTCCTACATGCACATGCATGTGCGGCTGGCGGACCGGTTTGCAGTCGAAGTCATTCCCGGTATCACCGCGATGTCCGGCTGCTGGTCGCGCACCGGCGTTCCCATTGCGCAAGGGGACGACGTTCTGTCCGTGCTGCCGGGCACCATGGCAGAAGCGGAGTTGCAGCGCCGGCTTGCCGATACGGAGGCGGCGGTGATCATGAAGATCGGCCGCAACCTGCCGAAGGTCCGGCGGGCGCTGGCGGCTTGCGGGCGCCTTGAGGACGCGATCTACGTGGAGCGCGGCACCATGGCGGCGGAAAAGGTGGTGCGTCTGGCTGCCAAGCCGGATGACGCGGCGCCCTATTTCTCGCTGGTGCTCGTGCCGGGTTGGAGCGGGCTGCGATGAGCGGGCGCCTCTATGTGATCGGCACCGGGCCGGGCAACCCCTTGCAGATGACGCCGGAGGCCCAGGCTGCCGTGGATGATTCAACCGCCTTCCTCGGCTATCTGCCCTATCTGGAACGGCTCACCCTGCGCCCGGATCAGATGCGGATCGCTTCGGACAACCGGGAAGAGCTGGCCCGTGCTCGCGATGCGCTGGAGAGAGCCGCGAGGGGCGAGCGGGTCTGTATGGTCTCCGGCGGTGATCCGGGCGTCTTTGCCATGGCGGCTGCCGTGTGCGAGGCCATCGAGCATGGGCCGGACAACTGGAAGCAGGTTGATCTCGTCATCGTGCCGGGCATCACCGCCATGCTGGCCGTCGCCGCCCGGATTGGCGCGCCGCTTGGCCATGACTTCTGCGCCATTTCCCTGTCCGACAACCTGAAGCCATGGCCGCTGATTGAAAAGCGGCTGCGCCTTGCCGCCGAAGCCGGGTTCGTCATGGCCTTCTACAATCCGGTCAGCAAGGCCCGGCCCTGGCAGCTGGACCGGGCCTTCGAGCTGCTGCGCGAAGTTCTGAAACCGGAAACGCTGGTCATCTTCGGCCGCGCTGCGGGGCGCCCGGATGAGCGGATCGTGGTTGCTCCCCTCTCGGAGGCCCATGCCAGAATGGCGGATATGGCCACCTGCGTCATCATCGGCTCGGCGGAGACACGGCGCGTGCCGCGTGAGGGCCTGCCGGATCTCGTCTACACGCCGCGCTTTGCAGCATCTTCAAGCCAGTGACTGATCAGGGTCATGGCTTCATCGGCACTGCCGGCACTGAGGGGCGCCTCATGAGCACTGCGTTCGATCATCGTCACCGGAAGGCCAAGGCGGCGGGCGGCCTCCAGCTTGGCATAGGTGGCTTCGCCGCCGCTGTTCTTGCAGATGATGACTTCGATGCCGTGGCCGGTCAGAAGATCCAGTTCCGCCTCCACCGTGAAGGGGCCGCGCGCCAGAATGTTCCGGGCAAAGGGCACGGCAGGCGGCGGATCGACGGGATCGACGCTGCGGATCAGGTAGTGATGCTGCGGCGCGGCCTCGATGGCCGAAGCCCCCTGCCGCCCCGTTGCGAGAAAGACGCGGCGTGGCACGGCGCCGAGGGCTTCCACCGCCTCCCGGATCGAGCGGAACGGGGTCCAGTTGTCCCCCGGCTGCGCCGTCCAGGCGGGCCGCTCCAGCTTCAGCAGCGGTACTCCGGTCTGCCGGCTTGCTTCCACCGCATTGGCCGTCATGCGCCGGGCGAAAGGATGGGTGGCATCGATGAGCAGGCTGATATTCTCCTGCCGCAGATAGGCGGCAAGCCCCTCCGCCCCGCCAAACCCGCCGGAGCGCACCGGTGCGGGCAGGGCGGCAGGATCCAGCGTGCGGCCCGCAAGCGACAGGGTGACTGTCAGGCCGGGGTGCTGCACGAGCCGTTCCGCCAGTGCCCGCGCGTCTGCCGTGCCTGCCAGAATGAGGATATGACTCTTGTCCAAGCGTGATCTTCTTTCATCCGCCGTGCGCCCGTGGCTGACCATCATCGGCATCGGTGAGGATGGTTTAGCGGGCATTGGCGAGGCTGCCAAGGCAGCGCTCGCAGCGGCAGAAGTGGTCTTTGGTGGTGTCCGGCATCTCGATCTGGCCGCGGCGGTGATCACCGGCGAAGCCCGCCCCTGGCTCAGCCCGTTCGAGCGCTCGGTCGAGGCCGTTGCCGCCGAACGCGGGCGGGCGGTGGTTGTGCTGGCCTCCGGGGACCCGTTTCTTTATGGCGCAGGCGCGACGCTGGCCCGGCGGATACCGGTGAGCGAGATGCGGGTCATTCCGCACCCGTCTTCCTTCAGCCTTGCCGCCTCACGCCTTGGCTGGGCGCTGGCGGAGACGGTCTGTGTATCCGTGCATGGCCGCCCCGTAGAGCTGATCCGCCCGCATCTCCATCCCGGCGCCCGCATAATTGCGCTGACCTCGGATGAGCACGGACCTGCCGCCATCGCAGACCTTCTCACCGGGGATAGCTTCGGCGCCTCGCACATCCATGTGCTGGAGGCGCTGGGCGGGGACAGGGAGCGCATCAGCCGCCAGACGGCAGAGGCCTTTGCGCCTCAGGATTTCCATGCGCTGAATGTCTGCGCCATCGAGGTGCTGGCAGGTCCGGGGGCGCGGGTGCTGGCCTATGCGCCGGGTTTGGATGACAGCCTGTTCGAGCATGATGGCCAGATCACCAAGCGCGAGGTCAGGGCGCTCACCCTCTCCGCCCTTGCCCCGAGGCGCGGGGAACTGCTTTGGGACGTGGGCGGCGGCTCGGGTTCGGTCAGCATCGAATGGATGCTGGCTGATGCTTCACTCAGGGCCATTGCCATCGAAAGCGATGGCGAACGCGCCTCCCGCATCCGCCGCAATGCCGCAAGCTTCGGCGTGCCCGGCCTGCAGGTCATTGAGGGTGAAGCGCCAGCATTGCTCGCGGATCTGCCTGCGCCTGATGCCGTCTTTGTTGGCGGTGGTGGCACGAACCCCGGCGTCATGGAAACGGTCATCGAACGGCTGAAGCCGGGCGGCCGGCTTGTGGCCAATGCGGTGACGACAGAGATGGAAGCGGTGCTTCTTGCCCTGCATGCCCGCAACGGCGGCTCGCTGACGCGCATTGAAATCGCCCGCGCCTCACCCATCGGCTCGATGCACGGCTGGCGGCCGGCCATGCCCGTCACCCAATGGAGCTGGACGAAGCCGGGTGCGGCTGCAGACCCAATCAAAGAGGAAGAATGATGAAGGTCCATTTTATCGGCGCAGGTCCGGGCGCGGCTGATCTGATCACTGTCCGGGGCCGCTGCCTGATCGAAAGCTGCCCGGTCTGCCTTTATGCCGGGTCTCTCGTCTCGCAAGAGCTGCTGGCCTTCTGCCCGGAAGGTGCGCGGATCATCGACACGGCGCCGCTGTCGCTGGACGAGATCGAGGCCGAGTTCCTGCGTGCCTCTCAAAACGGGCAGGATGTTGCCCGCCTGCACTCAGGTGACCTCTCGGTCTGGAGCGCGGTGGCCGAGCAGATCCGGCGGCTGGACCGGCTGGGCATCGGCTATACGATGACGCCGGGCGTGCCTGCCTTCGCGGCGGCGGCGGCGGCGCTCGGGCGCGAGCTGACGATCCCGGCCGAGGCCCAGAGCCTTGTGCTGACCCGCGTGTCAGGCCGGGCCTCGCCCATGCCGGAGGGGGAAACGCTGGACCGGTTTGGCGCCACCGGCGCGACACTGGCAATCCACCTCGCCATCCATGCGCTCGATAGGGTGGTGGCGGAGCTGATCCCGCTCTATGGCGCAGATTGCCCGGTTGCCATCGTCGTCAAGGCGTCCTGGCCGGACGAGCGGATCGTCTCCGGCACGCTGGCGGATATCTGCGCGAAAGTGGCCGAAAACCCGATCGAGCGCACGGCACTGATCTTTGTGGGCCACGGGCTTGGCGCCAAGGAGTTCCGCGAAAGCGCGCTCTATGACCCCGGCTATCAGCGCCGCTTCAGGGGCCGGGAAGGCTTGTGACGCCGCAAGCCGCAGCTTGAAAAAGATCAGGGCCTCACGCGGCAGCGTAAGGCCCTGCAATCATCCAAGCCTCTGGCCGGGGCTCAGAAATCCCAGTCTTCGTCTTCCGTCGCCACGGCCTTGCCGATGACATAGGACGAGCCGGAGCCGGAGAAGAAGTCATGGTTCTCGTCGGCATTCGGCGAGAGGGCCGAGAGGATCGCCGGGTTCACCTTGCAGGCTTCCGCCGGGAACAGGGCCTCATAGCCCAGGTTCATCAGCGCCTTGTTGGCGTTGTAATGCAGGAACTTCTTCACGTCCTCGGTCAGGCCCGCACCGTCGTAAAGCTCTTCGGTGTAGCGGGTCTCGTTGTCGTAAAGCTCCAGCAGCAGGTCAAAGGCGAAGTCCTTGATCTCCTGACGGCGGGCTTCCGGCTCCCGGTCCAGCGCGCGCTGGAACTTGTAGCCGATGTAATAGCCATGCACCGCTTCGTCGCGGATGATCAGGCGGATGAGGTCCGCGGTGTTGGTCAGTCTGGCGCGGCTCGACCAGTACATCGGCAGATAGAAGCCCGAGTAGAACAGGAAGCTCTCGAGGAAGACCGAGGCAATCTTCTTCTTCAGCGGATCGCCGCTCCCGTATTGCTCCATGATCAGCGCGGATTTGCGCTGCAGGAACTCGTTCTCCTCCGACCAGCGGTAGGCCTCGTCCACGTCCGGCGTCAGGCACAGGGTGGAGAAGATGGAGGAATAGGAGCGCGCATGCACCGCTTCCATGAAGGAGATGTTCGACAGAACCGCCTCTTCATGCTGGGTGACGGCATCTTCCATCAGCGTCACCGCGCCGACGCCATTCTGGATCGTGTCCAGCAGGGTGAGGCCGGTGAAGACGCGGATGGTCAGGCGCTGCTCTTCCGGGCGAAGGGTGGCCCAGGACTGGATGTCGTTGGACAGCGGAACTTTCTCCGGCAGCCAGAAATTGCCGGTCAGGCGGTTCCAGACTTCCAGATCCTTGTCGTCCTCGATGCGGTTCCAGTTGATGGCGCGCACGCGGGAGGCGGGCTTGATGTGCATGTTCATGATGCTTTCTCCACGGACCGGAGGCTTATACCAGCACTCGACGAGCTTGCCTCATTGAGTGCTGGTCAAGCCCTTGCGGCGCTTGAGCATTTTCAAGGCGTGATGCGTCAGCATCTCAGAGCCTTGGTATTAGAGAGTGCAGGACACGCAGCCCTGAACCTGCGTGCCGTCCAGAGCCATCTGGCGCAGGCGGATGTAATAGATGGTCTTGATGCCCTGCTTCCAGGCGTAGATCTGCGCCCGGTTGATGTCGCGGGTGGTGGCCGTGTCGCGGAAGAACAGCGTCAGCGACAGGCCCTGATCCACGTGCTGGGTGGCCGCGGCATAGGTGTCGATGATCTTCTCCGGCCCGATCTCGTAGGCATCCTGATAATAGTCGAGGTTCTCGTTCGACATGTAGGGCGCCGGATAATAGACGCGGCCGATCTTGCCTTCCTTGCGGATCTCGATCTTCGACACGATCGGATGGATCGAGGAGGTCGAGTGGTTGATGTAGGAGATCGAGCCGGTGGGCGGCACGGCCTGCAGGTTTTGGTTATAGAGCCCACCTGCCATCACCTCGGCCTTGAGGGCGCGCCAGTCGTCCTGCGTCGGGATATGGATCCCGGCATCAGCGAAAAGCTGCGCCACGCGCTCCGTCTTCGGTGCCCAGACCTGATCCGTGTACTTGTCGAAATATTCGCCGGAAGCATACTTGGACTTCTCGAAGCCCTTGAAGCTGCGGCCCTTTTCAACAGCCAGGCGGTTCGACGCACGGATGGCGTGATAGGTCACGGCGTAGAAGTAAATGTTGGTGAAGTCGATGCCTTCTTCCGAGCCGTAGAAAATGCGCTCGCGGGCGAGATAGCCGTGCAGGTTCATCTGGCCAAGGCCGATGGCATGGCTCTCCGCATTGCCGCGGGCGATGGAGGGCACGGAGGTGATGTTGCTCATCTCGGCAACCGCCGTCAGGGCGCGGATGGAGGTTTCGACCGTGCGGCCGAAATCATCCGAATCCATCGTTTTGGCGATGTTCAGCGAGCCGAGATTGCAGGAAATGTCCTTGCCGAGGTGCGAATAGGACAGATCCTCCTCATAGAGGCTCGCCTCGCTCACCTGCAGGATTTCCGAGCACAGGTTGCTCATGGAAATGCGGCCGGCAATCGGGTTGGCGCGGTTCACCGTGTCCTCGAACATGAGGTAGGGATAGCCGCTCTCGAACTGGATCTCGGCGATGATCTGGAAGAACTCGCGGGCCTTGATCTTGGACTTGCGGATGCGCGCGTCCTCGACCATCTCGCGGTACTTTTCCGTCACCGAAATCTCGGAGAAGGGCACACCATAGACCCGCTCCACGTCATAGGGCGAGAACAGGTACATGTCCTCGTTGTTGCGGGCGAGCTCGAAGGTGATGTCCGGCACGACGACACCCAGCGACAGGGTCTTGATGCGGATCTTCTCGTCCGCATTCTCGCGCTTGGTGTCGAGGAAGCGCATGATGTCCGGGTGGTGGGCGTTGAGATAGACCGCGCCCGCGCCCTGACGGGCACCCAGCTGGTTGGCATAGGAGAAGCTGTCTTCCAGCAGCTTCATCACCGGAATGACGCCGGAAGACTGGTTCTCGATGTGCTTGATGGGCGCGCCCGATTCGCGCAGGTTCGTCAGGCACAGGGCCACGCCGCCGCCGCGCTTGGACAGCTGCAGCGCCGAGTTGATCGACCGGCCGATGGACTCCATGTTGTCTTCGATGCGCAGCAGGAAGCAGGACACCAGCTCGCCACGGCTCTTCTTGCCCGCGTTGAGGAAGGTCGGCGTTGCCGGCTGGAAGCGGCCGGTGATGATCTCTTCCATCATCGCCATGGCCAGGGCTTCGTCGCCGCGCGCCAGCGCCAGCGCCACCATGCAGACGCGGTCCTCGTAACGCTCCAGATAGCGCTTACCGTCAAACGTCTTCAGCGTGTAGGACGTGTAATACTTGAAGGCGCCAAGGAAGGTCGGAAAGCGGAACTTCTTTGCATAGGCTGCGTCAAATAGGTCGCGCACGAACTCGAAGGAATACTGCGCCAGAACCTCGGGCTCGTAGTAGCCTTCGGTAACCAGATAATCGAGCTTCTCCTTCAGGTTATGGAAGAAGACTGTGTTCTGGTTCACATGCGAGAGGAAATACTGGCGCGCGGCCTCGCGGTCCTTCTCGAACTGGATCTTCCCCTCATCATCATAGAGGTTCAGCATCGCGTTCAGCGCGTGATAGTCCAGCGCCGTGGACTGGCGGGCATTGCTGCCGCCGGAAGCCGGGGCAACGGCTGCGGAGTGGGTCTTTGCGCCCGCGTCCTGCGGGGAATCCGTGTCTAGCATGTCCAAAACCGTTCCAGTCCGAGGGTGACGTTCTCGACATCCTCCGCCGTGCCCAGAAGCTCGAACCTGTAGAGGAACGGCACGTTGCACTTGGCGGAAATGATGTTGCCGGCGATGGCATAGCCTTCGCCGAAATTGGTGTTGCCCGCTGCGATGACGCCGCGGATGAGCTTGCGGTTCTGCTCCTCGTTGAGAAAGCGGATCACCGGTTTCGGCACCGCGCCCTTCGCCGTGCCGCCGCCATAGGTCGGCGTCACCAGCACGAAGGGCTCGCTCACGAGGGGCACGGGCGCGCTGGCGTCCACGGGCAGGCGGATGGCGTCAGTCCCGAGCTTCTCGACGAAGCGGCGGGTGTTTTCCGACGTGCTGGAAAAATAGACGAGCCTGCCCATGGTGCATGCGCCCTTCAGTGGTTCAGCCGAGGCCGCCGATCAGGTCCGGACGGAAACCGGCCCAGTGGTTTTCACCGGCGACAACCACCGGCACCTGACGGTAGCCAAGGCCGGTCACGTAGTCATAGGCCGCCGTGTCTTCGGAAATGTCCACCAGCGTGTAGTCGATGCCCTTGCGCTCCAGGGCGCGGGTGGTGGCATTGCACTGGACGCAGGCGGGCTTGCTGTAGACGGTGACGGTCATCGGTCGATCCTCATATGACGGACGTGACAAAGGGTTCGGCCACGCTTCTGCGCAGCCGGAGGCAGATAAAAACTCAAGGACAATTCCCGCGCTGCGGCACCCGGAGCAATCCGGTGGAGCGGAGGAAAACGGGCCGCAGGTGACTACCCGGGCGGAAACTCGAAAACGGCTCTCTTGATCATGCCTGCACCCCGAAGCACTGCTGCCGAAGCAGATGGCACGGACCAGAGGGAGCGGACAGCCCGGCAGAGCCGGACATGAACTGACCACACCCCTCCGGCACCCCGCCGGTGGACGTTACGCTCAAGGCAGGTCTCCTGGCTCACGGGTCATCACGCCGCCCCGCCTTCCCAAGCCTTGCGGCCAAGTGGCAGAATGGGACGAACGCTCACCGTTCACAGTTGCGGGGGCAGCCTGGGAATTGCCGGATTTCCGCCGGGTTCACCCTGTTCCCGTCTTAGCTCATCGGCGTTTCCGCCGGAGAACCCTGAACAGGACTCAACATAGCGCAGATTCGATTTTTATCAATCCCTATGTGAGCCGACACAGGATACCCACAACATGTAGTTATCTGGCTCAGAGGCCGGAGCGGGCCAAAATCTCTTCAAAGCGCTTGAGGGAAGCGGGGGGAACGCTTGGATCCGGGAAGCCCTCGGGCCGGGCGGCATCGCCAACCCGAATCACCATCACCATGCCCATGGTATAGTGCGGTGAGCATTTGATGCCATAGAGCCCCGGTTGATCAAAGGTGATGGAAATCTCCTCGTTGATCTTGCCGGTGAAACCGGCAAAGCCCTCGGGCACCATTGTGGCAATGGAAGCGGCATTGTGGCTCTTGTGGCCAACCCGGAAGGTCACCGTATCGCCCGGCGCGATCTGCACGAAATCGGGCTCGAACACCATGGAGCCATGGGCGCCCCGGTTCAGCATCTGGACGTCGACAGTCCCGGCGCGGGTTGCGGCGGTGCTTGCCACGAGCAGGGACTGGGCAGAAACAAAGCTGAGGAAAAGGGTGCGGGCGAGGCTGCGCATCATCATGCTGCGGCTCCTTGAAGCGGGTGTTTGCGGCGGCGGCTGGATGGCCGGGCATACCGGATATGGCACTCGCCCTCCGGTCCTGTTTCCACCGTGGCCTCGACCTTGAAGACCCTGGCCAGAAGATCGGGGGTGAGAATGCTGCCGGGACAGCCCTGCGCAGCGATCCGGCCAGCGTCCATCACGATCAGCCGGTCGCAGAACATGGCCGCGTGATTGAGGTCATGCAGCGCGGCAATGACGCTGAGCCTCTGCGAGCTGACAAGATCCAGCAGGCCGATCTGGTGCTCGATGTCGAGGTGATTGGTGGGTTCATCCAGGATGAGGACCGCCGGCTGCTGTGCCAGGGCACGGGCGATCTGCAGCCGCTGCTTTTCCCCGCAGGAGAGGGTCAGCCATTCCCGTGTCTCGAAATCCTGCATGCCGGCCGACGCGATTGCGTCCGAGACGATGGCATCGTCCTCGCCGGACCATTGCCGCAGAATGCTGAGATGCGGGGTGCGGCCAAGCTCCACGACCTGGCGCGCGGTCAGCCGCTCGGTGGTCTCCGCATGCTGCTCGACCACGGCAATCCGGCGCGCAATGTCACGCCGGGACAAATCCGTCATGGGCGTGCCCATGACGGTCACATGTCCGGACGCGGGCTTGCGCAGCCCCGCGAGCATGGACAGAAGGGTCGATTTCCCCGAGCCGTTCGGTCCGGCAATGCCCAGAAACTCGCCTTCTGCGAGATCAAGGCTGACCTTGTCGTTGATGAGGCGGCCTTGCGCGCGCCATGTCAGGTCATGAGCTGTCAGCATCATCGTGTCACTGGCCTGTGGATCAGGAGAAGGGCAAAGGCAGGCGCTCCGGCAAGGGCGGTCATCACGCCGATGGGCAGCACCTGACCGGGGATCAGGATTCGCGACAGAATGTCGGCAAAGATCATGAACACCGCACCGAGCCAGGCCGAAACCGGCAGCAGCAGCCCATGCCGGACGCCAACCAGAAGCCGGGCGGCATGGGGAATGACCAGTCCGACGAAGCCGATCGACCCGGCTATGCTGACCATGACGGCGGTCATGATGGCCGCCGTGGCGATCAGGATTATGTAGACCCGGCGCACAGGAACCCCGGCAGATGCGGCGGCGTTGGTTCCGAAGGCAAAGGCGTCCAGATGCCTTGCATGAAGCAGGCAGACGAGGAAACCGGCCAGGGCCACCGGCACGGCCAGCCCGGCATCCGGCCAGCGCACGCCCGAAAGATTGCCGAGCAGCCAGAACATGATGCCGCGTGCCTGATCGGCCGTCGCCGACTTGGTGACGATGAAGGATGTGACCGCGTTGAAAAGCTGCGAACAGGCGATACCAGCCAGAATCACGGCGGCACTGCTGCGCCCGGCGAGGACGGCCAGCAGGCTGACCAGGCCGAAGGCCGTGAGCGCACCGGCAAAGGCCCCGAGGGGAAGGGACAGCAGCCCGCCCCCGAGCCCGAGAATGGCAACACTGACCGCACCGGTGGAGGCTCCCGCCGAGATGCCAAGGATGTAGGGGTCGGCCAGGGCATTGCGCAGCAGCGACTGGAGGATTGCCCCGCACAAGGCCAGGGATGCCCCGCAGGCCGCAGCAGCCACGGCACGGGCGACCCGGTAGTTCCAGATCACCCCTTCGTCGATCGGGTCAAGGACATAGCCGGCTGCCCAGAGCCGGTTGGCGGCCGTCTGGAAGACGGTATCAACCGGGATGGAGGTCTCGCCAATGGCAGCCCCGGCGGCAAGAGCTGCAATGAGAGAGACGGTGCCAAGCGCACCGCCTCCCCATTTTCCGGCGTGGAAAGGAAGCGTCATCACTTGGCGAGGCCGAAGCCAGCCAGCGCATCGGCCAGCACTTCCATGCCTTCGATGGTGCGGATCGTCGGGTTCATGGCCTGCGCATCCATGACGATGATCCGTCCTTCCTTGACCGCAGGCATCAGGCTGGTGACCGGATCCTCCTTGAGGAACTTCTGCTTCAGCTCCACGTCATCGGCGGGGAACCGGCGGCGGTCCATCTTGCCGGCGACGATCACCGTGGGGTTGGACCGGGCAATCGTCTCCCAGCCGGCGGTCGGCCACTCTTCGTCGCTCTCGATTACATTCTTCAGGCCGAGGCTCGCGGTCATATAGCCGGGTGCGCCCTTCTGGCCCGCCACGTAAGGGTCGATCGCCAGATCGGCACTCGAGAACCAGAAGACCGCCGAGACTTCGCCATTGACGGCTCCGATCTTCCGGCGTGCGGCCTCCTCCCGCTCCTTCAGCTCTGCGATCAGGGCAGCGCCCCTGTCCTCGACATCGAAGATGCGGGCGAGGTCATCGATCTCCTGGTAGATCAGGTCCATGGAGAAGCTGGCCTTGCGCAGCCCGTCATCACCGGCAGAATTGTCCTTGCCGGTGCAATCGGCCGGAGAGGTGTAGACGGTGATCCCCAGTTCCTCGAACTGTTCCACAGTGGCAACGACGCCCTGCGGGCCGATCTGCCACTGAAACTGGGTGGTCACCAGCTCCGGCCGGGCTCCCGTCACGCTTTCAAAGCTCGGCGCATTGTCTGCAAGGCGCGGCACCATGGCGTTGACCTCCTCATAGCCCTCAATAACCGGGCCGATCCAAAGGGCTGTCCCGGTGATCTTGTCCGCCTGTCCCAGCAGATAGAGAATCTCGGTGGTGCTCTGACCCACGGAGACGGTCCGCTCCGGTGCCTTGGTGAAGGTCAGTTCCTTGCCGCAGTTCTCCAGCGTCAGCGGATACTGGGTCTTTCCGGCGTGAGCGGCGCCAGGCAGGGCGAAAGATGCGCAGGCAGCAAGGCCTGCGGCGGCAGCAAAATTGCGCAGAAGCACGGGAGGTTTCCTTCCTTTGGGCAGATGTCATGTCAAGGCGCCGCAATGCGGGTGCATCACGCCTTGAAATGCTCAAGCTCCGCGCGGACCAGACAGCAGTCCGCTGAAGCGGCTGGAGCCAGCGCAGGACCGGGAAGGCAGGGAAGCGCATGCCCCCCGGAGGAAAGGGCAGCAAAACGTCTTGCAGGCCCGAAGGCCTGAGGCTGGAATACCGTCATTTTGATCCTCCTTGAGCATCCCCGCTCAAGCATCTGGATTTCACATGACGGCAGGTCTCCTGGCTCACAGATCTCAGGCTGGTCATTTGCCTTCCCGCACCAGTTGAGGACTGGCGCAGTGACCCGGCGCTTCCGAGGAAGCGCCGCAAGAATGACCGGCATCTGCTTACAGTTGCGGGGGCAGCCACGGATTTGGCCCCTGATTGGGTCGTCCGTACCGTGTTCCCTTTTAATCCCGGCAGCTCTCACTGCCAGAAACCGTCGCAGAAGTAGTATTTTCCGGAAGGCGAACCGTCAAGCTGCAGCTGTGCGGCGGTGCCAACAAAAAAGGCGCCCTTGCTGGGGCGCCTTTCCGGATGTGCTCTGCGGCAGGCCAGTGGCCGGCGCCGCTCTGAGGATCAGTCTGCCAGATCCTCGACGCTGACCACCTGGCCGTCTTCATCCAGACGGTAGACGACCGGTGCGCCGGTGCCGAGTTCGCGCTTGAGGATCTGTTCCGGCGTCAGCTTTTCCAGTTCCATGATCAGCGCGCGCAGGGAGTTGCCGTGGGCGGCAACGATGACGCGGGTGCCTTCCATGACGCGCGGCAGGATTTCGGCGCGGTAATAGGGCAGAACGCGCTCGGCCGTCATCTTCAGGCTCTCGCCGCCCGGAGGGGGCACGTCGAAGGAGCGGCGCCAGATGTGCACCTGCTCCTCGCCGAACTTCTCGCGGGCTTCATCCTTGTTCATGCCGGTGATGTCGCCATAGTCGCGCTCGTTCAGGGCCTGATCGCGGATCGTCTCCAGACCGTCCTGGCCGAGTTCGGCAAGGATGAGCTTCAGCGTGTGCTGCGCGCGGGTCAGGTCCGAGGTGAAGGCGACGTCGAACTTCAGCTTCATGTCGCGCAGCTTGCCGCCGGCGGCCTTGGCTTCACCGATGCCCTGTTCGGTCAGGTCCGGGTCCCTCCAGCCGGTGAAGAGGTTCTTGAGGTTCCATTCGCTCTGGCCGTGGCGGACGAGCACCAAGAGACGTTCCATGCACCGATCTCCTTGAATTTCTGAAGGTCTGTCAGTCGTTGAGGCCGAGCACGTCGGCCATGGAGTAAAGGCCCGGCTTGCGGTCGCGCGCCCACAGGGCCGCCCTGACTGCACCACGGGCAAAGATCTGGCGGTCTTCCGCCTTGTGGGTCAGTTCGACCCGCTCGCCCTCACCGGCGAGGATGACGGTGTGGTCGCCGACGACAGAACCGCCGCGCAGGGTGGCAAAGCCGATGGTACCGGCCTCACGCGGGCCGGTATGGCCGTCGCGCACCCGCACCGAATGCTCCGCCAGGCCTATGCCGCGCCCTTCGGCTGCAGCCTCGCCCAGCAGCAGCGCTGTGCCGGAGGGGGCATCCACCTTGTGGCGGTGGTGCATCTCGACGATTTCCAGATCGTAATCGGGGCCAAGGGCCGCAGCGGCCTTCTTCACCAGCGCCGCCAGCAGGTTGACACCAAGGCTCATGTTGCCGGACTTGACGAGCCGGGCATGGCGGGCGGCAGCCTCCAGCTTCGGCAGGTCTTCATCCGTCCAGCCGGTGGTGCCGATGACATGCACGATGCGCGCCTGGGCGGCGAGTTCGGCAAAATGCAGGCTGGCCTTGGGAGCGGTGAAATCCAGCACGCCTTCGGCAGCGGCAAAGGCGGTCAGCGGATCATCCGTGATCCTGACGCCGAGGGGCCCGAGACCGGCAAGCTCGCCAGCGTCCTTGCCGAGGGCCGGTGAGCCTTCCCGTTCGATGGCGGCAGCAAGCACGCTGCCTTCCATGGCGGTGATGGCGCGCACAAGGGCCTGGCCCATCCGGCCGGCAGCCCCGACGACGACAAGACGCATCTGGCTCATGTGTGTTCCTGAATTTGTTTCCGGCCCGATATATCAGGCGGGAGGGGCGCGCGAAAGGGCTTGTGGCGGTGAAGCTGTGTGCCCGGGCCACGTGTATTCGTGCCCGGGGTGCCTTGTCCGCATACGCGGGAGGGACGCGAGAGTGCCGCAGGCTGCAAGGGACGCAGCGGCAGCGCAGGTCAAACCTGCCTGGCGCCGCCGGGCAAAAGAAAAGACCCGGGCTTGCGGCCCGGGTCCCATGTCTTTCAGGATGTGAAAGCGGATTATTCCGCTTCCTTTTCCTTCTCGATTTCCTTGCCGGTTGCCTGATCGACAACCTTCATGGACAGGCGGACCTTGCCGCGCTCGTCGAAGCCCATGAGCTTGACCCACACCTTGTCGCCTTCCTTGATCACGTCGGTGACCTTGGCGACCTTCTGCGGGGCGAGCTGGGAGATGTGGACGAGGCCGTCCTTGGCGCCGAAGAAGTTCACGAAGGCGCCGAAATCGACGCACTTCACGACCGTGCCTTCGTAGATCATGCCGATTTCCGGCTCAGCGGCGATGGAGTTGATCCAGTTGATCGCAGCCTTGATCGCCTTGCCGTCAGAGGAAGCCACCTTGACGGTGCCGTCGTCCTCGATGTTGATCTTGGCGCCGGTCTTTTCCACGATCTCGCGGATGACCTTGCCGCCTGAACCGATCACTTCACGGATCTTGTCGACCGGGATCTTCAGCACTTCGATGCGCGGCGCATGTTCGCCGAGTTCCGAACGGGCTTCGGTGAGCGCGTTGGACATTTCGCCGAGGATGTGGATGCGGCCGTCACGGGCCTGGTCCAGAGCGACCTTCATGATCTCTTCGGTGATGCCGTCGATCTTGATGTCCATCTGCAGCGAGGTGACGCCGTTGGAGGTGCCGGCCACCTTGAAGTCCATGTCGCCAAGGTGGTCTTCATCGCCGAGAATGTCGGACAGAACGGCGAACTTGTCGCCTTCCTTGATGAGACCCATGGCGATACCGGCCACCGGAGCCTTCAGCGGAACGCCTGCATCCATCAGCGCCAGCGAGGTGCCGCAGACGGTTGCCATCGAGGACGAGCCGTTGGACTCGGTGATCTCGGAGACGACGCGCAGGGTGTAGGGGAACTCGTGGTGGTTCGGCAGCATCGGGTGGATGGCGCGCCATGCCAGCTTGCCATGGCCGATTTCACGGCGGCCCGGCGAGCCCATGCGGCCCGTCTCGCCCACGGAATAGGGCGGGAAGTTGTAGTGCAGCATGAAGTGCTGCTTGTAGGTGCCTTCCAGCGCGTCAACGAACTGCTCGTCTTCGCCGGTGCCGAGGGTGGCAACGACCATGGCCTGGGTTTCACCACGGGTGAACAGGGCCGAGCCGTGTGCACGCGACAGAATGCCGACTTCCGAGACGATCGGACGGACGGTCTTCAGGTCGCGGCCGTCGATGCGGTGGCCGGTCTCGATGATGGCGCCGCGAACGATCTCGGCTTCCAGCTTCTTGAACAGCTCGCCGACAACGGTGCCAGCCGGAGCTGCGTCGCCGCCGTTGGTGATGACGGCTTCCACGACCTTGGCCTTGGCCGCGTCAACGGCGTTCTTGCGCTCGGTCTTGGAGGTGATCTTGTAGGCGGCGGTCAGATCGGCGGCAGCGATGCCCTTGATCTTGCCATAGAGTTCGGAGTGATCCGGCAGGTTGAGAGCGCGCGGCTCCTTGGCTGCGGTCTCGGCCAGCTTGATGATGGCGTCGATCACGGTCTGGAAACCGCGGTGACCGAACATCACGGCGCCGAGCATGATGTCTTCGTTCAGTTCCTTGGCTTCGGATTCCACCATCAGAACGGCGTCATTGGTGCCGGCGACGACGAGGTCGAGCAGCGAATCGGCCATGGTGTCAACGGCCGGGTTCAGCACGTATTCGCCATTGATATAGCCGACGCGGGCGCCGCCGATCGGGCCCATGAACGGAACGCCCGACAGGGTCAGGGCAGCAGAGGCTGCGACCATGGCGAGGATGTCCGGGGCGTTTTCCATGTCATGCGACAGGACGGTTACGATCACCTGGGTGTCGTTCTTGTAGCCGTCGGCGAAGAGCGGGCGGATCGGGCGGTCGATCAGGCGCGAGGTCAGGGTCTCGTGCTCGGACGGACGGCCTTCACGCTTGAAGTAGCCACCCGGGATCTTGCCGGCCGCGAAGGCCTTTTCCTGGTAGTTGACGGTGAGCGGGAAGAAGTCCTGACCGGGCTTCGGCTCCTTGGCGGACACGACAGTGGCCAGCACCTTAGTCTCGCCATAGGTGGCCATCACGGCGCCGTCAGCCTGACGGGCAACCTTGCCGGTCTCGAGCACGAGCGGGCGGCCTGCCCAGTCGACTTCAACACGATGAATATTGAACATGCAATGTCCTTACATATGCGTCCGCAGCCCCTTGGCATGCGGGCGGTTTCCGGCTGGCCCCGGATGGGCCGGTTACCGGGGACAGATCATGGGCAAGACGGCAAGACGCTTCCCGTGCCCCTTGGCACTTCCGGGAGAGCATCCGGCGATCCTGCCCCATGACTGTCATGAGACTTCCTATAAGCAAACGCGGCGGGCAAATCCACCCACCGCGTTTCCTTGTTATCCTTAGCGACGGATCCCGAGGCGGCCGATCAGCGTGTTGTAACGCCCTTCGTCCTTGCGGTTCAGGTAGTCGAGCAGGGAACGGCGCAGGGCCACCATCTTCAGCAGGCCACGGCGGGAATGGTTGTCCTTGCCGTGTCCCTTGAAGTGTTCGGTCAGGTTGTTGATCCGTTCGGTCAGAACGGCGACCTGCACTTCCGGAGAACCGGTGTCACCTTCCTTGATGCCATATTCCTTGATGAGCTGCGCCTTGCGCTCTGCAGTGATCGACATCGGTATGTCCTTTCATGGGATGAAGCTGGCCGTGCCAGCTATATATTGGTGGCGCGTGGCCACCGTGTGCCGCTCCTGCCGTTCAGCCAGGGCCGGGATGTCGTCCAGCAAAGGTCGGGCAGAAGGGATCGGTGCCATCATTGGCCCGATTGCGCGGGAATATGACGGAGACGGCCTGCAAATTCCAGAAGAATCTTGAAAGGCCGCACCCCGCCGTTCCTAAAGGTGAAGAATGCGCGAAGGCTGGAACCGGCCCTTGTCAATGAAGCCGAGCGCCACCGGCGTGCCGCCATGGCTGGCGAAGGCCAGATCGCAGGACAGCGGCGCATTGCGCCCGCGCAGCAGCACCGCCATGCCCTGGCGGATGCGGGCGGCATCGTCGCTGCTGACCGGCACTTCCGGCAGGTCCTCCAGCGCCTCGCGCACGGGCAGCAGGAAGTCCATCAGGGCCTCCACATTGCCTTCCGCCTCTTCGGCAGCTTCGTTCAGCTCCTCCAGCGTCACCATGTCCGCTTCGCCAAAAGGCCCGACCAGCAGGCGGCGCAGCTCGGTGACATGGCCGCAGGTGCCAAGACGGCGGCCAAGGTCGCGCGCCAGAGCCCGCACATAGGTGCCCTTGCCGCATTCTGCCTCGAAGACGGCGCGGTCCGCGTCCGGCATGTCCACCAGCGTCAGGCGGTGGACGTCGATGGGCCGGGCTTCCAGCTCCACGTCCTCGCCGTCGCGGGCAAGATCATAGGCGCGCTCGCCGTCCACCTTGATGGCCGAGAATTTCGGCGGCACCTGCAGGATGGTGCCGGTGAATTCCGGCAGCACGGCGCCGATGGCGGCTGCATCCGGCCGCACATCCGAGGTGGCGATGACCTCGCCCTCGGTGTCGTCCGTGTTGGTTTCCGCGCCCCAGGTGACTTCAAAGCGGTAGATCTTGCGCCCGTTCATCACCATGGGCACGGTCTTGGTCGCTTCGCCAAAGGCAATCGGCAGGCAGCCGGAGGCACGCGGGTCCAGCGTGCCGGCATGGCCCACCTTTTCCGGATGCAGGATGCGCTTCAGGCGCGACAGGGCGTCATTGGAGGTCAGGCCATAGGGCTTGTCGAGCACCAGCCAGCCGTCAATGGCGTTGCGCGGGCGGCGCTGCTTCTGCGGACGGGACATGTTTGTTTCCTGAAATTCCGGATGGACCAAAGGGCGCGGTTCAATCCTCGCGCTCTTCACCGTCTTCGTCATCGCCGTCTGCAATGTCGCGCTTCACATCGGGTGTATGCAGCAGCGCGCCAATGCGGTCGTCATCGTCAAAGCGGGTGTCGAGGATGAAGCGCAGGTCCGGCATGAATTTCATGGTCATGCGGCGGGACACCTGGCCGCGGAAGTACTTGGCACTGCGGTTCAGCGCCTTCACCACCTTGTCGCCGTTCTGGCCGCCCAGCGGCATGATCAGGCAGGTGGCCAGACGCAGATCCGGCGTCATCCGCACTTCCGGGATGGTGATGATCACCCCGTCCAAGTCCGGGTCGGACAGCTGGCCGCGGGTAAGGATTTCCGACAGTTCCTTGCGCACGATTTCGCCGACGCGAAGCTGGCGCTGCGAGGGCATGCCGGCGCCCTCTCCTGATGTTCTGGCCATTGGGTCATCCACTCAAACAGGCCCACCGGGGACGGCCGGTGCCCTGCGAAAACAAACCGCCGGCGCAAAGGAAGCTCCTCGCGCCGGCGTGCAATCCTGCCAGCATTTCATCTGGCTCGATGCCCGGCGGATGCCGCCGGGCCTGGCGCTTGCCTTACAGCGTGCGGGCGATCTGCTCGACGCGGAAGCACTCGATGACATCGCCGACGCGCATGTCCTGGAAGTTGACGAAGTTCATGCCGCATTCCTGACCGGATTCGACAGACTTGACGTCATCCTTGAAGCGCTTGAGCGTGCCCAGCTTGCCTTCGTGCACCACGACGTTGTCGCGGATGAGGCGGACTTCGGCGCCGCGCTCGACGATACCTTCCGTGACAAGGCAGCCTGCCACCTTGCCCACCTTGGTGATGTCGAAGATCTCGCGGATCTCGGCATAACCGATGAAGGTTTCGCGCCGCTCGGGAGCCAGCATGCCGGACATCGCCGCCTTCACGTCATCCACGAGGTCGTAGATGATGTTGTAGTAGCGGATCTCGATGCCTTCACGCTCGGCCGCTTCACGGGCCTGCTTGTTGGCGCGCACGTTGAAGGCGATGATCGAGGCATTCGAGGCGGTCGCCAGCGTGACGTCGCTCTCGGTGATGCCGCCAACGCCGGACAGGAGGATGCGGGCGCCGACTTCGTCGTTGCCGAGCTTCTCCAGCGCATGGGCGATGGCTTCCGCCGAACCCTGCACGTCCGCCTTGACCACCAGCGGGAAGTCCTTGCGGCCGCCGCTCTGCAGACGGCTCATCATCTGCTCCAGCGAGCCGCGCGAACCGGCCTTCAGCACGGACAGCTTCTCGCGCTTCTGACGCTGGCGGTAGTCCACGATCTCGCGGGCACGGGCCTCGTTCTCGACCACGGCGACCTGGTCACCGGCGTCCGGCGTGCCCTGGAAGCCGAGGATTTCGACCGGCTTGGAGGGACCTGCCTCCTTCACCTGGTTGCCGTCCTCGTCCAGCATCGCGCGGACCTTGCCCCACTCGCCGCCGGCGACAAGAATGTCACCAACGCGCAGGGTGCCCTTCTGCACCAGAACGGTTGCCACCGGACCACGGCCCTTGTCGAGCTGGGCTTCGATGACGAGACCTTCGGCGGTGCGCTCCGGGTTGGCGCGCAGTTCCAGAACTTCCGACTGCAGCAGGATCATTTCCAGCAGGCGGTCGAGGTTCAGGCCGGTCTTGGCCGAAACTTCCACGTCGATGGTGTCACCGCCCATGGATTCCACGACGATCTCGTCATGGAGCAGTTCGGTGCGCACGCGGTTCGGGTCAGCGGCCGGCTTGTCGATCTTGTTGATGGCAACGATGATCGGAACACCGGCAGCCTTGGCATGCGAAATCGCTTCCTTGGTCTGCGGCATGACGCCGTCATCGGCAGCCACCACCAGCACGACGATATCGGTCGCCTTGGCGCCGCGGGCACGCATCTGCGTGAAGGCGGCGTGGCCCGGCGTATCGATGAAGGTGATCTTCTGACCATTCTTCTCGACCTGATAGGCGCCGATGTGCTGGGTGATGCCACCGGCTTCGCCCGTCACCACCTTGGAATTGCGGATCGCATCCAGCAGCGAGGTCTTGCCGTGGTCAACGTGACCCATGATCGTGACGACCGGCGGACGCGAGATCAGGGTGCCTTCCTCGTCGGCTGCGGAGAACAGGCCGTCCTCCACGTCCGCTTCGGAGACGCGCTTGACCGTGTGGCCCAGCTCGGAAGCGATCAGCTCAGCCGTGTCCGCGTCGATCACATCGTTGATCTTCAGCATCTGGCCCTGCTTCATCAGCAGCTTGATCACGTCCACGGAACGCTCGGCCATACGGTTGGCGAGTTCCTGGATGGTGATGACTTCCGGCAGGATGACTTCACGCGAGATCTTCTCGCGCACAGCCTGCATGCCGCCACGCTTTTCCTTTTCACGGCGGCGGCGCAGGGAGGCAAGCGAGCGCGAACGCTGCTCGTCCGACCCGCCGGTCGCGGCAGAAATGGTCAGCTTGGAACGGCGGCGGTCATCGCCGGTGCTGCGCTTGGCAACCGGAGCTGCCGGAGCCTTCGGGCGCTTGACGGTTCTGAGGCCGTTCTTGCGCTCTTCCTCGGCTTCTTCCTCGGCAGTGCGGCCGACGGCCGGGCGCGGACGCTCGGGGGCAGCCGTTGCTTCGGGCTTGCGCGCGGCAGGGGCTTCAGCACGGGCAGCGGGAGCTGCAGCCGCCGGCTTCACCGGCTCAGGCTGAACTTCCGGCTCGGCAGCGCGGCGCTCGGCCTCTTCGGCCTCGCGGCGTGCGCGCTCTTCTTCCTCGACCTTGCGGCGGGCTTCTTCCTCAACGCGGCGGACCGCCTCTTCCGCGGCCCGGCGGATGGCTTCCTCTTCGGCGCGCTTGCGCTCCTCGATCTCGCGCTGCTGCGCAAGCTTGAGGGCGGCGGCACGGGCGGCTGCCTCTTCCTGGGTCAGGGAGCGGAGCACGGCACCGCCACCGGGGCGCTGCTGCTGGCCGCGGTTCTGCTGCTGCGGCCCACGGCGCTGCTGCTGATTGCGGTCGCCGCCCTGGTTCTGATTCTGGGGTTGCTGCTGGCGCTGGGGCGCCGGGGACTGGGCCTGTGCGGGGGCAGGAGCTGCCTCACGCGGACGCTCGGCCGGCGCAGATGCTGCTGCCGGGGCCTCGCCCTCGGGGCGCCCTTCCTGGCCGGGAACCACCACCCGGCGTTTCTTCTTTTCCACGACGACAGCCTTCGACCGGCCATGGGAGAAGCTCTGGCGAACAGTTCCCTGTTCGACGCCGCCCCGCTTGAGGCCGAGGGTCTTCCGCTCGACGTTGATCGTCTTGTCGCCTGGATTCTTCGTATCGTTCATATTTGCCTTCAGTCCTGCGCTACCGCACTGTCCGCGCCACAGCGTTCATACGTGACGGAACCTGCCCGGAAAGCCTCCAGTTGACGCACACGTTCAAGGAAGCCTTCGCTCGCCCGGCCAGCGAGCAGTGCAGCATGTATCACATTAGTGCGACCCAATGCCAAATCCAATTGAGTCGAATCGAACAAACGGACGACCGGACGGCCGCTTGCCAGCTCTGTCTGGCTCGCAGCGGCTGCCGCGAGCTTTCGAATCCCGTCCCCGGATGCATCCGAGGCATGAATGAGGGCGATCACCGGATCGCGCCGCAACGCGGCCTCGACCTTGGAAAACCCGGTCACCAGTTCCCCGGCCTTGCGGCACAGGGACAGTGCGGACAGCGCGCCCTTGACGAGCAGCGTATCGATAAGATCCGCCAGTCCGGGCTCCGCCTTCACCTCTGCCTTGAAGGCCTTGGCAAAGACACGCTTTTTCACGGCCGTCTCGACGGCCTCACGCTTTGCCGTGACCCAGACCCCGCGCCCTGGCAGCTGGCGCTTGAGGTCCGGCACGACCTGACCTTCCGGGTCCAGAACGAAGCGCATCAGCTCCGAAACCGGCAAGACCGCCCGCGAGAGCGCACATTGCCGTTCCAGCGGCTCGTTCTTCCTCGGCACCCGGTGGGCCTCCATTCCTTCCGCCCGCCTGCGCCTCACACAAGGCCGCAGGCAGGTTCTGGTTCCCGTTCATCCCGCAAGGCGGGCGCCGGCGCTGTGCCCCTGCCCGTCCTGCGGATGCGCTTCCCGGCGAAACCGCCCCGGAAGCCTTTTCGTCAGGCGGTCTCGCCGGCGTCTTCTTCTTCGCCGTCTTCCGCCTCTTCCTCGAAGGTGCCCATGTGGGCCGCAAGCTCTTCCTCGGTGATCCAGCCTGCCGCAAGGCGTGCAGCCATGACCATGCCCTCAGCATCGGTGCGCGACACCGCGAAGGACGACAGGGCGCCGTCGAAACGCTTGGTCTCGCCGTCCTTGCGCTCGGTCCAGCCCACCAGATCATCGGCGGCGCAACCCGCCAGATCCTCGATCGTCTTGATGCCTTCCTTGCCCAGGGCAACCAGCATCGCGGTGGTCAGGCCATCGATCTGGCGCAGCTCGTCGGCAACACCCAGAGCGCGGCGCTCCTCGTCCTGCTTGGCTTCCAGCTCGGCGAGGTAATCACGGGCACGGGCCTGGATTTCCTCGGCGGTGTCATCATCGAAGCCTTCGATCATCGAGATTTCCTCGAGATCGACATAGGCCACTTCCTCAACCGACGTGAAGCCTTCGGTCGCCAGCAGCTGGCCAACCATCTCGTCCACGTTGAGGCATTCCATGAACAGGGTGGAGCGCTCCTGGAATTCCTTCTGGCGCCGCTCGCTTTCCTCCTGCTCGGTCATGATGTCGATGGCCCAGCCGGTCAGCTGCGAAGCCAGGCGCACGTTCTGGCCGCGGCGGCCAATGGCCAGCGACAGCTGCTCGTCCGGCACCACGACCTCGATGCGCTCGGCATCCTCGTCCACCACGACCTTGGCGACTTCCGCCGGCTGCAGGGCGTTGACGATGAAGGTCGCCTCATCCGGGTTCCACGGAATGATGTCGATCTTCTCGCCCTGAAGCTCGCCCACAACGGCCTGAACACGCGAACCGCGCATGCCGACGCAGGCGCCGACCGGGTCGATGGAGCTGTCCTTGGAAATGACGGCGATCTTGGCACGCGAACCCGGGTCACGGGCCACGGCCTTGATCTCGATGACGCCATCATAGATCTCCGGGACCTCCTGCGCAAAGAGTTTCGCCATGAATTGCGGATGGGTGCGCGACAGAAAGATCTGCGGGCCGCGCTGTTCGCGGCGCACGTCGTAGATATAGGCACGGATGCGGTCACCGGTGCGGAACAGTTCGCGCGGGATCAGCTCGTCACGGCGGACGATGCCTTCACCGCGGCCAAGGTCGACGATGACGTTGCCATATTCGGCGCGCTTGACCGTGCCGTTGACCACTTCGCCGATACGGTCCTTGAACTCGTCGAACTGACGGTCACGCTCGGCCTCGCGCACTTTCTGCACGATCACCTGCTTGGCGGACTGGGCGGCAATGCGGCCGAAGTCGAGCGGCGGCAGCGGCTCGGCGATATAGTCGCCGATCGTGGCTTCCGGGTTGCGCTGCTTGGCATCCTCGAGCGCGATCTCGGTGGAGAAATTCTCCACCGTCTCGACCACCTGGAGCAGGCGCTGCAGACGGATCTCACCGGTCTTCGGATTGATCTCTGCGCGCACTTCCGTCTCGGTGCCGTAACGGGAACGGGCCGCCTTCTGGATGGCGTCCTCCATGGCAGCGATCACGATGCCCCGGTCAATCGTCTTTTCCCGGGCAACCGCATCGGCGATCTGGAGCAGTTCCAGCCGGTTCGCGCTGATAGCCATTCTCGTTCACTCCTCTTGCGCGCCTGTTCTCCGCGCGCTTGTCTCAAAGCGTTGAAAAGGGGCAGGCCTCAGTTGGCCCGGTCTCCGGAGGAGCCGGAGCCGTCCCCGTCATCATCTTCGTCGTCGTCGTTATCGTGCTCGTATTCGAATTCCGTGTCCTCGTCGTCAAGGTCATCGGCATCGATGCCGCGGGCGGCAAGGGCAGCCTTTTCGGCCTTGAGCGCGGCGCGGATCAGGTCGTCGGTCAGCACCAGCCGGGCTTCGCCGATTTCGCCAAGCGGCAGCAGAACCGGGTTCGGCGTGCCTTCCGGCGCGTCGGAAAGACGCAGCACGGCAGCCCCGCCTTCAACGCCGGTGATGACGCCGCGGAAACGCTTGCGGCCATCCTGCGGCACCGACATTTCGACCTTGGCCTCGTGGCCTGACCAGCGGACGAAATCGCTCTCGCGCACCAGCGGGCGGTCGATGCCAGGCGAGGAGACTTCCAGATGATAGGCGCGGTTGATCGGATCGTCCACGTCGAGGGCGGGCGAAACGGCGCGGCTGATCTCCTCGCAGTCATCCACGGTCATCGTGCCGTCGGGCCGCTCGGCCATGATCTGCAGGGTGCAGCCGTTTGCGGCGCTGATCTTCACGCGCACCAGCCGGTAGCCAAGGTCGGCGATCACCGGCTCGACAATGGCCGCAACGCGGGCATCAAGGCCGTCTTCGATGACGATACGGGGCTCTTGCAAACTCAATGCGTGTCTCCTGTCCGGGGGCGGTCCGGCGCCGGGATCTCCCGGCCGTCCATTCCGCCAGCATCACGACCGGCCTAAACAAAAAAGAGCGGGTCCTTCGCGGGGCCCACTCTCATACTGCTCCGATCGAGCCGCTAGAGAAGATGAATGTCGCCTTTATACGCAAGTCTGCCGGAAAAGCAAGGGCAAAGCCCGGATGCCGCCTTCCGGCAGATGCTCCTTCTGCGGGCTCAGCGCCGCAGGAAGGTGAGATAGCGCGGCACGCGGCCTTCCCTGAGGGCCTTGGCCTCATAGCGGGTGCCCGGCCAGCCGGCCCAGGGCTGGCGCCAGTCATCAGCCGTTTCGGCCGTCCATTCAAAGGCTTCGTGGTCACGGATGTGGCGCAGGGTCCAGTCCACATAGGTGTCGATGTCGCTGGCAAAACGGAACTGCGATCCCGGACGCAATGCGCGGGCGTAGCGGTCGAGGTTCTTCGGGCTGATGAACCGGCGCTTCCAGTGGCGCTTCTTGTGCCAGGGGTCCGGATAGAGCTGATAGGCAAGGGACAGGCTTGCCTCCGGCAGCCAGTCAAGGATCTGCACCGCATCGTCGTCATAAAGGCGGACATTCTTCAGCCCGCCATCCACCACCTCGACCAGCGCCTTGCCCATGGAAGTGCTGAAAGGTTCGATACCGATGATGCCGACATCCGGATTCTCGCGGGCCCGGTGCAGCAGATGCTCGCCGCCGCCGAAGCCCACTTCCAGCCAGACTTCGCGCACGGGCGCTTCAAACAGGCTGGCAAGATCCGCAGGCGCGGGAACGGACGGATCCAGCCGCAGGCGCGGCATGTCCGTTTCCATCAGCGTGCTCTGGCGCGGCGTCAGCGGCTTGCCCTTGCGCCGTCCATAGAAGGAACCGTCGTAGAAATCAGTCATGGGTCCATGCGGTCAAACGAATGGCTGGGCGCTTCAGGAAACGCGCCCCCGGATAGGAAACGCCGGCCGCCATCGGGCAGCCGGCGCTCCGGTTCATGAAGACGGGCTGCCTCAGCCGGCAAAGCCCTTGAGCGCGCCCACCAGATCGGTGGCTTCCCAGGAGAAGCCGCCATCGGCTTCCGGCGCACGGCCGAAGTGGCCGTAAGCGGCGGTGCGCTCATAGATCGGGGCATTGAGCTTCAGGTGCTGGCGGATGCCGCGCGGGGTGAGGCTCATGATGTCGCGCAGGCCCTTTTCGAGCCTGGCTTCATCGCAGCGGCCGGTGCCATGCAGGTCGACATAGACCGACAGCGGCTCGGACACGCCGATGGCGTAGGACAGCTGGATGGTGCAGCGGTCGGCAAGGTCGGCGGCCACGACGTTCTTGGCGAGGTAGCGCGCGGCATAGGCGGCCGAACGGTCCACCTTGGTCGGGTCCTTGCCGGAGAAGGCGCCGCCGCCATGGGGCGCTGCACCGCCGTAGGTGTCGACGATGATCTTGCGGCCGGTCAGGCCGCAGTCGCCGTCCGGACCGCCGATGACGAAGGCGCCGGTCGGGTTCACGTGCCATGCGGTCTGCTCGTCGATCCAGCCATCCGGCAGGGCGCTGCGGATGTAGGGCTCGACGATGGCGCGCACATCGCGCGAGGTGAGCGTGGCATCGAGATGCTGGGTCGACAGCACGATGGAGCTGACGCCAACCGGAACGCCGCCCTTGTAGCGGACGGTCACCTGGCTCTTGGCATCAGGCCCCAGCACCGGCTCACGGCCCGACTTGCGGGCTTCGGCGAGCAGGCGGAGAATCTTGTGGGAGTAGTAGATCGGCGCGGGCATCAGCTCCGGCGTCTCGCGGCAGGCATAGCCGAACATGATGCCCTGGTCGCCTGCGCCTTCGTCCTTGTTGTCGCCGGCGTCAACGCCCTGGGCGATATGGGCGGACTGGGCGTGCAGGTACACGGAGATGTCGCAGTTTTCCCAGTGGAAGCCTTCCTGGGCGTAGCCGATATCCTTGACGGCCAGGCGCGCCAGATGGGCCACGTAATCCTTGGTGATGGTCGCAGGACCACGGGTTTCACCGGCAATCACGATGCGGTTCGTGGTTGCAAGGGTCTCGCAGGCAACGCGTGCCTCGGGCATTTCACGCAGGTAAGCGTCAACGACGGCATCGGAAATGCGGTCGCACACCTTGTCGGGATGACCTTCCGAGACGGACTCGGAGGTGAAGAGATAGTCCTGACGGGCCATAGCCGAACGTCCTTCTGGGAAAAATATGAACATGGCGGCGGAATTTCTCCGCCGCCAAGTCAAGTGATGAAGCAGATTGGCCAGCGAGCGTCAAGTTCCCTCGCCGTTGAAGATCATCTGACGCTGCATCCCGGTGAGCCTATATCACCGGAGCGTAATCAAACCCTTATGCTGTCTCAGCATTTTCGAGCTAAGATGTAGCAGCATCTTCAAAGCCTTGTGTCAGGCCTCGTCGCCGGCAAGCGCGCGGACCAGATCGACGATCTTGCGGCGCACCTTGGGGTCCTCGATCCGCACAAAGGCCTTGTTCAGGGACAGGCCTTCGGAGGAGGAGAGGAAGTCGACCACATAGGAGGTCGGCTGCGACTCGCCAAAGCCTTCGAAGTCGTCCGGCGAACCGGGGGCGTCCTCGAAGAAGAAGGCAACCGGCACCTTGAGCACGGTCGAGATGTGCTGCAGGCGCGAGGCACCGATGCGGTTGGTGCCTTTTTCGTATTTCTGGATCTGCTGGAACGTGATGCCGAGGCTCTCACCGAGCTTCTCCTGGCTCATGCCAAGCATCATGCGGCGCAGACGGACGCGGCTGCCGACATGCACGTCGATCGGGTTAGGTGCTTTCTTGCTGGGCATTGCCCTCATCTTTCGGTTCAGCGTGTCCTCCGGCCAGAGGGTGCACGCGGGTTTTCAAGAACACGAAACACACGTTGAGCAGCCATCCTGGCGCTTCGGGTGCGGACCGGACCACCCACTGCCGGTCCTCTGTTTCGCGGTTTCCACTGCTCCTCCGGAAGCTGCGGTTGTACTACACTATGCTGACGGACTCTCTCATTCAATATCAATTATGACGCGAAGGCAGGTTGAGGCTCGCTAAAGTAAAAAATGTAGTAAAAATGATCAGGAGTCCGGCCAGTCCCGCATCGCCATACCGGGCATAAAGCGTTGCCGGCAACGGTGCGGTGAGGTGTGCGTCAATCACGCCGGACCGGTTGAGGGCAAGTGACCCTGTTACCCGGCCATATGGATCGACAAAAGCTGATATACCTGTATTGGCAGATCTGACAAGGGGTAATCCCTGCTCAATGGCCCGGAACCGGGCTTGCGCCAGATGCTGATAGGGTCCTGCCGTATCGCCGAACCAGGCATCATTGGTGACATTGAGCAGCCACTCCGGCCGGTTTCCGGCCTCTGACGCCATTTGCGGAAAGATCGCCTCGTAGCAGATCAGGGGCAGAAAGGGGGGCAGTCCGCCCGTCGCCATGACGCGGGGTGCGTAGCCGGCGGTGAAGGCGCCAGGGGCATTGACCAGCTTGCGGATACCCAGCCGTTCGAGCAGGTCCGACAGGGGGAGATACTCTCCGAAGGGCACGAGCCGGACCTTGTCATAGGCGTCCAGAATCTCGCTGCCGTCGCCAATGACGTAGATGCTGTTGTAATATTTGGTTTCGTCAGGTCCTCTTTCGGCGCGGATTGCGCCTGTAACAAGTGTCTGATGCGGCTCCAGAAGAGAATCTATCTCGGATAAAGCTTCAGGAGAACTTGTCAGAAGAAAAGGAAATGCAGATTCGGGCCAGACAAAGACCGTGCGCGTGGTGCTGGCCATTTCATCATTTCTGGCAGATCGGCTCAACCCAAGATAGCTTCTGAAAATCGAAACTTTATTCTCGGGAAGCCATTTCTCTTTTTGCGCGATATTGGGTTGTATTATGCGGATGACGGCCGGAGGCTGCGCCAGCGCGGCTGGTTCTGCAAGCCTTGCCGTGCCCCAGCCCCACAGCCCGGCGAGCAGGGCCAGGCTCAGGCCCAGCGGCAGCCAGTTGCGGCGTCCGGTATCGGCAAGGGCCGCCGGTGCGGTTGCACAGGCGATGACAAGGGCGCTCAGCCCGTAGATGCCGATGAGGCTGGCGCTCTGGGACAGGGCAAGGCTGCCGGACACACTGTAGCCAAAGCTGTTCCAGGGAAATCCGGTCAGGATATGGCCGCGGAGCCAGTCCGAAATGGCCAGAAGCCCCGCAAGCAGCAGCATGCGGCCCGCATGTTCGGGCCAGAAGCGGGTGGCCAGTGCAATGGCCGCTGCATGAAACAGCGCCAGCCCGGCCGGAAGACCCGCAATGGCAAAGGGCAGCATCCAGGCATATTGCTCGGCTTCCACCAGAAAGGCGCTGCCGATCCACCACAGGCCGGCAAGGAAATAGCCAAAGCCGAAGCACCAGCCAATGGCAAAGCCGGCCCGCATCCGCCGTCCGGGGGGAACGCTGTCCTTTGCGCCCGCCGCACCGTCGATCAGCCACACGAGAGCCGGCAGGGTAACAAAGAGCACGGGGAGAATGTTGAACGGCGGCAGGGCCAGAACCGACGCTGCGCCTGCGGCAAAGGCCAGAAGCCACCGTCTCTTGCCGTGCGCCAGAAGGAAGGGGCTGGCGGCGCGCCGTATCAGGTCTGGCAGGAAGGGCATTGTCATATTTCTCCGCCGCTTACGGCCTGCAGCATGTGGGAGGCGTCAGAGCGCAGGTCAAGCCTCCGGGAGCAGCCTTTGAGCTGGCAAGCCCGCGCGGCGGCCGGGCAACCTGAAGGCATCATGAGCCAGCGTTTCAAAGCCTTGGCATTTACGTGGCTGGAGGCTCCGTGCCTGCTGTCTTATCGTCGCGCTTGGGCCGCCGCCGCTGGTCGCCCGTGCGGACTTCCACCCGGCGCTTGCGCACTCTGAGGCGCTTGATCCGGCGCGGGTCCGCATCCAGCACCTCGAATTCGTAGCCGGTGACTTCCTTGGGCGCGATCAGCTCGCCGCGCACCGGCACCCGGCCAAGCAGGGTGAACAGCAGGCCGCCCAGCGTGTCCACTTCCTCGGCCATTTCCCCGGCGTTGAAGTCGGTGCCCAGCTGTTCGGACAGTTCTTCCAGCGGAATGCGGGGATCTGCAATCCAGACGCCGTCCCCGGCCGGCTGAAGCATTGCCTCTTCGTCCTCGTCGTGCTCGTCCTCGATATCGCCGACGACTGTCTCGACGATATCCTCCAGCGAGACGAGGCCATCCGTCCCGCCATATTCATCGATGACCAGCGCCATCTGCACGCGGCTCGCCTGCATCTTGGCCATCAGGTCGGTTGCCGGCATGGAGGGAGGCACAAACAGAAGCGGCCGCAGCAGCCCGGTTTCGGCGAGCGTCAGCGTCAGATCGACCGAGGTCAGATCGAGGGCGGAATTCTTCGCTGGCAAATCGGTGTCTTTTGCGGCCCCGGCCTCGGACGACGGCGTGGCAAGACGGGCGATGAAGGCCATGAGGTCCTTGATGTGAACCATGCCGCGCGGGTCATCAAGGCTCTCATGATAGATTGGCATGCGGGAGTGGCCATTCTCGCGGAACACCTCCATGAGGCGGCCCAGCGTCACGCTGTCATCCACCGCCTCGATATCCGCGCGGGGGACCATCACGTCATCGACGCGCAGCTCGCGCAGGCGAAGGATGTTGCCGAGCAGCAGCCGCTCTTCCGGCGAAAACGCCGTATCCCCGCCTTCAACCAGTTCGCGGGCCAGTTCATCCTGGAGATTTTCCCGCAGGCTCGACGCGCTGCTGCGCCGCAGCCGTGCCAGGCGCCCGGCAATCCGGGCCAGAGGCCCCGGTTTTCGGGGCCCGGATAGTCGTGGGTCGGCGCCGTCTTCCTGAACCGGCACGGAAGCCGGACTGGCCGCAGGCGTTGCGATACTGCCACTGTCAGAAACTGTCATCTGTCCATTCGTTCGTTGTCCCTGCTGTCACCCTTGCGGGGTCAGGGCTCCTGCGGATCGTCCGCCACAAGCGGCGCATCCGCATAAGGGTCGGCAATGCCCATGCTGGCAAGGATCCGCCGCTCCAGATCTTCCATCTCTTCGGCTTCGGCCTCCATCTGGTGATCATACCCGAAAAGGTGAAGGAGTCCGTGCACTACAAGATGCAAAAAATGATCCTGAAACGAAATAGCCTGCTCTTCAGCCTCCTTCGAGACTGTTTCCAGCGCGAATACGATATCACCAAGCAGAGGGCCGTAAAGCCCGTTCATCTCTTCCCCGCCCGGGAAGGAGAGAACATTCGTGGCCTTGTCCTTGTTCCGCCACTCGGCGTTGAGCTCGCGGATGCGCGCATCATCGACGAAAAGGAGCGACAGTTCGGAGCCGGGCATGGCCTTGAGCTCGCCAATGCGGAAGGCGGATTCCGCAGCGCGCAGGCTCAGGGCCTCCAGTTCGTCTTCTTCCGGCCAGCCATCACATTCGATGCTGAGGTCCAGCAGGAAATCTTCCGGCAGGCCGCTGGCGGCCGCAGAGGCAGGGGCCACAGGGCTTACTCCTGCTGCTGCGCGGCGGCAGCGCGCAGGGCATGCCGGCGCTCCCGCTCCTGCAGCTCTTCGCGGCTGGCGTCGTCATAGGCACGCACGATGCGGGCCACCAGCTCGTGGCGCACCACGTCCACATCGGTGAACTGCACGTGGGCGACGCCCTCGATGTCCGGCAGCAGTTCCAGCGCCTCGCGCAGGCCCGACTTCTGGCCCATGGGCAAGTCGATCTGGCTGGGGTCGCCGGTGACGATCATCTTGGAGTTCTCGCCCAGACGGGTGAGGAACATCTTCATCTGCATCGTCGTGGTGTTCTGCGCCTCATCCAGCAGCACGACGGCATTGGAGAGCGTGCGCCCGCGCATGAAGGCGAGCGGCGCCACTTCGATCATGCCGGACTGCAGGCCGCGATCGACCTTTTCCGGCGGCATCATCTCGTAGAGCGCGTCATAAAGCGGGCGCAGATAGGGATCGACCTTCTCCTTCATGTCACCCGGCAGGAAGCCGAGGCGCTCGCCCGCTTCCACGGCCGGGCGGGAGAGGATCAGCCGCGAGGCATCACCGCGCTCGATCAGGGCAGCGGCATAGGCCACCGCAAGGAAGGTCTTGCCCGTACCGGCAGGGCCGGTGCCGAAAATCAGATCGGCGCGGTCCATGGAGCGGATATAGGCATCCTGTGCTGCCGTGCGGGCGACAACGGTCTTCTTGCGGGTCGAGATCTGCGCGAAGGAGAGGCGCGAGCGCGGCTCCAGCGTCGGCAGTGGCAGCTGGGCATCGGCGGCCACCGCCATGCGCAGCGCGCCTTCCACGTCGGCCGGGTGGATTTCGTGGCCCTGCTGCAGGCGCTGGTAAAGTGATTCGAGGGCGTGGCGTGCCTGCACGCACTGGCGGTGCTTGCCCTTCAGCGTCACCTGATTGCCGCGGGCGATGGCATCGACGCCAAGGCGCTGCTCGATCAGGGCGAGGTTCTGGTCAAACTGGCCGAAAAGGTCACCAATCAGCCTGTTGTCTTCGAACGCAAGGACAATGTGGGTCATGTCAGAGGCGGGGACTGCTCCCCGGTCAGAGGGCTTACGAAGCGTTGTCTGGCTGTCACGCGTCAATGGCCGCCTCCTTGGCAGGGCTCGTGGAACTGAGCTGAGCATCAGTGTGCCCTGCAATCAGCCGTCCGAACAGCGAATTGGAGCCTGTGTCGTAAATTTCCACGGTTTGGATAGTGCCGATCAGATCCTGCGGCCCGTCCACCTGCACCGGCTGCAGCCAGGGGGACTTGCCGGTGATCTGGCCGGGCATGCGCCCAACCTTCTCGAACAGCACGTCCATCCGCATGCCGACGCGGGACCGGTTGAAGGCGCGCTGCTGATCGGCGAGCAGCCCCTGCAGCTCGAGCAGCCGGGTGGTCTTCACGTTCTCCGGCACCTGATCTGCCATGGTTGCCCCCGGCGTGCCGGGGCGCTGGCTGTATTTGAAGGAGAAGCAGGCGGCATATTCCACGCGCCGCACCAGATCCAGCGTGTCCGCAAAGTCCTGATCCGTCTCGCCGGGGAAGCCGACGATGAAATCACCCGAAAGCGCCAGACCCGGCGCCGCCTCGCGGATGCTGTCGATGAGGCGGAAATAGTCGTCGCGCGTGTGCCGGCGGTTCATCGCCGCCAGTATCCGGTCGGAGCCCGACTGCACCGGCAGATGCAGATAGGGCATCAGTTCCTTGAGGTCCCGGTGCGCGGCGATCAGTTCGTCATCCATGTCGCGCGGGTGGCTGGTGGTGTAGCGCAGCCGGTCGAGCCCCGGAATCTCGGAAAGGCGCCGCAGCAGATAGCCAAGGCCGAGGGGCTTTCCGTCCGGGCCATCGCCATGCCAGGCGTTGACGTTCTGGCCCAGCAGCGTCACCTCGCGCACGCCCTGTGCGGCCATCTGTTCCGCTTCGCGCAGGATCTGGGCCAGCGGGCGCGACACTTCCGAGCCGCGCGTATAGGGCACGACGCAGAAGGTGCAGAACTTGTCGCAGCCTTCCTGCACGGTCAGGAAGGCAGAAGGCGCCCGCTTCAGGCCCGGCTTTGCCGCTTCCTTCGACAGGTGCTCGAACTTGTCCTCGATCTCGAATTCGGTCTCGACCACGCTTTCCCCGCGTGAGGCGCGGGCGATCAGATCCGGCAGGCGGTGATAGCTCTGCGGGCCGAAGACCATGTCCACGACGGGCGCGCGGCGGGCGATTTCCTGCCCCTCCGCCTGCGCCACGCAGCCGGCAACGCCCACCATCAGCGGCTTGCCGCCGGGGCCGCGCTCGTCCTTCAGCTTGCGGATGCGGCCAAGCTCGGAATAGACCTTCTCGGCAGCCTTCTCGCGGATGTGGCAGGTGTTGAGGATCACCAGATCCGCGTCATCCATGCTGTCCGTGGTGCGGTAGCCCTGCGGGCCCAGCACATCGGCCATGCGGTCGCTGTCATAGACATTCATCTGGCAGCCATAGGTGCGCACGAAGACCTTCTTCATGCCGTCCTGATCACTGCCTTCCGCCCGCCGGCTGACCACAGCGTCGTCAGAGCCTTCGCCGCCCGCCGTCTGGCTGCCATTGGTGTGGGAATGGGCCGGGCTGGCCGGATGCAGTTCACTGGAACGCTGGGTCATGAGCTCCTCACGGCGCCCGGACGGTCAATGCCATCACGCGGGCTCGCGCAGATCAGATATACAGGGGCCATGTGACGGTTTGCCGTCACAGGAGAGGCCGCCCTCGATTTCCGCCAGCTTTAGCCGCTTTTACCGCCGTTGAGAATAGGCGAGGCGTCATTGTGTTGCTTCGCTGGCCGGAACTTCAGCCTCACCGGCCTCCGGATCCAGCGGCTCGCGGCCCGTCAGCCCGGTAATGGTCATGCGCTCCACATCGGCGTGAAGGCGCGCGGTCAGGGCCTTGCGGTCGGTTCCGGGGCTCACTTCAACCGGCTCGCCCCAGGTCAGCTCCACATCGATGGCGCCATTGCAGAACACGCCCCACAGGTGGCCGCCCAGCTCCATGTCGCCATACCAGGCAATGCGCGCACGGGTGCGCCGGTCCAGCGGAATGCCGTGCTGGCGGGCATAGACGATGGACAGCGGCTGCACCTCAACCGGCGCGCCATTTTCCAGCGCCTTTGTGGCTGCGCCCAGAAGGGCCGAGCGGAAAGGCAGAACCCGGTTGCCGTCGTTGGATGTGCCTTCGGCAAACAGCACCATGGCATCGCCGCTGGCCATGCGTCCGGCAATCTGGCTGGCGACAGCCCCCGTCTCGGTCCGGCGGGTGCGGTTGACGAAAACCGTGCGCTGAAGCTTGGCGAAAAGCCCGAGGATGGGCCAGCCCTCGACCTCCGACTTGGCAATGAAGGACAGCGGCATCACGGCGCCCAGAACGGTGATGTCCACCCAGGACGCATGATTGGCGACGATCAGCAGCGGCCGGTGGGTGGCGGGCTTGCCCTTCTGCGTGATGCGGATGCCGACAAGCCTTGTGGCAATGCGGTGCCACAGATACGGCAGCTGCCGCTGCACCGGATGACCGGCTTTCATCGCCAGCCACTGCAGCGGAATGAGGATCAGGGAGACGATTGTCAGCAGAAAGATGACGCAGACCGCCTTACTCTGCTGCATCGCCGCCCTCCGGAGCCTTGGGCGCCAGCGGCACGCAGTAAAGCTCCAGCCGGTGGTCCACCAGCCGGTAGCCGAGCCGCTTGGCAATCAACTCCTGCAGCGCTTCGATCTCTTCGCTGCGGAACTCGATCACCGTGCCGTTGCGCAGGTCGATCAGATGATCGTGATGCTCGTCCGGCACGGTCTCATAGCGTGAGCGCCCGTCGCGGAAATCGTGCCGTTCGATGATGCCGGCATCCTCGAACAGCTTCACGGTACGGTAGACGGTGGAGATGGAAATGCGGGCATCGAGCGCGGAAGCACGGCGGTAGAGTTCCTCCACATCCGGATGGTCCGTCGCCTCCTCGATGACGGAGGCGATGATGCGGCGCTGCTCCGTCATGCGCATGCCTTTGGCGATGCACTGATCGGCAAGCGAGTTTTGCCGGTCACCGGACATGCCTGACCCCTTCCTTCCGCGTTGAACCCTGTCTTGAGCGATTAGCCAAGATCGGCGCGCATGACAAGCGCAGTCCCGTCTTTCTCGCTCTGCCGGTAATAGCCCTTGCGCTCGCCCACCTGCTGGAACCGGAGGCTCCGGTAAAGATGCAGCGCGGCTTCATTGGCGGCGTCCACCTCCAGAAAGACGCTGGCGCAGCGCTCGCCATAAAGGCGGAACATCGCTTCCTGCATCAGCCTGCGGGCAACGCCGCGCCCGC
This sequence comes from Pannonibacter sp. Q-1, assembly GCF_054073275.1. NCBI lineage: Bacteria > Pseudomonadati > Pseudomonadota > Alphaproteobacteria > Hyphomicrobiales > Stappiaceae > Pannonibacter > Pannonibacter sp. Q-1. Next base: position 136,480 of record NZ_JBSXNB010000005.1, read on the forward strand.
GCTGGCGCGGATCGACGGCCAGCGTCAGCACCTCCGCTTCATCGGCCACCTGGCGCATGATGACGAAACCGACGGGCGCACGCGTGCCATAGGGGCTGGCGCGGCGGGCAAGCAGCATCAGAACACCGTCCTGCGAACGCAGGCGCGCCAGTTCGTCTTCATCCCAGCCATGGGCAAAGGATTTGGCGTGGATATCCGCAAGGCGCGGCAGATCCTCGTCTTCGACGGGCTCAATCACGGGCGGGGCAGACCAGAACCACCAGAAACTCATATCCGCTCGATCCTCCCTTTGAGCTGCGGCTTGGCATCCGGCGGGCGCAGGTAAAGCGGCACCGGCGGCAGGCCGCTGGCCTGTGCCGCCGCCCCGAGCCGCGCCACCGTAGCGATGTCCGGCACGCTGGCCGCGCCATGCACCTTCACCCCGGCAAGGCCGCAGGCATCCGCCAAAGCAGGTGCTGCCGAACCGGTCAGCACCATGTCCGGCGTGATGCGGCCCGCCAGATCGTGCCGCAAGGCCACCTCCGGCTCGCCTGCCGGATGGCCCGTTTCATCGTAAAAGGCTGCGTAGATTTCGTCTTCGCGGGCTTCCAGCACGGCCAGAACGGGCCGGCCTTCCGCCTCTGCCCGGGCCTCGGCGGCAAGGCCGTCGAGGACGGAAATGCCGATGGCCGGGATCTGCCGCACCAGCGCAAAGCCGCGGGCAACGGACAGGCCGACCCGCAGCCCGGTAAAGCTGCCGGGACCGCAGGTGACGGCGATCCGGTCAATATCCGCAAAGGTGACGCCCGCTTCGCCCATCACCGCCTCGATCATCGGCATCAAGGCTTCCGCATGGCCCCGGCCGATGGCCTCGCTGCGGGACACCAGCGTTTCGCCGCCGTCTGTCAGCGTCAGCACGGCAACCGCGCAATTGGCCTGGGCCGTATCGATGGCAAGCAGTCGGGTCATCGCCTGTCCCGGCCTCCGCAAGGCTTACTGGAGCGGCACCGGACTGGGGTGCGGCTTAAAGAAAATCCGGATGCAGCGGCTGCTGCATCCGGATTGCTGTAGTGGCCCGAACCCCGCTTGTCGAGAGCAGCTTTCGGTGAACCGGCTTACAGAGCGCGGACTTCCTCGACCTCGGGCACGAAATGCCGCAGCAGGTTCTGGATGCCGTGCTTCAGTGTCGCGGTGGAGGAGGGGCAGCCGGCACAGGCGCCGCGCATGGACAGGTAGACGATCCCTTCCTTGAAGCCCTTGAAGGTGATGTCGCCGCCGTCCTGTGCCACAGCCGGGCGCACGCGGGTCTCGATCAGGTCCTTGATCACGGTGACGGTCTCTTCGTCGGCGGCGTCGAAGAACTCCTCGCCGTCCACGCCGTCATCCGTATTGCCGCCCATCTGCATCACGGGCTGGCCGGACATGAACTGCTCCATGATCGCGCCCAGGATGGCCGGCTTCATGTGCTGCCAGTCGGTGTCGTCCTTGGTCACGGTGATGAAGTCATGGCCGAAGAACACGGCCGATACGCCCGGCACGTCGAACAGGCGCTGCGCCAGCGGCGAGGCGGCAGCGTCATGGGCCGAGCGGAAATCATGCGTGCCTTCCGGCAGCACGACGCGGCCGGGCAGGAACTTCAGGGTCGAGGGATTCGGGGTTGCCTCGGTCTGGATGAACATGGGTCTGATCCTCAGTCGATCGTCGGGGCAAGGTCTCTTCGACTGGCGGTAACGGCTTGCCGGACGCGCCCCAGATTGGAATCTTTATAAACTACTTAGGTGCGTTTGACCACAGGTCAAGCACATCCGCGCGCGTCCGGCAGAAGAATTGGCGCTTCGTCCGCCCTCATGCAAGGGCGGCGATCTCGTCATCACCCAGATTGCCCGGCACGATGGTGACGGGGATCGGGAAATTGCCGGCTGCCTTGCCGGCAATGGAGGTGACCAGCGGTCCGGGGCCTTCCGAACTCATGCCGGCCGCCAGCACCAGAATGGCGATGTCGTCATCGGATTCGATCAGCTTGACGATCTCGTCGGACTTGTTCCCCTCGCGGATGACCAGTTCCGGCTCGGTGCGGGCCACAGCCCGGGCCCGGCCAGCGGCCCTGGCGAGGGTTTTCTCCGCCTCTTCCTGCGCTTCGGCGCGCATGATGTCCTCGACGCCCAGCCAGTGCTGGAAATCGCCGGGGGCAATGACGAAGAGCAGGGTGACCACGCCGCCCGTGCGGGCGGCGCGTTTTGCGGCGTAAATGATGGCACGGTCGCATTCCGGTGTGTCGTCCACGACCACCAGAAATTTGCGCCTGTGCCCTTCTTCAAAGCTTTTGCGGATCGCTACCATGGCCGCATGCTGCCATCTGGCCCGTCCGCCTGCAAGCGCGGCAAATGGCCGTGCCTGTGCATGACGCAAAAGTTGTGATGCATCGCTGCGGCCTCAGAGGATGAAGCGGGACAGATCGACATTCTTCGCCAGCTCGCCGATGTTGCTGCGCACGAAGTCCGCCGTGATCTCCACCTTGCTGCCGGACTGGTCCGGTGCGGTGTAGGACACCTCGTCCAGAATGCGCTCCATCACGGTCTGCAGGCGCCGGGCGCCGATGTTTTCGACGCTGGAATTGAGATCGACGGCGATGGTGGCGATCTCGTCAATCGCGTCATCGGCGAAGCTCAATTCCACCCCTTCGGTGCCCAGAAGCGCCACATATTGCTTGATGAGGCTGGCTTCCGGCTCGGTCAGAATGGCGCGGAAGTCCTCCTGCGTCAGCGCCTTCAGCTCGACGCGGATCGGCAGGCGGCCCTGCAGCTCCGGCAGAAGATCGGAAGGCTTGGCCACGTGGAAGGCACCGGAGGCGATGAAGAGGATGTGGTCGGTCTTTACCGGGCCGTGCTTGGTGGACACGACCGTGCCCTCGATCAGCGGCAGCAGGTCGCGCTGCACGCCCTCGCGCGACACATCCCCGCCGGTGCGGCCATCGCGGGCACAGATCTTGTCGATCTCGTCGAGGAAGACGATGCCGGAATTCTCCACGAGGCTGATGGCCTCGCGCACGACCTTTTCCTCGTCCAGCAGCTTGTCGGACTCCTCGGTGATGAGGATGTCGTGCGATTCCTTCACCGTCACGCGGCGCGGCTTGGTCTGGCCGCCAAGCGCCTTGCCGAGAATATCGGAGATGTTCATCACGCCGACGCTGGCGCCGGGCATGCCGGGCAGCTCGAAGCTGGGCATCTGCGGCTGGGCGCGGACCTGGATCTCGATTTCCTTGTCATCAAGATCGCCCTCGCGCAGCTTCTTGCGGAAGCTGTCACGGGTGGCCGGGCTGGCACTGCTGCCGACGAGCGCATCCAGCACCCGCTCTTCCGCCAGCACATGGGCCTTGGCCTTCACTTCCTCGCGGCGCAGCTCGCGTACCAGCGTGATGCCGGCCTCCACGAGGTCACGGACGATCTGCTCCACATCGCGGCCGACATAGCCGACCTCGGTGAACTTGGTCGCTTCCACCTTGACGAAGGGCGCATTGGCGAGGCGGGCGAGACGGCGGGCAATCTCGGTCTTGCCGACGCCCGTGGGCCCGATCATGAGAATGTTCTTCGGCAGAACCTCCTCGCGCATCGGGCTTTCCAGCTGCTGGCGGCGCCAGCGGTTGCGCAGGGCGATGGCCACGGCGCGCTTGGCATCCTTCTGCCCGACGATATAGCGGTCGAGCTCGGAGACGATTTCCCGGGGTGAAAAATTGGTCATCGTGTCAGCTTTCAGTCATCAGGATCATTGGGCGGCAGGCACGTAACGCATCAGGCGCGTGCCGGTGAAAGGCGCAACCAGCCGCCGCCGCACGGGCACCCAGGCGGAGCCCAGCAGCAGGATGAAGCTGCCCAGCACCAGCAGCGTGATGGACGTGCCGGCCATGTTGGAAACTTCCGCGCTCCACAGCAGCATGCTGACGGCCACACCAAAGTAGCCGAGGCCCGAGACGAGGATCGCCCGCCGGTCGACCAGCACGGCGACAAAGGCCAGCATCAGCACCAGCGACAGCATCACCACCGCCTGCAGGATGTCGCCTGCGCCCGAACTGTCCAGGCCGGACAGCAGGAGGAGCTGTGTCGAATGCACCAGCAGGGGAGCTGCCAGAAAATGCAGCCAGAAGGCCTTGTCGCTGTTGGCCGTGCGCCGTGTCAGGTCACGGCTGTCAAAGCGCATGGCGGCAGTGAAGGCGGCAAGACCGGCGCCGAGGCTGATCCACGGCAGATAGTTGCCGACGAAGGTCTCATCAATGGCATGTACCGTTGCCAGCAGGCTGCAGATCACCCCTGCACAGATGACCGACACGCCCACCGGGACGCGGAAGCGCCAGTAATGCAGCGCGGCGATGGCCGTTGCAGCCACTGTCAGCAGCACGAGCGCGGAACCGGGGAGTGCATCCAGCGCGGTCTGGAACTTCTGTGATGCATCCGAAGATGATCCTCCCGCAAACTGCGCCGCAACGAAAATCACCGCCAGCAGGGTTGCAGGCAGGAACAGGATCGACAGGATGAAGGAGGGCAGAGCAAGGCGCATGCGCCGGGCGAAAACCTCTGACAGCCCCCAGATGGCCAGTGCCTGAACGGAGAAGTTCAGGCCCCAGTTGCGGGAGAAGGTCAAAAAGAAAAACAGGCCGAACAGCAGGGTCAGCAGGCCGATGGAGATGAAGATGTCATGGAAGCCGCGCACGAAGCGCAGTTCCTCTGCATCCACACTTGAGATGGAGGGCTGGCGCAATCCCTCCAGATAGGTGGAGAGCGCTTCGAGCTGCGGCGGCGAGAGGATGCCGGCGCGCACCGCGCCCTGCAGATCCTCCCGTGTGAAGGCCTCGTTGGTCATCTGTGGGTATCCGGTGAAGGGGAGGGATCAGCTGGTGCTGCCGAGGCTTTCGATCGTCAGATTGCCGTTGGTGTAGACGCAGATGTCTGCCGCGATGGCCATGGCCTTGCGGGCGATGGTCTCTGCATCAAAGTCCGTTTCCACCAGCGCACGGGCGGCGGCGAGTGCGTAGTTGCCGCCCGATCCGATGCCCATGACGCCGCCTTCCGGCTCCAGCACGTCGCCCGTGCCGGTCAGCACCAGCGACACATCCTTGTCGGCCACCAGCATCATGGCTTCGAGGCGGCGCAGATAGCGGTCGGTGCGCCAGTCCTTGGCCAGTTCCACGCAGGCGCGCATCAGCTGGCCTGGATACTGTTCCAGCTTGGCTTCCAGCCGCTCGAACAGGGTGAAGGCGTCCGCCGTCGCCCCGGCAAAACCGCCGATGACGGTGCCCTTGGCCAGAGGGCGCACCTTGCGCGCGGTGTTCTTGATGACGGTCTGGCCCAGCGAGACCTGCCCGTCACCGGCAATCACCACCTTGCCGCCCTTGCGCACCATGAGAATGGTGGTGCCGTGCCAGGTGCCCATGCCGTGTTCTGAACTCATGCCTTGTCCGATCCTGCAGATGATTGGCTTGCATCGCCAAAAGAAAGGCGGCCGCAGGGCCGCCAGCGTTGTCTTCTATTTAGGAGGGAAAACCCCATCCGCCAAGCGGCAGGCTTTCACGGACCTGACCGGCCGGTGAAAAGCGCGTGGCGGCGAAGCCGGGTCAGACGAGGGCGCGGGTTTCGCGGATCAGCCGCTGCACGGCGGCATCCAGGGCGCGCGATGCCTTTTCGTTGACGAGATTGCCTTGCGGATCAAAGGCAGAGCCTGCATCCGGCACCATGGCCATCTCGGGCAGAACCAGCGCACCAAGGCCCACTTCCAGAACGGTGCGCGTGCCCATGAGCCCGCGAATGCCGCCCAGTGCGCTGGGCGAGGCGGCGCCGAGGCAAAACACCCTGTTCTTGAAGGCAGCGCCCGGCACGTCTCCCGGATCGCCCACACGGCTGATCCAGTCCAGTGTGTTCTTCAGAAGCGGCGTGATCCCGGCATTATATTCCGGGCAGGCGATGAAGATGCCGTGCTGCTCCTGCATCAGGCGCTTGAGCTTGCGGGCGGCTTCCGGCGGGCCTTTTTCCTGTTCCAGATCGCCGTCATAAAGCGGCATCTGGTAGTCGGCGAGCGAGATGCGCGTCACTTCCGCATCGGCCAGGGCCAGCCGTTTGGCGGCAAGGCCTGCAAGGCGCGTGTTGAGCGAGCCGCCCCTGATGGAGCCTGAAAAAACCAGAATCTTCGGATGGCGCATACTGTCTCCTCATGGTGCCGCACCGCAGCCGGACACCCCCGGGAAGAAGGGGCATGATCAGTCGGCGACAGAAATTTCGCGCAGCCTGCCATCGCAGGGACCCGCAGCGCAAGCACAAAGGCAGGCTGTTCACCAGCTGCCGGCGAGCCTGATTACGGCTTGCGGTAGACCCAGACGCGGGCCGGCGGCAGGTTGGCAAAAATCCAGCCGGTCTTGTCGAGGTTGAGAACGCCCGGCTCCGGCTTCACCGGCGGTACCATGGCGTAAGAAAACTGGATATAGGGCGCGCCCGGCTCGCACAGATCGAGCGCATCCAGGATCAGCGCCTTTCTCTTTTCCACCGGCTGGGTGAACAGCGGCAGGCCGGAGACAATGCCGGCGAACATGCCATTCTGTACAGGCATAGCCGTTTCCAGCGTCTCGCGCAGCGCATAGGCATCGCCCTGAATGGTCGTCATGCGGGGAAACCGGTCGCGCAGCATGCGGCAGAATTCGCTGGTGTATTCCAGCGCGGTCAGCTGCGGCTGGGTTATGCCGCGGTCAAAGATGGCCTGTGTCACCACGCCGGTTCCGGGGCCAAGCTCCAGATAGCGCCCATCGGGCCGGACCGGCACGAGGGAGGCGATCCGGCGGGCCAGTTCGGGACCGGACGGAGAGATGGCACCAAGCGTCAGAGGGCTGTCGAGCCAGTTCCGGAAGAAGCGGAATTCGTCCTTGAGCTTTTTCTTCAAGGGCTTAGCGTCGAGCGTCCTGAATGCCGCCATAATGTCCTCCGGTCAGATTGGTAAAAACATCTAGCCGGGCAACAGTGGCCATTTCAAGGCCCCTGGCGGCAGTCAGCCTCCGGGGCCCTGACTGAAAGCGGCGGTCAATTGCCCAGGTTGTCGAGGAAATCCTTGACGCGGGCAAAGAAACCGGTGCTCTCCGGATTGTTCTCACCAGAGCTTTCTTTTTCGAATTCGGCCAGCAATTCGCGCTGGCGTTTGGTCAGGTTCGTCGGCGTTTCCACCGTGACCTGAATATACATGTCACCATGCTGCGTGGTGCGCATCACCGGCATGCCCTTGCCCTTGAGGCGGAACTGGCGGCCGTTCTGCGTCCCCTCCGGCACCTTGACCCGTGTCGTGCCACCCTCGACGGTGGGCACGTCGAACTGGCCGCCAAGGGCAGCCGTCGTCATGGAAATGGGCACGCGGCAATAAAGATCCGCCCCGTCGCGCTGGAAGAACTCATGCGGCCTCAGCGACAGGAAGATATAGAGATCGCCCGACGGCCCACCGCGCAGGCCCGCTTCGCCCTCGCCGGCAAGACGGATGCGCGTGCCATCCTCGATGCCGGCCGGGATGTTGACCGAGAGGGTGCGCTCCTGCGTCACCCGGCCAACGCCGGAGCAATGCGGGCAGGGATCGGAGATGACCTGGCCGCGCCCCTGACAGCTCGGGCAGGTGCGCTCCAGCGTGAAGAAGCCCTGTGCCGCCCGCACGCGCCCCGAACCGCCGCAAGTGCGGCAGGTGGTGGGGCTGGAGCCGGGCTTGGCGCCGGAGCCGCTGCAGGGCTGGCACGTGACGGAGGTCGGCACCTCGATCTCCACGGTCTTGCCCGTGAAGGCCTCTTCCAGCGTGATTTCCAGATTGTAGCGCAGGTCCGCGCCGCGTTCGCGCCCGCCGGACGAGCGGCGCCCGCCGCCCATGCCGAAGAATTCCTCAAAGATGTCGGACATGGTGGAGGCGAAGTCGCCGCCGCCGCCAAATCCGGCACCGCCGCCGCCAAATCCGCCATTCTCAAAGGCGGCATGGCCATAACGGTCATAGGCAGCCCGCTTCTGGCCGTCCTTCAGGATGTCGTAAGCTTCGTTGACTTCCTTGAAGCTGGCCTCGGCCGAGGCATCGCCCGGATTGCGGTCCGGATGAAACTGCATCGCAAGCTTCCGGTAGGCACTTTTCAGCACCTTCTCGTCCGCATCGCGCGCAACACCGAGGATTTCATAAAAGTCGCGCTTCGCCATGAATTGCTGCCCGCTGGGTATCTGCCTGAGGGGGCCTGCCATCCGCCTCTGTCCGGCCATCCGTCAGGCCTCAGACAGGTTCTCCGCCACGCGTCATGCGCATCATCGGGGAAAAACGGTGCAGGCATCACGCCCTGCATCGCAACCGCCAGCGGCCTGCCGGACAGGTCCGGTCGCCGCCAGCTGCCGCTGGAAAGCCGGCACGGCGCGGATCCATAAGGAAACTGCGCCGTGCCAGTGACTTACTTCTTGTCGTCCTTGACTTCCTCGAAGTCGGCGTCGACCACGTCGTCGTCCTGCGCGGAGGAAGCACCGGCGTCTTCGCCGCCTTCGGCTTCCGCCTGCGAGGCCTTGTACATGGCTTCACCCAGCTTCATGGAAACCTCGGCCAAAGCCTGGGTCTTGGACTGAATGTCCGCCACGTCTTCCGTGGTCAGAGCCGTCTTCAGGGCGGCAATCGCGCTTTCGATCGAAGCCTTGTCGTCCGCAGAGACCTTGTCGCCGTAGTCCTTGAGGGACTTCTCGGTGGAATGCATCAGGGATTCACCCTGGTTGCGGGCTTCCACCAGCTCGCGGCGCTTCTTGTCTTCGTCCGCATGGGCTTCGGCGTCCTTGACCATCTTCTCGATGTCGGCGTCGCTGAGGCCGCCGGAGGCCTGGATGCGGATCTGCTGCTCCTTGCCGGTGCCCTTGTCCTTGGCCGACACGTTGACGATGCCGTTGGCGTCGATGTCGAAGGCAACCTCGATCTGCGGCACGCCGCGCGGGGCGGGCGGCAGGCCGACGAGATCGAACTGGCCGAGCATCTTGTTGTCGGCCGCCATCTCGCGCTCGCCCTGGAACACCCGGATCGTCACTGCGGTCTGGTTGTCCTCGGCGGTGGAGAAGGTCTGGCTCTTCTTCGTCGGGATCGTGGTGTTGCGGTCGATCAGACGGGTGAACACGCCGCCGAGCGTCTCGATGCCGAGCGACAGCGGGGTCACGTCGAGCAGCAGCACGTCCTTGACGTCGCCCTGCAGCACGCCGGCCTGGATGGCAGCGCCCATGGCCACCACTTCGTCCGGATTCACGCCCTTGTGCGGCTCCTTGCCGAAGAAGGTCTTCACGACTTCCTGGATCTTCGGCATGCGGGTCATGCCGCCGACGAGAACCACTTCATCGATCTGACCGGCAACGAGGCCGGCATCCTTCAGGGCTGCCTTGCACGGCTCGATCGTGCGCTGGACCAGATCCTCGACGAGGCTCTCGAACTTGGCGCGCGTCAGCTTCATGGTCAGGTGCTTGGGACCGGACGCATCTGCCGTGATGAAGGGCAGGTTGATTTCGGTCTGCGACGAGGACGACAGCTCGATCTTGGCCTTTTCCGCAGCTTCCTTGAGGCGCTGCAGGGCCAGCTTGTCGTTCTTCAGGTCGATGCCCTGATCCTTCTTGAACTCGGCCGCGAGGTAATCGACCAGACGCATGTCGAAGTCTTCACCGCCGAGGAACGTGTCACCGTTCGTCGACTTCACTTCGAAGACGCCGTCGCCGATTTCCAGAACCGACACGTCGAAGGTGCCGCCGCCAAGGTCATAGACAGCGATGGTCTTGCCATCGTTCTTGTCGAGGCCATAGGCGAGCGCGGCCGCGGTCGGCTCGTTGATGATGCGCAGGACTTCGAGACCGGCGATCTTGCCCGCATCCTTGGTGGCCTGACGCTGGGCGTCGTTGAAATAGGCCGGAACGGTGATGACTGCCTGGGTCACGGTCTCGCCGAGATAGCTCTCGGCGGTTTCCTTCATCTTCTGCAGGATGAAGGCGGAAATCTGGGAGGGCGAGTATTTCTGCCCGTTGGCCGAAACCCACGCATCGCCATTGTCCGCCTTGACGATGTCATAGGGCACGAGGCCCTTGTCCTTCGCCACGGTCGGATCATCGAAGCGGCGGCCGATGAGGCGCTTCACTGCGAAGAGCGTGTTGGTGGGGTTGGTGACGGCCTGGCGCTTGGCCGGCTGGCCGACGAGGCGCTCATTGTCGTCCGAGAAGGCGACCATGGAGGGCGTGGTACGTGCGCCTTCCGAGTTCTCGATCACCTTTGCATCCTTGCCGTCCATGACGGCGACGCACGAATTCGTCGTGCCGAGGTCGATACCGATGACCTTTGCCATTTCTTCCTCTCTTTCTAGCAAACCGGAAAAACCCGTATCGGCGTCAATCCGGCTCCCTTTCACAATCAGTGATGCCGGCGCGCTTAAGGCCTGATGCTCCGCCATGGGAGCACTGGCCCAAGCCCCTTTTGATCCCTGAGGCCCTGATCACGAGTTTTGACCCTTGGCCTTGTCCGGGGCTGTCAGCAGGTTGTTCCGCCTGTCAGCACTGAGCTTGACCGCTATATAGGCGGGAGACAGGCTTGCTGCAAGGCGTCTGCCTGCCTGATCTTGCTGTGCAAAAGCCCTTATCAGCGCAAGGATCGCTACATGCCTTGCGGACTTGCGTTCTTTGGCTGCCGGAGACTGTGGAATGACTTTGGACAACGCTGCACCGGAAAGTGCCCGCAAGCGGCAAAGCCCGCTGCCGGAGGGGGTGCGTTTCCTGCCCGGCCATCTGGATCTATCCGCACAGGCAGATCTGGCGGAGCAACTGCGGGCCATCGTCGCCGAGGCGCCGCTGTTCGGTCCGGTGATGCCGAAAACCGGCAAGCCCTTTTCCGTGCGCATGAGCAATTGCGGCCCTTTGGGCTGGGTGTCGGACATTCGCGGCTACCGCTACCAGCCGCTGCATCCGGTGACGGGAAAGCCCTGGCCGCCCCTGCCGGATGTGCTGAAGGAGCTCTGGCATACGCTGGCCCCGGATGCCCCGGAGCCTGAAGCCTGCCTGATCAATTTCTATGACGAAACGGCCCGGATGGGCCTGCATCAGGACCGGGACGAGGAAACCTTCGAGGCGCCGGTTCTGTCCGTCTCGCTGGGCGATTCGGCCCTCTTCCGCATCGGCGGCCCCACCCGCAAGGACCCGACCCGCTCCTTCCGGCTGAATTCGGGCGATGTGCTGCTGCTGGAGGGCCCGTCCCGGCTTGCCTTTCACGGCATCGACCGGCTCTATCCGGGCACCTCCACCCTTCTGAAAAACGGCGGCCGCATCAACCTGACGCTCCGCCGTGTTACGAAGCCGGCTTGATCGCTCACAGCCTGCTCAGCGCCGCCACGGGGTCGAGGCGGGAGGCGTTGCGGGCGGGGAGGAAGCCGAAGACGATGCCGATCAGGGTTGAGATTCCGAAGGCATAGGCAATCGAGGCATTGGAGAAGATCAGCGAAAAGTCGCTGGTGAACAGCGGGAAGAGCGCGCCGAAACTCAGGGCCGTAGCGATGCCCGCCAGCCCGCCGATGATGCAGACGGTGACGGCCTCGATGAGGAACTGCTGCAGGATATCGGACCGCCGCGCCCCGACAGCCATGCGCACGCCGATTTCCGACACGCGCTCGGAGACGGTCACCAGCATGATGTTCATCACCCCGATGCCGCCGACAATCAGCGAGATCACCGCAATGGCGGCGATCAGCAGCGTCAGCGTCGCCGTGGTGCTGGTGATCGACTGGCGGATGTCATCGGTGTTGAGGATGAAAAAGTCCTTCATGCCATGGCGCTGGGTCAGGAAGGCGGTGACCATCTGCTCGGCCAGCTTCATGTCCACGTCGTCTTCTACCCGCACGGTGATGCTGCGCAGGGTGCTGGAGCCGGTCAGGCGCGCCTGCACGGTGGTATAGGGCAGATAGACCGACAGGTTCTGGCTGCCGCCGAAGCCGCCCTGCTGCGCCTGAGCCACGCCGACGATGCGGGCGGGCACGTTGTTGATCAGCAGAACCTTGCCGACAGCTCCGTCCGGTTCATTGGCAAACAGGGTCTTGCGGGTGTTCTCGTCGATGACGGCCACGGCATCGAGACTGTGCTCGCTGCGTGCATCGAAAAACTGGCCCGTGGCAATCTTGGTGCCCTTGGCATCGAAATAGGCGGAATTGACCCCGTTGACGAGGGCGGAGGCCTCCTTCGAGCCATAGCGCAGGGTGACGCTGGTCGAGACGGTCGGGGTCACGGCGCGCAGGTAGGGCTGCCTGGCGAGTTCCTTGGCGTCGGAAATCACCAGCGTCGTCACCTTGCCGGAGCGCGCATCGCCGAAGTCCTTGCCGGGGAAGATTTCCAGCGTGCTGGTGCCGAGGCTGGCGATGTTGGCCAGCACCTTCTCCCGTGTCCCGGCGCCAAGCGCCACGACACTCACCACGGAGGCAATGCCGATGATGATGCCGAGCATGGTCAGGAAGGTGCGCAGCTTGTGGGCCTTCATGGACAGCAGGGCCATCTGGAACGCCTCCCGGAAGCGGTCCGCCCAGGCTGTCAGTCCCCGGACCGAACGGTGCGGCGCCTCCTGCGGGCCGGCGGAAACGGCTGCCGCACCGGCCTGCTTGTCCTGCCTGTAATCGGCAACGATCTCGCCATCGCGGATCTCGATGGTGCGCTCGGCCAGTGCCGCCACATTGGCGTCATGGGTGACGATGATGACCGTCTTCCCCTCGGCATGCAGCTCACGCAGGATGTCCAGGACGTCCTGTCCGCTGCGGGAGTCCAGCGCTCCCGTCGGCTCGTCGGCGAGGATGATGTCGCCGCCGTTCATCAGGGCACGGGCGATGGAGACGCGCTGCTGCTGCCCGCCCGAAAGCTGCGGCGGGCGGTGCTCCATCCGGTCGCCAAGGCCCAGCCGCTCCAGAATATCCGCCGCCCGCTGCCGCCGGTCTGCCGGGGTCAGCCCGGCATAAACGGCAGGCACCTCCACATTGCCAAGCGCCGTCAGCTCGGCCAGCAGATTGTAGCGCTGGAAGATGAAGCCGAATTTTTCACGCCTCAGAGCCGCCAGATCATCGGGCTGAAGATCGGCTGTTTCACGCCCGTCAATGCGATAGCTGCCGCCGCTGGGGGTATCGAGGCAGCCGAGAATGTTCATCAAGGTCGACTTGCCCGAACCGGACTGGCCGATGATGGAGACGAACTCTCCCTTGCGGATCTCAAGGTCGATCCCCTTGAGAACTGCGACCACGCCGTCCCCGGCAGGAAAGGTGCGGGTGAGGCCCTTGAGGCTGATCAGAGGTTCCGGCATGATCTTCTGGCCTCACATTCCCATTGGCGGGCCGCCTGGGGTGAAGGTTGAGACGGCGCTGGCATCCAGCGTGCCCGTCACCACGCGTTCCCCTTCGGCAAGGCCGGATATGATCTCGACAGTGATCTTGTCATTGAGGCCCGTTTTCACCTGCCGCGTCTCAATGGTGCCGGTGCCGCCCATGACCTGAACGCTGTAGCTGCCATCCGCGTTGCGGGCACCCAGCGCGGTTGCCGGGATCACGGGCACGTTTTCCGCCTTGCCCAGCACGATGGTCACTTCTGCCGTCATGTAGGTGCGCAGCAGACCGTCTGGATTGGGTACGTTGAATATGCCGTTGTAATAGATGGCTTCCGTGCTGGTGGAACTGGACGAGGACGATGTGGATGAGCCGCTGACGGAACTGTCGCTGGTGATCGATTCCGGCGCGGGCTCGATGGACTCAAGATGCGCCTGATATTTCGTGTCCGGCGCGCCCAGAACGTTGAAATAGACTTCTGCCCCCGGCTTCACCTTCACCACGTCTGCTTCGGATATCTCGGCCCTGACCGTCATCACGTCCAATTGGCCCATGATGATGATCGTCGGGGCCGACTGCGTGGCATTCACGGTCTGGCCCTGCTGGTTGACGATGGCCAGAACCGTGCCGTCCATCGGCGCGGTGATGCGGGTGTAGCCAAGGTTTGCCTTGGCGGTTTCAACGGCCACCTGCGCCTCGATGATCTGCGCATCCAGCGCCTTGATCTGCGCCTCGATGGTTTTCACCTCCGAATCGGCCGTATCGAAATCCGCCCTGGAGGTGGCATTCTGTGCGAGGAGTTTCTGCTGGCGCTCCAGCGAGATGTTGGCAAGCCTGAGTGATGCCTCCTTCTCCACCCGCTGCGCTTCCACATTGGCCAGAGCTGCCTCCGAGGTGCGCAGGTTGTTGGTCTGGGTCGTGGCGTCGATCTCGGCAACGAGGTCACCGGCCTTCAATTCCTGTCCAAGGGACACCTTCAGCGAGGTGATGCGGCCAGAAGCCTGTGCGCCGACGGCCACAAGCTTCGCCGGCTTCAGAATGCCGGTCGCCAGCACGGTTTCCTCAATGGTGCCCTTGCGTACGGGGGCGGTCATGACCGTGGGCCCGGTATCTGCCTGCATGGAGGTACGGGCGTAGTAGATGCCGCCCGCAGCAGCGGCCAGCACGGCGGCCGTGAGGAGCCAGCGCGCCTTCTTCCTCGGTTTGGTTGCGTTCATCGTGAACACTGCTTTCATCACAGGGCAGGGCTGGAGCGCACATGGTTTGCGCCCGGCGCTGCATCAGTTGTCTTTTGCCAGCTTGCGCAGGTGCGGGCCCGTCCGGACGTCCACGACGGCTGGCGTTGCTGTGTCAACTGCACCGTCCCATCCCCCGCCAAGACTGCGGTTGAGACTGATATAGGCGGTCACGATCGCAAGCTGGCTCGTGATCAGGGTATCTTCGGCGCTGTAGAGCGAACGCTCCGCGTCGAGCACATCCAGGAAGCTGCTGGAACCGCCCTGGTACTGAGACCGGGCAATATCTGCGGCCTGCCGGTAGGCATTGGCCGCCGTGACAAGCTTGCCCGTGCGCTGGCGCTGCCGACTGAGGCTGACCAGTGCGTTTTCGACTTCCTCCAGCGCCTCCAGAACGCCCTTGCGGTAGGCCAGGAAGTTTGCATCGCGCTGGGCTCTGGCGACATCCACGGCGGCGGCCAGCGAACCGCCATTGAACAGGGGCACACTGAGGGTGGGGCCGAAGGACCAGCTGATGGAGGAATTCTTCGCCAGATCTCCGGTCTTGGCTGCTGAGGTGCTGATGTTGCCCGTCAGGCTGATGGCCGGATAGCGCGCAGCTTCCGCAGCGCCAATGGAGGCGGTGGCTTGCGCCAGCTTGCGCTCCAGCACCTTCAGGTCAGGCCGGGAGTTGAGAAGATCTGCGGGTACGCCCACGGGAAGCGGCAGCTTCGGCCGGGGAATAGGGCGGCTCTTGGTCATCACGCTGGCTAGAGAGGCAGGCTCCCCGCCCGTCAGCACACCCAGCCGGTGCAGGGATTCGGCATAGGATATCTGCAGGCTCGGGATATTCGCCTCGGTCGTCGAAGCCTGTCCGGTGGCGTTGGCAACATCCGCTGCCGATACGGCGCCGGCGTCGAACCTGGACTGTGTCAGCCGGACGGTTTCGGTCTGGGAGCTTGCGGTGCGCCGCGCCAGGGCAATGCGGGCCTGGTAGGCGCGGGCCTGCGCGTAATAGGTGGTGATGTCGCCTATGAGCGTAACCATCGTGGCACGCAGATCTTCCTCTGCAGCGTCCAGGCCATAACGCGAGGCTTCTGCAGTCCGGGCATTGGCGCCAAACAGGTCCACCTCCCAGCTGGCATCGACGCCGGCCTGGAAGAGATTGCTCATCTTCGGCGCGTCACCGGAGGAGCGGGAGCGGCTGGCGCTGCCGGAGCCATTGGCAGAGGGCAGAAGCCCGCCCGCATCCTTGGCATATGACGCCCGCGCTTCCCGCACCTTTGCCTTGGCCGTGGCGACATCAAGGTTCTGCCGGATCGCGGTTTCGACCAGCTCGTTCAGAACCGGATCGCCCAGGCGCTCCCACCAGCGCGCCAGTTCGGCCCGCTGGTTCTGATCCTTTCCGGCGGAATTGCTGTAGGCCCCGGACAAGGTCATCTGGGGGCTGGCGTAGTCCGGACCAACGGCACATCCCGCAAGGAGTGCAGAAACACTCAGAAGCAATGGGAGTGATATTTTGCGCCTTTTGTTTCTGTCTGGAAACAAAGAGGAAGATAATTTTAACGAAATCACGGAACGCATGGACAGGACCGCCGTGGTCGAATTAAGAAACGCAATGGTACCTAAATTTTCGACGATGCTTCGTCAATGGGACCAAGTGTCATTATTTGTAACATGGACGGAAAATGGTAAGGATGGGGAATGCTGCGCACCCTGATCTGCTATGCAATGGCAGCGTGACGGGGGAGCTTCCGGAACCTGCATCGCAACACTTGCCTGACGGGCTCCCGCCAGCCGTCCGCAAGCGTGGCCGCCCGCCAGGGGCACCCCGGAATGTGCAGGTGCAGATGATCGTGCGGGCCGCGGTGCCGCTGTTTTCTGCTCAAGGCTACGGCGGCACGACGATGGAGCAGGTCGCCAAGGCTTGCCGCATATCCAAGCGCACCGTCTATGAGCTGTTTCCCTCCAAGGCCAGCCTTTTTGCGGCCGTCGTCACCTCGCACCGTTTCTCGCTGCTTGCCCTGCCCGGCGACTACAGCCATCTGGCGCTGGAACAGGCGCTGGCCGCCATCGTCCGGCTGGACCTCGACGCAGAGAGCGATCTCGACCGGTTCAACTTCATGCACATGATGATGCATGAATTGCCGCGCAATCCGGACCTGAATCCCTTGATGCGCGAGCATGGCGGCCGTGCGGCCCAGGTGCTGCTGGCCAGTTGGCTGGAAGAGCGGGCCGCCGCCGGAGAACTGGCGGTTGAGGATCCGATGCTGACCGCCAAGATCTTCCTCGACATGGTTCTGGGCATCCTCAAGCCGCACGGCGGACAGGCGGAGCCTTTCCGCGACCACGCACTGCGAAAACAGCATCTGGCGCTCTGCATCCGGATTTTTTTGCAAGGTATAGGCCGGAAGGAAACCGCATGAGGGGCAATTCCTGCAGCCCGGCAGGCTTCCGCAAGTCCTTGGCGGGTCACCCATTTTTTGTTCTCGCCGGCATACCCGGCAAAAACTGCCGGGCAAATAGGCAAAAAATTCTCACTAAGTATTTGAAAAAATTGAGCTTTTGTATTTTTTCTGCGCCTGATCGGAAAGCCTGCCCCGTTATAGGCTGGAGCGCAGCATTCCTTGTTCGCGCATGACTGGTGCAGCCGAGGGTATGGGCATGGGCTTCGCAACACTTTCCCGGGCTGGGGTAGGGCCCGGAGATGCTGGACAGACGGCAGTGGCAACAGGCGCGCATGACAGGGATCCTTTGACGCGCCTGCAGGATGCGTCGGATGATGCACTGCTCCATGCCATCGGTCTCGGGAGCGATGAAGCTTTCCGCATTCTTGTGGAACGTCATGTCGACAAGGCTTACGCAGTCGCCATTCGCATCCTGCGCAATCCCACGGATGCCGAAGATGTGGTTCAGGATGCTTTCATGCAGGTCTGGACAAGGCGGGGGGAATGGCAGCCCGGCAAGGCGCGGTTCTCCACCTGGCTGTTCCGCGTTGTCACCAACCGCTGCATCGACCAGCTTCGCCGCCCGCGCACCGAGGCCATGGAAGCTGCGCCCGAGATTGCCGACCGTGCCACGGATCAGGTCCAGGCGATGATGCAGGAGGAAGCCGCATTCCTGTTGAGCGCGGCGATGGGGCAACTGCCCGATCCTCAGCGGATTGCCCTTGTCTTCTCCTATCACGAGAACCTGTCCAACGCCGAGATTGCGGAAATCATGGAAACGTCCGTCTTCGCCGTGGAGTCTCTTCTGAAGCGGGGACGTCAGAAATTGCGCCATCTTTTGCGTAATCGTGCCGGGGAGATCCTTGCCTCGTTTACAAATGATTAACGAAAAACTCTGAAGGCAGGCTCTTTCCTGCGCCTGAAATTGGCAGCTTCATTCGTTGAAATGGGCAGACGCAAGGACATGCGTCCGTACCGCGCCCGAATACTTGGCGTGGATTCAAGGATATCAGGAGTAGTCCATGCCCGTTATCACGACAAACACCGCTGCGAACACCGCTGTTCGCTATCTGAACTCCAACTCGGCCAGCCAGTCTGACTCTCTGGCCAAGCTGGCCAGCGGCTCGCGGATCACCAAGGCCTCCGATGACGCAGCGGGCCTGGCGATCTCCACCAAGATCAAGTCGGACGTTGCCGCTCTCGAGCAGGCCTCGACCAACGCCTCGCACGGCATCTCGATCCTGCAGACGGCTGATGGTGCCGCATCGAACGTCAGCGACATCCTGCAACGTATGAAGGTGCTGGCCTCGCAGTCCGCCTCCGGTACCGTGACCGATACCGAACGCGCCTACATCCAGGCCGAATTCGCCGAACTGCAGGACGAAATCGACGGCATCGCCTCGAGCACCCGTTACAACGGCCAGAGCCTGCTTGACGGCACCAGTGACTTCACCAAGGACATCGCAACGGCAGCAACCGCGGCGACTGCCACCACCACATTGACGGCCAGCATTGCCGGTGATGATGGCGATACGCTGAGTTTTGATCTCAAGGGCACGTCCATCGAGCTGACTGTTGGCGCCACCACCGCCGGCGAAATCACCATCGACGACCTGATCACCGCGATCAATGCTCAGACCAGCAAGACCGGCGTGACAGCTTCGGCGGATGCCGACACCGGCGCTCTGGTCCTGACGGACAAGACGAAGGGTGCAACCAGCACGATCTCCGTCTCGAACGTCACCGCCGGCGGCACAAACACCGGACTGACGGCGGCTGACCTGACGACCCTCGGCCTGACGGATGATGGTTCCGGCACATTTACGGCAACCGGCACCGCCGCAGTCGAAGCAGATACCAGCGGTTCCAAGATCATCGTCGGCTCGGATTCGTCGGACACCATCACGCTGAAGCTCAGCATCCTGACCAGTTCTGCCCTTGAGGTCGACACGCTCGACATCTCGACGCAGACCGGTGCGGAAGCGGCTCTGGACGCGCTGGATGCCGCCATCAACACGGTGTCGAATGCCCGCGCTGAAATGGGTGCGATCATGTCGCGCTTCGAGTTCCGCAGCTCGCAGATTGCCACCAGCATCGAGAACCTGGACGCAGCCCAGTCGGCCATCGCCGATGTGGACATCGCTTCCGAGCAGTCCAAGCTGTCGGCCACCTCCGTGATGGTGCAGGCCGCCGTTGCTGCCGCGTCCCAGGCCAACCAGATGCCGGAAAACCTGCTGAAGCTGCTGCAGTAACCGGCTTCACCTCAGGATGACAGGCAGCCCGCCCTGGAGGCGGGCTGCCTCAGACCCCGGCTTGCCCGCCAGGGGCAGCGCAGCAGAAGGCGGCAGTCATGGCAACGGTCTCAAGCACCACTTCGACCACAACAACCGCGTCGTCCTATACCTATTCGTCATCGACGGATATTGACTGGAGTGCGCTGGTCGAGGTTGCGGTTGCCGCAAAGACGGCTCCGGCTGACGCGATTGACGTGAAGATCGCTGCAAATGAAGTGAAGATTGCGGCCTATGAGGAGATGCAGAGCCTTCTGCAGGCCATCACCTCCGCGGCAGATGCGATGCGCGGCACGACCAATTCGATCGTCACGAAAGATGATGTCTTTTCCCTGCGTGAAGCCTATCTGACGTCGTCGAGCAGCAGTGTCACAGCCTCTTCTGCCGTTGTCGTTACTGCCGAGAATGGGGCGCAGACCGGCACCTATGATCTGCAGATCCTGCAGCTGGCGACCACGCAGAAAGTTGCCAGCAGCGACTTTTCAAGCCGCAGCAGCGATCTGGAGCTTTCAGGCACTTTCTCCATTGGCCTTGAAGGCATGGAAAGCGTCGAGATCACCGTCACCGAGGATATGTCGCTTTCCGAGATTGCGAGTGCAATCAATGCTGAGAGCGCGACGACCGGTGTCCAGGCCTCTGTCGTCAAGGTGACGGAAAGCACATACCGGCTGGTTCTATCCGGAACGGAGACGGGCAAGGAAATCTCGCTGGAAAGCATTTCGGGAGATGATATCGGCCAGGCTCTCGGGCTTACAGACAGTGACGGCGCCTTCGCCAGCGAGATTCAGGCCGCCAAGCAGGCGATTATCTCGCTCGACGGGATCGAGATCACCCGTTCGACAAACACGATTGACGATGTGCTGGATGGCATTTCCTTCACGATCTACCAGACGACGGGGTCTGATGCCACCATCTCGGTGGAGATCGCCAACGATCTGACCTCCATCAAGGACGCGATTGTCGCCCTGGTGGACGCCTACAATGCGTATCGCGAGTGGGCGCTGACCCAGCAGGCTGTGTCCTCCTCAGGCGGCGCCGCAGCCGATGCGACCCTGTTTGGCGACAGCACCCTGCGCAGTGCCAACAATGCCGTTGCCTCCGCACTGTCCACGATGATCGACAGTTCATCCATGGCGCTGCTCGGCCTCAGCTATGACACCTCGAATTATCTCGTCCTCAACGAGACGACGCTCAACTCGGTGCTGCTCAACGATCTGGAAGCTTTGGAAAACATTCTGATGTTCCAGTTCGAGTCGTCTTCGGAAGATCTCGTGCTGCTCAGCCGCAACAGCAGCATGCCCTCCGAACTGACACTGGATATCCAGGTCGACAGCGACGGCAACCTGACCGGCGTCAGCGTCAATGGTGACAGCAGCCTCTTCACGATCTCTGACACGCGTATCAAGGGGGCAGAAGGGACGATCTATGAAGGCATGACGCTGGTTTTTACCGGTTCCACCAGCCAGACCGTCACCATCCAGACTTCGTCTGGCATCGTCGAGAAGCTCTATAATTCAGTCGATCTCTATTCCAATTCATCCAGCGGTCTCGTGTCCGGGCTGATCGATAACCTGACAGAGAAGAACGAGGATTACAGCACCCGGGCGGCTGATATCCGGAGCCGGGCTGAAACCTACAGGACCAATCTGACCAATCGCTACGCCTCCTATCAGGCCGCGATTGAAAAGGCGAATTCCACACTTTTGTATCTTGAGGCCCTCCTCAACTCGGGAGACAACTAAAAAATGTCCTACGCCATGTCGCGCGCCATCTCCGCCTACCGCCAGGCAGCAACTGCGGTTTCTCCCATCGTTGCCGTCGTGATGCTTTACGATGAAGCCCTCAATGCCATCGTTCAGGCGCAGCATTTCCTCGAGCTCAAGGAATATGAAATGGGCCGTGCGCGCGTACAGCGCACTGTCGATATTCTGCGTGGCCTGCGCCAGAACCTTGATCTTGAGCAGGGGGGCACCGTGGGGCAGCAGCTCTGCGACACATATACGCGCAATATCTTCGCGTTGAACGCCACTCTTGGCAAACCCGACGCTGTCGAGCGGCTGCAGAAATTGTTCAACGGCCTTGTCGAACTTCGCAATGCCTTTGCTTCAATTCCCGGAATGCAGCCTCGAGGCTCGTAATTTTTATCTAGATAGAAACACTTCTGCGCAATCCGGCAAAATGCTGCTGCGGCAGCTTTGCTGGACAGTTTCCGCAAACCGCGTTAACGTATCTTCAGTTTTCCCAGAAGGCTGGATCATGACCTCGCCAAGCCAGAAGATGACCGAAGATGCTTTCCGCGATTGCCTTGACCGGTATGGCGAGGACATCCGTGACTGGCCATATCCGGAGGCGGCTGCCGGTCTTCTGGTGGAAAGCGCAGAGGCTCGCGGACGGCTTGAGGAAATGAAGCGCTTGCGGTCGCTGTTTGCGCTCGGTTCCCCCAGCGGAATCAAGGCCCCTGCCGGACTTGCGGCCCGGATCGCGGCAGCTGCAGCGCAGACCTGTTCTGACCGTCCCTCCGTGACGGCCGGGCATGGCAGCGAGAAGGGCAAGACATCCGGACCGGACAGGGTCTCTCCCCGCCAGGTCCGTTTCGCCTGACACAAGCGGTTTGCGTGCCGGCCGGACAGAGGACTGTCCGGGGTAACTTGTCGCTTTCTTTTCCAGATATTTCCAGATGCGTTTGCTGCGCCTTGTGCCAGATCCCGATGCGCTTGTCTCATCGGGATTTGGGCAAGCCCATGCAGTGTGGCCGGAAGAAACCGGAGCGGATGACCGGGCCGGCCGGCGCGCAACGGGCCGGCAGCTGACTTCCCTCCAAGCGGCTTGCAGGTTCTGGCGATTACCTGACGCGCGCCCGGCTGCGATCTTGTGCTGCGGCGTCAGTGCCGCGGCGTATCCGGGATGGCTTGAAACATACTCTTCGAGAGTTTGTATTACCCGGTAAATCTTGCCTATATCAAATATAGGCAAAATATTCCTAGTATTTATTTTCAAATACAGCGCCTGATTTCGATCTCACCTCCGTTTGAGAAGTGATCGGGGACGTTCTATGCATGTTTTCATGCAGGCACCGGTCGATGACGAGAAAAACATCGCGGGGCTGCCATGAGCATCTCAACTCTGAACAGTTATAGCTCTGCCAGTTCGACCACAACGTCGAGCAGCAGCTCCAGTAATTCTCTCGGACTTACGAGTGCCGATTTTCTTAGTCTGATGCTTCAGCAGCTTCAGAACCAGAATCCGCTCGATCCGACGGATACGGACACCTACCTGGACCGGATGGTGTCCTACGCCAGCTTCGACACGCAGACGGCAATCAGCGAGCAGCTGACTTCGTTGTCCGCAAACGTCGCCTCAGTGATTTCAAGCTCCGGTCTCGGCTACCTGGGTCAGACGGTCGAGGCCTATGGCAACACGAACACCCTGACCGACGGGTCGGCGACCTGGGGCTACACACTCGACGAGAGTGCGGAGAGCGTCACGATCTCGATCTACGACGAGAGCGGCACGAAGGTCTGGAGCGGCGAAGGCGGGACCGAAGCGGGTTCGCACAGCTTCACCTGGGACGGCACGACCACGAGCGGCACACAGCTCGAGGATGGCGGTGTCTACACGATCTCCATCACGGCCAAGGACTCCAGCGGCAGCGAGATCGACGGCACGACCACGGTCAAGGGCACGGTTACCGGTGTCGATACGAGCGGCACAAGCTCCGTCCTGAAGATCGGCGGAGCATCCGTTCTCGTCAGCAATGTCATCAGTATTGGTTGAGAGTGAGGTGACGTCATGAGCCTGATGGGTTCCCTGAATTCGGCAATCTCCGCGCTTGCGGCACAGAGCCAGGCGCTATCCAACATCTCCTCGAACCTGGCGAACTCCTCGACCACGGCCTACAAGGCGAGTTCGACGAGTTTCTCGAACCTGATCGCGGGCTCCAGCACCTCGACGAGCGGCGGCGTAACGGCCTCGACACGTGCGTCCGTTTCTGATCAGGGCCTGCTGACAGCGACAGGCAACAGCACGAACCTCGCCATCGACGGGAGCGGCTTCTTCGTCGTCTCCTCGTCGGTCACGGGCGGGCAGACCTACTACACCCGTAACGGTGAGTTCGAAGTCGACCAGAACGGCTATCTGGTCAACAACGGCTATTATCTGATGGGCTGGCAGACGGATGCTGATGGCAACATCATCGGCGGAACCAGTGAAGCCTCGCTCGTTCCGATCGATATCGACGCCATTCAGAGTTCGGTTGGAGCAACCACTGCGGTCGGCATTCAGGCGAACCTGCCTGCGGATGCAGTCACGGGAGACACCTTCTCCACCACGGTCGAAATCTATGACAGCCTGGGCTCCACGCACAACATGAGCGTGACCTGGACAAAGACCGGAGAAAACACCTGGGAGATGGCGTTCGACGATCCGACGCTGAACGGCACCACCAGCGGCACCGTGTCGACGGACGCAATCGAGATTACCTTCAACAGTGATGGCACGCTCGCCTCTACGAACCCGTCCCCGGCCACGCTTTCCGTGACCGGTTGGACGACGGGGGCCGCCGACACCGAGGTCACTCTGGATCTCGGGACCTCCGGTCTCGCCAATGGCCTGACGCAATATGCCTCCGGTTCCAGCGATCCCTACCTCAAGCTCGACAAGATCACGAATGACGGGCTGCCCTATGGTTCGCTGACAGGCGTTTCGATCACCTCGGACGGATCCGTGATTGCGTCCTATGACAATGGTGACGAGCGCACGATCTACAAGATCCCGGTCGCGACCTTCACCAACTCGAACGGGCTGACGCTCAACAGCGACGGCATGTATTCCCGGTCACCGACATCGGGCAACAGCACGTTGCAGATTGCGGGGACGAGTGGAGCGGGGTCCATCAACGGCGGCTATCTTGAAGCGAGCACGACGGATACCAGCACCGAGTTCAGCCGCATGCTGACCGCGCAGCAGGCCTATTCTGCGGCCTCCCAGATCATCTCGACCTCCAACAGCATGTTCGACTCGCTGCTGCAGGCCGTCCGCTGATGACTGACACGCCCGGACAGGATGACGGTCAGCGCCTGTTCGGCCAGCTCCGCCGCCTTCAGGCCGAAGCGGAAGCAGCCGCCGCCGCTCTGGAAGCGGGAGACAGCCACGCAAGGCTGAATGCCCTCGTGCTGCAGGACGAGCTGAAACGTCTGCTCGAGCAGCTCAAAGCGGGCCAGGACGCCGCCGCCAGCGAGTTGTCCCGGCTCACCCAGGCCAGTTCATCGGCATCGGCCTACATGCGCTGCGGCGCGGCCATGGCCAGATCAAGATAATTCTCAGGAGGTTCAGGTGTCAGCTATGAAAGAAGGAATTGCCCCCGAGGCGGCTGTCCGGCGGATGCTGGACCTGACGGAGGAACTGATCAGCCGGACCTCAGCAGAAAATGCAGGGCTTGCCGGGGGACTTCCTGTTTCTCTGGAAGACACCGGTATCAGCAAGCAGGAGCTTGCAGTCGAGTTCGAGCGCTGGTTCCGTGCCGTCAGCACGCAGCAGGTCATCCTGCACGGCGCGTCCGCCGAACTCTCGGCACGGCTCATGCAGCGCATCAGTGATCTGGAGCCTCTCCTGGAGGAAAACACCCGGCTGTTGCAGCGGGCTCTTGCGGTCAGCCGCCGCCGGGTGGATGCGATCATGCGCGCCATCTGCGAAGAGCAGCTGCAGCCCATCGCCTATGGCAGCCGCGGCCGGTATCAGCAGCGCCGTGGAAACATGCCGCTTTCGATCCACCAGCCACGGGAAATCTGACGGAGGCCGCAATGACGACGCTATCCGCAGCAGGCAAGATCGCATCCAGCGCACTGGCCGCAGCCCAGGTGCAGATAGCCGTCACCTCCAGCAACATTGCCAATGCTGACACGGATGGCTACACCCGCAAGACCGTCTCGACCAGCACCACATCAAGTGGCGGGGTCACGGTTTCCGCGGCCAGTTCGGCGGTTGACCGTTTTCTGTTGGCAGACCTGTCCGCAGCAACCTCAGCCGCGGGCGGGGCGTCCGTGACGGCCGACTATATGGACCGTCTGCAATCGGCACTGGGCAACACGTCATCCAGTTCGGATACGGGCACGTCGCTCTCCAATCAGATCTCAAACCTTGAGAGCGCGCTGTCCTCGTTGACGGATACTCCCGAGAGTTCGACGCTGTCTGCGGCTGTGGTGTCATCGCTGGACGAACTGGCCAGCCAGATCCGCAGCCTCAGTTCCAGCGTTCAGGAACTGCGAACATCCGCGGACCAGCAGATCGCGGCGTCCGTCTCCGCCGCAAATGATGCCATAACCACAATCAACGAGCTCAACAAAGCGATTGCCACGGCGAAATCCCAGGGAGCGTCGACTTCCGATCTGGAAGACAAGCGCAATCAGGCGCTGATCGAGCTCTCGCAATATCTGGAGGTGACCAGTTTCACGTCCAGCGACGGGACGCTGAAGGTCTATACCAAGCAGGGCCAGGTCCTTGTGGATGGTTCTGCGCATCTGCTGGAGTTCACGGCCTCCTCGTCCGTGGGGGCAAGTGTTTCCTATGACGGATCGGGCTCCGGTCTGTCGGGGATTTCGGTCGATGGCAAGGACATCACCAGTCAGCTCTCGGAAGGGGCACTTGGCGCGCTGATCACCTTGCGCGACGAGACCCTGACTGATGCCCAGGACATGCTTGACGAACTGGCCGGAGCGCTGATTTCCTCGCTCAACAGCGCCTATCCGGACCTTTTGTCAGGAACGGATGGTTCCACCATTTCGGTCAACGCAAGCCTTCTGGCAGATCCGGGGTCACTGGCGGACAAATCCGGGTCAAGCGAGACGGCGGAAGCCCTGCTGGATGCCCTGACCGGAGGGGGCAGTTTTGGTGCGACCAGCCGCATCGGTGCGGGCGACTATGACTTCACCAGCTATGCCAACCGCATTCTGTCTGTCGTGGTTTCAGATGCGACGACGGCCCAGACGCGCCTGTCGGCAGCGACCGCCACCCTGACGCAAATTTCGGACACGATGTCTTCGCTCTACGGCGTGAACATTGATGAAGAAACGGCACGGGCCTCGGAACTGGAGCAGCTGTATTCCGCGGCCGCCCAGATCCTGACGGTGCTCAAGCAGATGTATGAAGACCTTCTGGCTGCAGTGAAGTGATCACGGTCAGACCGAGGCAATTTTGTCTTATCGAGAGCCGGCCGTGTCAGGGCGAAGTGCAGTAGTTTCGAGGCGTGATGTGTCAGTCTATCAGCGTCTTGGTGTAACAAGGGAGTTTGGTAATGGTCGGACGCGTTGCGACATTCGCACATTCGAGCAAGCTTCTCTCCCTTGCCATGCAGACCCAGTCCCGGCTGGCTGAAAAGCAGGTCCAGGAAGCGTCGGGGCTGATCTCCTCCACCTATGGCGGGCTTGGAGCCGATGCCGGGTCAGTGGTCAATCTTGAGGTTTCCCTGACCCGTGCGCAGAGCTATCTGTCTTCTGCCCAGACGGCCCTGTCCCGCGTGGAAATGATGTATTCAGCCGTTGGCGGCATCAGCGACATTCTGACAAGCATCAGAAGCTCGGTGAACGGCGTCATCACGGAAGATCAGCTCAGCGATCTCCAGGCCCTCGCCGCAAGTTATCTCGAAGATATATCCAGCCTGCTGAACACCCGGTATGAAGGCCGCTATCTCTTTGGCGGAGGCATGACATCGTCGGCTCCCGTCGATACAGGCTCCTATGTGGTGACGGACCTGGACACTGCGGATACCAGCTACTACAGCGGTGACAGCGTCATCCAGAGCGTTCGCATCTCGGCAGACCGTGAGCTTTCCTATGGTGTGACGGGGGACAATGCCGCTTTCGAGGAAACTCTGCGCGTGCTGTCCTATCTGGCCAATGCGGCAGACCTCACTGTTGCCGGTCTGCCCGAGATTTCCGAGGCCCTTGTCTCCGCCCAGGACAAGGTCATCGCTGTCCAGAGCACGCTCTCCATCAAGGCGGCTTCGCTGGAGACGGCCATCGCCCGGGAAGAGGACTACATCACGGCAATCAGCGAGACGATCAACAGCAAGAAATCGGTCGATGTGGTTGCCCTTGCCGCCGAGATTTCCACCATGGAGACCCAGCTGCAGGCGAGCTATTCGATCATTGGCAAGCTTTCGAACTTCTCGCTGCTGGATTACCTGCGCTGATGCGCCGCTGGCCATTGCTGGCCGTCAGCGCGGGGCATGATTGAACGGGTGCCGCTTTGGCATTAGATATGGGGTCTGGAGATCCCTGATGCACCAAGGACGGCAACACACGGCGAACCTGCTGCGCATTCTTTGCGCCATGGGTTTTCTGTTGCTTGGCTTTGCCCATCAGCCGCCTGCCTTTGCCCTTTCCGCCAGCCAGCTGGAGGAACTGGAAGCGTTCCGCCTGCCGGATGGCAGCCTGCCGGTGCTGTGTCTCACCCCCACCGGAAGAGATGGCACGCCGCATCATTCCGGCTCCGAAGGGTGCGAGGCCTGCCGTCTCTCGGCCTCCGTGGTTCTGCCCGCGCCTGCGCTGGGCACCGGCGAGGCCCTGTCCTTCGCACAACAGGGCAGCTGGGTTCTCTATCTGCCGCAGGTGCCTGCCGCTGGCGTGCCGCCGGGCAGCCGCGGCTCCAGGGCACCCCCTGCAAACATCCTGATCTAAACCGGCCGGGCCTTTCCGGCCTGTCCCTGTTCCGCCAGCCCCGCTGGCGCCAGACCGGATGTCTTCAGATGGAAATGCTCTCCCCGCGCCGCGGCACGCAAACTGCCGTTCCGATTGATTTTCTCATTGATCCGCTGATGAGCGAGAATGGCCGGAAGATCGCCACGGTTGCCGCCCGTGCCAGCATCTTCCTGCCCGGCGTTAATCGCAGCGAAACCTTCCGCATCCTTGAGGGCTGCATCGCGCTTTATCAGCGCCTGCCCGATGGGCGGCGGCAGATCCTCGATGTGCTGGGGCCGGGCAAAATGTTCGGGCGCGGCCTCTCGGATGTGCAGCAATGCGGCGCCGAAGCCATGGCGCCAACCAGGCTGGAACTGGTGGCCGCAGGCCAGCGGCGCATGGAGGGCGAGTTGAACGCCGCCATCCGCCTGCTGCTGCGCCGGGCGCAGGCCCATGCCATGCTGCTGGGGCGCAAGACGGCAACGGAAAAGGTCGCCTCGGCGCTGGTGGACCTGTGCCGCCAGTTCGCCAAGGTGGGAGAGGAAGCCGCCGTGCTGCGCTTTCCCATGTACCTGACGCGGCAGGATCTGGCCGACTGGCTGGGGCTGACGCTGGAAACCGTCAGCCGCTGCATCAGCCGCCTGCGCCGCGATGGCTATATTTCGCTGAATGTGCAGGGCGATGTGGCCGTGCATGACCTGCCCGCGCTGAGGGCGCTGGCCATGGGCACTGTTCCGCCGCAAGCCGCGTTCAGCGTTGCGGCGGAGTAATACCAATGCTCGATAAGCTTGACTTGTCGAGCATTGGTCAAGCCCGTGCGGCGCTTGAGCCTTTTCAAGGCGTGATGCGTCAGCATCGAAAGCCTTGGCATAAACGAACTGGAACCCGGCGCCATGCTTCCGGCTGGTATCAGTCCAGCCGGAGCGCCATCCATGTGGTGACGGCTGCCCAGGCGCAGCGCATGTAGTCCTCGGCCCGGTAAAGCGCCGCCTCCGGCTCACCCTGCAGAGCGTTCAGCTCCGCCGCCATGGCGAGGAAGGCAGCAAGGGCAGCTTCAGCCGCTGATGCCTCCGCCGGACGGTCTGCCGAAGCGGCGGCAATGCCTTCGCGCATCAGCCGCTCGAATACGGCAAGGCCCCGGCCCTGATCGCGCCACAGGCGGCGGGTCAGGAAATCGATGGCCTGAATGCCGGTGGTGCCCTCGTAGATGGTCATCACCCGGCTGTCGCGCAGGTGCTGCTCGACCGGCCATTCCTTGGTATAGCCCGCAGCCCCCATCACCTGAATGGCCCGGTTGGACACGTCAAAGCCCGCTTGCGCGCCGAAAGTCTTGATCATCGGCAGCATGAAGGCGCTGAAATCGCGCATGTCTGCCCGCAGCTTTTCATCCGGCGACAGACGGGCAAGGTCCATCCGGGCCGCGCTTTCCAGAATGGCAGCTCGGGTGACCTCCGTCTGACGGCGCAGAAGCGAAAGCTGTCGGCGGACATCGGGATGCTGCGCGATCGGCACGGGCGGCCGGTCTGCCGGTCCACCCTGCTTGCGGTCCTGCGCGTAGGTCTCGGCAATATCGGCGGAGGCGGAGGCAAGGCCGAGGCCCTGGCAGCCGGTCTGCAGGCGCATCAGTTCGATCATGTGGAACAGGGCATGGAGCCCGCGTCCCTCCTCGCCCAGCAGCCAGCCGCGCGCGCCATCAAAGCCTAGGATACAGGTGGGCGAGCCGTGCAGGCCCATCTTCTCCTCGATCCGCTGCACGGTGATGCCGTTGGCCTTGCCGTCCATCCGGTCGGGCACGAGGAAGAGGCTGAGCCCGGCAGTGCCCGCCGTCTTGCCGGTGCGGGCAAGCAGGCAATGGCCGATGCGCGCGGCAAGGTCGTGATCGCCGAAGGAAATCCAGCTCTTGACGCCGTTGACCTGCCACAGGCTATCACTGCCTTGAGCCGCCGTAGTGCGGATGCGGCCCACGTCGGACCCGGCATCAGGCTCGGAAATGCAGATCGTGGCGGTCCATTCACCGGCCAGAAGCTGGGAAATCCATTCCTCCGCCAGCGCCGGTTCGGCAACAGCGGCGAGCAGATGGCAGGCGGCACGGGAGGAGCCGGCCGCCATCATCATGGAGACGCAGCCGCGCTCGAACAGGGGCAGGCAGGCGGCCTGAAGCGTCAGCGGCAGGCCCTGTCCACCATGGGCTTCCGGTAGGTCCATGCCGAGCCATCCGGCCTCCGCATAGCGGCGGTAGGCCTGCGCAAAGCCGGCTGGTGTCTTCACCCGGCCCTCGACGATGCGGCAGCCATGCCGGTCGGAAACCGCGTTCAGCGGGGCAAGTTCGGTGGCAGCGAAGGCGGCAGCCTCCCGCAGGACCGCCTCCACCGTTTCGCTGTCATAATCGGGCAGGAGCGCCTGAACGGCCTGCCAGCCGGGGGTTGCCTGCAACAGTCTGGCGGTGCGGTCCGCCTGCGCGCGAAAGCCTTCCATGGCGGTCAGCGCGGCTGCATGCGCAGGGCACCATCCAGCCGGATGACCTCGCCATTGACGTAAGGATTGGCCACGAGATAGCGCACCGTATCGGCAAACTCCTCCGGCGTGCCCAGACGCGCAGGGCCGGGGATGGCGGCGGCGAGGCTGTCCTGTGCCTCCTGCGGCAGGCCCGCGAGCAAGGGCGTGCGGAACAGGCCCGGCGCGATGGTGTTGACGCGGATGCCGAAACGGGCCAGCTCGCGCGCCGCAGGCAGGGCCATGGAGACGATCCCGCCCTTGGAGGCCGAATACGCGATCTGGCCAATCTGGCCCTCGAAAGCGGCCACCGAGGCGGTGTTGACGATCACGCCCCGGCCCAGCCCCTCAAGCTCCGCCGTTTCGGCGATGCGGGCTGCGGCAAGGCGCATCATGTTGAAGGTGCCGACCAGATTGACGCGGATCACCCGCTCGAAGGCATCGAGCGGCATCGGCCCGTCGCGGCCCAGAAGCCGGGCGGCGGTGCCGATCCCGGCGCAATTGACGAGAATGCGCAGGCCAGTTCCGGCAGTGGCTGCCGTATCGAGCGCGGCGCTGGCGTCGGTTTCGCTGGTCACGTCCCCGGCGACGGCAACGCCGCCAATCTCTGCGGCCACGCGCTCAGCACCCGCTGCGTCCCGGTCGAACACATGCACGATGGCCCCTTCTGCGGCCAGCAGCCGGGCTGTTGCCTCGCCCAGCCCCGAGCCGCCACCGGTGACGAGTGCGCTGGAACCTGAAATCTTCATGCTGCTGCCTCTTCCCTTGCCAGAATGACGTCCGCGCCGCCTGCATAAAGCGCTGCGATCTGCTCGTGCCGGTGACTGCGCAGGGCGCGCTGGTTGAGCGAGCCCTTTTCGGTGATCTCGCCCTTGTCGAGGCGCGGCGGGTCCATCAGCACCGCAAGGCGCATGACGCGGCTGGCCGAGCCCGTCGCCTGCTTCTGGTGCCGGTAGAGCCGGGCAGCGAGCGCTGCCTGCACCGCCGGGTGCGTCTGAACGGCGGCTTCATCAAGGGCGTCGCCGCCGTCGATCAGCTTGCGTGCCGCAGGCAGGGAGAGCAGCACCAGGGCGCCGAGTTCTGCCTCGTTCTCGCCGGTGATCACCGCATCGCGGATCAAGCCGGCGAACTGATCGACCAGTTGCGCCCGCAAGGGGCCGACAGCCACCCAGGTGCCGGTCTGCAGCTTGAAGTTCTCGGCAATGCGCCCGTCGAAGAAGAAGCCACGGGTGGGATCGCCTTCCTCGGCGAACTTCAGCGCGTCACCGATGCGATAGAAACCTTCCTCGTCAAAGGCCGCTGCCGTCAGCTCGGGGTTGCGCCAGTAGCCGGGGGTGACGTTCGGGCCCTTCAGCCGCAACTCGTATTTGTCCTCCACCGGGATCAGCTTCATGGTGATGCCCTGCGCCGGGATGCCGACATTGCCGGCCTTTTCCTCCTGCGTGGTGCAGAAGAGCGAGAAGGGGCTTGTTTCCGTGGCGCCAAGGCCGGTGCTCAGCAGCACGCTATGGCCGAGAATGCCTTGCGAGATTTCGCGCAAGGAATCCCATGTGTGCTGCGCCATTCCGGCGCCCGCATACATCATCAGCTTCAGGTTCTTGAAGAAGTTCCGCGCCAGCTCCGGATCGGCCTCGAAGGCATGCACCAGCATCTCGTAACCGGCGGGCACATTGAAATACCAGGTCGGGGAGACGTCCTTGAGATTGCGCAGCGTCTCGCCGATGTGCTGGGGCGAGGGGCGGCCGTTGTCGATGTAGAAGGTGCCGCCGTTGTAGAGCGCCATATTGAAGATCTTGCTGCCCGCCGCCACGTGGTTCCACGGCGCCCAGTCAACGATGACCGGCGGCTCGTCCTTCAGGAACTGGTAGCAGTCGCGGATCATCTCCTGATTGGAGCACAGCATCCGCTGGGTCTGGATCACCGCCTTGGGCGAGCCTGTCGTGCCGGAGGTGAAGAGGAACTTCGCCACCGTATCCGGCCCCACCGCATCGAATGCGGCATCAACCGCTGCCGTGGCTTCTGTCTTCAGCAGGTCTTCGAAAAGGAAGCTGTTGGGCCGGTCTGCGGGCAGATTGCGGGCGGCGACCAGCACGCATTCGGTGCCGAAAGCCGCATCGACCGCTGCCCGGAAGCGCATGCCGTCTTCCACGAAGGCAAGGCCCGGCGTGATCTGCTGCGCGATTTCGGTCAGCTTGCCGAAGTCGGTGGCCAGCGTCACGTAATTGGGGGAGATGGCTGCCGAAGGTATGCCCACATGCTGGGCGCTGAGCGCCATCAACGCATGTTCGAGCGAGTTTTCGGCGAGGATCGCAACAGGCCGGTCAACGGAAAGCCCGTGGTCGAGAAAGGCCTGCGCAAGGCT
The DNA here is from genome assembly GCF_054073275.1 of Pannonibacter sp. Q-1. Lineage (NCBI taxonomy): Bacteria > Pseudomonadati > Pseudomonadota > Alphaproteobacteria > Hyphomicrobiales > Stappiaceae > Pannonibacter > Pannonibacter sp. Q-1. The sequence goes on from NZ_JBSXNB010000005.1 coordinate 169,274, forward strand.
GCGCACCTGGGTGAGGGCCTGTGCGTAGGAAATGCGCTTCCAGCCGTCGCCTTCGCGGGCCGCCATCCAGGTGCGGTCCGGGGCTGCTTGCGCCCAGTGAACAAGCCGTTCGTTGATCTTGCTGGCATAGGCCCCCAGCGCGTCCTCGCGCCAGATGACGATCGAGCCGTCGGCCCGGGTTTCCCATGCAAGTTCCGGCGTCCAGAATTCCTTCCGGACCATAGCTCCTGCGGTCATGACTCCTCCCAGACGTCAATCACGTGAACAAACTTTTTAGGCCGGATGGCCCCTCCTGAAATTTGTTTACAAGGAAACAATCCATCTGTAAACAATCAAAATCATGCACACGAAGATGGGCAGCGGGAGTAACGCCATGGACAGCACCGTCACCGGGGACATCGTCACCTATGAACTGAAGGGCAATGTCGCCCATGTCGGCCTCAACCGGGCCGAAAAGCGCAATGCCATCAGTGACCGGGTGGTCGAGGCCCTGGCCCTGGCCATTGCCCGCGCCGAGCGCGAGGCCAAGGCCGCCGTGCTCTTCGGCTATGGCAGCCACTTCTGCGCCGGGCTGGATCTGGCCGAACATGTGGAGCGTTCGCCGATCGAGGGCGTGCGCAATTCCCGCCGCTGGCATGCGGTGTTCGGCGGCATCGAGCATGGCACCATTCCCTGGATTTCGGCCCTGCATGGCGCCGTTGTCGGCGGCGGCCTCGAGCTTGCGGCCTCCACCCATATCCGTGTTGCCGATGCGACCACCTTCTTCGCCCTGCCGGAAGGCCAGCGCGGCATTTTCGTCGGCGGCGGCGGCTCGGTGCGCGTGGCACGGCTGACGGGTGTTGCCCGCATGACCGACATGATGCTCACGGGCCGCGTCGTGCCCGCTTCCAGCGCCGAAGCCTGGAACCTTGCGCAATATGTGGTGGGTGAGGGTGAGGCTCTGGCCAAGGCCACCGAACTGGCGCAAGCCGCCGCCAGCAATGCGGAACTGTCCAACTATGCCGTCATCAATGCGCTGCCGCGCATTCAGGACATGGCAAAGGAGGATGGACTTTTCGTCGAATCCTTTATTGCATCCTTCACGGCCACGAGCCCGGAAGCCGAAGAGCGCCTGCGCGCCTTCCTCGAGAAGCGCGCCGCGCGGCTGAAGGCTCCGGGCGCCGCCTGAAGGAGATGCCATCATGGCCATGGATGCGGACGTGATCTGCCCGAAGCAGGGTGAGGTGGAAATCGGCAAGCTGGATAGCGCCGTCGGCTTCCTGCTGCGCATGGCGCAGCTCAAGGTCTACGAGCAGTTCTTCGCCGATGATGCCGAACTGGTGATGAAGCCGGGCGAATTTTCCGTGCTGTGGGTCATCTCCTGCAATCCGGGCATCCGCCAGAGCGCGCTGGGCAACCGGCTGATGATCAAGCGGGCGCATATGACCAAACTCATCCGCGCCTTCGAGGATCAGGGGCTTGTCTCCCGCCGGGTGCCGGACGAGGACCGCCGTGCGGTGGAGCTGACACTGACGGCGGAAGGCGAGGATCTGGTGGAGCGGACTAGCCGCTGGTTCTTCCGCCACGAGGAAAGAATTGGCGCCAATCTGGCCGCGGAGGAGCGCGATCAACTGGTGCATCTGTTGCGCAAGTTCATCGGGATTGAAGGGAGGCCCACATGAACATCGACGATCTGATTGCCATCGACTTTCACACCCACGCGGAAGAGCCCTGCTGCGGCCCGCGCGATGACGGCTATGACGAGTTTCAGGCCGGCATGGCCAAGTATTTCCGCAATCCGGTGTCGCACAATCACCTGCCCACGGTGCAGGAGACGGCGGACTATTTCCGCGAGCGCAAGATCGGCGCGGTGATCTTCCCCGTCGATGCGGAGCGCGAAACCGGCTTCCGCCGCTATGACAACGAGGAAGTGGCCCGGATCGCAGCCGAAAACAGCGACATCCTCATCCCCTTCGCCTCCATCGATCCGGCCAAGGGCAAGGCCGGTGCGCGCGAAGCACGCCGTCTGGTGCGCGATTTCGGCGTGCGGGGCTTCAAGTTCCACCCCACCATGCAGGGCTTTTATCCCAACGACCGCTCGGCCTATGTGCTCTATGAGGCCATTGCCGAGGAAGGGGCGATCACCCTGTTCCACACCGGCCAGACGGGTGTGGGTGCCGGCATGCGCGGCGGCATGGGCATGCGGCTGAAATATTCCAACCCGATGTATCTCGATGACGTGGCGGTGGATTTCCCCGACATGCCCATCGTGCTGGCGCACCCGTCCTTCCCCTGGCAGGAAGAGGCGCTGTCGGTGGCGACCCACAAGCCGAATGTCTACATCGACATGTCCGGCTGGTCGCCGAAATACTTCCCGCCGATCCTCGTGAAATATGCAAACAGCCTCTTGAAGCACAAGATGCTGTTCGGCTCCGACTGGCCGGCCATCACGCCGGACCGCTGGCTCGCCGATTTCGAGCAGATCGACATCCGCGACGACGTGCGCCCGCTGATACTCAAGGAAAACGCAAGGCGCCTTCTGAAGCTCTGAACGCTTCGCATTCCCTCTCAGATACCTGTCCCTGCCCGTCTGGCCTTGCCAGGCGGGTTTTTCATGTGGAGTTCAAAATATTCGAAAACTGGAAAATAATATGAATGGAGTTTTGCTCGATGGTATTATCTGTCTGGAAAACATCGATGAGGCAGTGTAATAACCCTTTATTGCACTATATGGCTTCAGTTTAGCCGCTCGTCGGGAAGTTGAATCTGATAAAAAATCAACCAGTAAATGCGTATAAATTGTCAATATTACTTATAGAAGAAAATAAATATTGGTAAACTGGACGTTATTAGACTTTTATTGAAATTTTCAATTAAGGAATGAACGTTAGCGTGAGCGAATGTCCATGTTTGGGAGTTCGCGATGACCATTCGCATCAAGCTTTTTCTTTCGCTGTGCCTTCTGGCGCTGGCGCTGTTTGCAACAAGCCTCGAAGGCTGGATTGCGTTGCAGGATGCATCCGACAGAACAGAATCTATCGTTGAAGGCCGGGTTGTTCCCATGGAACAGCTCAAGACCGTCTCGGACATGTATGCGGTCAACATCAAGGATACAGCGCACAAGGTCCGGTCAGGATACATGCCCTGGGCCGACGGCGAAGCCCGGGTGAAGGAGGCGCTGGCCATCGTCGAGGCTCAGTGGATGGCCTATAGCTCAACTTCCATGGGGTCTGAGGAAAAAAGGCTGGCTGCCGAGGTTGTCTCTACCAAGTCCCGCGCAGAGCCTGCCATCAACAAGCTGGCGGGCATTCTGCAGGCACAGGACGCGGGGGCTCTCGACGCCTTTGTGCTGAATGAGCTTTATCCTGCGGTTGATCCGGTCGGCGAACCGATTGCGCAGCTGATGAACCTGCAGATCCAGATGGCACAGCAGGTCTACGCGGAAGCGGTGAAAGACCGCATACAGTCCAAGACGATCATGATCGTCATTGCCGCCGCATCCATTCTTGTCATCGCTTTCGCCGGATACACCGTGGTTACGGGTGTGACGCGGCCTTTGGCTGGCATGCAGGGCGCCATGCGCCAGCTGGCTGAGGGCAATCTGGAAGCCGATGTGCCCTATCTCACCCGCAAGGACGAGATCGGCTCCATGGCAGCTGCCGTGCAGGTGTTCAAGGACAATGGCCTGGAGCGCCGCCGTCTGGAAGCTGAACAGGCGGAACAGCGTGCCGTCGCCGAGCGCCGGGCGATGGCCATCGAGCAGGTGATCAATGGCTTTGACAGCGATGTGAGCCTGATCCTGCGCACCGTCGCCGCCGCCTCTTCCGAACTTGAGGCAACGGCTGCGTCTCTGTCTGCTTCGGCAGAAGAAAGTGCCCAGAGCGCCACAACGGTCAGCGCGGCCTCGGAGCAGGCGTCGGCCAATGTGCAGACTGTCGCCGGGGCGTCGGAAGAGCTGGATGCATCCATCGCGGAAATCGCCAACCGGGTGCAGTCATCGGCAGATGTGGCGGGCAAGGCCCTGAAGGCCGCCAATGAGACCGAGACGATGGTGGAGGGGCTGGTGGCCTCCGCCGAGAAGATCGGCAGCGTTGTGGAACTGATCAACGACATTGCCGGCCAGACCAATCTGCTGGCACTCAACGCAACCATCGAGGCGGCGCGGGCCGGAGAGGCGGGCAAGGGCTTTGCCGTCGTCGCCACGGAAGTGAAATCGCTGGCCAGCCAGACCGCGAAGGCCACCGAAGAGATTGATGCCCAGATCACCGGCATGCAGGGCGCCACGGGCCGTGTCGCCGCCGCCATCCGCTCGATTGGCGACATCATCCAGCGGATTTCGGAATCGTCTTCTGCCGTTGCGGCCGCCGTGGAGCAGCAGAGCGCGGCGACGCGCGAGATTGTCCGCAACATCACGGAAGCTGCCACAGGCACGCAGCAGGTGTCGTCCAACATTGTCGCCGTTACGCAGGCGGCAACTCACACGGGGGCGGGCGCATCGCAGGTTCTCACCTCCTCGCAGGAGCTGGCACGCCAGTCCGAAACGCTGAAGGGCAAGGTGGAGACCTTCTTCGCCGATATCCGCGCGGCGTGAGATCCCCCAGCGGCCTCGAAAGCCCTGGCAGGAAACAGGCCTGCATATGACATGAAAAACCCTCCGGCGGTTCACCTGCCGGAGGGTTTTTCATTGTGCGCCCTGGTATCAACGCGCCCCGGTATCAGAGCGTGAAGCCGCTGTCCGTGGCGAGGGACTTGAGGCTCTTCTGCGGGCGGGCGCCCACGTGGGCAATGACTTCAGAGGCGCACAGGCAGCCGAGGCTGGCGGAGGTGGCCAGATCGAAATCATGGGCAAGGCCATAGAGGAAGCCGGAGGCGAAGAGATCGCCCGCGCCGGTCAGGTCGGCGACCTCGCTCACCTCGTTGGCGCGCACGTGCACGGTTTCCTCGCGGGTGATCGCCATGGCGCCATCCTCGCCGCGGGTCAGGGCGGTCAGCTTGCAGCTCTCGGCTGCGGCGCGGATGGCCGTATCGATGTCGGCGGTCTGGTAGAGTGCCTTCAGCTCGTGCTCGTTGGCAAACATCAGATCCACCACACCGTCGCGCAGCAGTCCCTGGAACTCGCTGCGGTAGCGGTCGACACAGAAGGAATCGGACAGGGAGATGGCGACCAGCCGGCCATTTTCATGGGCGATCCGGGCAGCCTGCAGGAAGGCCTCCTTGGCAGCGGGGGGATCCCACAGATAGCCTTCCATGTAGGTGACGGCCGAGGCGCCGACGACCGCCGGGTCCACGTCTGCCGGCGACAGCTCGACGCAGGCCCCCAGGTAGGTGTTCATGGTGCGCTCGCCATCCGGCGTGATCAGGATCATGGAGCGGGCAGTCGGCACGCTGTCCACCAGCGGGGCCGTCTCGAAATGCACGCCCGTGCCCTTCATGTCATGGGCGTAGCTGGCGCCCAGAACGTCATTGGCCACCTTGCCGAGATAAGCCGGCTTGCCGCCGAGCGACGCAATGCCTGCCGCCGTGTTGCCCGCGCTGCCGCCCGAGATCAGCACGGTCTGGCCCATGCGCTCGTAAAGGCGCAAGGCCTCCGCCGTGTCGATGAGGCGCATGGAGCCCTTCACAAGGTTCTCCCGCACGAGGAAATCTTCCTCCACATGGGCGAAGACGTCGCAGATCGCATTGCCGATGCACAGGGCATCAAAGGCCGGTTTGGTCATATGGCAGTCCAGAGTTGCCGGGCCGCGCAGACGGTGCGCGGCCGGAAGGATTGGAGATCAGACGGAAGGGGTCGGGCGCAGGGCGCGGTTGGCCTCGGGCTCGCGGATCTTCTCGCGGAAGGGGCTGGCCCGGTAGACGCCGAGGATCTTCAGTTCGGCGCAGTAGAAGGCAAGCTCTTCCAGCGCCAGCGCCACGGACGGATCATCCGGATGGCCCTCGATATCGGCATAGAACATGGAGGCGAAGAACTGGCCTTCCAGCTGGTAGGATTCCAGCTTGGTCATGTTCACACCGTTCGTGGCAAAGCCGCCGAGCGCCTTGTAAAGCGCGGCCGGCACGTTGCGGACGCGGAAGATGAAGGTGGTGATCACCGGCTGGCCGTTGTTGGCCGCACGCGCCGGGCTGCGCGAGAGAATGAGGAAGCGCGTCGTGTTGTGCTCCGCATCCTCCACATTGCGCCTCAGGATATCGAGGCCATAGACATCCGCCGCCATTTCCGGGGCAAGGGCCGAGGCCGTCAGGTCGCCGCTCTCGGCAATCTGGCGGGCGGAGCCTGCGGTGTCTGCGCCGACAATGGCTTTCAGGCCCAGCTCGCGGATGATGTTGCGGCACTGGCCGAGGGCCATCACATGGCTCTGCACGCTCTTCAGCCCGTCCAGCGTCGCGCCCTTCAGCGCCATCAGCTGGAAGCGGATCGGCATGAAATATTCGCCGATGATGTGCAGGCTGGAGCGCGGCAGCAGGTAATGGATGTCGGCCACGCGGCCCGCGATGGAATTCTCCACCGGGATCATGCCGAAATCGGCCTCACCCGATTCCATGGCCGTAAAGCAGTCCTCGAACGTCGCGCAAGGGATGGCCTGGTAATCCGGATAAACGCTGTGGCAGGCCATGTGCGAATTGGCACCGGTCTCGCCCTGAAACACGATTTTCTTGCGGTCAGACATGGACGTCCGCTTTCTGCTGTTTGAGGCTCTCTGCGATTAAAGAGGAAGTGCCCGGAGGGCAAGGCCGGAAGAGGGGCTTAGCGCCCCTCGAACAGCTTGCGCACGTGATCGAGATCCTCCGGCGTGTTCACGTCGATGGGCACGGTCGGCGTCAGGCACACATCGATTCGCATGCCGTCTTCCAGCGCGCGCAGCTGCTCCAGCTTTTCCCGCAGCTCAAGGCCGGAGGGCGGCAGGGAGACGAACCGGTCCAGCGCGCTGCGCCGGTAGGCATAGACGCCGATGTGCTGGTAGAGCGGGCCGGAGCCGGTGGGGGCGGTGGCGCGGGTGAAATAGAGGGCGCGGAAGCGCTCGCCGTCCACAGGCGTCACCACGGCCTTCACGAAGGCCGGGTTGTTGCGGCCCTCTTCGGTGCGGATTTCGGTCATGATGGTGCCGATGTCCACGGAGGGATCGGCCAGCGGCAGGAAGGCGGCGCGGGCCGCTTCCGGGGCAATCAGCGGCACATCCCCCTGCAGATTCAGCACCACATCGAACTTGCGCTCCGGATCGAGAATGTTCGCCGCTTCCTGGATGCGGTCCGAGCCGGACTGGTGATCGGGACTGGTCATGACGGCGTGGCCGCCGTGATCGCGGACGGCCTCGAAGATGCGCCTGTCATCGCAGGCGACCGCTACCGGGCCGATATCCACCGCCAGAGCCTGCTCCAGAACCCGGACGATCATGGGTTTGCCAGCTATGTCTGCAAGGGGTTTTTCCGGCAAACGAGTCGCTGCCAGACGCGAGGGTATAATAACAAGTGCCGATGTCACGCCTTGCTCCGGGTGCTGCCGGGCCCCCACTTCTGCGTCTTAATGCGTAGAAGGCCCAATTTCCTTGTGCCGGGACTTTTATACCTATGGACAGCGGCGTCAAAAAATTTGTAGTTTCCAGCCCAAATTCATGGAGCAGATTATGGTTCCGCCTCTGGGGGTGCGGGCCATGGACGCGTTAATCTGGAGCCAGACCTGATGGATTCCTTCGAGCTGAACAAGGCCGCGGGAGCGGTTTTGATGGTGCTTCTTCTGACGATGGGCGTGGGCATCGTCTCTGATGTGATTTTTGAGACCAAGGTGCCGGAGAAGCCTGGGTACGAAATCGAGGTGGCAGAGGCAGGTGAAGGTGCGGCTGCACCGGCTGCCGCGGAAGCTGTTCCGCTGCCGCAGCTGCTGGCCGCTGCATCGCTTTCTGATGGCGAAAGGGCCGCCAGAAAGTGCGTTGCCTGCCACAGCTTTGAAAAGGGCGGCCCGAACAAGGTCGGTCCGGATCTGTGGGACATCGTCGGCCGTGCGCCGGGTGCGCATGAGGGCTTTGCCTATTCCGCCGCGATGAAGGCCTATGGCGAAACCCATACCGCCTGGACCATCGAAGAACTGGATGCCTTCATCGAGAACCCGCGCGGCCACATGCCTGGCACGGCCATGGGCTTTGCCGGTCTCAAGCGTGCAGAGGAGCGCGCTTCCATGCTGGTTTACCTGAACAGCCTGTCGGACAATCCGGCTCCGCTGCCGCAGTAAAGCTGCACGGCACAGAAAACGCAGGAACCGCGTCCCCCCAGGGCGCGGTTTTTGTTTGCCCGGTTTTTGTTTGCGTGGATTTCCGGTTCCCCGGACTTGCGCTTCCGTGTCCGGCGGGCACTGCCGGTTAAATTTCTGTCATCTCCCGTTTTACCCGGTGACGGCACGGCACATCGCCTTTTACTATAGCGGCGGTTGCGGCTGATTTGAGCCCGCGGCAGGCTGTATCCATCATGGGCGGCTGGCCGGCGGACCGCTGGACAGGAGAACAGTTGATGACGCTAGCCCGCAAGGCTTCCTTCCGTGCATTGATGACAGCGGCAGTCATGACCATGGCTTGCTGGCAAATGAGCGGGGGGCAGGCAAGGGCTGCAGAGGAGCCGCAATGGCGCCATGCCACGGCACTCACCGGTGAACCGCGCTACGGGGCGGATGCCACCCACTTCAACTATGTCAATCCGGATGCCCCCAAGGGCGGTACGGTCAAACTGTCTTCCATCGGCGGCTTCGACAATTTCAACGTGCTCGCCCCGCGCGGCAATCTCGCGCCCGGCCTTGGCCTCATCTACGAAAGCCTGATGGAATCCTCGCTCGACGAGTACGACATCAGCTCGATGTATGGCGTCATTGCCGAGGCCATGCGCTATCCGGACGACTATTCCTGGGTCGAATACCGGCTCAACCCGAAGGCCCGCTGGCAGGACGGCACGCCCATCACGGCGCAGGATGTGATCTGGTCCTTTGAAAAGGCGATCGAACTCAGCCCGCAGCAGAAATTCTACTACAAGGACGTGAGCAAGGTGGAGGAGCTGCCGGGCGGCGTCATCCGCTTCAGCTTTGCCTCTGCCGGCAACCGCGAACTGCCGCACACGGTCGGCCAGATCCTCGTCTTGCCGAAACACTGGTGGGAAGGCACGGACGCGCGAGGCAACAAGCGCGATATTTCCCGCACCACCCTTGAGCCGCCGCTTGCCTCGGGTCCTTACCGGATGAAGAGCTTCGTCGCCAACCGCGAAGTCGTTTATGAGCGCGTCCAGGATTATTGGGGGGAAGACCTGCCGATCCGGGTAGGTACCAACAATTTCGATGAAGTCCGCTACATTTCCTTCCTCGACCGCACGGTTGCCTTCGAGGCTTTCAAGGGCGGCCAGTACGACTTTCACCTGGAGAATAGCGCCAGCGCCTGGCTGAAGAACTATGACTTTCCGGCTGCGCGCGATGGCCGCGTGGTGAAAGAGGAGTTCATCGACCACGGTTCGGGCCGGATGCAGGCCTTCGTGCCGAACCTGCGGCTGAAGAAGTTCCAGGATCCGCGCGTCCGCCTGGCGCTGAACTACGCCTATGACTTCGAAACCAGCAACACCATCATCTCCGGCGGGCTGAACAAGCGGATCAACTCCTATTTCGCCGGCACCGATGAACTGGAAGCCAAGGGCCTGCCCGAAGGCAAGGAGCTGGAGATTCTGGAAACCGTGCGCGATGAGGTGCCGCCGGAGGTCTTCACCACGCCCTATGTCAACCCGGTCGGGGGCTCTTCTGAAAAGGCGCGTGCCAACCTGCGCGAGGCGGTGAAACTGCTGCGCGAGGCAGGCTACAGCCTTCAGAACGGCAGGATGGTGGATGCACAGGGCACTCCGCTCTCCTTCGAGATGCTCTATTTCGACCAGGGCGCGGAGCGCACGCTGCTGCCCTATCAGCAGAATCTGCGGGACATCGGCATCACGATGACCTTGCGGGTCGTTGACATGCCCCAGTACATCAACCGCGTGAACAGCCGCGATTTCGAGATGACGACGCTGGTTTGGGGCCAGTCCCTCTCACCGGGCAACGAGCAGCGCAACATGTGGGGCTCGGAATCGGCTGACCGCGAGAATTCGCAGAATTACGCCGGCATCCGGAACCCGGCCGTCGACAAGCTGATCGACAGGGTCATTTTCGCCAAGGACCGCGAAGAGCTTGTGGCCGCCACACGGGCGCTGGACCGGGTGCTGCTCTGGAACCACTACGTGATCCCGCAATTCTACGCTGACGTGGACCGGACGGCCCGCTGGAACCGCTTCGGCCATCCGGACAACATGCCGGAGTTCACCTACGGGTTCCCAACGATCTGGTGGTATGACGCCAGCCTGGCAGCCAAGACGGGAGGCGCGCGATGAGCCGGTCTGACACCCTGTCCCGCCGTTCTCTTCTCAAGCTGGGCGCCTCGGCGTCCGCGCTCGGTGTCCTGCCCTGGAGCGCTTCGGCCTTCGCGCAAGGGACAAGTCCTGCAGCGCCTGATGCTGCGGCGACTGCAGCAGCGGAAGCGGCGGCAAGGCCGGACCTGCGCCACGGGTTGTCGGTCTTCGGTGACCTGAAATATGCGCCGGACTTCACCGCCTTTGATTATGTGAACCGGGAGGCGCCAAAGGGCGGACGTCTCGTCTTCACGGCGCCGAGCTGGGCCTTCAACCAGAACCCGCAGACCTTCAACACCTTCAACACCTTCATTCTGAGGGGCGATGCGCCGCCGCGCATGGAAATGTGCTTCGACACGCTGATGACCCGGGCGCTGGACGAGCCGGATGCGGTCTATGGCTTGCTCGCGTCGGGCGTGGAGATTCTCGATGACGGTAACCGCTATGTCTTCCATCTGCGCCCCGAAGCCGTGTTCCACGACGGATCGCGCCTGACGGCGGAAGATGTGGCCTTTTCCTTCAATCTGCTGAAGGAGAAGGGCCATCCGCTGCTCGTCCAGATGCTGCAGGAGTTTACCACCGCCAATGCACTGGATGTGTCGCGGGTGGAGGTGATTCTCTCCGGCAATCACAGCCGCCAGCTGCCGCTGATCGTGGCCGGGCTGCCGGTCTTCTCCAAGCGCTACTACACAGCCTACGACTTCACCCAGTCGACGCTGACCCCGCCCCTGTCGTCCGGCCCCTACAAGGTGGGCCGCTACGAAGTTGGCCGCTTCATCGAATATGAGCGGGTCAAAGGGTGGTGGGCCAAGGATCTGCCCGTCAACGTGGGGCAGGGCAATTTCGACGTGATCCGGCTTGAATTCTTCCGCGAGCGCCAGGTGGCCTTCGAGGCCTTCAAGAAGGGCGTGATGACCTTCCAGGAGGAATTTACCGCCAGAACCTGGGCGACCGAATACAACTTCCCAGCCGTGCAGGACGGCCGGGTGGTGAAGAAGGAATTTCCCGACAACCGGCCCAGCGGGGCACAGGGCTGGTTCTTCAACACCCGCCTGCCGAAATTTGCCGATCCGCGCGTGCGTGAGGCGATTGGTTTTGCCTTCGACTTCGAATGGTCGAACCAGAACCTCTTCCACGGCGCCTATACCCGCACCCAGTCCTTCTTCCAGAAGACGGAGATGATGGCCGAAGGCACGCCTTCGGCGGAGGAACTGGCGCTGCTGGAGCCTTTCCGCGCTGATCTGCCGGAAGCCGTTTTTGAGGAAGCCGTCGTGGCGCCGGTCTCCGATGCGTCAGGCAATGACCGCAACCTGCTGCGCCGTGCCGCCGGCCTTCTGGCCGAAGCCGGGCTGAAGCGGGATGGCGGCACGCTGCTGGATGCGGATGGCAGGCCTTTCACCATCGAATTCCTCGACAATTCCTCCGCGTTCGACCGTGTCGTCCAGCCCTTCATCACCAACTTGCGCCGCCTCGGCATCGCGGCAACGTCCCGCGTTGTCGATCCGGCGCAGTATGAGTCGCGGTTGAACAGCTTTGACTTCGAGATGACCAGCCGCCGCTTCTCCCTGTCGCCGACGCTGGGCGAATCGGTCCGCAGTTTCTGGGGCAGCCGGGCCGCCAAGACCAATGGCAGCTACAATCTGGCCGGTATCAGCAGTCCGGTCATCGATGCGCTGCTTGAAAAGGCCATTGGCGCAGCTACCCGCGAGGAGATGAATATCGCTGCGCGGGCGCTCGACCGGGTTCTGCGGGCCGGGCATTACTGGGTGCCGCACTGGTTCAAGCCTGTTCACACGGTGGCAATCTGGGATGTGTTCGGCTATCCCGATGAGCCGCCGTACTATGATTTTCCGGTGGAATCGACCTGGTGGTTTGACACCGAAAAGGCAAAGAAGATTGGCATGGGGGGCTGAGAGGCACTGACGCCTCGCATCCATTCCGGCACAAGGGCACAAGACCAGACACATGGGCGCCTATATTCTCCGCCGCTTGCTCCTCATGATCCCGACGCTTGTGGGGATCATGGCGATCAATTTCGTCATCATTCAGTTTGCCCCCGGTGGTCCGGTGGAGCGGGTCATCGCCCAGCTTTCGGGCACCGATGTTTCGGCCACATCGCGCATCAGCGGCGGTGGCGGCGGCGACTTCGGCGGTGCGGGTGGGCAGGCGCAGGCCACCGCCGGCGACAGCGTCAGCTCCAAGTACCGCGGCGCACAGGGGCTGGATCCCGATTTCATCAAGCAGCTTGAGGCGCAGTTCGGCTTCGACAAGCCGCCGCTGGAGCGGTTCCTCACCATGCTGTGGAATTATGCCCGCTTCGATTTCGGCGAGAGCTACTTCCGCGACATCCGCATCATCGACCTGATCAAGGAAAAACTGCCGGTTTCCATGTCGCTCGGCATCTGGATGACGCTGATTTCCTACACGATTTCCATTCCGCTCGGCATCCGCAAGGCGGTGAAGGACGGCTCGCGCTTCGATATCTGGACGTCAGGGGTGATCATCGTTGCCTATGCGATCCCCAGCTTCCTCTTTGCCGTACTGCTGATCGTGTTGTTTGCCGGCGGCTCCTTCTACGACTGGTTCCCCTTGCGCGGCCTCACCTCCGACAACTGGGAGCAACTGTCGCTCTTCGGCAAGATCGCGGATTACTTCTGGCACATGGCCCTGCCGCTGGCCGCCATGGTGCTCTCCGCCTTTGCCACGACGACCCTGCTCACCAAGAACTCGTTCCTCGACGAAATCCGCAAGCAATACGTGATCACCGCCCGTTCCAAGGGCCTGACCGAGCGCCAGGTGCTCTATGGCCACGTGTTCCGCAATGCCATGCTGATCGTGGTGGCGGGCTTCCCCGGCGCCTTCATCTCGTCCTTCTTTGCCGGATCGCTGCTGATCGAAACCATCTTCTCCCTCGATGGTCTGGGTCTGCTCGGCTTTGAATCGGTCATCAACCGGGACTATGCGGTGGTCTTTGCGACGCTCTACATCTTCTCGCTCATGGGGCTTCTGGTGAACCTCCTCTCCGATCTCACCTACACCTGGATCGATCCCCGGATCGACTTTGAAAGCCGGGAGGTCTGAGCCATGGACAGCACCAGCACGGCATCCGCCTCTCCCGTGGCAGCGCCTGCCCCGCGCGGCCGCTTCTCCCTGTCGCCGATCAACCGGCGCCGTCTCGCCAATTTCCGGGCCAACCGGCGCGGCTACTGGTCGCTCTGGATCTTCCTCGTGCTTTTCGGCCTGTCGCTCATTGCGGAGGTTCTGGTCAACGACAAGCCGGTGCTCGTCTCCTACAAGGGCGAGCTGCTGGCGCCTGTTCTGGTCGACTATCCGGAAGAGAAGTTCGGCGGCTTTCTCGCTGTCACAGACTACCGCGATCCCTTCATCCAGGACGAGATCAGCGCCAATGGCTGGATGGTCTGGCCGCCGGTGCGCTATTCCTACCGGACGGTCAACCGCGACATTCCGGTGCCGGCCCCGGCGCCGCCCTCCTGGATGATGGACAAGGAGCAGCGCTGTGCCCGCTATCCGCTGGGCGCAGAAGACCCCGGCTGCACCATGGGCAACTGGAACTGGCTCGGCACCGATGATCAGGGCCGCGATATCCTCGCCCGCCTCGTCTACGGTTTCCGCATTTCGGTGATCTTCGGTCTTGTGCTCACCATCGCCTCCTCGGGCATCGGCATCGGTGCGGGCGCGGTGCAGGGCTTTTATGGCGGCTGGGTGGACCTTCTGTTCCAGCGTTTCATCGAGATCTGGAGCGCCATCCCGACGCTCTATCTCATCCTGATTATCTCCTCCGTGCTGATACCCGGCTTCTGGACCTTGTTCTTCATCCTGCTTGCCTTCTCATGGGTGTCGCTCGTGGGCGTCGTGCGGGCGGAATTCCTGCGCGGGCGGAACTTCGAATATATCGCCGCAGCCCGTGCGCTCGGCGTGTCCAACCGCACGATCATGTGGCGGCACCTTCTGCCCAACGCCATGGTGGCGACGCTGACCTTCATGCCCTTCATCCTCAACGGCTCGATCTCGACGCTGACGGCGCTGGATTTCCTCGGCTTCGGCCTGCCGCCCGGTTCCGCCTCGCTGGGCGAAATGCTGGCGCAGGGCAAGAACAACCTTCAGGCCCCGTGGATCGCCATCACCGGCTTCTTCGTCATCTCGCTCATGCTCAGCCTGCTGATCTTCATCGGCGAGGCGGTGCGCGACGCCTTCGATCCGCGCAAGAGTTTTGTGTGATAGACTTGCGCCAAAGGAGCTTGGCCATGAACAGGATCGTCAAGACAGGGTACCCGGTCGAGAACCTGCCAGAAGACCTGCGCGCAGGCCTTCCTGCCGGTACGCGTGTGCAGGTGACTGTAGAAGGACCAGGTCTTGAGCATCAGCAGGCCGGCCATAGTCTGGAGGCGCTTTTTGCGCAGGTTCCTGCCGGGGTTCGGCGGTCTTCCAGGGCTCTTCTGGAGGCCCTTGATGCCGAGCGTGACGGATGGGGGCGGCAGAGCTGATGCCGGACAGGCTTCATCTGGCGGCGGCTCTTTCAGCCAATGCAACATATTTCATGTCTCTGGACCGGCGCCTGACGCCGCCTGCCCCATTGCAGAAGCTTGGCCTTGATGAGGCCGCTCTGACGATGTTGAGAACCCAAGGTGCCTGACCCAATGACCGACACGCCGCTTCTTTCCGTCAAGGATCTCTGCACCGCCTTCACGCAAGGCGGGGCAACCAGTCTTGCGGTCAACAAGGTGAGCTTCGATCTGCGGCCCGGCGAAACGCTGGCGCTGGTGGGGGAAAGCGGATCGGGCAAGTCGGTGACGGCCATGTCGATCCTCAAGCTTCTGAACTATCCGTCCGCGTCCCATCCGGGCGGCACGATCCATTTCAAGGGCAAGGAGCTTGTGTCGGCCAGCGAAGAGGAAATGCGCAAGCTTCGCGGCAACGACATTTCCATGATCTTCCAGGAGCCGATGACCTCGCTCAACCCGCTGCATACGGTGGAGCGGCAGATCGAGGAAATCCTCAAGGTCCATCGCGGCATGGGCGGCAAGGCCGCACGGGCGCGGGTGCTGGAACTGCTGACGCAGGTGGGCATTCCCGAGCCGGAAAGCCGCCTTGGCTCCTATCCGCACCAGCTCTCCGGCGGCCAGCGCCAGCGCGTCATGATCGCCATGACGCTGGCCAACGAGCCGGAGCTCTTGATCGCCGACGAGCCGACCACGGCGCTCGACGTGACCGTGCAGGCGCAGATCCTCAAGCTCCTCAAGGACCTTCAGACGGCGCGCGGCATGGCCATGCTGTTCATCACCCATGACCTTGGCATCGTGCGCAAGATCGCTGACCGGGTCTGCGTCATGACGAAGGGCGAGATTGTCGAGCAGGGGCCGGTGGAGGAGGTGTTCCGCAATCCCCAGCACACCTATACCCGCCATCTGCTGGCTGCCGAGCCCAAGGGCGAGCCGCCCGCCGAGGACCTGAGCCGCCCGGTGGTGGTGGAAACAAAGGACCTGAAGGTGTGGTTCCCCATCCGCCGTGGCCTGCTGCGCCGCACCGTGGGGCACGTGAAGGCGGTGGACGGCATTGACCTCACCCTGCGAGAGGGGCAGACGCTGGGCATTGTCGGCGAAAGCGGCTCCGGCAAGACGACGCTAGGCCTTGCCATCCTGCGCATGATTTCCTCGCAGGGCGCCATCCGTTTCAAGGACAAGACCATCTCGGGCCTCTCCTGGGATGATATGCGCCCGCTGCGGCGCGACATGCAGATCGTGTTTCAGGACCCCTTCGGCGCGCTCAGTCCGCGCATGTCCGTCGCCGATATCGTCGGCGAGGGACTGCAGGTGCATCAGCCGCGCCTGAGCGAGGCAGAGCGGGACCGGATCGTTGCCAAGGCGCTGGAGGAAGTGGGGCTGGATGCTGCCTCCCGCTTCCGTTATCCGCATGAGTTTTCCGGCGGCCAGCGCCAGCGGATCTCCATCGCCCGCGCCCTCGTGCTGGAACCGAAGTTCGTCATGCTGGACGAGCCGACATCAGCCCTCGACATGAGCGTGCAGGCGCAGGTGGTGGATCTCCTGCGCGATCTGCAGAAGCGGCGCGGCCTTGCCTATCTGTTCATCTCGCATGACCTTAAGGTGGTGCGGGCGCTGGCCAATGACGTCATCGTCATGCGTCATGGCAAGGTGGTGGAGGCAGGCCCGGCGACGCAGGTCTTCACCAGTCCCGCCTCAGGCTACACCCGCGCCCTCATGTCCGCCGCCTTCAATCTGGAAACGGCCGATGCAGGAGTGGTGAGTGAGTGATACCGGACCCCGATGAGCCTGGCTCATCGGGATTTGGTCAAGCCCGTGCGGCATCCGAGCCTCTTCAAGGCTTGATTCGTCAGCCTCTCGGAACCTTGAGGCGAATCAGTATTTTGACCTAGGTATTTATATTTACCAAAGGGAATTTTACGCGGTTTCTTATTGGTTCCAGGTTTACTGCACCAAAATACTTCTCTTTAGCCGCGGTTGATGGCTCAAGTTTACGTTTCGTTATGCGCTGTCCCTGAGAGTTGGGCTCTGTTTCCTTTTGGGAATGAGTCTGAGTTCGGGGAGAGAACTGCATGTTCGGGATGAAGCGCAGGCCGGCGGCAGCAACAGCAGAGCAGAACCTGTCCGTGCCCAAGACGGATGCAACGGCTGTGCAGGAGGAGCACGCCGCCCCGCCCGTGCGCACCATCCGGACGGATGACAGCTTGTCCGGCCTCGCTGCCGCAGATCTTCTCATCAACGGCTCTGTGCCCCGTCTGGTGCTGGCCTATGTCTCGCCGAATGTGGACTTCCAGACCGTGATGAGCCGGCTGCAGCGTCTTGCGGAAGGGGCCATGGTCATCGGCACCACCACCGCAGGTGAATTGTGCGCCGAAGCGGGCGAGGGCGTTTACTGCAGTGCCTCGGGCAACTGGCGCTCTGTCGTGCTGCAGGTGTTCGGCGGTGCTCTCGTGGAAAAGGCCGAGGTCTTTGCCGTGCCGCTGCACAGCGAGGACCTGCGCGGCGGGCGAAAGCCGCTGGACCGGGAAAGCCGCATTCAGCGCATCATGTCAGGCCTGGAAAGCGTGCGGCCCTCTTTCCCGCTGGAGGCCAGGTCTGCCTTTGCGCTGACCTTCATCGATGGCCTGTCGCTTTCTGAAAACTACTTCATGGAAGCGGTCTACCGCACCCGGCGGTTCCCCTGCTGTTTCATCGGCGGCTCGGCCGGCGGCACGCTGGACTTCAAGACCACGCGGCTTTTTGACGGTAAGCGCGTGCTGGAGAACCACGCTGTCATCGTCTTCATCAAGGTCGCCGAAGCCTACCGTTACGGTGTGATGCGCAGCCACAATTTCCGCAAGACGCAGACCCGCTTTGTCGTTGTGGATGCGGACATGGACCGGCGCACGGTGAGCGCGGTGATGGATCCGGTCTCAGGCCAGACGATTTCCCTTGTCAGCGCCCTGTCGCATGCTCTCGGCGTCAGTCCGGACGGGTTGGAAAAGGCGCTGCAGAACCGCACCTGCGGCGTTGAAATCGGCGGTGAGGTGTTCGTCCGCTCGATCTCCGGCATCAATCTTCAGAACGAAATCATCACCTTCTACTGCGATATCGCGCCGGGTGATGCTCTCTACCTTCTGGAAGCAACCGGCTTCATCGAGCAGACCCGCCGGGACATCGGCCAGTTCCTGTCCGGCAAGCCGAAGCCGGTGGCGGTGATGATGAATGACTGCATCCTGCGGCGCCTGTCCAATGGCCCGGAGCTGCGCAATGCCACGGGGCTCTGGCCGGCGCCGGTCGCAGGGTTTTCGACATTCGGCGAGCTTCTGGGCGTCAACATCAACCAGACGCTGGTTGCTCTCGTCTTCTTCGAAAACGACGGAACTGCCTGGAAGGACGAGTTCATCGACAACTTCCCCATCCACTACGCCAGCTTTGTCGAGTATTTCACCCGCCGCCGCCTCAATCAGGTGCAGGTGCTGAACATGCTCCGCTCGCAGGTGGTGGATGATATTGCCCATTATCTGGGAGCCTCCAGCCGGATCGAGAATGTCGTGACCGAAGTGTCGGAAGTCGGCAACGTCATCAACAACATCCGCGGTGCCATGGCGGGCGACAGCGGGTCCGCAGAGAGCGCGGGGGAGGATAACTCGGCGCAGCTGGCCAGCAAGTTCGGCAGCGTGGCTGAATCGCTCAATTCCCTGCGCCAGGTGCTAGGCATCATCGACAATATCACCGCCCAGACCAACCTTCTCGCTCTCAACGCCACCATTGAAGCGGCCCGGGCGGGAGCGGCCGGCAAAGGTTTCAGCGTCGTGGCCGGGGAAGTGAAGAAGCTTGCCAACGACACCAAGGCATCGCTCGGGCACACCCAGAAGGCCATTGGCGACATCGAGGTTTCGCTGGGGGAACTGGGCGGCATCATTGACGCCACACGTGATCAGTTCGCCCGCGAGGGCGAGCGTTACAAGCATATCGTCCTGCGGGTGGATGAGGTTTTCGCCCAGGCCGGCAACATCGAGCGCTCGCTGCATGACCTGACCGAAATCAGCCAGATGCACCAGCAGGGCTCGGCACAGGTCATGGACCGCATCGCCTTCCTCAAGCGCCTCGACGAGACGAGCGAGGGACGTAAGGCAGCAGGGTGAGGGAGGCCGCCTCTTTCACTCCAGCCAGCAGGTGGCCCTGCGGCCGGCCTTTTCCTGCATCAGCCCGAGGGAGCGGCGGGTCTTGAAGCCAATGAGGCCGTCGGGCTTGCCGACGTCATAGCCTGCCTTCTGCATCTTCAGCTGCAGGTCGCGCACGGCGCCGCGTGACAGATGCGGCGTGGGGTCCCAGTTCGCGGCAAAGCCCTCGTCGCGGCCGTAGCGGTCGGCGAGGTGTCCGACGAAGAGGGCGTAGACGTCGCTCTCGTTATAGGCCTTCAGCACATAGAAATTGCCGGTGGCCAGAAAGGCAGGGCCATGGCGCCCGGCGGGCATCAGGATATTGGCGGGCTTGCCGAGTTCGGCCTTGGGAAATTCGCGCCCGTGCACCCGGGTGACGCCCTCGCGGACAAAGCGGGAGATCGTCTGCTGCTGGTCCGGCCCCTCGCGGGAGCAGGAGACGGACGGCGGCAGGACCACCTCATAGCCCCAGTCGCGGCCGCGCTCCCAGCCATGCTGGCTGAGATAATTGGCGATGGAGGCCAGCGTGTCGGGCACGGAGCGCCAGATGTCGCGGCGGCCGTCGCCATCGAAATCGACGGCATATTTCAGGAAGGACGAGGGCAGGAACTGCGGCTGGCCCATGGCACCGCCCCAGGAGCTTTTCAGTTCAGCGCGGGTGATATGACCATCGGCAAGGATCTGCAGCGCGGCCACCGTCTCACCCAGAAAGAACTCCCGCCGCTCCCCCATGAAGGCGCGGGTCGCCACCACGCGCAGGCCGTCATGCGGGATCTTCGCCGCGCCATAGCCGGTCTCCCGGCCCCAGATGGCGACGATGATCCTTGCCGGAACGCCATAGCGCGCTTCCACGGCTTTCAGGGTGGCGCCATGTTTCTGCATCAGGCTGCGGCCCGGACCTGCCAGTGCGCGGAACTGCTTGTCCTGGAAGTAGCCGCCGGGGGCCTTGAACTCGGCCTGGAAATTGACGGCAGGCGGGGCTTCCGGCCGGTCCGGGCGGCTGAGGCCAGGCAACTTTTCATCCGGCGTCAGGCCGGAGAGTTCCCGGTCGATCACAGCCTGCGGCACGCCGGCGGCGCGGGCGGCAGGCGCAACGTTGCCGGACAGGAAGGCGCGGAACTCGGCCTCATAGGCTGCCTGTACCGGGCTGAGGGCGGCGCAGATGGCAATCAGGCTGGCGGCAAGGGCGGCAAGTCGCAGGGGGCGCATGGGCAATCCGGTTTGATCAAGGGGCTTCAGTGTCGCCCGAAGCCGCTGATTCGGCCAGACCGCGCAAGACGCGGCCGGAGCGGGGCATCACAGATGCCCGTCAGACCGCGGTCCACCCGAGGCCGGAGGCGTTGCGCCGGTCGAGATCCTGCGGGTCAAAGGCATACCAGTTGCCGCCGGAGCGCTGGTCATGGATGCGGGATATGGGCTGGCCGAGCAGGTGGCACTTCAGCAGCGTGCCCACGGCACCATGGCCGCAGAAAAGCACGGGGTCCATCTCCGGAGTTGCTGCAAGCACAGAGCGGACGGCCGCGACGATCCGGGCCTGGGCATCAATCGCCCGCTCCCAGCCGCGCACGCTGACCTCGGGCTCTGCGAAAAAGGCGTTGGCCACGTCTTCAAACTCCGCCGGCGGCAGAAAGCCCGTGGCGGAGCGGTCATTCTCGTGGCTGGCCTCGACAATGGTGACGGAAGGCCCGCGGGCGGCGGCGAAGAGTTCGGCCGTTTCGATGGCCTTGCGCTCGCCGCTCGACACCACATGGCGGATCCCGGCGGCCCAGGGAAGGGCTGCGGCCCGTTCGGCGCGTTGACGCCCGGTGTCTGAAAGACCCCACTCCGGCACGGGCACGGCCGGATCTATCCGCACTTCCGGATGGGTGAGATAGACGCAGAAACGGCCGCTCTCCGTCATGCACCTTCCTCCGCCAGCCAGCCCGCGATCAGTTGATGGGCGATGGAAATGGGCGGCGGGGTGCGGTGGCCGAGCGGATGGGTGCCGGCCATCATTTGGCGGACTTCTGCCCGGTCACACCAGCGGCAGGCCTCCAGTTCGTCCTGCTCGAAGGCAATCTCATCCGTCAGCGCCTCGCCCGTGCAGCCCAGCATCAGGTTGGCGGGGAAGGGCCATGGCTGGTTCAGCACAATGGAGACATCACCGACACGGATGCGCGATTCCTCGTAAGTCTCGCGCCGCACCGCGTCTTCAATGGTCTCGCCCGGCTCCATGAAGCCGGCCAGAACGGTGAAGATGCCTTCGGCAAGGCGCGGCGGGCGGCCCAGCAGAACCTTGTCGTGATGGGTGATGAGCATGATCACCACCGGGTCCGTACGCGGGAAATGCATGGCGCCGCAGGCCGGGCAGTCGCGCCGGTAACCGGCCTCCGCCATCACGCTTTTCTGGCCGCAGCGCGAGCAGAAACGGTGGCTCATGTGCCAGTGCACAAGTGCACGCGTCTGCGCCAGCGCGCCCAGATCGGCCTCCGGCAGATCGGCGCGGACGGCCAGGCTGCGCAGATCGATGACTTCGAGATCCGGCCGCAGTTCCAGGTCCTCGTCCGTGCCGGTGCAGGCGAAGGTGAACAGCGGACGGCGCTCATCCCCTTCCAGACCTAGCAGGATGGCCTCCGCCGGATCAAAGCCCAGCCGGTCGGCACCGGCCCGGCCATGGCGGATCGAGGGCGCGCCACCGTCGCGGGTCAGCACCAGCTTTCCTGCCGTGGAGGCTACGAAACGGGCATCGGGCCGGGTCATCTGTTCGATGAGCCACTCCGTCTTGCCGCGCAGCTCCGAACAGCGGTCCAGCGGGTTCACGGTAAAGCTCATGCCGGCCAGCGTATTCGCCAGGGCCACAGCGTCAGATGCCATCGGTTCAGTCTCCCTCGGAAATGCTTCGGCTCAGGCTTCCGGCCCAGTGTTCTGTCCAGTGTCCAGTTCAGCGCGCAGACGGTTGATCAGATCTTCCGCCACGCCCGGCTCATAGGGCTTTGCCGGAACGGCGCCCCACACCGGGCCGGGCCAGGCCGGGTCCTCGTGGAACCTGGCAATGATGTGCAGATGGAGCTGGGAGACCATGTTGCCAAGGGCGCCGACATTCAGCTTTTCGCAGGCCGTGATGGCGCGCAGAGCCTTGCTGACACGGGCAATCTCGCGCATCAGCTGCAGCTGGTCGTCTGCGGAAAGGTCGATGATCTCGATCAGGTCGCTGTGGCGCGGCACCAGCAGCACCCAGGGGTAATTGGCATCCTTCATCAGCCGCACCGCGCACAGCGGCAGATCGGTCACGTGCAGGCTGTCGCCTTCAAGGCGGGGATTGAGGTCAAAGCGGATCATGAGCGTCCCGGCGTCCTTCCAGCGCCCCGGCATCCGGGGCAGAGGCGGCAGACTACACGCGACGCTCCGTCTTGGCGAGAGAGGCCCCCGCACAAACGAAACGCCCCGGCTTTTGACCGGGGCGTTCCAGTTTCAGGTCAGGTGACCGGACGGGGATCAATCCTCGTCGCGGGCCTTCAGAGCGGCGCTCAGGATGTCGCCGAGCGAGGCACCCGTGTCGGAAGAACCGTACTGTGCCACGGCTTCCTTCTCCTCGGCGATTTCGAGCGCCTTGATGGAGACGGAGATGCGGCGGGTCTTCTTGTCGAACTGGGTGATGCGGGCGTCGAACTTGTCGCCAACCGAGAAACGCTCGGGGCGCTGGCCGTCGCGGTCGCGGGCCAGATCGGCGCGGCGGACGAAGGTGGTCAGATCGCTGTCGGCAACCTTCACTTCCAGACCGCCATCCTTCACTTCGATGACTTCACAGGAGACGATGGCGTTCTTGCGCAGTTCGCCAGCGGCGCCAGCTTCGAACGGATCACCGCCGAGCTGCTTGATGCCGAGCGAGATACGCTCCTTCTCCACGTCCACGTCGAGCACCACGGCCTTGACCATGTCGCCCTTCTTGTACTCCTCGATGACCTGCTCGCCCGGACGGTTCCAGTCGAGGTCGGAGAGGTGCACCATGCCGTCCACGTCGCCTTCGAGGCCGATGAACAGACCGAATTCGGTCTTGTTCTTGACTTCGCCTTCGACTTCCGTGTTGACCGGGAAGCGCTCTGCGAAAGCATCCCACGGGTTCTGCAGGGTCTGCTTGAGACCGAGCGAGATGCGGCGCTTGACCGGATCGACTTCCAGGACCATGACGTCGACTTCCTGAGAGGTCGAAACGATCTTGCCCGGATGGACGTTCTTCTTGGTCCAGGACATTTCGGACACGTGGATCAGGCCTTCGATGCCCGGCTCCAGCTCGACGAACGCACCGTAATCGGTGATGTTGGTCACGCGGCCCGAGAACTTGGCGCTGATCGGGTACTTGGCTTCGATGCCATCCCACGGATCAGTTTCAAGCTGCTTCATGCCGAGGCTGATGCGGTGCGTGTCCTGGTTGACGCGGATGATCTGCACGCGGACGGACTGGCCGATGGTGAGAACTTCCGACGGGTGGTTGATGCGGCGCCATGCAATGTCGGTGACATGCAGCAGGCCGTCGATGCCGCCGAGGTCGACGAACGCACCGTAATCGGTGATGTTCTTGACCACGCCTTCCACGGTCTGGCCTTCTTCCAGGCTCTGCACCAGCTCCGAACGCTGCTCGGCGCGGGTCTCTTCCAGCACGACACGGCGGGACACCACGATGTTGCCGCGGCGCTTGTCCATCTTCAGGATCTGGAACGGCTGCGGGGTGTGCATCAGCGGGGTGACATCGCGCACCGGGCGGATATCGACCTGCGAACGCGGCAGGAAGGCAACGGCGCCATCCAGATCGACGGTGAAGCCGCCCTTGACCTGGTTGAAGATCTGGCCGGTAACCTTCTCGCCCTTCTCGAACGACACTTCGAGACGGACCCAGCTTTCTTCGCGGCGCGCCTTTTCGCGCGACAGCACGGCTTCGCCGAGAGCGTTTTCGACGCGCTCGAGATAGACCTCGACCTCGTCGCCAACCTTCAGGTCGCCATCACGGCCCTTGACGCCGAATTCCTTCATCGGAACGCGGCCTTCGACCTTCAGACCGACGTCGATGACGGCGAGGTCCTTCTCGATGGCAACGATGATGCCCTTGACGACGGACCCTTCATAGAGGTCGTTCGTGGTGAAGGACTCGTTCAGAAGGGCGGCGAAATCCTCGGTGGAGGGGTTCATTGCAGACATAAAAACTCCTGGTGCCATTGCTGGCGTCGCCGGCTGGGCTGGTGTTGATGATGGACCCCCATTCCTTCCGGGACACCACCGCAAGGTGGCATCCTTCCACGCAGAACCTGCCCCAAAAGCAGATCCGGCGCGGGCCGGCGGACGGAAGGCGGAGATCCGTAACGTCCTTGGTCCAGGCACTGCATCAGCGGCTGCCCGAACCGGAATTCCTTCATGCGGCCCATGCCGGCGGAGAGGGGGGCTGACCCGCCTGCCCGTCACAAGGCTGCCTGTTTGATCAAGCCGAAATCCCGCTCTCCGGCATGGCCGGGCGGGTCTTTCCGAGGCTCCTGATCAGGATGCCCGGGCGGAGGTGACGATATCCACAGCCGCCTGGAACGCCGTCTCTATACCCATTCCGGTCGTATCTAGCAAGTGCGCACCGTCAGCCTGGCGCAGCGGAGCGACGGTTCTGTTCATGTCGCGCTCGTCCCGGCGCTTCAGATCCTCCAGCACGGAGGCGAATTCCGCCTCCTTGCCCTGCGAGAGGATTTCCGCCGTGCGGCGCTTGGCGCGCGCCTCGGGGGCGGCGGTGACATAGAGCTTCACATCCGCGTCCGGGCAGACCACCGTGCCGATGTCGCGCCCGTCCAGAACCGCACCGGGAGGGGTCTGGGCAAAGGCGCGCTGCAGGCGGACGAGTTCATCCCTGAGGCCCGGCAGCACGGCAATGCGCGAGGCGGCCTCGCCAACCTCGTGGGCGGAGAGGGCGCTGCGGTCCATGTGGCCAAGGTCAAGACGCCCGGCAATATCGACGGCCACCTTCTCGTCCCCGAGCGGCAGGCCCTGCGCCAGAAGCGCCGCGGCAACCGCCCGGTAGGTGAGGCCGGTGTCCAGATGCCGCAGGCCGAAATGGGCGGCGAGGCGGCGGGCAAGCGTGCCCTTGCCGGAAGCGGCGGGTCCGTCGATGGCAATGATCATGCGCGGGCGTCCTCCAGCTCGCTGATGTCTGCGCCAAGGCCTGCAAAGAGGCTGGTGAAGGTGGGGAAGCTGGTGGCGATCACGGCGCCGTCGTCCACCGTCACGGCCTTGCCGCTGGCAAGACCGAGCACGAGGAAGCTCATGGCGATGCGGTGGTCGAGGTGGGTCGTCACGATGCCGCCGCCAATGCCGGAGGCGCCGCCCGTCACGGTCAGCTCTGCCTCGCCTTCCTTGCAAGGGATGCCGTTGGCCTCCAGTCCGCGCGCCACAGCGGCGAGACGGTCGGATTCCTTCACGCGCAGTTCGTCAAGGCCGGGCATGAAGGTGTCGCCCTCGGCAAAGGCCGCTGCCACGGCGAGCACCGGATATTCGTCGATCATGGACGGCGCGCGGTTCGCAGGGACGGTGACGCCCTTCAGCTTGCTGGCCCTGACGCGGATGTCGCCCACGCGCTCACCGCCGGCCATGCGCTCGTTCTCGATGGTGATGTCGCCGCCCATCTCGATCAGCGTGGTGATGAGGCCGGTGCGGTGCTCGTTGAGCAGCACGTTTTCCACCGTCACGTCGGAGCCCGGTGTGATCAGTGCGGCGACGATCGGGAAGGCGGCAGAGGAGGGATCGCCCGGCACGTCGATGGCCTGCGCCTTCAGTTCCGGACGGCCCTTGAGGCGGATGATGCGGGCGCCCTGCTCGTCAATCGTCACGGAGATATCGGCGCCGAAACCGGCGAGCATCTTCTCGGTGTGGTCGCGGGTGGCGATGGGCTCGATCACGACCGTCTCGCCCGGTGTGTTGAGGCCGGCCAGCAGCACGGCGGACTTCACCTGCGCCGAAGGCATCGGCACACGGTAGGTGATCGGCAGCGGCATGTCGGCGCCGCGGATGGACAGCGGCAGCCGGTCCCCGGCGCGGGCGACGACCTGCGTGCCCATCTGGCGCAGCGGATCCAGCACGCGGCCCATCGGGCGGCGGGACAGGGACGCATCACCCACGAAGGTGGCGGCAATCGGATGGGTGCCGAAGATGCCCATGGTCAGGCGCACGCCGGTGCCGGCATTGCCGAAGTCGATCACGTCTTCCGGCTCCAGCAGGCTGCCGAGGCCAACACCGTCGATGTGATAGGTGCCGTTCTCATCCTTGTGAATGCGTGCACCGGCCGCGCGCATGGCACCGGCGGTGTTCAGCACGTCCTCGCCTTCCAGCAGGCCGGTCACGGTGGTGCGGCCGACAGCCAGGGCGCCGAACATCAGCGAGCGGTGCGAGACGGATTTGTCCCCCGGCACGCGGATGCGGCCCGTGAGGGCGGAACCGGCGCGCGAACGCAAGGGGCGGGGCGTCGAAGCGTGAGACATGGTCAATTCCGGAAGTTGCGGAGCCTGAAAAAGTGGTCACTCCTAACACGGGTCCATGCCCCCGTCATCCGCGAGTGCGGGATGGCACGAATTTTTGCTTGCGCAGCGCCTGAGAATGCTTCAGTCAACGAGGCCGGTCATTTGGCTTTGACATGAGGGCGCGCCGCATTTAAGGGCCGCGCCTTGAGCAAGACGGCCCCGGCGTTTGCGGACTGGACAGAGGCGTTCCAGCCCGGAAGTGCCGGAGACAGAATTTTGGACAAACCCTCGAGCACGAACAAAGGGTAAGCACGGTGGCAAAACCTGAACTCGGCACAAAGCGGCTGTGCCCTAGCTGCGGCGCCAAATATTACGACCTGAACCGCAACCCCATCACCTGCCCGAAGTGCGGCACCCTGTTCGACATCGTGTCGAGCAGCCGCGCTGCCAAGGCTTCCCGCGTCGTCCAGCAGGAGGACGAGGACGAGGATGAAGAGGATCTGGTGGCTCCCGAGCTGGTGTCCCTGGAAGAGGCCGATGCCGAGGTCGAGGGCGATATCGTTCCGGATCTGGGCGATGACGACGAAGCGGCCATCGACGATGACGCCGATGACGATGTCTTCATCGAGGACGAGGAAGACGAAGACGAAGCCGTCCCGGGCATCGTTGTCGAGATGGACGACGATACCGACCGCTGAGACCGGCATCTGTTGAAATGGGCATCCGGTGAGCTGCTGCTGCCGGATCCTTATTCTCCAGTCTTCAAGGGGGCGGGGCTGCAGGCCATCGGGGCAACCGGTGCGCCAGAGCCTCGCCCCTTGCTGTTCCGGGCCTTTGCCGGCTCATGGATGCTCAGATTTCTGCGGGGCTTTTCAAGGGGTTGAGTTGTCCACAGGCGGTTTTTGATTTTTCTGGCAAAAGCCTCTTGATCAATTCGAAGACCCCCTCTATAACCCGCCTCCACAGACGCCGGTGACCCAAGCCGGTTCAAAAGTTTCGGGGCCATAGCTCAGTTGGGAGAGCGCTTGAATGGCATTCAAGAGGTCGTCGGTTCGATTCCGATTGGCTCCACCACTTCGAGGGTAACCTCGGCGAGGCAGGTTCAGGAAACTGAACCTGCCTTTTTCGTTTTCCCGTCCTGTGCCATGGTCTGGAACCGTCTCCGGAAATGCAGCGAGGCCGCATGAAGCACTTTCTTCCGCTCGATCTGGATCAGCTGACGCCGGAGCACGATGCACCGGCCCCCGAAAAGGTGATCTCGGGGGACCCGCGTTTCACCACCTGGCTGCTCGAGACCCGCGATGGTGAGCGGCAGTTCACCGGCGCCTGGGAATCAACGCCGGGCGCCTGGCGTGTCTCCTATGATGAATGGGAGTTCTGCACGATCCTGTCCGGCCATTCCCGCCTGACCGATGCGGACGGCTCTGTGCGCGATCTGAAGACCGGCGACAGCTTCATCATCCAGCCCGGCTTTTCCGGCATCTGGGAGGTGATCGAAACCACCCGCAAGCTGTTCGTCATCCGTTTGTGACACCAACTCCCGGTGAGCTTGGCTCACCGGGAGTTGGTCAAGCCCATGCGGCGCCTGAGCAATCTCAAGGCGAGATGCGTCAGCATCGAAAGCCTTGGCATAAGAGTATCTGCCGTCACGCAGAAGCGTCTGCGGCTTCCTGTCTGGCGCTGGGCAGCACGCGGTCGCGGCCGATGATGATGACGCGCTCCATGGCCTTTGCAGCGGCCTGAGGGTCGCGCTGGCCGATGGCATCGGCAATGGCGCGGTGCGTGCCGGCGGTTTCGGCAAAGCCTTCGCGGCTGCCCGTGGGAGAGCTGAGGCGGAAAATGCTGACGAGGGCCGCGCCGATGAGGCTGCCGACCGAACTCATGAACGGATTGCGCGAGGCTTCCAGCACGGCCAGATGGAACTTCATGTCGGCTTCGGCGAAGGCGCGGGCGTCTTCCGCGTCGCGCATGGCATCGGTCAGCCGGTGCAGGGTGCGGATGTCATCGTCACTGGCGTTGAGGGCGGCCATGGACGCGGCCGCTGGCTCCAGTGCCAGCCGCACATCGGACAGATGATTGAAGAGGGCGGCATCGACGCCGCCGCTGAAGTGCCAGCTCAGCACATCGCCGTCGAACAGGTTCCAGAACTTGCGGTCGGTGACCTTGGTGCCGATGCGCGCGCGGGCCTGCACCATGCCCTTGGCGGCCAGCGTCTTCATCGCCTCACGCAGCACGGTGCGCGACACCTGGAAGCGCTCGGCCAGCTCATTGTCACCCGGCAGAACGGCACCGGAAGGGTATTTCCCTTCCACGATTTCCCGGCCCAGCACATCCACCACGCGCCCATGGCTGTTGCGCGGGGAGAAATTTGCGATACTGGGCTCCATCACGTTCATGTCCGGTTCCCAAGGCCCTCCGGGGGCCTCCTCTAGCTGGCTTGATGCATGCGCCTGTCCACCCCGCCGGTAAACCAAACCAGGCCCTTCTGCAACAAAATGAAGGCAAAGAGCAGCAATCCGATCACGATCTTGGTCCACCAGCTCGAAAGTGAGCCATCGAAAATGATATAGGTCTGGATCAGGCCCATGATCAGGACCCCGGCAAAAGTTCCGGCCACATAGCCGCTGCCGCCTGTGAGCAGGGTTCCGCCGATGACGACGGCGGCAATCGCGTCCAGCTCCACCCCCACCGCTGCCAGCGAGTAACCGGCCGAGGTGTAGAGCGAAAAGACGATGCCCGCGAGGCCCGACAGGAAGCCGGAAAGGGCATAGACCTGCACCGTGGTGCGGCCCACCGGCACGCCCATCAGCCGGGCCGTCTGCACCCCGCCGCCAAGGGCATAGACATTGGTGCCGAAGCGGGTGCGGTGGGCCAGGAAGATGCCGGCCGCAAGCGTCAGCAGCATGATGCCGCCAATCAGCGTCAGGCGCCCCTTGCCGGGCAGGCGGATGAACATGTCCTGCAGCGTGCCATAGAACTCATGCGTGACCGGGATGGATTCGGTCGACAGGACGAAGGCAAGCCCGCGCGCCAGGAACATCCCGGCCAGCGTGACGATGAAGGCCGGCATGGCGAGGGCGTGGATGATGCCGCCCATGGCCGCACCGAAGGCCGAGGTCAGCACCAGAACCAATGCGAAAGCTGCCAGCGGATGGATCGGCGTGTCGCGCAGCAGTACCGCGAGCAGAACTCCGGTGAAGGCGATGACCGAACCTGCCGACAGATCAATGCCGCCCGAGAGGATGACAAAGGTCATGCCGACGGCGGCGATGCCGAGAAAGGCGTTGTCCGTCAGAAGGTTGCCGGCCACCCGAGTGGACAGCATGGCCGGATACTGGGTGTAGCAGATGGCATAGGCCAGCACGAAGACGGCGAGCGTGATGAGAAGCGGAAGCTGGCGGGATGTCATGGCTTGGACAGCTCCCTCTTGGCTGGTCTTTCCGGCTGGCGCCGCAGCACGGTGAAAAGGCTCTGGATGGCGGGGGACTGGATCAGCAGGATCACGATGATGATGCTGGCCTTGATCACCAGATTGAATTCCGGCGGAAAGCCGGAGATCAGAATGCCGGTGTTGATCGACTGGATGATGAGTGCGCCAAGGGCGGTGCCGAATAGGGTAAAACGCCCGCCGAGCAGCGAGGTGCCGCCGATGACGACGGCCAGAATGGCGTCCAGTTCCAGCCACAAGCCGGCGTTGTTGGCATCGGCGCCGCGGATATCGGCGGCGGCGATGATGCCTGCCACCGCTGCGGCAAGGCCGGAGATCATGTAGACGGCGACGATCAGCACCCCGGCATTGACACCGGCGAGGCTGCTGGCGCGGCGGTTGATGCCGACGGCCTCGATGAGAAGGCCAAGGGCCGTGCGGCGCACCAGCAGGGCGGCGATGAGGGCGGCCGCCAGCCACAGCACGACGGGCATGGGCAGACCGAAGAGCGAGCCGCTGCCGACGAAGATCAGCCCCTCATGGGTGAAGGTGAGGATGGTGCCTTCGGTGATGAGCTGGGCAATACCGCGACCGGCCACCATGAGGATGAGGGTGGCAATGATCGGCTGGATGTTCAGCAGCGCAACGAGAATGCCGTTCCACAGCCCGCAGGCAAGGCCGATTCCAAGAGCAACGGTGATGGCCGCCACGGCGCTGCCGCTGCTGGCCACCGTTGCCGCTGCCGCCGCGCCGCAAATCGCCATGACGGCCCCCACCGACAGGTCGATGCCGCGCGTGGCGATGACCAGCGTCATGCCGATGGCGAGCAGGGCCACCGGTGCGCCGCGGTTGAGAATGTCGATCAGGCTGCCGTAGAGCCGCCCGTTGGCAATGCCGATGTCGAGAAAGCCGGGAAACAGCAGGGTGTTCAGCGTCAGCACCACGGCGAGGGTGATCAGCTGCGGGGCAAAGCGCCGGAAAAAGCCGCCAGCGGCCTCGAGGAAGGGCTTCATTCGGCTGCTCCTCTGGCCTGGTCCTGAGCGGACACATGTCCATGTCCGGCCTCTGCGATGGCCTGCATCACCTTGTGCGGGGTCACGTCCTCTCCTGTCAGTTCGGCCACATGCGCCCGGTCGCGCACCACGATCACCCGGTGGCTGTAGACCACCAGCTCCTCCAGTTCGGAGGAAATCACCAGCAGCGACATGCCCTTGGCGCAAAGATCCTCGATCAGGCGGATGATTTCTGCGTGGGCGCCCACGTCGATGCCGCGCGTCGGCTCGTCGAGGATGAGGAACTTCGGATTGAGCGCAAGCCAGCGGGCCAGAAGCGCCTTCTGCTGGTTGCCGCCGGAAAGCTGGCCGATGGGCTTTTCCCGGCTGGTGGTGCGGATATCGAGCGCCTTGATGTATTTGTCGGCGAGTGCCACCTGCTCCTTGCGCGGCACGGGCCGCATCCAGCCGCGCCGCGCCTGCAGCGCAAGGGCGATGTTCTCGCGGATCGAAAGCTCGGCGATGATGCCGTCATGCTTGCGGTCTTCCGGGCAGAAGGCAAAGCCTTCGGCAATGGCCTGACGCGGCGAGCCGAGTTTCAACACCCGACCGTCCATCCGTGCCTCGCCCGTATCGGCGGGGGCGGCGCCGAACAGAACTTCAGCGGTTTCCGTGCGGCCGGAGCCGAGCAGGCCGGCCATGCCCACGACCTCGCCCGCATGGACCGACAAGTCGAAGGGGGCGACATGGCCCTTGCGGCCGAACTGGCGGAACTGCAGCGCAGCTTCGCCTTCCGGTGCCGTGTGAACGGCTCGCTCCCGCGTTTCGGCCTCCAGATCGCGGCCGAGCATCAGGGCCACCAGATCAAGGCGTGGCAGCCCCAGAGCGGCACGGGTGGCGACCTTGCGGCCATTGCGCAGGATCGTCACCGTGTCACAGATTTCGTAGACCTGATCGAGGAAGTGGGAAATGAAGACGATGCCGAGGCCACGCGCCTTGAGGCCGCGCACCACGTTGAACAGCATCTCCACTTCCTGGGTATCAAGGCTGGCGGTGGGCTCGTCCAGGATCAGCACCTTGCCGGAGAGATCCGCTGCACGGGCGATGGCGATGATCTGCTGCACGGCGACCGGATAGGCCGACAGGCTGCGCCGCACGTCGATATCAAGGCCGTAGCCGGCCAGCAGCACCTTGGCCCGTGCTTCCATCTCACGGGTGTGGACCATGCCGAAGTGCATGGGCTGGCGGCCGAGAAAGAGGTTTTCGGCCACCGTCAGGTTACCGAGGAGATTGACCTCCTGATAGACGGTGCCGATGCCCATGGTCTGGGCGTCCAGCGTGTCGCGCGGGTCGATCCTGCGGCCTTCCAGCAGGATGTCGCCCCGGTCGCGCCGGTAGGCGCCGGTCAGGCATTTCACCAGCGTGGACTTGCCCGCGCCGTTCTCGCCGAGCAGGGCATGCACCTCGCCCGCCTGCAGGGTGAAATCCACGTTGTCGAGGGCGAGCGCGCCGGGAAAGGATTTGGTGATGCCGGTGGCCTGCAGCAGATGCTGCGGCCCGGCGTGGGTAGATCTGTCTGTCACGGCGCTGCTCCGCAGGCATTGGCCGCCGCAAGGGCGGTCAGAAGCTGGAGACCGGCAGAAGGGTGTCTGCCGGTCCCCCGATCAGGACCGGCTCAGTAGCCGAGGTCCTTCTTTTCTTCGTAGACCTTCTGCGGGTCGTCAGCCTTGGTGTAGAGCTTCGATTCCGTCTGAATGAACTTTGCAGGCAAAGTGCCGTCCTTGCGGAAGGCTTCCAGCGCGTCGAAGGCGGGGCCTGCCATGTTCGGCGTCAGTTCCACCGTGGCATTGGCTTCACCGGCGGCCATGGCGAGGAAAATATCCGGCACGGCGTCGATGGAGACGACGAGAATGTCGGTGCCCGGCTTCAGGCCCGCTTCCTTGATGGCCTGAATGGCGCCGACAGCCATGTCGTCATTGTGGGCATAAAGCGCGCAGATGTTCTTGCCGCCGTTTTCCGCCTTGAGGAAGCTTTCCATGACTTCCTTGCCCTTGGTGCGGGTGAAGTCGCCGGTCTGGCTGCGGATGATCTTCAGGTTGTCATGCCCGGCCAGCGCCTGCTCGAAGCCCTTCTTGCGGTCGATGGCGGGGGACGAACCGGTCGTGCCCTGCAGCTCCACCACGTTGCACGGCTTGCCGTTCACTTCCTTGACCAGCCAGTCACCAGCGACCGAGCCTTCATGCACCAGATCGGACCCCACAGCCGTCAGGTACAGATCCTTGTCGCTGTCGACCATGCGGTCGAGCAGGATCACCGGAATTTCCGCTTCCTTGGCTTCCTTCAGCACCGCGTCCCAGCCGGTGGCGACGACGGGGGCCAGCAGGATGGCGTCCACGCCCTGTGCGATGAAGGAGCGCAGCGCCTTGATCTGGTTTTCCTGCTTCTGCTGGGCATCGGCAAACTTCAGGTCGATGCCGCGCTGTTCCGCCTGCTGGCGGGTCAGGGTCGTCTCGGCGGCGCGCCAGCCGGATTCAGATCCGATCTGCGAAAAGCCAACCGTCAGCGCCATCGCTGAGGTTGAGGCAAGCGCGACCGTTGCGAGCATCGTCATGCCCGCCAGAGCTGTCTTCAATTTCATTGGTTCCTCCCAGAACACGAATGGCCGTGGCCGGAAGTCAAAAAATCATACTATATTATTATTGTAAAGATGGTGTTTGAGTCCTGATGCAACATTGCATTGTGCATGTGCGAAAGCGCGCAGCGCCGGGTACCCGGATGATGCGAATAAGATTTTGAAATATATGAGAATTTTTCGGAGCAGAGAGGCCTGGATTTTCTCAGGCCGTCTGCTCCTGCATCTGGCTGCTGCGCCCGGCGAGGCGGCTTTCGAGGATCAGGCCCTGTTCGGCGAGGATAGGATGGGCAACGGTGACCAGCAAGGAGTTGATTTCCTTGAAAGCCCGCACCAGCTCCAGATGCATGTTCGAGGTCGCCATGCTGGCCGGATTGCCGGTCTGCAGCCGCTTCAGGTGGCGGTTCTGGCTGTCGCGCTCCAGCTTGCGCAGGACTTCCTTCTCACGCATCAACTGTTCGGCTGAATCGATGTCGGCGGATATCAGCACATTCATCGCCATCTGCATGTTGGCCAGAACCCGTTCATGCAGGCGGGTGATCTCGGCCCAGCCTTCGTCGGAGAAGCGCAGGCCAAGCCGGTTGCGCTCCTCGGCCAGCGGCAGCAGCATCTTGGCGATGATGTCGCCGATATGCTCCAGGTTGATGGCAAAGTCGGTCAGCTCGATGCTGCGCCGGGCATCTTCCTGCTTCAGCTCGCCCCGGTTCACCTCAGCAATGAACAGCTTGATCTCGGTGTGCCGCCGGTTGACCTCCTCATCAAGGGCGCGCAGCGCGGCAATCTGGCCGTCCTGCGCCCCGGCCAGAAGGTCGATGACTGGCCGGTACATCTGTTCCACCGTTTCACCCATCAGCAGCAGCTCGCGCTTGGCCGAAGCCAGGGCAAGGCTGGGGATCCTGACGGTCGAGCGGTCCAGCGCGGAGCGCGGGCGCGTCTGCACCGGGTCCGCCACCACAGGCGGACGGGGCAGAATCAGCGCCGTCAGAGCCTGCATCGGCCCGGTAAAGGGCAGCGCCAGCACCAGCAGAACGGCATTGAACAGCACATGGGCGTTGACGATGCGGCTTTCCGGGGCAGCGCCGAGCCAGTCCAGCGGCGGGCTGGCCATCCAAAGCGTGAGCAGCACGGCGGCAGACCCGGCCGCACGAAATACAAGGTTGCCCATGGGGATGCGGCGCGCCTCGATGCTGAGCCCGCGCGTCAGCCACACGGCAATCAGGCCTGCGCCCATATTGGCACCCAGAACCATCGGCAGGGCCGCATTGAACGGCAGCAGGCCCGCGCCGGCAAGGCTGGCGAGCAGCAGCACCATGGCGACAGAGGAATGCATGGCCCAGGTCAGCAATGCGGCCAGGGCGAAGGCGGTCAGCGGGTCGCCCTGCAGATAGGTGATCACCGCCGGCAATGCTTCGCTGTGGCGCAGGGGCGCGGTGGCCTCACCGATCATCTTCAGCGACAGCAGCACGAAGCCGATGCCCAGAATGATGCGGCCCAGCTGGCGTACCTGTCTGGCCTCGAACTTCAGAAACAGCACGCAGCCTGTCAGCATCAGCAGCGGAATGAGCTCGGAGAGATCGAAGGCCAGAATGCGCACCACCAGCGCAGACCCAAGGTCCGCCCCCAGAAGCGCGGCGAGCCCCATGGAGGCACCCAGCAACCCGCTGGCGGCAAAGCCCGCGGCCAGAACGCCCACGGCCGTGGAGCTTTGCAGCAGGATGGCCAGAACCATGCCGGCGAACGCCATGCCGAAGCGCCCGCCCTTTGCCTGCCTCAGCGCATCGCGCAGGGCAGGCCCATGCGCCCGCTCCATACCGGTGCGCACCATCCGGACAGCCCAGAGCAGAAGCATGACGGCCGCAGCCAGATGCAGGATGACGAGAAAGGGATGCATGGCGGCTCCAAGAATAGCCCGTCAAACGGGAAGGCTGATTGTATACGCACTGCACAACCTGTTGTTCCTTCATACGCCCGAATGATGCAAATGATAAGGCGGAGAAGGAAAAATGCCGCTGAAACGCGCCATTTTGGCAGCAAAGAGAAAATAAGCTGGCAAAATTAATGAAGCCTGGCAAGGGCGGAGCCTGTGGTGCGGCGCTGCCGTGGTGATTTGGCGCTCAGGGTTGCATGTCTTTATGCCCCTTCGGGAGGAGGGGGCCGGACATGGCCGTTGTCCTGTTCAAGGAACTGTCGTACAACGTTCATATGAGCGACATATGCCGTTCATATGAACATAATAAGAAGCGCGGGGACAAACACAGACTGCAGCCGGAAAGCCCGTCTTTCAGGCCCGGTTCGAGTGTTCCAAGCGCTGTGTGGAGCCGGACCCGTGGAGCGGGGCGGTTCCTTGTTAGGGAGCAGAAAACCAATGGCTAAGCGTCATATCGCAGCCGGCCTCTTTGCCGCTGCCGCCCTCATGGGCACCACTTCCGTTTCGTTCGCTGCCACGGAAATCACCTGGTGGCACGCCATGGGCGGTGAACTGGGCCAGAAGCTCGAAGATATCGCCACCAAGTACAACGCCACCCAGAGCGAGTACAAGGTTGTCCCGACCTACAAGGGCAGCTACGCCGAGACCATGACGGCCGCCATCGCCGCCTTCCGCGCCGGCCAGCAGCCGCACATCGTTCAGGTGTTCGAAGTCGGCACCGGCACCATGATGGCCGCCAAGGGCGCCGTCTATCCGGTCTACCAGCTGATGGCTGACGCTGGCGAAGCCTTTGATCCGAAGGCCTTCCTGCCGGCCGTCGTCGGCTACTACACCGACACGGACGGCAACATGCTGTCCATGCCGTTCAACTCCTCCACCCCGGTGCTCTATTACAACAAGGACGTCTTCGAAAAGGCTGGCCTTGATCCGGAAACCCCGCCGAAGACCTGGGAAGAGGTCGAGAGCTTCTCCAAGAAGATCATGGAATCCGGCGCTGCCAAGTGCGGGTTCACCACGGCCTGGGTTTCCTGGGCGCAGACCGAAAACTTCTCTGCCTGGCACAACCTGCCGATCGGCACCCTGGAAAACGGCTTCGGCGGCCTCGGCACCGAGCTGACGCTGAACGGCGAGACCCAGGCCCGTCACTGGGGCAACCTGAAGAAGTGGCAGGACGAGGGCATCTTCCAGTACGGCGGCCCGGCCGGCGGCAACGACGCCCCCCCGAAGTTCTACTCGCAGGAATGCGCCATCTACATGAACTCCTCGGCTGCCCGCGCTGCCGTGAACGCAAACGCCAAGGACTTCAAGGTCGGCGTTGGCATGCTGCCCTATTACAGCGACGTTCAGGGCGCTCCGCAGAACTCGATCATCGGCGGCGCCACCCTGTGGGTGCTGCAGGGCAAGCAGGCTGAGGAATACAAGGGCGTAGCCTCCTTCTTCAGCTACCTGTCCTCCGCTGAAGTTCAGGCTGAATGGCACCAGGCCACCGGTTACCTGCCGATCACGCAGGCTGCCTATGACCTGTCCACGGAACAGGGCTACTACGAGAAGAACCCGGGCGCTGACGTCTCCATCAAGCAGATGACGCTGAATGCCCCGACCGCCAACTCCAAGGGCCTGCGCTTCGGCAACTACGTCCAGATCCGTGCGATCATCGACGAAGAGTTCGAGCAGCTGCTCAGCGGTTCGAAGACCTCGCAGCAGGCTCTCGATGACCTCGTCAAGCGCGGTAATGCGCTGATCCGCGAGTTCGAAGCAGCCAACAAGTAAGCCGGAAACGGCAAGCAAGCCCGCGCTTCCCGCGCGGGCTTGCTTCTTTTTGCGTTCAGGGTGGGACCCATGCAGACAAAACGCGCCATCTTTCCCAACAGGCTGCTGCCCTATCTCTTGCTGGCGCCGCAGCTTGCGATCACGGGTGTCTTCTTCCTCTGGCCGGCAAGCCAGGCGATCTGGCAGTCGTTCCTCAGAGAGGATGCCTTCGGCTTCAAGACCACGTTTGTCGGGGTGGATAACTACATCCGCCTGCTGGCAGATCCCACCTATCTGAATTCGCTCTATGTTTCGGCGATCTTCGCCGTTTCGACGGCGCTGCTGTCGCTGGGTCTGGCGCTCGTGCTGGCCGTGGCGGTCAACAGCCTGATCCGCTCGCGCAATGTCTATTCCACCCTGCTGGTCTGGCCCTATGCGGTGGCCCCTGCGGTGGCGGGCATCCTGTGGTGGTTCATGTTCAACCCGTCCATCGGCATCTTCCCCTATCTGCTGCATGGGCTCGGCTACAACTGGAACCACAGCACCAGCAAGGTGGATGGGATGATCCTCGTCATCCTCGCCGCAAGCTGGAAGCAGATCTCCTACAACTTCATTTTCTTCCTGGCGGGGCTTCAGTCCATTCCGCAGTCGCTGCTGGAAGCAGGAGCCATTGACGGCGCGCGCCCGGTGAAGCGCTTCTTCACCATCGTGCTGCCGCTGCTCTCGCCCACCACCTTCTTCCTGATGGTCGTCAACTTCGTCTATGCGATGTTCGACACCTTCCCGGTGATTGACGCGACCACCAAGGGCGGCCCGGCGCAGGCCACCAACATTCTCGTCTACAAGGTCTATTCCGACGGCTTCGTCGGCCTCAACCTTGGCTCCTCGGCGGCTCAGTCCGTCATTCTGATGGCGATCGTCATCGTGCTCACCATCATCCAGTTCCGCTTCATCGAGCGGCGCGTGGCTTACTGAGAGAGGCGCAAATGGTTGAGAACAAACCCTGGCTCACCGTCCTCACGCATCTTGTGCTGCTGACGGGCCTCTTCATCGTCGCCTTCCCGGTCTATGTGGCGGTGATTGCCTCCACCCATGGCCCGAGTGACTTCATGACCGGCGTCATCCCCATGCTGCCGGGCAACGAGGCGATTGCCAATTTCACCACCATGATGACGAGCGGCAACAGCTCGGCCGGCGCGCCGCCGCTCGGGCCGATGATGTTCAACTCGCTGATCATGGCCCTGGCGATCGCCATCGGGAAGATCACCATCTCGATCATCTCGGCCTTCGCCATCGTCTATTTCCGCTTCCCCTTCCGCCAGCTGGCCTTCTGGCTGATTTTCATCACCCTGATGCTGCCGGTGGAAGTGCGCATCCTGCCCACCTACAAGGTGGTGGCGGATCTGGGCATGCTGAACAGCTACTCCGGCCTTGCCATTCCGCTGATCGCCTCGGCAACCGCGACGTTCCTCTTCCGCCAGTTCTTCCTGACGGTGCCCGAGGAACTGATGGAAGCCGCGCGTGTGGACGGGGCAGGCCCGATGAAGTTCTTCCGCGACATCCTGCTGCCGCTCAGCCGGACGAATATCGCGGCGCTCTTCGTCATTCTCTTCATCTACGGCTGGAACCAGTATCTCTGGCCGCTGCTGGTGACCACCGACACGTCCTATTACACGATCGTCATGGGCATCAAGCGCATGGCCGACGTGGCTGATGCGCATCCGCAATGGCATCTGGTGATGACCACCGCCGTGCTGGCCATGCTGCCGCCGGTCATCGTCGTCATCGTCATGCAGAAACTCTTCGTCAAAGGTCTCGTGGAGACGGAAAAGTAATGGCTACCATCACTCTTGATAACGTCCGCAAGGTCTATGCCGGCGGCGTCGAAGCGGTCAAAGGCGTGTCCATGGACATTGCCGACGGCGAGTTCATCGTGCTGGTCGGCCCTTCCGGCTGCGGCAAGTCTACCCTGCTGCGCATGATCGCGGGGCTTGAGGAAATCTCCTCCGGCGACATCCGCATCGGCGACCGGGTGGTGAACCGCGTGGACCCGTCCGAGCGCGACATCGCCATGGTGTTCCAGAACTATGCGCTCTATCCGCATATGACGGTCTACAACAACCTCGCCTATGGCCTGCGCAACCGCGGTGTGCCGAAGGACGAGATCGACCGCCGCGTCAAGGAAGCTGCGCGCATCCTGGAAATCGGCGCCTATCTCGACCGCAAGCCCAAGGCGCTTTCCGGCGGCCAGCGCCAGCGCGTTGCCATGGGCCGCGCCATCGTGCGCGAGCCGGCGGCCTTCCTCTTCGACGAGCCGCTGTCGAACCTCGATGCCAAGCTGCGCGTGCAGATGCGCGTGGAAATCAAGCGCCTGCAGAAGTCGCTGGCCACCACCTCCGTCTATGTGACGCATGACCAGCTCGAAGCCATGACGCTGGCCGACCGGCTGGTGGTGCTGAACGGCGGTCAGATCGAGCAGATCGGCGATCCGATCTCCGTCTATGAACGCCCCGCGTCCACCTTCGTGGCCTCGTTCATCGGCTCTCCG
Organism: Pannonibacter sp. Q-1; assembly: GCF_054073275.1. Classification (NCBI taxonomy): domain Bacteria; kingdom Pseudomonadati; phylum Pseudomonadota; class Alphaproteobacteria; order Hyphomicrobiales; family Stappiaceae; genus Pannonibacter; species Pannonibacter sp. Q-1. The sequence goes on from NZ_JBSXNB010000005.1 coordinate 209,051, forward strand.
GCCATGAACCTGATCACGACGGCTTCCGCCAATGGCCGCCTGTCACTGCCGGGCGGTGCCGGTCTTGATGCGCCGGACATGGGCAAGGGCGCAGAGGTCATCCTTGGCGTGCGGCCGGAGCATCTGGCCCTCGCCAGCGAGCAGCCTGCGGAAGCGGGCGGTCTGACGCTGGACGTGGTGGCCGGTGTGCTGGAGCCGGTGGGGGCCGAGAGCTTCCTCTATGGCACCGTGGGCAGCGAAGCCGGGCCGCAGGTGGTCATCCGCGTGCCCGCCCATGCCCGCTACGAGCTTGGCCAGCGCGTCAGCTTCACCGCCAGCGCCGCCAAACTCCATGCCTTCGACAAGGCAACGGGCAAGCGCATCGAAGACTGATCACGGCACGCCCGCTGATCTGAAGGCCCGGCCCTGCGCCGGGCCTTTGCATGTCCGGGGTCAGAACCAGTCCGGCCTTGTCCGCTGTGCGGCGGGCACCGTGCCCATCACGTCGCGGTCCACCGCACCGCTGATGCCGTTGACCGTGCCGCTCTGGCTGTATTGCCAGAAGGCATAGCCCGTCCAGTCCGGCGGCAGGGTGGGGGCCGGAGCGGTGGTGTAGTCGGCGACCCAGAGCGGGTATTCCGAAAAATCCGGATTGCCGACACTGCTCCAGAAGCCGGGCGAGGCATAGATCAGCGGCTTCACGCGCAGAAAAATCTGCAGGACATGCAGGAGTTGCGACAGGGCATAGCTGAACTCGGTATTGGTCACCCCATTGGTCTCTTCGCAATCAATGGCGGGCGGCAGGTCCGTCTTGCTGTCATAGCCTGCCGTCTTGAGCTGCCGGATGAACAGCTCGGCCTGATCGAGAAAGCTTTCGTTGGGTTCAAAGAAGAGATAGGGCCCGCATTTCAGCCCGGCCGCCTTGGCGCCCTGCCAGTTGGTCTGGAACATGGGGTCGACATAGCTCGTCCCCTGCGTTGCCTTGATGAAGGTAAATCCGATCCCGTCCGCCGCCACCTGTGCCCAGTTGACCGTGCCTTGATAGTGCGAAACGTCGATGCCATTGACCGTGCTGCTCATGCTTCATCTCCATTGGGGGAGGATGAACAAGGGGACGCCGGTGGCATCAGTCTGTGAAGCATGCCTGCCAGATGATGGGTGTGATGCTGGCCGTCAGAACCGGCGGAAAGACGGGAGTGGCCAGTCAGCAGGACCGGCCACCCCGGAGCGGAAGCGAGGTTGCGAGCTTGCTGTTACATCGCAGGCTGGATGGAGATGGCACGCAGCGGCTGGCTGAGGCCGGTGATCTCGCCGGCCTTTGTCGCGGCGCCGGTCATCAGGTCAACCGTGTAGAGCACATTGTCCGCCACAAGCCAGGCCGTGTTCTGGCCATCGGCCGTTGCTTCAATGTCGAAGGCATAGGTTGCAGGCTTGCCTTCGATGCCCAGCTTGCCGACTTCCTTCAGCGTTCCGTCATTGGGCTTGGTCTGCTGCACCAGCGCGCCAAGGGTGGCGTCGATGTTGTACATGGCCGTCTTTTCCGGCTTGCCGCGTGAGTTGGTGTAGGCAGCGGCAGCGATATCCGGCGTTTCGCCCTTGTGCATGCTGCCCTCCTCATAAGCGAGGCTGCCATCAACGGTAACAGCGCCCGTATCGGGATGAACGCGGTGGTTCACCGTGCCTGTCATGTAGCGCAGCCGGTCGGCAGCAGGGTTGAAGTTCACGATAACCGGCATCTCGCCCATCGTCAGCGGAATGTCCATCTTCGCCACTTCCGTGGCTTTGCCGGTCTCCAGATCGATGGTGACGATTACATTTTCTGCCGTCACGCCGGTCAGCGCCTGATTGGCCGGGCGGAAGTCGATGCCTGCGAGGCGTCCGGCGCCTGTGATGTCCAGCGTGCGGGTCTGGCCCGGGTTTGCCGTGTCGAACAGCACCAGCGTGTTGTCACCGGCAAGCCCGGCCACCTGCGCGGCCTGCGCGCCGCTGATTGCCAAGGTGGATACCGCAGCAAGGGTCACAAGTCGGATCATGGTCATCTGCATCTCCTCAATCTTCGGGATGCACGGCCTTTCAGTGCCGTACAGTCTCCAGACACGGGAGAGCCGGGCATTGGATGCAGTGAGCCGGAATTTTTTTCGCATCCATTTGCGCCGCTCACGTGTTGATGAGACAGGATCGCCCGCAAGGAAAGGCTTGCCACGGGGTGGGACCGGGATACTCTCGCAACGGCAACAGAGGGAAAATTGCATGCAGGACCCGCAGCAGCGGCTGGAACAGGCCTTGAAGGCCTGTGCGGAAGGCAGCAGGGATGGCCTTGCCGCGATCTACGAAAGCGAAGCTGCGCGCATGGTCACCATTGCCTTGCGCATTCTGCGCCGCCATGACCTCGCCGAGGAAATTGTTCAGGAGGCGTTCCTGCAGATCTGGCGCAAGGCCGGGCAATATGATCCTGCCCGTGGCAGCGCGCGGGGCTGGCTTTACACGATCGTCCGCAGCCGGGCGCTCAATGCCCTGCGCGATGCGGGCCGGGAGGAACTGGCATCCGCCGAAAGCCTTGACCAGCTGCACGAGGATGGAGACGAGACGCTCTACACGGATCTGTTCGACGAACTCGATACCTCCAGCCGGCTGAAGGCCTGCCTGTCCCGTCTTGATGCCCTGCGCCGCAAGACGATCCTGATGGCCTATGTGTCCGGTTACAGCCACGGGGAAATTGCAGGGCGCCTGCGGCTGCCGCTGGGCACGGCCAAGGCCTGGATCCGCCGCTCTCTTCTGGCTCTGCGGGAGTGCATGACATGACCGGCTCCCTGACAGATGCCGAGATGGCCGACGCCTACGTCCTTGGGCTGATGGATGATGAAGAGCGGCGGGCCTTTGCACTCCGGCTGGAAACGGAACCGGAGCTTGCACGGCTGACCGGCATGGCGCAGGACCGGTTTCTGGAACTGGATCTGGCAGGGCCTGCCGCGGCGGTTTCCGCCGGTCTTTGGCAGAAAATCGAGGCGGAGCTGGACGGCCAGCCGCAGGCGGCCAGCGGAGCAGAAAAGGCCCCGCCACCTGCAAATGACAATCTGCCGGCACCAGCGGCAGGCCGGTGGAAGCGGCTGGCTCTGGCGGGCATGGCGGCTTGCCTGTTGCTGACGGCCGGGCTGACATCTGTTCTCCTGCGCCAGCAGACACCGCAAGTCATTGCCGTTTTGATGGATGCTGGCGGCAATCCGGTCGTGATGATCGAGGATTTTGGCGGCGATTCTGCCAGAGTGGTGCCGCTGGCCGATATCGCGGTGCCGGATGGACAGTCGCTGGAGGTCTGGACATTGCCGCAGCAGGCGGGTGCACCGGTCTCCATGGGGGTGCTCACTGCGCTCAGGGGGGCAACGCTGTCTCTGTCTGGCCTGCCCGAACCGCAGGAAGAACAGCTGTACGAGATCACCTTCGAACCGGCAGGCGGCTCTCCAACCGGCAGGCCTACAGGCCCCATCCTCGGCAAGGGCTTTGCACGGATGCCAAGGTCCTGAACCTCATCCCAGCCCCAATTCCTGCCGCAGCTTGCGGGTGAGCTTGGCGGCAACGAGGCTGTGGGCGGCGCGGATATAGGCGAAGAGATCGGTTTCGCTCAGGGCATCAAGGTCGTGGAGCTGGATCCATTTGGCGCGGGCGAGATAGGGGGCGGGGGCAAGGCCGGGCTGTTCGCTCAGCATCTGATAGGCCATGTCCGAGCACTTGAAGCTGACGGCGGGCGTGCCCTTCCAGTCAGACCAGATGGCGAAGATCTTGCCGCCGACCTTCCAGACGGACGCCCCTTCCCATTGGATGACGTGGGTGGTGGCGGGCAGCGAGGCGCAGAAGCTGTCGTAGCTTGCTCTGGTGGCCCGGCCGGAGGCTTCGTCTGCGATGTGCTCTTCATGAGCCTTTTTGTTAGCCATGTTTGGTCTCCCCTGTGCAGGGCGCTGCTGCCCCTTGCTTGAAACTGCTGCCGCCAGCCGCCATATTGAGGACAAGCGGGGTGATTGGCACCCCGGCTCCGGATGCCTCAAGAGAGGGTCCGGTTCTCAAGGTCGCTTTGTAGAGGACTTTGACGATGACGCGAATGTCAGCGTTTTCAAGCCCGTTCATGCTCGGCTTCGACGACATTGAACGGGTTCTCGACCGGGTGTCGAAAGCCGCCAACGACGGCTATCCACCCTATAATATCGAACGCCTTCCCAAGTCGGACGAGCATGGCGAAGTCATTCGCATCACGCTGGCCGTGGCAGGCTTCACCCGTGATCAGCTCGATGTCTCCGTGGAGGAGCGCCAGCTGGTGATTCGCGGGCGCCAGTCCGAAGACAAGTCCCGGCAGTATCTGCATCGCGGCATCGCTGCCCGCCAGTTCCAGCGCGCCTTCGTGCTGGCGGAGGGCATCGAAATCCTCGGAGCCGATCTCAAGGATGGGCTTTTGTCGATCGATCTTGTCCGTCCGGAGCCCGAACGCGTGGTGCGCCGGATTGAGATCACTGCAAGGGACTGACTTTCAAGGGGGCAGGGTCTGCCGCCCAATCAAGGAGACAATGCCATGACGCGCGACACCAATGAACGCGCAATGGACCCGCATGACCTGACGCCGGAGCTGTTCGCACGGCTCGGCGCCGGACAGGTGGGTTATCTGCGCCAGATGAGTTCCGATGATCTTGCCCGGCTTTTCCCCGGTGCGGCCCATATCGCCAGGGGCTTGCGCCTGTGGGCGCTGCTCAACGCGGACGGCACGCCGATCATCGTGGCCGACAGCCGCGAGGCGGCCATCGCCAATGCCTACGAGCACGACCTGACCATGCTGTCGGTTCACTGACCGGCAGCGGCCAGACCAGAATAGAGAAAAGGCGCAGCCTGTGAAGCTGCGCCTTTTGCGTTTGAAGGGATCTGGCTGGGGCGTTCAGGCACCTTGCGGCAAGGCGCCCGGTGTCCGCGAAGGCCGCGCCGGCGGCCCGTAGGCGGGAACGGCGGTCCGGCCGGACGAGGCCGCAACAGGGGGCTTGGCCGGCAGCGGTGCCGGAGCAGGCTTGGGCACCTTGCGCCAGGGCTGGCTCTTGAACCAGGCAGCGATATAAGCGACGGCCGCAATGGCGGCGAGGCCTGCAATGTTGGAGATGGCCTGGATCAGCCAGTCACCGCGTCCGCCTGCCATGTCGCGCAGGATCGCCGTGGCCTGGGCGATGGGAAGGCTGGCGAGGAACACCGGCAGCGACTGCTGGCCCACCTTGCGCAGCACGGCCACCACCGGGCCGGTAATGCGCCCCTCGGCATGCAGCCGCACGCCGTTGGGGCCCACGGCGACATAGGCGATATAGGCCAGCGCCAGGAAGTGGACATAGCGCAGGATGCCAAGGTCGGTCTTGATCCAGAGCGGCCTTGAGGCCTCCCGCAGCGCCTGGAAGCCCGGCACAGCCTCGTAGATCCGGAAATTTGTAAAGGGGATGCTGACCAGAACCAGCGCAACCGCCAGCCAGACAAGACGGCGGTCAACGGGCGGCGCCGGAATCCAGCCCTTCATGAAGGCAAAACCGGTGAAGAACACCAACTGCCAGGCGAAGGGGTTGAAGAACCACTGGCGGTTCGACCAGGGCTCGGCCGGAAAGCTGACCAGATGCAGGGTGGCGGCCACCCACATGCCGATCATCGCGGCAAAGAAGGCAATGCGGCTCTTGGCGGCGATGAACATCATCACCGGCACCATGGCGAGCAGCGCCACATACATCGGCAGGATGTCGAAGTAGTTCGGCACATAGGTGAGGCTGAGCAGGCCCGGCAGGTTGCCCACCGGATCATTGAAGAAATAGCGCAGGTTCAGCGCCTGCACGTAATCTTCCTTGAGCCCGCAGCAGCGCTCCAGATAGCCGCTGTTCATGAGCGCGGCAAGGCCTGCGGCGATCACCAGGAACTGGCAGATATGCGCCCAGTAGACCTGCCACATGCGGTGGCCGATGCGGGCGGTGCCCATCAGCATGCCGCTCTGGTCGAAGATCTTGCCGAAGGCAATGGCCGAGGCCATGCCGGAGCAGAAAACGAAGATCTCCGTGGCGTCGGAAAAGCCGAAGCGCGCCGGAATCCAGTTCGCCCACCAGCTCTGCGGCAGATGGGAGATGAAGATGATGAACATGCCAAGGCCACGAAACACATCAAGGCGAATGTCTCGTGGTCTTTGCACGGCCTGAGCCGGCAACTGAGGGGTCGGATGGAAGGTCAAGCGCTTCAGGCTCCCCGCTGGACAGTTGATCGAAATGCCACGCCGGAGCGGCACGGGGCCGCGAACCGGGCATGAAACATGTGCAACGCCGCGCAGTGGCACGGGCGGCAAATTGCTGTCCGGCGGTCGCGGCTGTGCCTGCGGCCCGGGTGAGGGGCGTGGGGCTTGGACGGCCGGACATCTCCGGCCGGACTTGCGCGCAAGGCTCCGGTCAGGCCTCTTGGCCTGCAGCCGGTGCGCCGTGCCCGTGATCGTCCAGATGCAGACAGTCCGGGTGCAGCAGAGCGGCAAAGCCAGCCTGGCACGGGCATGGTGGGGGAGGCATAGCCCCCCGGCCGCCCATGCTCAACCCTGAAAGGTCCTGCCGTCTGAGGGGTCTCCACAGATTTAGCCAGCTCATGACCGGCATGAGAAAATGCAGCTCCATGTGCCAGCCTGCCGGCCCTATGCAATTGCCGCTGCATCGCAGCCTCCCTGTTGGACAAGCCAGAGTGCAGGATCCTGATGGCGGATCTGGGGATGATCTGTGGCGATCTTCGCCCAAATTTGCCGCCATCGTGCACCGGGTTTCATGCGGACTGGAACGCGGCGGTCCGCCATTTGGTTGCCTCTGGCGGCGCAGAATCTGCAAAATTGTGGCGGCATCTGGGAGAGGGTGAATAAATTCAGGGACTTGCGTTCGTTCGTCGCAGCGGCATTCACGGGCAATTGATCTTGCGCTTGCGGATGTACGCGTTAAGCTCATCCTGTCTGCAACTGTTGAAAGGAGGTGAGCCCATGTCGAGTGAGACCCCGAGCCTGACCCTGATGTCTGGGCGGAACGGAACGGTGCTGGAGCAGCCTCTGGCAGCGCGAGGTTTTGCCGGGATCTGATCCGGACACGAGGTCAGCCGATCTCACGGAAGGGCCGCCAGTGCGGCCCTTCTTTGTTTTTATGGGCTTTGTTTTTATTGGCTTTGTTTTTGCAGGATCGGACAGTCAGCCTTCTGCGGCCCGGGCGTGGGAGGTAAGGCCAAAGACCTTGCGGGCCATGCCGAAGGCAAAGCGGCTCCAGTTGCCAAGCGGATCGGCAGGCGGGATGCCGGCGGACTGCGGCAGAAGGTGTCCCACCACGTCGCCGCATTCGAAGCTAAGATCGGCGGAGAACTTGCGGGCGAGGGCCTGCATGGAGCGGTTGGTGGCCAGGCAGTTCATGTAGATATGCTGGCAGTCGCGCGCTCTGGCGGCAATCAGCAGCAGTTCCATCAGTTCGGTGCCCAGCCCCATGCCGCGCCAGCCTTCTTCCACGCAAAAGGCGGCTTCTGCAGCCGCGGCGCTGCCGACGGGGCGCAATTCTGCCGTGCCGCGCAGCACTCCGTCCTCGAAATAGCCGTAAATGACTGTATCAAGCGCAAAGCTGGTTTCCACATAGGCCCGCAGAAAGCTGTCGCCGACGAGCATGGCAAAGCGGCTGCGGCGGGTCTCTGGGTCCAGACGCAGGAGATGATCACGGAAGAGATGTTTGTCGGCGCTGCCCAAGAGGCGGATACGCCCATTGGTGCTGCCATTGTTGTTAAGGTGCGGCATTCCAGCGGTCCTTCGGTGAAGTGACTCGCCGCCCTTGGGTCCTCCATAGACTTGGACCATATATGACGCGGAATGGCGTCCGGATCAATCACGTTTGCCCCATACGGTGAATTGGGGCATAGCGGGGGAAGAAATTTTTCGCCCTTGCGGTTAGACTAAACGTCCCTGTGGGGCAGGAAGGACTGATTCGACATGACACGAGTTGCAACGATCGCGGTTCTGGCATTTGCCGTTGGTGTGGCCGGCTGTTCGCGGCTGGGCATGGATGGCGGCCGGGCTCCGGCGCCGCTGCCGGCTTCCCCGACGACGCCGGTGGCCGGTGGTCAGCTGCAGCCGCTCACGCCTGCGCCGGGCATGGTGATGAGCGACCCGTCAATGTCCGGGCCGCAGCCCGGCCAGCCCATGGGCCAGCCGCTGGGTGCGCCGCAGCCAGGCACGGCTGCGCCCGGTGCCATGGCCTCGGTCACGCCGCCCGCAGGCGCCACGGAAGTGGGACGCAACGACATGCTCGGCGGCTGGAAGATCGCCTCAGGCAGCTCCAATTGCATGCTGTTCATGACCCTGACCACCTGGTCGGGCGGCTACCGCGCCAACACCCGCGGCTGCAATGACAGCACGCTCGCCGGTATCGCCGCCTGGGATCTGAGCGGCAAGCAGGTCGTGCTCAAGGATGGAACCGGCGCCACAGTGGCCCAGCTCTACGGCGCAGGCGGCGAGCGCTTCAACGGCCAGACCGTGGGCGGCATGCCGGTATCTCTTTCCCGCTGAAGCCGGAAACGCCTGAGCGCATACGGACTTGCACCCCCAAACCCGTTTCCCGGAAATTTCACGGGAAACGGGTAAGTGTGTCGGGGTGTAACTATCGGATGCTGCTGGCCCATGGCAAAATACGACCCGCTGCGTGAACATCTGGCCCGTCTGGACGAAGTCGTCTGGGCTGCGAAGCTTGACGAACTGGAGACGATCCTCGGCGTCAGCCTGCCAATGAGTGCCCGGGAGCACCGGACCTGGTGGGCCAATTCCGGCGGAAGCCTGGTGCATCAGAATGCCTGGCTCGACGCCGGCTGGCGGGTCGATCATACGGATCTGCGCCGGGATCTGGTCGTCTTCCGCCGTCTGCGTATTTCCGGCACCTCGGCTGCTGCCGAAAATGCCGGGCCCTCGCGCTCCGGACGTCATCAGGAAAACCTTGATCAGTTGCGGCGGCATGCCCGCGAAATGCGGGAGCCGGTCAATCTGACCGTTCGTGCCGAATGGACCGAGATCGGCATCGTGACTGAAACCCCCTGCAACAGCCGCCTTGTGCCCGCGCTTCCGGGGCTCTACCGGCTGGCGGTGCTGGCCGGCGGCAAGGTTCAGACTTTCATTCTGGATACGGGCGATCTGGGCGCGCTGCACCGGGATCTTCAACGGCTCAGCCACCCGGATGGGCCGGATGTCACCCGGATCGCAGAGAAGCTCGGCCTTGCGGCGGGAACAGCCGCCATGGCCGACATGGTGACGCCCGGCAACATCTGGCTGATTGCAGATGGCCGCGGCAAACCGGCTGATCTGGCCAGCCCGGCCGGCCGCGAGCTTGCGGGCCGCCTCCTGTGCCTTCATGAAAGGCAGAACGGCCGCAAATCCCGTTTCGTGCGCCTGTGACAGCCTGCCGTCCCTGGGTGACGGATACCAGCTCACGATGAGCTTGATGCCACGTAAGCTGGTTGAGCCCGTGCGGCGGCGGGTTGCTTTGCACTGACTGCCATCCCTCCCCTCAAGGGCTACAGCATGCACACATCGTGTTTGAAGCCAAAGACGGTTTGGGGACAGCCAGCAGTCTGGTTACTCTGGCGCGGCGTTTCAGCCCCCCTCCCCACCAGGGGGCTACTGCATGCACACATCGTGCAGAAAGACGTTTCTGGGCTTTGGCACAAGTGGCAGCCGTTGTTTCCATGGCTCGGCGTTTCAGTCCCCCTCCCCCTTGAGGGGAGGGGTGAGGGGTGGGGGTAACGGCCTGAAAAAACGGGGTATTTTCATTGAAGGTGCGTTGGGTAGAGACGAGTGCCAGTCAAGCGGCGCTCCTGTGTGAAGACCCCCACCCCTACCCCCTCCCCTCAAGGGGGAGGGGAAACGAGAGGCTTCAGCCAGAGAAGGAAGGCTCTGAAACTGCTTACCTTTTCCAGCATCAAAGCAGCGCTTGCAGCCTCTTCTTGTACGATGTGTGAATCCGGTAGACCAGGGGGAGGGGGGCGGCAGGCGTCCTCCCGAAAAGCAAACGCCTCATTGCGGGCAGTTTCCGGACCTGATGTGTGAATCTGGTAGCCGGGGCGGGGCAGGGTGTGCCTGCCAGCCAGCCGGACGTATGGCCGGTTCGGGTCCGGTACGTGCCGATTGCAATCCCCGGGGATACACCTTCCTGCGAGCCTGCGCGATGGTTGTGCTCCGGTGTCAATAGGCCCGGGAAAGGCCGCGCTTTTGCCGCTTTCCTCTTGCAATTGACGAAGAAGCTTTACGTTTGGGTGCCCGTCTTGTGCTAAAAAGCGCGCGCCGGCTGGAGAAGGGGCTTGCGCCGACGTGGCTTTGTCCGTATCGCAACAGCGGAAAATTGTATGCGCTTGTGCGCAGTCGTGCAGCAGATGCCCGTCTGGCAGACCGTACAGGAAGGCGGAAGGCCATTCGGTGCAGGCGGAGAGCCTACATTGAAGCCGACGATGAACATGGATCTGCCGGTTGCAACCGCACTGGCCAGCAGGTACGACGCGCTGGTTGCATCCGGCGCAATTGCCCGTGACGACGCCCAGGCGGAAGTCGTCCGCAAACTCGATTCCCTCAATGCACGCCTTGCGGAAGTCCGCCTCGCCTCGAAGAAGAGTGCGCTGGGCTGGCTGTTTGCGCGCAAGAAGAACGAGATGTGGGCCGCCGTGCATGGCCTCTACATCTGGGGCGGTGTCGGGCGTGGCAAGACCATGCTGATGGACCTTTTCATGGAAGTGACGGTCATTCGCCGCAAGCGCCGGGTGCATTTCCATGAGTTCATGGCCGAGACGCATGAGCGCATTTTTGCCTGGCGTGAGGCCCTGAAAAGGGGCGAAGTGAAGGGGGATGATCCCATCCCTCCGGTGGCTGACCAGATCGCCGCCGAGACCCGCCTCTTGTGCTTTGACGAGTTCTCCGTGACCGATATTGCCGATGCCATGATCCTTGGCCGGCTGTTCACACAGCTCTTCGCAAGAGGGGTTGTTATGGTTGCAACGTCGAATGTTGCACCCAACAATCTTTACAAGGACGGGCTCAACCGGCAGCTCTTCATGCCCTTCATCAACCTGCTGCAGAAACAGGTCGAGGTGCTGATGCTCGATTCGCCAACCGACTACCGGATGGAGAAGCTGGGCGGCGCCGAGGTCTATATCAGCCCGCTTGGCGAGGCGGCAAAAGCGGCTGCGGACGGCATCTGGGCGAAGCTCACGAACGGCTTTCCTGAAGAGCGCCAGCAGCTGGACATGAAGGGCCGGCACATTGAGGTGCCGCGCGCGGCCAACGGTGTGGCGCGCTTCACTTTCGCAGATCTCTGCGCAAAACCGCTGGGTGCAGCGGACTATCTGCGCATCGCCCATACCTATGATACGGTCTTCATCGAGGATGTGCCTGCGATGGACCAGACCCGCCGGAACGAGGCCAAGCGCTTCATCAATCTCATAGATGCTCTCTATGACAACGGGGTGAAGACGGTGGTCACCGCAGAGGTTGAACCCGATGGCCTCTACAGGGCGCCAAGCGGGGCCGAAGTGTTCGAATTCGACCGGACAGTGTCCCGTCTCATTGAGATGAGGTCCGAGGCTTACCTGTCCGGAGACAACAGAAGTCATGCACGCGCTGATATGCATTCCGTATATGTCATGCACGTAAGCGCGCAGGGGACGCCAGAATCTTCCGGTGTCCTAGCGTAATATTCTTTTGATTGGCTTGCGTGAGCGGATCAAAGGGAGTAGTGCCATCCCCAGTCATCGGCGGATGGCATTGAGTTCCATCTTACGTAAAGGGAAACGTTCGGATATGGCGCGCAATAAGATTGCTTTGATCGGTTCGGGTCAGATCGGCGGCACGCTCGCTCATCTTGCCGGTCTCAAGGAACTCGGGGACATCGTCCTCTTCGACATCGCCGAGGGCACGCCGCAGGGCAAGGCGCTCGACATTGCCGAGTCTTCCCCGGTGGATGGCTTCGATGCCAAGCTGGCCGGTGCCAACTCCTACGAGGCGATTGCCGGCTCCGACGTGGTGATCGTCACCGCCGGTGTGCCGCGCAAGCCCGGCATGAGCCGCGACGACCTTCTGGAAATCAACCTGAAGGTCATGGAGCAGGTGGGTGCGGGCATCGCCAAGCACGCTCCGGACGCTTTCGTCATCTGCATCACCAACCCGCTCGACGCGATGGTCTGGGCCCTGCAGAAGTTCTCCGGCCTGCCCGCGCACAAGGTTGTCGGCATGGCCGGCGTCCTGGACAGCGCCCGCTTCCGCTACTTCCTGGCCGACGAGTTCAACGTTTCCGTTGAAGACGTCACGGCCTTCGTTCTGGGCGGCCACGGCGACACCATGGTGCCGCTGACCCGCTACTCCACGGTTGCCGGCATCCCGCTGCCGGATCTGGTCAAGATGGGCTGGTGCACGGCCGAGCGTCTGGAGCAGATCGTCCAGCGCACCCGTGACGGCGGCGCCGAGATCGTCGGCCTGCTCAAGACCGGTTCTGCCTTCTATGCTCCGGCTTCTTCCGCCATTGCCATGGCTGAAAGCTACCTCAAGGACAAGAAGCGCGTTCTGCCCTGCGCTGCTGCTCTCAGCGGCCAGTACGGCCTCAAGGACACCTATGTCGGCGTTCCGGTCGTGATCGGTGCCGGCGGCGTCGAGCGCGTCATCGAAATCGACATGAATGCCGACGAGAAGGCCATGTTCGACAAGTCCGTCGCATCCGTCGACGGTCTGGTTGAGGCCTGCAAGAAGATCCAGCCGTCGCTCGCCTGAGCCCGGTTGTAACCTCACAGGAATGACGTCCGCTGCCGGGTCCCCCGGCGGCGGTTCTCCGAACACACGGGGGAGAGAATGAACATTCACGAGTACCAGGCCAAAGCGGTCCTGAAGGAATATGGCGCTCCGGTTGCCGAGGGCGTTGCAATCTTTTCGGCGTCTGAAGCCGAAGCGGCTGCAAAGCAGCTCCCTGGCCCGCTCTGGGTCGTCAAGTCCCAGATCCACGCCGGTGGCCGCGGCAAGGGCAAGTTCAAGGAACTGCCCGCTGATGCCAAGGGCGGTGTGCGTCTCGCCTTCTCGCTGGAAGACGTGGTCAAGCACGCTGGCGAAATGCTCGGCAACACCCTCGTCACCGCCCAGACGGGCGATGCCGGCAAGGTGGTGAACCGCCTCTACATCGAGGACGGCGCCGACATCGAGCGCGAGCTGTATCTCTCCATCCTCGTGGACCGTTCCGTTGGCCGCCCGGCCTTCGTGGTTTCCACCGAGGGCGGCATGGACATCGAAGCCGTTGCCGAACACACCCCGGAAAAGATCGTCACCCTGCCGATCGATCCGGAAACCGGTGTGACGGATGCCGACGCTGCCAAGCTCTGCGATGCGCTGAAGCTTGACGGCGAGGCCCGCGCCGACGCGCTGAAGCTGTTCCCGATCCTCTACAAGGCCTTCATGGAAAAAGACATGAGCCTTCTGGAGATCAACCCGCTGATCGTCATGAAGAACGGCCGCGTGCGCGTTCTCGACGCCAAGGTCTCCTTCGACGGCAACGCCCTGTTCCGTCATCCGGAAATCGTTGCCCTGCGCGACGAGACCGAAGAAGACGCCAAGGAAATCGAAGCTTCCAAGTGGGACCTCGCCTACGTTGCCCTCGACGGCAACATCGGCTGCATGGTCAACGGCGCCGGCCTTGCCATGGCAACCATGGACATCATCAAGCTCTACGGCAAGGAGCCGGCGAACTTCTGTGACGTCGGTGGTGGCGCAGGCAAGGAAAAGGTCGCTGCGGCCTTCAAGATCATCACGGCTGACCCGAAGGTCGAGGGCATCCTCGTCAACATCTTCGGTGGCATCATGAAGTGCGACGTCATCGCGGAAGGCGTTCTCGCCGCCGTGAAGGAAGTCGGCCTCAAGGTTCCGCTGGTGGTGCGCCTCGAAGGCACCAACGTCGAACTCGGCAAGAAGATCATCGCCGAAAGCGGTCTGAATGTGATCGCCGCTGATGATCTGGACGATGCCGCCCAGAAGATTGTCGCTGCCGTGAAGGGAGCCGCCTGATGTCCATTCTCGTCAATAAGGACACCAAGATCATTGTCCAGGGCCTGACCGGCAAGACCGGCACGTTCCACACGGAACAGGCTCTGGCCTATTACGGCACCCAGATGGTTGCGGGCGTGCACCCGGCCAAGGGCGGCGAAAAGTGGTCCGGCTCCAAGGGCGAAAGCCTGCCGATCTTCGCCTCCGTGGCTCAGGCCAAGGACGCCACGGGCGCTGACGCATCGGTGATCTACGTGCCGCCTGCCGGTGCTGCCGCTGCCATCATCGAGGCGATCGACGCCGAGATCCCCTTCATCGTCTGCATCACGGAAGGCATTCCGGTTGCCGACATGGTGAAGGTCAAGGCGAAGCTGGAGAAGTCCAAGTCGCGCCTGCTCGGTCCGAACTGCCCCGGCATCCTGACCCCTGAAGAATGCAAGATCGGCATCATGCCGGGCTCCATCTTCAAGAAAGGTTCGGTCGGTATTGTGTCGCGCTCCGGCACGCTTACCTATGAAGCCGTGTTCCAGACCTCCAACGCCGGCCTCGGCCAGACGACGGCTGTCGGCATTGGCGGTGACCCGGTCAAGGGCACCGAGTTCATCGACGTGCTGGAGATGTTCCTGGCCGACGAAGCCACCCAGTCGATCATCATGATCGGTGAAATTGGTGGTTCCGCCGAAGAGGATGCAGCCCAGTTCCTCAAGGACGAGGCCAAGAAGGGCCGCAAGAAGCCGATGGCCGGCTTCATCGCGGGCCGCACGGCTCCCAAGGGCCGCACGATGGGTCACGCAGGTGCCGTGATCTCCGGCGGCAAGGGCGGTGCGGAAGACAAGATTGCCGCCATGGAATCGGCCGGCATCCGCGTCTCTCCGTCTCCGGCCAAGCTCGGCGAGACCCTCGTCGAAGTCCTGAAGGGCTGATACGATTTCCGGGCGGGGCGCATGGCGCCCCGCTTCGGCAACCACCGGGCCCCCGGCGGCCACGCGGTAGTCCAGGGGGATTTCCGCCAGCAAAGTGCCGGAAACGTGTCTTGGCTGCGTAGTTTGTTTACGTATCGTAAGGCATAAGGGACACCCGAGCGGACGCGGCGTCGCCGTCTCGTTCGCACTCTTGAGCGGGGTCCGCGCCGCAAGGCCGGGCCCGAACGTGCAAACCAAGGGCCTGCCATCCGGCCGGTCCGCCAAAATAAGGGCGGAGCAACCCTCCGCTGATGCAGCATGGCTCGGCAGGACGCGAACAATGTCTTCGCGATGACGTCGTTTCTCTACGGCGCCAACGCAGCCTATATCGAAGAACTCTACGCCCAGTATCAGGAGAACCCCGCCTCGGTTGATGCCGAGTGGCAGGACTTCTTTGCTGCGCTGAAGGACGACAAGGCCGATGTGCTGAAGGAAGCGCGTGGCGCTCCCTGGAAGCGCGCCGACTGGCCGCTCGCCGCGAAAGGCGATCTCGTCAATGCCTGTGACGGCAATTGGGCTCCGGTCGAAAAGGCCGTGGGCGACAAGCTGAAGCAGAAGGGCGATGCCAAGGGCAAGCCGCTCTCGGATGCCGAAGTGCAGCAGGCGACCCGCGACAGCGTGCGTGCGCTGATGATGATCCGCGCCTACCGCATGCGCGGCCATCTGCATGCCGATCTCGATCCGCTGCGCCTCTCGCCCCCGGGCGATCACGAGGAACTGCACCCCTCGTCCTACGGCTTCACGGATGCCGACTGGGACCGTCCGATCTTCATCGATCACGTGCTGGGCCTGGAATATGCCACCCTGCGCCAGATGCTGGAGATCCTGAAGCGCACCTATTGCTCGACCCTCGGCGTCGAGTTCATGCACATTTCCGATCCGGCCGCCAAGGCCTGGATCCAGGAGCGCATCGAAGGGCCGGACAAGCACGTCGAGTTCACCCCGCAGGGCAAGCGCGCCATCCTGAACAAGCTGGTCGAGGCCGAAGGCTTCGAGAAGTTCATTGATGTGAAGTACACCGGCACCAAGCGCTTCGGCCTTGATGGTGGCGAAGCGCTGATCCCGGCGCTGGAGCAGATCATCAAGCGCGGCGGTCAGCTCGGCCTCAAGGACATCGTTCTCGGCATGGCCCACCGCGGCCGCCTGAACGTGCTGACCCAGGTGATGGGCAAGCCGCACCGCGCCGTGTTCCACGAGTTCAAGGGCGGCTCCTACGCCCCGGACGATGTGGAAGGCTCGGGCGACGTGAAGTATCACCTCGGTGCGTCTTCCGACCGTTCCTTCGATGGCAACGAGGTTCACCTGTCGCTGACGGCGAACCCCTCGCATCTGGAAATCGTCAACCCGGTGGTGCTCGGCAAGTCCCGCGCCAAGCAGGACCAGATTTCCGCCGTTGACGGCCGCTGGATGGTGGATACCGCCCAGATCGACCGCTCCCCGGTTCTGCCGCTGCTGATCCACGGTGACGCGGCCTTTGCCGGCCAGGGCGTCGTGGCAGAGTGCTTCGGCCTGTCGGGCCTGCGCGGCCACCGCACCGGCGGCTCGATCCACGTCATCATCAACAACCAGATCGGCTTCACCACCAATCCGCGCTTCTCGCGCTCCTCGCCCTATCCCTCGGATGTGGCGAAGGTCATCGAGGCGCCGATCCTGCATGTCAACGGCGACGATCCGGAAGCCGTGGTCTATGCGGCCAAGATCGCAACCGAGTTCCGCCAGACCTTTGGCCGCCCGGTCGTGATCGACATGATCTGCTACCGCCGCTTCGGCCATAACGAAGGCGACGAGCCGGCGTTCACGCAGCCGATCATGTACCGCAAGATCCGCAAGCACCCGACGACGCTGCAGCTCTACACCGACCGCCTGATCGCGGAAGGCGTGGTTTCGGCCGAAGAGGTCGAGGGCATGAAGGCCGCCTGGCGCGCCAAGCTCGACACCGAGTTCGAGGCTGGCCAGGTCTACAAGCCGAACAAGGCCGACTGGCTCGACGGCAAGTGGTCCGGTCTGAAGCGGGCTGACGATGAGGAAGATCCGCGCCGCGGCTCGACCGGCGTTGCCATGGATGACCTCAAGGCTCTGGGCAAGAAGCTCACGGAAGTGCCGGAGGGCTTCAACGTCCACCGCACCATCTCGCGCTTCCTCGCCAACCGTCAGACCATGATGGAAACCGGTGAGGGCATCGACTGGGCGACGGCCGAGGCGCTGGCCTTTGCAAGCCTGCTGAAGGAGGGCCACCCGGTCCGCCTGTCCGGCCAGGACTGCGAACGCGGCACCTTCTCCCAGCGCCACAGCGTGCTCTACGATCAGGAAGACGAAAGCCGCTACATCCCGCTGAACCATGTCAGCGAGGATCAGGCCCGTTACGAGGTCATCAACTCGATGCTCTCGGAAGAGGCCGTGCTCGGCTTCGAATACGGCTACTCGCTGGCTGAGCCGAACGCGCTGACCATGTGGGAAGCCCAGTTCGGTGACTTCGCCAACGGTGCCCAGGTGCTGTTCGACCAGTTCATCTCGTCTGGCGAGCGCAAGTGGCTGCGTATGTCCGGTCTCGTCTGCCTTCTGCCGCATGGCTATGAAGGTCAGGGTCCGGAACACTCCTCCGCCCGTCTGGAGCGTTTCCTCCAGCTCTGCGCGGAAGACAACATGCAGGTCGCCAACTGCACCACGCCGGCGAACTACTTCCACATCCTGCGCCGTCAGCTGAAGCGCGACATCCGCAAGCCGCTGATCCTGATGACGCCGAAGTCGCTGCTGCGCCACAAGCGGGCGGTGTCCAAGCTCGTCGAGCTGGGCGAGGATTCCACGTTCCACCGCCTGCTGTGGGATGATGCCGAGTACCAGCCCGATGGCGCCACCCGCCTCGTCGCGGATGACAAGATCCGCCGGGTCGTCATGTGCTCCGGCAAGGTCTATTACGACCTGCTGGAAGAGCGTGAAAAGCGCGGCATCAACGACGTGTACCTGCTCCGCGTCGAGCAGATCTACCCGTTCCCGAAGAAGGCCCTCGCCCAGGAACTGGCCCGCTTCCGCAACGCCGACATGGTCTGGTGTCAGGAAGAGCCCAAGAACATGGGCAGCTGGTTCTTCGTCGAACCCTATATCGAATGGGTGCTCGACCAGATCGGCGCCAAGTGCCGCCGCCCGCGCTATGCCGGCCGCGACGCCATGGCCTCGACGGCAACGGGCCTGATGTCCAAGCATCTGGCCCAGCTCCAGGCATTCCTGGACGAAGCATTCGCAAGCTGATCCGGTCCGGCCTGCCATCCCCGGGATGGCGGGCCACCGGTCTACAGAATTGGCCAAGGCAGATTTTTTAAGAGAAGGCGACCATGGCAACCGAAATCCGCGTGCCCACCCTGGGCGAATCCGTGTCCGAAGCGACGATTGCCCAGTGGTTCAAGAAGCCGGGCGAAGCCATCAAGGCCGACGAGCCGCTGGTGGAACTGGAGACCGACAAGGTCACCGTTGAAGTTCCCGCTCCCGCTTCCGGCGTTCTGGAAAGCATCGTCGTCAAGGAAGGCGAGACCGTTGGCGTCAACGCTCTCCTCGGCTACATCGCAGCTGGCGAAGGCGCCGCTGCAGCTCCCGCTGCCAAGGCAGAGGCTCCGGCCCCGGCGGCAGCTCCCGCTGCTGCTGCTCCGGCCGCTGCTCCCGCAGCTCCGTCCTCCATGCCCCCGGCCCCGGCTGCGGGCAAGCTGCTGGCCGAAACCGGTCTGTCGGCTGATCAGGTTGCCGGTTCCGGCAAGCGCGGCCAGGTGCTGAAGGGCGACGTGCTGGCAGCTGTTGCCGCCGGCGTTTCCGCAGCTCCGGCTGCCGCTGCGGCTCCCGCCGCCGTGCGTGCGTCCGTTCCGGCGGATGACGAGGCCCGCGAAGAGCGCGTGCGCATGACCAAGCTGCGCCAGACCATCGCGCGCCGCCTGAAGGATGCCCAGAACACCGCCGCCATGCTCACCACCTATAACGAGGTGGACATGGGCCCGGTGATGGAGCTGCGCAGCGCCTACAAGGACGTGTTCGAGAAGAAGCACGGCGTGAAGCTCGGCTTCATGGGCTTCTTCACCAAGGCCGTCTGCCACGCCCTGAAGGAAATTCCGGCCGTGAATGCCGAGATCGACGGCACGGACGTGATCTACAAGAACTTCTGCCACATCGGTGTGGCCGTCGGCACGGACAAGGGCCTTGTCGTGCCGGTGGTGCGTGATGCGGACCAGATGTCGATCGCCGAGATCGAGAAGGAAATCGGCAACCTCGGCCGCAAGGCCCGTGACGGCAAGCTCGGCGTCGCCGACATGCAGGGCGGCACTTTCACCATCTCCAACGGCGGCGTCTATGGCTCGCTGATGTCCTCGCCGATCCTCAATGCCCCGCAGTCGGGCATTCTGGGCATGCACAAGATCCAGGAACGTCCGATGGCTGTGAACGGTCAGGTCGTCATCCGTCCGATGATGTATCTGGCGCTGTCCTACGATCACCGCATCGTTGACGGCAAGGAAGCCGTGACCTTCCTCGTCCGCGTCAAGGAAAGCCTGGAAGATCCGCGCCGTCTGGTGCTGGACCTCTAAGCGCTCCACAGCTCATCCGCCGCCGGCTCTCCGGCGGCGGGCCTGCAAAAGGGCCGCTGGTCATGAGAGGCACGCTCGAAAGGCTGCAAGCCAACTGGGTCTACGGCGGTTTCCTCGCCGGTCTCGTCCTGCTGGCCATGACCAGCGTCTTCACCAAGACCTGGCCCTTTTCGGAAAAGCTCGTCTATCTGAGCCTTCCCTTCTATATGCTGCATCAGCTTGAAGAGCATGATGCCGACCGTTTCCGCCGCTTCGTGAACTATGTCATCGGCCGGGGGCATGATGTGCTCACGGTTCGTGCCGTGTTCATCATCAACGTGGCGGGCGTGTGGGGCGTGGTGGCGCTGTCGCTCTGGCTCATGCGCTCCATCGCGCCGGGCTGGGGGCTGATTGCGGTCTATCTGCTGCTGATCAACGCAGCCTTGCATGTGGCGCAGGGGCTTGTCCTGCGCCTCTACAATCCGGGCCTTGCCACCGCCGTGGCCCTGTTCATTCCCCTGGGCGTCTATGCGATCTATGGCCTCTGGCCTCTGACGACGCCCCTCCAGCACGGGGTGTCGATCCTCCTTGTGCTGGCGCTCCATGGCGCCATTGCCTTGCGCGTGCGCCAGAGGCTGCAACGGTTCGAAGCCGCAGCCGCATCTTCAAACGATTTCCCTTCGCAAACCTAGAGGCGACCTCATGTCCCAATACGATCTCGTCGTCATCGGCACCGGCCCCGGTGGTTATGTCTGCGCCATCAAGGCGGCCCAGCTTGGCCTGAAGGTCGCCGTTGTCGAAAAGCGCGCCACCCATGGCGGCACCTGCCTGAACGTCGGCTGCATTCCCTCCAAGGCGCTGCTGCATGCTTCGGAACTGTTCCATGAAGCCGGCCACGGCTTTGAAAGCCTCGGCATCAAGGTGGGCGCACCCACGCTCGACCTGCCGGCCATGATGCAGCACAAGCAGGCCACCATCGACGCCAATGTCGGCGGCGTCGGCTTCCTGCTGAAGAAGAACAAGATCGATGCCTTCCACGGCACCGGCAAGATCCTGGCCGCAGGCAAGGTCTCTGTTACCGCTGAAGACGGCAAGGTCACCGAGATCGAGACCAAGTCCATCGTCATCGCCACCGGCTCCGACGTGATGCCGCTGCCGGGCGTCGAGATCGACGAAAAGACGGTCGTTTCCTCCACCGGCGCGCTGACGCTGGAGAAGGTTCCGGGTCACCTGGTGGTCGTCGGCGGCGGCGTCATCGGTCTGGAGCTCGGCTCCGTCTGGGGCCGCCTGGGCGCCAAGGTGACTGTGGTCGAGTTCATGGACAAGATCCTCGGGCCGATGGACGGGGACATTTCCAAGCAGTTCCAGCGCATCCTTGCCAAGCAGGGCATGGAGTTCAAGCTGTCGTCCAAGGTGACGGGCGTTGAGAAGAAGGGCGGCAGCCTTGCCGTCAGCATCGAGCCGGCCGCCGGTGGCGCTGCCGAAGTGCTGGAAGCTGACGTTGTGCTGGTCGCCATTGGCCGCCGTCCCTACACGGCCGGTCTCGGCCTTGAGGAAGCGGGCGTCAAGCTGGACAACCGTGGCCGCGTCGAGATCGATGGCCATTACCAGACCAACGTCCCGGGCATCTATGCCATCGGCGACGTGGTCGTTGGCCCGATGCTGGCCCACAAGGCCGAAGACGAGGGCGTGGCTCTGGCCGAAATCCTCGCCGGTCAGGCTGGCCATGTGAACTATGACGTCATCCCGGGTGTAGTCTACACCTCGCCGGAAGTCGCCTCCGTCGGCAAGACCGAGGAAGAGCTGAAGGCTGCCGGCGTCAACTACAAGACCGGCAAGTTCAACTTCACCGCCAATGGCCGCGCCCGCGCCATGAACCACACCGACGGTTTCGTCAAGGTTCTGGCCGATGCTGCGACCGACCGCGTGCTGGGCGTGCACATCCTCGGCCATGGTGCTGGCGAGATGATCCACGAAGCTGCCGTGCTGATGGAATTCGGCGGTTCTTCGGAAGACCTCGGCCGCACCTGCCACGCGCATCCGACCATGTCGGAAGCCGTCAAGGAAGCCGCCATGGCCACCTTCGCCAAGCCGATCCACGCTTGATTGGTGCTGGACCTGCAGACATGAGAAAGGCCGGAGCGGCAACGCTCCGGCCTTTTTTGCTTTACGGGCTGACCTGCCAGTTTTCTCCGTCTTGCCATGGCTCGACCATGGCATCCATGCCGTTTCACCTCCGCACGCTCGCGAGCTTATGGGGTGGAGTTTCCTGAAATCTGCATGGTTGGAAAGGTCAGGGAATGGATGGCATGATCAAGTCATGCCATGACGACGGTGAGGGTGTGTGCTGACGATATGCCCCCTCACCCTTCCGGCACATACCACAGCCCGTCCGGTCCCTTTTCCAGCATCGGTGTCTCGAAGCAGCCTACGGTGCGGGTGGTCCAGTGGTCCGGGCCTTCTGCGCCCTCGCACCAGCGGCGGGATTGCAGCATGGCGGCGCCAATGACCACGGGGGCAAGGCCGAGACTGGCCAGAAGATCCAGCGCGGCGCGGATGGAGGCGCCGCTGGAGATCACGTCATCGACCAGCGCGATCCGGCGGCCCTGAAGCAGGGGCAGCATGCGCGGGTCCACATAGAGCCGCTTGATCTGATCCGGCGTGGTGATGGAGGTGAGTGGCACCGAGAGGCTGTCGTCGTACCAGAACTTGCGCGAGGTACCGAGCGGCACATAGCGGCTGTGGCCGAGCCTGCGGGCGGTCTCGGCGGCTAGCGTCAGGCCAAGCGTCGGCAGGCCCACCACCACATCCGGCGTGAAAGGCGTGAGCCTCTCCGCAAGGCCCTGTGCCAGTGCATCCAGAACGGTAAAGCCCGCCTGATTGACGATGAGCGAGGCCAGTGCGTGCTTGCCATCGGCCAGCGGGCGGATCGGCAGGCGCAGCTGTTCGCCGCTGGGAAGCGTTGCCGGGAAGAAGTTGCGATGGCCAATATTGACCGGGAAGCTGCCCGGCGCATGCAGTTCCTGCCAGAACGCATGAGGCTCAAGTGCGGGCGGGTGCGGCTCAGTCATGGGCGGCCTCACCGGAAAGCTCCCGCTCCACCAGCCGCACCCAAAAGCGCACGCCGGGGCCGATGGCCGCGTCGTTGAAGTCATAGGCGGTGTTGTGATGCAGCGCGCCATCCACCGCCGGGCCATTGCCGAGCCAGACATAGCAGCCGGGTGCTTCACCGGCGAAATAGGCGAAATCATCGCCCGCCGTGGAGGGCGGGAAGGCCGTTCGCACCTTGGTACCCAACACATCCCGCGCTGCGCCAAGCGCCCGCTGCGTTGCGTCCGGATGGTTGATTACCGGCGGAATGCGGCGGATGTAGGTATAGTCTGCAGCAATGGCGAACATCTGCGCCGTGCCCTGAGCCAGACGGCCGATTTCCGCCTCCAGCTGGTCGCGCACCTCCGGCGAATAGGCGCGGGCCGTGCCGCCGATCTCCACCAGATCCGGGATGACATTGAGCGCCTTGGGGTCACCGGCCTGAACGGAACAGGCGCTGACCACGGCGGGCTGCAGCGGATCGACAACGCGGCCTGGAATGGTTTGCAAGGCGGACAGGAAAGCTCCGGCGGCAGTGATGGGATCGCGGCCCAGATGCGGCTTGGCGCCATGCGTGCCGGTGCCCCGGAAGGTGACGCGCCAGCTGTCGGACGAGGCAAGCTGCGGGCCTTCCACAACCGCCATCTCGTCCGGGTCCAGCCCCGGCATGTTGTGCAGGCCATAGACCGCATCACAGGGGAACAGGCGGAACAGGCCGTCCTCCACCATGCGCTTTGCCCCGCCCCGGCCTTCCTCGGCGGGCTGGAAGATAAAATGCACCGTGCCGGAGAAATTGCGCGTCTTCGCCAGGGCCCTTGCCGCGCCCAGCAGCAGGGTGGTGTGGCCATCGTGGCCGCAGGCGTGCATCTTGCCGGGGACGGTGGATTTCCATGGCCGGTCTGCGGTTTCCGGCATGGCGAGCGCATCCATGTCGGCGCGAAGGCCAATGCTGCGCGGGCCGTTGCCGCAGCGCAGGGTGCCGACAACGCCGGTGCCGCCAAGGCCCCTGTGCACCTCCAGCCCCGCCTCCGCCAGCAGGTTCGCAACGATGGCGCTGGTGCGTTCCTCCTCAAAGCCCAGCTCCGGGTGGGCGTGCAGGCCGCGGCGCAGGTCCGTCAGAAACGGCAGGTCAGCGTCGATCAGGTCGCTCATGGCGGGCTTTCCCTGTCAGCTCAGGATTTCGAGAACGGGGGACTCCAGCACGTGCCCGGTCTCCACATCGGCAATGCCCCGGTCGGTCTGGTGCGGCCCTGCATTGCAGGCCAGCGTGGCGCCGAAACAGGCCTTGAACACGAGATAGGGCGGCTGCCAGATGACAACCTCATCCATGGCGGCGCGGATTCGGGCAAAGCCTTCGGCCACTTCGCCCAGCAGAGCGTCCGACACAAGGCCGGAAAGCGGCAGGGGCAGCACGGCCAGCACCTTGCCGCTGGAAGCCACGGCCATGCCGCCGCCTGCCGCGATCACCGCATTGGCGGCCATGGCGAGGTCTTCGGCACTGCCGCCAAAAACCGTCAGGTTATGGCTGTCATGGGAGACAGTCGTGGCAAAGGCGCCGTTCCAGCGGCCCCATTCGCGCAGGAAACCGACGCGCGGACGGCTGTCTGCCCGGCCATGCCGGTGGGCAACGGCGATCAGCGTTGTCTCCTCCGGCGGCACCACAAAGCCGCTGCGCACGTCTGCTTCCACCGTGCCCCAGCGGGTGAAACGGGGCCTGTCGATGGTGGCGAGTTTGACGCGGGAACCTGCGGCGGCAACCCGGAAATCATCAGAATTTAGCTGGCTAATCTTCATCGATCCGCGCAGGCCGGAGAGGGAGTTGGAGAGGGTTTCAGAGCGCGGCTCTGCCAGCATCTGTCCGTCCCGAGCCACCACTTGGCCGCTGACGATCACCTGCCGGGCCGCAAAGGTCTCAAGGTCCGCGAAGAGGACGAGATCGGCCCGGCGCCCGGCGGCGATGAGGCCGAGATCTTCGCGGCCGAGCCGCCTTGCGCCGTTGAGCGTTGCCGCCTGCAAGGCCCATTCGGGCTTGAGGCCATAGCGCACCAGCCGCCGCACCACGTCATCAAGGCCGCCGGCCTTCGCAAGGTCATCGGGGAACACGTCATCGGTGCAGAGCGTCACGGTCTGCGGCAGATGGCCGAGCGTGTTCAGGGCTTCCACGAATTCCGGCAGCAGATGGTCGTGGGAGCCGCGCAGCTCGATGGAAAGCCCGGCGCGCAGTTTTTCCATCAGGTCAGCGGCGGAGGTCAGCTCGTGATCGGAGGTGACACCGGCGGCCATGAAGGCGGCAAGGTCCGGGCCGGTGAGGCCGCGTGCATGGCCGCAGACCGGCTTTCCGGCGGCAAGCCCTGCCTGCACGATGCCGCTCATGCGCGGCTCGCCCGCGATGACGCCGCGCATGTTCATCACTTCCGCGATACCGGCAATGCCGGGGCGGGCGAGCAGGGCGGCGATCTCTTCCGGCCCGAAGTCGGCACCGGCCAGTTCCAGCCCCGGCGCGGAAGGCACGCAGGAAGGCGCGAGCACGGCATAGCGCAGCGGCAGACCGGCACTGGCGGCAAGGGCGGCATCGACACCCGCAAGCCCATGCACATTGCCGAATTCATGCGGGTCCCAGACGGCGGTGGTGACGCCCCGGGGCACAACGGCGGCGGCATAGGCGGCGGGCGTCACCATGGAGCTTTCGACATGCATATGCGTGTCGATGAGGCCGGGGGAGAGATAGCCGCCCTGCGCGTCGATGATGTCCGTGGCATCACTGCGGCTGCCGGGGGCGTGGACGGAAGCAATCAGCGGCCCCGTCAGCCCCACATCGGCGGCGCGGCGCTCGCCGGTCACCATGTCGATGAGGATGGCGTTGACGATCAGCCGGTCAAATGGCGCATCACCTCTGGCGGCAGCAACGGCGCGCAGGCGAAGGGCAGCACTCGCAAGATCGAAGGGCTCGCGTGTCTGGTGTGTGGTCATGGCCGGGCTGCCTCCCGCGTCAGGGCGGTGAGGATCATGCCGCGCACGGCGTCCACATCGCAGGCAGAGGCATAGGCGGCGTTGAAGCGGGCATGGGTGGCGCGGGTTTCCACCACGGTGCGCCCGCGCGTGTGCTGACCGGCCGTTTCCATGGCGATATGCGCCGGGGTGAAGGTGGCGAGTTCCGGCCGGGCGAAGATGGCAGCAGCTGCCGGATCATAGAGCGCCATGGCGGGCCGTCCCCGGCTGGTGGCGATGGCGATGAAGCCTTCCAGCATGTCCGCCAGAAGCGCCGCATTGCGCCCGCCTGCGGCCCGCACAGGGGCGGCGTCCTCAGGGCTTGCGAGGATCTGGCGGCAGAAGTCGAGGTCCACCATCTTCAGCGGCAGTCCCTGCGCCAGCACGATGGCTACAGCCTCCGGGTCGGCATAGGCGTTGAATTCGGCAGAGGCCGTGTGGTTGCCTCTCGTCAGCCCGCCGCCCATCCACACCAGTTCGTCAATGCGGGCGGCAAGGGCGGGGCGGGCGAGCGCCAGCGCGGCTATGTTGGTCAGTGGCCCCAGCGCCAGAATGCGGCGGGGGGCAGGGGCGCTCTCCAGCCACTCACAGAGTGCGGCAAAGGCATCGCCTTCCGGCAGTAGCTGATCCTGCGGCACGGTGAGGCCAATCGTCGGAATGCCGGTGGCCCCGAGGATGGCCTCTGCCGTCTCCATCTGGCCCATGACGGGGCGGGCAAGGCCGCTGTGCAAGGGCATGCGCCAGCCGAAGGCCGAGGCCGCGCCCGCAGCGTTGCGGCGGACCTGATCAAGCGGCGTGTTGCCGAAGACCAGCGAAATGCCGTCCACCTCAAGCCCTGCATCCATCACGGTCACAATGGCCGCGATGTCGTCAAAGCCCATATCCGTGTCGATCCACACACCCATGGTCTATCCGAACCTGTTGAGTTCCGCCGCGCCGGAAACCGGCATGTCGAAGGCAAGGCTGGCCCCCAGCGCATGGGCGGGAAGGGCAGCGTCGGTTTCGGCTTTTACCAGCCCCAGTGGCGTTTCCAGCACATATTCGCGGGCGCTGCCTGCAAAGGATACGCCGCGCACGACGCCCTTGTGCGGTCCCGTTTCAAGCTGGATGGCGCGGGGGCGCCAGGCAAGCCCGGCGGCTTTCGGCAGCGGGCCGGACACTTCCAGCGCGCCTGCGTCTGTCACCAGCCTGTTGCCGTCGATGCGGGCGATGTTTTCAAATCCGACAAAGTCGGCGACGAAGCTGGAAGCCGGGTGATTGTAGATCTCCTCCGGCGTGCCAATCTGCTCGATGGCGCCATTGCGCATGACGACGATGCGGTCAGCCAGAGCCAGGGCTTCCACCTGATCGTGGGTGACGAAGATCATCGTCACGCCGCTTTCTTTCTGCACCCGCTGCAGCTCGGTGCGCATTTCAAGGCGCAGGCGGGCATCCAGGTTGGACAGCGGCTCGTCCAGCATCAGGAGCTTGGGCTGCATCACCAGCGAGCGGGCCAGCGCCACACGCTGCTGCTGGCCGCCGGAAAGCTCCGGCGTCTTGCGGGCGGCAAAGGCGGACAGGCCCACGGTCTTGAGCCCGGCCTCCACCGTCTGCTTCAGCGCCTCGCCGCTGATACCCTTCAGCCGCAGGCCGAAGGCGACATTCTCGAACACCGTCAGATGCGGGAACAGGGCATAGGATTGGAAGACGAGGCCGATCTCGCGCTTGTTGGCGCCCACGCGGGTGATGTCGCGGCCATCCAGCACGATGCGGCCCGACTGCACCGGCATCAGCCCGGCGATGGCGCGCATGGTCGTCGTCTTGCCGCAGCCGGAGGGGCCGAGCAGGGCGAGGAGCTCGCCGCGCGCGATGGTGAGGTCGAGATCCTTCACCGCCGTGGTCTTGCCATAGGCGAGCGACAGCTTGTCCAGGGTCAGATAGGTGGCGTCAGACATAGCGTGAGAACCCCAGGAAACGTTCGGCGGCAAAGACGATGCCGATGGACAGGAAGGCGAGCAGCGACGACAGGGCGGCAATGGAGGGATCGAAGACGATTTCCATGTAGCCCAGCATGTCGATGGGCAGGGTGCGCACGCCGGGACCGGAAAGGAACAGCGACACCGGCACCTGATTGAAGCTCGTCACGAAGCCGAGGATGAAGGCGGAGAGAATGCCGCCGCGAATGTTGGGCAGCACCACCCGGAAGAAAGCGCCGAGCCGTGAGGAGCCGAGCAGCACGGCCGCCTCCTCCATGTCGGAGCGCAGGTTCGCAAGGCTGGCGGACACCACCCGCACCGCATAGGGCAGCACCAGCGCCGTATGGGCGACGAACAGCGCCAGGCTGATCGACAGGCCGATGGGCAGCACGAAATAGCGCAGCAGGGCAAGACCGACGATGATGCCCGGCACGATGATGGGCATCGACACCATGAAGCGCACGGTCTCCGCCCCCGGCAGGCGGTAGCGCGACATGGCATAGGCGGCAGGCACGCCCAGCACCAGTGCGGACAGGGTGCCGCCAATGGCAAGGATCATCGAGGTGACGAAACTCTGCTGGAAGCTTTCCACCGTGAAGACCTTTGCGATCCAGCGGAAGGAAAAGCCCTGCGGCGGGAAGGCCAGCGTCTCGCCGGCAGAAAAGGACGCGGCGACGATGATGAAGAACGGACCGATGAGGAAGGTCAGCACCAGCGTCAGGATGATCCAGCTGGACAGTCTCTGGGTCATGACTTGCTCCGGGCCGTGGCAATGCGGCGCAACAAGATGTTGGCGGCAAAGCTCATGACGATGAGGATGAGGGCGATGACGCTGGCGGCAACGAAATTGCCTGCGACGGTGACCTGCTGGTAGAGCAGGGTTTCCAGCATCAGCACCTTGGAGCCGCCAAGGATGGCCGGGGTGATGTAGGCGGTGAGCGAGCCGGTGAAGACCAGCGTGCCGCCAACCACCAGCCCCTCGCGGGAGAGCGGCAGGATCACCTTCCAGAACACCTGGAACCAGTTGGCCCCCAGCACCCTTGCGGCAGGCACCGCATCACGCGGCAGGTTTTCCAGCGCGCTGATCAGCGACAGGATCATCAAGGGCAGGAACAGCTGCAACAGGCCGATGAAGACGGCGGTCTCGGTGAAGAGGATGCGTAAGGGGCCATCCGTCAGGCCGATGCCCTGCAGCGCCTGATTGACGATGCCGGTGCGCCCCAGAATGACGATCCAGGCATAGGTGCGCGCCACCGGCGAGATCATCAGCGGCAGCACGATCAGCCCCGTGACGCGGCCCTTGGAGCCCGGCGGCAGGGTGACGATGGCATAGGCTGCGGCATAGCCGATGACGGCGGCCACCACGGTGACCATGGCGCCCAGTTTCAGCGTGCGCAGGAAAACCGTCTGGTTCAGCGGCTGCGAAAAGAAATCCGTATAGGCCGACAGCGTCCAGCCTTCGGCAGAGCGGAAGCCCTCCGACAGCAGCAGCACGACAGGCACGAGAAAGACCACGGCCGCGAAGAGCGCCGCAGGCAGCGCAAGTGCCAGAGCTTCCGCCCGGTTCTGGAACATGATGTCCGCCTTAGCTTCTGGAGGGAGAAAAAGTCGGGGTGCGGCGGCAGAGCGGAGCCCGCCCGCCGCACCCCCAGCCTTGGGAGGCATTCGTCCGGCAGCGCGAAGCTGCCAATGCTGGTCCGAGAATCAGGTCTTACTGGGCGACCTTGGCGTTCCACTCCGTCAGCCAGGCGTCGCGGTTGTCCAGAATGGTGGCGGACGGCATCAGCTTCAGGGTTTCAGCCGTTTCTTCGCCGAAGGTGATGTTGTCGGCGATGGCCGGGGAAACGGTCACTTCCTTGTTGGCCGGGCTGTCGACCAGCTTTTCGGCAAGCTTGGTCTGCACTTCGGTGGAGAGCCAGTAGTCCATGAACTGCAGCGCCAGATCCTGGTTCTTGGAGCCCTTGGTCAGCACCATCACGTTCATGCCGCCCGTCTGGCCTTCATCGGGCATCGCCCATGCCAGCGGCAGGCCGAGCTTGGTGAAGGGCGCCCAGGAGAAGCGGCCGATGGGGGCAGCCCAGATCTCTTCCTGCTGCATCAGCTGCACCAGCTGGGAGGATTTGACGTAGAAGGTGACGATCTCGTCCTTCTTGGCGCCAACGGCCTCGATCGGGCCCTTCAGGTCCGGCGTGTTGTTGCCGAGGGCTTCGCCCAGCATGTACAGCGCCGGCGGGCCCTGATTGGTGGTCACGTTCGGGAAGGCGACATGGGAGACATATTCGTCCTTCAGCAGGTCGGCCCAGGAGCGGATGGTCATCTTGTCGGTGCGGTAGACGATCGACGTGGCATAGAAGGTGTAGCCAACGCTCATGCCGTCGCCATTGGGGTCCTTGGCGATGTCATAAAGCTTGTCGAAGTTGGACAGCTTTGCGGTATCGATCCTGTCGATCAGGCCCTTGCGGGAAGCGGCCAGCGCATCGGCCATGGAGACGACGGCCATATCCACCACCGGATTGGCCATGTTGGCTTCCATCTTGGCAAGACGCTCGACGCTGTTGCCGGTCTCCACCACCAGCTTGCAGCCGCATTTCTCTTCAAAGGGCGTGTAGAGCAGTTCCTTGAACTCGTCCTGCGCAAAGGCATAGACGGAGATCGTCAGGATCTTTTCCTGGGCAGCGGCTGCGCCCATGGTCAGGGCAAGCGCGGTGGCCGCGCCGAGCATCCGTTTAACGGTCATTGGCTGTCTCCTGCTGGTGTCTGTTGTTGTTCTGCGGTTATGCGGGGGGATGGGCCGCAGGTCTGGCGGACCACCAGGCTCATGGGCACGCTGGGGCGGCTGGCGCGGGCAATGCCCGGGTCGCGCGGAGCAGTCCCCGTGTCCTGGCTTTCGATGAGGCGGAGGAGGGCCTGGATAGCCTCTTCCGCAATGGCGGGCATGTCCATCCGCACGCTGGTGATGGCCGGCGTGATGGCGGAGGACCAGATGAGATCGTCAAAGCCGGTGAGGCTGGCGTCCTGCGGCACGCGCAGTCCTGCCTGCTGCAGCTCTGTGAGGGCGCGCAGGGCCTGAAGATCGGAGAGGGCGGCAAAGGCGGTGAAGCCGTCCGCCACACGGGCCGCGAGCCCAAGGCTTGCACCCGGTCCATGCAGGGCTTCATGCGGTTCGATCCACAGCACCTCAACCCGCCGGTCCGGCCCGAGGGCGGAGCGGATGCCGCCCACCCGGTCGTTCTGCACGTTGGAGGCCGGATTGCTGCCGATGATCACCACGTCCCTGTGGCCGAGGGCTGCAAGATGGGCGCCGGCCAGCGCACCGCCCTGCCAGTGGTCGGCCGAAACCGTGTTGCCGGGGGTGGAGGGGCTGTCGATCACCGCAACCGGGCTGCCGGTGCTGATGATCCGCGTGCCCCGGCGCGGCACGATGATGATGCCGTCCACGCCCCGGTCCTGAAGGCGGGTGATCGCCTGCGTCTGCATGGCCGCATCGCCGCGCGAGTCGGCGATGAGCACGCCATAGCCGACAGCTGCGGCCGCATGTTCGATGGCCTGTGCGATCTGCGGGAACAGGGGATTGGCGATGTCCGGCAGTACGAGCCCCAGAACCTGCGACCGGCCGGTGCGCAGTGCCCGGCCTGCCTGGCTGGGCATATAGCCGAGTTCGGCCGCCTTCGTCCGGATCCGCTCTGCCAGTTCAGCCGAAACGCGGCCCTTGCCGGACAGCGCATTCGACACCGTTGCCGCTGAGACATCCAGCAGCGCGGCGATCTGGGTGAGGTTTGGCCGTGACCGGGGGGCGTTCATCCTGCGGGCACCTGATTAATCGATTAATCCGAGTGCTAGATGAAGTTTCTGCCGCTGTCGATGGCTTTTCAGGCCCAGAGTGGCTCTTGCCTAAAAGAAGTGCAACTTCATGTATCGTACTGGTTGAGCCTGGTGCCGGGGTGCCGCTTCTGATCAGTGGTCGCCGGCGCAAAGGGCGTGATTGCCGAGCGCGCGCAGCACCTGACAGTCGGCCACCACATGATCATGTCCGCAGGCGGCGACGATGCGCTTGAGTTCGGATTCAAGCCGCTTCAGACGGGCAATCTTGTCCTGCACGGCCTTGAGTTGGGTCGCAGCGATCTCGTCGGCGCGGTTGCAGGGGGCTTCCGGGTGGGCGCTCAGCTCCAGCAGATCACGGATGGCCTCCATCGGCAGGCCGAGATCGCGGGCATGGCGGATGAATTGCAGCCGCTCCAGATCCGGCTGGCCAAAGCGGCGCTGGTTGCCTTCCGTGCGCACCGGCGGCGGCAGCAGGCCTGCCTGCTCATAATAGCGGATGGTCGGAACCTTGACGCCGCTCAGCCGTGCCAGATCGCCAATCGAAAAGTCCATCGCCGCTCTCCCCTCTTGCGCTTGCAAGGAGAAGTCTAGGAAGGCCCCGGAGCCTTCGCAAGAGGCTGGCTGCCTATCTGCGGCGTGTCAGCATATGGGTGGTGATCGTCTCCACGAGACGCGGATCATGAGGATCGGCAATCACGGTTGCTTCCATCCGCTGGTCCCCGAACATGCGCATATCGATGATGCGCATGCCATAGAAGCCCTTGAGTTCCACTCTCAGGCTGCCATCCGCCCTGTAGAAGGCCTCGGTCCAGCCCCATTTGCAGTCGCGGGGGATGCAGGAGGTGAAGGCGCGCGCGCGAATGAACACACGGTCGTCCTCGCAGCGGCTGGTGACCTCGATCTGCGTCAGCTCCCTGGGCTTGGCGCCACGGGTAACCCAGGTTCCATGCTCGGGAATCGGGCAATAGCTGCGCTGCTCCTGCGCTGTGGCGGGCACAACGGGCAGGATGAAAAGACCGGTCATAAGCGCCAGGGCGGCAAGGCCAGTGTTGAACATCACGTCCTCCTGTCCTCAGCCTGAAGCCTGCGCATTAACGTTGCGTTAACGGATTGGCAGGAAAGGGCACAGGGTGTGACGGGCAAAAGAAAAACCCCCGCTGGCAACGGGATCATCCCGTGTCAGTCAGGGGTCTTTTCATCCGGCTGTCCGGAGATGCCCTGCCAGATGCTTCCATCCGGCAGATCGGCAATTAGCGGCGCGGACCTGCGGCGGCCTTGCGCTTCGGACCTGCGATCAGGCCTTCGCGCTGGGCGAGCTTGCGCGCAGCCTTGCGGGCGCGGCGAACAGCTTCGGCCTTTTCACGGACGCGCTTTTCGGACGGCTTTTCGAAGGAGCGGCGCGCCTTCATCTCACGCAGCACGCCCTCGCGCTGCAGCTTCTTCTTCAGGACGCGGAGCGCCTGCTCGATGTTGTTGTCGCGAACGAGTACCTGCAAGGTAAATCCTGACGTTGCCTGCGCCGCAGCACTCATGTGAGGGCAGCAGGGGTTAGACCTAAAGCCATATGGCACGAGAAGTGGCGCAACCTAACAGGTTCCGCGCAAATTGCACCCCCTTGGGCACAAAAAAATGCTGCGAGCCCGAACTTTCTTTGCGGCGCGCCAGTTCTGACCGGTTTTTCCGGGTCCGATACATGACGTTCCGCGCTGTCTGCTGAACTGCGGGGAAGGTTTCCTTGGCCCGGACAGTCCCCATTCGGGCAGAGCTGCCGGTCAACAGAAACGCCGCAGATACAGGCTTGCGCCACGCTGAATACAGAAACGGGCACCCCATGGATGCCCGGTCCTTGTCACGTGCAGAGGAAGCAGGTCTGCTGCCGTGCCCTTTCAGGCTGGCGCAGGGGTCGCTTCCGCCTGAAATCAGGCGATCTGCAGGTTGGCAGCGGCGCTGCGGCCCTGACGGTCGGTTTCCAGCTCGAAGCTGACCTTCTGACCTTCATTGAGGTGGCCGATGCCAGAACGCTCGACGGCACTGATGTGAACGAACACATCGCGCTCGCCGTTATCCGGCTGGATGAAGCCGAAGCCCTTCTGGGTGTTGAAGAACTTTACGGTTCCAGTTTTCATGATGATAGTACCTTGCAAAAAGAGTCATACCTGACCCGCAGGACAGGCGTCGATACATCGCCGGATTTTTCGAAGAAAGATTTGGCGGGTCGATATCGTTGACACCGCAAACAGCCAAGTCAGGCCCAAAAAGACGATGACTTACTGTGACGGGAGAATGAGGCTTATGCAAGGCATTCTTTCATTTTATTTTCGGGGATGCGCCTTGTCATAGGCCTCCAGCAGCCGCGCCGCATCCACTTCCGTATAAATCTGGGTGGTGGAAAGGCTCGCGTGGCCCAGAAGCTCCTGAATTGTACGCAGGTCCCCGCCTCCAGCCAGAAGGTGGGTTGCGAAGGAATGACGCAGGGCATGCGGCGTAGCGCTGTCTGGCAAACCAAGAGCACCGCGCAGCCTGGCCATGGCAAGCTGGATGAGACGCGGATTGAGCGGCCCGCCGCGTGCGCCAAAGAACAGCGGCCCGTTGGGCTCCGGCGTGTAGGGACAGAGCTTGAGATAGGCCTCCACCGCCTCGCAGACGACGGGCAGCACCGGCACCACCCGTTCCTTGCCGCCCTTGCCCATGATGCGAAGGCTGCGGGTGCCTGTGCGCGGCGCATTGCGCCCGGTGATCGACAGGGCCTCGGAAATGCGCAACCCGCAACCATAGAGCAGTGTCAGCACCGCGGCATTGCGGGCCTCGATCCAGGCCTCGCTTTCCATCGCCAGGTCACCGGAGGCAACGGCGGTGGCATCGGAGGCGGTGAGGGGCTTGGGCAGCGACCGGGGCTGGCGCGGCGCGCGCACGGCACCGGCTGCCGCGGCATTCACTTCGCCCTTGCGTTCCAGAAAGCCGAGAAAGGACCGGATGCCGGCAAGGCCGCGCGCGAGCGAGCGGCTGCCCGTCCCGCCGGTGCGGCGGCGGGCCATGAAGGCGCGGAAGTCGGCAGGCTTCAAGTCCTGCACGTCCTTGAGGTCAGGCGCCCCGCCCAGATGGCCTGTCAGGAACCGCAGGAACTGGCGCACGTCGCGCTCATAGGCAACCAGCGTCTTGTCTGCGAGGCGCCGCTCATCGCCCAGATGATCCAGCCATGCCCCAACGCGGGCGTTCAGCTCCGGTGTTGCGGTGACCAGCAGGGAATCAGTGTCGCTCATCGTGTGAGTTTACCGTGGCCAAGGGCAGCGCCAAAGCGAAAGAGGCGGCCCCTTCCGGGTGCCGCCTCCTGATACGGTTGCGCTCGTGCCTCGGGATCAGGCCGTGGTGTCGACGCCGCCGGTCTGGCCACCTGTCTGGCCGGCCTGCGGGGCTTCCTTGGGGCCGCCCTTGGACACGCCAACGAGGGCCGGGCGCAGCACGCGGTCGCCGATGACGTAACCGGCCTGCACAACCTGCACGACGGTGTTGTTCGGCACTTCGGTGTTGGGCACTTCGAACATGGCCTGATGGAAATTCGGATCGAACTTCTGGCCTGCCGGGTCCAGTTTCTTGACGCCGTGCTTGTCGAGCTGGTTCAGCAGCTCGCGCTCGGTCATTTCCACGCCCTCGATCAGGGCGGTCAGGCCGGCATCGGCGCTCTGACGAGCGTCCGCCGGAAGGGCATCGAGCGCGCGGCGCAGATTGTCGGAAACCGTCAGCACATCCCGGGCAAAGCCCGTGACCGCATAGACGCGGGTGTCCTTGATTTCCTTTTCCGTGCGGCGGCGCAGGTTTTCCATTTCGGCCATGACACGCAGCGCACGATCCTTCAGCTCCGCGTTCTCCGCCTGGAGAGCCTCAATGGGGTCGACGGTGGTCCCGGCCTCGGGCGCAGCGGCTGCCTCGTTTTCCGCTTCGGGGGTCTTGTTCTCGTCGGTCATCTGGGTTCCATCAATTGGGTCTGCGAATATGAAAACGCAGGCCGTTCAACCATCGGGCAGGCGGTGTTTCCGCAAGGGAAACTTCTCACCTGTTGCTTGCCCGTGACTGGAAGCGGCCTGCGGCTGTCTTTATCCATTCCCGCCGCCGCTGCCAACCTCTGCGAGCAGGGGCATGGCGGGCGGCGGGAAAAAGAGGTGCGGGATCAGAGCGCGCTCTTGATCCAGTCGGACAGCTTGCTCTTGGGAGCAGCGCCGACCTGAACAGCCATCGGCTCGCCGTCCTTGAACATGACGAGCATCGGGATCGAGCGCACGCCATACTTGACGGCCATGGCCTGGTTCTCGTCGATGTTGATCTTGGCGATCTTCACCTGGCCGGCCAGCTCTTCGGAAATTTCCTCCAGAGCCGGGGCAATCATCTTGCACGGGCCGCACCACTCGGCCCAGAAATCAACCACGACCGGCTCGGACGACTTGAGGACGTCGGCATCGAAGCTGGCGTCGGTGACTGCGGTGGTAGCCATTTGCGTTCACTTTCCATGCGGTGGCCCCCTGAAGCACCCGGCTTCACGGACTCACCTTGTTGCGTTGTCCCGAACGTAGGAAGGCGGACCCGTCCCGTCAAGTAATCCAGCCGCTCAAGCAACGGGCCTTCAAGCGATCTTGTCCGTGCTCTTGAGGCTGGCGAGCACTGTGTCCAGCGCATCTTCGGGGGCCATCATCAGCTTCGGCGCGCTGGTCCACAGCAGGGCGGCCGTCACCTTGCGGCCCGGATAGATGTCCGAAACCAGCCGCCGGTAGACGGCAAGCTGGGCCAGATAGTCCGGTGGGATGCCTGAAGCATCGGCCGGCACGTGCCGGTTGGTCTTGTAATCGGCAATCAGCACCTCGTCCGGGCTCACCACCAGCCGGTCGATCTGGCCGGAGACGGAAACCGTCACCCCGTCCGCCGTCACCATATGGCCGGAGATGGGTACCTCCGCCCGCCCGCCGGGGGCAAAGAGGGGGGCAAGATCCGGGTCTTCCAGAATGGCCATCACCTCGCCCAGCAGCTCGTCCTTGCGGGACGCAAAACGGGCAGGCAGGGAGGTTGCGACAAAGCGCCGCCCGGCGGCGGCGCGTTCCGCCTCGGGCAGATCCGGCAGCAGTTCCAGCAGCCGGTGCAGCAGGCGGCCGCGCTCCAGCGGATAGGCTTCCGCCTGCCGGTGTGCTTCCAGCGCCGAAAGCCCGTCCGGTGCCTCGATGCCTTCCTTCATCTCCATCGCGTCAAACACGCGGGAGGGCTGAAGCCGGGGCATGCGGGCGGGCGGCGTCACCGGGCGTGTCAGCCACTCCGGCACAGGGGCGGCGGGTTTCTTTGCTTCCGGCTCAGCGTGGGCACTGTGCTTCTTCAACGGCGCTGCCGGATCGGTGCCGGGCTTGCGCCACAGCCATGCGGTGACGGTGCCATCAGGGGCTGTCACTTCTTCTGCTTCCGGCTTCAGCGCGCTGGCGGCCAGATCATACCAGCAGCCTTCTTTGGGGCCCTTGGCAGGCTGCCAGCCGCAGACGATCAGCCGGTCCTCGGCGCGGGTCATGGCCACATAGAGCAGGCGCCGGTATTCCTCGGCGGCACTGGCGCGGAACTTGTCGATGGCCGCAGTCTGCCAGCCCATGCGCTCGGCCTTCACCGGCAGCCACACCAGCGCGGGGGCCTGCTCCCTCCCGTCCTCCGGCGTGAAGGGCAGGAAGGACGGGTCGTGATGGCTGCTGACGGGGGCGTTGCACGGGTCCACCAGAATGACGATCGGCGCCTCCAGCCCCTTGGAGCCATGGACGGTCATGATGCGCACCAGCCCGGCGGCATTGGTCAGCTCGCGCTTGATCTCGGTGGGGGCAGCGGCAAGCCAGGCAAGGAAGCCTTCAAGGCCGGGAATGCCGGTCTGCTCATAGCCCATGGCCAGCGCCAGAAACTCGTCCAGCACGTCATCCACTTCAGGCCCCATGCGGCCCCGGAAGGCCCGCCGCCCGCCATCGACGGACAGAAGCCTTGCATAGAACTCGAAGGGCGGCATGAAGTCGGCGCGTGCGCGCCATGCCTCCAGCTGCAGGCGCACATGGTCCCAGCGGTTGCCGTCCTGCGCCTTTTTCAAGAGCCCCTGCCACAGGGTGCCGGGGCGCAGCCGCGCCACCGGATCGCGGGCAATTTCCAGCAGGGCATCGTCATCCAGACCGAACAGCGGGCTCTTCAGCACGGAGGCCAGCGACAGGTCATCTTCCGGCAGCAGCATGAAGCGGCCAAGGGCAACCAGATCCATCACCGCGATGTGCTCGGTCAGCACCAGCCGGTCGCTGCCGGCGGCAGGCACGCCCAGCCGCTTCATCTCCCGGTTCAGCGCTTCCACGAAGGGCCCGCGCTTGCGCACCAGGATCATCACGTCGCCCGGGCCTGCGGTGCCCTCGTCCATCCACCGGCGCAAGGTGGCGGCAATGCGCTTGGCCACCCGCAGCATGGGCGAGCCGGTGCCCAGATGATCCACCGGCAAGGTCCAGTCCTCCGGCTCCTCGCTCTCCAGCGGCTCTTCCAGCGGCCAGATTTCAACGAGCCCCGGATCGCGGCGGATAGCCTCATGCACCGGGGGCTTCACCTCCTGCGACAGGCCGGCATGGGCTTCGGCGGGCAGGAACACCCGGTCCACCGCGGCCAGCACATCGGGGGTCGAGCGGAAGGACAGCTGCAGCTCCACCGGATGGAACGGCTGGTCTGCCTGCGCGGCGCGCTTGTCGAAATAGCGGCGCATCTCGTCGAAATAGGCGGGCACGGCGCCTTGAAAGGAATAGATCGACTGCTTCTCGTCGCCCACGGCGAAGATGGTGCGCGAGCCGCGTCTTGCGCCTTCGCCGGAGAAGAACTCTTCCGCCAGCGAGCGGATCACCTGCCACTGCCTGGGGCTGGTGTCCTGCGCCTCGTCCACCAGAATGTGGTCAAGGCCCTGATCCAGCTTGAACTGCACCCATTGGGCCGCATCGCTGTTGGCCAGAAGATTGGCGGCGCGCACCACGAGGTCTTCGAAATCCAGCAACCCGCGCCGGGCCTTGCCCGCCTCGTAATGGCCGATGACGCCATCAGCGAGGCGGAAGATGGCGGCGGTGCCTTCCAGCGTGACGATGGCGCGGCGTTTCTCCAGAAGGGCCACAAGCCGGTTCTGCTCCGCCAGCATGTCCTCTGCCACTTGCGGAAACTGCTTGGTGACGCCTGCCGTGCACAGGCGCTTCGCCGGTTCCATGGCCTGCGTGAAGAACACCCGCAGCCAGTTGTGACGGAAGGTGGCGGGTTCGCCGCCGGGCTTCAGTCCTTCGGCGGCAGCGGCCAGAAGGTCCGCCTTGTCGCCATCGGTTTTGGTGCCCAGCCGCAGGGCTTCGGCAACCGCCAGCGGATCGCGGATGAGGCGGCCTTCCAGAAGCTCTTTATCCAGCGCCTCAAGGCTTGCACCCGGTTCCAGCCCGAAATCCCGCGCAAGGCCCGCAAGCGCAGTATCCAGATCTCCGGCGCTGACGATCCAGTTGCGCAAGGCATCGCGCCGGTTGATGGCCTCGGCCAGAACCTCCTCGACAGCCGCATCCGGCATCAGGCCGATCAGCCGTTGCAGTGCCGCCCCCAGCGGGCTTTCCGGCTCGGTCTCTGCGGCATGCAGCACGAAGGCGCGGGCTTCCGCCATCAGTTCTGCCGCCAGCCGGTCGTCGAGCACCGAGAAATGCCCGGCCACATTGGCTTCCAGCGGAAACTGGTGCAGCAGCGCTTCGCAGAAGGCGTGGATGGTCTGGATCTTCAGCCCGCCCGGCGTTTCCAGCGCCTGCGCAAACAGCCGCCGTGCCCCGGCCAGACGGGCGCGGGACGGGGGCGTTCCGTCGATGGCTGCAATTTCCTTTGCCAGCTCATCATCGCTCAGGGCGATCCACTGGCCGAGGATCTTGAACACACGGGTCGCCATCTCGGCAGCGGCCGCCTTGGTGAAGGTGAGGCACAGAATGCGCGAGGGATCGGTGCCATCCAGCAGCTGGCGCACCACCCGGCGGGAGAGAACGAAGGTCTTGCCCGAGCCCGCATTGGCACTCACCCAGGCCGAGGCGTGGGGCCGCGAGGCAAGGTCCTGCCGCTGAAGCGTTGCAAGGGGGATCTGCGGCCCGCTCATTCGCTGTCCTCCGAACCGCTGGCCCATTCCTTCACCCGGGCAAGGTGATCATAGGGGCCGTTGAGGTCGCGTTCCTTCTCCACCCTTGCGCGGGAGAGATAGCCGCGCCCCTCATCCTGATAGGCGGCCACCAGCTGTTCCAGCCGCTTCCAGGCATCTTCGGCAAGTTCCTCGATGGTGCGGTCCTTCGGCTGGCGCGATTCCACCTTCAGCGCCGTGCGTCCGCCTTTCAGCTCGATGTAGAGCATGTCGGACACCGGATCGCCCGCAGGCACGCTGCCGAAGCCGCCGCGCCGGATCATGGCGACTTCTAGCGGCAGCTGCGGCGAAAGCAGCGCCTCCACCTGCTTG
Organism: Pannonibacter sp. Q-1; assembly: GCF_054073275.1. Classification (NCBI taxonomy): domain Bacteria; kingdom Pseudomonadati; phylum Pseudomonadota; class Alphaproteobacteria; order Hyphomicrobiales; family Stappiaceae; genus Pannonibacter; species Pannonibacter sp. Q-1. The sequence continues at coordinate 248,920 of NZ_JBSXNB010000005.1, forward strand.
ATGCTGGGGACGGCGCCGGTCTTGTAGTCGATCACCGCCAGCGTGCCGTCCTGCATCAGGTCGATGCGGTCGGCGCGGCCGGTCAGGCGGAATTCTGCACCCGGCAGGGTCAGTTCGACGCCGCCGGAAATTTCGAGGAAGCGCTGGCGGATGGAGGGTTCGCGCTGGCGTTCAAAGGCAACGAATTCCTCGGCAATGCGCAGGAAGCGCGGCCACCACAGGGCGCGGATGGCGGGGAACGCATCCAGCGGGGCAAACAGCTCCGCGCCGATTTCGACCAGCCGCGCCACGGCCTTCTGGTCGAGATCCCCATGCCATTCGGACAGGAACAGCGCCAGCGCATCATGGATGATCGAGCCCTTGTCCGCCAGCGTCGGCGAGCCGCCGATGGGGTCCACGGGTTCCAGACCGAGAATGCGGCGGGCGAAAATGGCGTAAGGATCGCGCACCAGCCGTTCAACTTCGGTAACGGAGAGGCGCACCGGCCTTGCGCTCAGCGGCGGCTTCGGGGCGGGCCGCTCCGCCGGGGTGACGGGGCCTTCGGCAAGATCAAGCAGGCCAGCAAGCTCTGTCCAGCGCCGCCCGCGTTCCAGCAAGGCAGCTTCCGCCTCAGGTCCGGCCAGTGTCAGCAGCCGTTGCAGCCAGCGGGAGGTCACAGTGGGGGCGCCATCGGCGCGGCTGGCACGGGAGAGGATCACCCGGCGTGCGCCCAGCCCTTGCACAAAGTCATGGGCGCCAGCCCCGATGCGCCGCTCCGGCGGCTCCAGCCCCATGTCGCGCTTCATCGGCCGGTTCAGCCAGGGATCATTGCGGGTGCGCTGCGGCCAGATGCCTTCATTGAGCCCGCCGAGAATGACCAGATCTGGCCGCTGCAGGCGCGCTTCCATGGGGCCGAGGATCTGCACCCGCGGATCGCCCGGCAAGCGCCGGCGCACGGCGGTTCCGGCAATCAGCGCAGCGAAGACGGAGGGCCATTCGCGCGCAGGCACGGCAAGGCCAGCACGGCTGCTGTCCATCAGCCCGGTCAGCATCAGCGCCAGCGCGTCGCCGGTTTCGCCTCGGTAAAGCTCCGCATCCGAGCCGGTGGGGTCGCCTGCAATCTGTTGCAGCACCCTTGCATGGGCACGGGCGAGTTCATCGACGGGAACGGGCTCCTTCCGCTCCAGCAGGCATTCCAGCGGCTCCAGCGCCGTAATCAGACGGTTGGCAAGATCGCTGACCGCGGCCCAGTCCTCTTCCACCAGCTTCTTCCAGCGCGGCGTATGGGCATCCTCGGCCGCAAGGCGTGCGGCGGCAATCGCATCCGGCAGCCCGCGAGAGCCGAATTTCGGCGCAGGCCCGCGCAAGACGCCGCGTTCCAGCGAGCGGGCGGCAGAGCGGATGTCTTTTGTCTCCAGCCCGAGGCGTGCCAGCGGATGTTTCAGCAGGGCGAGAAGATCCAGCGGCGCGCAGCCTTCCAGTGCAAGGCGCGCGGCCAGCATCGCCAGCACGGCGGGCGGCGTCTGGTCGAGCGGGCGTCCGGCGCTGTCATCCACGGTGATGTTCCAGCGGCCCAGCTCTTCCGCCACGCGGCGGGCGAGCAGGCGGTCGGGGGAGACAAGGGCTGCCGTCCCGCCGCGCTCCACCGCCTCGCGCAGGGCAATGGCGAGGCTGAGGGCTTCTTCCGCCTCGTTGCGGGCGATCACCAGTTCCACCCCGTCAAGCGCGGCCTTGCGCTCCTCTGCCGGGGTCTGTTGCAGGAAGGAGGTCCATGCGTCGGTGGTGGAGGCCGGGCGCAGGGCCTCGCTCACCAGCGCCTCGCGGGCGGCGAGCTGCGGTGTTTCCGGCGGGCAGAGTTGCACCACCTCGTGCCGGTCCACGCCCAGCCGGTCGAGCAGCTGTTTCAGGCCATATTGCGGGTGGCCGTTGGCGCTGGGCTCGTCCTGCGGCAGTGCGGCTTTACCTGCATTCACCCGCCGCTGCGGGGCGCGGCCAAGGGCGGACCAGGAGGCATCATCCATGCGCATGTCCAGCCCCGGCAGCACGATGGCGCCCTGCGGCAGGTCTGCAATGGCTTTCAGCAGCTCGGCGGTGGCAGGCACGGTGCCGGTCGATCCGGCGGCAATGACGGGGCCCTTGGGCGGGTTGAGGCGCAGGCGCTCCGCCTCGCGCCGGATCAGCGCCGACCGGCGGGCCTTGGGGTCCATCGCGCCGCATTCGGCGAGATAAGCAGGCCAGGCAAGGCGCACGATATCAAGGAACTCGAGCGTCACCTGCCAGTAGCGGGCGTGATCCTCCGGCACGAGGCTGGCGAGCGCCGACCAGTCGGCTTCCTCGGTTTCCAGCTCGTCCATCAGGGTGATGAGGTCACCTGCCAGCCACGCGGCATCAGCGGCGGAAGCAGGAAGGCCCAGCGGCTCGTCCTCGCCAAGAGCCAGCACCTGACGGCGCAGTGCGGCCTTCCAGCCCATCACCAGCCGCGTCATCGCCAGCTTGCGTTCCAGCGGCGGCAGTTCGGGCGGCAGCGCCTCCCCGTCACCGGGAGCGGAGAGAAGCTGCAGGTCCTCATCCGCATCGCCCAAGGGGCGGATGCGCGGCAGCAGCACGGGCCGCCCGCCGAACATTTCCTGCACCAGCGCGGGCAGGGCACGGGCGGCGCGGCGGGTCGGCAGATAGAGGGTCACATCGGAGAGCAGCAGCGGATCATCCAGCGGGCGGAAGCCCTCGATCAGCCGTCCGTCCACCAGCGCTGCGATCAGCTCCCGGGAAAAATCCGCCGAGGGCGGAATGGAGAAAATCCGCGCTGCCATCAGTCCTGCCTGCCGTCTGGATCGGGTTTCAGTCTGCGCTTTCGCGCACGGCCAGTTCCGCCTCGGCAATGGCTTCCGGCGTGCCGATATGCAGCCAGATGCCTTCCATCAGCGTGCCATGCAGGCGCCCGGCCTCGATGGCCCGGTCAAACAGCAGGTTGAGCGAAAACTTGCCCTCCGGCGCATCGCGGAAGAGGCGCGGATGCAGGATGGCCGCGCCCGCATAGGCAAAAGGCGCCACCGAACGTTCCGGCCGGCGCTCCAGTACGCCGTTCGGGTCCATCAGGAAATCGCCGCGTCCGTGATAGCCGGCGCTGTGTACCATGTCCGAGAGCAGCAGCAGCGCATCCATGCGCTCCGGATCAAAGGCTTCGATCATGTGCTCCAGATTGGGCTTCACGCCTTCCACCCAGTAGGCGGTGTCGGCATTCACCACGAAGAACGGATCATCGCCCAGCAGCGGCAGCGCCTTGGCGATGCCGCCGCCGGTTTCCAGCAGAGCCTCGCGCTCGTCGGAAATCATAACCTCAAGGTCCTTGCGGCGGCGGGCATGCACTTCCACCAGATCGGCAAGGTAATGCACGTTGACGACGCAGCGCTTCACCCCGGCAGCCGCCAGCTTGTCCATGCCATGGTCGATCAGCGCCTTGCCGTTCACCTCGATCAGGGGTTTGGGTGTTGTCGCCGTGATCGGGCGCATGCGCTTGCCAAGCCCGGCAGCCAGGATCATTGCGCTATGGGGACGGAAAACGCCGTTCGTCATGAGAAACCTGCAAACTGCTCCGGTTGAAATCGCCTGCCGGAGATAGGAAGTGCCGACGCCCCCGGCAAGCAGGGGCCACTGCCTAGCAGTGCCTGCTTCGCGCCCTCAAGGCAAGTGCAGCCGGGTGCGGCTTGAGAGCCTCTTGCAGCCATGAGGCAGCAGGATGACCAGCAGGCAGCTGGAACGTGACTGAATCTTCGCGGCACATGAGCATTTTTCGCGATGTGCCGTTTGACCGGCCTTTCCCGCCATGCAAAGCACAGGGTACGTTGGTGAGGCCTCTCAAGAGTCCGGTCCGGAGTTCGCCATGACAGTGAATGCGTCAGTTCTGCTCTTTTCCTATGGCACGCTGCAGCTGCCTTCCGTGCAGCAGTCTTCCTTCGGACGGCTGCTTTCGGGGGAAGAGGACGCCATGACCGGCTATACAACCAGCATGATCGAGATCACCGATCCCGAAGTTCTGCGCCAGAGCGGGCAGCGGTTCCATCCGGTGGTCGTGCCCAGCAGCAATCCGGACGATGAAGTGAAGGGCACCGTGTTTGCGATCACGGACGAAGAGCTTGCAGCCGCGGATGCCTATGAAGTGGATGACTACATCCGGACCGAGGTGCAGCTGAAGTCCGGAAAGCGGGCGTGGGTCTACGTCAAGGCCTGATCTGACGGCATCAGAGACACCGCCGCCTCACGGCTTGGAAATGCTCATGGGCGGTGTGGCCTAGCCAGTCCGTGCCCGGAACCAGCTGGCCAGTTCCGCCAGCGCCGGATGGGCGAGGGTGCGGTCGAGATAGTCCGTCATGCGTGGCATGTGGGCCATGTACTGCGGCTTGCCATAGGCATATTTCAGCCGCACGAAGGCCCCGAGGATCTTGGCGATGCGCTGCGCGCCCATGACGGCATAGGCAGCACGGAACAGCTCTTCGTCAAAGCCCGCATCCTGCGCCTTGCGGCGGGCGAGATAACCGGTCAGCAACCCGTCTTCCAGCGCGCGCGGGATATCCACCCTTGCATCGAGCAGCAGGGAGGCAAGGTCATAGGCAACGGGGCCAAGGACGCAATCCTGATAGTCGATGAGACCCAGCTTCGCGTGCCCCTCGCGCCCGTCCAGCCACAGGATGTTGGGGGAGTGATAGTCCCGCATCACCCAGCCGGTCTGCGCGTCCCTGATCCGGGCAAAGGCCGTCTGCCACAGGGCGCGGTATTCCGCCCGCTCCTGCGTATCCGGCGCTGCAGGCAGGGTGGCGGGATCCGCTCCGGCACGCCAGGGCACATACCATTCGAGAAAGAGATGGGCCTCCGTCAGCAGGGCATTTTCCGAATAGGCCGGGATGATGTGGCGGGCCAGCACCGTACCGTCCATGCCGGTCACGGGCAGATCCTGCGGCCAGTCCGTGTCCGAGTGCATGTCCGCCAGCAGCTGCGCGGCGGCGGCGTAGCGCTCCGCGATGGGCTGCCTGTCCGGCGTGATGATGCCTTCGCCGCCAAGGTTCTCCTGCAGCAGCAGGCCCGCATCCCGGTCGATGGCATAAAGCTCCGGCGCGCTGTAACCGCGCCGCCGCAATTCACCCGTCAGTGCGATGAAGGCATCGACGGTGCGGGCGCGGTGCACGGTCTCGCTGTAGCTGGGTATTTCGCCGGGCTTTGCCTGGTCATAGGCGGCAGGGGAATTCATCAGCACGGCGGATTTTTGCGGCGTGCGGATCACCTCATAGGCCCGAGCCGACGCATCGCCGGTCAGATAGCGCCGCTCTGCGCCTGTGAAGCCTGCCGTCTCCGCCAGCGCCCGGATGCGCTGCGTCCGCGCCAGCCGCTGCACCCAGCGGCTTTCTGCGGCAGGGCTGGCAAATGAGAAAGTCACCGCACGGGCGTCATTCTCGCCGGAATGGGCGATGGACAGGATCAGCCGGCTGGCGGGAAGGAAACGGCCGGCCTTTTCCGGCCATTCGATCAGCGCCGCGCCTGTGGCCGTCAGATCCTCCAGCCCCAGTTCCTCCAGTTCCTCCGGCTCTTCCAGCCGGTAAAGATCGAGATGGGAGATGGTCAGCCGGTCCAGATCATAGGTCTGGACGAGGGTGAAGGTGGGGCTCGGCACTTCCAGCGCGGGATCACCTGCAAAGGCGCGCAGCAGGGCGCGGCTGAAGGTGGACTTGCCCGCGCCCAGATCACCGTTGAGCGCAATCACATCGCCGGGGCCAAGGATGGCGGCCACGTCTTCGGCCAGCCGCACCATGGCGGTTTCATCGGCGATGGTGAGGCTGAGCGTGGGGGAGAGCGGGTGCGCGGGGCTCATGCCGGGCTTACTCGGCAGCAACCCGGCCGGTCACTTCGGGCTTGGCGGGAAACGTGCAGGTCACGGTCGTGCCGTTCCCCTCCCGCGACTGGATCTCCACATGCCCGCCGTGCAGTTCCACGAAGCTCTTGACGATGGACAGGCCGAGGCCCGCGCCCCGGCGTCTTGCGCCCGAATCGTGGCCGACAAAGCGGTTGAACACGGCCTCGATCATCTCCTGCGGAATACCGCAGCCACGGTCCTTGACGGTGAAGACGACGCTGGCGCCCTGCCGGGTGCAGGTCACATCGATGATGCCGCCTTCCTCGGAATAGCGCACGGCGTTGGCAATCAGGTTGAACAGCACCTGGCGCAGCCGGCGCTCATCCGCCAGCATGGTGCCGATGTCATCCGGCACATGGGTGCGCAGCACGATCTGCGATTCGACCAGCCGGTCTTTCAGGCCCTCGACGGCGGCGGACACGGTCTGCGCCACATCCACTTCGCTGAGGTCCAGCTCCATGATGCCCGCATCAATGGTGGCCAGGTCGAGAATGTCGTTGATGATGGCCAGCAGCGCCGAGGACGAGGACAGGATGTATTCTGCGTATTCGCCCTGCTTGTCGGACAGTTCGCCGAATTTCGGATCGGACAGAAGCTGGGCAAAGCCGATGATGTTGGTCAGCGGCGAGCGCAATTCGTAGGAAACGTGCTGGATGAAGGCGTTCTTCAGATCGTCCGCCTGCTGCAGCGCCTCGTTCTTTTCAACGAGGGCGCGCTCCATGTTGACGCTGTCGGTAACGTTAACGAAGGTCACCAGTGTGCCGCCATCCGGCAGGGGCACGGTGGCGTAATCCAGCACCGAGCCATCGCGCCGCTCCATGCGGCCGGCCAGATGCGTACGGCTGTCCATCAGCCCGGTGATGGACCCTGCCAGCAGGCGCCAGGCTTCCATCTCGCCGGTGTTGGCAGCGCAGGTGTTCACGATGTCATTGACATGCGGCATGACCGAAAGCTGGTCTTCCGGCATTGCCCAGATTTCGCTGAAGGCCGGGTTCCACAGGCGCAGGCGCCCGTCGGAGCCGAACACCGCGACGGCTTCGGACAGATTGTCCAGCGTTTCGCCCTGAACGCGGATCAGGGCGTTGTAGCGGCTTTCAAGGTCCAGCCGCTCGGTCACGTTCTCGTAGATATAGGTCACGCCGCCCTGCGGATGCGGGTTGGCGATGACGCGCAGCGTGCGCCCGTCCGGCAGGTGCCACCAGCTTTCGCGCGCTTCCAGCGACTGGTAGCTTTCCAGCATCTTGGTGCGCCAGACGCGGTAATCGGCCTGCTCGGGCAGCTTGCGCCCGGCGCGCAGCGTGTCGAGCACGATGCCGTCTTCCGGCTGGCCGTCGAGGAAACCGGTGTCGAGATCCCACAGGGCGCGGAAGGCGGCATTGTAGAACTGCAGCTTGCGGTCGGCACCATAGATGGCCACTGCTGTCGCCAGCTGGTCCAGCGTGCGCCCGTGGAATTCCTCGGTGCGCTTCAGTTCCTTCTTGGTGCGGTCCAGCTCGGAAATGTCGATGGCAATGCCGGCGCTGCCGACGTTGGAGCGCACATCCGTCACTTCAAAGACGCGGCGTTCACCAGCCGCCACAATCGGCATGCGCGAGCGGAAGCAGCCGTCATCGTTGCGCTCGCGGCTCATGGCCTCGCGCGCCGGGGCATCCAGGAATTCGACAGCGCCGCTGACGGCCGCCTCGGGTGAGGCGCAATCGACGGCGCGGGCATAGGCGCGGTTGGCCCAGTTGACCTTGCCTTCCGCATCCGTCTGCCAGGCCGGGGCGGGCATGGCCTCCAGCAGGGCATGCAGCATGTAAAGCTCACCGGAGAGACGCGCGTTGCGGGCGGCAAGCTCCGCCTGCGACTGGCGGTCGCCGGTCAGGTCGCGCAGACGCAGCACGGAGGCGGCACCCGCCGTGCGGCCCACGGCCTCTATATAGGTGCGGTGGCGGGTTTCCAGCGTGATGCAGAAAGCCTCGCCAATGCTGCGCAGGCGGGCGAGGTGATCTTCCAGCAGTTCGGCCGATTTTGCATCCAGCCAGCTGCCGAAGCTCAGAAGCTGGGCGGCGCTGCGCGGTGCGCCGCAGCTGTCCGGCAGATTGCCCCAGACATGCGGCGTCAGACCCGGGCGCTCGCCAAGTCCGGTCCAGGCGATGATCCGCTGCTCTTCGGTGTTGAGCATGGATTCCAGCCGGTCGACGAAAAGCTTGAGATCGCGGTTCTCGCGTGAAAGGGCACCGATGCGGGCAGCGCTGGTGCGGCGGTTGCGCAGGAAGGCGAAGGAGGCTGTGACGGCAAAGGCGCAGGCCCCGCCAAGGGCGGCCAGCCAGACCATCTGGTCGGCGCCGAACTGTGCGGTGGAGGTGCTTGCCGCCTGTGCCAGACTGCTGCCCATGCTTGCTGCGAGGGCAAGGGCGCTCACGCCCGAGAGGGAGAGCGTTTTCAGAATCCGTCTCCGCCGCCCTGCGCCCTTGCGCAAGCGTGAACCGCCGTCTACCGGCATCTGCCTACCTCTTTTGCCGCCATTCAGTCCGGCCGGAGGCCGGAGTCGTCAGGGAGCTGCCTCAATCCCCTGATTCGTCTTGACCATACCTTGTTCGGGAATCGCGCTAAAGAGTCTGTTGATGAAAAGTTAACAGGCCCCGTCCGGGTGGACGGGGCCTGCATTTGTGCTTCTACGCAAGTCAGATTCCATATGGCACAATATGTGGTGTGCCGTATGCTTGAAATCAGTACTTGTAGTGTTCCGACTTGAACGGACCGGTCTTGTTAATCCCCAGATATTGGGCCTGGTCGTCCGTCAGTTCGGTTAACGAGACGCCCAGCTTGGCGAGGTGCAGGCGGGCCACCTTCTCGTCCAGGTGCTTCGGCAGCACGTAGACCTCGTTCTTGTACTGCTCACCGCGGGTGAAGAGTTCGATCTGCGCCAGCACCTGGTTGGTGAAGCTGGCGGACATCACGAAGCTCGGATGGCCGGTGGCATTGCCAAGGTTAACGAGGCGGCCCTGCGACAGAAGGATCATGCGCTTGCCGTCCGGGAAGACGACCATGTCGACCTGATCCTTGACCGGGCGCCACTGCAGGTTCTTCAGCGCGGCAACCTGGATCTCGTTGTCGAAGTGACCGATGTTGCAGACGATCGCCATGTCCTTCATCGCCCGCATGTGGTCGAGGGTGATGATGTCCTTGTTGCCGGTGGCGGTGACGAAGATATCAGCCGTGCCGGCCACCTGATCCAGCGTCTTCACGTCGAAGCCGTCCATGGCGGCCTGCAGGGCGCAGATCGGGTCGATTTCGGTGACGATGACGCGTGCGCCCGCACCTGCCAGCGACTGGGCCGAGCCCTTGCCCACATCGCCATAGCCGCAAACCACGGCGACCTTGCCCGACATCATCACGTCGGTGCCGCGGCGGATGCCGTCCACCAGCGATTCACGGCAGCCATAGCGGTTGTCGAACTTGGACTTGGTGACGCTGTCGTTCACGTTGATGGCCGGGAAGGGCAGCTGGCCCTTCTTCTGCATCTCGTAAAGGCGCAGCACGCCCGTGGTGGTCTCTTCGGTGACGCCCTGGATCAGATCGCGCTGCTTGGTGAACCAGCCCGGGTTCTTGGCCATGCGCTTCTTGATCTGGGCAAAGAGGTATTCTTCCTCTTCGGACTTCGGATCTTCGATGAGGCCGGTCTCACCGGCTTCGACGCGGGCGCCGAGCAGGATGTAGAGCGTGGCATCGCCGCCATCGTCGAGGATCATGTTGGCGCCTTCCGGGAAGTCGAAGATCCGGTCGGCATAGTCCCAGTATTCTTCCAGCGTTTCGCCCTTGATGGCGAAGACCGGAATGCCCGCAGCGGCGATGGCGGCAGCTGCCTGATCCTGGGTGGAATAGATGTTGCAGGAAGCCCAGCGGACTTCGGCGCCAAGGGCCACCAGTGTCTCGATGAGCACGGCCGTCTGGATGGTCATGTGCAGGGAACCGGCGATGCGGGCGCCCTTCAGCGGCTGAGAGGCGGCGAATTCGGCGCGGCTGGCCATCAGTCCCGGCATTTCGGTTTCGGCGATCTCGATTTCCGTCCGGCCCCAATCGGCGAGCTTGATGTCCTTGACGATATAGTCGGTCATGACCTGATCCTGTTCTGATCTGTTTCAGCAGCCGCCCGCTGGCGGCACGAAGGTGCACTGCACCCGGCCAGGCCTGCCCGCCTCACGGCAACAGCCCCGGAATCCCATTCCGCTCCTTATATAGCGGCCTTTCAGCCCTATCAATGCGGATATAAAGATTTCTTTATATCCGGGCGGAAATGCGGGAATGGGGTTAAGGGAGTGTTGGGGGGGGCAGCGCAAGGATGATCTCTTAAGAAAATTTACGGCGAGTGCTTTGGGGGAGGCGAGTCTAGTCTTTGACCAATCCTACGAATCGGAATATTTTGCTTTTGAATTAAAAGGAGTCGCAGATTGAAAAGTCTTCCTCATTACGCGAAAAATCTAGCAAAGATAGCCGCGATCATTGCTCTTATGGGGTCTCTTGTTTGGGTTCAATGGCCTATTGATCTCTCTAAAGTGTCTCCGGGTGCGTTGCTTACATTTGTAGCCGCATTTATAGCATGGGTTAGTTTTGAACTTGAAGATCTCTCCTCAGTGTTGAAAATTGAAAACCGAAAGATGAATGAGGATGTTGAAAAAATAAATTCACTTATCGGAATTATAGATAAAAAACAATATTACATTCTTCGAAATAATGCAATTGAAACTACAATGCAAAATGATGATTATGAGGGATTGAGTAAGCTTCTAGATTATTATGAGGATGATATTTTTCCGTTTAATAATCGAGATGTACAAGCGAAGTATGAAAAATTTTGTCGAGATAGCGAAGATTTTTTAAATGAACTAATGAGTATTTATAATAAGGGTAGTAATGGCTGGATGACGTGGCGACCTGACAACGGAAGTTGGGTTTCACAAGATAAATATGACTATGTTATGAATAAGATAAATGAGTTAAATATTAAAAGCCGAAATCTTAACGATTCATGGATTTCATTTTTAAAGCTGGCCTCTAAGAGTTTGAGTGGTGCTTCAATATCTATTGAACGATATAAATAGTTGATAGTAATAATGAGAACTTATTTCTATTGCATGCGGCGTCCAGTAAACTTTGCGTAAGGCTGTATGCGGATCGAGAAGAAGCTGCCGCAGCTTCCTCGTTAAGGGGCCAGGGTGGAAAACAAGCGCGTCGGAGAACACAGTTTTGGCCATGCAACAGCTCTAGGCGAGACGCAGCTGTTAGACCGAAAAGATCCTCAAGGTTGATGACTTGCGGGTGTTCATTTCAATAGGCATATGTTGCCATTGTCCGCGACGCGCACCCGCAACACTCCCTGCCTCTCAATCTTCCTCGCCGAACCTGTCCGCCACAAGCGCGGCGATGGCGGTCAGGGCGGCTTCGGCTTCGGGGCCGGTCACTTCCACGTGGATGCAGCAGCCGGGCGCTGCGGCCAGCATCATCAGGCCCATGATCGAAGTGCCGCCGACGGTCTGCCCGTCCTTTGACACGCGCACATCCGCGTTGAACGTATCCACCAGCTTCACCAGCTTGGCGGAGGCGCGGGCGTGGAGGCCGCGCTGGTTGACGATCAGCAGGCTGCGTTCGAGGCGTGTCATGTTTGGCGCGGCATCCATCGTGGTCAGTGTCTTTCTTCGGGGCGCTGGCGTCAGCCGTTGCCGGACAGAACCTGGCTGGCGACGGAGATGTATTTCTGGCCGGCCTTGCGGGCTTCCTCCACCGCATCGGCAAGGCCCCGGTCGGCGCGCACGCTCGCCAGCTTGATCAGCATCGGCAGGTTCACCCCGGCAATCACCTCGATGGTCTTGCCGTCCATCACGGAGATGGCGAGGTTCGAGGGCGTGCCGCCGAACATGTCGGTCAGGAGCACGACACCTGCGCCGGTGTTCACCTCCTCGACAGCGCCGAGGATATCCTGACGGCGCTGCTCCATGTTGTCCTCCGGACCGATCGCAATCGTTGCGACCTGCGTCTGCGGGCCAACCACGTGCTCAAGTGCCGCCTTGAACTCTTCCGCCAAGCGGCCATGGGTCACGAGTACCAGTCCAATCATGCCTTGCCGACCTGTGTCTTTCGTCGTGGGTCCGGTCTGTCCGGTTTCCCGGGGCTTGCGCCGGATCTGAACGCTGTTGCCGCAATGTCGGCAAGCGTGGCGCCCAAAGCAAGCAGTTTTCTCATTAACACGGCCTAAACAGGCGGCCGCTTTCCCGGATAAATCGCGCGCAGGGCCTCCCGGATCAAGGCCACTGCGCCTGCCGCATCGCCGGAGGGCACCGGCTGGCGGGCAATCAGCCGGTCCAGCAGCACCGTGGAAAGGGCATCTGCCTCCGGCATGCGCTCGAGTTTTGCTGCCGGCTCAAGATCGGCCACAAGGCTGATCAGGGCCGCAGGCTCATGGAGAACCGGCACGATGCCGCGCCCGCGCAGCTCCGCCAGCCCGGAGATGGCCTGCGGCGCCCGCGCCCTCAGGCCTGCCGCTGCCGCGTCCAGCAGGCACTGGTCATCGGCCACATGGGCGGCAAAATGGCCGTTGCGGCCAGCCCGCTCCACCAGTTCTGCCGCCAGCCGCGACTTGCCGGAGCCCGAGGCGCCGCGGATCAGTACACCCGTGGTGCCGAGGATGACCGCGCAGCCATGCACCAGCAGGCCGCCATGAGCTGCCTGGCCACTCATGCGCTGCCGCCTGCGGGCAGGGTGATGATGAAGCGCGCACCCAGAATGATCTTCTCACCGGTTTCCGGATCGGTCTCCGTGCGGTTTTCTGCCGTGATCGTGCCCCGGTGCGCCTCGATGATCTGGCGCGAGATGGAGAGGCCAAGGCCGGAGTTGTTGCCGAAGGCCTCGCCATCGGGCCGGTCGGTATAAAAGCGCTCGAAGATGCGCTCGATCTTCTCGGCCCGGATGCCGGGGCCGTCATCATCGACGGTGATGACAACCGTGTTGCCTGTGCGGCTGGCGCCGATGCGCACGGTGCCGCCGGGGGGCGAGAAGGAGCGGGCATTGTCGATCAGATTGTTGATCACCTGCGCCAGACGGCTGTCATGGCCGAGGATCAGATAGCCTTTCTCCTCCGCCTTTTCGGCGGCCTTGTCGGCATGCCGGTCCTGACGGGTGCTGCCCTTCACATCGGCATTCTTCACGTCTGCGATGGTCAGGATCACGCGCGGTGCATCTTCGGCGGCACGCTGGTTGGCCATGTCGGCGACATTGCGCAACAGGCGGCTGGCATCCAGCGCTTCCGCACTGCCGCGCGCCAGTTCCGCATCCAGCCGCGAGGCGTCGGAAATGTCGGTGATCAGGCGGTCGAGCCGGCGCACGTCATGCTGGATCACCTCCAGCAGGCGGGCGCGCGAATTGTCCGATTTCGCCAGCGGCAGGGTTTCCACGGCGCTGCGCAGGGATGTCAGCGGGTTCTTCAACTCATGTGCCACATCTGCGGCAAAGCGCTCGATGGCGTCCATACGGTTGTAGAGCGCATTGGTCATGTCGCGGAAGGAGCGGGCAAGATGGCCGATTTCGTCCTGCCGGTCCGAGAACTCCGGGATCTCCTGACGCGATTTGCCGCCGCGCCGCACCCGCTCTGCCGCCGCAGCAAGGCGGCGAACGGGGCCGGCAATGGTGCCGGCCGTCAGGATCGACATGACGAGCATGACGCCTGCGGCCACCATGAACACGCGGATGATCGCGATCCGCTCGGCACTGACGATCGCGTCAATGTCTCCCCCTTGCGTGGAGAGCAGAAGTGCGCCCACCACCTGCCGGAACCGCTGGATCGGCACGGCCACGGAGACGATCAGCTCGCCGCGCGGCGACAGGCGCACGATGCTGGCGGGAGAGCCGGAAACGGCGGCTTCCACCTCAGGATAGATCAGCCCGTCACCGGCACCGGCTTCCTGATAGACCGGCAGATCACCGCGCCGCAGCCAGATCTTCACCGATTGCCAGATCCGGTCAAAGAAGCCGTCCTCCTGCACCGTGGGCGGGGACAGGTCGTAGCGCATCACCTGGCTGTAAAGCTGGCGCGAATCAAGGATCAGCATGCCTTGTGTGTCATAGATCCGGGCGCGGGTCTTGGTCGGCGAAATCAGCCGCCGCAGCACCGGCCCGACACGCTCGGGATTGACCGGGAAATCGAGGGATTCCACCGTTGTCGTGCTCGGCATCAGAGTTTCGCCCGCCTGCATCTGCAGCAGGCGTTCCGGGTCAACCGTAATGGCGCCTGTGTCCACCGTGGCCGAAGCGGCGATGGCGCCGGCGATGATTTCTCCCTGCGTCAGAAGGCTCTGCACGCGCGCGTCGATCAGCCCGGCGCGGAACTGGTTGAGGTAGAGAATGCCGGAGACCAGCGCAATGAGCCCGGCGAGGTTCAGCACCACGATGCGCCGGGTCAGCGAGGAGAAAACATAGGTGCCGAGCAGTGCCCCGGCCCGGTTCAGGAACCTTCGGCGCAGGCGTGGGTTGCCAAGATGGCGCAGGGCAGCCGGAGACGTGCGTTCGCCCGCGCTGTCCTCTGCGCGGGCGTTGCCGTCTTGCTCCTTCGCGTGAAGGCGCATGTCTTCCCCGGTGTCAGTTGCCATCTGGCGTCAGGAACCCTCAGGTCTCCCGGAACCGGTAGCCGACGCCATAAAGGGTCTCGATCATGTCGAAGTCGTCGTCCACCATCTTGAACTTCTTGCGCAGGCGCTTGATGTGGCTGTCGATGGTCCGGTCGTCCACATAGACCTGATCATCATAGGCCGCGTCCATCAGTGCATTGCGGCTCTTCACCACGCCCGGGCGCTGGGCCAGCGCCGAGAGGATGAGGAACTCGGTCACGGTCAACGTCACCGGCTTGCCGTTCCAGGTGCAGGTGTGGCGCTCCTGATCCATCAGAAGCTGGCCGCGTTCCAGCAGCTTGTCGCCATCCTCGCGCGGGGCGGAGGCATCGCGCGGCTGCACCCGGCGCAGCACGGCGCGCACGCGCTCCACCAGCAGGCGCTGGGAGAAGGGTTTGCGGATGAAATCGTCCGCGCCCATCTTCAGGCCGAACAGTTCGTCGATCTCGTCATCCTTGGAGGTGAGGAAGATCACCGGCAGGTCCGAGGTCTGGCGCAGGCGGCGCAGCAGTTCCATCCCGTCCATCCGCGGCATCTTGATGTCGAAGATCGCAAGATTGGGTGTGTCGCTGAGAAGACCATCCAGGGCGGAAGCGCCATCCGTATAGGTCTGAACCCTGTATCCTTCCGATTCCAGCGCAATGGAAACCGAAGTCAGGATGTTACGGTCATCGTCGACGAGTGCAATAGTCGGCATGATGCGGGTCTTCGTCCTTTGATCCGTCAATGTCGTAACTCACCTTCAGCCTTTGGCCCCGCAATTGCGCATAAAATAAGGCAAAGGCAATTGCATACCAACTCTTTAATCTTCTGCCGGTTCCATTAGCCGCCGTTTTTTGTACGGCGGGAACCTCGGCGCCCGTCTGTCATGTGGGTGTGATCTGCGAAAGACAAAGTGTTCTGCGTCACAGTTTTGCTTAAATTCACGGTCCAAAATAAATCGTTCTGCCAAGTCTTTGTTTTTTAATCGATTAAATGGTCAAATCATCCTTTCTGTTCTCTTGTTGCGCAGCAGCAGATCAACTAGGGTCCGCCTGCGCCGGGACTTGAGGGGCAGCAGATCAGGTGCGATCCCCCGGCCCTCCGGCGCGTGTAGACAGATTAAGGGACTGCGCGATCATGAAAGAGACAGGTGTCCGGAACCCGGCCTGCGGCCTTGAAACAATCGGCCTGACGGGGCTCGGTGCGATTTATTGGAACCAGAACGAACCGTCTCTTTACGAATACGCGCTGCAGCGAGGTGAGGCGCGGCTGTCGGCCGGCGGGGCTCTGGTGGCTGACACCGGCACCCACACGGGCCGTTCGCCGAAGGACAAGTTCGTTGTCTGTGATGCTTCGACCGAAGATCAGGTCTGGTGGGACAACAACGCAAAGATGACGCCGGAGCAGTTCGACGTTCTGCTGGGCGACTTCCTCGATCATGCCAAGGGTAAGGATCTGTTCGCGCAGGATCTCTACGGTGGCGCCGAGGCAGCCTATCGTCTTCCCGTGCGTGTCTATACCCAGTTTGCGTGGCACTCGCTGTTTATCCGCAACCTGCTGATCCGCCCGAAGGCGGAAGAGCTGGCCACCTTCGTGCCGAAGATGACCATCATCGATCTGCCGGACTTCAAGGCCGATCCGGCCCGTCACGGCTGCCGTTCCGAAACGGTCATTGCCTGCGACCTGTCGCGCATGATCGTGCTCATCGGCGGCACGTCCTATGCCGGCGAGATGAAGAAGTCCGTCTTCACCTTCCTCAACTACCTGCTGCCGCCGCAGGGCGTCATGCCGATGCATTGCTCGGCCAACGTCGGCAAGGACGGCGACACTGCTGTCTTCTTCGGCCTGTCGGGCACCGGCAAGACCACGCTCTCCGCTGATCCGGAGCGCACTCTCATCGGTGACGACGAGCACGGCTGGGGCAAGACCGGCGTCTTCAACTTCGAAGGCGGTTGCTACGCCAAGACCATCAAGCTGTCGAAGGAAGCCGAGCCGGAGATCTTCTCCACGACGCAGCGCTTCGGCACCGTGCTGGAAAACGTGGTGCTGGATGACGCCCGCGTGCCGGACTTCGACAATGGCTCGAAGACCGAGAACACCCGTGCGGCCTATCCGATCCACTTCATCTCCAACGCCAGCGCCACCGGCGTTGCACCGCAGCCGAAGACGATCATCATGCTGACCGCCGATGCTTTCGGCGTGATGCCCCCGATCGCCCGTCTGACCCCGGCGCAGGCCATGTATCACTTCCTTTCCGGCTACACCGCCAAGGTGGCTGGCACGGAAAAGGGCGTGACCGAGCCGCAGGCAACGTTCTCGACCTGCTTCGGTGCACCCTTCATCCCGCGCCACCCGAGCGAATATGGCAACCTGCTGCGTGATCTCATCGCAGAGCAGGGCGTCGATTGCTGGCTGGTGAACACTGGCTGGACGGGCGGGGCCTATGGCACCGGCAGCCGCATGCCGATCAAGGCAACCCGCACGCTGCTGCGCGCCGCGCTGGATGGCTCGCTGAAGACCGCGGCCTTCCGCATGGACCCGAACTTCGGCTTCGCCGTTCCGGAAGCCGTGCCGGGCGTCGACAGCGCCATCCTGAACCCGCGCGAAACCTGGGCCGACAAGGCCGCCTATGACGCGCAGGCCAAGAAGCTGGTGCAGATGTTCATCGACAACTTCGCCAAGTTCGAAGACGCGGTGGACAGCTCTGTTCTGGCTGCAGCTCCGGCTTCGCGCAACGCGGCTGAGTGATCCGCTTTCCCGTACGGGAATGACATGAGAGACAGCCGCAGCCTCGCTGCGGCTGTCTCGCGTTTTACAGCTTTCCAAACGGGCCCCGGCATGCGCACCCATCATGCCTGGTTCCGCTGCAGCGCCCCGGCCCTCCGGGGCGCTGTTCCTTTTCCGGCCAGTATTTTGGCAGCAGCCCGGTTGAACGGGTTTTTCTTTCCAGCGCCTGCATCCTCCCTATATCCTTGCGGGAAAGACCATGAGGGAGAGTGCCATGGCGGATGAACTGGCAGTGGCAGAAGCCTGGGTGAAGGCGGGCCGCAAGGTGGCGGTTGCGACGGTGGTGGAGACCTGGGGTTCTGCGCCCCGGCCGGTTGGCTCCCATCTCGTCATTGATGCACAGGGCAATTTCGAGGGCTCCGTCTCCGGCGGCTGTGTCGAAGGCGCGGTCGTCGCCGAGGCGGCGGACGTGATTGCCTCCGGCAAGGCCTCGATGCTGGAATTCGGCGTCGCCGATGAAACTGCCTGGCGGGTCGGCCTGTCCTGTGGCGGGCGCATCCGCGTCTATGTGGAGCCGGTCACCCATGCAGCTTGATCTTCTTGCCGCTCTCAACGAGGAGCGTTCGGCCCGCCGTGCCGCCATTCTGGTGACGGAGCTTGCCAGCGGCGCCCAGCGGCTGGTGAAAAAGGGGGCGGTCGCGGCTGCGGACCCTCTCGCCGCAGAGCTGGAAAAGCGGTTCCTATCCGGGGCGTCCGGGCTGGTGAGCGCGGAGGATGGAACGCAGGCCTTCCTCACCGTTTCCGTCCCATCACCGCGCCTCGTGATCATCGGCGCGGTTCATATCTCGCAGGCGCTGCTGCCGATGGCGCAGATTGCCGGGTTTGACGTGACGGTGATTGATCCGCGCACCGCCTTTGCCAGTCCCGAGCGGTTCCCGGCGGAGGTGCTGATGGCCGAATGGCCGCAGGATGCACTGCGCGAGCGCCCGCTGGATGCCTATACGGCGCTGGCCGCCGTCACCCATGACCCGAAGATCGATGACTTTGCATTGGAAAGCGCGCTGCGGGCGGGGTGCTTTTATGTGGGCGCGCTGGGCAGCCGCAAGACACATGCCTCCCGCCTGCAGCGGCTGGCGGCGGCGGGTGTGGCAGAGGCGGATCTTGCCCGCATCCGCGCGCCCATCGGCCTTGATATAGGGGCAGCCTCACCTGCCGAAATCGCCGTCGCGGTGCTGGGTGAGGTGATTGCCGCGCTGCGCAAGCCGGGCGGGGGGCGCTGATGCAATTTGGTTCAGTCCCTCTGGCGCAAGCCGAAGGCGCGCTGCTGGTCCATGCGACGCGCACGGCAGAAGGGCTGCTGAAGAAGGGGCACCGCCTCACCGCAGCCGACATCGAGGCGCTGGCCGCAGCGGGGCTGACGGTTGTGACGGTGGCGCGGCTGGAGCCGGGCGACGTGGATGAAAACACGGCGGCGCAGAGGCTGGCAAAGGCCGCAGCGGGCAGCGGCTTGATCCGGGACGGGGTGCAGACCGGCCGCGTCAATCTTCATGCGGAGGTGAATGGCGTGCTGGTGATCGACCGGCAGAAGGTCGATGCCATGAACCGCATTGATCCGGCGCTGACCTTCGCCACCCTGCCGGAATTTGCCGCCGTGAATGCGGGCCGGATGGTGGCGACGGCGAAGATCATCCCCTATGCGGTGGCCGAACACCATCTGGCTGCGGCGGAATTGGCCGGGGCAGGGGCCATCCGTGTCGCGCCCTACCGCGCCCGCCGGGTGGGGCTGGTGGCAACCCTGCTGCCGCAGCTGAAGCCCGTGACCATGGACAAGACCCGCAAGGTGCTGGAGCGGCGGTTGGAAGTCTCCGGCAGCGAGGTCATCGCCGAGCACCGGGTGACCCATGACAGGGACGCGGTGGCAGAGGCGCTTGCCGCCCTGAGGCGCCAGGGGGCGGATTTCTTCGTGCTCTTCGGCGCTTCCGCCATTGCCGACCGGCGCGATATTCTGCCCGCAGCCATCGAACAGGCCGGTGGCCGGGTGATCCACTTCGGCATGCCGGTGGATCCGGGCAATCTGATGCTGCTGGGCGAATTGGACGGCATGCCGGTCATCGGCGCGCCGGGCTGTGCCCGCAGTCCGGCGGAAAACGGCTTCGACTGGGTGCTGAACCGGCTGCTGGCGGGGCTAGCCGTGACGCCGGAGGTGGTGACCGGGCTTGGCGTCGGCGGCCTTCTGATGGAGATTGCCAGCCGCCCGCAGCCCCGGCAACAGGGGGCGGGCAAGTTTTCAGCCGCCAGTGCAAGCGGGCGCTATGGCGGCATCATTCTGGCGGCGGGCAGTTCCAGCCGCATGGCGGGCGGCAACAAGCTTCTGGCGCAGCTGGAGGGCAAGAGCGTCGTACGTCATGTCATTGACGCGGCCGCGGCCAGTCAGCTCGAAAAGGTCATCCTCGTCACCGGCCACATGGCGGAGCGGGTGAGTGGAGAAGCAGATGGCAGCCGTGTACGCGCGGTCATCAACCCCGGTTTTGAAGAAGGCATGGCCAGTTCCATCCGTCTCGGGCTGCGGGCCTTGCCGGACAATCTCGATGGCGTCGTGATTCTGCTGGGCGACATGCCGCGCATCACCGGCGCCATGATTGATGCGCTGATCGCCGCCCATGACCGCAGCGAGGGGCATCTGATCGTGCTGGCGACGGCAGAGGGCAAGCGCGGCAATCCGGTGCTCATCGACACGCGCTTCCGCGAAGATCTCATGCAGCTTCAAGGTGATACGGGCGCCCGGCATCTCGTAGGCGCGCATGATGATGTCTGTACTGAAGTTGAACTGGGCCGTGCCGCGCGGCTTGATCTCGACACGCGCGAGTCTCTGGCTGCGGAGGGCGGAGTATTGACAGAAGGTTAACTGCAGTTTCAGCCATGCTTTGCCTGCAGGTCTTCCATGACGGCTAAGCTCTTGCGCAAATCAGGCAAGGGCATTATGTAACCTTCACTTGATTTGCGGTTGCGGACGTGAACTTCGGTCCTGTCTGGCTCCGCCATGAAATTCCAGCACGAGAATGCGACGTCTGGCCGCCCGGCAAGTTCCGGAGGAGCGGCCGGTCTTTTGCGTTTTCTTGCAACAGAGACCGGCAAGAAGGAAAAGAAGATGGATAATGCTCTGAGCCTCCCGCGTCCTGGCCGCTGCAAGTGGGCCGAAGGTGACAGCGGCAACTACACGTTCCCGTGCAATGTGCGCGTCGAGTCCGGCACGTCCTACTGCACGGACCACCGCGCACTGGTCTACATGCCGCCGGAAGAGCGCCGCCGCTCCAGGAGCGCGTCTGCTCCGGCCTTCAAGCGCATCGCGGCCTGATACGGGCACACTCAAGACAGGGCAGCTTTCCTCCTCCCGGCTGTCCTCTTTCAACCCGGCTCCCCGTTGAGCCGGGTTTTTTCTTGTTCAGGCCAACGTGGAGGAGGGAGAAGGATTGTCCTGCGGCAAACAAAAAACGCGGCTCCGGAGAACCGCGTTTCGAAAAATGTCCGCTCTGAGCGAGACCGGCCGTTATCCTCAGGCTGCCTTGAGCGCCGTCTGGATTTCGATCAGCTGGGCCAGCGTTGCTTCGGCCTTGGTGCGCGCTTCGTCGTCGCGGGCGTCGGCAACGTCCTCACGGGCGTCCTGCACCTGCTGGGCGATGACGTCGGCCTTCAGCTCAGTCACCGGAATGGCCTGTTCGGCCAGAACGGTGAGACCGCTGGTGGACACGTCGGCAAAGCCGCCGCGCACGAAGTACTCGACCAGCTTGCCTTCGCCGGTGCGGACCTTCAGCAGGCCCGGACGCATGGTGGCCATGAACGGGCTGTGATCCTTCAGGACACCAAACTCGCCTTCGCTGCCGGGAACGGTGACCTCGAGAACCTTGTCCGACAGGAGAAGGCGCTCAGGGGAGACAAGCTCAAACTGAAATGGCTGTGCCATCTGGCGTGTCCTTTGTTCGTCGCAATGCGGGCGGCAAAGCCGCCCTGCAAGAAGCGGCGCCACGCGGGCGCCCGCCAATTATACCAAGTCTTACGATGCTAACGCATCATGCCTTGAACAGGCTCAAACGCCGCACGGGCTGGTATTACAGGCCGCTGCCGGGAAGCCCGGCAGCGGCAGATTGCATCAGGCAGCTTCAGCTGCCAGGCGCTGGGCCTTCTCGATCGCTTCCTGCATGTTGCCGACCATGTAGAAGGCAGCTTCCGGCAGGTGATCGTACTCGCCTTCGACCAGGCCCTTGAAGCCCTTGATCGTGTCTTCGAGGGCGACGAGCTTGCCCGGCGAACCGGTGAAGACTTCGGCCACGAAGAACGGCTGGGACAGGAAGCGCTCGATCTTGCGGGCGCGGGCCACGGTCAGCTTGTCTTCTTCAGACAGCTCGTCCATGCCCAGGATCGCGATGATGTCCTGCAGGGCCTTGTAACGCTGCAGAGTCTGCTGCACCTGGCGAGCCACATTGTAGTGCTCATCGCCGATGATGCGGGCATCCAGCATGCGCGAGGTCGAGTCCAGCGGGTCCACGGCCGGGTAGATGCCCTTTTCGGCGATCGATCGGTTGAGAACCGTCGTTGCGTCGAGGTGGGCGAAGGTCGAAGCCGGCGCCGGGTCGGTCAGATCGTCGGCGGGCACGTAAACGGCCTGCACCGAGGTGATCGAGCCCTTGGTGGTGGTGGTGATGCGTTCCTGCATGGTGCCCATGTCGGTCGCCAGCGTCGGCTGGTAACCCACGGCCGACGGGATACGGCCGAGCAGAGCGGACACTTCGGAACCGGCCTGGGTGAAGCGGAAGATGTTGTCCACGAAGAACAGCACGTCCTGGCCCTGGTCACGGAAATGCTCGGCGACGGTGAGACCCGTCAGAGCAACGCGGGCACGTGCCCCGGGGGGCTCGTTCATCTGGCCATAAACAAGTGCAGCCTTGGAGCCTTCGCCGCCGCCCTTCTTGTTCACGCCCGATTCGATCATTTCCCAGTAAAGGTCGTTGCCTTCACGGGTACGCTCACCCACGCCGGCGAACACGGAGTAACCGCCGTGCGCCTTTGCGACGTTGTTGATGAGTTCCATGATCAGAACGGTCTTGCCGACGCCGGCGCCGCCGAACAGGCCGATCTTGCCGCCCTTGGCATAAGGAGCCAGCAGGTCCACCACCTTGATGCCGGTGACCAGGATCTGGGCTTCGGTCGACTGCTCGACGAAGCTCGGAGCTTCCTGGTGGATGGCACGCTTGGCGTCATGCGGGATCGGGCCGGCTTCGTCAACCGGCTCGCCGATCACGTTCATGATGCGGCCCAGGGTACCGGCGCCAACCGGCACGGCAATCGGGGCACCGGTGTCGGTGACCTTCTGGCCGCGCACGAGGCCTTCGGTGGAGTCCATCGCAATGGTGCGAACGGTGTTTTCGCCGAGATGCTGGGCAACTTCGAGCACCAGACGGGTGCCCTGGTTGTCCGCTTCCAGGCTGTTCAGAATCTGCGGCAGGTGGCCGTCGAACTTGACGTCGACCACGGCGCCGATGACCTGGGTGATCTGTCCGACTTTGTTGTCAGCCATCCCTCAATCCTCGATCCGGTCAGAGCGCTTCGGCGCCCGAGATGATTTCAATCAGTTCCTTGGTGATCTGAGCCTGACGCTGGCGGTTGTAGCGCAGTGTCAGTCTCTTGATCATGTCGCCTGCGTTGCGGGTCGCATTGTCCATGGCGGACATGCGGGCGCCCTGCTCGGAGGCGGCGTTCTCAAGGAGCGCACGGAAGATCTGCACCGACACGTTGCGGGGCAGAAGGTCGGTCAGAATAGCGGCCTCGTCGGGCTCGTACTCGTACACCAGCGACGCGCCATCGGCAGCCTTGGCCGTCTCCGGCAGCTTGGCCGGAATGAGCTGCTGCGCCGTCGGCACCTGGCTGATCACCGACTTGAATTCGGCAAAGAACAGGGTGCAGACGTCGAACTCGCCGGCCTCGAACATCTTGAAGACGACGTCCGAGATGTCAGTCGCGTTGGCATAGCCAACGGACTTCACGCCGCGCAGCTCGATGGTGCGGATGACGTACTTGCCAAGCTCGCGCTTGATGGCATCGAAGCCCTTCTTGCCGACGCAGAGGATTTTCACCTCCTTGCCCTGTGCAATGAGGCTCCGGGCCCGCTCGCGCGCCAGCTTGGCGATCGAGGAGTTGAAGCCGCCGCACAGGCCGCGTTCGGCGGTGGCGACGATCAGGAGATGTACCTGATCGCGCCCCGTTCCGGTCATCAGCTTCGGCGCATCATCGCGGCCTTCAAAGGCAGCGGCAATGTTGGCCAGCACCTGCTCCATGCGTTCCGCATAGGGCCGGGCCGCCTCCGCAGCGTCCTGGGCGCGACGCAGCTTCGCCGCGGCCACCATTTTCATGGCCTTGGTGATCTTCTGCGTCGCCTTGACCGAGGCGATACGGTTTCTTAGGTCCTTCAGGCTCGGCATGGCCGCCCCTGCTCCTTATCCCGACAGCGTTTCTGGTTTACGAGAAGCTCTTGGCGAAAGCTTCGATCGCGGCACGAAGGCGCGCGGTCAGCTCATCGTCGAGGGCCTTCTTCTGCCAGATGGCGTCGAGGAGGTCCGCATGCTCACCACGCAGGGAGAGCAGCAGGCCAGCCTCGAACTCGCGAACGCGGTCCACCGGGATCTTGTCCAGGTAGCCGTTCACGCCGGCGTAGATGACCGCAACCTGCTCCTGCGTCTTCAGCGGCGAGAACTGCGGCTGCTTCAGCAGCTCGACCAGACGGGCACCACGGTTCAGCAGGCGCTGGGTGGTGGCGTCGAGGTCGGAGCCGAACTGGGCAAAGGCCGCCATTTCGCGGTACTGCGCCAGCTCGCCCTTGATCGGGCCTGCCACCTGCTTCATCGCCTTGATCTGGGCCGAGGAGCCGACGCGCGACACCGACAGACCCACGTTCACGGCCGGGCGGACGCCCTGGTAGAACAGGTCGGTTTCAAGGAAGATCTGACCGTCGGTGATCGAGATCACGTTGGTCGGAATGTAGGCCGACACGTCGTTTGCCTGGGTCTCGATGACCGGCAGAGCGGTGAGCGAACCGAGGCCGTTGTCCTCGTTCAGCTTGGCCGCACGCTCCAGCAGACGGGAGTGCAGGTAGAACACGTCGCCCGGGAAAGCTTCGCGCCCGGGCGGGCGGCGGAGCAGCAGGGACATCTGGCGGTAAGCCACGGCCTGCTTGGACAGGTCGTCGTAACCGATCACGGCATGCATGCCGTTGTCGCGGAAGTATTCGCCCATGGCGCAGCCAGCGAACGGAGCCAGGAACTGCAGCGGGGCTGCATCCGAAGCGGTCGCGGCGACGACGATGGAGTAGGCGAGGGCACCGCTGTCTTCCAGAGTCTTCACGAACTGGGCGACGGTGGAGCGCTTCTGGCCGACTGCGACGTAGATGCAGTACAGCTTGTTGCTCTCGTCCGAGCCTTCGTGAAGCGGCTTCTGGTTGAGGAAGGTGTCGAGCAGGATCGCGGTCTTGCCGGTCTGGCGGTCACCGATGACGAGCTCGCGCTGGCCGCGGCCGATCGGGATCAGGGCGTCAATCGCCTTGAGACCGGTGGACATGGGCTCGTGCACGGACTTGCGCGGCAGAATGCCGGGAGCCTTGACGTCGACGCGGCGCATTTCGGCAGCTTCGATCGGGCCCTTGCCATCCAGCGGGTTGCCCAGCGGATCGACAACGCGGCCGAGCAGGCCCTTGCCGACCGGGACTTCCACGATGGCGCCGGTACGCTTGACAGTGTCGCCTTCCTTGATGTCGCGGTCGGAACCGAAAATCACGACACCGACGTTGTCGGTTTCAAGGTTGAGCGCCATGCCCCGGATACCGCCAGGGAACTCGACCATTTCACCGGCCTGGACATTGTCCAGACCGTAAACGCGCGCAATACCGTCACCGACGGAAAGCACTTGACCGACTTCGGACACTTCGGCTTCTTGGCCGAAACCCTTGATCTGGTCCTTGAGGATAGCGGAAATCTCCGCGGCCCGAATATCCATCAGCCGACCTCTTTCATTGCGAACTTGAGAGTATTGAGCTTGGTGCGCAGCGACGTGTCGATCATGCGGCTGCCGACCTTGACGACAAGGCCGCCAATGAGGGCAGGATCAACGCTCGCGGCGATCTTGACGGACTTGCCCGTGGAAGCAGAGAGCGCTTCCTTCAGGGCAGCGACATGCGCATCCGACAGGGGAGCAGCGGAAACGACTTCAGCAGTCGTCTCGCCACGCTTCTCGGCGAGAAGCGCCCGGAAGGCCTTGATCATGTCGGGAAGAACGAAGAGGCGGCGGTTCTTTGCAGCCAGCTTCACGAAATTCGCGGCAAGACCGGTGATACCGGCCTTGGCAAGCAGCGCGTCCAGAGCCGCAAGCTGCTCATCGGCGCTGAATACGGGGCTGCGCACCAGACGGACGAGATCCGCGCTTTCGGCAAGCATGCCTTCAAACGCATTGAGATCACGCTCGACGTCTGCGGTCACGCCGCCGTCCCCGGCAAGGTCCAGCAGGGCAGAAGCATAGCGCTTCGCGACGCCGGATACGAGAGATACGTTGTCAGTCACCAGGTCCGAGCTCTCTGACACATTTCTTGGCACCGGCAAGGGGAAACCCCGAGTCAATGCCTTGAAAATTATTGGTTTTTCAGGGTCATAAGGTTTGACGGCAGAACCGCACCCCCCAGAAGCCGCGCCTCGAATAACACAGCCCACCGAGGTGTGCAACTTTGCCAGTGGGCAGAAATGCTGCATTTTGGGCGGAATCTTGCCGCAACGCGCAACAGCGGTCACAAAAACTGCTGCGGGTCGATATCGATCTGCAGCCGCAACCCGCCGCGGGCGGGTGGAACAAGGCTCATCCAGTGCCGCAGATAGCTCTGAAGGTCCACCTGACGCGGCGCCATGGCGAGCAGGCGGAAGCGGTGGCGGCCGCGCACCAGCGCCATCGCCGCCTCGGCCGGGCCCAGCACGGTGATGCCCTGATGCGGCGGGGCGGCGCGCAGCACGGCGCGGGCAAAGCCCTCCGCCTGGGCCTTTTCGGGGCCTGAGATGATCAGCGCGGCCAGCCGGCCGAACGGCGGCAGGCCGGTGACGCGGCGGGTCTCGATCTCGGCCTGATAAAAGGCCTCGCGGTCGGAGGAAACCAGCGCTTTGAGCACCGGGTGATCGGGCGAGTAGCTTTGCAGCAACCCGCGCCCGCCGCCGGTCATGCGGCCTGCCCGGCCCGTCACCTGCGCCAGAAGCTGGAAGGTGCGCTCGGCCGCGCGCGGGTCGCCATGGGCAAGGCCGAGATCCGCGTCGACCACGCCGACAAGCCGCATCAGCGGAAAGTTGTGGCCCTTGGCGACGAGCTGCGTGCCGATGATGATGTCGGCGCCGCCCTCCTCGACGATCTTCATCTCCCGCCGCAGCCGCTCCGGGCCGCCGCTGATATCCGACGAAAGGATGAGGGTGCGGGCCTGCGGAAAAAGCCCTTCCACCTCTTCGGCGATTCTTTCCACGCCGGGGCCGCAGGCGACCAGGGCATCCTGCGTGCCGCAGGCGGGGCAGGCGCGGGGCACGGGTTCCTGATGGCCGCAGTGGTGGCACACCAGCTTGCCCTTCATCCGGTGCTCCACCAGCCAGGCGCTGCAATGGCTGCACTGGAACCGGTGGCCGCAGGAACGGCAGAGCGTCAGCGGCGCATAGCCGCGCCGGTTGAGGAACAGGAGCGACTGGTGCTTTTCGGCAAAGGTCTGGCGGATGGCCTCGATCATGGCAGGTGCCAGCCAGCGGCCGCGCTCCGGCCCTTCGGTGCGCATGTCGATGAGCCCCAGCTCCGGCAGGGCAGCGCCCGTGGCGCGCTCCGGCAGAACATGGCGCACGTAACGGCCCGTATCCGCATTCACCCGGCTCTCGACCGATGGCGTTGCAGAGGCCAGCACCACGGGAAAGCGCGCTAGATGCCCGCGCACCACGGCCATGTCGCGGGCGTTGTAGGACACCCGGTCATCCTGCTTGAAGGCGGTGTCGTGCTCTTCGTCGACGACAATCAGCCCCAGATTGGCAAAGGGCAGGAACAGAGCCGAGCGCGCGCCCACCACCACGGGGATTTCCCCCTTCGCCACCCCGCGCCAGACGCGGGCGCGCTTCTTCGGCGTGATTTCCGAATGCCACTCGGCCGGCGGCACGCCGAAGCGCTGCTCGAAGCGGCGCAGGAACTGTTCCGTCAGGCCGATTTCCGGCACCAGAATCACCGCCTGCCGTCCGCGCCGGATGGCCTCCGCTACGGCCTCGAAATAGACCTCCGTCTTGCCTGAGCCGGTGACGCCATCGATCAGCGACACCACGCCGCCTTTGTCGAAGCTCTCCACCAGCGCCGCTGACACGGCACTCTGGGCCGGCGTCAACTGCGGCGGGGCAAAGGCCGGATCCGGCGGCAGGGGCAGGGGACTGGCGGTCATCGCCACGGTTTCCAAGACGCCCTGCTGCAACAGCCCGTCGATGACCGAGGCGCTGACACCCGCCGTCGCGGCAAGCCCCGGCTTCGTCCAGGCCATGCCGTCTTCCATCAGCGCCAGAACCTTGGCGCGGGCAGGCGTTGCCCGGTCCGGCGCCGCGCCCTCGACGCGGATCACGCCGGAAACGGGCGCCTCCGGCTCCAGCGCGTCCTCAGAGCGCAGCACCATGCGGGTCACCATGCCCGGCGCGGCCAGCGTCCAGTTCGCCACCCAGTCAATGAAGCGGCGCAGTTCATCGCCCAGCGGCGGGGCGTCATAGACATGGGTGATGGATTTCAGCTTGCGCGGATCGATGCCCGCTTCCGGCTCCACATCCCAGACAACACCCACCACCTCACGCGGGCCCAGCGGCACACGCACGATGGCACCGGGCCGCACGCTCATCTCCGCCGGCACCTTGTAGGTATAGGGCGCAGGCACGGCGACCGGCACCAGCACGCTGACGATGGTTTCATGGTTGCGGGGCAGATCGTCAAACAGCATGGGTCCTCGCTTCGCGGAGGCTCATGCGTCCTGCGCCAGAAAACCGGGTCAAATGCTGAGGTGCGTACCGCAATCGCTTGTCACATTCCGAATCGGGGGTGTTGCTCGGCGCAATCCTACGCTAAAGAGGCAGGGACGGGACAGACGCGCGGCACCTCCATCGCACGCGTCTCAACTCATGCCTGATTGCCCCAGAGGGCAAGCCGGGCGCAAGGGGAGTGGATACTCGCATGAAATTCTTTGTCGATACCGCAGACACCGCCGAGATTGCCGAGCTGGAATCCACCGGCCTGCTCGATGGCGTCACCACCAATCCGTCGCTCGTGATGAAGGCCGGCCGCCCGATGAAGGAGGTCATTGCCGAGATCTGCAAGATCACCAAGGGCCCCGTGTCCGCCGAAGTGGCCGCGACCGACTATGAAGGCATGATGCGCGAAGCCAAGGTGCTGGCCGCCATTGCCGGCAATGTCGTCATCAAGCTGCCGCTGACCATGGACGGCCTCAAGGCCTGCAAGGCGCTGACCTCTGCCGGTCACAAGACCAACGTCACCCTGTGCTTCTCCGCCACGCAGGCGCTGCTGGCTGCCAAGGCCGGTGCCACCTACATCTCGCCCTTCATCGGCCGTCTCGATGACATCAACATCGACGGCATGGAGCTGATCCGCGAGATCCGGGTGATCTACGATAACTACGGCTTCCAGACCGAAATCCTGGCCGCGTCGATCCGCACCATCAACCACGTCAAGGATTGCGCCATCGCCGGTGCCGACGTTGCCACCATTCCCCCGGCAACGCTCAAGGCGCTGGTCAAGCATCCGCTGACCGACAAGGGCCTCGAAACCTTCCTGGCCGACTGGGCCAAGACCGGCCAGTCGATCGCCTGATTGACCGGTTCACCGGGTTTCGAAGATGCACGGCGCCCCCAGTGGGCGCCGTTTGCGTTTTCGGGGGCCTTGCCGCGTTTCCATGAGGGCAGTATGGTCTCAGCTGGCTCAGGTGCATGCCTCCGGTCCGCGGAAAGACGTTTCGTCGGCACTCATGCGTTGCGCATTGCTTATGCCATCCTGATTCCCGCTCCCTTCGGCTCTGCGGACACCGTTCTGACGAGTGAGGAGTCCCCATGACCGGTGAAACGGGTTCCCCTTCGGCTGTTCTCTTGAGCGAGGCCGACCTTTCCCTCAATCTTGACCGCCAGAAGCGTGAGGCCAAGCGCCTGCGTGACGGGCTGCATGCGGGCGATCCCGCAGCACTGGCGCGCCTTCAGGCACATCATCCCCGGGCTGCACGGCTTGACCCGGCGCGGGCAAAGCTTGCCGATGCACAGCTGGTCATCGCCCGTGAGGCAGGGCTTTCCAGCTGGCCCGCGCTCAAAGCCCATGTCACCGGTCTTGACGCGGCCTGCAACGCCATCCGCCACGGTGCGCCTGCACCGGACGGGGACCTGCCCACACTGCATATCCGCTGCGGGAATGACATCGAAGCCAGTCTGCGGCATGCCGGATTTGAGGGTGAGTTCCTGTGCCATGATGATCCCTTGTGCGACGGGCCCGTGCGCATGGGGGCAGATCACCTTCCGGCACGTGCGGCTTATCTTGGCACCAGTTATCCGGGGGTGACGGCTGAGGAGGCAAGGCGGCGGATGGCGGCCGGCGAAGCCATGCTGTCGCGCATGACAGAGTTTGCGCGGATCGTCCTTTGGTTCGAGCATGACCCGTACGACCAGTTCTGCCTTGCCGATGTTCTGGCCCGGCTTGCGCCGCTGCCGCGCCGCAAGGTGGAGATGGTGGCACTGGACCGCTATCCCGGCCTGCCGCACTTCATCGGTCTCGGACAGCTTGCTCCCGCCGCACTGCGCCATGTCTTCGCGGCCCGCCAGCCGGTGCCTGAACCGGCCTTTGCAGCGGGACTGGCGGCGCGTGCGGCGCTGGCCGCTTCTGACCCTCTGGCGCTGATGGCGCTGACAGAGAGCCCTTCCCCGGCGCTCCCCTTCCTGCCTGGGGCTATCCGCAGGCATCTGGCGGAATTGCCCGATCCGGTCTCAGGGCTGGGCTTCAGCGAGCGGGCAGCCCTGCAGCTTATCGCAGATGGGGCGCAGACCTGGGGCCTGGTCTTTCACGGCTTCATGACCCGGATCGATCCATTGCCTTTCTTCGGGGACCTCATGTTCCTTGCCCTACTGCTGCGCCTGTCGCGGGCGGGCAATCCGCCGCTGCGGTTTTGTGATGATCCCATGCAAGGGGAGTGGGGCAAGGCGCAGGTGGAGCTGACGGAAACCGGCCGCAGGCTTCTTGCCGGAACGCTGGACTTCAGCGCCTGCTCACCCGAAGTCCGGCATGTGGGCGGCATCACCTGTTTTTCAGGAGCCGATTGGCGCTGGGATGGGCAGGCACCTATTCCGCATCGGGCTGATTCTGCGGGGCGGCGGCGATGAAGGCCGGGAGCTCCATGGCGGCGGCGTGGATGCGGGAGATCACCGGATAGGGGATCATGTCCACGCCGAAGCGGCCATTGTTGGCCACCTGCGCCACAAGGCAGAGATCGGCCATGGTCACCGCATCGCCGTGGCAGAAGCGGCCGGTTTCCGGGCTCTGCGCCAGCAGCGCCTCCAGCGGGCCGAAGGTCTCGGCCACCCATGTGCGGAACCAGTCCGTGACAGCCGCGTCATCAGCGCCGAAGCGGCTGCGCAGGGCGTTGAGGATGCGCAGGTTGTTCACCGGGTGGATGTCGCAGGCAATCATCTGCGACAGCATCCGCACCCGCGCCCGGCCCCTGGCATTCTCCGGCAGCAGCCGCGGCTCCGGCACCATCTCGTCCAGAAACTCGATGATGGCCAGCGACTGGCTCAGCACCGTGCCGTCGCTCCACTCCAGCGTGGGCACCAGGCCTTGCGGGTTGACGGCAAGATACCCGGGCTCCCGGTGCTTGCCGAGGCGCAGGTGGTGAAACACCGGCTCATAGGCAATGCCCTTCATCGCCAGCGCAATGCGCACCCGGTAGGACGTGGAACTGCGGAAATAGGTGTGAAGGACAACGCGGCCCATAAGCCCCTCCCAAGGCGGACTGGAAATGCAATTGATTGCAAATGCAACTATATGCCGTCAAGCGGGAAAGGGGATTTCAAAGGGAGACACGAACGGCCAGCCGCGAGCTCCCCTCAGACGTGCACCAACCCCCTCCCCACGAGGGCTACCGGATTCACACATCGTGCTTGAAGCCGGAGACGGCTTGGGGAAAGCCCGCAGTCTGGTCATTCCGGCACGGCGTTTCAGCCCCCCTCCCCCTCGTGGGGAGGGGTTAGGGGTGGGGGGAAGGCCTTTCCGGCTGGTAGAGTATCCATTGATTACAGATAGATTCCCCTCGTAATGCCTCTTCAGGAAAATATCTGTCTTTCATATAGTTGCGGGCTCAGATCCCCCCACCCCTTACCCCTCCCCACCAGGGGGAGGGGAGCGGCGAGGTCCTGCCACAGATCAGATGCATCACTGCGGCCGATGTCCGCAACGGATGTGTGCATGCCGTAGCTCAAGGAAGGAGAGGTCGGCAAAAGGAGGGGGCCTTTCGGCCCCTCACAGCCCGTCGAACCAGGCCTTCCACTGCGGGGTGGCGCGGGCGAAGGTGCCGCGGTGGGTGGTGTCGCCGGTGGAGACGGCTTCCACAGCCGGGTTTCCGGCGCCGATGGCCTGCTGATAGGTCATGGCCATGCGGCCGACACCCACGGAGATGGCTTCGTCCGTTTCGCCGTAATAGTTGCGCACCGGGGTCTTGTAGATCCAGCGGAAGACCTCGTTCTGCGCCGCAAGGCGGCCAAAGGCGGAGGCGGCGAAGAACTGGGTGTCGAAATATTCCGGCTTCAGCAGCTTGTGCAGGTCGCCCGGGATCGTGGACGGATCAATGGGCTCGCGCAGATAGGCCTTTTGCGCCACGTCATAATATTCCTCCGCGATCATCGAGCGGGCAAGGCCGGGCAGGCCGTAGTAGTGCTCGTAGGAGAAGGACGACAGGATGAACAGGCTGTTGACCCAATCCGCATCGAACTTGCGCGGGAAATTCAGGAAGCCGTTGAGCGCGGCGAAAATGTCGATGGGCGCGCTGGCGGTGGCGGCGGCCGTGACGGGCACACCGGCCTGTTCCAGCTTCTGCACCATGGCCATGGTGACATAGCCGCCCTGCGACCAGCCGGCGAGGAACAGCTTGCTGTCCTCCAGCTTCATGGCAGTGAGCACGGACCGGCTGGCGGTGAGCATGTCATAGGTGGCCTGCTGGTGGCTGGCCTTGACCATGTAGCCTTCCGTCTCGGGCGAATCGCCGAGGCCGAAATAGTCCGCACCGATGAGCAGATAACCCTGCCCGGCGAACTGCGCGATCATCAGCTGGGTTTCCGGCGACTGATCCGGATAGGACGGCACCTGCTGCTTCAGGTAGACCGTGCCGTGCTGGTAGGACACGAGGGGGAAGCTGCTGCCGTCCACGTCCGGAACGGCGAGCAGGCCGGTGGCAACGGTCGGCTTGTTGCCGCGCTCCGGGATCACGGACGGATAGGTGACGCGGTAGAGCTTCACCGCGTTGCGGGCCGGGGTGTAGGTCTCGGTGATCCCGGCAAAGGCAGGCGTATCCTTGGTCAGGATTTCGTTCAGCTTGTCCACGTCCCAGCGGTCGAGATATTCGTAGGTCACGCCCTGTTCGACGGAGACAGGGCCGTTATCTGCGGCGTGAGCTGCGGGCGCCACGGCGAGAACGGCGGCGCAGAAGCTGGCGGCGGCCAGCAGATGACGGAAAATCGAAAGCTGCCCTTGCACGGAAGGTCCCCTTCATGGCTGCGGCGCACCCCGCGCCGGATGCCGTGTTTTACCGCAAGGGAAGCGAAAAAAGCGTTAGGACCTCAAACCCCTGATGTCAGGCGTGCTCCATCACCAGCAGCAGCACCGTTCCGGGCTCAAGGGCTTCGTAGAGATGGGCCGTATCGCCGGGATAGGTGTAGTAATCGCCGGGTGAGAGGTCTTCGGTTTCCGTCTCCGGGCCGACGCGGGCGCGGCCGGATGCGACCAGCACATGTTCCGTCGAACCGGCAATATGGGCCGGAGAGCGGCGCGCGCGTCCGGGTTCAAGGTCCATGCGGTAGATGTCCCGCCTTGCGCCGGTGCTGCCGGTGGACAGAAGCGTCGCGCGGACGGCGGCCTCCTCGGACAAGGTGTAGGGGCCTTCGCCCGCCCGCACCAGGCGGGTGCTGCGCTCCGGCCGGTCGACAAGGCGGCTGAAGGGGATGTTGAGCGCGACCGCCAGCATCCACAGCGTCTCGATGCCCGGATTGCCGTTGCCCGCCTCCAGCTGGGACAGGGTGGACTTGGAAAGGCCCGCCCGCCGCGCCAATTCGCTGAGGCTCAGGCCCGCCTTCTCCCGCTCGGTCTTGAGTGCGATGGAAATCCATTGCCGGAGGGCTTCGGCGGTGTCTGACATGCGGAGCCTTTGCGTCTGGTTGGTGTTTTTTTAATCGAACGAACGTTCGCCTTGACGAACGATCTGACTTTGTCCATTTTATCGCACATGCGGACGATATTTCAAACACTCACGCGCCGGGACTGGATGGACGTGCTGCTGGTCTGCGGCGCCACCACCATTGCCGGTGTCTCCTTCGGGGCCATAGCCACGGGCGGCGGACTGCCGTTCTGGGTGCCGCTGGCCATGTCCACCATCGTCTTTGCCGGGGCCTCGCAATTTGCGGCCGTTGGCGTGGTGCTCGCGGGCGGCGGGCCGGTGGCTGCGGTTCTGGCCGGGCTGGTGCTCAACGCCCGGCATCTGCCCTTCGGCTTTTCGGTGGCAGGCCTTCTGCGCGGCGGGCTCTTGCAGAAACTGCTCGGATCGCACCTTCTGACCGACGAGGCGCTGGCCTTTTCGCTGAAGGACAGCAACCCGGAGCGCGCCCGTGCGCTCTACTGGGCCTGCGCCATCGGTCTCTACATCCTGTGGAACGTGGGGACAGTCGCCGGGGCATTGCTCGGTCAGGCGGTGGGCGATGCCTCGGCGCTGGGCCTGGATGCGGCCTTCCCGGCTGTGCTGCTGGCGCTGGTTCTGCCGGCGCTGAAGGATGCCCGGCTGCGGCTTGCTGCGGGGCTGGGGGCGGCCATAGCCTTCGTGTTGACACCGGTGCTGCCCGCAGGTGTGCCGGTGCTGGCGGCGCTCTGCGGGCTGGTGGTTTTCATCGTCTGGCCGCGTACTGTCCCGCCAGAGGGAGATCCTGCACATGACTGAGAACCTGATGCCGATGGCCGCCATTCTGGCGCTGGCGGCCGGTACCTTCGCCTTCCGTGCCACCGGTCCCCTGCTGCATGGGCGGCTGGTCCTGTCGGGGCGCATGCAGCAGCTGTTTCAGGCCGCGGCTGTCGTCATGCTGGTGTCGCTGATGGCCAGTTCCGCCCTGCTGGACGGGACCGCCTTTGCGGGCTGGGCGAGACCTGCGGGCGTTGCCGCCGGTCTCGGGTTCTATCTGCTGCGGGCGCCGTTTCCCGTCATCGTCATTGGCGCGGCTGCCGTGACGGCGGCGCTCAGGGCCTCCGGCATCGCCTGAGGCTTGATACCAAGGCTTTCGATGCTGACGCATCACGCCTTGAAATGGCTCATGCGCCCCATGGGCTTGACCAACACTCAATGAGGCAAGCTCATCGAGTGTTGGTATGAGCCGCTTATCCGAAGAAATAGAGACCGGCAAAGCCGGCAAGGCCGACGCCAATGCGCCACCAGGCGAAAGGCGCAAAGCCGTGGCGGGAGACGAAGTCCAGCAGCCTGCGCACCACAAATACGGCGGCCACGAAGGACGTGACAAAGCCGATGGCGATGATCGTGGCGTCGTCCATGGAGAGAACATCGCGGTTCTTGTAGAGGTCATAGGCAAAGGCGCCTGCCATGGTCGGCATGGCGAGGAAGAACGAGAATTCCGCTGCAGAGCGCTTGTCCGTGCCCATCAGCAGGGAACCGGCGATGGTCGAGCCGGAGCGCGACACGCCCGGAACCATGGCGAGGCACTGGACGAAGCCGATGGCAAGGCACAGGTGCAGGGGGAAATCCATGGCGTTGTGATAGCGCGGCTTCAGCGGCAGCCGGTCGATCACCAGCAGTGCAACACCGCCCAGCAGCAGGGTGGTGCAGATCAGGGCCGGTGATTCAAACAGCACCGACTTGATGAAGCCATGCGCCAGCACGCCGATGACGGCCGCCGGCAGGAAGGCAAGCAGGATGCCCGCGACAAAGCGCTGGGCGCGCCGGTCGTTCGGCAGGGCGGTGGCGATGGACCACAGGCGGCCGAAATAGACGCTGAGGATGGCGAGGATCGCGCCGAGCTGGATCAGCACCTCGAAGGTCTTGCCCGTGCTCTCAAAGCCGAGGAAGTGGCCGAGCAGCAGGATGTGGCCGGTGGAGGAGACCGGAATGAACTCGGTCAGACCCTCGACAATGCCCAGAATGAAGGCGCTGATGATCGTATCGCTTGTCATCGGAAATGAACTCCTGAAAAGACCTGTTGAGAGGCTATTGAATCCCGCTGCGGGGCATGATCTATGCGGGCGCGCTGGCTCGCGGGAAAAGAGGGCGGCAGCAACAGGATGCTAACCATATCCTACTAGAGTTGTGGCGGGCGCTTGGGGGGCACCCGGCGCTGAAGGTCCAAATCACTGAATGCTCACGCTTTATCATCATCCGTTCTCGCCGTCTTCCCGTTTTGTGCGTCTCATCCTCGGGGAGTACGGCGCAAATTACGAGATGCACACCATCAATCCCTGGGAACGGCGCCGGGAATTCCTGATGCTCAATCCGGCCGGAACCGTGCCGGTTCTGATCGAGAACGGCGGCACGCCGGTCTGCGGTCCCTATGCCATCATGGAATATCTCGATGAAACGCGCGGCTATGCGATGGGCGACCGGCGGCTGATGCCGGACCATCCGGAGCTGCGGGCAGAAACCCGCCGTCTGGTGGAATGGGGCCTGCGCAAGTTCGATGATGAGGTGGCCGGCCATTTCGTGCGCGAGCGTATCTACAAGCAGGACATGCCCCGCTCTGTCGGCGGCGGCGAGCCTGATTCGGCCATTCTGCGCGTGGCGCGCGCCAATATTCACCATCACATGCGCTATTTCGGCTATCTTGCGGCCTCGCGCAAATGGCTGGGCGGCGACCGGCTGAGCTTTGCGGATTTCGCGCTCGCCGCCGAACTGTCCTGCGCCGATTATCTGGGCGAAGTGCCATGGGACACCGAGGAGAACGTCAAGGCCTGGTATGCGCGGGTGAAATCGCGCCCGAGCTTCCGTCCGCTCCTGAGCGAAAAGATGCTCGGCATGCCGCCGTCGATGACCTACGCGGATCTGGACTTCTGACGCAGAGCCGCAACAGCCCAGCCGTGCCTTCAAACCCGGTGCTTTCGGCAAAGGCTCTGGACCGCCTTTGCCGCCAGCTCAGGGACAAGGCCGCCCAGCTGGGCTTTGATGATCTCGCCATCACCCGGCCCGATGCCATTCCGCTAGCGCCGCAGCGGCTGGCGCAGTTTCTCGCCGATGGTCATCACGGCTCCATGGGCTGGATGGAGGAAACGGCGGACCGGCGCGCCAGCCCCGGCGTGCTGTGGCCGGACGTGCGCTCGGTCATCATGCTGGCCATGAATTATGGCCCTGCCGGGGATGCGCTGGAGAACCTTGCCCATCCGGACCGGGGCAACATTTCCGTCTACGCCCGCCACCGGGATTATCACGATGTCATCAAGGGCAAGCTGAAGGAGCTGGCGAGTTTTCTCGTCTCGCGTGCGGGCGGCGGTGATGTGAAGGTCTTCGTCGATACGGCGCCGGTGATGGAAAAGCCGCTGGCACAGGCTGCAGGCCTTGGCTGGCAGGGCAAGCACACCAATCTGGTGTCACGGCGGCTCGGCTCCTGGTTCTTTCTCGCCAGCATCTTCACCACGCTGGATCTTGCTGCCGCAGAGCCGGAGCGCGACCATTGCGGCTCCTGCCGGGCCTGCCTGTCCGCCTGTCCGACAGACGCCTTCCCGCAGCCCTACCGGCTCGATGCCCGCCGCTGCATTTCCTACCTGACCATCGAGCACGCCGGACCGATTCCGGACGAGTTCCGCGTGGCCCTGGGCAACCGCATCTATGGCTGCGACGATTGCCTTGCCGCCTGCCCCTGGAACAAGTTTGCCGTGGAAGCCCGCGAAGCCAAGCTGCAGGCGCGGGAGGATCTGGAGGCGCCGTCACTGGCCACGCTCTTGAGGCTGGATGATCCGGCCTTCCGTCAGCTCTTTTCCGGCTCGCCGGTGAAGCGCATCGGCCGGGACCGCTTCATCCGCAACTGCCTGATCGCGGCAGGAAACAGCGCCGATGCCGGTCATGTGCCACAGGCCGTGGCGCTGCTGGACGATGATGCGGCTGTCGTGCGCGGTGCCGCCGTCTGGGCCCTGTCCCGCCTGCTTGCGCCGGAAGCCTTTGCAGCATTGGCAGAGGCCCGGCTCACCCCGGAAACAGACGCAGATGTGCGCCGCGAATGGCAGGCCGCAAAGGCCAAGGCGGCATCAGAGACGAGGTAAAGCCGGAGCGGTGCCGCAGGCCCGGACATCATGAATGCGCCCTGGAGCAGGATCAAAGCCCCGGCACCAGCCTTGCGAAGGCCTCGACCACCTGCTGATAGACATGCCGCTTGAAGGGGACGATCAACTCCGGAAGCCTTGCTGCCTCCTCCCAGCGCCAGCCGTCGAACTCCTGCGAATGGCCTTTGGGCGGAGTGAGGATGTCGATCTCGCTGTCCTCGCCTTCAAAGCGCAGGGCATACCATTTCTGCGCCTGTCCCCGGTATCTGCCATGCCGGGTGCTGGCGAGCACTTCGGGCGGATAGTCGTAGGTGAACCAGCCGGGGGCTTCGGCAATCAGCGATGCGGAGCGGACGGAGGTTTCCTCATAGAGTTCGCGGAAGGCTGCGGTCAGCGGATCTTCACCCGCATCGATGCCGCCCTGCGGCATCTGCCAGGCGTATTCTTCCTCGATCTTGCGCCCCTTGTGGGCGGCCTTGGGATCGAACCGGTGACCGGCCCAGACACGGCCTTCCCGGTTGACAAGCATGATGCCCACACAGGGGCGGTAGGGCAGCTGGCCGGGTGCACCCGCACCCGGAAAATCATGCAAGGCCTTGCTCACGTCTTACTCCACATACCGTCAGCCAGGTCAGACTATCACAAAACCGCAGGCTGCCATCCGCTGAAACACGGGCGGCCTCTCCGGTATCAGCCTTGCGGTGCTCTGTCGATGGTGGCGCTGACGGGAACCAGCTGCAGGCCGCGCCGTTCCAGATCCGCGGCCCATTCCTGCAGCGTTTTGATGGTAACGGGCAGGGCCGTGCCCGATGCAACGGCAACGCCGCGGGCCCGCGCCAGAGCCTCCAGCTGCAGAAGCTGGCCGTTGATATCTTCTGCCCGCGGGACGGCATCCAGCACCACATCGACCCGGCTGAAGGGTGTGCGGGCCGCAGAGGCGGCCGCCGGTGCGACCGTGCGGGAGGAGGATCCGTCATCCACATACATCAGGCCCCGCTGGGTGACCTGTTCCAGCAGCAGCTGCATGGAAGGCTCGGCTGCGGTGAAACGGCCGCCTTGCGTGTTGATCACGCCGGCATAGTTGGTGGTCCGCGACAAAAGCCAGCTCAGCCGGTCCAGAAACTCGGGGCTGCGCAGGCTCACCAGCAGCGTGTGCGGGCCGGGATCATTGTCCGGATAATCGAACGGCTCCAGCGGCAGCTGCATCAAAAGCTCATGGCCTGCCGCCCGCGCCTGTTTCATCCAGCGGTCGGGTGTGGCGGCATAGGGCGCGATGGCCAGCGTGACTTCCGGCGGCAGGCTCTTCAGCGCATTCTGGCTGCCCGCTTCCGACAGGCCGATCCCGCCGATGACAACGGCAATGCGTGGTGCGGACAGAAGATCACCCGACAGCGGCCTTGCATAAAGATCCAGCGGCCGGATGCCATCACCGCCAACCTTGGGCAAATAGCCATATTCGACACGCTCTGTGACCCGCTGATCGGGCGTCACCGACAGGCCTTGGCCGATGCGGCTCGGCTGGTTGGCCTCATCGTCAAAGCGGGGCCCCAGGGTGGCGTGCTGCTTGCCTGCCCGGCCATCTTCGTCGGAACTGAGATCCTGCTGCACGCTCAAGGCTGCGATGTCACGGGCAGCCAGTCCCTCGACCGTACGTTCCAGCGGCACCACGGCGGTGGGCTCACCGCCGAGCGGATCATCGACGACGCCCATCCACAGCAGGCCGGTGGTGATGACCACCGTCATCAGTCCCATACCGATCAGGCCGAACGGCAAACGGATCAGTTTCCGCTTGCCCATGCCCAAAGGCGCTGTGAGGTCCTTCGCCGCCATGACGCTCCAAATATCCTTGCGCCGCCTTCCGGGTGACGGAACGCGGCGCCTGCCTGCTGGTTCAGATGCTGCTCAACTCCGGCAGGCCTACAAGCGACGAAGGGCCTGCCGGAGAGTGATTTTGCGGACGTCTCCGGTCAGTTCG
The DNA here is from genome assembly GCF_054073275.1 of Pannonibacter sp. Q-1. Taxonomy (NCBI): domain Bacteria; kingdom Pseudomonadati; phylum Pseudomonadota; class Alphaproteobacteria; order Hyphomicrobiales; family Stappiaceae; genus Pannonibacter; species Pannonibacter sp. Q-1. The sequence continues at coordinate 288,701 of NZ_JBSXNB010000005.1, forward strand.
GAACAGCCGCCTTCTGCTGGTCAGCCGAGGGCGGGAAGGCGCTGTTGGCCTGCACGCCGCGCAGAAGATCCAGCGCAAGGTTCAGCTGCTTGTCGTCCTTCGGGTCGGCCGGCACATAAGCCTGGCTGCCGGATTCTTCCTTCTGCTCGGCGTCTTCCTGATTGCCGGCCGAAAGATGCCCGCGCAGGCCTGCCTCGCCGGTGGTTTCAGCGCGGCCCTGCATGTCTTCCGGCAGGTCCTGCAGGGCAATGATATCCGGCTGGATGCCCTTGGCCTGGATCGAGGTGCCCGACGGGGTGTAGTAGCGTGCCGTGGTCAGCCGGATCGCCCCATTGGCGCCCAGAGGAATGATGGTCTGCACGGAGCCCTTGCCGAAGGACCGGCTGCCCAGAACGGTTGCGCGGCGGTGGTCCTGCAGGGCGCCAGCCACGATTTCCGAAGCCGAGGCCGAACCGCCGTTCACCAGCACGATGACCGGCTTGCCGCGGGTCAGATCACCGGCGCGGGCGTTGTAGCGCTGGGTCTCTTCGGCGTTGCGGCCGCGCGTCGAGACGATCTCGCCCCTGTCAAGGAAGGCGTCGGAGACGGCAATCGCCTGATCCAGCAGACCGCCCGGGTTGTTGCGCAGGTCGAGCACATAGCCCTTCAGCTTGTCGCCACCGATCTTGGTGGAGATTTCGTCGATGGCCTTCTGCAGCCCGTCATAGGTCTGCTCGTTGAACTGGGTGACGCGGATATAGCCGACGTCGCCTTCTTCACGCCAGCGGACGGAGCGGATGCGGATGGTGTCGCGGGTCAGGGTCACGTCAAAGGGTTCGGCACGGCCGTCCCGGCGGATGGTGACCTTGATCTGGGTCTTGACCGGGCCGCGCATCTTCTCGACCGCCTGGTTCAGGGTCAGGCCCTGCACCTGCTCGCCATCGATCTGCACGATGAAATCGCCGGCCATGAGGCCTGCCTTGGCGGCCGGGGTGTCATCGATCGGCGAGACGACCTTGACGAGGCCGTCTTCCATCGTCACCTCGATGCCAAGGCCGCCGAACTCGCCGCGGGTCTGCACCTGCATGTCGCGGAAAGCCTTCGGTGGCATGTAGCTGGAATGCGGATCCAGCGAGGTCAGCATGCCGTTGATGGCAGATTCGATCAGCTCAGCGTCGTCCGGCACCTCGACATAGTCCGAGCGGACACGCTCGAACACGTCACCAAACAGGTTCAGCTGGCGGTAGGTATCCGAAGCTGCTGCGTTGGCTGCGCCGCTCAGACGAATGGGCAGGTTTGAAAAGGTTGTGACCGCCACAGCGCCGATCAGTGCGCCGGTGAACAGCAGAGAAGCTTTCCGTATCATCCGCGAGCCTTTTCTTCCTCTGTGCTGGCCCACCAGGGGGTGGGGTCAATCGCACTGCCATCTTTTCTGAATTCAACATATAGGACCGGGCTGGTCGATCCCAAGCCATAGGTCGAAGCACTCGCCCATTGGGTGGAGCCCATCACACCGACGGGCTCTCCGGCAAGAACAAACTGCCCCAGTTCGACATCAATCCTGTCCATTCCGGCAAGCAGCACATGATAACCGTCGCCGGCGTTCAGGATCAAGAGTTGGCCGAAGGACCGGAAGGGGCCGGAATAGACCACCCAGCCGTCGCCGGGGGCGGTCACCTGCGCGCCCGGACGGGTGGAGAAGGTCTGGCCTTCCGTCTGCCCGCCATAGTCGTCGCTCTGGCCGTAGTCCTTCAGCATGCCGCCTGCAACTGGCCGTGCCAGCAGGCCTTTTGTCTCTGCAAAGGCGACCGCCGGGCTGAGCCGGCCCGGATCGGGCGGCGCCGTGCGGGAGGGCGCGCGGCCGCTCTGGCGCAGGGCCGTGGCAGCCGCTGCCGCCTCCGCAGCCTTGCGGGCGCTCTCGATTTCCGTCTCCAGCGAGGCGATCAATTCCTTGAGAGATCCAGCCCGCGCTGCAAGGTCCTCTGCCTTCTGGCGCTCTGCGGCCAGTTCCCCGGCCGATCTTTCCCGCTCCTGCCGCTTGGCGGCCATCAGCAGTTCCAGACGTGATTTTTCCTCTGCAAGCCGTGTGGCATCGGCCCGCAGCTTGTCCTTCTCGGCCACAATACCGGACTTGAGGCGGTTCAGTTCCTCAAGATCGGAGGCAAGCGCTTCTGCCTCGATGCGCAGGCCCGGCATCACCGCGTTCAGCAGGATGGCGCTGCGCACCGCTGACAGGGCGTCGCTCGGCTGCACCACCAGCGCAGGCGGCGGACGGCGCCCGATCCGCTGCAGCGAAGCGAGGATTTCGGCCAGCGTGTCCCGGCGCTGCCACAGTGAGGCGCGCACGGTATCTTCATTGGCCGTCAGCCGCTCCAGCCGGCGTTCGGTATCGGCAATGTTGCCTTCCAGTCCCTTGATCCGTCCGGCCGTGCTCAGGATCGAGTTGGTCAGGGATTCGCTATCCCGGTCGAGCGAGGCAATTTCCTGCTCGATTTCCTGCTGGCGCCCGGAGGACAATTCGATATCCCGCGACAGGGCCGCCAGTTCCGCTTCGCGTTCCAGCTTGCGCTTCAGCACCTCTGCCGCATGGCCAGACACGCCGGCCTCCACGGCCGGGACGGCCTGAGCCGCGGCGGGCTGCGGAAGAGCCGAAATGAGCGCAAGCAGACCCGCCAGCGCCAGAGGGCGCCGCGACTGCAAAGCTCTGCTGCTTCCCGCCATTCGCAAGGGCTGCACCACGATCGTCCTGTCAGATGTGCCGGAGGCACCTGTCTCGGCATACCCTCCGCCCGGAGAGTGATTCCACCGGGACAGCCAGATATGTGAGGCGAGGATGCGGCCTTGTCATTAACGAAGCGTTTACCGTCCCGTTCGCTCCACAGCAGAGAAACTAGAGCGCAAATGCGGCGGGATCCGGGCCGGAAAAGCCGGTGCAGATGATCATTTTGTCATCTTGTGTGAAGCTGACCGCAGATCTTGCCCATGCCAGGGCGCTGGGATGCCAGCGCATCACGCCTTGGCCTTGCTCAGACACCGCACGGGCTTGCCATCAAACTCTGTGATAGGGGTGGCCGGACTGGATCGTCAGCGCCCGGTAGACCTGTTCTGCCACCAGAATGCGCACGATCTGATGCGGCCAGGTCATGGCGCCGAAGGCAAGCTTCAGGTCGGCGCGGGCCAGAAGATCGGGGCCGTGCCCGTCTGCGCCGCCGATGGCCAGCACGATTTCCGGACAGCCTTCGTCCATCCAGCCGCGCAGAACCTCTGCAAAGGCGGGGCTCGCCATGGTCTTGCCGGTTTCATCGAGGGCAATCAGCCTTGCGCGCGGATGCAGGCCCGAGAGCAGAACCTGCGCCTCTTCCGCCTTGCGGTCCTCGGAGCGCTGGGCACGGCTTTCCACCGTCTCGGTGACATCGACCGCAGTCACGCCAAGAGCCCGGCCGGTCTTGCGGGCACGGTCGAGATAACGGTCCAGCAGCTCGCGCTCCGGACCGGATTTCATGCGGCCGACAGCCGCTATGACATAGCGCATGAATTACGTTCCCCCGGCGTTTGCTGCCGGGAGCTCCAAGGGCCGTCAGGCCAGATGCCTTTTGCGCATCTGGCCGGGCCAGCTTTGGCCTTACTGCACGTCGTTCGCGTCGGCGGACCACATCTTCTCAAGATTGTAGAAGCCGCGGACTTCCGGACGGAAGACGTGGACAATCACGTCACCGGCGTCGATCAGCACCCAGTCACAATGGGTCTGGCCTTCGATACGGGCATTGCCGAAGCCCAATTCCTTGATGTCGCGCAGCAGGTGGTCGGCGATGGCGCCCACATGCCGGTGCGAACGCCCGGAGGCGATCACCATGAAATCGGCCAGCGAGCTTTTGCCCGCGATGTCGAGGGAGACGATCTCTTCCGCTTTCGAAGCGTCGAGACTGGAGAGGATCGCGTCGATCAGAGTGCCTTTGGGAGCTACGTCCAAAGACGGCTGAGTGGGAGAGGACACGTGTGCCTCTCCGGAGTGCAAGGTCATGCTCAGGTGTTTCGCCTTTCGCCACAGGTTGGATAGGGATGCCCGGGCATCCCCGTTTCGCACCACAAGGACGGCAGAGTTTCAGACCCTGGATCTGCCATCTGCCCCAAGAATAGTGCTTCATATCTGTCATTTTCAAGACACAAGCCGTGTCAGTGTTAATTCTTTGCCGTCTCAGGCTTGGGCTGCCGGACGCAGAGGCATCAGGCCCCGCTCGTGTCCGGTTGCTGCAAGTGCCTGTATTCAGAGCCCTTCCTTCTGTCTGGCGCGCAGGACTGTCGAAGAGACCGGGTCCAGCGGCGCATGCAGGAAAACCCAATGCGGCGGCTTCATGGACAGCGCCAGCGGCGCATCCACTTCGGCCAGCCGGTAGCGGGCAAAGGCTCTTGCTGCGGGAGCAAAGAGAGGTGACAGGGACGCGCCGGGCCGGTTGACCACGGCGACGGTGACCTGATTGAGAATTCCCCGCCAGTCCTGCCAGCGGTGGAAGCTGGCGAGATTGTCCGCCCCCATGATCCAGGCGAAGGCAAGATCCGGCCGCAGGCCCTTCAGCCGTGCCAGCGTCTCAGCCGTATAGGCCGTGCGCAGCCGCGCTTCAATGGCCGTCACCTTCATGCGCGGATGGCGCGCAAGGGCGGCGGCCTGTTCCAGCCGCTGGCTTAGCGGCGCCAGGTCGCCGTGGTCCTTCAGCGGGTTTCCGGGCGTCACCAGCCACCACACCTGATCCAGCTTCAGCCGGTTCAGCGCCGTTTCCGCCACGAGGCGGTGCCCCGAATGGGCCGGATTGAACGAGCCGCCGAAGAGGCCGATCCGGTTGCCCGGCTCCGCATGCGGCAGTCTGGTCCAGCGGGGATCGGCCTCGAACCGGCCGGTGGCGGATGATGTCACGTCATGGGTCCGTTACGGGCGAAGCTGGCCGTTGCCGTGCACGCGGTACTTGAAGGAGGTCAGCTGCTCGACCCCCACAGGCCCGCGCGCATGCATGCGGCCCGTGGCAATGCCGATTTCCGCGCCCATGCCGAATTCGCCGCCATCGGCAAACTGGGTGGAGGCATTGTGCAGCACGATGGCCGAATCCACCTCGGCAAAGAAACGGCGCGCCGCCTCTTCGTCCTCGGTCAGGATGCAGTCGGTGTGATGCGAGCCGTAGGTCTCGATATGCTCGATCGCCTCATTCAGCCCGCCGACGATGCGCACGGAGAGGATCTTGTCGAGATACTCGGTCGTCCAGTCCTCATCCGTTGCGGCAAGCGTGCCGGGGCACAGGTGCTGCACTTCAGCGTCGCCGCGCACCTCGCAGCCCTTGTCCTGCAGCGCTTTGATGATGCCGGGCAGCAGGTCCCGGGCAACGGCGCGGTCCACCAGCAGCGTTTCCAGCGCGCCGCAGATGCCGGTGCGGCGCAGCTTGGAATTGACGATCACATCCGTTGCCTTGGCCGGATCGGCCGCCTTGTCGAGGAAGATGTGCACGATGCCTTCCAGATGCGCGAAGACGGGCACGCGCGCGTCGTTCTGCACCCGTGCGACAAGGCTTTTGCCGCCGCGCGGCACGATCACGTCCAGATTGCCGCCAAGGCCCTTCAGCATTTCGCCGACGGCATCGCGGTCTGCCACCGGCACCAGCTGGATGGCATCGCCCGGCAGGCCGGCAGCCTCCAGCCCCTTTTGCAGGGCAGCGTGAATGGCAAGGTTTGATTGCAGCGTGTCGGACCCGCCGCGCAGGATCACCGCATTGCCGGCCTTCAGGCACAGCGCGCCGGCATCGGCCGTCACGTTGGGGCGGCTTTCGTAAATGACGCCGATGACGCCGAGCGGCGTGCGCACGCGCTCGATCTTCAGCCCGTTGGGCCTCTCCCATTCGGACATGACATGGCCGACCGGATCGGGCAGGGCGCCAATGGCCTCGAGCGCCTGGGCGATATCCTCGATCCGCTCCGCCGTCAGGGTGCCGCGGTCGAGGAATGAGGCAATCTGGCCGTTGGCCGTCATGGTTTCCACGTCCTGCGCATTGGCGGCAAGGATCGCAGGCGTTGCCTCGCGCACGGCAGAGGCCATGGCGCGCAGGGCGCGGTTCTTCTGCTCCTCTGGGGCAAGGCTGAGCTTGCGGGCTGCGGCGCGGGCACGCTTGCCCAGATCCGCCATCAGTGCCGTAATGCTGCTTGCTTCAACCTTGTCCTGCATCGGATTTTCCTCAGGCTTCTTTCTCGAACTGGGCGTCGTCCAGCGCCAGATCATCGCGGTGGATCATCTCGGCGCGGCCCGGATAGCCGACGATGGCTTCGATCTCGCGGCTGTTGCGGCCCGCGATCATGCGTGCCTCTGCCGCATCATAGGCAATGAGGCCGCGCCCCAGCACCCGGCCTTCCGGGGAGAGGATCTTGACCGTATCCCCGCGCGAGAAGCCACCCGAAATATGAGTGATACCCGCAGGAAGCAGGCTCTTGCCGGATTTGAGCGCGGAAACCGCGCCTGCATCCAGATGCACCTCGCCGCGCGGCTCCAGATGGCCGTTGATCCAGGCCTTGCGGGCCGTTGCGGGGGTGGAGGCGGCAAGGAACCAGGTGCAGCGCACGCCTTCGTCAATGGCGCGCAGCGGGTTCATGCGCTTGCCCGAGGCAATCGCCATCACCGTTCCGGCGGAGGTGGCAATCTTGGCCGCGTCGATTTTGGTCTTCATGCCGCCGCGCGACAGCTCCGACCCGGCGCTGCCTGCCATCGCCTCGATCTCCGGCGTGATGCGCGGCACTTCGGGCAGGAACACCGCATCCGGATTGGTGGCCGGGGGGGCAGTGTAGAGCCCGTCGATATCCGACAGCAGCACGAGACAGTCGGCAGTCGTCATGGTGGCGACGCGGGCGGCGAGCCGGTCGTTGTCGCCGTAGCGGATTTCGGACGTTGCGACCGTGTCGTTCTCGTTGATGATCGGCACAGCGCGCATGCGCAGCAGGGTGCCGATCGTGGCGCGGGCGTTGAGATAGCGGCGGCGTTCTTCCGTGTCGCCCAGCGTCAGCAGAACCTGCCCCGCCTTCAGCCCCTTGCGGCCAAGGCATTCGGAATAGGCCTGCGCCAGCGCGATCTGGCCCACGGCGGCGGCGGCCTGGCTTTCTTCCAGCTTCAGCGGCCCGCGCGGCAGGCCAAGCACGCCGCGCCCCAGGGCGATGGAGCCGGAGGAGACCACCAGCAGCTCGCAGCCCTTTTCCGCCAGCGCGGCTAGGTCATCGACGATGGCCTCCAGCCACTCGCGCCGCAGCTTGCCGTTTTCGACAAGCAGAGCCGAGCCAATCTTCACAACAATGCGCTTGAACTCGCCAAGCTGCCGGGCTGCCTGCTTCACGGACGCCATCCCTCTTCAGGACGGGAGGGCACCTCGTTTGCGGCGTCCTCCTTGTCCTTGTCGATTGCCCTGATGATCATGCGCAGCGCCGTGTCCACATTCTCGCGGCTGGCCGACGAGAGGATCAGCGGCTTGCGGCCGCAGGCGGCTTCCAGCGAGGCGGCCCGTTCGGCCCGCAGCTCCGGCGACAGCGCGTCGGCCTTGGACATGGCGACGATTTCCGGCTTGTCTTCCAGCCCGTTGCCATAGGCCTCCAGCTCGCCGCGCACCACGCGGTAGGCTTCGCCCGGATCTTCCACGCCAGAGCCATCGACCAGATGCAGCAGCACGCGGGTGCGCTCGATGTGGCCAAGGAAGCGGTCACCCAGGCCCGTGCCTTCATGCGCGCCCTCGATGAGACCGGGAATATCGGCCAGCACGAAGCCGCGCCCGTCCAGCTCGACCACGCCAAGGTTCGGATGCAGGGTGGTGAAGGGGTAATCGGCAATCTTGGGCTTGGCCGCCGACACGGAGGCCAGGAACGTGGACTTGCCCGCGTTGGGCAGGCCGACGAGACCGGCATCGGCGATGAGTTTCAGCCGCAGCCAGATCCACTTCTCGATGCCCTCAAGGCCCGGATTGGCATGGCGCGGCGCCTGATTGGTGGAGGACTTGAACTGGGCATTGCCGAAGCCGCCATTGCCGCCGCGCAGCAGCAGCAGGCGCTGGCCGGGCTCGGTCAGGTCGGCGATGACGGTTTCGTTGTCCTCTTCGAGGATCTCCGTGCCCACCGGCACGCGCAGCACCACATCGTTGCCCTTGGCGCCCGTGCGGTTGCGGCCCATGCCGTGGATGCCGGTTCCGGCCTTGAAATGCTGCTGGTAGCGGTAGTCGATGAGCGTGTTCAGCCCTTCGACGCATTCGACCCAGACGTCGCCGCCGCGCCCGCCGTCGCCGCCGTCGGGGCCGCCGAATTCGATGAACTTCTCCCGCCGGAAGGAGACCGCACCGGCACCGCCATTGCCGGAACGTACATAAATCTTGGCCTGGTCGAGGAACTTCATCTCATGTCCATTTCTGCTGCCCGCGCGTCAGGCATCACTAGATTCCAGAAAACGCGCGCGCTCAAGGCGTGTGCGGATTGAAGCCGCCGCCGTGCCGGTGGCAAGGCTGGCGCAGGTGCCGGTGCCCGTCTCGCGGAACCCCAGCCTGCGCAGCGCAGCCAGCGACGCGGCATTGCCCGTCATGACCTCTGCCTCCAGAGCCTCATGATCTGTGACGGCAAAGAACCAGCCAAGCGCAGCCTTCAGGGCTTCGCTCATCAGGCCCTGACCCCAGAAGGGGCGGCCAAGCCAATACCCGATCAGGGGGCTTGCGTGCAACTCGCGAAACGTGATCGAGCCAATGAAGGCATCATTCCGGTCAATGACCAGATTGACGATGGTCAGATCCGTCCCGTCCATCGCCGCCTGCAGCCAGGCTTGCGCATGCTCTGCCGTATAGGGATGGGGCACCCGCGCCAGCGTGCGGGAGACCTCGATGTCTCCCGCCAGAGCAATAATTTGCGCCGCATCGGCGGCCCGTGCCGGGCGCAAGGTCAGCCGGGGTGTGGCGAGCGGCAGGCCCTGCCATTTGCCGCCGCTCTCCGCCGCGCCCATCAGGCGGCTGCCTTGCGCTGGCGGAAGGCCTTGCCATCCAGCCGCACGACGATGTTGCGCACCTTGCGGTCCAGTGCCCTTGCATAGCGCTCGGTGATGGCTTCCGGCTGGAAGCCAAGCTTGCGCAAGAGTGCCCGCGAGGCGGCATTTTCCTCGAACACCCGCGCGGCAACGGCCGTGCAGCCATGAGCGGCAAAGGCCCAGTCGAGCGCCGCTTCCGCTGCTTCCCCGGCATAGCCGAAGCCCTGGAAGGGGCGGCCCAGCCAGTAGCCGATGGTCGGGCAGCCGGCCGCTTCCGCCAGTTCGCCCGGCGCGTCGATCGCCATGACGCCGATGAAGACGCCGCCCAGCGTGATGGCGAAGACGGCCGCCTCCTCCACCGGATCACAGGTCATCGCCCGGGCGGTGAAAGCCTCGGCCGAGCCCTCTTCATAGGGCCAGGCCATGCTCGTCAGCCAGCGGACAACCTCGAATTCCTGCCCGCACAGGCGGGCGATGGCCTCCGAATCCTCTCCGCGCAAGGGGCGCAGGATGAGGCGGCGGGTGCGCAGTTCCGGCAAGCGGCTCATGACCGGCCTCCCCATTGCTTCAGCGAGCGCCAGACGGAGCGCTCCAGCACGAAGCGCTCGATGGGCACATTGCCGCCAGCCCCCAGTGACCGGGCCATGCCCTGGTCGCGGTACTGGAAGCCGCTCTTGATCAGCACCCGGCGCGAGGCCGGATTGGTGACGCGGCAGCTGCCCTGCAGCTCATACATGTCGCCGTTGCTGAAGGCGTGATCGACCAGCCGGTGCAGCGCTTCGGTGGCAAAGCCGCAGCCCCAGAAGGGCTCGCCCAGCCAGTAGCCGACCTGGATCGGCCCGCCCGGTTCGGCGGCGGCATACTTGGCCTGTCCGATGAAGCGGCCGGTGGCCTTCAGGCGGATGGCAAAACTTGCGTAATGGGGAGTTGCCGTCTGGCTCTTCTGCACGATGGCCCGCGCATCCTCCAGAGCGAAGGGATGGGGCATGGTGGCCAGATGCGAGGCAATCTTGCGGTTGTTGGCGAGAAATACAATGTCTGCCAGATCGTCCTTGCGCGGCGTATCGAGCCGGACACGAACCCCTTCCAGCGGCATCCGGGCCGCAACCAGACTGCTTTCGTCTAAGTATCCTTCACTCTCGACAACCATAACTTCCTCCGGTCAAAGAAAAACGAAAAGGGGAGATGGCGTCCCATCTCCCCTTGAACTTTGACCGGTTCACCAGAACCGCCGGGTCGATCAGGACGCCGGCGAACATGGTTTCACTCGGCTTTACTCCGCTGCTACCGCTGCCGGCAGCACGTTAATGAAGGTTCGGCCGTTGGATTTGGCCTGGAATTCCACTTTGCCCTCTACGGTCGCAAAAATGGTGTGATCCTTGCCCATGCCGACGCCGTTGCCCGGATGCCAGGTGGTGCCGCGCTGACGTGCGATGATGTTGCCCGGAATCACGGCTTCGCCGCCGAACTTCTTGACGCCGAGGCGGCGGCCGGCGGAGTCGCGGCCGTTGCGGGATGAACCGCCTGCTTTTTTGTGTGCCATGACGAAACTCCTCGTCTTTCGCTGTTCAAGTTGCGCTGAGGTGGCGGCGATTACTCGCCAGCAGCTTCCTCAGCCTTTGCCTTCTTGGTGGTCTTCTTCGCCGGCTTTGCGTCGCCGGTGGAGATGGCCGTCACCTTGACCAGCGTATACGACTGACGGTGACCGTTGCGGCGCCGGGAATTCTGACGGCGGCGCTTCTTGAAAATGATGATCTTGCGGGTGCGGGCCTGGTCGACCACTTCCGCAGTCACGGTGGCGCCAGCCACGAGCGGCGCGCCAACGGTGGTTTCTTCGCCATTGCCGACCATCAGGACCTCTTCAAAGGTCACGGTGGCGCCGGCTTCGGCGTCGAGCTTTTCGACCTTCAGAAGGTCGTCCTGTGCGACGGTGTACTGCTTACCGCCAGTCTTGATCACTGCGAACATGTCTTGCACGTCCTTTTTTTCGTTCTGTTGCCGTATCCCCGGATCCCCTCCCGCCGGTCAAAACCACGCCGCAGGCCGCCTGGCCCATGCCGGAGTTTCTTCTCTTCGGGAACAGCCAGCCCTGCGGAAAAACCGGCAGCAATGCTGGATGGTTGGAGGTCTGGAGACAGCACAATGCACGGAGCCTATTGGCCCCATTTCACTGAGCAGAGGCTGTATAACGCCGCGATCAAAGGAAAGTCAATCCACAACCCGCCGCAAACCGCCATTTTTCCTGCCCCGGCAAAGGTGGGCAGGCATGGTGCGGCAGCTTTTGTCGCGGCCGTCAGACGCAGCGCTGCCAGCATGCACAGTGTCGCCCCGGCCAAGCGCAGCGCGAGCCTGGGTCTACTCGCTTGCAGAGGGGCGCCATCGTCCTGAGCCTTGGCAACGGGTTTCCGCCGGAAGCTCCACCGGCCGCTCTGCGAACGAGTGGTTCCCTGATCTCCGCTGCGCTTCGTCCGGGACGGCGCCTCGTGTGCCGGTCCCGTGCAGTCTGCACATGGGCGCCGGTGGCCTCGGCAGGCGGCGCTGCGTGTATGTTGAGGCGGCGTTGCTGCCGGGCATGACGGCTTGCCATGGGGGGAGCTGTCATCCCCACGAAGGTGGGGATCCAGCATCCCCGGAAGCCACGCGGTCAAGTCCGGCACTCATGACGATGGCTGCCGGGCGTGTGGCGGCTTTGACCGGGGAACGGCCTGCTGCATCACCGGCATACGGGTGGCTGAACGGAAAAAGGACACACAAGTGAAGCCTGCTGCTCCTGAAAACACTCTCAACCCCTTGCCGGTCAAGGCTTTCTGCCGGTCCCGGCTGTGCATGGCAAAAAAACCGGCAAAAGCCGAAATTGCCTCTTGCGGGGGTCGGAACCCTTGTCTATGTTCCGCGCCACTTGAGACCACGTTTGACGTGTGCCGCGGAGAGGTGCCGGAGTGGTTGAACGGGACGGTCTCGAAAACCGTTGTGCGGGCAACCGTACCGTGGGTTCGAATCCCACCCTCTCCGCCATAACTTTTCCCACTCTCCGCCATTTCGGCGAACCGCAGAATTCCGCGAATCTTCAGAGAACGGCCAACTTCGATAAGAGGCTGGTATCGTTCATGGTATCGCGCAAGGTATCGTCCGTCGTCTCCCTTGAAACCGTCCGTCAGGCGCGACGCAATCAATCGTCTCTTCCCCCTTCTGGTACCAAAAACCCCCGACAGTACCGTCTCCCGCCTCCAGGGAGAAATCTCGTCCGCTCGGGAAATGTTTATCTTTTTCAAGTCAGATGGCCGAAACATTTGGATCCGGAACGCCGTGTGGCGCCGATCAGGATCAGTCTAGGCGCATGCCCTCATAGGGAGGCTCGACGTCAGGCTGACCTGCTGATTGGTTATGCACGACGCCTCTTCGGACTGGCGAGACGGCACGGCGTGGCAGACGAGAAAGAAAACAAGAACGACACCTCCCCGGAAGAGGTAGCGGCTTCGAAGCCATGGTACGAGGACGCAGAGCTGCGCGGCGAGTTCATCGGCGAGCTTCGAGCCTTCCAACACATCATTTCCAGCCCTCCGCCGCAGGACAGCGCTGTCGACCAGAAGATCCACGCAGCCATGCGCGGGTTTGTAGGTCTGGCGAAGGAGTTGTCCGACCCGGAGAATGCCAACCCCTTGGTGATCGATAACTTCGATGGCCTCCGCGAAAAATACGCGAAGGATCTCGAGGGCGCTCTGCACGAAAAGAGCGGGGCACAACGAACTCCTCATCCCGATGAACAAACCACTCGGCAAGCCCGTATGCTTGCGGACGGGTTGGGACTGGCTTCCGGATCGATAGCTCCAGCAAAAGAGAAGGGAGCCTCGTCCGTAACAGCCTCAGTCCAATCCGACAGAAGGCACCCGACACCCGACGCCGATTTGACGGCACCTAAATGCGAGCCGCCTATCGCCTCAGTGGCCCGTGTCGACCCGGATCAGGCTCCCGTCCGGATCGATGATTCCCATGTCCCTGTTCATCAACTGGACCGAAGAACTGTTGAACGACAGCCATCCGACAAACCCCTGTTCTCATTTGTCGCCGAAACCTACTTATCGAGCTGGCTCAAACGAAACCCGGAAGCCGCGAAGGATGTGGCGTCTGCTAGGTCGCGGAAGGAGGTGTTCATCGAACTGATCGGAGATCATCCGGTAGACACCTATACAGGGGCCGACCTTCAGGCGTTCATCGAGTTCCTGAAATTCTACCCGTCGAACCCGAACTCTCGTCCATCGGGAAAATCCGCCCGGGAAATAATTTCCGCCAACCAGACGTTGGAACTCACCCCGCTTTCGAAGACCTCCATCCAGATGGTCTACGTGTCAAACGTCAAATCCATGATCCGTCACGGAATAGTCGACTATGAGTATATGGACCCCTTTGATGGTGTCCGCCTCCGATATCCAAACTCCGTTCCTGGTCAGGTCGATACGGAACCTTTGAGCGCCGATCAAATCAGCCGGATCTTCCGGGAGGGCGTCGCATCGGGCCTGATGGACAACACGATGCTGCCCCTGCTAGGGCACCTGACCGGACGGCGCCTTGGCTTGCTCACCTACCTGAAGGGCGCAGACATTTGGGAGAAATTTCCCGGGATCTGGGTCGCTCAGACGTCCGGGATCTATTTCGACGAAGAGATGCAGCGCTGGAGGCGGGTCCCCTACAAGACCGGGGCTAGCACACGGTATTTCGTGCTCCACCCATTCCTAAAGGAGATCGGCTACATCGACTGGGCGTCGAAACAAGAAGTCTGGCTCTTCCCCGGCTTGATGAAGCTGGCCGATCCCGCAAAATCGGCGTCGCAATATATGGGACGCCTTTTCAAGAAGGCTGGTGTCAAAACCCGCGAGCATTCTGGTCGGGAGATCTTCCACTCCTTGAGGGGTGGTTTGATCGAGGATCTACGTGCTCACGGAATCGATGCTCGAGATCGACGTCTTCAGGTCGGCCACAAGCTGGCCGACACCCACGACGATTACGGTTTCAAGTCATTGACCGAGAAGGCAGCTCGCCATCTTGCGCAAGCTCCGCTTAACGAGGAAATCGACTACTCCATGTTTCAGGGCTTGAATTTCAAAGAGATCGCGAAAAACAAGCGATCCCGGGGCAGGAAAAAGTCAAAATAAAACTCAGAGTGGTCGGTTCCAAATGCGTGAGCACGTCTCTACAATTTCCCCGCGATAGGCATCCGAATTGAGGGGATCGCCTCGGCGCAAGGGGGAGTGACATGGTATTCGGATGGTTGAAGGGCGCCGCCGAACGAAAGTTCGCGGACATGCAACGAGCAGAACTTCAGCATTTCATCGACATGCTTGCAGGCGTGGATGATGATCAGCTTGGCCTCATCGTCGCGGTTGCCACGAATTTTCGGCACTCCGTTGGTGGAACTGTTGACCTACTGGATCCGATCAACACCGTTGATGTCAATATCCCGTTGCAGTTCGTCCGCCACTACCAGAATCTCCAGAAAAAAGGACTTCAGGTTTTGGCCCCCGGCGTCGCAGTCTGGTTACATACCACCCGCGCGGTGCATTCACCATCAAATCGAGAACTCGTTCGACAAATGTGGGGCATCCTGAAAAGAGGTTTCCCACATGTCGAGGAAGCCGCTATCGGCTTCAGTTCCATGACGGGTGAATCTCTCGACTACTCAGGTTATGACCAAATCCCGACCGGATTCGAACCCAGAGGTTCTCGCGAGTTAGAAACTCGCGATGGGAAAGGGTGCGCACCGAGTGCTCAATCGCTGCATATTCCTAGTGTAGCTTCTTCGCAGGAAGGAGCCGTTCCAAAAGCGCCGGATGAGCCTGTCGATGACGGTGCCTTGAACCGTGTTCGGGAATTGGTGAAGCGGCTTGGGAACGACCTCACCCACTACGGATCGGGCGTCGCATTGTTGTCGCTGGAGAGTGGCTACAGCGTCGCCGAGACCGCATCCCATATTTCGGTCGTCTCGTTCGCAAGGAATGTGAAGCGAGCGGCAGACGAAGCGGACTTGGATGCCACGATGATGATGCTGAAAATCGGCATGGCAACCCTTGAGATGCTCAAGGAGCTGAAGGATGATGGTTTGATCCGCTCCGAAATCTGGGCCAACGACGCCCAGGCTATCGGGAAGATGATGAGCCCAAGTAAAGAGGCTCTCGAATGGGCTGAAAAAGTGCTCGAAGATCCTGTGATCGCGAGCGACCCAGTGGCGGTAAGTCGGATCGTTTTTAAAGACAAGGGATAACAGCCAACTCGTTGAACGTGGCCAATTCGGATGCCCTCGAATTTACGCCACTATGCGTAAAACAACTGGTGTGTCCGCGGACCCCGATCTTAAAACCGTGCGACTTAAAACCGGACACAAGACAACAACCATAAACTTGTGACATCCAAAGCCAACGACGGAAGAGGAGCGGCGAATGGTGTTCGGAAAGCCCGTGGGCACGGGCGGAGGTGAGTGACCAACCGGTGAAAAATAGTTGTATTCCTCCTTCTAAGCAACTAAGTGTTCGGGTGGCTTCGGCGTTAGCTGCACTCGCACTGGCTGAACCTTGAGTTGGACCTTGGGTACAACCTTGGGACGACTTGGTTTAGCTTCGGGAAATTGATTTTCTCTCAGTTGACAACTCCATCGTGAAGATGAGTTGCAGGTAGCCGAGGCCTAGCATGGAGGTTTCGCTATGAAGAAATTCAAGAAGCGTCTCGACCTTGCTGCGGCGGTTTTGACGGTTACGCTTCTCGTTCTTAAGAACGTGGGCGCCCTGATTGAACTGCTCAGCAAGGTTGTCAACTACCCCGGATCAAATGTTCGACAACTTCAAGTATTCATACTGGAAAAACGGAAAACCAATATTTGCGCCCAGTGAGAGGGGTGTGGAATGGGGCGAGAAGGTAAAGGGAAAAGTCGAAGAGCTTTATAGGTTTGACGACTTCGTTTACCACTTCAAAGATGGCTCGCACGTTAAGGCGCTCCATGAGCATCGCAAAAACTCTTACTTCTGCCGCGTAGATATCGAACGATTTTTCTATAGCGTTCGTCGGAACCGTTTGAAGCGGGTCCTAAAAGACATCGGTATTCGCAAGGCCGAAGAATTCGCAAAATGGTCGACGGTAAAGAATCCCTATCATGAGGGTGGATATGTCTTACCTTACGGCTTTATCCAGTCCCCAATACTCGCCACTCTTATCTTAACAAAGTCTGCGGTTGGCGGTTATCTCCGCCGCGCCAATTCTGATGGCATAACCGTATCTCTTTACATGGACGACATTTGTCTTTCATCGAATGATGCGGCTGAATTGGGGCGTTCGTTCGAGGGACTCAAGGCAGCTGTTGGTGAGGCGGGTTTCGCTTTGAATGGCGATAAAACCCGGGAGCCTGCGAGAATGATAGACATTTTCAATTGCAGTTTGGAGAGCGGTTCCACCGAAGTATTACCAGAGCGAATTGATGAATTTTATTCCGTCGACAGAACGGAAGCCAGTGTCGAAGGTTTCGAAACCTACGTCGACATCGTGAAATCCCATACTTGGCGCGCGAAGAAATAGGCTGTCCAGCGCTCTGTCGGACGTTCTTGAATCCTTTGCCGGGAAGCGGGTGAATGACGCGCCGATGGCCGTCCATGCTCGTTCACGGGCATGACCCTTCAGGGGCTGCCCGCAGGCCGACAGGCCGAACGAGACGGCCAGCGGTGGGTCAAGGGCGGTGTCAGGATCTAGCGCAACCAATACCGGAAACCTTGGCCATAGGCCGAAGAAGGTTTCTGGGATTGGCTTGTCCGGACGCACCGCGGACGGATTGCCTGGATGCCGCCCGTTTCACCCCAGCGGCTCTCATACACTGACTCTTGTCCACGTTCTGGAAGCCTAATTTTATCGTTATGGACGTCGCTCTCGGTCATGACGGTGGCGGCTCCCCTGACTGACCTGCCCCAGTTGAGCCCGGAGGGCTCATACTTGGGTCGGTTGGATTATCTGATAGATGATCCAACCGTTTCGAATCCCTTCCCATCACCTCCTTCCATTCAGCGAGCATTTCCTCTGCCGTGTT
This sequence comes from Pannonibacter sp. Q-1, assembly GCF_054073275.1. Classification (NCBI taxonomy): domain Bacteria; kingdom Pseudomonadati; phylum Pseudomonadota; class Alphaproteobacteria; order Hyphomicrobiales; family Stappiaceae; genus Pannonibacter; species Pannonibacter sp. Q-1. Next base: position 305,752 of record NZ_JBSXNB010000005.1, read on the forward strand.
GGCGTCGGTGATGACCCAATCCCGATCAGTTCGAAGGATCATCTCACCGGACAGGTCGAAAGCGACGACCGTCCCGTCTGGCCGCTTCGAGAACTGAATTCCAGCCTGTCGCAGGCCCTTCAACAGGTTGCCTCGTTCTCCACGTTCATCCTCGTGGACGTCGGTGGAATTCACTTCCAGCTTCCGGGCGAGACGGCGAAGGGACGCCGCACTCCTGAACTGCTCCAGCGTCAGGATCGCACGAGGGACGGGTGACACGACGCCGATTGTCGCTGCCCGCCGCTCACCGTAGGCCGTTTCCCGAATATCCCGGAGCGGCATCGGTGGGAGGTCCGCTGCAAGTCTCTGGCAGATCGAATTTGCACCGTCGGACGACAGGTCATGAATCCTTTCGGGTCGCACGTCGCCCTGTTGTCCCCCGTCAAGGGCTGCGGTCTCGGTCCTGAGCCATTCAATCTCCTCAGGTGCAAGATCGCGGTCGGGCCACAAGCCTACGGCAATCCCTGCGTGCCACGCCCGATGTGCCGCCTTGGAGGATTCGGCTTTGATCAGATCCCGGGAATGCTCCAGGTCTTCACCTTCGAGGGTCTCTTGGTGACGTCGCAGGTCGGCAATCAGATCGATGCTCTCCTGCACCTTGCGCATCATGCGGATCGCGAGCCGCATGCGCGGGTTCTCCGGATCCGCGTTTTCACCGTCGCGAGACGCTTTTGCCCAGAGCGTGTCCCACATGGCAGAGGGCGACCGTCCCGCATCGAATCCTACCCAGGTGTGCGTACGTACGCGTCGGCTTGACGCCCAAGCGGCATGCCGAAGGAATTCGCCGTCGTTGTCGTCGGTGAGATCCGGATCGACATGACGGCTCGCATAACGAGCCATGTACTTGGCGATAGACGCCGCAGTTTCCTCCTGGCCGTTCGTTCCTTTGGGCGGCGCATAGGCCGGGTCACTATCACCGACGACATATGCGCGGCATCCGGGGTCACTCTGGCGGGCTTCAGCCTGTCGTGAATCCTTCTCCACCGAAGCGAACTTGTCCCAGAAGGCATCGCACACGGCACGGGCGTCGTCGCACGTCGGACAAGCCAGAAGGAGATGCCGATGAGGCGTCCCCGATTGCTGGGCCTGTGCATTCCACCATCCCATTGGACGAACTCCCCGCTCCCGGAGCAGGCACATGACGTCATGGTGCATTTTCTGAATGGCCTTCAAGGCTTCCTCGGGGCCAAGTTCCGGATCCCATTCCGTCTGGCGGCATGTTTCATTGGTGGAGTGAGAAACGAATTCGCCCGGAAGTGTGATCGTGATCCAGCACAAGTGCATTCCCAGCCCCTCAATCCTTGCAAGGATCGCATCCATAAGGAGCCGCCGTTTGGCGGCGTCGGCCTTTTTCTTACGGGCATTCAGCTCTTTCATCGGGATCTGAATCGACGGATCGTCAATGCAGACCAGTCGGAGCCCCTCGAGGATCTCCTCGGTCGTTCGGAGCTGCGCCTTGTAGGATTCGAGCGAATAGTCCGAGACGTAGAGCGGACGGCCCGGCACGTTGGGCCCGCCGGCGGCACCAACGGCGGCCTCGACATACAGGAGCGCACGACGCTGGCGCTTCCGGAGTTCGCGACGCCACCATTTCTCGCAACGGCGCTTGCGGTGATACGTCTCCTGATGGATCGGTGCACCGTTCTCATCACGCGGGGGGAATTCCCGGAAGTAGCGTTTCGCACGGGTCGACGCCGACAACGCTACTGCTCCTGGCTCAAGGCCGATAAGGGAGAGGTCTTCCAAACCGACATACTCCCGGATCGCCGCCTCCCTTTCGCGACGTCGCGCCGGGTGCATGCGGTCGAGAAAGATCCGGAGTTCCTCCGGAATGGGCGTCCGAACATCCGCCTGTTCGGCGTCAAGCGCTTCGAGATCCTCGCGAAGGTGATCTTCTATGGATTTCGGGGAGGGATTTGCCGCCCGGATGAACGCATTCAGTTCGTCCGCAAGACGTCGGCCGCGCTCGTCTTCGGTCCCACTGATATCGTTCCACCACCGCTCCCGGGCGTCGCGTGTTCCGAGAAACGGCATGTCGTCGAGGAGCTGTTGGCGAGACCGCGGACGGCACCACAGAAGCCGATCCGGAAATTCGCCCGCGGCGATAGCGTCAGCCGCCAAAGGATTGGCAGACAACCACGCGTCAACATTTTTGGGTCTGAAAATTTGTAGAGTGGGGCTTTGCCGGAACGCAGAAGGATCCGGCCGGAACACTACGTATTCCTCATGTGGCGTCCGGATCTGGACGTCGCTGAAACGTGCATTTCAAAGCCCTTAGTCGTCTGCCTGTGAGTAGGCATATGACTAAGGCTTTATCGTCGGCGCGCATGTGTCAAACCGCCGACGAAAATCCCGAAGGGCCCTCGGAGAGCCGATGCTATGAAGGGCACCGCAATAGCTTTAGTCGGTCACTAATTCTTACCCGCCAGCGGCATAAAACACCGTCGGCTTGTTGCGCCGGCAGTCCCTGTAACGAACAATTTCATAATGGGGTTTCAATTTATACACCTAGAGGCCTATGCCCGGAAAAAAGACGCCCAAGGCCGAGATATCGGCTGGGTGCTCGCCGAAGCGCGACGCGACCCGGAAGCTTCCCTGCATGTCGAATCCCCCGCGCGTCCGGAACTGGTCCGCGGCATTGGGCTGGACGAACTGGCCGCGCTCCACGAGGAACTGGCGGACGCCGCGACAACAACTCTGAAGAATGGACAAACGCGAAAGGTCCGGAAAGACCAGAAGAGCCTTCTGACCGTCGTGGCGTCTTACCCGACGCCATTGAAGGAACTGGATGGAAATCCGGCAGAGCATGAATCCCTGAAGAGCTGGGAGCAACGGACCGTCGAGTGGCTTCACTCCCAATTCGGCGACGACCTGATGACGGTGATCAGACACACCGACGAACGATATCCGCATCTCCATGCTTTTGTACTGCCCCGTTCGGACCAGGAGCTCAGAGCACTCCGGATGCATCCAGGGCACGAGGCGAAGCGCCGCGTGATGGATTCACACCCGACCAGTGACAGCAAGAAAGACCTCAACCGCATTGGAGACCGCGCCTTTCGCGACGCCATGAGGGGGTGGCAGGATTCGTATCACAAGGCCGTCGGGGTGCCTTCCGGGCTCACACGACTGGGACCCGCGCGGCGTCGCCTTTCCCGTGAAGCATGGCATGCCGAGCAGGTGGCGGCGCAAGCCGTGAAAGCGGCGGAAGAACGTGCCGCCAGATATGTGGAGGTAGTTAAATCCAAGGGCTCCGCATACGCAGAAAGGATCAAAGCTGAAGCAACCAACATCCGGAACGACGCGGAGCTCCGGGCGGCGGAGGCGAAAGCCGCTCAAGCCCGGGCGACTCGTCTGGAGCGACAGGCTCAGGGAGTTCTTGAACGCGCCAGGCGGGAGGCGGCTCGAATTCTTGAGGGCGTCGCGCCGTACCGAAAATTTGGGGCGTTCCTCCGGTCGATTTGGGATGGGGTGAATTCTTCGAAGATCCGAAGGCAAACCAGATCGGAATTCGCCCAGCAGATCGAAAACCTTTCCCGGGAGGCGTCGGAAGAACGGGCGTCGCGACGTCGTGCCGAGCAACGGGCGTCGGAACTTGAAAGCGCCATGAGGAATTCAGGCCTGGTTGAGGCCGCGACGTCTCGAGAGGTCTCCCGCCTGAAGAGGCGCCTGGACGCCGAAATCGACAAGAATTCAAATGTGTTGACGCCAGAATCGGCCCTCACAGCACCTTCCGGAGGTGGCAATGGGTATTAGGTCGCGGAAATCCAGTTTTGAACCCTCGATCTCTCGCGGACGTCGACGATCGTGTCTCGATAGATGGCGGCACGACGCCCTTGTCCGTATCCGGAAGCGACGTCGTGTGACGACGCGCCGAAGGGCGGTCTGGCTTTTCCTTGTTCTCGCTTGGCTTTTGTCCCCCTCACGACCAACAATCTTTGCACCATTTTTCAGGAGAAATTCGTATGCACCACACCGAAACCCGACGCCCGATGAAACTTCTGATCCGCGACGTCCTCAGGGCACGTCACGGACGGAGGGATTTTCTCGAACACCCATCCGTCGCAGAAATTCACCGGAGGCTTCCGGACGATTTGCTCGAGTGGTTCGAGAGGGTCGTGATTATCGACCGCGATCCATTGACGATCCTTTGCGGTCCGATCGAAAAATCAGACCGGGGTTATTTTGAGATATGGAGGTACATGAGGGATCGAGATTGCCCGGGCGCTGATCCAGAGAATTCGGGAGGCGGTCCCGACGGAGGCAACGACGGAGATCCGGGAGATCCCGGCGGAATGCCGCTCAGGCTATGAGCAATAAAGCCAGCTGCTTTTTTCTAGTGTTTTCGGCCGTTTAGCTTTTGTTTGACTGCCCATTCAGCGGCGATTGGCCTCGAAATACCATTTCTAATCTTCAGAAGCTTCTGTGCATTCAATGCAGAGTATTTCGGTCCAGCCCTCCTCCGTCGCAACTGCGTATGTTGAGTTGCCATCAATTATTTCCCAAAAACCGTTACGACGCCTAACTTCAATTGGCATTCTTTTCGGCACCTCTCCAACAGCTGCCTTTTCCATTAATAATCGCGCATTTTTGATCCCCTCTGGTCGAGCTCTCATCGGTTTCAGCGCATTTAATGGAACCCGAAAGGCCCCAACGACGTTTTCGAAATAGAGGTTTAGATCAGGGGTTAGAATGCGATTGGTCATTGAAAAACCTATTGAATCTCGATTTGTTAACCATATATTAATTCCTGTGGATTAAGGCATTAAAAGGAGCTATAAAGCTCTGTTTGGAGAGGCTACCAGAAGGTAAGCTGTACCCGTCTGAAAAAGTAGGAGCTAAAAATGATCACAATCGTTAAACGTCCCTTTCTTCGTCGCCCATTTCTGCGTGGTCGGCCATTTCTTGGCTGACCACGGCTTATCAATTCCGCTCAGCTAAGTCGAAATATCGACGCCATCCGACTTGCATTCTCCATTCTGCATAAGCAGCTGCGACTTCGGCCTCCTCATCTGGGGCGTCTTGAGCTGACTTAATGCAAAGATCTATTCCTTCCCTTATATCTGCCTTTGTCTCTCCGAAGACGATTTTGACCAAGCCTTCAGTGTCCTCAAACGAAGATGCCATCTCCTCATCGAGAGACGCTTTCAGCTCCTCCAGTTGCTCAAGCACTTGAACCTTAATCTCCTCTTTGCGCTCCCGTTTGCTGGGATTTAATATTTCACGCTCACATAGCCAAGTCAGCCTGTTAAACTTCATAATTAATTTTCGTCTTTCAGATTTAATAATCTCTCTATTATCATTCATTATTCTTTCAGTATATTCAAATGCCCTCTGAAAATCTTGCACTACATAAAACAGCAATGGGATAGTGGTTAGTTCTCTTTCGAAAATTTCCACTTCTCTTTCTTCACTAGGGATACTTGTATTTATATTGTGAAGAAATTCGTCAATTATTTCTTGAAATCTCTGTACTAATACAGGATGCGGCCTACAAGCGATCAACTCCCCAAAAAGAACCCAGCCAAACCGTGTATTTGGGCCAGATGCGCAATGCGGAAGTATTTCATTCCATAGATCTCGAATTATACCATCATCTATCTCACACTCACAAATTTTACTGGAATTATCTCTAATTTTTCCGGCGATTCTGAAAAACTCTTCCGTACCTTCACTACCCCACGAATCTTGAATTACACTAGATACGCCTTTAAAAAGGACTTGCAGACTCTCATCGAAAGGTCGTCTTTCTGATATTTGTCTCGAGGTAATCATGTCACGCATGATCTTGCTTTGATATTCAATTCCCTCAATTGCTTGACTCACAGACTCGACGAGTTCTTTGATCCTATCATCTAATGAACCTTGCGGCTTATAGGTCAAATCATGCATTTTTGCCGACCAAGCGTCGTGCAACATAGTTTTACATTGGACTTCACAAGGAATATTATGATGCAATGCGCCTTTACTACGAAAAATCGAATGGGTAGCAAAGTATATTTCCTTATGCTCCTTCCTATATTCTTCTAACACATTCTTTTCTTCCAGTTTCCCCTTCATAAAATCCAAAACCATTGGGATTTGATCTAAGTATTGCACAACAATAGTAATGCCAATTATATCTGTAACCTGTAGTAAGGTTCGTAACGAAATCGGCCTCTCACAGGCCAGAAGTATCTTTAGCGGCTCTTTAATCTCACTGTCGCCTTGTTTGGCTGACCGCGAGTAGACGCGAAGAATTACCGACTTCCCGAAAAATTTCTCGGCATCTTCCGCAACCTTCTTCACCAGCTCTAGGAACCCAGAGAACTCCGCCCGCTTTTCATCGATTAACGCCCTTATTCTGCCAATTTCGTACATATCTACCCCCTATTTGAAATCAATTTTATAAATTGACGAGAACAAGAATTGCAACCCAAAGCCGAACAAATGGCGGCGGCGCTTTGCGCACATAAGAGAGATACAGTACGCTTGACGCTTGGTATCGGCCGCGGTATCGCTCCGGGTATCGCAACGTGTTGGCCGCCTTGAAGAATTGGCGGAATTCTGCGCTCTTTGGGTATCGCGGAGTGGAATCCCACCCTCTCCGCCATTCACTTCCCTGAAAATTGACACGCGTCCGCAGCTGCGCAACGGGCCAGCGCTTGCAGCGGCGTGTCCTCTACGCTTTCAACCCCGCCATCACCAGATCCAGATGCCCGGCGATGTGGGTGTCGAGGTTGATGGGCTGGCGGCCGGCGAAGATGAGATGTTCGACCATCATGGCCAGCACGGGACCTGCGATGACGCTGGCGGTGGCGGTGGGGCTTTTGCGGAATTCGCCTGAGGCGATGCCTTCGTCGAGAATGCGCTGGATCTGGTCCATCAGCGGCTCGACGAACTGGGTGTGGTGCAGGTCGACGACCTGCGGAAAACGGCTGCTCTCCGAAACGACGAAGCGCATCAGCTCGCGCATGCGCCGGTCCTCCACCACCTTTTCATAGCTGAGCAGGATCAGCCGCTGCAGCCGCTCCGTGCAGGTGCCGGTGAGGCTGCGGGTTTCTGCCACCAGATCTTCCAGCGGCACCGCAATGTGATTGAGCATGGCGGTGAACAGTTCGTCCTTGGTGGGAAAATAGACATAGACCGTGCCTTTGGTCACGCCGATGCGCTCGGCGATATCTTCCACCCGTGCGGCGGTGAAGCCGTGTGTCACAAATTCCTCAAAGGCCGCATCCAGAATCTGGGCGGGGCGCAGGGCCTTGCGTTCGGCGCGGGTGAGCTTGGCCTTTGGTGTCATTCTTCCGGGTCCGTTTTTTGTTCTGGCGCAGCATTTCCATCAAGGCTTTCGATGCTGACGCATCACGCCTTGAAGAGGCTCAATCGCTGCACGGGTTTGGCCACTGCCCGGTGAGGCAAGCTCATCGGGCCGTGGCATTTACCTGATTGCTGTTTTTTCATTGACCTTCGAGTCAGTCAATAATAATTTGCCGCATCTTTCTACGAAGGGGCAATCATGCGACGGATAGCCACACATATTCCCTGGGCGCTTGCTGCCGGCCTTCTGGCGGCCTGCGGGCCGCAGGGTGAGCCGCAGCAGAAGCCTGAGCGGCTGGTTCAGGTGACGAAGGTGCACGAGGTCTCCGTGCCGGACACGGTGACGGCGACGGGGGAAATCCGCGCCCGGGTGCAGTCGAACCTCTCCTTTCAGGTGACGGGCCGGATCATCGCGCGGCTGGTGGATGTGGGCGACCGCGTCACCGCCGGTCAGGTGCTGGCGCGGATCGATCCGAGCGAGCAGCAGGCGGATCTGGACGTGGCGGTTGCCTCGCTCAATTCCGCCATGGCCGAACGCACGCAGGCGCAGCAGGCCTTTGACCGGCAGCAGCGGCTGTTTGAAAGCGGCGTGACCACGCGGGCCTCGCTGGACAGCGCCCAGGAGCAGCTGACGCGCGCGCAGGCGAATGTGGAAGCCGCGCAGGCGCAGGCCGGCCGGGCGCGCGATGCGCTTGAGCGGACCAGCCTCAAGGCCGATGCGGACGGGGTGATCACCGCCCGCAGCGCCGAGGTGGGGCAGGTGGCGCAGGCCTCGCAGCAGGTCTTCTCCCTTGCCCATGACGGCCCGCTCGATGTGGTGCTCAATCTGGATGAATCGGTCTTTCTGGACCGCAAGCTGGAACCGCTGGTGCTGGTCTCGCCCCTGAGCGGCGGCACGCCGGCCAAGGCGGTGATCCGCGAAATCTCCCCGGCGATTGACCCGTCCACCGGCACGATCCGGGTGAAGATGCAGCTTGAGGACACCGCCTCCCTGCGCCTTGGCAGTCCGGTGACCGCCACCTTGAGCTACCAGCCCGTGCCTGTGATCGAGCTTCCTGCCCCGGCGATGGCCTCGGATGCCGGGCGCACGGCTGTCTGGGTGGTGGACCCGGCAGAGCGCAAGGTCTTGCTGCGCCCGGTCGAGGTGCTGGCCTATAGCAGCGGTGCCTTCACGGTCGCCTCAGGCGTCACGGCGGGGGAACTGGTGGTCATCAACGGCACCAAATTCCTGAGTCCCGGCGAAACCGTCAGTTTTGAGGAGGCCGCCCAATGAGACGCGCTGCCAGTCTTTCATTCCTGTTGCTCGCCGGCTTTTCTCTGGCGGCATGCGAGCCGCATGAGGCCGAAGAGGCTGCACCGGTGCGCCCGGTGCTGTCCGTGCGGGTGGAGGAAGCGCCTGCCACCCGCCTGACCCTGCCCGGCACCGTCGCGGCCCGTGTCGAGACGGACTACGGCTTCCGAGTGCTCGGCCGCATCGTCACCCGCGATGTGCAGACGGCCGACATCGTCCGCAAGGGCGATGTGCTCGCCACCATCGATCCGGTGTCACTGGAACTGGCGGTGAAAAGCGCCCAGTCCGATCTGGTCAATGCCAATGCCCAGCTGAGCAATGCCATCACCACCGAAGCGCGGCAGAAGACCCTGTTCGAGCGCCAGTCCGGTGCTCTGGCCACTTTCGAGACGGCCGAGCAGGACCGCAAGATTGCCGAGGCGGCCGTGGCAAGGGCCAAAGCCAATCTGGACAAGGCGCAGGAGCAGCTGGGCTATGCCCGCCTGCTGGCCGAGTTCGACGGAGTTGTCACCGGCACCTCGGCGGAAGTGGGGCAGGTCGTCACCGACGGGCAGACCGTGGTGACGGTGGCCAAGCCGGACGAGCGCGATGCGGTGATCGACGTGCCCGAGGAAGCCAGCGGCACGCTGAAGCCGGGGGCCGTCTTTGGTGTGGCCCTGCAGCTCGACCCCAGGGTGCAGGCAAAAGGCATCGTGCGCGAAATCGGCCCGGAGGCTGACGGGGCGACCCGCACCCGGCGCGTGCGGCTGACACTGGTGGACCCGCCCGAGGCATTGCGGCTGGGTGCCGTCATCATGGCCTTTGCCGATGTCCACTCCGAAGCCCGGTTCTGGCTTCCGGCATCCGCCATCCGCGCGGAAGGGGATGCGCGGTCGGTGTGGGTGGTGGACGAGGCCGCCGGCAAGGTGGTCTCCCGCAAGGTGAGCGTGGATGAAACGGCCGCTCAAGGCGGCCGGGTTGCGGTTTTGCAAGGGCTTGAGGCGGGCGACCGCGTGGTCGTGGCAGGTGTGAACATGCTCACGGAAGGCCAGGCCATTCGAGTTGATCAGGAGACGGTCAAGTGAAGAAGTTCAATCTCTCTGACTGGGCGCTGGAGCACCGTTCCCTCGTCTGGTACTTCATGATCGTCTTCCTGCTGGCGGGCGTCTTCTCCTATATCAACCTTGGCCGCGAGGAAGATCCGGCCTTCACGATCAAGACCATGATCGTCAGCGCCCAGTGGCCCGGCGCCTCTGCGGAGGAAATGCGGCTGCAGGTGACGGACCGGATCGAGCGCAAGCTCGAGGAGCTGGAGGCGCTGGACTACACCCGCAGCGAAACGCGGGCCGGCCAGACGACGGTCTTCGTGGAGCTTCTGCCGACGACAAAGGCGAAGGACGTGACCGGCAACTGGCTGCGCGTCCGCAACATGATCAATGACATCAAGGGTGAGTTCCCCAGCGGTGTGCTCGGGCCGTTCTTCAACGATTCCTTCGGCGATGTGTATGGCAACATCTTTGCCTTCACGTCGGATGGCCTGACCCAGCGCCAGCTGCGCGATCTGGTGGAAGATGCCCGCGCCAAGCTGCTGACCGTGGAAAATGTCGGCAAGATCGACATTCTGGGTGCGCAGGACGAGGTGATCTTTCTGGAGTTCTCCACCCGCAAGATTGCGGCGCTGGGCATCGACCAGCGGGCCATCGTCGAGACCCTGCAGGCGCAGAACGCTGTCACCCAGTCCGGTTTCGTCGAGGCCGGAGCCGAGCGGATCGCCCTGCGCGTCAACGGCCAGTTCACCTCGGAAGAAAGCCTGAAGGCGATCAACCTGCGTGTGAATGACCGTTACTTCCCGCTGACGGACATTGCCACGATCAGCCGCGGCTATGTGGACCCGCCGTCTTCGCTGTTCCGTTTCAAGGGCCAGCCTGCCATCGGCCTTGCCATCGGCATGAAGGCAGGGGCAAACCTGCTGACCTTCGGTGAGGAGCTGGAAGCCGAATTGCAGCGCGTCGTCCGGGATCTGCCGGTCGGGGTGACTGTGGAGCTGGTGTCGAACCAGCCCAAAGTGGTGGAGGAGGCTGTCTCCGGCTTCACCAAGGCCCTGTTCGAGGCGGTGGCCATCGTTCTGGCGATCAGCTTCATCAGCCTTGGCATGCGCGCCGGCCTGGTGGTGGCGATCTCCATTCCGCTGGTGCTGGCCATTACATTCGTCTTCATGGAATACACCGGCATCTCGCTGCAGCGCATTTCGCTGGGCGCACTGATCATCGCGCTGGGCCTTCTGGTGGATGATGCCATGATCGCCGTGGAGATGATGGTGTCGCGCCTGGAAGCGGGTGACACCCTCAGGAAAGCGGCCACCCACGTCTACACGTCCACCGCCTTCCCGATGCTCACCGGAACGCTGGTGACGGTCGCGGGCTTCATCCCGGTGGGGCTCAACAGCAGTGCGGCGGGCGAGTTCACCTTCACGCTCTTTGTCGTCATTGCCGTGTCGCTGATCGTGTCCTGGATCGTGGCGGTTCTGTTCACGCCCCTCCTTGGTGTGACGATCCTGCCGAAGACGATGAAGGCCCATCACGAAAAAAAGGGCCGCACCGCTGCGGCCTTTGCCTGGATGCTGAAGCTTGCCATGCGCTGGCGCTGGGTCACCATCATGTTGACTGTCGCGGCCTTCGGCCTTTCGGTTGGCGGCATGAACTTCGTCCAGCAGCAGTTCTTCCCGGCCTCCGACCGCGTCGAACTGATCATCGACTGGAACACGCCTCAGAACAGCACGATTGCCGAAACCAACCGGCAGATGGCCCAGCTGGAGCAGGAAAAGCTGGCCGGCAATCCGGATATCGACCATTGGTCAACCTATGTCGGCCAGGGCGCGCCGCGCTTCATCCTGTCCTATGACGTACAGGCGGCGGCCCCGTGGTTCGGCCAGATCGTCATCGTCACGAAGGATCTGGAGGCCCGCAACCGGCTGCGTGCGGATCTGCAGGCCTATGCGGCGAAGACCTTTCCCGGCAGCGATGTCTTCGTGAAGCTTCTCGACATCGGGCCGCCGGTGGGCAAGCCCGTCCAGTACCGCATCAGCGGCCCGGACGTGCAGCAGGTGCGCCAGCTGGCGCAGAAGTTCGGCACCATCTTCAACGCCCATCCGCTGCTTTCAAACGTCGCCTATAACTGGAACGAGCCCACGCGTGTGGTGAAGGTGGATGTGCTGCAGGACAAGGCCCGCCAGCTCGGCATTTCCTCGCAGGATATTGCCTCGGCGCTGGGCAGCATCGTGCAGGGCTCCTCGGCAACCCAGGTCCGGGACGATATCTACCTGATCGATGTCATCGGCCGCGCCCAGGCCTCCGAGCGGGGCTCCGTCGAGACGCTGAAGAACCTGCAGCTGCCCAGCACCAGCGGCAAGTCCATCCCGCTGTCGACGGTCGCCCGGTTCCGCAATGAGGTGGAACAGCCGCTGATCGCCACCCGTGACCGCATCCCCACCATCACGGTGAAGGCTGCGGTGATCGGATCGACCCAGCCGGCGACGATTGTCAATCAGTTGAAGCCGCAGGTGGAGCAGTTCCAGAAGGAGCTTCCGGCCGGCTACAACATCGAGATCGGCGGTTCGGTGGAATCGAGCGCCGAGGCGCAGGGGCCGATTGCGGCCGTGGCTCCGCTGATGCTGTTCATCATGGCCACGATCCTGATGATCCAGCTGCAGAGCTTCAGCCGCCTGTTCCTGGTGTTCGCCGTGGCACCGCTTGCCCTCATCGGGGTGGTGGCGGCGCTGCTGCTCAGCAATGCACCGATGGGCTTCGTCGCCATCCTCGGTATCCTTGCCCTCATCGGCATCCTCATCCGCAACTCGGTCATCCTTGTGGTGCAGATCGAGCATCTGCGGCAGGAGGGCATGCCGGCGTGGAAGGCGGTGATCGAGGCAACCGAGCACCGTATGCGGCCGATCATGCTGACGGCCGCGGCGGCGACGCTCGCGCTCATCCCGATCTCCCGCGAGGTGTTCTGGGGGCCGATGGCCTATGCCATGATGGGCGGCATCGTGGTGGGCACGGTTCTGACGCTCCTGTTCCTGCCCGCGCTCTATGTGGCCTGGTTCCGCATTCCGCGCGATGACAGCCCGTCAGAGCCGCATGGTGACGCGCACGAGGGTGGAGCCTCACACGCCTGAGGTCAGGGGTGAGATGAAAGAAGACGGGCGGCCAGCTGGAAGACTGGCCGCCCGTTTTGCATGTCAAGGGAGAAGGAAATCAGCGCCTGCGGCGGCGCAGGAACCCGCGGGCCGGGTAGAGCATGACGGCGTAGAGGCCGAGGGCGGCACCTGCCAGCAGCGTCAGGGTGGCAAAGGGCACGAGCGCACTGAGGCTTTGCGGCAGCAGGCTCGAGAACAGCACCAGCGTCTGGTCCTGCAGCAGCATCAGGCCCGCCATCAGCACCGTGCCGCTGAGCAGCAGAACGGTCAGCCGGGCGGGCGGGGTGCCCATGTAGTCGCGGTGGCGTGCCGTCAGATAAAGCCCCATGGCGTAGATCCACACGCCTGCGGAGGTGCCTGCCGCAAGGCCAGCTGCTTCCCAGGGACCGGAGAGGGTGGCCTTCAGCGCGACATTCACCAAGGTTGCCACGGCGAGGATCTTCAGCGGCGTCACCATGTCGCCGCGCCCGTGGAAGGAGGCAACGAGGGAGCGGACAGCCAGAGCCGCAGGCAGACCGAGCGAATAGGCCAGCAGCACCGCGCCTGCCCCGGCGGTGGCGGCGGCATCAAAGGCCCCGCGCTGGAAGAAGGCGGCAATGGCCAGTTCCCCGAGCCCCGCCATCAGCACCGCCACCGGCAGCCCGACGGCAAGGCAGATGTTGAAGGCCTGATCCATGGTGGCGCGCAGCTTCTGCCGGGCTTCGTCCGTCTCGGCTGCTGCGCCCCGGCTCACCTCCGGCAGCAGTGCCGTTCCCAGCGCGATGCCGATGACACCCAGCGGCAGCTGATACAGCCGGTCGGCATAATAGAGGTGGGAGAGCGCGCCGGAGGGCAGGAAGCTGGCGAGGATCGTGTCGGCGAAGATGGCGATCTGCACGACGCCGGAAGCAAGCAGCGCCGGCCCGAGGCGGCGGAAGAACAGGCGCACGCCCGGATCAAGCTTCGGCAGGCAGAAGCTGACGGAGAACTCACTGCGGAAGGTGGCTGCCGTCAGCAGCAGAACCTGCGCAATGCCGCCCGCCAGCACACCCCAGGCCGCCGCGCTGCCTGCATCGGGGAACTGGCTGACGGCCAGCAGCGTGCCGATCATGGCGATGTTCAAAAGCACGGGCGCAGCCGCGGCCGCAGCAAAGCGCCGCTCCGCATTCAGCACCGCCGACAGCAGCACCACGATGGACATGCACAGGAGATAGGGGAAGGTGATGCGCGTCAGCTCGATGGCCATGGGCCGGGCGGGGTCTTCTGCGCCCAGCCCCGGCGCCAGCAGGGTGATCAGCGTTCCCGTTGCCACCCAGGCAAAGGCGAGCAGCGCCAGATTGGCGAGCATCAGCCAGGACAGGATCTGCGATCCGAAATGGCGTGCCTTGTCCGGCCCGTCCTTTTCCAGCGTCGCCGCATAGGTGGGCAGGAAGGCCGCGTTGAAGGCGCCTTCGGCAAAGATGGCGCGGAAGTGGTTCGGCAGGCGGAAGGCCAGCATGAAGGCATCGGCAATAGGGCCTGCCCCAAGCACGCCAGCCATGATGAGGTCGCGGATGAAGCCGAGCAGCCGGCTCAGAAGGGTCAGTCCGCCGATAAGGCCAAGGCGACGCAGCATGTCTTAACGTTCCGCACATCAGGCCGGACACCGCGCCCGCCTGCGGCGTGCTGCTTACCCCATATCCGCGCCGCCGTCACGCCGCGGCCGCTGGGGTCTTCTGTTCTCCGGCGGCCTATTCCGGTGCCATGGTGAGGGACACCCGGTCCCCGGCAAACCAGGTGATGCCATATTCGATCGGCTTGCCATCCTCCGTCACATTGACCGAGACGGAGCGCAGGATCGGCGCGGCTTCGGCGATCTGCAGCGTCAGGGCCTGCACGGGGCGGGCCAGCTTGGCTGTCAGGCGGGTCTGGGCACGGGTGTAGTCGGCGATGCCGCAATCGGCCAGCGCCTCGGTAATCGACTGCCGCCCCGCCATGGCCTGCAGGAAGCCGGGCACGCGCGCGGCCGGAAAGACCGAGCGGAACAGCGCCAGCGGCACCCCATCGGCCAGGGATACGCCCTCCACCACATGCACCGGGTCACCGGGGGCCAGTTGCAGTGCTTCGGCTTCCTTTTCGCCGCAGGCCCGGGTTTCCATCAGGCTGATGCGGCGCGAGGCCATGCGGCCGCTGGCGGCAAGGTTCTGCTGAAACCGCACCCGCCGGCCGATGGCATAGTCCGTCGGCTGGATGGTGACGAAGACACCCGCCCCGCGCCGCGAATGCACGGTGCCCGCCTCTGCCAGCGCGCCCAGGGCATGGCGCACCGTATGCCGGTTCACGCCAAAGCGGGTGGCCAGCTGCGCTTCCGTCGGCAACTTGTCCCCCGGCTTGTAGTGGCCTTCGGCAATCTCCGCCGAAAGCGTGTCCACGATGGATTTCCAGATTGCGCTGCGCGCCATTGCCCTGCCCCGAAGTCTCTGCCTGCCCGATGCTGAAAGCCGCCCGTCGCAAAAATTTCACAAGACGGCGGTTGAGCCGGATGGCCCCTTGCGATATCAATATGTCTAGTTGTCTACTATTATATAGACAGGATCCAAAGATGTCGAGGTGCCGATGAAGCCCGCCGTTTCCCCCCAGGAGGACGAGCCGCACAGCCAGCGCAAGGGCTGGCTGTCGCTGCTGGCCAAGGCCAGTCCGGCGCGTCTGGCCGTGCTGTTTCCGGATCTGCCGGACCACACGCTGCTGCGCCGTCCCGAAGTCGGGGCGGTGATGGTGCGCGGGCGGATGGGCGGCACGGGCGCGCCCTTCAATCTGGGTGAGATGACCATCACCCGCTGCTCCGTCCAGCTCCCCGGCGGCGAGGTGGGCCATGCCTATGTGCAGGGGCGCGGCAAGGCCCATGCCACCCGCGCGGCCTGTGTGGATGCGCTGATGCAGACGGAGGCCGCCGCAGATCTTCAGGCCCGCGTGCTGGATGTGCTGGCCGCAGAGGCAGCCAGCGCCCGGCAGCTGCGGGCGGAAAAGGCCGCCGCCACCAAGGTCGATTTCTTCACCCTCGTGCGCGGAGAAGACTGATGACGCCCAACAACGCCCAGACGGGTGCCCAGACCGGTGCCCTGACTGGCGGCTTTGCCGAAGCGCCCATCGAGGCTGCGCGCGCTTTCCGCTGCCTTTTGGAAGCCCTCGCCCGCCCCGGCGCCATCCACACGCTGGACGCGGCCCAGCCGCCGCTGCCCGTTTCTCCAGCCGCCGGAACCGTGCTCCTGACCCTCGCCGATACCACGACGCCGGTGTTTCTGGCGGGGGCTGCCGATTGCGAGGCCATGCGCGGCTGGATCACCTTCCACACCGGCGCTCCGGTGCTGACGGCGGCCAGCCTTGAGGCAGGGGCTGATGCCGCCAGCATCCGCTTTGCCCTCGGGCGCCTTGAGGACCTGAAGCCCTTCATGGAGCAGTTCTCCATCGGCGACCCGGATTATCCGGACCGCTCTGCGACGCTGGTGCTGGAAGTGGAACGGCTTGCTGCCGAAGGCTGCCGCCTGACGGGGCCGGGCATTGCGGATGAAGCCTTGCTGAACCTGCCCGATCCGGAGCTGTTCCGGCAGAACCATGCACTCTTTCCGCATGGGCTCGACTTCTTCCTGACCGCAGGCCGCCAGATCGCCGGGCTGCCGCGCACAACCATCGTGGAGGCTTGCTGATGTATGTCGCCGTCAAGGGTGGCGAACGCGCCATTGGCAATGCCCATGAGTGGCTGGCGGAGGAGCGGCGCGGAGACACCTCCGTCGCCGAACTCACCGTGCCGCAGATCCGCGAGCAGCTGAAGCTCGCCGTCAACCGGGTCATGGCGGAGGGCAGTCTTTACGATCCTGATCTTGCCGCCCTTGCCATCAAGCAGGCGCGGGGCGATCTGATCGAGGCCATCTTCCTCATCCGCGCCTACCGCACCACCCTGCCGCGCTTTGGCGCCTCGCTGCCGGTGGAAACGGCCGGCATGGCCGTGGACCGCCGGGTCTCGGCCACGTTCAAGGACCTGCCGGGCGGGCAGATCCTCGGGCCGACCTTCGACTACACCCACCGGCTGATCGACTTCAAACTGGCCGCCGAGGGGGACGCCGACCCGGCCCCGCAGGCTCCGGCGGAGGGCGGGCCGGTGCCGCATGTCACCGGCTTTCTTGGCCGTGACGGGCTGATCCAGGAGGAGCCGCCGAGCGATGCCACCCCGCCGGACCTGACCCGCGAGCCGTTGGAGTTGCCCGCCAGCCGCCCTTTGCGGCTTCAGGCGATCACGCGCGGGGATGAGGGCTTCATCCTGTCGCTCGCCTATTCCACCCAGCGCGGCTACGGGCGCACCCATGCCTTCGTCGGCGAATTGCGCATCGGCACGGTGGCGGTGGAGATGGATGTTCCGGAGCTGGGCTTTGCCATCGAAATCGGCGAAATCGAGTTGACGGAATGCGAGACCGTCAACCAGTTCACCGGCTCGCGCACCGAGCCGCCGCAGTTCACCCGCGGCTACGGCCTCGTCTTCGGTCTGTCGGAGCGCAAGTCCATCGCCATGTCGCTGGTGGACCGGGCTCTGCGCTGGCAGGAACTGGGCGAGGACTACATCGGCGCCCCCGCGCAGGATGAGGAATTCGTGCTGTCCCACTGCGACAACATCCAGGCGACAGGCTTTCTGGAGCACATCAAGCTGCCGCATTACGTGGATTTCCAGGCGGAGCTGGAACTGGTGCGCCGCCTGCGGGCGGAAGCGGAAGCTGCCCGCAACGCAACCGCTGACAGGGAGGCCGCCGAATGACAGATGATGCCTACAACTTCGCCTATCTGGACGAGCAGACCAAGCGGATGATCCGCCGCGCCATTCTCAAGGGCATTGCCATTCCCGGCTATCAGGTGCCCTTTGCCAGCCGCGAAATGCCGATGCCCTATGGCTGGGGCACGGGCGGTGTTCAGGTGACGGCGGCCTGCCTTGTGCCGGAGGACCGGCTGAAGGTGATCGATCAGGGAGCGGACGACACCACCAACGCGGTCAGCATCCGCCGCTTCTTCCAGCGCACCGCCAGCGTTGCCGTGACCGAGCGGACCGATGAGGCAACCCTGATCCAGACGCGCCACCGCATTCCGGAAACGCCGCTGACCGAGGGCCAGATCCTCGTCTATCAGGTGCCGATCCCCGAGCCCCTGCGCTTTCTGGAGCCGCGCGAAACGGAAACACGCAAGATGCATGAGCTGGAGGAATACGGCCTCATGCATGTGAAGCTCTATGAGGACATCGCCCGCCATGGCGAGATCGCCACGGCCTATGATTATCCGGTGAAGGTGGAAGGGCGCTATGTGATGGACCCTTCGCCGATCCCGAAATTCGACAATCCGAAGCTTTCGGGCAATCCGGCGATCCAGCTTTTCGGCGCGGGGCGCGAGCAGCGCATCTATGCCCTGCCGCCCTACACGCAGGTGGTCAGCCTCGACTTTGACGATCACCCCTTCGTTCCCGGCAAGGCGCCGCATGCCTGCGACCTGTGCGGGGCGGAAGACAGCTATCTGGACGAGGTGATCACCGATGACGCTGGCAGCCGGATGTTCGTCTGTTCCGACACCGATTATTGCGGCCAGCGGCAGGCCTGCGGCCACACCGGGCGGCTGAGTGCAAGCCCGGTTGCCGGGGCAGGGGAGATGGTGCGATGAGCCTTCACCAGACCATCACGGACACACCGCTTCTGAAGGTGTCCGGCCTCACCCGGCGCTATGGCGCCCGCATCGGCTGCGCCGATGTGTCCTTCGATCTTTACCCCGGCGAGGTGCTGGGCATCGTCGGGGAAAGCGGTTCGGGCAAATCCACCCTGCTGTCCTGCCTTGCCGGACACCAGCAGCCGGATGAAGGGGCTGTTCTCTATGACGGGCGCGACGTGCTGGCCATGGCGGAAACCGCAAGACGGCGGCTGTCGCGCACCGAATGGGCCTATGTGCACCAGAACCCGCGTGACGGCTTGCGCATGGGCGTTTCCGCTGGCGGCAATGTGGGCGAGCGGCTGATGGCTGTCGGCGCCCGGCATTACGGCGCGATCCGCGACAAGGCCACGGACTGGCTGGGACGGGTGGAAATCGCCGCCGACCGCATCGACGACCGCCCCTCCGCCTTTTCCGGCGGCATGCAGCAGCGCCTGCAGATCGCCCGCAATCTGGTCACCGGCCCGCGCCTCGTCTTCATGGACGAGCCGACCGGCGGGCTGGACGTGAGCGTGCAGGCGCGGCTTCTCGACCTGCTGCGCGGGCTGGTGCGCGACCTTGGCCTGTCGGTGATCATCGTCACCCATGACCTTGCGGTGGTGCGGCTTCTCGCCGACCGGCTGATGGTGATGAAATCGGGCCGCGTGGTGGAGCAGGGCCTCACCGATCAGGTGCTGGACGATCCGCAGCATGCCTATACCCAGCTTCTCGTTTCCTCCGTCCTGCAGGTGTAGGCCATGATCCGGATTGTAAACCTGTCAAAGTCCTTCACTCTGCACAATCAGGGCAGCGCCGTAATCCCGGTGATGGAAGGGGCGAGCCTCACCGTCGAACCGGGCGAGTGCATCGGTCTCACCGGTCAGTCAGGCGCGGGCAAGTCCACGCTGATGCGGATGATCTACGGCAATTATCTGGCTGCCGGCGGGCAGATCGTCGTGGGCGGCACCGATGTGACGAAGGCCGAGCCGCGCCAGATCATCCGCCTGCGCCGCGAGACGCTGGGCTATGTCAGCCAGTTCCTGCGCGTGGTGCCGCGTGTGCCTGCACTGGATGTGGTGGCTGAGCCGCTGCTGCAACTGGGCACGCCGCTGGAGGAGGCCCGGGCGCGCGCTGCGGATCTGCTGCGCCGGCTCAATATCCCCGAAAGGCTCTGGCAGCTTTCCCCCACCACCTTCTCCGGCGGGGAGCAGCAGCGCGTCAACATTGCCCGTGGCTTTGCCCATGCCTATCCGGCCCTGCTACTGGATGAGCCCACCGCAAGCCTTGATGCCGCCAACCGGGAAGTGGTGCTCTCCTTCATTCAGGAAGCCAAGGCGCGCGGCGCTGCCATCATCGGCATTTTCCACGACGAGGAAGCCCGTGCCCGCATCTGCACCCGGCTGGTGGATGTGACCGGCTTCACGCCCAAAGCGGCGGCGTGATCCGGTGTCACCTGCCGGGCATTCTTTAAGGACGCAGGCCATCCTGCGTCCTCCTCCCGGTCCTTTGCTGTCAACAGGAACAGCACACCCCGGATTGGCAGCAATTTGGCATAGGTTTTTCCTCTTGGCGCCTGCCGAAGACCGCCATGCCTCGTGTCCTGCCATGCCTTGATTATGCTTTGGGCAACATCAAACGGGGGTTCTCATCATGACGTTCAAGGCTCTTCTGGCAGCCGGTGCTGCTGCCGCCGCACTTCTGACCGCGCCGCTGCAGGCCTCTGCCGCCGACAAGCTGCTCAATGCCTCCTATGACATTGCCCGCGAACTCTTCGTCGAGGTCAACGAGGCCTTCATTGCCGATTACAAGGCAAAGACGGGCAAGGATGTCTCCATCGACCAGTCGCACGCCGGCTCTTCCAAGCAGGCCCGCGCCATTCTGGAAGGCATGGAAGCAGACGTGGTGACCTTCAACCAGACCACGGACATCAACGCTCTGGTCAAGGGCGGTGCCGTGTCGGCGGACTGGGTGGAAGACTTCCCGAACCGCGCGTCTCCCTATTACTCCCTGCCGGCCTTCCTGGTGCGCGAGGGCAATCCGAAGAACATCAAGGACTGGAGCGATCTCGTCCGCGACGACGTGAAGGTGATCTTCCCGAACCCGAAGACCTCCGGCAATGCCCGCTACACCTATCTGGCGGCCACCGCCTATGCCCGTGAAGCCTTCAACGGCGACGAGGCCAAGGTGGACGAGTTCATCGCAAAACTCTTCGCCAACGTGCCGGTGTTCGACACGGGCGGGCGCGGCTCCACCACCACCTTCGTGGAGCGCGGCACCGGCGACGTGCTGATCACCTTCGAGGCCGAGACCAAGGGCATCGCCAAGGAATTCGGCGAAGACAAGTTTGATCTCGTCACCCCGTCCGTCAGCATTCTGGCCGAGTTCCCGGTCGCCATCGTTGACCGTGTGGTCGATGCCCGCGGCTCCCGCGATCTCGCCAAGGCCTATCTCGACTTCCTCTATGCGCCGGAAGGCCAGCGCATCGTGGCCGCCCGCGGCAACCGGGTGCATGATGAAGCGGTGAAGGCCGAGTTCAAGGACAGCTTCCCCGAAGTCCGCCTCGTCACCGTGGAAGACGTCTTCGGCGGCTGGGACAAGGCACAGGAAGAGCACTTTGCCTCCGGCGCCAAGCTTGACAAGCTGTTCGGAAACCGCTGATTTCCCTGCGCAATCAAAGCATCTGAGATCGGCGGGCCCGTGCCTGCCGGTTTCGGCTTGAAAGGGGCCGCGCCCCGTAACCTGAGGACCGTCACCTGAGGACCGCCACACCAGGAGAAGCCGGATGAGGCACCGCCGCGTCCTGCCGGGACTGCCGCTATCGCTCGGCGTCACGCTGTTCTATGTCAGCCTGATCGTGCTGCTGCCGCTGGGCGCGCTGGTCTACAAGGCCGCCAGCCTCGGCCCAACGGCCTATTGGCAGATCGTCTCCTCCGAACGGGCGGTGGCGAGCTACATGGTCACGGCCGGTTCCGCACTGGCGGCAACGCTGTTCAATCTGGTCTTCGGCCTCATTCTGGCCTGGGTGCTGGTGCGCTACGAGTTTCCCGGCAAGCGGCTGATCGATGCCATGGTGGACCTGCCCTTTGCCCTGCCGACAGCGGTGGCCGGCATTGCGCTGACCACGCTCTTCGTGGAAACCGGCTGGATCGGGCAGTTCCTTGCGCCTTTCGGCATCAAGGTCGCCTACACGCCGCTCGGCATCATGGTGGCGATGGCCTTCACCAGCCTGCCCTTCATCGTGCGCACGGTGCAGCCGGTGCTGGAGGATCTTGATCCGGCGCTGGAGGAAGCGGCGCAGTCGCTCGGCGGTTCGGATGCGCGGATTTTCCGCAATGTGATCCTGCCGCTGCTGACCCCGGCGCTGCTGGCTGGCACCTCGCTCGCCTTTGCCCGCAGCCTTGGCGAATTCGGCGCCATCATCTTCATTGCCGGCAACCAGCCGTTCCAGACCGAGATCACGGCGCTTCTCGCCTTCATCCGGCTGGAGGAATACGAATATCAGGCCGCCGCCGCCATCGCCTCGGTCATGCTGATCACCGCCTTTGTCATGCTGGCCATCACCAACCTGCTGCAGGCTCGTGCCCTGCGCTACATGTCGAGGGGCTGAGCCATGGCCTATGCCCACACCTCCCGCAAGCCGCCCCGCGTCGGCGACAGCCCGGCCATCCGCCGCACGCTGATCGGCATCGTGCTGGGCGTTGGCGCCATCGTGCTGCTGGCGCCGCTGCTCGTCATCTTCGCGCAGGCCTTCAGCAAGGGCTTCGGCTTCTTCGCGGCCACCATCGCCCAGCCGGACACGCTGCATGCCATCGGCCTGACGGTGCTGACCGCGCTCATCGCCGTGCCCATCAACACGGCCTTCGGCATTGCCGCCGCCTGGGCCGTCACCAAATTCGACTTCCCGGGCAAGCGGCTGCTGATCGTCGTCATCGAGATCCCCTTCTCCATCTCGCCGATCGTGGCGGGCGTCGCCTATATGTTCGTCTATGGGCTGCAGGGCCTGTTCGGGCCGATGCTCCAGTCGGCAGATGTCAAGATCCTCTTTGCCCTGCCGGGCATCGTGCTTGCCTCCATGTTCGTCACGGCTCCCTTTGTGGCGCGCGAACTGATCCCGCTGATGCAGGCGCAGGGGCGTGATCTCGAAGAAGCGGCGACCTCGCTGGGCGCTTCGGGCTGGCGCACCTTCCTGACGGTGACGCTGCCGAACATCCGCTGGGCCATGCTCTATGGCGTGGTGCTGTGCAACGCCCGCGTCATGGGCGAGTTCGGAGCGGTTTCCGTGGTATCGGGTAATATCCGCGGCCAGACCAACACGCTGCCGCTGCATGTGGAACTGCTCTACCACGACTACAACACGGCTGGCGCCTTTGCGGCGGCCGCCATTCTCACGGTGCTGGCGCTGGTCACGATCATCGCCAAGCTGCTTCTGGAACGCGTTGGTGCAGGCCGTGCCTCGCGCCCGGCGCTTGCCGGTGCTCCGCTTTCCGGTGATCAGGCCAAGGGTGAAAAGCCATGAAAATCGTCCTCGACACTGTGGTGAAGACCTTCAACACCTTCCGCGCGGTGCGCGGTGTCTCGCTGGAAATCGAAAGCGGTGAGTTGGTCGCCCTGCTCGGTCCTTCGGGCTCCGGCAAGACGACGATCCTGCGCATGGTGGCGGGCCTGGAATATGCCGATGAGGGCCGCATCCTCTTCGGCACGGAAGATGCCACAAACATCCCCGTGCGCGACCGGGGTGTGGGCTTCGTGTTCCAGCACTACGCCCTCTTCCCGCATATGACCGTCGCCGAAAACATCGCCTTCGGCATGAAGGTCTCCAAGACCCGACGCAGCCGTCAGGAAATCGCGGACCGGGTGGCGGAACTGCTGTCGCTGGTGCGTCTTGCCGGTCTTGGCGACCGCTTCCCCTCGCAGATTTCCGGCGGCCAGCGCCAGCGCGTCGCTCTGGCCCGGGCGCTCGCCGTTGACCCGAAGGTGCTGCTGCTGGACGAGCCTTTCGGCGCGCTCGACGCCAATGTGCGCCGCGACCTGCGCCGCTGGCTGCGCGAGATCCATGACGAGCTGGGCATCACCACGCTGTTCGTCACGCACGATCAGGAAGAGGCGCTGGATCTGGCCGACCGGGTGGTCATCCTCAATGAAGGCCGCATCGAGCAACAGGGCACCCCGCGCGATGTCTGCCGCACCCCGGCCTCGCCTTTCGTCACCCGCTTCCTCGGCGATGCCAACCGCTTCACCGGCGAGGCCCGCGATGGCGCGCTGCTGGTGGATGGCCAGCCGGTGGGCACCAGCGGAGAGGCGAGCGGGCCGGTGGAAATCTACGTCCGCCCCGCAGATCTTGGCTGGCAGAGGGAAGCGGACGGCGGCATCCCCGCCACCGTGCAGCGCGTCATCGACCATCCGGGTGGCCGCCGCCTGATCGTCCGCGCCACCGGCAACGGTGCGCCGGGAGAGGCTCTGGAGCTGGAAGTGCCGTCGACCACGGATGTCAACGCTGGCGAAACCGGGCGCCTCACCATCCGCAAGGCCGACATCTTCCCGCTGGCCGGGCTCTGAGCTTCAGACCCGCCGGGCCTCAGCGGCCCAAGCCTTCAACGGGCGGTCAGAACCTCGCCGCAGGTCTTCGGCAGGGCGGCAAGGGCCAGCGGGCGTTTCTTCTGTACGGGGGGCGGCTTGCCGGTTTCCGGGTCGATCTTCGGCACCCACGGGCCGTCCGCCAGCCAGGACGCCAGTTCCGTGCCGCAGCCGTCGCCCTGCGGCGGCTCGTCCTGATCGGCACAGCCCACGCTGCCCGCCGGGCAGGACATGCGCACGTGGAAATGATAGTCGTGGCCCCACCAGGGCCGCACCTTGCGCAGCCAGGCCCGGTCGCCGGTTTCGAACTGGCACAGCGCCTTCTTGATCGCCGGATTGACGAAGATGCGCGCAACGCGCCGGTCTTTCGCCGCAAGGCGGATCAGCGCCGCATGAGTATCGGTCCAGCGCCGCGGGTCCACGCTGCGGTCGGCGCCTGCCACATCCTGCGGCTGCTTGACCATGGAGATGGCGGAGATGTTTTCCCGCTCGTCCCGGCTCAGCACCCGGTCCGGCATCGGCGTCAGCCAGATATCCGCGTCCAGGCCGATCTGGTGGCTGGAATGACCTGAGGTCATCGGCCCGCCGCGCGGCTGGGACAGATCGCCCACCAGCAGCCCGCGCCAGCCCACCTTCGGGGCCTTCGTCGCGAAGTCCTCCAGAAAGCTGATCAGGGCCGGATGGCCCCAGTTGCGGTTGCGCGACAGGCGCATGACCTGCCAGGAGGGGCCATTGATGGGCAGGGCCGAGGCCCCTGCCAGGCAGCCCTTGGCGTAAGAGCCGATGGCGCGGGAGGCGAGCGGCGCCGGGTCTCTCATGGCACCGAAATAATCCTTGGCCGGAGCATTGGGATCCAGATTGCGCGGCTGCCGTGACGCCGCCGCCTCGCGTGCGGCCGGCTTTGCCACAGGCGTGCCGGAGGCTTCCACCACCTGGGCAGCGTCAAACAGGCCGGAAAGCCCCAAAGCGGTGAGGGCAAAAGCAAGACGCCGGGCCGCAGTTGGCCGGGGAACACAGGAAAGATAAGCCATGAGCACTGAAATCCGTGGCGCGGGCCATGATGACCCTTGCCGGTGAATCTCAACAGAGTCGGGCGCTGAGGGCAAGCCTGCCGCGATCACGGACATGTCAGCCACCGCTTCCGGGCCGGTCTTTCATGTGTCCTTTTAGCCCCCTTTTCAGGCCGCTTCCCGCTCCTTTCCGGCAGTCGTGCCGGCCTCCTCAGCCTCTTCGTAGCTGGCTGCAATCAGTGCCGCCAGTTCATCCAGCACCAGCGTCTGATCGCGGATGATCCGGTCGGCCGCGCCGTTGAGCAGGATGAGATTGCCGGGCCGGCCATTGTCCATCTCCTCGGCCTCCGGCGGCAGCTCGCCGTCAAAGCGGTAATAGGCGGGGCCGTCGAGATCGGCGAAAACCTGTTCCGCCAGACCGGCGGTGGCGGCCGCATGCCCGTCCTGCAGCACCGAGAGCAGCGGTGCGCCGTTCGACGGCAGCATCCAGCCGAGCGCGCCCCAGCGGCAGGCAGGCCCGAATTCGAAGGCCCGTCCGCCAGCATGGCCGGTACCCAGCGAGATCACCACGATATCTTCCGCCGCCCAGCCCATGCGGCGGGCCTGCGCATAGGCGGCCAGCGCCGGATTGCCGAGCATGGCCGAGCCGCTGATCATCGCCTCGTTGCAGCCCCGGGTGAGATTGTCGATGCGGGCAGGCTCAAAGAACGACGGCTCGGCCATGGAGGCGCGCACCGCTTCCCAGAAGTAATAATCATCCGGCCGCGCCCCATCGGTCCCCGGCGCGCTGGACATCATCACCAGATTGCGCCGTTCGATGTCATAGGCCGGCAGCATCACATGGGTGAGGGCGCTGGCCATGGAGGTCCAGCCGAACCGGTCCTTCAGCATCCGCTCCAGCGGGCGGGCATCATAGCGCTCGTCGAAGAGGCCAAGCGGGTTGGTGACAAAGCGGCCCAGGCGCTTGCTGAAGCTGTAGGTGAACAGCTCGCGCGCCTCGACCTCGAAGAAATGGCGCAGGTCCGACAGGGTGCCCGCCGCTTCTCCCCCGGCGCCGCCGTTGCGCGGTGCGGCAAGGGCCGCTGCAACAAGGCCGCTGGCAGAGGTGCCGCAGATCAGACTGAAAATCTGGTGCAGGGGCCGGGTCACGCCCGCGCGGCGCAAGCGCCCGTCGAGGGCCTCCAGAACGCGCAAGGGGATGATGCCTCTGATTCCGCCGCCGTCCATGGACAGGATGAAATGCTTCGCCTTTCTGCTCACCGCAGGCCTCCTTGGTCTTCTCCCCGGCCAACAGATCCCTCTCCCCCGAGTGAAGATCACTGCCGGGCGCTGTCCCGTACCCGGCAGTGAGTGTTGACGAGGATTGCGACGAAGGGAAGGCGGAAGACGGCGTGTTTTCCGTGCCGCTTGCGCAAGGTCAAGGTTCTGTCATGGGCGGATGCTACCAAAATGGCGGAGGTGCGCCATGGATGAGCATGATATGACCGCCGTAAATTCTGCCGCTGATGCAAAGCCTGCAACTGCCCGCAAGAGCCCGGCCCGGACACGCAAGCCTGCGGCGTCAAAGCCGAAGGCGCCAGAGGGCACGGTGCTGCCCGCAGATCCTGCACTGGTGGAGTTGCAGGCAGATGTGGCCCACCTTGCCGCCTCCGTCGCCGCAGATGGCGCTGCACTGGCCACGCGTTGGGACGGCTGGGTGGAGACGCCGGAATTTGCCCCGAGCGCAGCGAACCTTTCGCATTATCTTGCCCTGCGGCACAGGGATCTGCGGCCGCTGCAAAGGCGGCTGATGGCGGCGGGCCTGTCCTCCCTCGGCCGGGCGGAGAGCCGCGTGATGCCAACGCTCCATGCGGTGGAGCGCCTGCTGGGCGCCGCCACGGGGCAAGAGCTGACGGCATCCGTTTCATCTGCGGCGCAGGTTGAACATTTCTTCGCCGGTGAGGAGCGCATCCGGGAGAGGGCCGATGCTCTGCTGGGTGCCTTGCAGGAAACGCGCCCGGCACGGCTGCTCGTCACGGTTCCGGGGGAGGCTGCCGGCGATCCTGCCTTCTTTACTGAGCTGGCTAATCTTGGTGTGGAAGCGGTGCGCATCAACTGCGCCCATGATGGGGAAAGCGCCTGGGCTTCGATGATCGCCCATGTGGAGGCCGCCGCCCATGCCACCGGCCGCCGGATGAAGGTGATGATGGATCTGCCGGGCCCGAAAATCCGCACCGGGGCCCTGAAGAAAGGCAAGAACGGCAGCCGGGTCTTCCCGGAAAGCGAATTGGCCGTGGTGCGGCCGGGCCACCTTGACGCGGCGCCGCGCAAACTGCCGGCAATCGAATGCGAGCTGGGTCAGGCCCTGGAAGCGGCCGAACCGGGGCACCGCGTCTTCATTGATGACGGCAAGCTGGCCGCAACCGTTCTGTCGGCACAGGACTGGGGGCTGGTGCTGGGCATCGACACCGGTCCTGAAATCGAAGGCTACAAGCTGAAGCCCGAGAAGGGCATCAACTTCCCCGACAGCGATGTGCTGGTGCCGGCCCTGACCGCCGATGACCGGGAGTTGCTGCCCTTCGTCGCGCGCCATGCAGACGGGGTGGAGTTCTCCTTCGTGCAGACCCCGGAAGACGTGGAAGAGCTGCAGGCAGCGCTTGCCCGGGAATGCCCGGAAGACTGGCGCAGCATCGGCCTTGTCCTGAAGATCGAGACCCGCCGCGCCGTGCGCAACCTGCCGGACATGCTGGTGCGCGCAGCCGGGCGCCAGCCCACCGCCGTGATGATCGCCCGCGGCGACCTGGCGGTGGAAATCGGCTTTGCCCGGCTGGCAGAGATGCAGGAGGAAATCCTCTGGCTCTGCGAAGCCGCGCATGTGCCGGTGATCTGGGCGACGCAGGTGATGGAGAGCCTGATGAAGACCGGGATCGCCTCACGCGGGGAAATGACCGACGCCGCCATGGCCGCACGCGCCGAATGCGTCATGCTCAACAAGGGTCCGCATCTCTTCCGGGGCATTGCCGTGCTGGAAGGGCTGCTGACGCGCATGGGCGGGCACATGCACAAGAAGGCCCACCTGCTGCGCAGCCTGCAGAGCTGGTAGGCTTCACCTTGGGTTATCAGCCTGGAGACGCCAGCACCTTGTAGAAGAAGGTGCAGCCCTCCGGCTCACCGCTCTGCGGGTGATTGGCATAGGCGGGAATGCGGCCGAGGATCTGGTAGCCGAGCTTGAGATAGAGCTGTTCGGCTGAATCGCCTTCGCGGGTGTCGAGGGTGATGAGGCTGCGGCCCCTCTCGTGCGCCAGCCACTCCACCTCACGCATCAACCCTTCCGCTATGCCACGGCGGCGGAAGTCCGGATGAACCAGCAGCTTGCGCACATCGGCCCGGTGCAGCTGGTTGGGCGGGGTGTCGCAGGCCAGTTGCACCGTTCCGGCAATGCGGCCCTCCACAACGGCCAGCAGCAGATCGCTGTCGCCGCTGGCGACGGACGGGGCCACCTTCTGTTCAAAGAAACGGCGGGCGTCCTCCCGCGTGAAGGGCTCCACGAAACTGACGCTGGCACCGCCGCTGACGCAGCCGAGGAGCACGTCTGCAAGGCCATCAAGGCATGCATCATCCAGCTGCGCCGGGCTACGGCGCAGGTCAAGGGTCATACCGGACAAGGAAGATCTCCTACGTAGGGGGGCTTGTACCAAGGCTTTCGATGCTGGCGCATCACGCCTTGAAATTGCTCAGGTGCCGCACGGGCTTGACCAACTCCCGATGAGTCAAGCTCATCGGGAGTTGGTCTCAAACCATGAAAATCAGGTAGCAGGCGCCGGTTTCTGCCGGCGTTTCGAAGCTGTTGCCGCCGTAGAGCTGAAACCGCAGGCAGTCACCGGGCGCCAGCGCATGCGCTTCGCCGTCGAGCGTCACGGTCAGCTTGCCATCCAGCATCACCAGATGGTGCTCAAGGCCGGGGCGGGGCGGGGCTTCATAGGTGATGGATGTGCCGGGCGGCAGAACGGACTCCAGCACCTCACCCGACAGCGCGCTGGTGGGGGGAGAGATGACACGGCGGCGGTGGCCGGTTTCCGGGTCCGTCCAGACGGGTTGGGCCTCCCGCCGCACCACGGCGGGAAAGGCATCCTCCGCCATCTGCATCAGCCGCGACAGGGTCAGCCCATGCGCGGTGCAGAGCTTGGCCAGTACGGCCGTGGTCGGGCTGACTTCGGCATTTTCCAGCCGTGACAGGGTGGCGCGGCTGACGCCGCTGAGGGCCGCCAGCTGATCAAGCGAAAGCCCCTTTTCCTGGCGCAATTGGCGCAGGCGCTGGGCAATCTGCTGATCAAGTTCAGCTTGGTCTGATTTCTTGTTTTCCATATTTGGGATTAAATCCCAAATATGGAAAGTCGTCAAGCGAGGATGAGGGCAGGTCTGAAAAAACTCAGCAGGCCGCTTCCAGAACGCGCTCTGCCGTGCCGCTCAGGGGCACGGCCAGCGGCGTTTGCTCAACACCGGTCGCGGACAGGCGGTAAAGGTGGCCCTGTTCCACCGGACGCCAGCGCGCGCAGGCGCCTTCCAGCGGCTCCGAAGCAAAGGCGCGGCCGCCATGGTCCAGGCATTCGGAGATGTAAAGCGTGGGCGCTGCCGCATCGTCGGCGTAGCGGAAGGCGAAAAGCTCCGTGCCTTCGGTGAAGACACAGGTGAGCCGGATGGGCTTTTCGCCGGTGGTCCGCCGGGCGGCGATATCCAGCACCTGCGTGAGCGTCAGATCCAGCGCGGCACGCGGGTTCTCCTCCAGGCCGTTGGTCAGGAGCAGCAGGAAGAAGAGTTCGGAATCCGTTGTGCCCCGGCGCAGCGCGTAGAAATCCTCATTGATGAGCATTTCCATCTCGCGGCGGATGCGGGCGAAATCACCGATGTTGCCATTGTGCATGAAGGCCCAGCGGCCATGGGCGAAGGGATGGCAATTGTCCCGTGACGTCGCTCCTGTCGTCGCTGCGCGCACATGCGCCAGAAACAGCCGCGACGTCACCAGCCGGCAGATGCTCTGCAGATTGGTGTCGGCCCAGGCCGGCAGCACATCCTTGAACAGGCCGGGCTCTGCTGCATGGCCATACCAAGCAATGCCGAACCCGTCGCCATTGACCCTGAGCTTTGCCTCCTGCGCATCCAGGCTCTGCACGAGCAGGGAATGCCGGGGCTTGGCAATGATGTTTTCGAGCGGGATCTCGGTTCCGAGATAGGCAGCCAGACGGCACATGGTTGGGGGCGACCTGCAAACTGTTGCGACAGGGAGGGAATGGGCGGCAGCCAGCGAAGCAACCTTCCAATCCCGGCAAGATTAAGGACACTGAGCCGGGATTGGATACGGATTTTCCGTCAGGATCCGTCCTATCCTGGGGAATCGTCCCACCCAAGCATTAACACTTCGATATTTTTCGCCCCCGCGGGGAGATTGGGCCGCGTGTTCCAGAGCGGAACGGGTCAGGTGTATTGCGCAATGCCCCGGCCGAAGGACCAGCAGTCACGCGGCACTTCGATGAGGGAGACCATCACATCGTCATGCAGGACGCCCGCCTTACGGCCGAGCTTGTCGCAGATGGCCTTGTAGAGGTTTTTCTTCATCTCGACGCTGCGGGTGTTGCTGACGGTGATCTGGATCAGCAGAAAGGCATCACTGCGCTCCATCTCGGGGAACGAGCCAAAGAAGAAGTCCTCCCGCGTCTTTTCATTGAAGACCATGTACTGGTCGTCATGAGGGATGTCGAAGCGGGTCATCAGCGCCTCATGGATGCATTCCATGATGAGCTGTTTTTCCTCGGCGCTGCGGCCGGGAAGCGAGAAGATCTGTGTGACCGGCATAATCGTTTCCTCCGTTTCAATCCTCCCCGGCCCGGCCCCCCAGCCCCCGAAAGATTGGTTAATGATGCGTTAATCTTTTCCCCCGAAACTCCACTTCAGATTCGCCGCCCGCAGCCCAGGATGGAGCCCGGAATGCAGCTTTCGATCCAGACGACGACAACCTCCGCCAGCCTGCTTTCCGTGACCCAGTCCTCCGCTGGTGCGTCCGGCAACCCGGCGGCAGGCAAGGCTGGCTCCGGACCTTCAACCAAAGATAGCGCAAGTACTTCTCTTCTGGAAGCTGCAGCCAAAAAAGCTGAAGAAGATGCTGTCGTCATCAATGCCCTGCGCGACGCTGCGCAGAAGGGCAAAACTGACGAAAAGGAAAGCGGGAAAAAATCTCTCGCCAGCATTGAAGATTATACGGATACCGCCAACAAGATCCGTTCGGCCATCGGTGAAAATGCGAGCGGCAGCTCCGGTTCCGCGTCTGTTGCCTACGAAAGCGCAACCATTACGGAGACCCTGATCGAAGGCGAGATCGGCGGCCAGAAGATTTCTGCCTCCTTCGTGTCCTATGACCGCGTTTCCTATGACAGCGCGACCGGCCTTTCGGCCCGTTCCGCCAGCGCAGGCAGCATCAATGTCAGCGGCAATGGCGTGTCCTCCAGCTACCAGAGCGCGTCGGTTTCCTCGCTCTATGCGGGCACGCGCGAACAGATCGGCACGCTTCTCTCCAGCGCCGCCTGAGGCCTTCCTGTCCGGCCAGCATCCGTAATGCTGCGGACCGGGCCGCTGCATCGAAGCCTTGAGCCTGCCGTCCTGCTCGGGTACACCCGGACAAAAGAGGCTTCGGCGGCCGGTTTCAGGGTGACTTCAGGTGGATAATCTCAAGGCGGAACTTCTGCGCGGTCTGTGGTACGTGGCCTGTCCGGGTGCGGAGATCAAACCCGGCGTGATGACCGGCAAGAAGCTGATGGGCGACATGGTGCTGCTGGGCCGGGACAAGGCCGGCAAGGTGTTCGCCCTGCGCGACATCTGCCCGCACCGGGGCATCCCCCTGCGCCACGGCAAGTTCGACGGCGAGACCGTGCAATGCTGCTATCACGGCTGGCGCTTTGATACGGATGGCGTCTGCGTCGATATTCCCTCTACCCACGAAGATCAGACCATCGACTTTTCCAAGATCACCTGCGGCGCCTATCCCGTCGTGGAGCAGCAGGGGCTGATCTGGGTCTATTTCGCCGCCAATGGCGAAAGCCCGGCGGAAGGCCGCCAGCCGCAGCCGCCGATGCTGCCGGACTTTGCGGTGGAGCAGGGGCCGGCCCTGCACATCATGCAGCACTTCGTCTGTTCGGTGGACCATGCGGCCCTCGGCCTGATGGACCCGACCCACGCGGCCTTCGTGCATACCTCCTGGTGGTTCAAGAAGAACGCTGCGAAGCTGCGCCCCAAGCGCAAGCTGTTCGAGCCGTCCGAACTGGGCTGGGCCATGGTGCGCCACAAGCTGCCGCCGCAGAACATTGCCTACAAGCTGCTGGGCGATGATGTGACCACGGAAATCCGCTACATGCTGCCGGGCCTGCGCATCGAGCATATCAAGGGCTCGAAGCACTCCGTCGTCGGCCTGACCACCATCACCCCGGTGAGTGAGGACGAGACGGAAGTGCGGCAGATGTTCTGGGCCAGCATGGGCTGGATCGGGCCGTTCAAGCCGCTGATCCGCCACCTGATGAATGTCTTCCTCGGTCAGGACCGCCGCGTCGTCATCCAGCAGCGTGAGGGGCTGGAGTACAATCCCAAGCTCATGCTGATCAATGATGCAGATACGCAAGGGCGCTGGTGGATGCAGTTGAAGCGGGAATGGTCCGCCTCACAGGCCGAGGGGCGCGCGTTCGTCAATCCGGTGCGTGGCCGTGAGCTGCGCTGGATGAGCTGAAACGTCTGCCACAGCCTGCCTTGTCATCAACCTCCCGGCCTTCCCCCGAAGGCCGGGATTTTTGTGAACGCCTGCAGGTCATCTGAACAGCGCAGTGCAGGGTTGATATTTAGCCGAAGAATAAACCTTTCAGGATTTCTCTTTTTATTTCAGTATATTGCTGCATAAAATAATGAAAAAGATAACTGGCTAAATCTATTCGCATGATCTTCATGCTTCCTACAAGAAACTGTCACACAGGAGCACTAGGTTACGCCGAGCAAAAAGGGGTGGCCAATGCTGGAAGTCAGGGAAGTTACGCGTC
Source organism: Pannonibacter sp. Q-1 (assembly GCF_054073275.1). Lineage (NCBI taxonomy): Bacteria > Pseudomonadati > Pseudomonadota > Alphaproteobacteria > Hyphomicrobiales > Stappiaceae > Pannonibacter > Pannonibacter sp. Q-1. The sequence goes on from NZ_JBSXNB010000005.1 coordinate 338,857, forward strand.
TGTTCGGTCAGAAGGCGGCTGTGAACCGGATCAGTTTCGAAGTCACCGGTCCCGCCTTCGTCGGCATCATCGGCCGGTCCGGAGCGGGCAAGTCGACTTTCCTGCGCATGATGAACCGCCTGACGGATGCCAGTGCCGGTGAAATCCTGGTTGAGGGCCGCAACATCCTGGCGCTGAAGGGGGCGGCCTCGCGGGCCTGGCAGTCCCAGTGCGCCATGATCTTCCAGCAGTTCAATCTGGTGCCGCGCATGGATGTGGCCTCCAACGTGCTGCACGGCATCCTGAACCGCCGCTCCACGATCGAGACGATGTTCAGCCTCTGGTCCCGCGCCGATATTCTCAAGGCGCTCGAAATTCTGGACCGGCTTGGCATCGCCGAGCAGGCGCCGAAGCGGGCGGAGGCTCTCTCCGGCGGCCAGCAGCAGCGCGTCGCCATTGCCCGCGCCCTGATGCAGGATCCGAAGATCATTCTGGCTGACGAGCCGATCGCCAGCCTGGATCCCATGAATGCGCAGATCGTCATGGACACGCTGAAGAAGATCAACGTGGAAGATGGCCGCATGGTGATCGCCAACCTGCACACGCTCGACACCGCGCGGCGCTACTGCGACCGGGTGATCGGCATGCGCGACGGCGAAGTGGTGTTTGACGGCACGGCGGACGAACTGACGACCAGCGTTGCCCGCGAGATTTACGGAGCCGATGACAGCTTCAACGAAGCTGCCACCTCCACAAGCATTCCGGCGGATGCAAAGGCTGACGACCCGGCGTGGTCCCAGCCCGCCTACGCCGCCGCGATGGTGTCCTGACGGTCCCGGCCTGATTCCGGACCCAAGCCGGTTCAGGCCCCTATTCTGTGAAAATGGAGTTCTCATGAAGAAGCTGCTTCTGGCGACTGCCCTCTCGCTTGCCTGCACCACCGTTGCCGGTGCGCAGGAAAAGATCACCCAGTTCAACATCGGCATCCTCGGCGGTGAAAACGCCCAGGACCGCATGACCTCGAACGAGTGCTTCCGCGTCAAGGTGGAAGAAGCCCTCGGCGTTCCGGTCAAGCTCTTCACCCCGGCCGACTATGACGGCGTGATCCAGGGCATGCTCGGCGGTTCGATCGACTTCGCCGGCCTCGGCGCTTCGGCCTATGCCAAGATCTACCTGACCAACGCTGAAGCCGTTGAGCCGGTTCTGACCAAGCAGAATCTCGACGGCTCCACCGGCTACTACTCGATCGGTTTTGCCCGCAAGGACAGCGGCATCACCTCGATCGAAGACGCCAAGGGCAAGCGCTTTGCCTTCGCCGATCCGAACTCCACCTCCGGCTATCTGGTTCCGGGCGCAGAGCTGCAGGACACCTATGGCAAGCTGGACCAGTACTTCGGTGAAGTGCGTTTCTCCGGCGGCCATGAGCAGTCCATCGTTGGCGTCGCCAACGGCGACTTTGATGCCGCTGTAAGCTGGGCTGACGGCCTTGGCGAATGGGAAGACGGCTACAACTCCGGTGCTTTCCGCAAGGCAGCTGACGCCGGCATCGTGGACATGAACGATCTCGTCGAGATCTGGAAGTCCAAGCTGATCCCGGAAGGCCCCTTCGTGATCCGCAAGGCTCTGCCGGACGACGTGAAGGCCAAGGTCACCGCCATTGCCGACACCATGTGGCAGGATGATCCCAAGTGCGCCTATGCCCTGTCGCATGGCGACGCCAAGGATCTGGTGCCGGTGACCCATGATGCCTACCTCGGCATCATCGCAGCCCGCAAGCTGCAGGAAGCCAAGTAAGCCTTCCGCATATCCATGCCGGGCTCCAGTGATGGAGCCCGGCACTCGCATTTTTCAGGGCACCATTTCAGGGCACCATGACCAATCTCGCGTACGGAGCTGATGGCGGCAGCCGCAAGGGCGTTGCCTCGCATCATGAAGCCTATCTGGAGATGACGCGGCGCAAGCGCCTTTATGGCGGCGTGCTGCTGCTGTTCTTCATCATGCTGTTCTCCTCCGGCTGGATCATGGCCGACGGGCGCAATGCCGGCGGCTTCTGGAACGGCCTGTCGCAGGTTTTCGACTTTCCCTCCGAAGTGCTGGCTGAAGCCTGGGCCAAGCGGGCGGTGCTGCCCGGCCTGATGGCCGATCATTTTGCCTCGCTGATCGAAACGGTGAACATCGCCGCCACGGCAACACTCATGGGCGCGCTGGCCGCCATGCTGCTGGCGCTGCTGGCCACCCGCAGCCTTGCCCGCTGGCCCCGCCTTGTGCCGCTGTTCCGCCGGATGATGGACGCCCTGCGCGCCATTCCGGAGATCGTCGTGGCGCTGGTGCTCGTCTTCATTCTCGGCGGCGGCCCCGTGCCGGCCGTTATCGCCATCGCCCTGCACACGGCAGGCGCGCTTGGCAAGCTCTTCTCGGAAGTGGCGGAAAACGCAGATCTGAAGCCGGTCGAAGGCCTCGCCTCCGTGGGTGCCTCCTGGATGCAGAAGATGTGGCTCGGCATCATTCCGCAGGTGTCGCCGAACTGGCTCTCCTATGCGCTGATGCGTTTTGAGATCAACGTCCGCGCTTCCGCCATTCTGGGCTTCGTCGGCTCCGGGGGCATCGGCTATGACCTGAAGATCGCCATGCAATGGGGCCAGGGCCGCTACGACGAGGTGGTGGCCATCTTCCTGATGCTCTTCGTGACAATCGTGCTGATCGACCGGCTGTCGGACCATGCCCGTCACAGGCTGGTGAAAGGACACTGACATGGCCACCATGGACATGCCGCAGACGGCGGACCTCAACAGCACCATCCTCACCCGCTTCCGTAACCGCCGCATCGCAGCCTTCGCGGTGCCGGGGCTGATCCTGGCCTATCTCGCCTATGCGGCCTTTGCCTTCGATCTGGCGGGCCTTGCGCAGCGGGCAAGACTGGACAATGCGGCCATCCTGCTGGCGGACTTCTGGTCCTACAAGGTGCATGTGACGCGCGACAACCGCAACGGCGCCTTGTCCGTGGCCGTCGAAGGTGAAAACAAGGGCACCTATCCGGAAGGCATGCTGCCGGACTGGGTGACCAGTGACGGCACCACGACCGTGGTCGATCTGGGCGATGGCCACGTCGTCACCTATGACGCGGCAGGGGCGCGCTATGACGTGCCGGGGTATGGCGTCATCGATATCCAGCCCGAAGGCAATGGCCTGAAGCTGACGGCCCCGCAGCCGCTGCCGGACTGGATCAATGCCTCGGACACCCGCGTGTCCGTGACGACCAAGGCCGGCCGCTTTGCCTACACCCGCTCCAAGGTGGAAACCTTCCGCTATTTCCCGGGCTGGGAGCTGTTCTTCTTCACCCTCGACAGCCCCTTCTACGGCAAGGGCCCGCTGGAACTGATGAACCTTGCGCTCTGGGGCGAACGGCTCAATCCGGAACTGGCCAATGCGTCGGCCATGCTGCATGACTTCTGGACCAACCGGATGTGGCGGCATGGGGATGTGATGTGGGCCATGTTTGAAACCATGCTGATGGCTTTCCTCGGCACGGCTGGTGCCGCGCTGATCGCCTTCCCGCTCAGCTTCCTTGCGGCGCGCAACTTCAACCCGCTGGGGCCGTTCCGCTTTGCCGCTCGCCGCGTGTTCGACTTCATCCGCGGTGTGGATGGCCTGATCTGGACCATCATCCTGTCGCGCGCCTTCGGCCCCGGCCCGATGACCGGTGCCCTGGCCATCATGATCACGGACACGGGCAGCTTTGGCAAACTCTTCTCCGAAGCGCTGGAAAACATCGACGAGAAGCAGGTGGAGGGCGTGCGCTCCACCGGCGCCAATGCGGTGCAGCGCGCCCGCTTCGGCGTCATCCCGCAGGTGATGCCGGTGCTGCTCAGCCAGGCGCTCTACTTCCTTGAATCCAACACCCGCAGTGCCACGGTGATCGGTGCCATTGTGGGTGGCGGCATCGGCCTGCTGCTGACGCAGGCCATCCAGACCCAGCGCGACTGGGAAGAGGTGGCCTATTACATGACGCTGATCGTGCTGATGGTCATGGCCATGGACAGCCTGTCCGGCTGGCTGCGCAAGAAGCTGATCAAGGGCGAGTGAGCTGGGGCGAGTGAGCAGGGGCGAATACTACAAGATCCCGGTGAGGCTGCCTCACCGGGAGTGGGTATCAGATTGCAGAGCCGGCCGGCGGGGCGGCGGTGTCTGACAGCACCTTGACGACAAAGATCAGGTCCATCCACTGGCCGAACTTGAAGCCGACCTGCGGCAGGCGGCCTGTTTCGGTGAAGCCGAACCGGGCGTGCAGGGCGAGGGAGGCGGCATTATCCGCATCCACCGCGCCCACCAGCGTATGCAGCCCGGCGGCCTTGGCCCGCTCGATCAGCTCTGCCAGAAGCGCCTTGCCGGTGCCTTTGCCCTGCGCCGCCTTGCTGACATAGATCGAGTGCTCCATGGTCAGGTTGTAGCCCTCCTTGGCACGGAAGGGGCCGTAGCTGGCGTAGCCCAGAAACCCGCCATCCTCATCAACGGCGACGATCACCGGCAGGCCTGCGGCCTGACGGCCCTCCAGCCATTTCTTGCGGTCCTCCAGCGTTTCAAGCCGGTCGGTCCAGATAGCCCGGAGCTCCCGCACGGCGGTGTTATGGATGTCGAGAAGGGCGGGCAGGTCGTCGTGGGTGGCGGGGCGCAGAAGCATGGTTCAGGTTCCGGATTGCATTAGATTTCTGCTTTCTATACCCTCTGAATGCAAAAGAAATTATCCGATCCATAAGAAAACTCAATCGATGGACTTCGATCAGCTGCGCACTTTCGACCGTGTGGTGCGTGACGGCAGCTTCACCCGCGCCGCTGCCCGGCTCAATGTCACGCAGGCGACCGTTTCCATGCGCATCAAGGCGCTGGAAGATGCGGTGGGCGGGTCATTGTTCCTGCGCGGGCGCAATGTGCGCCTGACGGATGTGGGCATCAGCTTCCTGCCCTACTGCCGGCGCATGCTGGGCGTGATGCAGGAGGCGCGTGAGGCTCTCAAGCGCGCCGAGCGCGGACGTGTCGCCATCGGTACGCTCAGCACCATGATCATGCCGCTGGTCAGCCGCGCGCTGCTGCGGTTCCAGCGCCGTCATGCCGGGGTGGATGTGATTGTGCGCGATGGCCGCCACACACATGTGGCCACCATGCTGCATGAGCGTGAGGTGGATCTGGCCGTCATGTGCTGGCCCAACATCGATCCGCTGCTGACCCATGTGGAGCCGCTGTTCGTGCTGCGCGAGGATCTGCCGCTGGTGGCGGCCCCTGCCGTGGCGGAGCGGATCGGCGAGGCACCGGATATGCAGGAGGCCCTGCGCCTTGCGCCGCGCTTCCTCAATCTGCGCTGGTGGCAGATCGCACCGGCGCGGATGACGTCGCTGACCCTCGCCGCTCCCTCCTGTGTGGAGCTTCCAACCGAGCCGGGGCGCTATCTGGTGGAGGCGGGCGAGGGGATCGGCTTCTTTGTCCGCTCGGCCGTCGAGGCGTCGCTGGCAGCGGGGCGTCTCGTCGAAATCCGCCCCGCCGACTTCGAGCCGCTGACCCGTGACATTGCGCTGGTGGTGCAGTCGCGCAAATCACTCGAGCAGGAAATGCTGCTCGACTTTGCCCTCGAAATTGCAGACGAAGCAGCCCGGTTCGGCACCATCCTGCGCCGCGATTTGCCGCCCCGGCCCGGGATTTGAGTCAAGTCTTCGCATCAGGGTTAAAAAATACGCCGGAAACCCATGCGTCAACCGCTGCAATCCCCTTTGCGGAAGCCAAAGGGAGTGGTAAACGGGCAACCATGACGAGCCAGCCCATTTCCAATATTCGCAACTTCTCCATCGTGGCCCATATCGACCACGGCAAGTCCACGCTTGCGGACCGTCTCATCCAGATGACGGGCACGCTGACGGACCGGGAGATGACCGATCAGGTTCTTGACTCGATGGACATCGAGCGGGAACGCGGCATCACGATCAAGGCGCAGACCGTGCGCCTCGTCTACAATGCCAAGGACGGGCAGCAATATATCCTGAACCTGATCGACACGCCGGGCCACGTGGACTTCGCCTATGAGGTCTCGCGCTCGCTGGCGGCCTGCGAGGGCTCGCTGCTGGTGGTCGATGCCAGCCAGGGCGTGGAAGCCCAGACGCTGGCCAACGTCTATCAGGCCATCGACAACAACCACGAGATCGTCACCGTCCTCAACAAGATCGACCTGCCCGCCGCCGAGCCGGACCGGGTGAAGGAACAGATCGAGGAAGTGATCGGCATCGATGCCACCGATGCCGTGATGATCTCCGCCAAGACAGGCCTTGGCATCGAGGATGTGCTGGAAGCCATCGTCACCCGTCTGCCGGCGCCGAAGGGCGACAGGGACGGGCCGCTCAAGGCCATGCTGGTGGACAGCTGGTACGATCCCTATCTGGGCGTGATGGTGCTGGTGCGCATCATCGACGGCACGCTGAAGCGCGGCCAGCGCATCCGCATGATGGGCACGAATGCGTCCTATGAAGTGGACCGCGTCGGCGTGATGACGCCGAAGTTCCTGCAGGTGGACCAGATCGGCCCCGGCGAGATCGGCGTTCTGACCGGTTCCATCAAGGAAGTGGCCGACACCCGCGTGGGTGACACGATCACCGACGAGCGCAAGCCCTGCGCCGAGGCGCTGCCGGGCTTCAAGCCGGCGCAGCCGGTGGTGTTCTGCGGCCTCTTCCCGGTGGATGCGGGAGACTTTGAGGATCTGCGCGCTGCCGTCGGCAAGCTGCGCCTCAACGATGCCAGCTTCTCCTTCGAGATGGAAACCTCTGCGGCACTGGGCTTCGGCTTCCGCTGCGGCTTCCTCGGCCTCCTGCATCTGGAAATCATCCAGGAGCGCCTGTCGCGCGAGTTCGACCTCGACCTCATCGCCACGGCGCCTTCGGTGGTCTACCAGATGACGCTGACCGACGGCTCGGAGATGGAGCTGCACAACCCGGCGGACATGCCGGATGTGGTGAAGATCCAGGAGATCCGCGAGCCGTGGATCCGCGCCAACATCATGACGCCGGATGAATATCTCGGCTCCATCCTGAAGCTGTGCCAGGAGCGGCGCGGCGTGCAGGTGGATCTGGCCTATGTCGGCTCGCGTGCCATGGTCACCTATGACCTGCCGCTGAACGAAGTCGTCTTCGACTTCTACGACCGCCTCAAGTCCATCTCAAAGGGCTATGCCTCCTTCGACTATTCCTTGTCGGATTACCGCGAGGGCGACCTCGTCAAGATGTCGATCCTAGTCAACGAGGAGCCGGTCGACGCCTTGTCGATGCTGATCCACCGCTCCCAGGCCGAGCGCCGTGGCCGTGCCATGTGCGAGAAGCTGAAGGATCTGATCCCGCGGCACATGTTCAAGATCCCGATCCAGGCTGCCATCGGCGCCCGGGTGATCGCCCGCGAAACCCTCGCCGCCCTGCGCAAGGACGTGACCGCCAAGTGCTACGGCGGCGACGCCACCCGCAAGCGCAAGCTTCTGGAGAAGCAGAAGGAAGGCAAGAAGCGGATGCGTCAGTTCGGCAAGGTCGAGATCCCGCAGGAAGCCTTCATCAAGGCTCTGAAGATGGACGAATGAAAGAAAATACCCGGCGAGCCTGCTCTGCCGGGTATTGTTTTCAGTCTGCAAGGATCTGCCAAGGCATGGCGCCAGCGCCATGCCTTGAGGTCGTTGACAAAGCAAGAGCTCTCCTCTTTCGTCATGGTCGGGCTTGTCCCGACCATCTGCAAGCCATTGATTTGGTTAGATCCTCGGCACAAGGCCGAGGATGACGATGGAGAGGCCGAAGGTTTGTCAGCAATCTGAAGGCATGGCGCCAGCGCCATGCCTTTTTCATTGTACCAAGGCTTTCGATGCTGACGCATCACGCCTTGAAAATGCTCAAGCGCCGCACGGGCTTGACCAACTCTCGATAAGTCAGGCTCATCGAGAGTTGGTATTACATCACGGCACCAACCTGCCAGGGCACGAACTCGTTGTCGCCGAGGCCGAGGGCTTCGGACTTCGACTTCTGGCCCGAGGCAACCGCAAGGATCATGCCGAGGATTTCCTCGCCCTTGGCTTCCAGGCTGATGCCTTTCGACAGCACGTCACCGGTGTTCAGGTCCATGTCTTCCGGCATGGCATTGAACAGGATGTCATTTGTGGCCACCTTGATGGTGGGTGCGGGCTTCGAGCCGAAGGCAGAGCCGCGGCCCGTGGTGAAGACCACCAGCTGCGCACCGCCCGCAATCTGCCCCGTTGCCGAGACAGGGTCATAGCCGGGGGTGTCCATGAACACGAGGCCGGGCTCGGTCACCTGTGCGGCATAGTCGTAGAAGGCGGTCAGCGGCGTGGAGCCAGCCTTTGCAACGGCGCCCAGCGACTTTTCCAGAATGGTCGTCAGCCCGCCCGCCTTGTTGCCGGGGCTCGGGTTGTTGTCCATGCTGCCGTCGTTCATCCCGGTGTAATGCTCCCACCAGCGGATGCAGCCGATGAGATCGTCTGCCACCTTCTGGGTGGCGGCGCGGCGCAGCAGCAGCTGTTCGGCACCGTAGATTTCCGGCGTTTCCGACAGGATCACCGTGCCGCCAAGGCCGACGATCATGTCCGATGCCTTGCCAAGCGCAGGGTTGGCGGTGATGCCGGACAGGCCGTCCGAGCCGCCGCACTGCAAGCCGATGCGCAGGGCCGAGACAGGGCAGGGCTGGCGCTGTGCCTTGTTCACCTCGGGCAGGATCTCCAGCACCTTGGCCTTGATGGCCGCGATGGTGGCACGGGTGCCGCCGGTGTCCTGAATGGTCAGGCCGTGGAAATGGCCGGCCCCTTCCGCCCCGAAGGTGTGCTTCATGCGGGCGATCTGCATCACCTCGCAGCCGAGGCCGACAAAGACAGCCGCCCCCACGTTGGGATGGGTGGCGTGGCCCCACAGCACGCGCTGCAGGATGTCAAAGCCGCGCCCTTCCGAGGCCATGCCGCAGCCGGTGCCATGGGCAAAGGCGACGATGCCATCCACATTCGGATAGTCTTCGAGCACGCCGGAGTTTTCAAGCTCGAAGGCTGCCCGGCGGATCACGGTGGCAGAGCAGTTTACCGTGGCACACAGGGCGATGAAGTTGCGGGTGCCAACCCGGCCGTCCTTGCGAACATAGCCGTCGAAGGTGCGCGGGGCGGGCGAGGGCACGGCAGCCTTCGCCCGCTCCAGATCGGCACCGGTCTGATACTGCTGATCGTGGTCCCCGAAGGCGCAGTTGTGGGTGTGCACGTGCTCCCCGGCGGCAATGCCCTTGCTGGCCCGGCCGATGATCTGGCCGAACTTGAGGATTTCCGCTCCTGTGGGGATAGCGGTCAGGGCCACCTTGTGGCCCGGAGTGAGGGGTGTGGCGAGTGGCACACCCAGCCCGAGAGGATCGCTGCCTGCGGCAAGGCGCTCCTTCACGATACCCACATTGTCGTCGGGATGAAGAACGATCAGCTGGCTCATGGCTTGCCTCGGTTACAGGGACTGCAAGGTCTTGCGGGCACCCTGGCTCAGCAGCAGGCCAAGGGCCTCTGCCACCGGGGCCTGCAGCTGGCTGGCAAGGGCGGGATCAAAGATCTCGCGCACGCCCAGAAGGGCTGCGGCCTTGCCTTCCGCCGTTGCGGCGCTGTCGAAGAGCTCACGCAGGCGTGCGGCCAGCGGGTCCTTCACCTCGATCGGCACACCCGTCTCGTCCACACCACCCACATAGCGCATCCATGCGGCCACCGCGAGCATCAGGCGCGGGCTGTTGCGGCCGGCCTTCAGGTTCTCGCCCAAGGTGGAGAGAATGCGCTGCGGCAGTTTCTGGCTGCCGTCCATGGCGATCTGCCAGGTGAGGTGGCGGATGCCGGTGTTGGCAAAGCGGGCCTTGAGGGCTGCTGCATAGCCGGCGAGATCCACGCCCGGCGGTGGGGTGAGCGCGGGGATGATCTCCTCGCTCCACAGGCGGGTGACGAAACCGGCCAGAGCCTCATCGGCCATGGTGTTGGCGATCGTCTTGTGGCCCGAGAGGTAACCGAGATAGGCGAGCGAGGAATGCGCACCGTTCAGCATGCGCAGCTTCATGTGCTCGTAGACGGCAACATCGGACACCAGCTCGACGCCGACGGCACCGAGATCCGGGCGCTCGCCGCCCACGAAGTCATCCTCGACCACCCACTGGCGGAACGGCTCATGCACCACGAGGCCGTCTTCATTGCGGCCGGTGACGGCGGACAGGCGCTCGATGTCTTCCGGTTTGGTCGCCGGGACGATGCGGTCCACCATGGTGGAGGGGAAGCGGCCTTCGCGCTCGATCCAGTCCGCAAGGGCCGGGTCGATGAGGCGGGCGAGATCCAGCACGACGCCGCGCACCACCTTGCCGTTGTGGGGCAGGTTATCGCAGGTCATGACGGTGAAGGGGGCAAGGCCAGCGGCAAAGCGGCGCTGCAGGGCACGCACCAGATAGCCCGGCGCGGAGACGGGCAGGGCGTTGACCAGATCCTTCTGGATGTCCGGATGGGACTGGTTCAGGCGGCCGGTGCTCGGCTCGTGGCAATAGCCCTTCTCGGTGACCGTCAGCGTGACGATCTTCACATCGGGGCTGGCCATGGCGGCAAGCACGGCATCCGGGCTTTCCGGGGCCACCAGCACATCACGGATGATGCGCACGTCGCGGCGGGTTTCCCCGTCGGGGCCCAGCTCCACGGCGGTGTATTCGAAATTGCGCGGTGCCATGCGGTCGCGCGTCGCCGGGCTCTGCAGCGAAACGCCGGTGATGGCCCAGTTGCCGCCGGAGCGGGCAACGGCTTCCTCGATGAAAATGGCACCATGGGCTCGGTAGAAGGCACCAAGCCCCAGGTGGACGATGCCCACCTTGGCATTCACGACACGTTCGATTTCCAGATCAGCGGGCAAGCCAGCCTCCGTCAACATTCAGCACTGCACCATGGATGTAATTGGCAGCCGGAGAGGCAAGGAACACGGCGGCTTCGCCGATGTCCGAGGCCTGGCCCCAGCGGCCGGCAGGGATGCGCTCAAGGATGGCCTTGTTGCGCACCGGGTCCGCCCGCAGTGCTTCGGTATTGTTCGTTTCGATGTAACCGGGGGCGATGGCATTCACATTGATGCCCTTCGCCGCCCATTCGTTGGCCAGAAGCTTGGTGATGCCTGCAACACCATGCTTCGAGGCCGTGTAGGACGGCACCCGGATACCACCCTGGAATGACAGGAGCGAGGCAATGTTGACGATCTTGCCATTTCCTCCACGGCCAAGAACGGCCTTGCCGAAGGCCTGGCAGGTGAAGAACACGGCCTTCAGGTTCACGTCCATCACCTCATCCCAGTCGGCCTCGGTGAAATCCACCGCATCGGCGCGCCGGATGATGCCCGCGTTGTTGACGAGAATGTCCACCGGTTCGGCAGAGAACACGTCACGGGCGGCCATCGGGTCGGCGAAGTCGAGCACCAGTTCGCGCGCCTTGCCCTTGCTGCCAGCAATGAGGCCAACGGTCTCCGCACAGGACGAGCGTCCCGCGCAGATGACGTCCGCCCCGGCGCGGCCAAGCGCCATGGCGATGGCCTGACCGATGCCCGTATTGGCACCGGTCACAAGGGCGGTCTTGCCCTCAAGCGAGAAGGGGTTCACCGCAGATCCTCCATGGCGACCATTTCCACGTCCTTGTAGTCGACGTTGTCGCCGGCCATGGCCCAGATGAAGGTATAGCTGCCGGTGCCTGCGCCGCAGTGGATGGACCAGGGCGGGGAGACCACCGCATCCTCGTTCTTCATCACCAGATGGCGGGTCTCCTGCGGCTCGCCCATGAAGTGGAACACGCGCTGCTCCGGCTTCATGTCGAAATAGAGGTAGGCTTCCATGCGGCGGTCATGCACGTGGGCGGGCATGGTGTTCCAGACAGAGCCGTTGTGCAGCTGGGTGTAGCCGACGACGAGCTGGCAGGAAGTCATCACCGCCGGATGCACGAACTGGTAGATGGTGCGGTCGTTGGAGGTCTCGGCCGAGCCGAGCTTGACCTTCTCGGCTTCGCCGATGCGGATCAGGCGGGCCGGATAGGCAGCGTGGGCCGGAGCGGAGAGAATGTAGAAGCGGCCTTCGCCTTCGAAGGTCACCTTGCCCGAGCCCAGCGGCAGATAGAGCACGTCGCCGCGCTCCATGGCGTAGGTTTCGCCTGCTGCAGAGACCTTGCCGCTGGCGCCGACATTGACGACGGCCATCTCGCGGCGGTCGAGGATGCTGGCGGTGCCGCATTCCTTGACCTGATCCAGCACCAGCGGCGCGCCCGAGGGCACGGCGGCGCCGACGATCATGCGGTCATAGTGGGTGTAGACGAGGCGGATCTCTCCGGCAGCAAACAGGCTGCCCATGTGGAAATGCTTGCGCAGCTCTTCCGTGTCCATCCGCTTTGCGGTCTGCGGATCAATGGCGTGGCGGGTTTCGACGGTCAGCATGGAACGGATCCTTCCTTAACTTCAAACTCAGAGAAAATCGTCACGGCGGGGCGTGAAGGTGTCGATCAGGGTGCCGGGCTCAAGGCAGCGGCAGCCATGGATGGCCATGGAGGGGATGACGAAACTGTCGCCCGGCCCCACCTCGGTCTCCTTGCCGTCCACCTGAAACAGAAAACGGCCGCTTTCCACATAAGTGGACTGGATGTGCGGGTGGTTGTGCAGCTTGCCCTCGGCCCCCTCGTGGCCGAAGCGGAAGGCAACGACCATGAGTTCCGGGCTTTCGGACAGAACCTGGCGGGTGACGCCAGGATCTGCAGGGACAGCGGGATAGGTCTTCAGCATGGGACAGTCAGCCTCAATGGAAGAGTGAAGGGAGCCAGAGCGAGAATGCCGGCACATAGGTGACCAGCATCAGCACGGCCATGGCCGCCCCGTAGAAGGGCCAGATGGTCTTGATGGCATCCCAGACGGAGATCCGCCCCACGGCACAGCCGACGAAGAGCACGGCGCCCACGGGCGGGGTGCACAGGCCGATGCCGAGGTTGAGGATCAGGATCACGCCGAAATGCACCGGATCGACACCAAAGGCGGTGGCCACGGGGAGGAAGATTGGCGTGGTGATGACGATCAGCGGCGACATGTCCATGAAGGTGCCGAGGAACAGCAGGGCGACGTTGATCAGCAGCAGGATGATGATGGGATTGTCGGAGACGCCGCGCAGCAGTGCGACCATTTCCGCCGGTACCTTCAGGAAGGCCATCAGCCAGCCGAAGGAGGCCGCGCAGCCGATGACCAGCAGCACCATGGCCGTGGTGCGCACCGCCGCGAAAGTGGAGGCGGTGAAATTTTCCCAGGTCATGGTCCGGTAGGCCAGAACCGTCACCACCAGCGCATAGACCGCAGCGATGCACGAGCTTTCGGAGGCGGTGAAGACGCCCGAGCGCACGCCGAAGAAGATGATGCCGATGAGCAGCAGGCCGGGAATGGCATTGGCGAAGAGCCAGCCAAGCGCCTGCCAGCCGGGGAAGGCTTCGGTGGGATAGCCGCGGCTGCGCGCCACCCACCAGGCGGCCATCATCAGGCTGAGTGCCAGAAGGAAGCCGGGGATGATGCCTGCCGTGAACAGATCGGCGATGGAGATACGCCCGCCTGCCGAGATCGAATAGATGATCATGTTGTGCGAAGGCGGGATCATCAGGGCGATGATCGAGGACACCACCGTCACATTGACCGCATAGTCGACGCCGTAGCCGCGCTCCTTCATCTGCGGGATCATCAGCCCGCCGATGGCCGAAGCATCGGCCGCTGCGGAGCCGGAGATCCCGCCGAACATGACGGACGCGGTGATGTTCACCTGGCCAAGGCCGCCGCGAAGATGCCCGACAGCGGCCCCCGCAAGAGCCACGAGACGGCGGGCAATGTCACCGCGCACCATCAGTTCGCCGGCGAAGATGAAGAAGGGAATGGCCATCAGCGCGAAAACGGAAACACCCGAATTCAGCCGCTGAAACACGATGACCGGCGGCATGCCGAGATAGAGCACCGTCAGCAGCGACGAGATGCCGAGGCAGAAGGCCACCGGCGTGCCGATGAGCAGCAGGACGGCAAAGGAGCCGAACAGAATCCAGAGTTCCATCTCATGCCTCCTGCATGTCGGTTTCGCCGAAGCGGGCGGTTGGCAGGCCTGCGGCCCGGCGGGCGATGCGCTCCAGCGAGAACAGGAAGACGAGAATGCCGCCGCCGATCAGCGGGGCGAAATCATAGGCACCGGAGATGCCGATGGACGGCAGCTTCACGTTCCAGGCAGACAGGGCAAGCTGCAGCCCGTACCAGAACATGCCTGCCCCGAAGAGGGCGACGAGGGAATCCGACACGGTGTAGAGAGCCAGTTTGGCTTTCACCGGAATGACGTAGAGCAGCACGTCGAAGCTGAGGTGATAGCCTTCCCGGATGCCGACTGCGGCGCCGAAGAAGATGAACCAGCCCATGAGGATGACCGCGAGCGGTTCACTCCAGATGAGGCTGTCGTTCAGAACGTAACGGAAAAAAACCTGAGCCGAGATAATGGCGGTCATCAGGACGAGACCGGCGCCAGCCAGCCAGAGAGCGAGGCGAGCGATGAGGCCCAAAGCCTGCGCGATTGATTTCATGGTGTCCTGCACCTGACGTCTCCACGCAAAAGAAGGCCCGTGCCGCAGGGCGCGGCACGGGTTTGGGCTTCACATCACTCGGTTGCCTGAATGCGGGCAACGAGATCCTTCAGCTTGTCGGACGTCACGTGCTTCTCGTAGACCGGCTTCATCGCGTCGATGAAGGGCTGCTTGTCGATGTCCGTGACGACCGTGGCACCGGCAGCGCGCACCTTGTCCTCCGAGGCCTTTTCACGGGCCTGCCACATCTCGCGCATCATCGGCACGGAGTCCTTGGCGGCCTGGCGGACGGCGGCCTGGTCTTCGGCGCTGAGCTTGTCCCAGGATGCCTTGGACATCACCAGCACTTCCGGAACGATCAGGTGCTCATCCAGCGTGTAGTAGCCTGCGACCTCGAAGTGGCCGGAGGATTCATAGGACGGCCAGTTGTTTTCTGCCCCGTCGATGACGCCGGTCTGGATCGAGGAATAGACCTCGCCATAGGGCATCGGGGTGGCATTGGCGCCGAGGGCGGACATCATGTCGACGAAGATGTCCGACTGCATGACGCGGACCTTCATGCCCTTCAGGTCGTCGATGGTTTCGATCGGCTTCTTGGCATTGTAGAAACTGCGCGAACCGCCGTCGTAGAAGGCGAGGCCGACATAGCCATGCGGTTCAAAGGCGGTAAGGATTTCCTCGCCGATCGGGCCATCCATCACCTTGTGCATGTGATCAACCGAACGGAAGATATAGGGCAGCGAGACAACCTTGGTTTCTTCAACGAGGTTGTTGAAGGGGCCCATCGAGACGCGGTTCATGTCGATGACGCCGAACTTCGTCTGCTCGATGGTGTCCTTTTCCTGGCCGAGCTGAGCCGAGTGGAACACTTCGATGCAGAGTTTGCCGCCGGTGCGCTCCTCGAGCATCTTGCCCATGGCCTTGACGGCCTCGACGGTCGGATAGCCGTCCGGGTGGGTATCAGATGACCGGAGCGTTACCTCGCAGGCCGTTGCAGCCCCGGTCATCATTACACTTGCCAGCAGTGTGGCTTTCGCAATCTTCATGAATGTCATTTGGTTCTCCTCCCAAGTGAACGGCCCTCCTCAGAGCCGGTAGGCTTGCTTGGCAAGCCTGTAGGTGACGTCATAGGCGACCTCACCCGCCTCGTCCTGGTCCAGCCGCCCTGTGGCGACCAGATGGGCGAGGTAAGCGCAATCCACGCGCCGGGCCACATCGTGGCGGGCGGGGATGGAACAGAAAGCACGGGTGTCGTCGTTGAAGCCGACGGTGTTATAGAAGCCCGCAGTTTCCGTAACCTGCTGACGGTAGCGCATCATCCCTTCCGGGCTGTCGAAGAACCACCAGGCGGGCCCCAGCTTCAGGGCCGGGTAAACGCCGGCGAGCGGTGCAAGCTCGCGCGAGTAGGTGGTTTCATCGAGCGTGAAGGCGATGATGGATACATCGTCCCGCATGCCGACTGCATCCAGCAGCGGCTTGAGCGAGCGCACATAGTCGGTGCGGCTCGGGATATCGAAGCCCTTGTCGCGGCCAAAGGTGTTCAGCACCGGGCCGGAATGGTTGCGCGAGCTGCCGCAGTGGATCTGCATGACGAGGCCGTCGTCAATGCTCATGCGGGCCATCTCGGTCAGCATCTGGCCACGGAATGCATCTGCCTCCTCCGCAGTGCATGCGCCGCGCAGCGCCTTGTCGAAAAGATGAGCCGCCTCAGCTTCGCTCAGATTCTCGGTGCGGGCCGTGGCATGGCCATGATCACTCGAGGTGGCGCCGCCCTGCTCCTTGAAATAGGCGCGGCGGATGCGGTGGGCTTCCAGATAACCGGACCACGTCGTGGCATCGGTGCCGCACAATTCGCCCAGCTTCTCGACGGTTTCGGTGAAGCCGGCATATTCCGGGTCAACGGCCTGATCCGGGCGGTAGGCGGTGACGACACGCCCCTTCCAGCCGCTTTCGCGGATCATGCGGTGCCACTTCAGATCGTCCAGGGCGCCTTCCGTGGTGGCGATCACCTCGATGCCGAAACGCTCGAACAGGGCGCGGGGGCGGAACTCGGGACGCTGCAGGCAATCGGCGATGTGATCATAGGTCTCGTCTGCGGTTTCCGCAGACAGGCGCTTGGTCACGCCGAACACGTCCTGGAAAGCGTGATCCAGCCACATGCGCGACGGAGTGGCACGGAACAGGTGATAATTGGAGGCAAAGATGCGCCAGATCTTGCGGCCATCGGTCTCCGTCCAGCCGCCGTCGGCGCGCGGCACGCCGAGGCTCTCCAGCTTGATGCCCTGCGAGCAGAGCATGCGGAAGACGTAGTGATCCGGGGTGACGAAGAGCTGGGCCGGGTCCGGGAAGGGATTGTTTTCTGCAAACCAGCGCGGGTCCGTATGACCATGCGGGCTGATGATCGGCAGATCCTTCACGCCTTCGTAAAGGCCGCGCGCAATGCTGCGAACGCCGGGTTCAACGGGGAACAATCTGTCAGAATCCAGCAGCGCCACGCTTGCTCTCCTCCCGAATGATGACTTAAGCCGGAGAACGGCTCTTTTCTTCGCGTATTTCAGCTAATATGCTAGTATCCAAAAGGAGTCAATGGGAGGAAAAAATGCCGGATTCGCTACACCTGCAAGCGCTGGAACCTGTCGGGCGGCCGCTCGTCGCCGATGCGGTTTTCGAGCAGCTCCACCGGCAGATCCTGTCGCTGGAACTGCCGCCCGGCGCCAAGATTTCGGAGATCGACGTAGCCAGGGCGATGGGGGTTTCGCGCCAGCCCGTGCGCGATGCCTTCTACCGTCTGTCCAAGCTCGGCTTCCTGCACATCCGGCCGCAGCGGGCCACATCCGTGTCGGTGATTTCCGAGCGTGCCGTGTTTCAGGCGCAGTTCATCCGCACCGCCATCGAGGCGGAAACCGTGCGCGTGGCCTGTGCCCAGCTGACGGAGGCAGATCATCAGGCGCTGGTGGATATCATCGAGCAGCAGCGCGAAGCCGTCACAGGCCAGCGGCCGCTGGATTTTCATGCGCTGGACGATCTCTTCCACAAGGAGATCTGCGAACGCTCCGGTCACGCCCATGCCTGGGAAATGATCCGCGAGAACAAGGCGCATATGGACCGGGTGCGCTTCCTGTCGCTGGCCTTCGCCTCGCAGGATGCCTTTGACGATCATTGCCGGGTGCTGGAGGCCATCCGCCAGCGCGACGCCGATGCGGCGGTTGCCCAGATGCGCAGCCACCTTGCCCGCATCCGCCAGCAACTGGAACGCATCCGCGCCGGCCACATGAAGTACTTCGCCCACGAGACGGGAGAGGCGTGAGGGGAAGCGGTTTCAGGGGGGATGAGACGGAATTGCCCCGCCACAGACTCGGCGTCGCCCCGGACGCAGCGGAGCGGAGATCCGGGGGCCACTCGCTTCCAGAGCGGTGAAACTGAAGCGCGGCGCAGGGGCTAACTTAAGTTCGCTCTGCACTGCGGCTTGAGACAACGGAAGCTCTCTGCAAACGAGTAGACCCCGGCTCGCGCTCCGCTTGGCCGGGGTGACTCGGTGCCTGCTGCCAGTGTGTGCTCCACAGTACCGGCCTTTCACCTCTTCTCCCGCTTCACCGCAGCGAAAACGGCACGATGCCGCGGGAGTCGCGTTCCACCTGGATTTCCTTGTCGAGGGCGGGGAAGGCCCGTTCCGGGCAGCTGGCGCGGGGGCAGATGCGGCAGTTGATGCCGATGCGGGCCGGGTTTACCCGGTCCGTCAGGCCCAGTTCATCGCCATAGACCAGCATGTCCGCATATTTCAGCTCGCAGCCAAGGCCAAGGGCATAGCGCCGCTCGCGCTCGCCGAAGCGGGTGGCGGGCTTGGAAATGCTGCGGGCCAGGCAGAGATACTGCGTGCCGTCCGGCATCTCGCCCACCTGCGCCGAGACGCGGCCCTCGTTCAGCTCAAAGGCCTCATGCACGTTCCACACGGGGCAGGAGCCGCCGTAGCGGGCGAACTGGAAGCGGGTGGCGCTGTGCCGTTTGATGACATTGCCCGCCCGGTCCACCTTCAGGAAATAGAAGGGCACACCCTTTTCCCCCGTTCGCTGCAGGCTGGAGAGCCGGTGGCAGATCTGCTCAAGGCTTGCCCCCGTCGTTACCATCAGCCGGTCGAGGTCATGCCGGTAGGATTTGGCGAGGGACAGGAAGGCGCCGTAAGGCAGAAGCAGGGCGCCCGCGAAATAGTTGCGCAAGGCGAGGCGGCAGATCTCCCGTGCCGCCAGCGTGGAGAAACCGGCCTTTTCCACATGACTGGAAATGAGCTTCTCCGCCGTCAGGTCCGCAACGATACAGCCCAGCTGGAATTCCATGGCCGGGCGCGGCAGGCCCCGGTCCAGCGTCACGAGCCTTGCGCGGGCATCAAAGGCGACGATGGCGCCATCTGCCGCCTGCCGTTCGGTGACGTCCACCCGCACGCCGTGGGTGTCCCGCAGCCAGGCACTGAGCCGGCCGAAACGGTCCGGCGTCCAGGCAAGGCTCAGTTTGCTGGCCAGTTCCTCGGCGCTCACATCCAGCGCATCGACATAGTTGTCGATGTAGTGGAAATGGTCGCGCACCTGATCATAGGGCGGGGTCATGCGCGGGGCACGGCCGCTGGTCTCCCCATGGGCGTCAATGGCATCGTCCAGCGAGGCCTGCTGCTCACTCATGCGCCTGAGGGTGCCGTAGAGATCCAGAAAGGCGCGGGCGAAGTCCGGCGTGTGGGTGGCAACGCTCTTCAGGTCCTGCAATCCGACGCTGCCGTCATGAAAGCGGGTGTCCGCCAGCGCCTCGCCAAGGTCGGCCACCAGCCGGTCAAGGTCGCTCGCCTCGAAACTGGCGAGGTCGGCACCGAACTCACGGCTGACGGCGATCAGCACCGAGGCGGAGACCGGGCGGATGTTGCTCTCCAGCTGGTTCACATAGGAGGGCGACAGATCCAGCCGGCTGGCAAAGGCCACCTGCGTGAGACCTGCCCGTTCGCGCAGCTTGCGCAGCACATGTCCGGCAAAAAGCTTTCTGGCCATCGGTTTCTCAAATTGCGAAGATTTTACAGTTTAACATGACACACTTTTGCATATCGCAGAAGGCCCGCCAAATGGCTATGGTCCTTGCATCACACAGGCCCGGGAGGAGGTGGCTGCCCGGGAGGCGCCGCCGGACGGGCCTGCAACGAAAGGGAGCGCACATGCTGGATCAAGTCGTGGAGAGCTGGCACCATCCGGTCGAACTGCATCCGGTGATGCCGAAGCCTGTTGCCGGACTGACGGTATCGCAGGAGCGGGTTGCCCTGCTCACCGAGCGCCAGAAGGACGTGATGCGCATGCTGGCCGATGGTCTGATCAACAAGCAGATCGCGCACCGCCTCGACATCAGTGTCGCCACCGTGAAGACCCACATTGCTGCCGCCGTGCGCCGCATGCGCGCCAAGAACCGCATTCACGCGGTGGCAATGCTGATTCGCGCCGAGGGTGGTTGCTGACAAGCCCGTGTGGCGCCTGAGTCTTGCCAGGGCAGCCAGGCAAACAGCTTCTGGGAGGAAGCCGCCGCTCATCCCTGATGGGCCGCGGACATCGCGGCGAGTTCCGCCGCGAAGAGAGGCCGGAGGGCGCTGGGCTCGATGAGCTCGGCGCCCGGGCCCAGCCAGCGCAGCAGCGGGAACAGCCGGGCCTGCGTTGTGTCCGTCAGGGTGATTCGCACCTTGCCGTTTCCCGCCGGTGAAAATACCGCATGCCGGTAGTACCAGTCCCGTGCCAGCGTGCGGGCCTGCTCATCACTCACCAGAATGATGCCGGACGGGTCTTCCGACTGCCAGCGCCGCATGGCGCGGGACAGCCAGGCACCATTCAGCAGGGCCTGCACCGAAAATTCCTTCGGCGGACGGAAGCGCAGGCCGCTGACCTCCATGTTGAAGATGCGGTCGGCCCGGTAGATCCTGAGGTCATCCGCCTCGACGGAGCGGCCTGCCAGATACCAAAGATCCCGGTCGAAGATGACGCCTAGCGGCTCCACCTCATGGGCGCGCGGTTCCTTCCGGCTGGGGTTATGATGCTCGAAGCGCACGCGGCGGCCTTCCAGCAGCCCTTCCATGAACCGGTCCAGCGCTTCCTGCCAGCCTGCATTGGGCTCGATCGAGGGCGAATCATGGAAAATGTCCGGCGGCAGCGGCTCGACCCCGACGATTCGCTCGCCGTTTGTCAGCAGCTCCTGCGCCGGGCGGGGCAGGGAAGCGATGAGCTTGCGCTCCGCCGTTTCAAGATCAGCCGCCAGCGGCGTGGTGCGCAGGCCGCGCGCCACCGACAGCACGATCAGCAGCGCCGCCGTCTCGCGGCGCGTCAGGGCGACGGGCGGCTGGATATAGCCCTTGGCAAGGCGGTAACCGCCCTCCGCCCCGCGCTCTGCCTCCACCGGCACGCCAAGCGCAATGAGCCGGTCCACATCCCGGTATATGGTGCGCAGCGACACCTGGAACCGCTCCGACAGGGCGGTGGCCGTCACCAGCTTGCCGCTGCCAAGCAGCAGCAGGATGCCAAGGGCACGTTCGATCGGGTTCATGTCGGCCTGCCGGTTTTCAGGTAACAAAAAAGAATCAGAATGAGAACATAACAGGATCAAACCTGACTCGCAGCTGTCAGGTTTGGGCTGGCATCCTTGCTTTCACTGGCCCGGCAAGAAGGGACTTGAGCGGGCGCGTGAGAGGAGACAGGACGATGCATGGAAACGAAACTTCAGACCGCAAGGCATCCGCAGCATCAGGGTTCCTGCCGTATCTGGCGGGCATTCTGGCACAGTTCAGAGACTGGCTCCATGAGGAGCGCCTGCGCCGCATACGCCGCCGCAACATCGCGCATCTGGATGAGAGGCTGCTCAAGGACGTCGGGCTGACGCCATCGGGCCACTGGCTGGAGCCGAGGCGGAAAAAGGGCGCGAGCACCCAAAAGAACAGGGGCGTCAAATGACGCCCCCAGAGAATCGCCCCTCTCGATCGTCATACCGGACGGAGCGAAGCGCGAGCCGGGATGACGATGGGGGCAAAAAATGAGGGGCGCCAAATGACGCCCCTGCAAATTCAACCGTGTTCCGTGGCCCTTCAGGCCACTCAGAATCCCTTTCTCTGCGTGGCCCTTCAGGCCACCCAGAAACCCTTTCTCTGCGTGGCCCTTCAGGCCACGCGGTGGGCATCATACTGCCCGTGCTCGCGGAAGCGGGTCAGGTAGGACGGCAGGATGGCAGCGAGCGAGGACGGGTTGATGCCGAGCCCGGCCAGAGTGCGGCCTTCGGCTTCGGCAGCTGCCGAAACCACGTTGTCCACACGCAGCATCTTCACCTGGTCCACCGTCAGCAGCGGCTTGGGCAGCAGCTGCAGCACCCGGGCCTGCATTTCGGCCGCACCAAAGGGCAGCGGCAGCAGCAGGCGCTTGCGGCGGGTGATCTCCAGCATCAGCTCAAGGCATTCCTTGAAGCTCTTCACTTCCGGGCCGCCCAGTTCGTAGACGGTGCCCGGCTTGCAGCCGCCGTCCACAGCCTTGGCAACCGCGGCGGCAACATCACCGACGTAGACCGGCTGGAACTTCGTGACCCCGCCGCCGACGAGCGGCAGGACCGGGGACATGCGCGCCATGGCGGCGAAGCGGTTGAAGAAATCATCTTCCGGGCCGAACACGATGGACGGGCGCAGGATGACGCTGTCCGGCAGCGTCTCCAGGACACCAGCCTCGCCGGCGGCCTTGGAACGGGCATAGGCGGCGGGGGATGCTGCGTCAGCGCCGATGGCCGAGACGTGGACGATGCCGTTCAGGCCTGCAGCGCGGGCGGCTTCCGCAATGGCGCGCGGTCCGAAGCCCTGCACGGCATCAAAGCTCTGGCGGCCGGACTGATAGAGAATCCCCACCAGATTGACGACCGCATCCGCCCCCTCGACGGCGCGGTCCACAGACCAGCGGTAACGCAGGTTCGCCTGAACCGGCATGATCTGGCCAACGCCGCCCAGCGGCTGCAGGTGCTCGGCCAGATCCGGACGGCGCACAGCTGCGCGAATCCGGTAGCCGCGGCGTGCCAGTGCAAGCACCACATGGCGGCCGAGAAAGCCGGAAGCACCGAAGACGGTAACGAGTTTTCCATTGAGCGCCGAATGCATAGCGGCCGGCTCCTTGTCGCGTCACTTGAAGCAATGGGCCGCCCGGATGGCGGCGCACCTTGGGTTCTTAGCCCTTTGCTCCCCGCCTGTGAAGGCGGCATGTGTGCAAATGCATTTTTCTCTCAAAAGGACGATTGACAAGCCCTCAGAGCACCCCTAAAAGCCCTCCTCACAGCCCAGGTGGCGGAATTGGTAGACGCACTAGTTTCAGGTACTAGCGCTCACAAGGCGTGGAGGTTCGAGTCCTCTCCTGGGCACCAAATTTCTGGATCACTACCAAGGTCCAGATCGAAAAGGTCCGCGAAAGCGGGCCTTTTTCGCTTTCAGGCCTCCTTCATGACTGCGCCGGATCTTGCCCGGTGCCGGGGAATGTGCTGAAAGAACCCGACGCAACTTCAGGATTTCCGCCGATGACCATCCGTTACCACAAGAACGACCTGCCCGATCTGTCCCACTACGAGGGTGTGGAGGCCGTGGCTGTGGACACGGAAACCCTGGGTCTCAACCCGCACCGCGACCGGCTCTGCGTGGTGCAGCTGTCGCCCGGCGATGGCACGGCGGATGTGGTGCAGATCGCCCGGGGCCAGAATTCGGCGCCGAATCTCGCTCGCCTCTTCACCGATCCGGCCAAGGTGAAGATTTTCCACTTCGCCCGCTTCGATCTGGCGGTACTCTACCAGTATCTCGGCATCACCGTGTCGCCGGTCTGGTGCACCAAGATTGCCTCCAAGCTGGTGCGCACCTACACGGACCGGCACGGCCTGAAGGACATCACCCGTGAGCTGGTGGGTGTGGACCTGTCGAAGCAGCAGCAGAGCTCGGACTGGGCGGCTGAAACGCTGACGGATGCGCAGCTTGCCTATGCGGCTTCCGACGTGCTGCACCTTCATGCGCTGCGCGCCCAGCTGCAGATGATGCTGGAGCGTGAAGAGCGCACCGGTTTTGCGCAGGCCTGTTTTGAGTTCCTGCCCACCCGTGCAAGGCTTGATCTGCTTGGCTGGGAAGAACAGGATATTTTTGCACATAGCTGAACAGGCGCTTCCGGCTGCTTGATTGTCCTTGCGTTGCATCTTTTTAACGTTCGTCGCATACCCCATATGCGGATGCATGTTTGGAAGGCAGAGTGACGCAATTCCCGCATGGCGTGCAGATGCGCGATCACGGTGCGGTGAGCCTGTGGGTGCGGCCATGAATCCGGCGCAAGTCTGCGCCAGGTGAATGGGGCCGGCCCCTTGCAGGCGGGGTTCGCATGACGGTGTGACGCGGCCGTGAGCCGGGAGAGAAGATGGATCAGACGACACAGCGCTCCGGGAATGTGACAGGCGGGCGGGTCAACAAGGCCCGTGCAAACGCACGCCGTCATTCAGGCCGTGTGCGTGCGCTTCGCATCCTGCTGCCTGTGCTTGGGCTGGTCGTGCTGCTGGGCATGGGCGGGCTGATCTTCGTCTTCAATCTCCTCAACAGCCTCGGCATTGGCAATGTGACGCTGACTTCCGAGGGGCTGGTCATGGACCGGCCGGAACTGTCAGGGAATGATGGTGAGCGCACCTACCGGGTTCTGGCCGAGCGTGCGATCCAGCGCCTGACCAATCCGCGCATCATCGACCTGGAAATGATCACGGCAGAGATCGTCTCCAACCCGGAAGAAAAAGCGCAGATCACGTCCGACAAGGGCACCTATGACAGCAGCGCCGAGACGCTGAAGCTGTTCGAGAATGTCAGGATCAACTGGAGCGGCAAATATGCCATCGAGTTCCAGCGCGTTGATGTGGACATGAAGACGGGCGCGGTCGTGACCGACCGGGCGATGCAGGTGCAGTCGGACGGCGGTGATATTCAGGCCAATGGCTTCACATATGATCAGGAAAATGGCATTGCCCGTTTCACTGATGGTATCAAGATGGTGCTGCGACCCGGCGCCAACAAAACGGAGAACCCGCAATGAAGGGTATCAGGACTTTGCTGACCCTCGCCGCACTGGCGATTGTACCCGTCGGGGCCTCCGCCCAGACCTTCAACAACGCGTTCCAGGGCTTCGGTCAGGACAATGACAAGCCCATTCAGATCGAGGCCAGGGAGCTTCAGGTCGAGGACAACTCCAAGGTGGCAACCTTCACCGGCGACGTGGTCGTGGTGCAGGGGGAGACCACGCTGAAGACCCAGCGCCTGAAGGTGTTCTACGATGGCTCGGCCACCCAGGGCGCCCAGCAGGATATCTCGCGCCTCGAGGCTTCCGGCCGTGTCTTCATCACCTCGAAAGACCAGACGGCAACGGGCGATGAAGCCAACTTCGACATGGCCACAAACATGATGGTGATGACCGGCCGCGAGGTCGTGCTCAGCCAGGGGCCGAATGTGGTTGTCGGCAACAAGCTGACGGTCAATCTCACCACCGGTCAGGCGGATCTTGAAGCGCCCAAGTCGGGCCGTGTGAAGGTCCTCATTCAGCCCAACAGCCTGAACAACACTCCGCCCGCCGGAAACTGAGCCTGTCTTCCGCCGCAAGGGAGAGCGGCGGCCGGCTGGCCCAGGGTGTGTGCAAGAGCTGTCTCTTACCGTCAGGATGCTTCCCGCGTGAAATGGTTGCCCTTCCCCTTCTCCGGCCGTGACGCCGCCGGTCCTGTATCCGACGAAGCCTATGCCGGCGGCGCATTGACGGTCGAAGGCATCGGCAAAAGCTACCGCAAGCGCCAGGTGGTCAAATACGTCTCGCTGACCGTCAACCCGGGCGAGTCCGTCGGGCTGCTGGGGCCGAACGGGGCGGGCAAGACGACCACCTTCTACATGATCACGGGTCTCATCCGCCCGGATCAGGGGCAGATTACCCTCTCCGGCTTCGATATCACCAGCCTGCCCATGTACCGCCGCGCCCGCCTCGGCATCGGTTACCTGCCGCAGGAGGCCTCGATCTTCCGGGGCCTCAACGTGGAAGACAACATCCGCGCGGTGCTGGAAGTGGTGGAACCAGACAAGCGCCAGCGCGAAGCCGATCTGGACGGGCTTCTGGCCGAATTCGGCCTCACCCATCTGCGCAAGTCGCCCTCCATCGCCCTGTCGGGGGGCGAGCGCCGCCGCGTGGAAATTGCCCGCGCGCTGGCAACCCGCCCGTCCTTCATGCTGCTGGACGAGCCTTTTGCCGGTATCGATCCCATCGCCGTGGGCGACATCCAGCAGCTGGTGCGCCATCTCACCCAGCGCGGCATCGGCGTGCTGATCACCGACCATAATGTCCGCGAAACGCTTGGCCTCATCGACCGCGCCTATATCATCGCGTCGGGCGAAGTGCTGACGGAAGGGGCCCCGCATGACATCGTGGCGGACCCGGATGTGCGCCGTCTTTACCTCGGAGAGCAATTTACGCTTTGAACAGGGCGGTGGTGCTAGGTTATAAGCAAGAAACGGACCAAAAAGCACCAGGATAGGAAACGCCCCCCGCCCATGGCAATCTCGACCAAGCTTGAGATGCGGCAAAGCCAGTCGCTGATCATGACGCCGCAGCTCATGCAGGCGATCAAGCTGCTGCAAATGTCCAATCTCGATCTGGTTGCCTATGTGGAGGCGGAACTGGAGCGTAACCCCTTGCTGGAGCGCACGGAAAGCGGCGACGGCACTGGGGCGGCCGACGGGCAGGGCGGTGACCACGATGGCGCCTCCGATGCATCCGGCGGGGATGATTTCGAGGCCGGCGGCGGCGAGTTCAGCAGCAGCGATGGTGCCCCCTCCGAGTGGCTGAAGAGCGACCTTGAGCCGCAGGCCGAGAGCATCGCGTCGCAGATGGACACCGACCTCGGCAATGTATTTCCCGATGAGCCCGGCGTCTCCGCAGCGCCGGAACCGGCCTCGCTTCTGGGCATCGACAGCCACCGGGCGAGCAGCTCAGCCTCCTCCGAGGACTATAATCTCGAAGCCTTCGTGGCGGAGGAAGAATCCCTCATTCAGGTGCTGATGGACCAGATGCATCTGGCCTTTGCCGATCCGGTGGACAAGATCATCGGCCAGCACCTGATCAACAGCCTCGATGAAAACGGCTATCTGCAGCTCGATCTGGAGGAAGCCGCTGCGCAGCTCGGCATTCCTGCGGCCCGCATCGAGGCCGTTCTTGCCGTGATGCAGGGGTTCGAGCCGTCCGGCGTCTTTGCCCGTTCGCTGGCCGAGTGCCTGGCCCTCCAGCTGAAGGAGCGCAACCGCTTCGACCCGGCGATGGAAGCCATGATCGCGCATATCGAGCTGCTGGCGCGCCATGACTATCCGGCGCTGCGCCGCATCTGCGGCGTGGATGAGGAAGACCTTGCCGACATGATCGCCGAGATCAAGGCGCTGGACCCGAGGCCTGGCCGCGCCTATGGCTCGTCGATCGTGCAACCAATGGTGCCGGATGTGCTGGTGCGCCCTGCTTCTGACGGCGGCTGGACGGTGGAGCTGAACACCGACACCTTGCCGCGCGTGCTGGTCAACCAGACCTATTTCGCCTCCATCACCCGCACGGCTCGCAACGAGACCGAGCGCAGCTATCTGACCGATTGCCTGCAGACAGCGAACTGGCTGGTGAAGAGCCTCGACCAGCGGGCCAAGACCATCCTCAAGGTTGCGACCGAAATCGTGCGCCAGCAGGATGGCTTCCTGACCTATGGCATCGAGCACCTGCGGCCGCTGAACCTCAAGACCATTGCCGATGCCATCGGCATGCATGAATCCACGATCAGCCGTGTCACCTCAAACAAGTACATGGCAACGCCGCGCGGCATCTTCGAGCTGAAGTATTTCTTCTCTTCCGCCATCTCGGCGACGGAAGGGGGCGATGCCCATTCGGCGGAGGCGGTGCGCCACCGCATCAAGCAGATGATCGATGCCGAATCGCCGGACGATATACTTTCCGACGACACGATCGTGAAGCGCCTCAAGGACGACGGCGTGGACATCGCCCGCCGCACTGTGGCCAAATACCGCGAGGCCATGCACCTCGGCTCTTCCGTGCAAAGACGCAGGGAAAAGAAGGGCTTGTCCTGAAGACAGCAAAAATTAATCGGACTCTCGTCCAGTAGGTGCTCACAAAGCCAAATTGTGATCCTATATGTTTTGGACGGGAGGTTTGATCCGCCCGGCCACTGAGGCTGTCAGAGCCGCCAATTGACTTTATGGGCAGTGCCGCCTATAGCACCGCCCGCGAAAGCAATGTCTGGGGTGTGGCGCCGAAGTGCCGTTTGGGTCATGCTGTTCCGTCCGGGGCGAAAGCTCCGTGAGCCGGCTCCCGCCGGCAGGAAACGGTCCATGAAACAAGAAGAGGTCCCCATGACACTGCGGATTTCGGGTAAGAACGTTGATGTTGGCGATGCAATGCGCGTCCATGTCAACGACCGGATCGCCGACGCTTTGTCGAAGTATTTCGACGGCGGTTTTAACGGGCACGTCACGCTGACGCGCGAAGGCGCGGGCTTCAAGACGGAATGCTCGCTGCATCTCGACACGGGGATCGTGTTGCAGGTGTCCGGAGAGGACCATGATCCGCGCGCGAGCTTCGACCGCGCAGCGGACAGGATTGAGAAGCGGCTTCGCCGCTACAAGCGCAAACTGAAGGCGCACAACAGCGCCAACGGTGCGCGTGAGTTCTACGAAGCCCCGTCCTACGTGCTGGCTTCGCCGGAGGAGGATGAGGAAGTTCCGGCGGATTTCAATCCGCTGGTGATTGCCGAGACCTCGGCCCGGATCAAGACCCTCACCGTCGGCATGGCGGTCATGGAGCTGGATCTGTCCGAAGCTCCGGTCGTCGTCTTCAAGAGCGCCGCGAATGGCGGGGTGAACGTCGTTTACCGGCGCCCGGACGGCAATATCGGCTGGATTGACCCAGCCTTGATTGGACAGCAAGCGGCCAACTAGGCCATCTTGTCCTCAAGTTCTGCACTCCCGGCGGGGCAACCTGCCGGGAGCGTTTTTGAGGACCAAACGGAAAAGAATGATGGATCTGAGCGATCTGATATCTCAGGAAGCGGTTGTCGTCGGGTTGAAGGCGAGCAGCAAGAAGCAGGCTATTCAGGAGCTGGCCACCAAGGCCGCGGAACTGACGGGCCTGTCTGAACGCGAAATCTTCGACACGCTGCTGCAGCGTGAGCGGCTTGGGTCCACCGGCGTTGGGCATGGCGTGGCCATTCCCCATGGCAAGCTGGTGAAACTCGACAAGCTGGTCGGAGTCTTCGCAAGGATGGAGAAGCCGGTCGACTTCGATGCGCTGGATGACCAGCCGGTCGATCTCATCTTCCTGCTGCTGGCCCCGGAAGGGGCAGGTGCGGACCATCTCAAGGCATTGGCCCGGATCGCCCGCCAGCTGCGCGACACCAAGATTGCGAGCGGCCTGCGCACGGCCATCGACGCGGAAGCAGCCTTTGTGCTTCTGACCCAGCCGCAGTCGTCCTCGAACGCGGCCTGACCGGCGGGCACCTTGGGCGGGCACCTCCCGCTCAAGCACCGAAGAGTTTTCAAACACCCTGCCTGGGATCCTAGGCGGGGTGTTTTTGTATGATCTATATTTTGCGCCCTCAGGACCTGTGCGAACTGCTCCAGTCTGTGCGACCCTGCGTATGAGAAGCAAGACATGCCAACTGCAGGACAGGCAGCAATGACAGCTGATGAGAACGCCGGGAACGGGCAGCGGGCAGCCACGGCGCTCTGGTATGTGGCTAATGGTGCCTGCGAGCTTCGCCGAGAGCAGCTTGCTCTTCTGGAGCCCGGCCGCGCACGGTTGCGCACACTGGCAAGCGGTGTCAGCCGGGGGACGGAGCGGCTGGTGCTGAGCGGGCTGGTGCCGGAGGCCGAGTGGCAGCGCATGCGCGCGCCACTGCAGGAGGGCGATTTTCCTTATCCGGTCAAATATGGCTATGCCGCCGTAGGCCGCGTCGAGGCTGGTTCGCCGGAACTGCTTGGCCAGACCGTCTTCTGCCTGCATCCCCATCAGGATCTGTTCGATGCGCCGCTGGAGATGCTGGTGCCGGTGCCGGAGGGCATTCCGGCGGAGCGGGCCATTCTGGTGGCCAATATGGAAACCGCGCTCAACGCCCTATGGGACGGTGCGCCCGCCCCCGGTGACCACATCTGCGTGGTGGGCGGCGGCGTTCTGGGGTTGCTCTGCGTCTTTCTGGCGGCAGGCATTCCCGGCACCCGCGTGACGCTTGTGGACATCGATCCCTCCCGCGCAGAGATTGCTGCGTCCTTTGGGGCTGGCTTTGCCTTGCCCTCTGAGGCGCCCAGGGATCAGGATCTCGTCATCCACGCCAGTGCCTCGCCCGAGGGGCTTGCCACCGCGCTCACCTGCGCCGGGGATGAAGCCACCGTGCTGGAGCTGAGCTGGTATGGCGCAAAGCCGGTATCCGTGCCGCTGGGGGCGGATTTTCACAGCCGCCGTCTGGTGCTGAAATCAACGCAGGTCGGGCGCATCCCGGCGCAGCGCCGCAACCGCTGGACCTTCCGCCGCAGGCTGGAGACGGCGCTGTCGCTGCTGGCTGATGACCGGCTCGATGCGCTGCTGCACCCCGTCCTTTCCTTTGCCAGCCTGCCCGAGCGCCTGCCGCAAGTGTTGTTGCACGACCGTTCGGCTCTGGCACCGCTTGTTGTTTATGACCAACCGGAGTGAGTGAATGTTTGCCGTTGAAGTTCGCGACCACGTGATGATTGCCCACTCCTTCAAGGGCGAGCTGTTCGGCCCGGCGCAGGCGCTGCATGGGGCGACCTTTGTGGTCGATGCCGCCTTTCTGGCCGACAGCCTTGATGCCAACGGCGTTGTCATCGATATCGGCCGGGCCCATGAGGCGCTGAAGGAAGTGCTGTCACCGCTGAACTACCGCAACCTCGATGAGGTGCCGGAGTTCGCCGGGATCAACACGACGACGGAGTTCCTGACCAAGCATGTGCATGATCATCTGGCACAGGCCGCAAGAGACGGCCAGCTGGGCCGTCCCGGAGCCGAAATCCGGGCGATCCGGGTGACCATCTCCGAGTCGCATGTGGCCCGTGCCTGGTATGAGGCGCCTGTGGCATGACACGTGAGGCCTTTGCTCCCAAAGTCCCCATTGTCTTTGCCTTTCCGGGCAATCTCGACATGCCGACCGGCGGCTATGGCTATGACCGGCGCATCATCGCCAGGCTGAGGGAGCTTGGCCGGGACGTGGAGCTGCTGGAACTGGGCGAGGGGTTTCCCTGTCCGGAGCCGGAGGTGCTGTGCAAAGCTGAAACGGCCCTTGAGGCCCTGCCGGACGACACGCTGCTGGTGGTGGATGGCCTTGCCTATGCGGTGCTTGGGGCTGTTGCGGCGCGGCTGGCACCCCGCATCACGCTCGTCTGCCTGCTGCATCATCCGCTGTGCCTCGAAAACGGTCTGGATCCGCAACTCGCCGGTCAGCTTGAGGCGGCCGAACGCGAGGCCTTGCGCCATGCCCATGAGGTGATCGTCACCAGCCATGCGACGGCGGCACGGGTGCGTGAGCTTTTCGCCGTGCCGTCTGCGCATCTGCATGTGGTGGAGCCGGGCACGGACCGGGCGCCGCAGGCGCTGGGCAGTGGCGGGCCGGGGCTGCGTCTTCTGGCCGTTGGCTCCATCGTGCCGCGCAAGGGGCATGATGTGCTGGTGGAGGCGCTGGCGGGCCTGACGGAATTTGACTGGCAGCTGGACGTGGCGGGCGGTTTTCTGGACGAAGCCTGTCACGCTGCGCTGGTGCGGCAGATTTCGGCGCATGGGCTGGAGCGGCGGATCACCCTGCGCGGCGCACTGTCCAGCACCGTGCTGGAGGCCGCCTATGCAGCGGCAGACCTCTTCGTGCTCGCCAGCCACTATGAGGGCTTTGGCATGGCCTTCACCGAAGCGCTGGCCCGCGGGCTGCCGGTCATCGGCAGTGGCGGCCCTGCGGTGGAGCGCAGCCTGTCCGGTGGCGGCGGGATCTATGTGCCGCCCGGCAGCGTAGAAGATTTGCGTTCAGCACTGCGCAGGCTGATGGCGGACAGCGCCTTGCGCCGGCAATTGGCGGGAGAAGCGCGCGAAGCAGCTGACCGCATGCCGGACTGGACAGAGACCGCTCGCCAGTTCTCGGCTGCGCTCGACGCTGCTGCGATCCGCATCCCGGCGTGATCAGGAGAGAGGAAAGACGGATGGCGGGATTTTCAGCTGAATGGCTGGCATTGCGCTTCCCCCTGGATGAGGCGGCGCGCAACGCCGCTGTGGAAGGGGTGTTTCTTGACGCCCTGCCTGAGGGGCGGCTGCCGCATCTGACGGATCTGGCCAGCGGCACTGGCGCAACCGTGGCCGCGCTTGCGCCCAGGCTGGGCGAGGGACAGCGATGGCTGCTGACCGATCATGATCCGGCCCTGCTGGCACAGGCCAGAGCACGGCTTTCGGGGCTGGCGGGAGTTGCCATCGAGTACCGGGAAACCGATCTTGCCGCAGGTTTTGGAGGCCTTGATCTGACTGCAACGGATGGGGTGACGACCTCGGCCTTTCTGGATCTGGTCACGGCCGGATTTGCCGATGCTCTTGCCGCTGCGGTCAGCGCTGCGGGCAAGCCTTTTTTCGCCAGTCTCACCTATGATGGCCGGGCCGTGTGTTTCCCGCCCCATCCGCTGGATGAAACCGTGCGTCTTGCGATGAATGCGCATCAGCAGACGGACAAGGGCTTTGGCCCGGCGCTGGGCCCGGATGCTGCGCCTTATGCTGCGCGTGCTTTCGAGAGAGCTGGCTACCGGGTGGTACAGGGCACATCCGACTGGCAGGCCGGGCCGGAGCATGGTGCCTTTCAGGAAGCGCTTGTGCGCGGCTGGGCGGATGCCGCCCTCGAGATGGGCATCGATGCTGCGGGCGTTGCGGGCTGGCTTGCCTTCCGTTTGGCGGAAATCGCCGCCGGCGGCTCAACCCTTCAGGTCGGGCATCTCGACATCGCTGCCTTGCCTCAGGAATAAACCGGGCAGGACCGCAGGTCGCAGTCGAGCAGCACCTCGTCACCGGCCTGATGCGGCGTCATGCGCGGGCGCAGGGCCTCCTGCAGGGTCTGGATCGGCGAGAGCTCCAGCCCCATCTTCCCCGCGCCGATGATCATCGGTGCGATGAGCAGGTGCAGCCGGTCGAGGCTGCGGGCGGTGATGAAGCGGGAAATCGTCTGGCTGCCGCCTTCGATGAGGATACGGCGCAGGCCCGCCTTCGCCAGTGCCTGCACGATGGCCGAGGGGCAGAGCCCGCCGCAGGCGAGCCGCTCCAGCCGCAGCACCTCCACCCCTTCGGGCCAGTCTCCTTGCGTCTCTGCCGCCGTGATGACGAGACGGCGCACGCCGTCATCCTCGAACAGGCGCAGGCCGCACGGCACGCGGCCATTGGGATCAATGATGGCCCGGGCCGGGTTCGGCCCTTCCACAAGGCGCACATTCAGCTGCGGATCATCGGCAATGGCCGTTCCGGCGCCAACCACCACCACATCACAGACCGCGCGCAGCCGGTGCAGATGCGACAGGCAGCCGGAGCCGTTGATATATTTGGAATGACCGCTGACCGTGGCGATACGCCCGTCGAGGGACTGGCCAAGCTGGCCAACCACGCGGGTTTCATCCGGTCTCAGGTGGATCAGCGGACCAAAGAGGCTTTCCCACCGTTGCGGCAGGGGCTTTCCGGGCGCGCGGGCGGCGGCCAGCACGGCACGCCAATCCTCGTCATCGGCAAAGGCGGTCAGGCGGAGAGCAGGATCACGCTGAGGCCGAAGCGTCGCCGCTTGCGTCGCCGTCTGCGTCGTTTGGCCTGCCGTCGGGGCCGCTGGCATCCGTGTTGACCTCACCTTGCGCCTCTCCACCCTCTGGTTTCAGGGCCAGTGCTGCTGCGGCATTCTGCCCTGAAATACTCAAGCGCCGCTCTGGCACACGCTGTCCCGAAGTTCGCCCCCGAACCAGTTTTAGCAGAGGTAAATAGGGTTTACCTTGCCTTTGTCGACACTACGCATGGCGGAGGCGTTCCGATGCAGGGCTCACGTAATCGTGACAGGCCTTGCCTTCGGTGTCCCGCATGCGATCCTGTGTGACGCAAAGGCAGCAGGGAGAGGCTGTGATGAGCAGGGATACGTTCCGGTATGGTGGCGGTGCCCGCCTGTTTCACTGGGTAACGGCGGGGCTTGTGCTCGCCATGGTGCCCGCCGGGTTTGTCATGATCCGTGTCGGTCCCGGCAGCCTGCAGAACAGCCTGTTCGACTTTCACCGCTCGGTCGGCGTCGTGCTGATGGTGCTGACGCTGGCGCGCCTCTTCTGGCGGCTGCGCCATCCGCCGCAGCCTTTGCCTGATGCCATGCCTGTCTGGCAGCGCCGGGCGGCGGGCATCGTCCATGGCTTGCTCTATGGCTTTCTGCTGCTCAATCCGCTGGTCGGATGGGTGGCGACCTCGGCCTTTGGCGCGGCGATAGAGGTTTTCGGCCTCTTCACCCTGCCGCCGCTGACGGGGCAGGACCGGGAGCTGGCGGCCAGTCTCTTCCGCCTGCATATGGCGCTGGGGCTCGCCTTCACCGCGCTCATCTTCCTGCATATCGGAGCGGCGCTGCATCATCATTTCGTGCTGCGGGATGATACGCTGCGCCGGATGCTGGGATGAGGCAAGGCAGCTGTTCTGCTCGAAAGCCTCATGCGGGTATGCTGCTTTGGCGGTTTCCTAAGGGAAAAGACCTAAGCACGCAGAGTAAGTTTATCGCAGGTTAATGAAAACGGACGAATTGCAGTCTTGATTTAACTGTATTGTATCTTTGCGCGTGCCATGATCCCCGCGATTGCCTATCCTCGCCGCCAAGTTCCATCACTGGCCCGGTGCGAGAGGGTAGGGCTGGCGTTGTTTGGGGTTGATAATTCATGACTGCTACGATCCGTGACCTGATTTCCCGGCATGGCGGATTGCCTGTGCCCGTCGATACGCTGCGCGATGAGGATGACCTTTACGAAGCGGGCCTGTCGTCCTTTGCTTCCGTGCAGCTGATGCTGGGGCTGGAAGATGCCTTCGATGTAGAGTTTCCCGAGACGCTGCTGAACCGCAAGACCTTCGCCTCGATCGCGGCGATTTCTGCGGCCGTTGCCTCGCTGACAGCCGGACAGGTGGCGTGATGAACGAGTTGCGGCCGGTTCGTGCCCTTGCCCTGGCGGAGCGTGCAAGGCGCGCTGCGGCTGTGGCTGGCGCTCATGCGGATGATGTGGATGCCTCCGGCCGCTTCCCGCAGGAGGCGCTGGATGCCATGCGGGCCGAGCGTCTGCTTGGCTTGCAGATCCCCGTGGCCCTCGGCGGCGAAGGCGCCTCCACGGCGGAGCTGGCGGAAGTCTGCTCCGTTCTCGGTCAGGCCTGTGCCGCGGCGGGCATGATTTTCGCCATGCACCAGATCAAGGTGTCGAGCCTTGTGGCGCACGGGCAGGGCGATGCGTGGCACGAAGGCTTCATGCGCCGGATCGAGGACGAACAGCTTCTGCTCGCCTCCGCAACCACTGAAGGCGGCATTGGCGGCAACCTGCGCAACTCCATCTGCGCCGTCGAGGTGGCGGACGGGATCTGCCGGCTTGAGAAGGACGCGACCGTCATTTCCTATGCGGAGGCAGCGGATGCCATCCTCGTCACCTCGCGGGCAAGGGCCGACAGCGCACCGTCCGATCAGGTGATGACCGTGTTTCTGAAGGGCCAGTACAGCCTCGACAAGACCCATCACTGGGACACGCTGGGCATGCGCGGAACCCGTTCGGACGGGTTTCTGTTCAAGGGCGAGGCGCCGGCCTGCCAGATCCTGCCCAAGCCCTTTGCCGAAATCGCGGCCCAGTCCATGCTGGTCTATTCCCACATTCTGTGGAGCGGCGTGTGGTTCGGCATTGCCGCCGATGCTTTTGCGCGGGCACAGGCCTTCGTGAAGGCGGCAGCACGCAAGAGCCCCGGCTCCGTGCCGCCCGGCGCCTTGCGTCTGGCCGAGGCGTCCAACCTGCTGCAGCTGGTGAAGTCCAACATTCTGGCGGCGCTGCAGCAGTATGAGGCAGCGCGGGAGGACGAGACGCGGCTGTCCTCCATGAGCTTTGCCGTTTCCATGAACAATGTGAAGATCGCATCCTCGCAGACGATCCTCGACATCATCAATCATTGCCTGCTGGTCTGCGGCATCATGGGCTACAAGAACGGCACGCCCTACAGCCTTGGCCGTCATCTGCGCGATGCGCATTCGGCGCAGCTGATGATTTCCAACGACCGCATTCTCGGCAATACCTCCACGCTTCTGCTGATGAACCGGCAGGACACCAGCCTGCTCGGCTGAGACATTCCAGACACAGACCTCTGGGGGACACATGGACATGCAGGCTTCCCTTCTCGACCGGCTGTTTGCCGCCGGTCATCTCATCGACACGGGCGTTGATGGCCTCTATGGCCGGGGCGGGGTGTTCGAGGATGTGATCCAGCGCTTCGATGCGCTTGTGTCGGCCTTCGGGGCGGACCAGCATGCCGAGGTCATCCGCTTTCCGCCGGGCATGAACCGCGCCCATTTCGAGGGCTCGGGCTACATGAAGAGCTTCCCGCAGCTGGCCGGTACCGTGCATAGTTTCTGCGGCTGCGAGCTGGACCATGTGAACCTGCTGCAATGCATGGCCGAGGGCGGTGACTGGACCAAGGGGCAGGAGGCAACGGATATCGTGCTGACGCCGGCCGCCTGCTATCCGCTCTATCCCACCGTGGCGCGGCGCGGGCAGTTGCCGGAGCGCGGCGGCATCTTCGATCTTCAGTCCTATTGCTTCCGTCATGAGCCGTCGAAGGATCCGGCGCGCATGCAGCTGTTCCGCATGCGCGAATATGTGCGCATGGGCACGCCGGACGAAGTAATGGCCTTCCGCCAGTCGTGGATGGAGCGCGGACAGGAGCTGATTGCCAGCGTCGGCCTGCCGGTCGCCATCGATGTGGCCAATGACCCGTTCTTCGGCCGTGCCGGGCGCATGCTCTCCAACAACCAGCGCGACCAGAACCTGAAATTCGAGCTGCTGGTGCCGGTGACCTCCACCGAGAAGCCGACCGCATGCCTGTCCTTCAACTACCATCAGGACCATTTCGGCAAGACCTGGGGCCTGACCACGGCGGACGGTGAAGTGGCGCATACGGCCTGCGTCGGCTTCGGCCTTGAGCGCGTGGCGCTGGCGCTGTTTGCTCACCACGGCCTCGACACCGGCAGCTGGCCGGCCGGGGTGCGCAAGGTGCTGTGGGGCTGAGATGGCCGTGACGGACAAGGTGTTTCCGGCGCTTTCGCCCGAGACCTATCAGCGCCATGCCCTGCATGACCTGTCGCGCGACTGGCCGGAAACCAACTGCTATCTCGACATATGGATCGAGGTTCTGGCCGCGCTCGGCCTGCCGCCGGAGGCAGCGCTGGGCTTTGCCATCACGCAGGATTTCGAGGGCGACCAGTTCACCTTCTTCAAGGTGCCGCTGGAGGATCTGGAAACGCTTTTCGGCCTGCGGGTGACAGAGCTTGCCATCTACGACCGGGTGGAGTTGCATGTGGCAGAGCAGATCCGCCGGGGGCGGCTGTGCCTCGTCGAGCTGGACAGCTTCTTCCTGCCGGACACGCAGGGCACCGCCTACCGCAAGGAACACGGCAAGACGACCGTGGCCATCAACCGGCTCGACCTTGAAGCCCGGCAGATGGACTATTTCCATAACCTTGGCCTGCACCGGCTGGAGGGGGAGGATTTCGACGGCATCTTCCACCGCAATGCCGCGCCGGACGCCCTGCCGCTGCTGCCCTATACCGAGTTCGTCAAGTTCCCGGCTGCGTTGCCGCAGGGGCCGGAGATTGCGCAGCGCGCCGCGAAGATCCTCGCCCGCCATGTTGCCGCAAGGCCAGCTGCCAACCCGGTGCGCAGCTTTGCCGCTGTCTTTGCCGGGCAGGTGGAGGCGATTGCGGAACGGCCCTTCGGCTTCTTCCACCTCTATGCCTTCAACACCCTGCGCCAGCTCGGCGCAAATTTCGAGCTGTTTGCTGCACACCTTGACTGGCTTTCCGCCAACCAGGCGCAGCTTGGCGGCCTCGCGCCGCTTGCCGCTCATGCCCGCACCATTTCGGCCAGTGCCAAGTCGGTGCAGTTCCAGCTCGCCCGAGCCGTCATGCGCAAGTCCTTCGACCGGCTGACACCGGCGCTGATGCCGGCTGCCGATGCCTGGGATGAGCTGGCGGCGGGGCTGGTGGCGGTTTGTGATACATCTGTTTGAGGGTACGCGCTGCCGTTCTGTTCTTGGTGTGCCATGGCATGTAAACACCTTGTTTGAAGCCGGTCGTGGGCTAGGACAAGGCGGCACCAAGTCATTCAGGCACTGCCTTTCAGCCCCCCTCCCCCTCGTGGGGAGGGGTAAGGGGTGGGGGGCTCTAAGCTCGCAATCACCTGATGAACCGTTGTTTTATTGAGTGGTGGGGAAGCGGTATGGCGGTTCGGAATCATGCAATTTCTTGCCGCCAGGAGAGGCCGTATCCCCCCACCCCTACCCCCTCCCCACGAGGGGGAGGGGAGCGGAGAGGCTGTGCCAAGGAAACGGTCCTTGAGGCCACCCATGGAGGCCAGGGCGCATGAAGTTGGCTGGGCGAAAACCGGTCACCACAGACTGGCGCATGGTGGCGCTGCCGGTTGGCACTGCTGCAAGGCCTGAAGAGCTTGCCGGGCTGGAGAGCATTTCCGCGCCCGTGCCCGGAACGGCGGCGGAAGCCCTTGCGCGGGCGGGACGGTTTGATCCGGCAGTCCCCATGCCGCTGCAGGACCGGGATATCTGCTACAGCGCTGAGGTCACCGTCCACCCCGGCCGTCACCGGCTCATCTTCGAGGGGCTGGCGACGCTCTGCGAGGTCTGGTGGAACGGTACTTGCGTGCTGGAGACGGATAACATGTTCCGAAGCTACGCCGTTGAGGTGGAGGCTGAGGCCCGGAATACGCTTGTTCTCGTCTTCCGGGCTCTGACCGGGCTGCTGGCCCGCAAGCTGCCGCGCGCCCGCTGGAAGACCATGCTGATTGATGAGCCTGCGCTGCGCGGCATCCGCACCACGCTGCTCGGCCATATGCCCGGCTGGTGCCCGGAGATCGAGGCCGTGGGACCTTGGAAGCCGGTGTGGATCGAAAGGGCGGATGCAGATGCGCCGGTTCTGCAGAGCATGGCGGCACATCTGGATGAAGACGGCACTGGGCATCTCGTTGTGCACATGTGCGCAGCTGGACGAATGACGGGCGCCGTGATCCACTGTGCCGGTCACTCTGCGGAGCTGAAGCAGACCGGCCCCGGCACATTCACGGCTCATCTCCATCTGCCCGGCGTGGCCCCCTGGTGGCCCGTAACCCATGGCACCCCGGCTCTGCATGATGTGGTGCTGGAGCAGGGCGGCATTGAGACCCGGCTTGGCCGCACCGGCTTCCGCCGCATCGGGGTGGACCGGGGAGCGGATGGCAAGGGCTTCGGCCTGATCCTCAATGGCGTGCCGGTTTTTGCCCGTGGCGCGGTCTGGACCAGTGCGGATCTCTTGGCGCTGCGCGATGACCGCGAGGTCTGCCGCCCGCATCTGGAGGCGGCGGTGGCGGCCGGGTTCAACATGATCCGCGTGCCGGGCCTGGGCGTTTATGCCAGCGATGATCTGCTCGATCTGTGCGATGAACTGGGGCTGATGCTCTGGCAGGATTTTCAGTTCGCCAATTTCGATTATTCGATGGCGGACGAGGCCTTTGCCGCCTCCGTCGAGGTGGAGGCGCGGCAGGCGCTGGCCCGTCTCAGCCCGCATCCCTGCCTCACCGTGCTGTGCGGCGGCAGCGAAATGCAGCAGCAGGCGGCGATGATGGGTCTGCCTGCAGAGCGGCGCGCCTGTTCGCTTTCGGGAGAGTTGCTGCCGCGCCTTGCGGCGGAAGAGGCGCCCGGTATCCCTTATGTGCCCAACTCCCCTTCTGGCGGCAGCCTGCCGTTCTATCCGGGGGAAGGCATCGGCCATTACTACGGCACCGGGGCCTACCGCCGCCCGCTGGAAGATGTCCGCCGCGCCAATGTGCGCTTTGCCGGCGAGTGCCTTGCCTTCGCCAATCTGCCGGGTGACGCAGGCCTTGCAGGCCGCAAACCGTCAGATGCGGACTGGAAGGCGCTGGCTCCCAAAGACCGGGGCGCCGACTGGGATTTCGCGGATGTGCGGGATCATTATCTGAGGGAGCTTTACCGGGTGGACCCGCAGGCGCTCGCGGCGGAAGACCCGGCGCGCTATCTCCTGCTGTCGCGCGCCGTCAGCGGCGCCGTGATGGCGGAGACCTTTGCCGAGTGGCGGCGGGTTGGCTCCTCCTGCCGGGGCGCGCTGGTGCTGGCTCTGAGCGATCTTGCCCCAGGCTGCGGCTGGGGTCTGATCGCGGCGGGCGGTGAGCCCAAGCCGGCGTTGCAGGCCCTGGCCCATGTGCTGCGCCCTGTTCAGGTGCTGGCGCTGGACGAGGGCACCAACGGCCTCGACGTGTATCTTCTCAATGAGACGGCAGAGCCGCGCCGGGTGAAGCTCACCTTGCAGGCTCTGCGCGATGGCCATGTGCCGGTGCTGAGTGCTGCCCGCGAGATGGAGCTTGCCGCCCGTTCGGGGCAGATCATCCCTGCGGTTGATCTGATCGGCAGCTTCTTCGACATCACCTATGCCTACCGTTTCGGCCCGCTGCCGCATTCCGTCACGGTGCTGCGCCTTACGGATGAGGAGACGGGCGAATGCCTCAGCGAGGCGTTCCATTTTCCCGCAGGCCGCAATCTGCCGCTGCAGGATCTGGGGCTGACGGTGGCGGTAGAGAGGTGCGAAGACGGCAACTGGGCGCTGGAGGCGGCGGCGCGCCGCTTTGCCGAAAGCCTGCATGTGGAGGACCCATGCTTCATTGCGCAAGACAACTGGTTCCACCTTGCGCCCGGAGCACCGCGCCGCATTCGCCTCAGGCGCAGAGCCTCTGCACCGGCTGATGCGGCACCGCGCGGTCTGGTCTCGGCGGTCAATGCGCTGGCAGGTGCGGGCTACGAGGGCTGAGCCGCCTTCAGCAGGTGAGCGAGCCACACAGCGCGTGCCTCAGGCGGTGTCAGATTGTGATCCGCCTTTTCGAGGAAGCTAACGGACACACCCGGCAGGCTGGCTGCCTTGGCGCCATCGGGCCCAAGCGCCTGTTCCAGATAGGGCAGGCCGGGGTCGTTGGGGCTGTAGATCAGGTCTATGGTCTGATCGCGTCCGGAGACAAGCGCCAGATCGGCGGCGATCTGCCGTTGCAGGCGGGATGAGGGCGTCAGGCCCATGGCCCAGGGCGCCGTTTTCTCTTCGGCCTTTTGCAGCGCCCGTCCGGCCATGTATTTCAGGAGCCGCAGCACCGGCACGCCGCCGGAGAACAGTTTGCGCAGCTTGTCCGGGTCCAGCAGCTTGCCCGCATAGCCGGCGGCATCGTCATGGCCGAAATGCAGCAGGTCGCCGATATCCTCGCGCCGGTCCCACAGCAGCCGCTGCAGGTTGACGCAGACGGCTGCCTTGATCCGTGTGTCTGCCACGGCCCCGCGAAGGGCGAGATAGGCGCCGCTGCAGGCACCCGTTGCGATGACTTGGGAGTAGCCGCGTGCGCTCAACCAGTCGAGCGCATCCGTCACGTCCTGCATCTGCGGGGCGCTGTAGTGCACCGGATAAAGCCCCTCGGGTGCGGCCACGCTGTCGCCAATGTCGGAAGCATCGACCCGCAGCGAGGCGATGCCCTGTGCGGCCAGCGCCCGCGCCATGTCCCGCATGCCATGGGCCCAGCCGGTGCGCGGCGTGCCGCCTGCGGAAAAGGCCAGAACCACGGGGCCGGGTGCTTCCGGCGGGCTCACGGGCTTGCACCAGGTTCCGGCCATCTGGCCGTACCGGCCCAGCATGACGGTTTCCTCGGTGAAGCTGGCGGCGGACAGGATCGCCGGACTTGCCGGGGCAGCAGCGCGGGCGGGGGCCTCGGGCAGCAAGGCCTGTTCCAGCCACAGGGCCAGTCCGGCGAGATCATCCAGCGGCGCCTGCGACAGGGTCGGGTCCGTGACCATGGCGTCATAGCTGGTAAAGTCGAGCCGCGTTGCCTTGGCATGCGTGGTGGCAAGATCCGAGGCAAAGTCCTCTTCGGCCGTCCGTTCGGGACGGGGCATGACGAGGACAGGCAGGCTGGCCGGAATGTCCTGCGCAGTCATCCGGCGTGAGCGGATGGCAGCAGCCAGCCCCTCAGGCATGGCGATCCCGGCCACACGAAAGGCGATGCCCGGCACCGGCGGCGTGGAAACACCCGTGCGCTCCGCGATCATGGCCGCATTCAGCTGGTTCTCCCGCAGCCAGTTGCGGCCCGAAACGGGCGGGGCCATGAGGATCAGCGCGGCGGCACTCTGCGGCTGACGGGCCACCCGGTCCAGCGCCAGAAGCGCACCAAGGCCGAGCCCTGCGAAAATGAAGCGGTTGCAGGCGCGGGCGGCGCTCAAGGCTTCGGCCGCCTCATCAAGGGCGGTTGCGGCCTGTTCCAGCCCGTCGATCTCTTCCGGATTGCGCAAGGAAGCGCCCATGCCGGGCAGGTCGAACCGCAGCACCGGATAGCCGGCCGCGGCCAGCCGCTCGGCCAGCAGCCGCATGCTGCGGCGGGCGCAGAGGCCGGTGTAGCCCCAGTCTTCGATCAGGATCACGCCCGTTTCTGCGGGAGGCCCCATCACCAGCGCGGGCTCATGCGTCAGGGCAACCGGGATCTGTGCCGTCACAGTGTCAGCGCGCGGGGGCATCGGCGGAACCGGTCTCTTTCTGGTGCCCGTCCGGGCCACGCAGCTGCCATGCCCCAGCCGGAGCCAGCGAAGCGCAGGCCGGGATCTGTCCGGTCACGGGATCAAGGATATAGCGCTGCACCATCCGCATCTGCGGCCGCTCGATGCCATTGTCATCGGGCTGGATGGAGAGCGGATAATCGCCCCACCAGTCACCGGCGGCCCAATAGGTCCAGCCGATCCAGGTGTCCGGGTTGTCATTGACGAAACCGGCCATGCGGCCGATGGCGTCGAGACAGTCCGGGCTGGCGGTGCCGCCGAACTCGCCCAGCAGCGCCCGGTTGCCGGTGGCCTTCAGCCAGTCCGACACCCGGCTGAGGGATTCAATCGCCGTATCCGTCGCCGGGCAGGTTCGATTGGTGCCGGAAAAATCGTGGTCGGGATACTGGTGGATGTCGAAGGCGAAATTGTTCAGAGGATCAATCACGCCGGTCATCACCTCAGCATTGCTGCCGCCGTTTTGCTCCGCGAACCAGTGATAGGCGCTGGTCCAGATGGTGCCGGGCACCAGGATCATGTTGTCCGCGCCATTTTCCCGGATTGCTGCGATGGCCGCATTGACGGAGGGCAGCCAGAAGGCCGCATCCATGTAATCCGGCTCGTTCTGCAGCTCGAACATGACTTGAGGATCGCCCGCGTGAAAGGCGGACATGCGGCGCCAGAAATCCACGAAGGCGGCGGTTGGCACCTCCGGCGAGCCGATCTGCTTGCCGGCAAAGCGGGCGTTGGTGTGCGGGTCCAGAATGACGGTGAAGCCCATCTGCCGCGCCATGGCAACGCTGGCCAGCAGGGGCGTCAGTTCCCGGTCATCCAGCGGGCCGTAGAGTTCGGGCTGCAACCGTTCCCACTTGAAGGGAAAGCGGACGATGTTCATGCCCTTGCCGGCCAGATAGGTGAGGGTCTTCTGCGTCGGGTAGAAATGGGTGGTGCCGAGCTTGCCGACCGTATCGCCAAACTCTGCCCCGGCCACATTGGCGCCGCGCAGGCAGGTGAGGGTCTGCGCTGATGCGGCGGAAACAGCAGGCAGGCACAACAGGGCTGCCAGCAGTCTGGCGATGAGCCTTGCGGGTGCAGGCCCGGCCGCTGCGCGCCCCGCCATCACTGCCCGTCCTTGCGGCCGGTGGCCGCGCCTGCCACCCCGCCCTGCCGCCAGTTGCGCAGCACGGTGACGATGGTGCTGGCCATATTGTCCACCCCCATGTGCTTCAGCGACCAGTTGCGGCAGAGATAGAGCACGGCAACGCTGTGCAGCGTGCCGATGGCCGCAATGCCGGCCATGCCATAGACCGGCGCGGCCAGCGCCAGTGCGCCGATATAGAAGGCAAAGGCGACCGACCGCATGGCCAGAAAATAGCGCTCGCCGCCGCCGATCATCAAAAGGCTGGTGCCGGGACCGAAGAAGGCATGCAGCACCGGCAGCAGGCACAGGATCACCAGAACGTCGAAGTGTTCGGCAAAGCTCGGCTCGAACAATCCGAGCGCAAACTTGCCGATCAGCATCATGAACACATAGGCGAGCAGCGTTCCGGCAAAGCTGGCG
The DNA here is from genome assembly GCF_054073275.1 of Pannonibacter sp. Q-1. Classification (NCBI taxonomy): domain Bacteria; kingdom Pseudomonadati; phylum Pseudomonadota; class Alphaproteobacteria; order Hyphomicrobiales; family Stappiaceae; genus Pannonibacter; species Pannonibacter sp. Q-1. The sequence continues at coordinate 382,925 of NZ_JBSXNB010000005.1, forward strand.
GCGGAGAGGATCGAGATCAGATATTGTGCCCCGGCGGTGTTCCGCTCCTGCAGCTTTGCAGAAACCATAGGCACGCCGACGGTGTCGATGATGGTGACGGGCAGCATCAGCAGCGCGGCAAGGCGGAAGGCGACGAAATAGAAGGCGGCGGCCTCAAGGCTCAGGAAGATGCCGATGAGGATGGTTTCCAGATAGAGCGAAGCCGAGACAAAGAAGCTGTTGGCGGTGAAGAACAGGCTTTCATGTGTCCATTCCCGCTTCTGGCTGCTGCCGCCTGCCATGTGCGTCTGCCGCAGGAAGCCCCGGCCTTCCAGCGCCAGCATGCGCAGCACCTGATAGCCGACCACCAGCACCAGAAGCACCGTGGTGATCTCCATCGCCCTGGCCCCTGAATCCATGAAACCGGTCCAGGTGAAGAACGGGAAGCAGAGAAGTGTGAGGATGCGCCAGATGTTCTCGCGCGGCGTCAGCGCCAGCCCGACATTGCCCTTCACCCGGAAATAATACTGCATGTACTCGCTGATGGAAAAAACCGCAGCGAACACGAAGGCCACATGCAGGGCCTGATAATGCAGCTCAAGACCCTGCCGGAAGGGATAGATGAGGGCCGTGGCGGCCGCCAGAAACAGGGCGCCGCAGGCAAGCCAGACCGCGTTCATGCGCAAGAGGGCCGCATTGCCGGGCGCGTCTTCCGGCTTGCCGGTGTTGCGGTAATGCTTGAGCAGCAGCACGTTCTGGCCGAGCACCAGCACAAGACCCAGCGACGAGCCGACCGAGAAGAGGAAGTTGTAGAGGCCGTATTCCTCGATGGTCAGCATGCGGCTTGCCATCAGCAGAACGGAAAAGCTGAGCACGGGCGAGGCCAGCCGGCTGACCAGCGACCAGAGAAATTCCTTCACATTGACGCGGGACAGGGCCTGACGGATTGCATTCATTCGGCGTCGGCCTCTTTCAACACCGGTGCGGCCGCTGTTTTGCGCCTGCGGATATGCTCCAGGAAGCCGCTGAACTGCGGTCCGATCACCTCAGGCAGATAGGTCCGGGCAGCTGCCAGCGCGCCGGCACTCAGCGCGGCATAGCGGTCTGCACAAGCAGCAGTTTTCAGGATTGCCTCCTTGAGGGCGGCCGCATCGGCCGGCGGAACATGGAACCCATTGACCCCATCTACGATGTTTTCGGCCACGCCGCCTATATTGGTCGAAATGACAGGAATGGCATGGGCAAAGGCTTCGATCGATGACCGGCCGAAGGCCTCGCGCCCGATGGACGGATAGGCCAGAACGTCGATGCCTGCAAGGAACTCGTCCGCCTTCACCCAACCGTGAAAGACCGTATTGTGCTGAGGAAAGCGGGCGCGGACCTCTTCGGCGTAGTTGTCCCGCGACGCGCCTTCTCCGGCGATGTGGAATTCGAAGCTGCGGTCATCCGCCAGCAGGCGGGCGGCATCGGCGAGATAGGCCAGACCCTTGAAGTGGCTGTGCAGCCCCAGAAAGCCGACCCTGAGCGGCCGTTCTTGCGGGAAGGGGCGCGGCGCAGAGGCCAGCAGTCCGGGCAGAACGGCGGGGATGCGGCGCATTTCCGCGTTGGGGAAATAGCCCTCCAGCCGGTGCCGGTCCAGCACGTCCTGCGACTCGCCCACCACCCCGTCGACAAAGCGGGTGAAGCCGCGCTTGCCCAGAGAGCTCAGCTTGCAGCTGGTACACTGGCGCGCGCAGTTTTCCGACCGCTTCTGCATCACCGAGTTCCAGCAGATGAGGAAGGAATTGAAGGCCGTATGCACCACAGGCAGGCCTGCCATCTTCGCCGCTGCCCAGCTCGCCACATTGATGTTCTCGATGCTGACGGTCAGAAACAGATCCGGCTGCGTGCGCGCAATCTGCCGGCGCATGGCCGAAAAGGCGAAGGGGTTGCCGTTCTCCAGAGCATGCCAGACCGGCTTCTTCCAGCCGGCCTTGCGCTTCATGTAGTCCCAATAGACATTCGGGCTGGCGATCCGGTGCACCCGGATGCCGGACACCTCTTCCTCCGCATCCGTGTCGCCCACATTGACGACGGTCAGATCCGCTCCCTGCGACTGCAGCATCTTTGCCAGCATGAAGGAGGACGTCTGGGCTCCTCCGGGCAGGTTGGGGGGGAAGGCGGCACAGGCCATCAGGATGCGCATAGTCTGGGCTCGTCGTCGTTGCGGTTGGTCCTTGATAGCTGAGGAGTCTTGAGGAAACGTAAGGTCAGCCGCGGAGCAGACACGATTACGCCGCCCGTATTGGTCAAATCTGACCCTGCGGTAAATGCGGGTTTGATCAAGCCCTTGTTAAAAGAGCTGTGCGATTGTCGCCTTCAGATGACGGCAGCAGCTGGAAGCGGCAGATCGGAAACGGAAACAGGCCCTCATGACACCAGTGGTGCCCGGCATTCCCCTGAAGGCGAGGATCAGGGCGTCGGTTCTTTCGGGAACCGCGCGCCTTCTGCATGGCCTTGGCCTGGATGCCGTTGTCGGTCGGCGCTATGGCGGCTGCGGCGTGGTGCTGATGTTCCACGAATTCGTCCGCGGCAGCGCGCAGACGCTGGGGCAGGGCTGCCGGATCGATGATTTCGAAGCCATCCTTGCCGGACTTCAGCGCCAGGGCCGCGCGTTCGTCACGCTGGACGAGGCGCAGCGGCGGCTTGAGGCTGGCGATACGCGCCCCTTCGCTGCGCTGACCTTTGATGATGGCTACCGCTCCAACGCGGAACTGGCCCTGCCGGTGATGGAGCGCCACGGGGCGCCTGCCACCATCTTCGTGCCAACGGACATGCTCAACCGGTCCATCAATGCCTGGTGGCTGGGCCTGCGCGAACTGGCATTGCACCATGACAGGCTCGCCATCGAGCCCATGGGGCAGATCATCGAGAGCCGTACCCGGGCTGAGAAGGCAGCGGCGCTGGAGCATATGACCGCCTGGGTCTGGGCTGACTTTGCCAGAGCCGCCCTGCTGCCGGATGTCTTTGCCGCCCACGGGCTGGACATGCCGGGCCTCGTGGACCGGCTGGCGATGACAGCGGAAGAGGTGAAGGCCATCGACCGGCACCCGCTCGTCGAGATCGGTGCCCATACCACCACCCACCGGGCGCTGGCGCTGCTTTCAGAGGCGGACGCGGAGGCGGACATCGCCGCCAACAAGACGCATCTCGAAGCCTTGCTCGGCCGTGAGGTCCGCTGGTTCGCCTATCCCTATGGCGCGCCGTCGATCAGCGGCACCCGGGAGGCGGAGATCCTGCGCAGGCTTGGCTTCCATGGCGCGGTAACCACCGAGCCGGGCTGCCTCTTTCCGCAACATGCGCAGGCGCGCTGGCTCTGGCCCCGGCAGAATGGCGAGTTCGCCGCTCATGCCGTGCCTCAGGCGCTCAGCGGTGCTCATGGTGTCTTCCGGGCGCTGCGCAGCGGCTGGGGCGAGCCTGCCGTCAATACGCGCCCAACCTCAGGACCTTCTTCATGACGGCACCGCTTCCCGAACCTGTCTCGCCTTTCGCAGGCAAGACCATCGTGCACGTGGTGCGCCAGTTCTACCCGATGATCGGCGGGCTGGAGGATGTGGTGCGCAATCTCGCAGGCCGCCAGACCGGCCGCTTTGGCCGGGTGAAGGTGGTGACGCTGAACCGCCTGTTCATCGAGCCGGACCGTCTGCTGCCTGCGCAGGAGATGATTGACGGCTTCGAGGTGCGGCGCATTCCGTTCCGGGGCTCGCCGCGCTATCCGCTGGCCCCGTCCGTTCTCGCAGAGATTGCGGGAGCCGATCTCATCCACGTGCATGCGGTCGATTTCTTCTTCGACAGCCTTGCCTGGACATCGCCTTTCCGCCGTACGCCGATGGTGGCGACCACCCATGGCGGCTTCTTCCATACCGCCGATCACAAGCGGCTGAAGACGCTCTGGTTCAACACCGTCACGCGGCTTTCCGCCAGCCGTTACCGGGGCATTGCCTGCTGCAGTGAAAGCGATCTGGCCACCTTCGCCCGCATTGCACCCTCCCGCGTGCGGCTGATCGAGAATGCGGCGGATCTGGAAAAATTCGGCGGCGCCGCCTCGCCCGTGCCGGTGAAGGGGCTGATGACCATCGGCCGCTTCTCCCACAACAAGCGGCTTGATGCGCTGCTCGACATGATGAAGGTGCTGGTGGCAAAAGACGGCGCGTGGCATCTGCACATCGCGGGCAGCGGCTCGGACTGGAGTGAGGCGGATGTGCGCGGCATGATCGCGCAGCGCGGGCTTGAAGCTGCGGTGTCGCTGCACTGCAATCCGTCCAACACCCGTATCCGCGAAGTGATGGGCCGTTGCAGCCTGTTCGTCAGCGCCTCGAATTACGAGGGCTTCGGCGTTGCCATGATCGAGGGGCTCAGTGCAGGTCTCCTGCCGGTGGTGGAGCCCAATACGGCCTTCGTTTCACTCGCCCGCAAGCATCCGATGGTCCGTCTTGCCAGCTTTGCCGATCCGGCCAAGGCGGCGCAGGCGGTGGAAGAGGCATGGGCGGCGTTGACGGCAGACCCTTCGGCCCAGCGTCAGGCGGCCATTGCCTCGGCGGCGCAGCACGGCTGGGCCGGAACGGCAGCCGCCTATGAGCGGCTTTATGCGGATGCCTTGAAACTTGTTTGATGATGTAAGGCCGCTCAGGCCCTGCGGCCCTTTTCAAAACCTGGCGGAAGTTTCCAGCGGCTGGTGACGGCGGGCTGAGGCCGCGTGCGGCGGCGGAACAGGGCGGGCATGGCAAGGCGGCTGGCTCCGGCAGGGTGCTTGCCGTTCCAGGCATCGGCGGCCCCGGCGCAGAGCCAGAGCAGGCCGCCGGTCTTGATGGTCGAAAGCGAGTAGGACACGATCATCAGCAGGCAGATGTAGGCGACCATCAGCACCTTGAAGCGCCAGCCCGCATCCGATTCGGCCGGGGCGTAGACATAGAGCACCCAAAGGCCCAGAAGGCCGATGGCCCCCGTCTGGAACAGGGCAAAGGCATAGCCGCTGTCGGACAGATAGGTCTCCATGGTGGAAATGCCGAGAATGCCCTTCCAGTCCAGCTTCATCAGCAATTGGCCAGAGTAGAGCCAGCGGCCTGTCAGCGTGTCGTCCCAGCCGAGCCTGTTGCTGGCAGCGGCATAAATGATGAGCAGCAGCACGATCAGGATGGGCGCTGCCACCAGCACGGCGCGCGGGGTGATGCGGTTGAGCGGGGCAATGAGGAAGAAGCTCAGCGACACGAACATGCCGAAGCGGGCATCGCCCAGGATGATCACCGCAAAGGCCAGTGCAAACAGCAGCAGACGGCCCTGCATGTCCTGCCGGAACACCGCCCACATGACGAGAAAGGCACCGAAGTTGCCCATCGACACCGGTTCCAGGAACACCGACGAAACACGGTGGGTGCCAAGAAAGGCAAAGAAATTGCGCCCGCCCAGCCGCACGCCGCTGTGGAACAGGGGACTGTCCTCACCGAGGAAGTTGCTGTCTGCCGTGATGGTTCCACGGGCGACGTAATAGTCGAAGATGTTGATGTTCTGGAGAAACAGGTCGAGGAACAGATACTCGATCAGGCCCACGGCGATGACGAGCAGGGCCGACCAGAGCACCAGCCGGTCCACCTGCCGGATGTCATGGATCTGGCGGCCGATGAAATAGAAAATCACCGGCACCAGCGCATCGCGCACCGATTTGGGATCAATGACCCCGCGCAGGGCCATGATCATCAGCATGTAGGCCAGGTAGACGCCGATGACCACATAGAGGTTTGCCCGGCGTGTCATGGCCAGCAGCAGGGCGCAGGCGGTCAGCAGCAGCTCGCTCAGCACCACATGGTTCTGCGAGATGCCCATCACCCGGGTGTTGAGGAAGGCAAGACCGAGGTTGAAGACGAGCGTGCCGAAGATGACCGCATAGACGGCCATCAGCCAGGCGGGGCTGCGCTCCTGCGGACGTGCGGGGAGCGCCCTTGCGCCGGCCGGGGGCAGGCGGAAACGGGTGTGGGCCGTTCCCTCAGGCCGCTTCAAGGACGACATTGCCGATCACCCGGTCCTGCCAGGGTTGGATATAGGCGAGCACCCGGTCGAGGTCCGCCATCCGCGTGGCGCCCAGCTGGCTCACCAGCACGATGGCATCGCAGTTCTTCAGAAGCACCGGCAGGATCGGATTGCTCTCGGACGGGCCGCAGTCGATCAGCAGGAAATCCTGGCCTTCGTCCATCAGCGAGGCGGGCCCGGCATATTTTCGCCGTTCATTGACCCGTTCGACGCTGAGATAGCGCGACAGGGCGGCATTGCGTTCCGGCGCGTCACCGGTTGTCCTGGCCAGATCGCCCTTGCGCGGCTTGGGCCGGTCTTCCGGCGTGCCTTGTTCTGACTGCGGCAGCGCCTGGGCCAGCAGCACATCCTCGTTCATCTCGTGCAGCGCCTCGGCGATGCCCCGGGCGACGGGGCGGGTGTCCAGCATGTCGGAGGTGCGCAGGATGAGAATATTGGCGGGAAGCTCTTCCGACAGGGCATAGCGCAGGGCATAGGCGACACGGGTCATGCCCATCTGCGCCTCGTTGCGCAAGGCAAGCGGCTTGCTGCCGCTATTTTTGCCCAGAAGCTTGCGTGCGGGGGCGGCTGCCAGAACCGGCAGGTTTGTGAGGACAGGAGCGCCGGTCCAGTCCACGAGGTCCCGCTCGGAGTTGAGCCGCCCGCTGACGATCTCGGCGCCGACAGCCCCGCCTGCGGACAGCACAAGCCCAAAGATGGCTGCAGCGGCGATGATGAGCACGGAAGACGGCCCGTTGGCCGAAAGCGGCGGCTGGGCAGCGGAGAGGATGCGGGAATTGGTGGCCGTCACGTTCTGCTGTTCGGCCAGTTCCTGCGCGCGCTTCATGAAGAGCTGATAGACGCCCCGGCGTGTGTCGGCCTCCGCCTCCAGCTGCCGCAATTCGATCTGCGCCCGGCTCTGGGTGGAATTGGCGGATTTCAGCTGGTCGATCCGGGCCTCAAGCCCGTTGAGATTGGCCTGCGCCCGCTCGAAGTCGCTGCGGATGTTGCGCTGGACGCGGGACAGCTCATCCGAGATCTGGCGGCGGGTGTTCTGCATCTGCGCCGCGATCTCACGCATCTGCGGATGATTGGCGCCCAGTGTTGTGGACGCGCGGGCCTCCTGCTCGGCAAGGTTCGCATATTGCACCCGCAGCGAGCTCAGCACCGTGTTGGCCACATCCACCGGAATGGCTCCGGCCTCAATGTCGGAGGGGCTCAGGCGGCGGATCAGCTCGAAGGTGTTCTTGGCCTTTTCCAGGTCCACCCGTGCCTGGGTCAGCTGGGTGTTGAGATCCTGCAGCTGCTGGTCCACCACAAGGCCGCCCTGCGTGGTGGAGATCAGGCCATTGTCGGCGCGGTATTTTTCCACCGCAGCCTCGGCCTGCTGCACCTGCGCCTGCAGCTGGTCGGCCTGCGTCTTCAGCGACTGGCTGGTGCGCTGGAAGCCTTCCGAGCGGGCCTTGGCGGCTTCCGCCAGATAGGCCGCAGCTGTGGCATTGGCGATATCGGCGGCCCGGTCCCGGTTGGGATGTGTCGCGGCGATCTGGAAGATGAAGGTCTTCTCGATCCGCTGCACCTGCAGCCGCTTGCGCAGCGCCTCGATCACCGCCATCCGCCGTCCGGCCGGATCGGGCGCGGAAAACAGGAAAGGCAGCAAGGTCTGCCGCAACCCCTTGCCGGAGAAGGCCGGATCATTTTCCAGCTCAAGCGAGGACACCACCCGGTCAAGAACCGGGGTGGACATCAGCACGAAGGCCTGGCTGTCCACGTCGAAACCCTCGAGAGGTGATGCACCTTCGCGGCCGGAGAACTCCCGCCCAAGGATCTGCAGGCTCGGCGGTTCCACGAGAAGTTCTGCCGACGCCGTGTAGGCCGGAGCGCGCGTCAGCGCGAAAAGCACAGCCAAGCCGGTCAGCAGCGCGGGAACAACAATGATCCACCGCAGGCGGCGCGCGAGAATTGCCGGAATGTCAGAAACTTCAACCATGACTGAAAACCGTTGGCGAGGCGATGGGCGGCAAACCTCTGGAGCTGACCGGGGCGGCGGGCATGCCCGTGCCGTAATGTTAGGAAAGATGAAGAGATATGATTAACATTTGGAAAATGCGGTGCTATCCCGGATTGAGGCTACCCTAGCGTTTGCAAACGGACCGGGGCATCATGGTAAATGAAACCATGACGAGAATGTAAGAATTCTTGGGGTGGCGTTGACGGCCGGTAATCTATAAAATGCCTTTGTCTTGGGAGTTAAGGCGTTGTTGAGTTGTTTTAGCCAGTTTCCCTCATGCAAAACTCTGTTGATGTGGGGCGCTGGGGATGTTGATGCCTGAATTGACCTTGGGGATGCCTTTGGGGGCTGGGGTCGCGCAAATTGGTCCGCTTGGTATCAATAGATTATCACGCGCGCAGGCCATTGATATGCTGCGCACATCCCAGTTGTTGCGGATCAAGATGGATGTCGCCATCTGCAACGCGCACACGGTCCTGCAGGCTCTTGATCATCCGGAATATGCGGAGACCTTATCCCGCATGACGCTGTTCAATGACGGGATCGGCGTAGACATTGCTGCGCGTGCCATCACGGGCAAGGCGTTTCCGGCAAATCTGAACGGCACCGACCTTGTGCCCGCGATTCTGGAGAACATTGGGCTGCCCTTGCGGATCTATCTGCTGGGGGCAAAACCGAGTTCGGTGGCAGGAGCGGCAGAGTATATTGCTGCGCATTACCCGCAGCATCACGTCGCAGGTTTCCATGACGGCTACTTTACGCGCGAAGACAGGGATGCGGTCATTGCGCGGATCAACGCCGCCAATGTGGACCTGCTGCTCGTCGGCATGGGAAATCCGGCGCAGGAACGCTTCATTGTCGAGAACCGGGACAAGCTTAATCCGACCATCTGCATCGGTGTTGGAGCTCTGTTCGATTTCCTGTCCGGGGAAGTGGTGCGGGCGCCGCGCTTTCTTCAGGCTGCGGGTCTCGAGTGGCTTTTCCGCCTGATGCAGGAGCCGCGCCGCCTGGGCAAGCGCTACACGGTCGGCATCTACCGTTTCCTTTCTGCTGTCTTGCGGCTGCGCGCCGAAGCCCGCCGTGACCGGCCGGGTGGCCGGGCCATGCCCCTGCTGTAACGCCCGCTCCGGTTCGCACGAGAGCGCAAGGTCCTCCGCACGGCCATCTGTGGCCGCTGCATCAGACATTCGGCGGAGGCCGGTGCATCCGGCTTGGCCGCTGGCGGCAAGGCGGGTAGAACGGGGGCATGACACGTTCTGCCACATCCCTTGCGCTGCCGCTTGCCCTTCCGGTTTTCGAACCCGGCTGGGTGTGGCTGGCGGGTGCCGGCCCCGGCGATCCGGGGCTCCTGACGCTTCACGCCCTCAACGGACTGCAGCAGGCGGACGCGGTGGTCTATGATGCGCTGGTCGATACCAGCATCCTCGATTTCGCCCGGCCCGGCGCCTTGCTGGAATATGCCGGCAAACGCGGCGGCAAGCCGAGCCCGAAGCAGCGCGACATCACCCTGCGGCTGATTGAATTGGCGCGTGAGGGCATGCGGGTGCTGCGGCTGAAGGGCGGCGATCCCTTCGTCTTCGGCCGGGGCGGGGAGGAGGCGCTGGGCCTTGCCGGCGCGCATGTGCCCTTCCGCATCATTCCCGGCATCACCGCCGGCATCGGCGGTCTGGCCTATGCGGGCATTCCCGCCACGCACCGCGACACCAATCAGGCGGTCACCTTCTTGACCGGGCACGACCAGACAGGTCTTGCACCGGAGGCGATCAACTGGAAGGGCATCGCCGAAGGCTCGCCGGTGATCATCATGTATATGGCGATGAAGCATCTTCCGGAGATTTCGCAGGCGCTGATAACCTGTGGACGGCCTGTGGATGAGCCTGTGGCTATCGTGTGCAATGCGTCGCAGCCGGACCAGAAGGTTCTGGTGACAGCGCTGGGCCGCTGCGCGCAGGATGCAGAGGCTGCCGGGCTGGAGCCGCCCGCCATCGTCTGTGTCGGCAAGGTGGTGCGCCTGCGTGACGGGCTCGACTGGATTGGCGCCATGGCGGGGCGGGTGCTCGTGTCCGATCCGCTGGGCCTGTCCGGCGATCCGCAGCAGGCTGCGGGCAACGGCGTATGAGCCCGCCTCTTCCGCCTGCACTCATGCTGGCCGCGCCGTCCTCCGGCTCGGGCAAGACGGTGCTGACCCTTGCCCTGCTCGCCGCCCTGCGGCGCAACGGCCTTGCCGTGCGCGGGGCCAAATGCGGGCCGGATTACATCGATCCGAAGTTCCATGAGGCAGCCGCAGGCGCGGTTTCCGTCAATCTCGACCCCTTCTCCATGCCGCCGCCCGTGCTGCGCCAGCTTGCAGCGCAAGCCGGGCAGGGGGCCGATCTGCTGCTGATCGAGGCGGCCATGGGCCTTTTCGATGGCGCTTCCGATGGTTCCAGCAGTGCCGCCGATGTGGCGGCGGCGCTGGGTGTGCCGGTGGTGCTGGTGATCGATTGCGGCCGTCAGGCGCAGTCCGTGGCGGCCGTCGTGCGCGGCTTCCGCGATCACCGTGCCGATGTGGAGGTGGCGGGCGTTATCCTCAACAAGGTGGGCTCTGGCCGCCATGGCGCCATGCTCCGGGCGGCGCTCGCCCCGCTTGGCCTGCCGGTGCTGGGCGAGGTGCCGCGCAGCGGGGCGCTGGTTCTGGCCGAACGGCATCTGGGGCTGGTGCAGGCCTCCGAGCGGGAGGATCTGACGCAGTTTCTTGAAGGAGCAGCGGATGCGGCTTCCCGCTCCGTTGATCTTGCAGCGCTGGCCGCGCTTGCCCGTCCGCTTGCGGTAGCTGAGGGTGTGCCGTCCGGCTGGCCCATTCTGCTGCCGCCTCCAGGGCAGCGCATTGCCGTTGCCAGTGACGTTGCCTTTGCCTTTGCCTATCCGCACCTTCTGAGGGGCTGGCAGGCGGCGGGGGCTGAAATCCTGCCCTTCTCGCCCCTTGCGGACGAGGCGCCGGACGCAGGGGCCGATGCGGTCTATCTGCCGGGCGGCTATCCGGAGCTTCATGCAGGCCGGCTTGCGGCAGCCTCCCGCTTCAAGGCCGGGATGCAGCAGGCGGCGGAACGCGGCGCTGCGGTTTACGGCGAATGCGGCGGCTACATGGTGCTGGGTGAGGGGCTGATCGATGCAGGCGGCGAGAGGCATGCGATGCTGGGTTTTCTGCCGCTCGTCACCAGCTTTGCCGCGCGCAAACTGCATCTGGGCTACCGGCGGCTGACCGCGCTGGGCGGCCTGCCCTTTGCGGGAGTGGAAAAAGGCGCGGCGCTCGCCGGGCACGAATTCCACTACGCCAGCATCATCCATGAGGGCGAGGCTGAGCGGCTGTTTACCGCCCGTGATGCGCTCGGCGATGAACTTCCTGCAATGGGGCTGCGGTGCGGAATGGTTTCGGGCTCATATGCCCATCTGATCGCCCGCGTCTGATCCCTCCCGGACATGCAAAAGGCCGCCGGTTCCTGTCAGAACCGGCGGCCTTCTGTTTCAATGGTTCGCCGCTCAGCCTTCGCGCGGCTGCAGGGCGATCTGCCGGGCCACGGCCAGCGACAGCAGCGTGCAGACAGCACCCGAGAGCAGATAGAGCCCTGCGGCAAAGAGGCCGAACCAGGTGGAGAGCAGCAGCGCGCAGAGCGGCGCAAAGCCTGCGCCGAACATCCACGACAGGGCCGAAACATAGGCCGATCCGGTGTAGCGGTTGCGCTGGTCGAACAGCGATGCCACGGCGCCGGAGGACTGGGCCAGGTTGAAGCCGAGGATCAGGAAGCCGATCATCAGATAGGCCGTAACACCGGCCGACCCGCCATTCAGCAGCAGCGGCGCGCTGAGGGCAAAGGCAGCAATGGCCCAGGCACCCCAGACGAGGATCTTCTGGCGGCCGATACGGTCGGACAGCCAGCCGGAGAACAGCATGGCGAGGATGCCAAGCCCGGCTCCGGCAGCCTCGATCAGCAGGAATGAGCCAAGGGTTTCATCGGTGTAGAGGAAGATCCACGACAGCGGGAAAACTGTGACCATGTGGAACATGGCAAAGCTGGCCAGAGGCACGAAAATGCCGACCAGCATCGTGCGCCCATCCTGCGACAGGGTGGTGGAAAGCCGCGTCGGCGTCAGCTCGTTCGACTTGAACAGCTCGGTGAACTCCGGCGTATCGACAATGCGCAGGCGGGCAAACAGCGCCACCACGTTGATGGCAAAGGCCACGAAGAACGGATAGCGCCAGCCCCAGTCGAGGAAGTCGGCGGAAGACAGCGTCATCACCAGATAGGCAAACATGACTGCCGCAACCGCAAGGCCGGCGACGGCCCCAAGCTGCGGGATCATGGCGTAAAAGCCACGGCTGCTCTTCGAGGCGGTAATGGCTAGCAGCGGCGCAAGACCGTCCCACGTGCCGCCCAGAGCCAGGCCCTGGCCGAAGCGCAGCAGCACCAGCATGCCGACGGCCCACCAGCCTGCGGTCTCGTAGGACGGCACGAGGCCCATGGCCACCGTGGAGGTGCCGAGCAGGAAGAGCGCCACCGTCAGCTTGGTAACACGGCCATGGCGCCGGTCGAGCGCCATGAACATCGCCGTGCCCAGCGGACGGGCGACGAAGGCAAGCGCCACGAGGGCGAAAGACCAGAGCGTGCCGGTCAGCGGATCAACGAACGGGAAAATCCGTGCCGGAAACACGATGACCGAGGCGATGGCGAAAACGAAGAAGTCGAAGAACTCCGACGTGCGCCCGATGATCACGCCGACCGCGATATCGGACGGGGAGACATCATGCTCCGACGTGCCGCGCCCGCTCGAAGAGGAATTCGTGGATGAGATATCGGCTGTGTTCGCCATCGGATCCGGCCACTTTCATGAGGACTGACGGAGTGCGGCTGCAAGCCTGCGGCCTGTTGCTGCACCGGTAAATACGTATTTAGGGCTCAATGCCGCAGTGCGAAATTTTTTTACAGGTGACAAATTGTCGTATGTGCGCACGCACAAAATCGCTCTAGGTGCATTGCGCAAGATCAAATCGCGTCAGTTTGCGTTCGGGGGGAGGCGGCTGACGGGTGTGGCAAACTGTCAGGGTAAACCATGTCGAAGCTTCGCCTCCCGAGAATACTCGCTGCGTGCGGCGCCTTTCTGCTGCTGTCCGCATGCAAGGCCGAGGTCCTTGCACCATCCGGTGATGTTGCAGCGCAGCAGCGCGACCTGCTGGTCATCTCCACGCTCTTGATGCTGATCATCATCATTCCGGTGATGCTGCTGACCTGCTGGTTCGCCTGGCACTTCCGTTCTGCGAACAGGAAGGCGGCCTACGAGCCGGAATGGTCGCATTCCACCAAGCTGGAACTGGTCATCTGGGCCATCCCGCTGCTGATCATTGTCTCGCTGGGCGCGATCACCTGGGTTGGCACCCATCTTCTTGATCCCTACCGCCCGCTGGACCGCATCGCCAAGGGCCAGCCGGTGAGCCCGGACGTGGAGCCGCTGCAGGTGCAGGTGGTGGCGCTCGACTGGAAGTGGCTCTTCATCTACCCCCAATATGGGGTGGCTTCGGTGAACGAGCTGGCGGCGCCGGTGGACCGGCCGATCCAGTTCACGCTCACCTCCTCCTCGGTGATGAATGCCTTCTACATTCCCGCCATGGCCGGCATGATCTATGCGATGCCGGGCATGCAGACGACGCTGCACGGCGTCTTCAACGAAGAGGGCACCTATCAGGGTCTCGCCTCGCACTATTCCGGTGCCGGCTTCTCCGGCATGCGCTTCAAGGCTCTGGCCAGCGATGCTGCCGGATTCGAGGCCTGGGTCGAGGCCGCACGTGCAGGCGATCAGACGCTTGACCGCCCGTCCTATCTGGAGCTGGAACGCCCCAGCGAGAACGTGGCACCGGCCACCTTCGCCAGCGTCGATCCGGAGCTTTTCCCGCGCATCGTCAACATGTGCGTCGAAAACGGCAAGATCTGCATGGCCGAGATGATGGCGCTGGATGCACAGGGCGGCACCGGTCTTGCCGGCACCGTCAACATGTCTTCGCTCATCTATGACAAGTACGACCGCCGCGGCACCCGCTCGCCGGTGCTGGGCTGGGCGCCGTTCCAGGTGGTTGGCTTCTGCTCCACCGAAGAACTGCAGCAGATGCTGTCGGTGAAGCCGGCCTGGGCAGATGCACGCCCCGTCATCTCCGGCCCGCTGCGCGGCCACGGGCTCTCGCAGCCTGCCTCCCTCTTCGGTCAGCGCGACGACCGTTCCATCACTTACGCACTGCCGTTCTCCGGCTCTGCGCCCCAGCTCTGACAGGATCCGGGCATGGCCACGATAGATCACTCGACCACATTTCTTCTGGGGCGCCTCAACTGGAGTGCAATCCCCCAGGACCCCATCGTCTGGGCAACCTTCGCCGTTGTGGCGGTGGGCGGCATCGCGCTTCTTGCCGGCCTGACCTACTTCCGCCTCTGGGGCTATCTCTGGAAGGAATGGTTCACGACCGTCGATCACAAGAAGATCGGCATCATGTACATCATCCTCGCGCTGATCATGCTGGTGCGCGGCTTTGCCGACGCCATCATGATGCGCATCCAGCAAGTCTGGGCCTTCAACGGCTCGGAGGGCTATCTCAACGCCCACCACTACGACCAGATCTTCACGGCCCATGGCGTCATCATGATCTTCTTCGTGGCGATGCCTTTCGTCACGGGCCTGATGAACTATGTGGTGCCGCTGCAGATCGGCGCGCGCGATGTGTCCTTCCCCTTCCTGAACAACTTCTCGTTCTGGATGACGGTCGGCGGCGCCGTGCTGGTCATGGCCTCGCTCTTCGTGGGTGAATTCGCGCAGACCGGCTGGCTGGCCTTTCCGCCGCTGTCGGGCATCGGCTACAGTCCATGGGTGGGTGTCGATTACTACATCTGGGGCCTGCAGGTCGCGGGTGTGGGAACAACGCTATCGGGCATCAACCTGCTGGTGACCATCATCAAGATGCGCGCCCCCGGCATGACCCTGATGCGCATGCCCGTGTTCACCTGGACCTCGCTCTGCACCAACGTGCTCATCGTCGCTTCCTTCCCGGTGCTGACGATGACGCTGATCCTGCTGACGCTTGACCGTTACATCGGCACGAACTTCTTCACCAATGATCTTGGCGGCAACGCCATGATGTACATCAACCTCATCTGGATCTGGGGTCACCCGGAAGTGTACATCCTCATCCTGCCGCTGTTTGGCGTCTTCTCGGAAGTCACGTCCACCTTCTCCGGCAAGCGGCTGTTCGGCTACAGCTCCATGGTCTATGCCACGGTCTGTATCACGGTTCTCAGCTACCTCGTCTGGCTGCACCACTTCTTCACCATGGGCTCGGGCGCTTCGGTGAATGCCTTCTTCGGCATCACCACGATGATCATTTCCGTGCCGACAGGCGCGAAGATCTTCAACTGGCTCTTCACCATGTACAAGGGCCGGGTGCGCTTCGAACTGCCGATGATGTGGACCGTCGCCTTCATGCTGACCTTCACGGTCGGCGGCATGACGGGCGTTCTGCTGGCCGTTCCCCCGGCCGACTTCGTGCTGCACAACTCGCTGTTCCTGGTGGCGCATTTCCATAACGTCATCATCGGCGGCGTGCTGTTCGGCTGCTTTGCCGCCATCGCCTACTGGTGGCCCAAGGCCTTCGGCTTCAAGCTGAATGTGTTCTGGGGCAAGGTGTCGTTCTGGTGCTGGGTTGTCGGCTTCTGGCTGGCCTTCATGCCGCTCTACATCCTCGGCCTGATGGGCGTGACGCGCCGCATGCGGGTGTTCGATGATCCGGACCTGCAGATCTGGTTCATCCTCGCCGCCGCGGGTGCTGCGCTGATTGCCGCCGGTATCGCTGCCTTCTTTGTCCAGATCGCCGTTTCCATCTGGAAGCGGAAGGAAAACATGGACCTGTCGGGCGACCCCTGGGATGGCCGTACGCTGGAATGGGCAACCTCTTCGCCCCCGCCGGCCTACAACTTCGCCTTCACCCCGGTGGTGCATGACATGGACGCCTGGCACGACATGAAGCAGGCCGGACACACGCGCCCGAAGGCAGCCTACATGCCGATCCACATGCCGCGTTACACCGGCACGGGTGTCATCCTCTCGGGTCTTGCCACGCTCTGCGGCTTTGCCCTCGTCTGGTACATCTGGTGGCTGGCGGCCCTGTCCTTCCTGGCGCTGATCGCCGTGGCGATTGCCCATACGTTCAACTATGACCGCGACTATTACGTGCCGGTCGATGAGGTCGAGCGGGTGGAAGGTGCCCGTGATCTCGAACTTGCGAAGATTGGAGCCTGAATCCGATGAGCACCACGGCCCATTCGGCAGGCGCTGCCGCAACCTACTGGGAAACCGAGCCGCATCATCATCCGGAAGGCGCGTCGACCAAGCTCGGCTTCTGGATCTACCTGATGAGCGACTGCCTGATGTTCGCAGTCCTCTTCGCCTGTTTCGGCGTGCTGGGGCAGAGCTATGCGGCCGGTCCCGGCCCCAAGGCCCTGTTCGACCTGACCCTGATCGCGATCAACACGGGCTTCCTGCTCGTGTCGTCGCTCACCTTCGGCTTTGCCATGCTGGCGATGTATGAGGGCCGCCAGGCCCGCATGCAGATCTGGCTGATGGTGACCCTGGCTCTTGGTCTGGCCTTCCTGGCGCTGGAACTTTACGAGTTCCACCATCTGATCGAGCTGGGGGCCGGGCCGCAGCGGTCTGCCTTCCTGTCGGCCTTCTTCGCGCTGGTCGGCACCCACGGCCTGCACGTTGCCTTCGGATCCATCTGGCTGGTGACGCTGATGGTTCAGGTGAACCGCAAGGGTCTCATTCCGGCCAACACCCGGCGCATGGAATGCCTCAGCATGTTCTGGCACTTCCTCGACGTGATCTGGATCGGTGTCTTCACCTTCGTCTATCTTCTGGGGATGATCTGATGTCCGCACATTCCATCGAGCCCCACAGCCATCGCGGCGGTCATGGCCATGACAATACCGGCCATGATCACGGCAGCTACAAGTCCTATCTGATCGGCTTCATTCTGTCGGTGATCCTGACGGCGATCCCTTTCGCCATCGTCATGACCGGCGGTTTCGAAAGCCGCGCGGTGACGGCGGTGATCGTGATCGGTTTCGCCGTCGTGCAGATCCTCGTGCACATGGTCTATTTCCTGCACATGAACAGCCGCTCGGACGAGGGCTGGACCATGCTGTCGATGATCTTCACCGTCATCGTTGTGGTGATCATGCTCGCTGGCTCCCTGTGGGTGATGTACAACCTCAACACCAACATGATGCCGCAGATGGACCACACCCAGATGCAGGGCTTCGGCTCCTGATCCTGATATGATGCAGATGCCTGCAAGGGGCATCTGCATTACCTTTGGTAAAGGGGCCCTTCCTCCTCCACCACGAGGGCTACCAGATTCACACATCAGGTCTGGAAACTGCCCGCAATGAGACGTTTGCTTTTCAGGGGGACGCCTGCCGCCCCCCTCCCCCTGGTGGGGAGGGGTGAGGGGGGGCTGAGCCGAAAACTATATGAAAGACAGATAGATACCTGAAAAGGCCTCACGAGGAGCAGCTGTCTGAAATCAATGGACACCCGGCCAGCCGGAAAGGCTTTCCCCCCACCCCTAACCCCTCCCCACGAGGGGGAGGGGGGCTGAAACGCCGCACCAGAGTAACCAGACTGCTGGCTGTCCCCAAACCGTCTTTGGCTTCAAACACGATGTGTGCATGCTGTAGACCAACAGGGAGAGGGGTTCTGCGGTTCTTGTCGAGTGCCCGTAAAACGCCAGCCAGAGGAGGCGTGATGTCTGCCGGAACGCGCAAATGGCTGCTTCTTGGCCCCGGCTTTCTGGCCGTCGTCATCCTGGCAAGCCTCGGCATCTGGCAGGTGCAGCGGCTTGGCTGGAAGAATGCGCTCATCGCACGGGTGGAGGCCGGTCTTGCGGCGCAGCCCGTTGCCGCGCCCGGTCCGGCAGACTGGCCGCAAATCACCTTCGACAGCGCCGAATACCGCCGCATCACCGCCCGCGGTCATTACCTGCCGGAAGCCGACCTGCTGGTGATGGCGGTAACGGCGCGCGGACCCGGCTTCTGGGTCATGTCACCCTTCGAGACGCAGAACGGCTGGCGGCTGTTCGTGAACCGGGGTTTCGTGCCGCAGGACCGGCAGGACCCGGAAGACCGGCCCCGCCCCGAGGGGGAGGTTGAGGTTTCAGGCCTTCTGCGCCTCAGCCAGCCGGATGGCGCCTTCCTGCGTTCCAATGATCCTGAAGGCGGGCGCTGGTTCTCGCGCGATACGGCAGCGATGGCGCAAAGCCTCGGGCTTGGTGAGGCAGCGCCTTACTTCCTCGATGCCGGTGTGACGGAGGGGGCGGCTGACAGCCTGCCCATTGGCGGGCTCACCGTCGTCAGCTTCCCCAACAATCACCTGCAATATGCGCTGACGTGGTTTGCCCTCTCCGGCGGCCTTGCCTTCCTGCTGTTCTGGGCGTTCCGCAGGAGCGGGGAAGACTGATGCTTCCCCCGCCGTGGCGGCTCACTTGCGCGGTGCGTGGCGCAGAATGCGGTAGCTGTAGCCGTCGCCCTCGCAGCCGATCCACTTGCTGCCCGGCTCCGGCGCGATGTTGACCGCGACCCGCAGCGGCTTCTTGCGGTTGCCCGAGCGCTCGTAGGTCACCCTTTGCTTCTGCGCCGTGTTGTTGCGGATCACGATGCCGCCGGCGTTGGCGGGGCACTGGCGGTCGAAGGCAGTGCCGGTGATCGCAACCGGCTGGTCCGAGCCTTCCGCCCGCTTCTCGCCTGTCGTTGCGGCACAGCCGCCAGAGGCGAGGGTGAGGGCGATCAGGGCGTATTTTGTCGCAGACATGTCTGAGGTTCCCATCATTCGCAAGGCGTCCCGTCCTTCTGGACAGGGACTTGTAGTCCGTCTCTTGCCTATTCTTGTGGCAATGCCATGGCCGCAGCCAGAGCGATGGCCGCCCGTGCTGACTTGCGTCTGGCAAGCACCAGATGCCCGCCCGGTCCTGCGGCGGCCAGCGCTGCGCCCTCGCAGACGCTGTGGCAGCCGACAGCCGCAAAAACACGCGCCGAAGGGGTGGCCAGACGCGGTGTTTCCTGCTCCAGCCGCGTTGCGCCGAAAGCAAGCAGCGGCACGCCGAAATGCGCCGCGAGCGCGCCGATGGCCGCCTCCCCGGCCTTGAGATCCAGCGTGGCGACGGCGGCAACAGCTTCCGCCGGAAGGCCTGCCTCCTCCAATGCGGCGCCCGCCAGACTGATCAGCTCCGCAGAAGCGCAGCCCTGGCTGCAGCCGGCTCCAACAATCACCAGCCGGGCGCCGTGTGGCAGGTGCCCGGATGCGGCAGCGGCGGTCATGGGTCCTGCTTGTCCTGCGCCTTTTCCTCGCGCAGGGAAGGCAGGCGCTTGGGCCTTATGGAAAGATCGCCGGGCTTGGCGGCTGCGTCAGGGGCGGGCGGTGCCGTGACCACCTGCGTATGCATCTTGCGTCCCCGTGCCTTGCGGGGGGGCTCACCGGAGGCTGAACCGCCATGTGACAGGAAACCGAGGGACTTCAGCCCCTTCGAATTGCCAGACTTGCCTGACTGCACGCCTTGAGGCACCGCTGCTGCGCTACGGATGGACCGCATGGGAGCGGGAGCCTCAGGTGCAGGGGAGGGCGCAGCCTGCCTGGGTAGTGGCCCTGCCTGATTGGCAAGCGCTGCCACGCCCGCCCGCCGTCTGGATGGCTGGGTGCCTGTTTCGCCCTCTGGCAGACCGGAGCCATCAGGGCCATTGCCCAGTCCTCTGCCCTGCCCGCTTCCCAGTCCCTTCACGTCAGTCTCTCCTGCTGGCGGGGCGCTGCCAGAAGCCGCGCCGGATAGGTCACACACCGGAAAAAGAGCGCGCATGAGCCGCCGCGCGCCGTCAGGCCCGACCCTAGTTGAGCCATCCTGCTCTCGCAAGGTCCGGGTTTCCCCTATTGTTCCAAAGAAGGTGATCGGCTAGACAGCAAGAGAGGAAAGCTTGCACCGGGCAGGCTGGGGGCTTACGCGTTTGTCTTCCCTATGGACAGATCTGCGCCATGATGCGCGCGTGCTGGCGGTGTGGATTGCACTGCTCGCCGTGCTGTTTCATGCCCTCATTCCAGCCGGTTTCATGCCCGGCCGTTCCAGTGGCGGCGAGTTTACGATCGTCATCTGCTCTCCCTCCATGATGGAAGGGCTGCAGACCATGACGATGGATGCGTCTGGCGAGGAAAAGCCCGCAGGCCCGGAAGACCAGCGCAAG
Organism: Pannonibacter sp. Q-1; assembly: GCF_054073275.1. NCBI lineage: Bacteria > Pseudomonadati > Pseudomonadota > Alphaproteobacteria > Hyphomicrobiales > Stappiaceae > Pannonibacter > Pannonibacter sp. Q-1. Next base: position 403,253 of record NZ_JBSXNB010000005.1, read on the forward strand.
GGCAAGGGGCAGGCTGCGCCGTGTTCCTTCGCAGCCGTTCTGGCACTGGCCACTCCTGAAGCCTCTCCCGCCCTGCCTCTGCCGGTTCTCTCCGGCGGCCGTCTTCTCTCCGTTTTCGACAATGCAGGCCACACGGCGGGTATTTATGCCGGTGCCGGGGCGCGCGCGCCGCCCGTTCTGATCTGATCCCCTCACCTTTCATTCCAGAACACCCTGCCGGTTGATGCTGCGTGCCTTGAAGCGCGCGTCTCCGGCCATGAGGATCAGACCATGACCGATGTTGTTTCCGGCACCGCGCAGGATGCGGACCGCGCCGCCGATGCTTCTCTTCTCGCAGCTTTCTACCGTGCCGCCTGGCGCTGGCATTTCTATGCGGGCCTGTTTGTCGTGCCCTTCTTCTGCATCCTTGCCGTCACCGGCATGATGATGATGTACATCGGCTACTTTGATGGCCGGGATGGCGAGAACATCCGCGTGACCGTGCCGCAGGGTGCGGTGGCGATGGCTGTCTCCGAGCAGGCGGACAAGGCCGTTGCCGCGCTTGGCGGCGGCACAATGGTGGAATGGCTCAGCCCCCGTGCCGAAGACCGGGTCGGCGTCTTCCGCATCCGCACGGATGCAGGGCAGGAGATGGTGGCCATCAACCCCTACACGGGCGATGTGGTGGAGACCTGGGGCCGCCGCGCCGGCTGGTATGACTTGGCCGACGACATTCACAGCGACCTCCTGCTGGGCACGCCCGGCGACCGGATGCTGGAGATCGCCGCCGGTTTCGGCATCATTCTGATCATCACCGGCCTTTACATGTGGTGGCCGCGCGAGGGCGGGCTCGGTGCCGTTCTGCTGCCGCGCTTCAATCAGAAGGGCCGTGCCTTCTGGAAGACGCTGCATGGCACGGTTGGCTTTTATCTCTCCGCCTTCCTGCTGCTGTTCCTTCTCTCCGGCATGTCCTGGACGGGCGTCTGGGGCTCGAAGCTGACACAGGCCTGGAGCACCTTCCCGGCAGAAAAGTGGGACAACGTGCCCCTGTCTGACGTGACCCATGCCGAAGCCCTGAACCATGACGGCGTTGCCAATGTGCCCTGGGCTCTGGAACAGACGATGATGCCTGCCTCCGGTTCCACCGGCGGCGTGATCGGGGTGGCGCCGGGTGTTGCCGTCGATATCGACAGCCTTGCCTCGCTCGCCAGGGCCGTGGGCTTCAACGCCCGCTACCGCATCTCCTATCCGAAGGGCGAAACCGGCGTCTGGAGCATCAACCAGGACACCATGAGCTCGGACGCGGCTGATCCCTTCTCCGACCGCACCGTGCATGTGGACCGCTATACGGGCCGCATTCTCGCCAGCGTCGGCTTCGAGGACTACTCGGTTGCCGGCAAGGTGATGGCCGTCGGTGTTCCGCTGCACATGGGGCTCACGGGCTTGTGGAACCTGATGCTGAACACGGTGATCTGCCTGTCGGTGATCTTCCTGTCCCTCAGCTCGGTGGTTCTGTGGTGGAAGCGCCGCCCGGCGCGCGGCGGTGCCCGTCTGTTCGCGCCGCAGGTGCCTGCCAATCTGCCGCACTGGCGCAGCGCCATGCTGGTGATGCTGGCCGTGTCCCTGTTCTTCCCGCTGGTCGGCCTGACGCTGATCGCGGTGCTGGCGCTGGACATTCTGGTCATCTCCCGCATTTCGCCGCTGGCCCGCGCCCTGCGCTGAGCCTGAGGGTATGATCGTGAAAGGGCGCGGCAGGGGACTGCCGCGCCCTTTTGTCTTTGTCAGCAGGTGTTTCCCTGCCGCCATAAAGCGGTCTAGTCTGGCACTCCCAAGGGAGGACCGACATGGCGACAGTCAGACTGATTTCCGATGCAGAGGCCGGGCCGCAGGTGGCAGCCGTCTTTGCCGACATCCGCAAGACGCGCGGCACCGATTTCATCAACAATTTCTGGCGCGCACTGGCGGCTGACCCGGCCGCACTGGAGCGCACTTGGGCCGAGGTGAAGGCGGTCATGGCGGCGCCAGGCAGCCTTGATCCGCTCACCCGCGAGATGATCTACATCGCCGTGTCGGTGGCCAACGGCTGCTCCTATTGCGTTCACTCGCACACCGCTGCCGCCCGCGCCAAGGGCATGAGCGAGGCGCAATATGGCGAGCTTCTGTCCGTCATCGGCCTTGCCGCCAAGACCAACCATCTGGTGACGGCGCTGCAGGTTCCCGTTGATCCGCAGTTTGATATGAACACCTGACGCCCGATAGGCTTTGCCTCCAGCCCGGAGCATGCCTAAGGTGCGAGCAGAAGGGGCGGGCCGTATGACGGCCTGCCGGACATATCGAGAGGAAGAAGAGCCATGGGCCGCCATATCGTTCTGACTGCCATCGCCAAGGACCGGCCGGGCCTTGTGGATGCGCTGGCCGGTGTCATCGCCGCAGCAGGCGGCAACTGGCTGGAAAGCTCCATGGCGCGCCTCGGCGGCGAATTTGCGGGCATCGTCAGCGTCGATGTGCCGGAAGACCGGGCGGCGGAGCTGGAAGCAGCTCTTGCTGCGCTGTCGGAACAAGGCATTTCCGTCAGTGTGGTTCGCGGCGGTGGCGGCAATGGCGCCATCGGGCGCCGTCTGCGGCTGGATCTGGTCTGTCAGGACCAGCCGGGCATCCTGCGTGCAGTCACGCAGGTGATTGCCGCGCAAGGCGCCAGCATCGAGACGCTGGAAACAATCGTCTCTCCCGGCTCCATGTCGGGCGAACTGCTCTTCCGTGCCAGCGCCGACCTGATCCTTCCGGACAGCACCAGCATCGCCAGCCTCGAAGCCGCCATCCAGGCGATTGCCGCCGACATCATGGCGGACATCGAGATGAGCGAGGACACGGAGGACTGAGAGGCTGTTTGGGCACCACGGCACGGCGTTTCAGCCCCCCCTCCCCCTTGTGGGGAGGGGTGAGGGGTGGGGGGAAAGCCTTTCCGTCTGGCAGGGAACTCATTGTTTCAGGACGCCCGTTCCTGTCGATTTCTCTTCAGAAAAACATCGATGCTTCAGATATTTGCAAGGTCAGAGCCCCCCACCCCTCACCCCTCCCCACCAGGGGGAGGGGTGCGGAGGCGTCCTGCCATAAACGGGATACATCACTGCGCGCTCTTATCCGCGCCAATATGTCAAGCCGGTAGCCCACAAGAAGGTGCAGGCGGAAAGGCTGTGCCGGTGAGATCAAGCGCTCCCCATCTCCCGCCTTAGGCTGCCACGGCCCAGGCGGCGGCGTCTTCACGGGCGCCGATGAGGGAGAGGCCCTTGGCGACAGAGGACATTTCCTCCCCGCCTGACAGGCGCTCCGCTCCGAAGCGGTCTGCGAAGAGCTTGCGGATCGCGGGCACGAAGGAGGTGCCGCCGGTCAGGAACACCTTGTCCACGTCCTTTGCATCCAGGTTGGCGCTGGCGAGCGTTGCCGTCAGCGCGTCGCTGATGCGGGTGAGGTCGTGGGCGATCCACTCCTCGAAGTCCGCCCGGCGCACGGTGGCGGCGAAGTCCTTGCCGATGGGGGCAAAGCGCAGTTCCGTTTCCTCATCGAAGGACAGCCGCGCCTTGGCATCCGAAACGGCCTTGTAGAGCGGATAGCCCTGATCGGTATCGACCAGCTCGATGAACAGTTCGATCTTGTCCTGATCGAGACAGGAACTCAGCATCTTCTTCAGCTCGCGGTAATCGGCGGAAGCCTTGAAGACCGACAACATGTGCCAATGGGCGAAGTTGGAGAAAAGATTCGGCGGCACTTCCAGCACCTTGCCCATGCTGCGGTACTGGCTGCCCTTGCCCAGTTCCGGCAGGATCACCTTGTCGACGATGCGGTAATCCAGCGTGTTGCCGGCAATGCCGAGGCCGCCATGGCCCAGCGGCTCGGCCGTGAGGCCGCCGGCATTGCGGGCAAAGCGCATCAGCGAAAAGTCGGTGGTGCCGCCGCCGAAGTCGGCGACGAGAACGGTGGCCTCGCCCTCAAGCCGCTGTGCATAGGCAAAAGCCGCTGCCACGGGCTCATAGACGAACAGCACTTCCTCAAAACCGAAGCGGGAGAGGGCCGAGCGGTAGCGCTGCATCGCCAGCGCATCATCCGGTGCGCCGCCCGCAAAGGTCACCGGGCGGCCGATGACCAGCCGCCCGCCGCCCGTATCCAGCGCCTCGTCGCGGTGCGCTCCGGCGCGGCGCAGGAAGGTCTCCAGCAGGTCCTCGAATTCATAATGGGTGCCGAATACGCCGGTGCCCTTGAACAGCTTGCTGGCAACAAAGGTCTTGAGCGACTGCAGGAAGCGGCACTCGCCCGTGTGGTCCATGAACTGGCGGATGGCCCACTGGCCGACGTCGGCGCGCTCGTCCGGATGGACGCCGCGCGGCGGCTCCAGGAAGGACAGCACGGAAGGCAGGCTGTCCACCTGATCCGGAGCATGACCGAAGGTGATGCTGCTGGCATTGCCTGCCGCGGTGCAGGCGGTCAGCACCGTGTTGGACGTGCCGAAATCAAGACCGATGGCCGGACGCATGGCGGGCTCCCTGAAATGTCGCTGGAGTGGGACGCCGTGCAGGCGCGCAAGGGACGTGCGCATTAGCCGATCCCGCCGCCTTGCGCAAGGGCAGGGGCCGGTTTTCTGCCTGTCCGGCCGATGCCTTCCCGCCTGCGCCAGCCGTACCGGCAGGGCCGGGGTCGAAAGCCTCGGACAAGGTTGACGCCCTAGTGCTGTTACCGAACGCCACAACAGGCTTCGGAGAGCGACGTTGGAACCTGTCTATCTGAACAGTCTTGCATCCCGTCAGGCCGACTGGCTGTCGGTGCGCCAGGCAACGGTGGCGCAGAACATCGCCAATGCCAACACGCCCGGCTATGCCGCCCGCGACATCGAGGCTTTCACCACACTTCTGGATGAAACCAGCCTGGTGATGACCGCAACCCACGGCCGCCACATGGGCAGCCTCGGGGATGCGCCCGAAGCGTCCAAGGTTGGCAAGGCGGAAAGCTGGGATGTTTCCCACTCCGGCAACAGCGTCAATCTGGAGCAGGAACTGATGAAGGCGGGTGAAGTTTCGCGCGACCATGCGCTCAACACCAGCATCATCAAGTCCTTTCACCGCATGTATCTGGCAAGCCTGAAGGGATAAGTGATGATCGACCCGCTGGCCGCAACTCTCAAGATCTCCGCTTCCGGCCTGCGCGCCCAGTCCGACCGTCTTCGCATCGTGTCGGAGAATCTGGCCAATGCGCAATCGACTGGCAAGACGCCGGGCTCGGATCCTTACAAGCGCAAGACCATCACCTTCGAAAGCGAGGTTGACCGGGCATTGTCCGCTGATCTGGTGAAGGTCAAGGGCATCGGGTCCGACAAGGCGCCTTTCAACGTTGAGTACGATCCGGGCCATCCGGCTGCCGACGAAAATGGCTACGTGAAGATGCCGAATATCAACATGCTGGTCGAAATGGCCGACATGCGCGAGACGAACCGCTCCTACGAAGCCAACCTGAAGATGATGACGCAGGCCCGCAGCATGATCATGCGCACCATCGACCTTCTGAGGGATTGAAGATGATCGACCAGATTTCCGCCATCAAATCCGCCGGTGACGGTATCACGTCGCAGGTCTCCCAGACCCGCTATGTTGCAGGCGGCGTGCCGCTGGGCGGCACAGCGCCCGCCAATGCGGTGCCCGAGGTCAGCTTCACGGACACCATGGCCTCCGTGACGCAGGAAGCCATCGAGCGCGTGAAGGAAGGTGAAGCCGTTTCGATCGCCGGCATCAGCGGCAAGGCGTCGGCCCAGCAGGTGGTGGAAGCCGTGATGGCCGCCGAGGCCTCTCTGCAAACCGCCATCGCCATCCGCGACAAGGTGGTTTCCGCCTATCAGGAAGTCAGCCGCATGGCCATCTGAGGCTCCGGCCCGGATGACCAGGAATTCAGCCCGCACCAAGGGAGTTTGACATGAAAGCTCTGGCAATCGCAGCGACCGGCATGAGCGCCCAGCAGCTCAATGTCGAAGTCATCGCCAACAACATCGCCAACATCAACACCACCTCCTTCAAGCGGGCGCGGGCCGAGTTCACCGACCTGCTCTATCAGGCCGAGCGCCTGCAGGGGGTGCCGAACCGGGGCGGTGAGGATCCGGTGCCGGAAGGCGCACAGCTGGGTCTTGGCGTGCGTTCCGCCGCCATCCGCAAGCTGCACATCCAGGGCACCATGAACCAGACCGGCAACGAGCTGGACATGGCCATCGACGGGCGCGGCTGGTTCCAGGTAACCGGGCCGGAAGGCGAGCAGCTCTACACCCGAGCCGGCGCCTTCAACAAGAATGCCGAAGGCCGCATTGTGACGCTCGATGGCTATGCCATTGAACCGGCGATCATCATTCCGCCGGAGACCATTGAAGTCACCATCAATGAGTCCGGCACGGTCTTTGCCAAGGTGGCAGGTGAAGTGAACCCGCAGGAACTGGGGCAGCTGGCCATGACCAACTTTGCCAATGACGTCGGGCTTGAGCCCATCGGCGGCAACCTGTTCCGTGAAACCCCGGCCTCCGGCCCGGGCATTGCCGGTGTCGCCGGTGATCCGGGTTTCGGCATCATCCGCCAGGGCTACACGGAGGCCTCCAACGTCGATCCGGTGAAGGAAATCACCGAGCTGATCTCGGCGCAGCGCGGCTACGAAATGAACTCCAAGGTCATCAAGGCCGCGGACGACATGTTTGGCGTGGTGACGCAAGGGATCCGCTGATCCTTAGGAGCGGGCGAGGAGAGCAGCGATGCTGACACGGCTTTTCATCTGCATGATGCTGGCAGGCCTTGCCCTCACGGCCGCCATGACCGGTGCGCGCGCCTCTTCTCTGGATCTGCCGGTGCTGCGGTCCGGCGTCCGGCAGGGCGAGGTGATCAGTGCCGATCAGGTGATCATCCGCCGCTTCCCCTTGAGGACGGTTCAGCAGTTCTCCGTGGTTGCAACAAGGGAAGAGTTGGTGGGGCGTGTCGCCCGCCGCTCGCTGCAGCCGGGTGTGCCTGTGCCCGCAACCGCCGTTGCGGTGGAAACGGTGATCAAGCGCGGTGAACCTGCCCGCCTGATCTTCCGCGAAGGCGGCTTGCAGATCATTGCTCAGGTCGAGGCGCTGCAGAATGGGTCCGTCGGATCCTTCATCCGCGCCAGAAACATCGACAGCGGCCTCATCATCACCGGCCGGGTTCAGCCGGACGGCTCCATTCTGGTAGGTGATTGACCATGCGGCGGATTTTCCTTGCAGTTCTGGCCCTGGTCATGGGCGCCGCGAGCCTTGCGGCGCCTGCCAGCGCCATGGTGCGCATCAAGGACATTGCCTCGCTCCAGGGCGTGCGTGACAACCAGCTGGTCGGCTACGGCCTTGTCATCGGCCTGCAAGGGTCCGGCGACACGCTGCGCAATGCGCCTTTCACCGAACAATCCCTTCAGTCCATGCTCGACAGCATGGGCATCAACGTGCGTGACGCGCGCCTGCGCACCCGCAATGTCGCGGCTGTGGTGGTGACGGCAAACCTTCCGCCTTTCATTGGCCAGGGCTCGCGCATTGACGTCAATGTCTCGTCCCTCGGCGATGCATCCTCTCTGGCTGGCGGCACGCTGGTCGCCACGCCGCTGCTTGGCGCGGACGGGGCGGTTTATGCGGTGGCGCAGGGTGCTGTTGCGGTTTCGGGGTTTTCCGAAACCGGGCAGGCCGAGAGCCTGCGTCAGGGCATCCCGACGGTGGGGCGCATTCCCAATGGCGGCATGATCGAACGTAATCTACCGGACCGTTTCGCCAATATTCCCGGACTGGTGCTGGAACTGTCCAACCCGGACTTCCGCACGGCGGTGCGGGTGGCTGATGCCATCAACCGCTACACCAAGACCACCTATGGCGTTTCGTCAGCCCGTGAAAGAGATCACCGCTCCATCGATCTGACCCCGCCGGCCAAGGTCAGCCTCACCCGCTTCATGGCAGAAATCGAGGGGTTGATGGTGCAGCCGGATCAGTCGGCGCGCGTTGTCATCGATGAGCGGACGGGAACGGTGGTGATCGGCCGCGATGTGCAGATTTCAACTGTCGCCGTCACCCATGGCAATCTGACGGTCCGCATCACCGAGGCGCCGGAGGTGTCCCAGCCGCAGCCCTTTGGCAACGGTGAAACGGTGGTGACGCCGCGCACCTTCATTGATGCGGCTGAAAATGGCGGGCAGCTCGCCATCATCGGCGGCACCGACCTGCAGACGCTCGTGCGCGGTCTGAACCGCATCGGTCTCAAGCCGACCGGTATCATCGCCATCCTTCAGACGATCAAGACGGCAGGCGCCCTGCAGGCGGAACTGGTGATCCAGTAAGCCTTGCACGGTCAGCAATCCCGAATTCTCCCGGCAGCCCCCTGCCCACACAGCTCCGGGGGAGGGCACGGTCCGCAGCCTGATGGCTGTGGACCGTGCTGCATTTCAGCCTGCCCTTACGTCCGCCAGCCTGTCTCTTCCGAAAGTCTGCGCTGCCTTCACGGCATCCGGCCAAGCTCCGCACAAGCCTCGGCCGCCATAGTCGGGCCAACAGCGACTGGAAGGATTTCCTGCCCATGATCCCGTGCATGACCCCGGCTGGAGCCCTGCGCCCTTTGTTCCGGCGTTCTGTCTGCCGCATCCTGACTATCTCCTGCTTGCTGTCTCTGGCAGCGCTGGGTTTTGCAGCTCCGGCTGGCGCCCAGACGGCCTCCAACCTGCGCAATGCATCGGCTGCGGATCTTCCGGTGCCCGCCCCGGCCGAGCCTGGAGACGCGGGCGCGCCGAGCGATGCGGCGCTCTACTGCCAGAACATGGGCGGGGCGGCGAGTGATGCCCGTCTTGCCTGGCAGACATGGAATCTCATTGCGCTGGAAGAGCGGCTTCAGAACCGGATCCGCGAGCTGGAGCAGAAGCGCGCCGAATACGAGGAATGGGTCAAGCGGCGCGAGAAGGTTCTCGGCGAAGTCGAGGGGCATGTTGTGTCGATCTTTCAGCGCATGCGGCCGGAGGCGGCTGCAGCCCAGCTGGCGACGCTGGACGAAGATACGGCCGTTGCCGTGCTTGTGAAGCTCAATGCCCGCGCAGCCAGCCAGATCCTGGACGAAATGGATCCCGCCCGCGCGGCCCAGTTGACCCACTCCATGGCTGGACTTTCCAAATCCGAAGCACAGGGGAGCCTTTGATGCGCCTGTTGATCCCTTTCGCCCTTTGTCTTGTGTCAGCAGGTTGCGCAGGTCAGATGAATGAAATCGGCCGTGAGCCGGCGATGTCACCCGTGGGCTATGGCCTCGCGTCCCAGCCCGCCGCGGTCTATCCGCTCAACACCTTCAATCCGAGCGGCCGCAAGGACTACAATTCGCTCTGGGTTTCAGGCCGCGATGATTTCTTCTCCGATCCCCGCGCCCGCCGTGTTGGCGATGTCATCACCGTGCTGATTGCCATCAATGACAAGGCAACGCTGAACAACAATTCGGCGCGCGGGCGCGACGGCAAGCTCGGGATCGGTGGCGGCTTCTCGGCCAGTGCCGGCGGCTCGGGAACCTCGGCCGATCTTTCCTTCGACACCAAATCCGGCTCCTCCTCCAACTCGCGCGGTACCATCGACCGCAAGGAGGAGATCAAGCTGCAGGTTGCCGCGGTCGTCACCGACCGTCTGCCGAATGGCAACCTCGTCATCTCCGGGTCCCAGGAAGTCCGGGTGAACTACGAGATGCGCGTTCTCAACGTGGCCGGCATCGTCCGCCCGCGTGACATCGGCGGCAACAACACCATCGATTACAACAAGATTGCAGAAGCACGCGTGTCCTATGGCGGACGCGGGCGCATCTCGGAGATCCAGCAGCCTGCCTGGGGCCAGCAGGTCATCGACACGATCTCACCCTTCTGAGTGCCTGTTGAGGAGGCGTTTCCATGGCTGATCTTGCCAATGATCCTGATGGGCGGGATGGCTCGTCCGGCGGCTCCATCGGCAGCTTCATCCTGATCCTGTTTCTGCTGACGCTGCTTGGCGGGGGGATCGGTGCTGTCGCTGGTCTGCATTTCACGGAAACGGTCCGCAACGCTGTCGCCGGTCAGGCCGCAACGGCTGCGAAAGAGCCTGACGTGGAGCAGATTTATCTCGCTCCCGTGCGGCTCAGGTCGCTCAAGCCGCTGGTGACCAACCTGGCGGCTCCGCGCGAGGCCTGGGTGCGGCTGCAGGCCTCCGTGGTGATCGATCAGGAAGGCATCGATGATGTCATCGTCCTGCTTGGCTATATCGAAGAAGATGTCCTGGCCTATCTGCGCACCGTCACCCTGGCCCAGATCGAAGGAGCAGCCGGCCTTCAGCACCTGCGCGAAGATCTCAATGAGCGCGCCAAGGCCCGCTCCGGCGGCAAGGTGCGTGAGCTGATCCTTGAATCCCTGGTGGTGCAATGACACGCAGGCTGCTGACCGCCGTTCTTCTGCTGCTTGCGGGCACTGTTGCCGCCAGTGCGCAGGCCTTGCCGGATCTGTCCTCGCTGCTGCCCGCGGGTGAGGCCAGCGCCAGCGGCCGCATCGTGCAGGTGATTGCGCTCCTCACGGTGCTGTCGGTTGCCCCAGGCATTCTCATCATGGTGACGAGCTTCACCCGCTTTGCCATCGCCCTGTCGTTTCTGCGCTCCGGCATCGGCCTGCAGACGACACCGGGCAACCTGATCCTGATTTCCCTTGCCCTGTTCATGACCTTCTATGTCATGGCACCCACTTTCGACCGGGCGTGGAACGAGGGGGTCAAGCCGCTTCTGGCCAACGAGATCACCGAAGAGGTTGCCTATGAGCGGATCACCGATCCGTTCCGCGACTTCATGCTGTCGCAAGTGCGCGAGGCTGATCTGGTGCTGTTCGATGATCTGGCGGCCGGCCGGGTGACCAATGAAACCGCCGCCTCGCCGGACAAGGTCGAGTTGCGGGTCCTGATCCCGGCCTTCATGATTTCGGAACTGCGCCGGGGCTTCGAGATCGGCTTTCTGATCGTGCTGCCGTTCCTTGTGATCGACATGATTGTGGCCACCATCACCATGTCCATGGGCATGATGATGCTGCCGCCCACGGTGATCGCCCTGCCGTTCAAGGCCTTGTTCTTCGTGCTCATCGATGGCTGGAATCTGCTGGTGGGCAGTCTGGTGCGATCCTTTTTCTGAGAAAACGGACAGACGTGCTTCAAAGCATGGCGCGCCCCGCGCCGTGCCTTTTTGTTTCGAAGCGCGTGCATTTGCCCCTTGGCAACCGCACTTTTGTGATGCTAGCTTCTGGTCAGCTTCACGCAAGCCTGCAGCGCTAGCGTGAGTATCACAACAGGTTGAGCCCTTCCCACACTTTGAGGCTCAAAGGCATGATGCCGCCCTGCTGTACCGGTGAAAACCCGGTATGTCCCCTTCAACTTTCCATATGAAAGGGACTTGCTATGTCCAGCCTTCTGACTAATGCCTCCGCCATGACGGCGCTGCAGACCCTGAACAAGACCAACGCTTCCATGGCGCAGGTGCAGAGCCGCATCTCCACCGGCATGCGCGTTTCGACTGCTCAGGACAACGCCGCTTACTGGTCCATCGCCACCACGATGCGTTCCGACAACATGGCTCTCTCGGCCGTGAAGGATGCCCTGGGTCTGGGCGCTGCTACCCTCGACGTGCAGTACACCGCCATGGACAAGGCCAAGGAACTGGTCGACGACATCAAGTCCAAGCTCGTTGCTGCCCGTCAGCCGGGTGTGGACCGCGACAAGATCCAGTCGGACATCACCGAAATGCAGGGTCAGCTGAAGACCATTGCAGACTCTGCAGTGTTCAACGGTGAGAACTGGCTGTCGGTGAACTCCGCTGCAGCTGACTACAACGCCACCAAGTCCACTGTCGGCTCCTTCACGCGTGCTGGCGGTACGATCTCGATCGATACGATTGACATCGATATCACCCAGACCACGCTGTATGACAGCAACGGCCAGATCGGTATCCTGGACAAGGATCGCACTCTTGCCAGCGGTGGTGACGTCAAGGTGTCGACCATCAACATCTCGGCTCTGACGGACTCCGCAGCTGATCTCACCACTCTGGAAGAAACCATTGGTGCGGTCGATGATGCCCTGAAGGACATCACCAATGCAGCTACTCTGCTTGGCTCGGTCAAGACCCGTGTCGATACCCAGAAGAGCTTCGTGACCGCCCTGACCGACGCCATCGAGCGTGGTGTCGGCCAGCTGGTTGATGCTGACATGAACGCTGAATCGACCCGCCTGCAGGCCCTTCAGGTCCAGCAGCAGCTCGGTATCCAGGCTCTGTCGATCGCCAACTCCAGCAGCCAGAACATCCTCTCGCTGTTCCGTTGATTTCAAGCCGCCAGCCGGCCTGAAACAGGAAGCCGCGCCCTTCAAGGGTGCGGCTTTTCTGCTTTTGTGCGCCCGCAAGCCTCACGCCAGCCAGACCCGCGATAGTCAGGGCACGATCTCATCGACCTAGCACAGGGGTGTCGAATGCCGGGCCGTGAACATGCAGAAAAACTCTGGGCAAACCTCATGGAACTGGGCGTCAGGCGCCTTGTTGCCCTTGCACTCATCGGCATTGCCACGGTCGTCACGGTGGGGTTGGGGGCCTACTATCTCAGCCGCCCGCAAATGACGCCGCTTTATACCGGTCTTGAAGGAGACGACGTGAGCCGCATGGGCCAGGCCCTGCAGGACGCCGGTATCCTCTTCGACGTCAGCGCGGACGGGACCTCTGTCCTCGTGAGCCCCAGCTCGGCACCGCGCGCCCGCATGCTTCTGGCAGAGCGCGGCCTGCCCCGCGGCACAGGAACTGGGTATGAGCTGTTCGATAATCTGGGGTCGCTGGGCCTCACCTCCTTCATGCAGGACGTCACCCGGCTGCGCGCCATTGAAGGGGAACTGGCCCGCACCATTCAGCTGATGCAGGGCGTGCGGGCCGCGCGCGTCCACATCGTCATGCCGGAAAAGGGCTCCTTCCGCCGCGATCAGCAGCCGCCGTCAGCCTCTGTGGTCATCCGCGCGGACAACCGGGACGATGTGCGCACGGCAGATGCCATCCGGCACCTTGTGGCTGCAGCCGTTCCTGGGCTGACCTCGGACAAAGTGACGGTCCTCGATACCTCCGGCACGCTTCTGGCCTCGGGCGCCGATCCTGTGAATGCCTCCGCAGGCCAGATGGCCAGCCTCGAGACCGCCATCAGCACCCGCATTCAGGAGAGCATCCGCAAGACCCTCACTCCTTACCTCGGGCTGGACCATTTCCAGGTCAGTGTGGCTGCGACCCTCAACACGGACCGGCGCCGCGTGGCCGAGACGATCTTTGATCCGGATTCCCGCGTTGAGCGCTCCACCCGCAGCATCCGCCAGAGTGAGGCCTCGCAGAACGCCAGCACCCAGACCCCGACGACGGTGGAGCAGAACCTCCCCGATGAGCAAGTGCAGGCAAACGGCGGTGAGCGCTCCAGTGAGGAAAACCAGCGCCGTGAAGAGACGGTCAACTATGAGATTTCCACCAAGGTGATCGAGACCTCCCAGGAGGGCTACCAGGTGGAGCGCCTGTCCATCGCCGTTCTGGTGGACCGGGCACGTCTTGTCGAGGCGCTGGGTGGCAGTCCCGATCAGAACCAGATTGATGATCAGCTGAAGGAGATCCAGGAACTGGTTGCCTCCTCCGCCGGTGTCAGCTCAAACCGCGGGGATACCATCAAGGTGTCGATGGTCGAGTTCTTCGCCGGTGCGCGCGACATGCAGGCCGCCCCGCCGCTGTCGATCGCAGAGCTGCTCATCCGCCAGTCGGGCAATGTCATCAATGCCGTTGCGATCCTGGGTGTTGCCGGCCTTCTGATCTGGTTCGGCCTGCGTCCGGCGCTGTCGGTGCTGATCCCGCAGAGCACAGAAAAGCCTGCCGAGATTGCCGAAATGACCATGGATGGCTCTGCGGAGGCGCTGGCTGCACAGTTCGGCGGACAGGCTGCACTCGGTGGGCCGGATCACTCCCTGCTGCTGGCTGACCTGACGAACAAGATCAACCAGTCGCCGATCAAGAAGCTGGAATCCCTGCTTGAGCTGAATGAGGAGCAATCCGCTGCCATCCTGAAGCAGTGGATGTATGAGGCGGAGCGCGCCTGATGACCCCGAAACCCATCGCCTCGCGCCTGCCGGTGCTTTCCAGTCCCGTGTTCCAGCATCTCAGCAGCGCCGAAGTCATTATGGCTGAGGTGATGCCGGCGGTGGAACGCGCGCCGGAGCCGACCCTCGAAGAACGGCTTGCCGCCGAATATGCGCGCGGTGTCCGGGCTGGGCGGGAGGAAGCGCGCCTTGCTGCGGCTGAGGATCTGGAGGTTCAGGTTACCGCCCTCCGGTCAGAGGCCGCTGCTGCACGTGAAGCTTTCGAAGAAGAGCAGGCAAGACAACTCTCCGATGGCATTGCCAATGCCGTGGCCAGCCTGTCGGCCCGCATGTCTGATGCCGTCGAGCAGGTGCTTCTGCCGTTCCTGAAGGACGCCGTCCGGGAGCAGGCGGTCAGCCATTTCTCCGGGACACTCAAGGAATTGCTGACGGGGAGCGCTGCCACATTCGAGGTCAGCGGTCCGCATGAGCTCCTTGACCGGGTCATGCAGGAGCTTGGGCCGCTGGCAGGCTCCGTCATTGTCAAGCAGGGCGATACGCCGGAACTGCAGGCCGTGCTTGGAGACACGATCATCGAGACGCAGATGGCGGACTGGCTCAGGCGCCTCAAGACGATCCGGGAGACCGAAGAATGAGTGCAGGTCTGCAGGCTAACGAGATCATCATTGTCCGCCGCCGCGCGTCGCTTGAGACGGATACCGTCAAGGGCGGTGTCTGGAAGATTGCCTTCGCGGATTTCATGACCGCGATGATGGCCTTCTTCCTCGTCATGTGGCTGATCAACGTCACGGACGAGAGCGTTCGCAAGGGGGTTGCCCAGTATTTCAATCCCGTGAAGCTGACCTCCACGACCCAGACCCGCAAGGGACTGAATGATCCCGATGTGCCGGGGCCCGATGTGACCAATCCTGCCAAGATTGATGCGCAGATGGAGACCACGCCGGATCCGGACGGCAGCCCCGGCACCGCAAACGGCTCCGATGCGACCGGCTCGATGCCGTTGCGGGATGGCCTTGTTGCAGGGCGCCGTGCTGGAGAGTTCAATCCCACGCTCTCAGAGGCACAGCTCTTCAGCGATCCCTACGCCGTGCTGGATCAGCTGGTCGGCACGCTCGGGGATCAGCTGGAGGCCGGAGTGGCGCCTGAAACCGAAGGTATCGGGCAGCAGCAGACGGAAGGTGCCCAGGGCGGCGATGCGTTCCGCGACCCGTTTGATCCGATGTACTGGCAGTTTCTCCCCGGCCGCAAGACATCGGTACAGGAAGGCGGAGCCGCAGCGTCAGTGACAGGCCAGACGGCCATTGGCACCGTTGCCTTTGAAGCCCCGGCTTCCGGGGATGAAGGTGAGACACCTGCGCAGCCACAGGGAACAGCTGCCGCGCAGGTCGTCGAAACCGAGCCTGACGCTCCTTTGACGGCGGTCACGGTTCCCAAGCCGAAGGAGGGCGTTGCGCCTGCCGCTGAGACGGAGTCCGCACCGGTAGCGGTGGCGGCAGTGCCGCAGCAGGTCCCCGTGGCTGATGCATCTGCACCCACCGCGCCCGAAACGGTGCAGGCAGAACAGGCCGTATCGCGCACGGAAGCGGCCGTTTCCGAAATCCGCGAGGCGATTACCGCTTCTGCCAATGGCCAGCTGGCAGAGACGGCCAGCCGCATTGAAGTCTCGAGGCAGGACGGCGGTGTCCTGATCAGCCTGACGGATGCGGAGAACTTCGGCATGTTCGCAGTTGGCTCGGCTGAGCCGCGGCCGGAGCTCGTGAAGCTGATGGAGCGGATCGGTGCCGTCCTGTCGTCCCGTACAGGCAAGATCATCATCCGCGGCCACACGGACGCGCGGCCCTTCAGGTCTGCCAACAATGACAACTGGCGTCTGTCCACCTCCCGCGCTCACATGGCTCTCTACATGCTGGTGCGGGGCGGTGTCGACGCCGGCCGCATCGAGCGCGTGGAGGGCTATGCCGACCGCGAGCTGAAGCAGGCGGATGATCCCTATGCGCCGGCAAACAGGCGCATCGAGATCTTCCTGATGGAGGAGGGCGTGTGATGGCGGCCTTGTTTCCGTCGGGCCGCAGCCTTGCACTTGTGCGAAGCACGGCACTGACCCTCCTTCTGGCTCTGCCCCTTGCGCTGGCTCATGATGCGGCAGGGACACAAGCTGCAGCCCAGGACATTGCCGCCCTGCCTCAGGAGAGTGCGCCTTACGAAATGGTGCGCACCCTGCAGATGCTGCAGGGGCAGGTGGCGCAGGGCAACACCCAGGCCCATCAGGCACAGCGCGCCCTGCTGCAGCATATGAATGAGGTGTTTCTGGCAGCTCCGCCGTCCACCTGGGCAGATGCCCGCAATGCCCGAGCCGCCGTCATTCATCTGTTGAGTGGCGGGCATCCCAATGTCGTCCGCAGGCTTTTGACGCTGAAGGCAGCACCGGCCGTCGAGGAGGACCTCATGCGCGGCGCGCTGGCCTATGTGGATGGCCGGCCCGAAGAAGCCCGCCGCCTGCTGTCCGGTTACGATCCGATGGACATGGCGCCCAATCTGGGCGGTCAGGTTGCCCTGGTGCGTTCGGCTCTGGAAGTGGCAGACAATCCGAAAGAGGCGATGCGTCTGCTTGCCATCGCCCGTCTGCTCATGCCCGGCACGCTGGTTGAAGAGGCCGCATTGCGCCGTGAGGTCTTTGTTGCCGGCAAGCTGGGCGACATCGAGGGATTTCAGTCGCTTTCCATCCGCTATCTGCGCCGCTTCCGTGGCTCGATCTATGAGGGTGACTTCCGCCGGCGCTTCGGACTGGCGCTGGACTCGCTTGGGTTCAGCGAGAATGACGACCGTTTTGCCCTGCTGGAAAGTCTGCTGGCGGAATTTGATGAAGACACGCGCCGCGGTTTCTATCTGCGCCTGGCCCGCCGTGCCGTGGCCGGCGGGCATCTGACGATTGCCCGCAGGGCCTCGGAACGGGCCATGCCGTTGGCCATGTCCGGCACCTATGACGAGACCCAGCTGAAGCTCTACCAGGCCGCAGTGTCGTTACGCCCTGAGGACATCCACAGCACGCGTCAGCTGCTCTGGTCGATCGACCGCAAGAGCCTCACCCCGCAGGACCGGGATCTGATGGATGCGGCCTACATCGTTCTCAATCACGTGCGTCACTGGCCCGAGCCGCCACGCGGTGTGATCGGTGAATTCGGAGCCTATGCCATTCTGCCTCCACCGGCTGAGGCCTCCTGGAGCAAACCGGTGATGGGGCAGGCAGAGCGGCTGCTGAAACAGACGGAAGATCTGATGAGCAAACAGAAGGGGAGGCTCTGACCATGGCCATGATTGCAGCCACAGCGGCAGCACCGGCGGTGGCTTCCCAAGCTGCTGCGGGCAAGTCCGGAGCGCAGGAGGATGCCGGGAATGGCTTCTCCGATCTCATGCGCAAGATGACCCCGAAGGACGGTAGGCAGGAAAAGAGCGGCGAACAGACACCCGCCCCTGCAGATGGCACCACAGCCGGGGCGCCGGTTCAGACGCAAGGCGAAACCGCCGTGCCGGATCTGCTGGCGGGCCTGTTCGAAGTGCCTGTCCAGCCGGATACCGAAGAGGGTCCGGCTCAGTCCGGCGGCGCTGCCTCGCTGATGGCTGCGCTGGCGCAGCCGGATGGCGCTGCTGCCGGACAAATGCCCGTGTCTGCCGGGCAGACCCAACCACCTGTTGCCCATGCGTCTGCTGCTGCCCCACAGAGGGCGGCCGCGGAGCTTGCAGGCCCCTGGACCCAGGCGCCGCAGCCCGGTCTGCCGCAAGGAACGCCCCGGGGGCAGCCGCAGCCAGTGTCCCAGCCTCAGGCACAACAGGCCATGCCCTCCGGCCCGGTCATGCCCACCAGTGAGGATCTTGCCGGGCTGGATGATGCCGGCCTTATTTCGCGCCTGATCCGGCCGGATGGTCCTGCGAATGGAGAACCGGTGGATGATGCCGGTGCGCTGCGGGTTGCTGCAGGTATGGGCAAGGTCAATGTGACACGTGAGGAGACGCATTTTGCGCCGTCCTTGCGCCTGTCTCCGGCTCAACAGATCGGAACCGCGATCACGTCTGCGCTGACCACACCGCCGCAGCCTGATACGGCCCGCAGCGATGCAGCCGCGGCCGTCTTCCGCGTCCGTCCGGATGCGCCTGCGGTGAAGATGCTGGAGATCCAGCTGCAGCCGATGGAACTGGGCACGGTGAAGGTGACGATGAAGCTCTCCGGCGACACCGTGCAGGTGGTCATGACGGCAAGCAATCCCGACACGGCAGAGCTTCTGAAGCAGGACCGGCAGCTGCTGGACCAGATGATGCGTGCCACCGGCCACAAGGCGGACAGCATCACCATTCAGGCCGCCGGTGAGGACCGCCCGGCCTTTCAGGTGACAGGCGCACAGGCAGGGCAAGGCACGCAAGGCCAGGCCAGCGGCGATGGCCGGGGCGGCATGGCGCAGGGCCAGTTCGGAGAAGCCATGGGCGGCGGCAAGGATGGTCAGGGCGGCAACTCCGCCTCATCCGCCCAGGCAGACAACAGCAACGACGGCACGGAGGGGCAGCAGCATGCAACGGCGGGTGATGGCCGCAGCGGCGCTTTGTATCTTTGAGCTTCTTGCGGGCGGCGAGTTCGCCGCCCCGGCGCAGGCGGCTCCCGGGCAGGCCATCTGCGAGCGGGAAATGGCTGCAGCTGCAAAGGCCTATCAGATTCCTCTCGGTGTGCTCTACGCCGTCGGCCTGACGGAAACGGGCCGGCGGAACTCGCTCTCGCCCTATGCCCTCAACATCGAGGGAGCGGCCAGGTTTCCCGACAGTGCGAAGGCGGCCGAGCGCGAGGTGGCGGCGGCACGGGCGCAAGGCAAGAAGCTCATCGACGTGGGCTGTATGCAGATCAATCACCACTATCACGGCAAGCAGTTCCGCTCCGTCGCGCATATGCTGGAGCCGCAGGCCAACGTGCGTTACGCGGCAAGGTTCCTGAATGAACTGCATGCCCGCCAGGGCACCTGGACCATGGCTGTTGCGCGCTACCATGCCGGACCCAACAACAACCCGGCGCAGAAGCGCTACGTGTGCAAGGTCATCACCAATATGGTGGCCTCGGGATTTGGCAAATGGACGCCGGAAGCGAAAGCTTTTTGCAAATAAATGCCTCAAAAAGAAAAGAACTGTAATGCAAACCCGGAATTGTTTCCGGGTTTTTCTATTTGGGGCACTGCATAAGTCGCGGATGAATTTTGAGGCTCCCGCTCCACCACAACAGCTTCACGCAAGATTGGCGCCGTTGAATGGCAGGCAAGGAAACTGGAAACGGGAGACGTTCCATGAGTCTTTACAGCGTTATGCGCACTGGTGTGTCGGGCATGAATGCCCAGTCCAGCAAGCTGGGTACGGTTGCCGACAACATCGCGAATTCGAACACCACCGGCTACAAGCGGGCCAGCACCGAATTCAGCTCCATGGTGCTGTCTCAGGGCTCAGGCAAGTACAATTCCGGTGCTGTGAAGGCCAACACGGTCTACTCGATTTCAAGCCAGGGTCCAATCAGCTACACCACATCGGGCCTCAATCTGGCCATTGATGGTAACGGCTTCTTCGTTGTTGCGGACAGCAACGGAACGCCCGTTCTCACTCGTGCCGGCGCCTTCGTCATCGACAAGGACGGCTATCTCGTCAACACCGCCGGCTATCAGCTGCAGGGCTATCCGATCACCGATGGCGTAGCCACCACGCCGGTTGCCAACGGTCTGGGCGGGCTTGAAAGCATCAACGTCTCCCAGAACCAGCTCATTGCAACGCCAACGACCAGCGCTCTTCTGTGGACGAACGTTCCGGAAGGCGCGGACATTGTGGCTGCTGCTGATCTGCCGTCGGTCAACGGCGCAGGCTCGACCTATTCGGCCAAGACGTCGATGATCGTCTTCGACAACCTCGGCAACGAGGTGAAGTTGGACATCTACTATTCGAAGACGGCCGAGACGGGAGCGGATTCGGACTGGGAAGTCACGATCTTCAATGCGGCCGATGCGGGTCCGGGTGGCGGCTTCCCCTACTCGTCCGGCCCCCTTTCCACCCAGTCAATTACCTTCAGCCGCACCACCGGCAAGCTTGAAGCCGCCAGCGCCACCTCGATCAACATTGCCGTTCCCAATGGCGGCACCTTTGATCTGGACCTGTCCGGCTCCACCTCTGTTGCAGCAGACTTCGCCATTGCCGAAGTTGGGCGCAATGGCAACGCACCCAGCGCGGTTGAAAGCGTCGAGTTCAGCTCCGACGGCACGCTCAGCGCGGTTTATGCGGACGGAACCCGCCGGGCCCTCTACCGCATTCCCCTGGCAACCGTGCCTAGCCCGGACAAACTGACCGTGCTGTCGGGCAATATCTACACCGCCTCGAACGACTCCGGCGAAATCCGCGTCGGTTTCCCGGGTGAGAATGGCCTTGGCAAACTGGAGGTCGGGGCCAAGGAAGACTCCAACGTCGACATTGCCAGCGAGCTGACGTCGATGATCGAGTCCCAGCGCGCCTTTACCGCCAACTCCAAGGTTTTCAAGGCAGGCTCCGACCTGCTGGAAGAGCTTGTGAATCTCGCCCGCTGATTTTTTCAGCCTGATACGGGACATCAACTATGAGCTTGTCAGTTGCTCTCAAGTCGGCCCAATCCGCGCTAGCCGCCCGGCAGACCGAGACGGCTGCCATTTCGCGGAACATCGCTGGCGCCCAGCAGGCGGGCTATACCCGCAAGTCCGTCATGCTGAGCACAATCGTCAGCACGAGCGGATCCGGCGGCGGTGTCCGGGTAGACGGTATAGCCCGGTCAATGGATGCAGGGCTCTACAAGTCGCTTCTACGCTCAACATCGATTGTCTCGTCGCAATACGTGATCTCCAGCGGGCTTGAGAAGCTGGCTGGCACAACCGGTGACACCGAGCTGCAACGCTCTTCGGCGGCGCAGCTCGGCAAGCTGGAAACGGCAGTTCAGAACTACGCAGCAGATCCAGGCAATTCCATCCTGGCGCAGTCCATGCTGCAGTCCGCCAAGGATACGGCGAAACTCCTGAACGAATACACCAGTCTGGTTCAGGGCGTTCGTGCTGATGCCGATGCGGATATCGCGGGCTCGGTCCAGCATATCAACGAGTTGCTTGCTCAGATCGAAAGCCTCAATTCGGTTATCGTCAAAGGGCTGGGAACGGGCGCTGATGTTTCCGATGCCATGGATGCCCGTGATCTTGCCCTGTTGTCTCTCTCCGAGGAAGTCGGCATATCAACGCTTACTCAGTCGGATGGCGGCATCGTGATCTATACGGACAGCGGTGTTACCCTGTTTGAAACGTCTGCCCGTACCGTCTCCTTCGCGCCCACCAATGTCTTTACGGCCGGGACGGTGGGCAATGCCATCTTTATCGATGGCGTTCCGGTGACTGGATCTTCGGCCATCATGCCGATTTCATCCGGCAACCTGTTTGGCCTGACCGAGCTGCGCGACAATATTGCCGTCACCTATCAGAACCAGCTCGATGAGATTGCACGCGGACTGATCGCAGCCTTTGCCGAAAGCGACCAGACCGGAGGCGGCAGCGCAGATCAGCCTGGGCTGTTTACCTTTGCAGGCGCAACGGGCGTTCCAGCCTCTGCCACACTCGTTCCGGGTCTTGCGGGCAGCATCATGATCAATCCGGCAGCCGACCCTGATCAGGGTGGCAGTCTGGACCTGTTGCGAGACGGCGGGCTTGCAGGTGCGGACTATATCTACAATCCGGAAGGGTTCGCAGGTTACTCCGACCGCCTCAACGGCCTTGTTTCGGCGATGAACGCGCCGATGAGCTTTGACCCGTCTCTGGGATTGAACTCCACGGCATCGCTCAAGTCCTACGCGAGTTCCTCTGTGGGCTGGCTGGAAGCTGCGCGCAAGTCAGCGGCAGCGGACCTGGAAGTTCAGTCTGTGATCGTTTCCCGCACATCAAGTGCCCTGTCGAATGCGACGGGCGTGAACATTGATGAGGAAATGGCCCTGCTTCTCGATATCGAGCGCGCCTATGGCGCTGCGGCCAAGCTCATCTCGGCTGTCGATCGAATGCTCCAGGATCTGCTGGACTCTGTGAGGTAAACCATGAAGACGACCTACATCTCCACCTTTACGATGTCCAACAACTCCCGCAGCCTGCTGATGCGTCAGACTGCGGACGTTGCCCAGTTGCAAGTCGAAATGTCTTCAGGCCGCAAGGCAGACGTCGGCCTTGATCTGGGGCGGCGCACCGGTGATGCTGTGATGGTGCGGTCGGAATTCTTCCGCCTGAGTGCGATCATCGATACCAACGCACTTGCTTCCTCCAGGCTGGATGTTACCCAAACGGCTCTTGGTGACATGCTGAGTTCGGCGGAAAATCTGCTCTCGACCCTCGTCGGCGTCCGGGACAGCAACGGATCGGCGGTCGTTGCGCAGAGCATGGCCGAAAGCAATCTCAAGCTGCTGGTTGCCCGCCTGAACACTCAAGTCAGCGGAACCTATGTCTTCGGCGGCATCAACAGTGCTGAAGCGCCAATCAACGACTATTTCGCAACGCCGGCTTCAGACAACAAGGCGGCCCTGGATGCGGCCTTCCTGGCCGAGTTTGGTTTCACCCAGGACGATCCCGCCGCTGCGGGCATAACGCCTGCCCAGATGCAGACTTTCCTTGATGGGGCTTTTGCGTCTCTCTTTGAAGATCCCCAGTGGGGGACGGACTGGTCGAATGCAACCAATGAGCTTGCAAGCACGGTGATTTCGCCGGGCGAGTCGGCTTTGACGTCCCTCAGTGCCAATGAGAAAGCCTTCCGGCAGCTCGCCATGGCCTTCACGATGATCGGTGATCTCGGGACCTCCGGGCTCTCCGAAGGTACTTACAAGACGATGCTCGACAAGGCGATTTCGGTTCTCGGCGATGCCGTTGCCGGTATCTCCGATATTCAGGGAAAGACCGGCCTCGTACAGAAACGTGTTTCGGAGGCGTCCACGCGGCTGAAACTGCAGACCGACATTCTCAACAAGCAGATCATCTCGCTCGAAAGCGTCAATCCGGAGGAAACGGCAGTTCGGCTCAACACCGCGCTGACCCAGCTTGAAACCACCTATGCGGTCAGCGCCCGCATGCAGAAGCTGAGCATCCTCAACTATCTGTGACCCATTTTACCGGCGCGGCCGCTTGCGGCCCGCTGCCGGACGGCAGCCAACACCAGAGAGGTGCCATGTACAAGTCCTCCTATGCCCAGACGATGGATGAGTTCGGAAACGACCCGCGTCAGGATGAGCGTGAGGCGCTCGGGATCGTCATCAGCCAGCTCGAGCTGGCGCGTGAGAAGGGGGTGCGGTCCCGGGAGGCTGTCGAAGCCATTTTCAACGCGCGCCGGGTCTGGACGTTCCTGCTGGAAAGCCTGTCCGAGAACAGCAACGACCTGCCGGTGGAAATCCGCGCTGACCTGATCTCCATCGGCATCTGGGTGCTCAAGGAGCTGGAGCGCCTGCGCCGGTACGAGACGGAAAGCTTCGACGCCATTATCGAGATCAACGGGATCATCCGTGACAGCCTGAGGGGGTGACTGCCATGCACATTGCCCTGAAAGCCGGTGAACGGCTCTACATCAATGGTGCGGTAATCCGCGTCGACCGGAAGACATCGGTCGAGCTGCTCAACAATTGCGTCTTCCTGCTGGAAAATCACGTTCTGCAGGCGCATGAGACGACGACACCGCTGCGTCAGCTCTATTTCGTGCTGCAGTCCATGCTCATGGACCCGGCCAGTGCTCCGCAGGCGCGGGATCTGGCAAACATGCTGCTGGCGTCCACCCGCAGGACCTTCACAAATCCGGACATCGTTTCGGGTCTGGGCCAGGTCGACGAGCTGATGGGAGAAGGACGGCTGTTCGATGCCCTCAAGACCATCAGGAATCTCTATCCGGTAGAGGCGTCCATCATGTCGGGCAGTCTCCCGGAAGAACCGGCAGCCGCCGGCTTTGTAGCAGCCTAGGAGGCGAAGATGACGACAGTTTCGGGCGTCGGTGGTACCGGCGCAGCCCAATCCCAGTCTGCCAGCACTGCGGCACGGGACCAGTTGATGCTGGACTACAATGCCTTCCTGCAGCTGATGATGGCGCAGATGAAGAACCAGGATCCGACCGAGCCGGTGGACAGCACCCAGCAGCTGGCGCAGCTTGCCAGCTTCTCGCAGGTGGAGCAGTCCATCAAGATGAACACGAAGCTGGAAACCATGCTGGCGAACATGTCCTTCGGTCAGGTCAATGACCTCATCGGCCGCACGGTGACTGATGCCGCCGGCACGACAGGGATCGTCAAGTCGGTGGAAGTCTACTCCGACGGCACCATTCTCGGCCTGGACAACGGCAAGGGCATCCTGCTCGGCCCGGGTGTGAAGATCTCCTGATCATGAACGAGGCTGACGCCCTTGACCTGGTGCGGACCGCGATCTGGACGATCATCACCGGATCCGCACCGGCGATCATTCCGGCCATGGTTGTCGGCGTCTCGATTGCCCTGATGCAGGCCCTGACGCAGGTGCAGGAAGTGACGCTGACCTTCATTCCGAAGATCGTCGCCATCCTTGCCATGATCGTCATTGCCGGGCCTTTCATCGGGGCTCAGATCTATTCGCTCACGGCGCTGGTCTATGGCCGGATCGAAACCGGCTTCTGACGCTGGCTGCCGCTGAGCCTGTAATACCAGGCCCGTGCAGCGTTTGAGCCTTTTCAAGGCGTGATGCGTCAGCACCTCAGCGCCTTGGTATGAGCTGGAATAGAGCTCCAGCCTTCCAAATGCGCGCCTCTGCCGGCCGGCTTCCCGGCGCTCCATGTTCGCGCAAGCTTCACCGGGCACAGTTGGTCCAGCGATACAGTGACCGGGAGTGGGTATGTCCGAGACAGTCGTATCAACGAGCGGGCCGGATAAGCCGGAAAGCCGCCGCGATATCGGCTTTGCGATTGGCATCGCGCTGATCCTCGCCGTTCTCTTCCTGCCGATCCCGGCCTTCATGATCGACACGGGGCTGGCCCTGTCGATTGCCCTGTCGGTGCTGATCCTCATGGTCTCCCTGTGGATCCAGAAGCCGCTTGATTTCTCATCCTTTCCGACGATCCTGCTGATCGCAACGATGCTGCGCCTGGCGCTCAACATCGCGACGACCCGTGTCATCCTGTCGGACGGGCACCAGGGTGTGACGGCTGCCGGCCATGTGATCTATGGCTTCTCGCAATTCGTCATGAGCGGCGACTTCGTGATCGGTCTCATCGTCTTTGCCATCCTGGTCACGGTGAACTTCCTCGTCATCACCAAAGGCGCGACCCGTATCGCCGAGGTGGGGGCGCGTTTCACGCTGGATGCGATCCCCGGCAAGCAGATGGCGATCGATGCGGATCTTTCCGCCGGTCTTATCGATGACAAGGAAGCCCAGGCGCGCCGCCGGGAACTGGAAGAGGAAAGCTCCTTCTTCGGTGCCATGGATGGTGCATCCAAGTTTGTGCGCGGTGATGCCATTGCCGGTCTCATCATCACGGCCGTGAACATTCTGGGCGGCATTGTCATCGGCACCACCCGCTACAACATGGATCTGTCAACAGCTGCGGATGTCTTCGTCAAGCTGTCGGTCGGTGATGGTCTCGTCTCGCAGATCCCCGCCCTGATCGTGTCGCTGGCCGCCGGTCTGCTGGTCTCCAAGGGCGGCACCCGCGGCACGGCCGAAAAGGCGGTGCTGGGGCAGCTGGGTGCCTATCCGCGTGCTCTGTTCGTCGGGGCGATGCTGATGGGCGTGATGGCCCTGATGCCGGGGCTGCCGACCATTCCCTTCGCCCTTCTCGGCGGCCTGATGGCCTTCATCGGCTACACGATCCCGCGCAAGCTGGAAGAGAAGCGCAAGATGGCCAAGGCCATGGCCGATGCCGAGGAAGCCAAGGCGCAGCGCGAGAGCAAGGAATCCGTCAAGGAATCCCTCAAGACGGCGGAAATCGAGCTTTGCCTCGGCAAGCAGGTGGCCGCCCAGCTTCTGGTCGGCCACAGCGAGCTGGCGCGCCGTGTCGCACGCATGCGCCGCAAGTTCGCCGAGCAATATGGATTTGTCGTGCCCGATATCCGGGTCTCCGACAGCCTGACGCTGCCGCCGAAAGGCTATCAGATCAAGATCCACGGCACGGTGGTGGCGGCGCAGGAGGTGAAGGTCGGCGAGCTTCTGGTGATGGCCAGTGACGATCATCCGCTGCCGATGCTGGGCGAGCCGACACGGGAGCCTGCCTTCGGCATGCCGGCCTATTGGGTGCCGATGGCCTATCAGGACGAGCTGAAGCGCGACGGTTTCATGCCGGCCGACAACAACACGGTGATCCTGACGCATCTTTCGGAAGTGATCCGCAACAACCTGCCGCAGCTGCTCTCCTACAAGGACATGCGCAATCTGCTGGACCGGCTGGACCCGGAATACCGCAAGCTGATCGAGGATATCTGCCCCTCGCATATCTCCTTCTCCGGCCTGCAGGCGGTGCTGAAGCTGCTCCTGTCCGAGCGTGTCTCGATCCGCAACCTGCATCTGATCCTGGAAGCTGTCGCGGAGATCGTGCCGCATGTGCGCCGCGCCGAGCAGGTGGTGGAGCATGTGCGCATGCGGATTGCCCAGCAGATCTGCGGTGATCTGGCCGAGGGCGGTCCCTTGCATGTGCTGCGTCTGGGCAACCGCTGGGACCTGGCGTTCCACCAGAGCCTGAAGCGCGACAGCAAGGGCGAGGTGATCGAGTTCGACATCGAGCCGCAGCTGGTTGAGGACTTTGGCACCCAGATGTCCCAGACGGTCAAGGCGCTGGTTGCCGGCGGCAAGCGCTTTGCCGTTGTCGCGGCACCTGATGCCCGCCCCTATGTGCGCATGATCGTGGAACGCATGTTCCCGACCCTGCCGGTGCTCTCACATCTTGAAATCGCGCGAGGGGTGGATGTGGAAACTATTGGCAGCGTGTCCTGACCATGGCCGGGGCGTTCTTGTCCCAGTTCGGCGTTGAGGCGCTGCTGGCTACCTTCATGCTTTTCTGCAGGATCGGCGCATGCCTGATGGTTGTGCCGGGCTTTGGCAGCGACCGGGTGCCGGTGAAGGTGCGGCTCTTCGTGGCGGTTTCGGCTTCGCTGGCGCTTGCGCCGATGCTGGCGCCTGTAATTCAGGCGGCGATGCCGGCCGCAGATCTGCAGACGGTGGCTCGCTTCATCTTGAGCGAGCTGTTCATAGGGGTGCTGATCGGCATCATGGGGCGCTGCTTCATCGCCGGGCTGGAGATGATCGGCACCTTCATTGCCATGTCCATCGGCCTGTCGAACATGCCGGGCATGGCCATCGAGGGCAACGAGGGGCAGCCGCCGCTGGCCAGCCTGATGACGCTGACAGCCACCGCGATGATCTTCATCACCAATCAGCACTGGGAACTTTTCCGGGCGCTGGCGCAAAGTTACAACGCCCTGCCGGCCGGTGCCCCCATCGACCCGGCGGCCGGGCTGGCACAGCTGACCGACCGGCTGTCCGAGGCATTCTGGCTTGCCCTGCGCATCGGCAGCCCTTTCGTGATCTACGCCGTCGTCATCAACTTTGCCCTCGGGCTTCTGAACAAGCTGACGCCGCAGATCCCGGTCTACTTCATTGCCACCCCGTTCCTCATTGCGGGCGGCATGTACTTTCTCTTTGTCATCCTGGGTGAGGCGATCACGCTTTTTCTGGACGGCTATGCCACCTGGCTCAGATTCGGTTGAGGCAACAATGTCGAAGAACAGCAAGGAAATCGGGCGCATTCTCAAGCTGCAGCGCCAGATCCATCAATTGTCAGCCTGGATGCTGGTCAATCTCGACCGTCAGGACGAGCAGCTTGCCGAAAAGCAGGACCGCGTGCTGCGCGCCCTGTCCGAGGGCGACCTCGCCATGCACGACCGTTTCATCCGCAATGCCTCGCAGCGCCTGAAGACCATCGCCGAGGAGCAGGCGCAGCTTACTGCTGCCCGGGAGAAGGTTGAAACGGAAATGGCCCGGCAGGGCCGGATGCTGAAGGTCACCGAGCGGCGCCTTGAAACCGTGGCCAAGCTTGAACGCCAGACGGACGAGCATCTGAGCCTCGCCGAGATTCTGGAGCGTCATGTGGGCGGGGCAACGCAAGCCTCCCACAAGCTGGACGACCTAGTCTCCAAGGCAATGAAGGCGTAACGAGGACCTTTGCCATGGCGATTTCTCCCATTTCCGACATCGTCCTCGATGTCGCCCGTGCCGCGGATCCGCAGCAGATCCGGGCCGCGGCCGCCAAGCTTGAGAGCCTTGGCTATGCCGCGTCTGGTGACAGCGGCCTGTTCGAGGATGCCATGGCGGCCGCCGGCCTTTCGGGCGGACGCGGGCTGGACAATTCGCAGTGGCCAGTCGACGGCTTTACGCCTGCCATCGGCTCCACCGGTTCAGCGCGCGTGGCGATGCTGAACGACACGGCCCTGAACACGCGTGCGCTGTCGCCGGCCCAGAAGTTTGAGGCGCTGATGATGCAGCAGATGGTGGAGGGAATTCTGCCTGAAGACGCGGAAAGTGTATTTGGCTCCGGCACGGCCGGAGGCATCTGGAAATCCATGCTGGCTGAGCAGATCGGTAATCAGATGGCCGCACGTGGCGGCATCGGTATCGCGGAGCTTATCGCCAAGACCCTCGGCAAGCGGGAAACCGCCTGATGGAGCTGCAGCCTGACATGTCTGATGAGGAAAACGCTGAGATTACTTCGCCTGAACCGCTGCCGGTCTATGTGAATGACACATTGATCATGGCCATCATCAAGGCGCATACGGTGGTTGAGGCCGAAACGGAAGCCTTGCGCGAACAGGGCACGGCAGATCTTCGCGCCTTTGAGTTCCGCAAGAGCCAGGCTCTGCTCGAGCTCGCCCGCGCCAGCCGGACACTGCTTGCGCCTGGCGGCGATGGTGCGCGTGACGTGGCCGTCGCGACGGAATTGAGACGTCTGCGTGCGGCGCTGGAAGCCAACATGCAGGTGCTTTCGCTGCATCTGGATGCGGTTCGCGAGATTGCCGGGATGATTTCCCAGGCGATGCTCGAAGCGGATTCTGACGGCACCTACTCCCTGGATCACGCGAGGGTCCGCCCATGATGCGGCTCCTCTTTGCCGGCCTGTGGGTTTGCCTGACGACGCTTGGCGCCTCCTATGCCGCTGTCTACTGGATGACCCAGGACGGCAACGGGGCAGCGAGAGATGAGCGCCTCATGGTCGGTATTGACTACGAGCAGCTGCGGGCCATCAACGTGCCCATCATCGAGAATGGCGCGCTGCAGGGATATGTGGTGGTGCAGCTTGTGTTCACGGCCGATGGCGATGCATTGCGCAAGAGCCCGGTGAAGCCGCAGCCCTTCATCATCGATGAGGCCTTCCGTCTTCTCTACACCGATGAGAAGTTGAATTTCCGCAGGCTTGAGCGCTATGATATCGAAGGCCTCAAGACCAGGGTCCGGGATGCGGTGAACACACGGCTTGGCAACAAGCTCGTGCAGGAGATCCTGGTGGAAGAGTTCAATTACTTCACGAAGTCCGACGTCCTGTCGCATTGAGGATGACGCCGGAGCTGCCCAGGCATCCGTGATGCCTGCAATGCTGCCGGGCCGTGACCCCGGGCCTTTCGCCCCCCGTCCTTATCCATTCTGCTGATCCATCTGCCCTGCTGTACCATCCCTTGCGCTGGACGGGCGGCAACTGAGACTGCTGGCAATGCGCGTCCTGCGCATCTATCCTGCCGTACAACCCGCCGGATATCAGATGCAGACAGCCCTTCTTTTCCTTGGTGCCGCCTTGGCCGAAATCGCCGGATGCTTTGCCGTCTGGGCCTGGTGGCGGCTGGACAAATCCGCCTGGTGGCTGTTGCCGGGCGCGCTGGCGCTGGCGCTCTTTGCTTTCCTGCTGGCGCGGGTGGACAGTCCGGCCGCCGGCCGCACCTTTGCCGCTTATGGCGGGATCTATGTGGTGAGTTCGATCCTGTGGCTCTGGCTCGTGGAGGCGGCGCGGCCCGACCGGTGGGATATTGCCGGGGCGATTGTCATCCTGGCCGGCAGCGCACTGATCATGGCCGGTCCGCGGGGCGCCTGAGCAAGCACAGAGCGCGATGCTTCCGCACCGTGTCTGCCGGTCCTATTGAGGCAGCGGCTTCAGGCGTGCATCCGCCAGCGCCTCGATGAGACGCCGGGTGTTCTCTTCCGGATCTTCCGACGGGTCGGCAAATTCGATGTGGTGGATCTCGACGCTCGATCCGCGCGCGTTCAGCGTCAGGCTGAAATAGATCCAGACCCCGTTGTTGCGGAATTCAAGGTCCAGCCGGACATCGGGCGTCGTGTCCCAATCGGCCTCGACATGGGCGCCGAGGCCGTAGCGCAGCGTCTCGTTCTTGAAGAAGAGTTCGGTCGAGGACTTCACAAGATCAGAGATATTGGCGTGCTTCTCCGTACGCACAAAGGCGATGAAGTCGGTGACGTCAATCAGGCGCAGCTCTTCGGCAACGTCAGAAACGGCCTGTGCAAGAGCTTCTTCCCGCAAGCGCACCGAGCCCGGAATCCGCGGCATCTGGCTGAAGGATCCCATGCTCATGTTGAAGCCCTCAAAACTCTCGTGCATCACACGACCTTCACTGTCTTGCGCGAATACACGTAACAGATGATTTCCGCAACCATTCTATAGAATTGCGGCGGAATCATTCTTTCCAATTCGGTACTCGCATAAAGTGAACGGGCCAGCTCGCGGTTCTCTACGACGGGAATGTTGTTTTCCTCTGCGATTTGCCGAATCTTGAGCGCGATCAGGTCTTGCCCCTTGGCCACCACAATCGGAGCAGCCGTTTCATCGCGCTCGTAGCGCAAGGCCACGGCGAAGTGAGTCGGATTGGCGATCACAAGTGTCGCCTTGGGCACGGCCGCCATCATGCGGTTGCGTGCCCTGTCGCGGGCAAGCGAGCGCTGGCGGGCCTTCACCAGCGGATCGCCTTCGGCCTGCTTGAATTCGTCCTTCAGCTCCTGCTTGCTCATGCGCAGGTTCTTCCGCCAGTGCATGCGGGCCCACAGCAGATCGAGGGCCACAAGGAGGATCGTTGCGATACAGATGCCCGAAAGCAGCTTCATCGACAGGTGAAGAACGGTTTCCGGCAAGGCGGACGGGTCGGTGAACATGGCATTCACCAGCGCATTGGCGTTCGAGCGCAGCAGCAGGAACGCGACCAGGCTGATGGCTGAGAACTTGAAAACCGACTTGCCGAATTCGACAAGCCCCTGCATGCCGAAGAGGCGGCTCCAGCCCTTGGCGAGCGAAAGGCGCGACAGCTCCGGCTTGATGCGGGTGAAGACCACCTTCGGCGTGTTCTGGAAGAACGATGCCGCAAGGCCAGCAACCATGAGCATCGCCACGATGGGCGCGAGGAACAGCCCCAGATCCAGGCTGAGGGCATGGGTGAGCTGGATTGCATCCGATCCATTTCCAATGCTGTATCCCCCCGCATTGTCGATGAAACCCGAGAGCCCGCCGCTGAGGCGCTGGACACCCGGTGAAATGACGAAGCTTCCAATCAGCAAAACAGCCAGAAAGGCGGAGAGGATCGAGGCCTCCTTGGAAACAGGTATGTTTCCCTTGTCGATCGCATCCCTGATTTTCTTCTCTGTCGGTTCCTCTGTTTTGGAGTCCTTGTCGTCCTGATCTGACATTTACGCGTCCACCGGTTAGCCAGTCTTCTGCCCTGCCATGCGGCAGGGGGCCATTGCCCCGGCTTCTGCCGGGGAGTGTGCGCCGGGCTTACCGGAAGACGGCGCTGTCTTCCTGCTTCGGATTGAGGTCGATCTCTCCGCGGCCAGCCATCTCCAGGGCAAGATCCGTGATGGA
Organism: Pannonibacter sp. Q-1; assembly: GCF_054073275.1. Classification (NCBI taxonomy): domain Bacteria; kingdom Pseudomonadati; phylum Pseudomonadota; class Alphaproteobacteria; order Hyphomicrobiales; family Stappiaceae; genus Pannonibacter; species Pannonibacter sp. Q-1. Next base: position 435,282 of record NZ_JBSXNB010000005.1, read on the forward strand.
CGAGCGCGCCTGAAGCACTTCGCGCTGTCCGGCCGGTTCGCCGCCGGCCAGTTCGTGTTCGACGATCTTGCGCGTGCGCGATGTCATCGAAGACAGGATAACCTCGCGGAAGGCGCGGTCGGTTCCCTTCAGCGCCAGCACAATCCGGTCCGTCGGGATCTGGTCGAAGATGGCCATGCGCGTGCGGGCGTTCAGGTTGATGATGTCGTCGAAGGTGAAGAGCAGTCCCTTCAGCAGTTCCGCCGACTTCGGCCGTGCATCCGTCAGGCTCGACAAGGCATCTTCCATGTGGTCGCGGTCCATCTTGTTCAGGATGTCCGCCATGCGCGCATAGGAATCGGCTTCCATCGTGCCCGAAAGATTGAGCATGAAGTCTTCATGCAGCGTCTTTTCCACGTCGCGCATGATCTCCTGGACGATGGCCTTGATCGATAGCATTCTGCGCATGAGCTGGTTGCGCAGATCCGGCGGCAGCTGGCTCAGTACCTTTGCAGCGGCAGCCGGCCTGATCTTCGAAAGGATCAGGGCCGCCGTCTGGGGGTGTTCCTTCATCAGATAGTTGGCGAGCACTGTCTCCGAAACGGTGGCAATCCTGTCCCAGATCGAGCGGTTCGAATTGCCCAGCACGTCGGACATGATGTCGGAGAGCTGCTCCTCCGGCAGCACACCCTCCAGCATCTTTTCCACCTCGTTCGGTGTGCCGTAAAGCGTTGTGCCAGAAGAGAACTGCGAGATGAAATCTTCCGCGAGCTGATCAAGCTCCTCCGCCGCCACCGTGCCGAGCTGGGCTGCAGCCACCGTGATCATGCGGATTTCTTCCTGATCGAAATGCTGCAGAAGCCGGCGTGAACTGGGCTTGCCAAGCGCCAGAAGAAGCGCCGCGACCTTCTGCGTGCCCTTCAGGGTGCGCGTCGGCAGGAGGTTTTCGGCAGATGTGCTCGCATTCATTTTCGCGGTCTCTCCTGCAGCTTAAGTCATGCCAAGGCATCTGAGACGCTTGCGCGTCATGCCTTGAAATTGCTCATGCGCCGCACGGGCTGGTGTCAGGCGTCGAGCAGGCTGTTCTGGGCGCTGATGATTTCGGTCAGCGAAACGCCGAAGCGGGAGTTGTCGTCTTCGACGACGACCACTTCGCCACGGGCAACCACGCGGCCGTTGACCACGATATCGACCGGCTCCCCGACACGGTGGTTGAGCGGAATGACAGCGCCGCGGCCAAGCTTCAGCAGATTGGCGACCAGCATTGTGGCCGAGCCCAGCACGACCTGAATATTGACCGGAATGCCGAGGATCGTGTCGAGGTTGCGCTCGTCGCCCATCAGGTCGGAGCTGGTCAACTTTGCGCTCTTGGATCCGCCGGTTTCAACCTTGGCGAATTCAGCCGCACCTGCGGCCTTGGCGGAAGGGGTCTCGTTCATATCATTGCTGCTCATGTCAGATCATCCTTGCGGTGGATGGATACGGATCGGAACGGGCCGGTGGCCAGGTCATCCAGACGGTGAACCTTCATTTCCGTTGGCGCGGCGGGGCCGTGAGGTTCGCTCGCCGGCGATGCGGTGTTGCGCAGAACCGTCTCGACAACCGTGGATACCATGTCGCTGGCAGGAGGCTCCATATGGCCGGCCTTGGCGCGCATCGCGACTTCGGTCGACAGCTGCTTCAGCTCGGATTTGAGGACCGCCTGCTGGCGCTTGGCCTCCCGGGTGAGGGCGTCGATCTCGGCAATCAGCTCCCTCGCGTCATCCATCCTCGCGCCAAGTGCGTTGAGCACCTGCGCCCCGCGGACATTGAGCTCCTTCACCGACACCTCGATGCCATCAAGGGCAAGCGCCGTCTGGTCAAAGATCCGCTGGTAGTCTTCATGGTAGGATCCCAGCCGGCGCAGTTCCCGGTACATGGTGACCATCTTGAAGCTCGTGATCGCCAGAGCGATCAGCAGAACTGCATCAACGAGATAGGAGATCATCAACGATGTCCTTTTCCAGATGGATCAGGTCTTCGACCTGAAGTGTGTAGGAGCCATCCAGCTGGCCGAGACGGCAGTTGAAGATGGGCTGCTGGTTGCATTCCAGCTTCACCGGGCTGCGGGGGGTGGCCTGCAGCTCGATGATCTGGCCAATCTTGAGATTGGCGATTTCGCCCAGCGTCAGCTCACGCTCTTCCAGCACCGCCTGCAGCTTCACTTCCGTGCGCTGGATCTCGGCCTGGAAATGTTGGGTCCACTGCTTGTCGCGTCCCGCCATTTCGCCCGACAGCACCTGCGACAGGCGCTGGCGCAGCGGGTTGAGAGTGGAGTGCGGCATGACGACGAAGATCTCGCCGCCGCGGCCGATGGCCTGGAGCAACAGGCGTGCGACGACGGCCGGATTGTTGCGGCGGCCAATGATGGCAAAGTCCATGCGGCTTTCGACGCGCTCGATTTTCAGCGTCGTCTCGGCGATGGGGCTGAACGATTCCTGAAGCGCATTGGCCGCCACTTCAAAGACCGTGCGGGCGATACGCGTTTCGATGGAGGAGAAGGTACGCTCCTCATCGATCGGCGGCTCGGTGCCATCGGCGCCGAACAGCACGTCGATCATCGTGAAGATGAAGTCCCGGTCGAACCCGATCAGCAGGCGCGTGTCCCATTCCGGGGAATAGAGCACGGCGACCAGGGCGTTGGATTCATAAACATCCAGAACATCGCCGATACGCTCGTTGCCGATATCGGAAACGGAAATGTAGGACGGCGAGGCCGACTTCTGGCGCATCGCATCGGCAAAGACGCGGGCCATGCGGTCGAAGAGCACCGGCAGCATCGGCAGCCGGTCGACGGAGATGCCTGCGGCATCCAGCAGCCGGTCGGTGATCTGGGCGCGTTCCGAATGGAACGAGTTGGCAGCGTGATCAAGCATGACTTACGCCGCTCCCTTCATTTCCGCGGCGCTTTCGCCCACACCGCCAGAGTTCATGGTTTCGTTTTCGACTTCATCGATGGAGGGGCGGTCGGAGGCCGAGATGGTCTTGCGGCCATGCTCAAGCGCGATCTGCGGAGGCGCGCCATTCATGAAGGCCAGCAGAGACTGCTTGACGATCACATAAGGACGCAGCCGTGCCTCACGCACGCCCTTCACCTTGTGGGCGACAGGCGCCACCAGTGCATAGGAGAGGAAAATGCCGAGAAACGTGCCGACAAGTGCGGCACCGATCAGGGCGCCCAGGATCTGGGGTGACTGGTCGATCGCGCCCATGGCCTTGATCACGCCGAGCACCGCCGCGACGATACCGATTGCCGGAAAGGCTTCGGCTACGGCGGACAGGGCGTAATAGGGCTTCATCTGGTCGCGGTGAACCGTCTGCAGCTCTTCGTCCATCAGCGCCTCGATCTCATGGGCGCGGGCATTGCCGACAATGATCAGGCGGAAGTAGTCACACACGAAGGTGGTGAGGTTCCTGTTGCGGTAGACGGTCGGAAATGCGCGGAAAATCTCGGAATCCTGCGGGTTCTCGATATGCGGCTCAACCTCGTTGCGGCCCTTGGAGCGCAGCTCGCGCATCAGCGCATAGAGAAGAGCGAGAATGTCGAGGTAGTCGCGCTTCTTCGGCACCGAATTCAGTACCGCTTCCTGCACGGAGCGCATGGTGTCCTTGATGGTCTTCATCGGATTGGCGACGAAGAACGTGCCAATCGCCACCCCGACGATGATCAGCACCTCGAACGGTTGCCACAGAACCAGCACCTTTCCCCCCATGGCGTAGAACCCGCCAAGAAGAGATGCCATTGCGATGATGAGACCCAGCATGATTGTCACGAGCCAGCTCCTGCTTGGTGCGTGTGGGATGTCGATGCCCTCACGCTAGGAGACGAGGCTTGCCCGAGGCTGTTGAATTTTGCCGGGTTTTGGCGGGCCGGGATTAACCATGATGCCGCTGCAAGGCGAGGTTGCGGCGCGGTCAGTCAGCCCGGCGCAAGCCTTGAGGGCAAGACTGGCCGCAAGAGGTGCGCCCTGCGTGCCGATTCCTGTTGCCGAGCTGTCCGGGCGCATCTGAAGGATGCGAAAGGGCACAAGTTCTCCGGAGGGGCTGCGCCGATGATGACGACCCTGCTGCAATATCAGATGGTCACGCGTGACATCACCCGCACGATGGAAACCACTGCGAAGGATCCGCAGGTAAAGCGGGAAAGCGAGTATTATCTCAAGACCATTGAAGACATCAAATCCATCGATGAGTTTCTGGACAACACCCGGGTTTTCAAGTTCGCCATGAAAGCCTTCGGCCTTGAAGACATGGATTATGCCAAGGCCTTCATGCGGAAGGCTCTGGTAGAAGGGGTCGACAGCAATACGTCCTTTGCGAACAAGATGACCGATAAGCGGTATGCGGAGTTCGTCAAGACGTTCAACTTCGAGAGATATGGTGAGACGGCGACCAAGTTCGAGCGCGTCAAGCAGGCGGTCGTGGATGCCTATGTCCGGCAGACGCTTGAGGAGAGTTCCGGCAATCAGAACGAAGCCGTCCGGCTTGCGCTTTATTTTGAACGCAAGGCTGACAGCATCACTGGCCCTTATGACATTCTCGCAGACAGGGCTCTGGCCAAGGTGGTTTATACGTCGCTTGGCCTGTCTGATAGCTTCGCGATGGCTGACGTCGACAAGCAGGCCGCCTATCTGAAGCAGCGTCTCAACATGGACGACTTTCAGGATCCGGCGAAGCTTGACGAGTTTCTCCGCCGCTTCACCATCATGTGGGACATCCAGAACGGGTCACCCGCGGTCAACTCGGTGCCGAACATCATCCTGTCCGGAACGAATGGAACCATTGGAATTGGCGAGGATCTGCTTGCACAGATCCAGGGCCTGAAGCTTGGGGGGATTTGATCCATGCAGTCCGCACTTTATGTCGCCCTGTCGGCTCAGGTCGCTCTTTCCAACCGGCTGGAGACGGTCGCCCGGAACCTTGCCAATATGAATACGGCCGGCTACCGGGCGGATGAGGTGAAGTTCGCCGAAGTCCTGTCCAAGGCAGGCGCTGATCCGGTGAGCTTTGCCACGGCTGGTGAAACCTATATCTCCCGGCAGGCGGGCGGGGTGAGCAAGACCGACAATCCGCTGGATCTGGCCGTTGATGGCGACGGCTGGTTTGCCATCCGCGCCGGAGACACGGTTGCCTACACCCGTGACGGGCGCATGAAGATCGATGTGGACGGCGTTCTGCGCACGCTGAATGGCCATGACCTGCTGGATGCCGGCGGTCTGCCGATCCAGCTCGATCTCAATCAGGGCATGCCGCGCATCGGGCCGGATGGAACAGTGACACAGGGCGAGGATATCGCCGGTGCTGTCGGCCTGTTCCGCATTCCCGAAGATGCAAAGCTCCGCCGCTTCGAAAACTCGGGCGTCATCCCGGATCAGCCCGCAGAGCCGGTGCAGGCCTTTGATACGGCAAGCATCGTGCAAGGCTACACGGAAAGCTCCAACATCAATCCGATCCGTGAAATGACCAAGCTGATCATGCTGACCCGCGCCTTCGACAGTGCGACGAAGATGATCGACACCAGCAATGACACCCAGTCGCAGGCCGTGCGCGATCTGGGAGCGACCTCGTGACGCCGCTGGGAGCTGTGCCGCCGGTCAAGCCGCAAGTGAGCGCCGGCAGCGTCAATTCACCCCGTCAGGCTGCGGATGTCTCAACCGGTGAAGACGGCAACGGCCTGGGGTTTCGCGATATCGTTGATATCATCAATCCTTTCCAGCATCTGCCGCTCATCGGTGAGATTTACCGGAATGTGACGGGGGACCAGATCTCCGACGGGGCCCGCCACGCGGGGCACGCGCTTTATGGGCTGGCGCTCGGCGGTCCGCTTGGCATGGCCGGCATGCTTGGTTACGCCATGGCTGGTTCTGCCGTGGAAGGCGCCCTGCAAACGCCGGGCACAACGGAGAACACGGAAGCGGCTGTTGCGCGGGCTCCGGATGAGCCGACCATTCCTTCAGCCAAACCTCATGTTCATGAGCTGGCTAACAACTCCATTCCTGCGTCTTCACAAGGCACCGGCACGGACGATCCGCTGGGCATGCGCGTGGCCCGCTCGCGCGATGAGGTTGCGGCAGCACCGGTGAACCTCACGCGCTGGCTCACAGATCCGGCAAGCGTTGCAGTGCCTCTGGCCAAACCGTCGTCCGGCTCCGGGACGCGCGAGGCGCGGCCTCAGGATCAACCGGCCGCGCTGGATGCGGTTATCCAGCACCCGGCGAACCGTTTGCCGCTCGATGTGCTGGAAACCTTGCGCAACCGTCATAAGGATCTGATCCGCGATGCCCGCGCTTGACCGGCTGGCGCTTGCCGTTTCTGCAGCTTCCAAGGAAGTTGATCCGGTCCGCATCGGCGGCCGGGTCATTCAGGTGACACCTGGCGTCATTCGCGTCACCGGGCTGTCGCGCTCCGTCTGCATCGGTGATCTTGTGTCACTCGAAGGCAAGGGGGGCGAGCGGCGCGGCGAGATCATCCGCCTCGATGAGGATGATGTTTATGTGAAGCCCTACGGCAACCTGGCTGATATCGGCATCGGCGCCCGCGCCTGGCGCAAGGGCGCATTGACGGTGCATCCGCATCAGGCCTGGAAAGGCCGTGTGGTCAATGCGCTGGGGCAGGCGGCGGATGGCAAGGGACCCTTGCGCACCAGCGCCGCGGCCATGTCCCTCGACAACGAGCCGCCGCAGATGCTGGAGCGCGCCCGTGCCCGCAAGCCGGTGCGCACGGGCGTCAAGGTCATTGACCTGTTCACGCCGCTTTGCGTTGGCCAGCGTATCGGCGTCTTCGCCGGGTCCGGCGTTGGCAAGTCCACGTTGCTGGCCATGCTGGCGGGGTCGGGCGATTTCGACACCGTGGTCGTCGGCCTTGTGGGCGAGCGTGGACGCGAGGTGCGCGAGTTTGTCGAGGACGTGCTGGGCGATGCGCTGGAGCGGTCCGTGGTGGTCGTGGCGACCGGTGACGAGAGCGCCATGATGCGGCGCCTTGCCCCGCGTACGGCGATGAGTGTGGCCGAATATTTTCGGGGCCTCGGCCAGTCCGTGCTGCTGATCATCGATTCCGCGACGCGCTTTGCCCATGCGGCCCGCGATGTGGCGATGGCCGCCGGCGAACCGCCGGTCGCCCGCGGCTATACGCCAAGCGTTTTCTCCGACCTGACCCGCCTGCTGGAGCGCGCTGGCCCCGGGGCAGAAGGGGAGGGAGCGATTACCGGCGTCTTCTCGGTGCTGGTGGATGGCGACGATCACAATGATCCGGTGGCCGACACGATGCGCGGTGTGCTGGACGGGCATATCGTTCTCGACCGTGCCATCGCTGACGCCGGGCGCTATCCGGCGGTCAATATCCTGTCGTCCGTCTCCCGCCTGTCCCAGCATGCCTGGACACCGGAAGAGCGTGAGCTGATCATGCGGCTGAAAGCCATGATCTCGCGCTACGAAGACACCCGCGACCTGCGGTTGATGGGGGGATATCAGGCCGGCAGTGATCCCGCGCTCGACAAGGCCGTGCAACTGGTTCCGCGGATCTATGAGTTCCTGAGACAGGACGCACGGGGCCTGCCATCGCCCGATCCATTCGGCGATCTGGCAAGAGCACTCTCTTCATAGCAGAAAATGACGCAACGGAAGAATAGGGTGAGCATGCCTCTTGCGTTGCTCAGGTTGTGTCATTATAATTTCACACACGTTCCCTGATGTGAGGGCACGTGAAGGTGCGAATCACAATATCTGTTTGATTTGAAGTTTATCGATTTTTCCGCTTTGGTGCCGTAAGTTGGCATTTATATAAAATATTCAACCCCGATGTTACGGATTATACGCCAAAGTCACAACCTTTTCCGGCTGTAACTGCACGATACATTTGACGTAGGCGCTTCTACCCACTACCAGTTGGTTGCAAGGCTGTGTTGGGGAAAACACTATGTTCGTGATTGTCGACTCGCGGGAGATCGTAACGGCAGGTTATGCCGCCGGTTTCGAGCGTGAAGGTTTCGCCTGTATGGCACTAACCCCGTCCGAGCTTCCGGAATGGGTGAAGACGGCTTCAGAAGATGACCTCGCCTCAATTGAGGCTTTTCTTTTGGGCGAATGTGAGGAACGGCCCGATTTTCCGCGGCTGATCCGGTCATACTGTGATCAGGCTCCGATCCTGGCGCTGGATGAGCGGCCAAGCCTCGATCAGACGCTGGAGCTGTTTGCCTGCGGCGTTGATGATGTGCTGCGCAAGCCGATCCATGTGCGCGAGATCCTCGCCCGTGTCGGCGCCATCCGCCGCCGTACCATGACCGAGGCGGACAATCTCGAAGTCGGCCGCATCAAGGTCTTCTTCGATGGCCGGGACGCCCTCGTCGGCGGTGATGTGTTCGAACTGCCACGCCGTGAGCGCCGCATTCTGGAATATCTTGCGCGCAACCATGGCCGCCGCGTCACCAAGACCCAGATCTACAACGCCGTCTACGGCCTCATGAACGAGGAAGTCGATGAATGCGTTGTCGAAAGCCACGTCTCCAAGCTTCGCAAGAAGCTCAAGGCGCGCCTCGGGTATGATCCGGTCGAATCCAAGCGCTACATCGGCTACATGCTCAAGGCTCAGCCTCAGGAAGCTGCTGCCCGTCCTGCGCAGGATGCCCGCCGCAGCGGCTTCCCTCATCCTCCTGTTCAAGGTGGAGAGGCGGCGCAGCCATCACCTATGACGAGTGGGTGTCAGCGCGCAGATATGGCATGGGCTCTCACAGCACATGGCCACAAACACTCAGCTTTAGATATGGGGAGAAAGTTATCTGCGAAAGCAGAATAATGGCGCAAGCTTGAGATTGGGCGCGAGAGGTCTGCTCGGGTGCGTGTGCGTCATGCCGAACTTGATTTGCGTCCAGGGCAATGGTTCGTGCGATGAGACACAAATGGAAACCCACCCCTTTTCGGGGGCACGCGATCCAAACCATTCATCGTCTCGTTTGCCCGTCACCCGGTTGCGCGGGGTCAGGCGCGGAATGCTCCGTCGATCGTATGCATGGCACGGGTCACGAATCCCGCCTCGCCAGCCAGGCGGCAAGCCCGGCGGCTTCCTCCGGCCTCCAATGACGTTTGATGGCCATGAAGCTGTGCAGCAGATCCTTCAACGGCCCGTTCGCCGGGTTCACGTCTGTGCCGATCGGATCTGGCTGCACGACGTTGACAGTGATGCCGCGCGGGCCGAAATCGCGGGCCAGCCCGCGCGCTATGCCCTGCAGGGCCGGCTTGCTCAGCGCATAGGGCGCGATGCCCTGGCGCTGGCACAAGCGCTTTCAGCGTGAACAGGTCGAAACAGACAGCGTGGAAGAGCGCTCAACGCCTCAGCCTTCCATCGAACAAGGCCAGCTTTCTGATCAGCTGTGCAACCGGGGATAACCTTCTGACCAAGCTTGCGGATTAAGCCACGTGTCCGCGCAATCGCCATCAAGTGACACACAGCCGTTCGGAATCATGCAGGCTTCTTGGGGGAACGCTTGGTCTTCCCGCCCCTCAGCGCGGATTCGGATCATTTCTGGCGGTATTGATGCCGAAGGACGAGTGGAACAGCCAACCGGGCTTCCTCTCGCGCATTCATGAAGCAATGCCTGTCGTATGCCTTGACAGGTATATACCTTGATCGGCATATTGCAGCCATGCACCTAGATCCATTCTCAGTTCTTGCCGAGCCCGCGAGACGCAACATCCTCGACCAGCTGCGTTTGGGAGAAACCAGCGTGACAGACCTCGTCGACAGGCTGGATCTGCCGCAGCCCAGTGTCTCGAAGCACCTGAGGGTGTTGCGCGAGGCCGGCTTCGTCAGCAGCAAGGTTGCGGCACAACGGCGGATCTATCGGCTCGAGCCAGAGCGGATCAGGGCCATCGACGAATGGTTGGCCCCCTATCGGGCAATGTGGACAAAATCGTTGGATGCCCTGGAGCGGCATCTCGACACGATGGAGGACTGATCGAATGGGGCGCAAGGATTTTAAGTGTGGCCCACTGGCCGAGGTCAGCCGGGAGACCGGTGACGGCGAAGCAACTTTGATTTTCCGGCGCAACCTCGCCCATCCACCCGAGAAAGTGTGGCGCGCCCTCACTCAGCCCAATGAACAGATTGAATGGATGCCGTTCGTTTCGGACCGCGACATTGGAACTCCCGGCCCTTTCTTTCTGCGCATGACGGATCATGAAGAGGCCGGGGAAAGTGCTGCAGAAGTCTTGAAAGCCGAGCCTGCGCGCCTGTTGCAATACACATGGGGCGATGACGTCCTGACCTGGGAACTCGAACCCAGAGGAAGCGGCACGCGTTTGACATTGCGTCATCGCACGAACGTTCCGGAGCATTTTGCCAGCTTTGCTGCTGGTTGGCACATCTGCATCGACGTCATGGTCCGTTTCCTTGACGGTAGCCCGGTCGGGCCAATCGTCGGCGAGGCAGCAATGGAATTTGGCTGGCAGGATCTCCACGAAGCCTATTCGGAAATTCTTGGAGCAGCGCTGGATAAGGCAACGCAAGCTTAGTTTCTCGGCGCTCAGAGACCTCTCATTGACAGGAGAAGAAAATGAACTCCGGCCTAGTGAAGATAAGAACCACGGTTCTCTGCCTGCCGGTTAGCGACCCTGGCCGCAGCCTCGCTTTCTATCAAAACGTGTTCGGGTATCGCGATGCCGCGATTGAAGACGGGATCATCGCCCTCGAACTCCCCAGTCTCTCCCTGTTTCTGATGGAAAGAACCGCCTTTGAAGCTTACAGCCGGAAAGCCGGTCGTGGCGTTCAGTTTCCCGGTGCAGATTGCGGCGCGATCATCAGTTGCGCGATGACGACCCGTGATGCTGTTGATGCAATGATGAAGGCCGCCCCATCCCATGGCGGTTCCGTGTCAGGTAGGCCGGCGATTGATGAGGCGTCGGGAGGCTATACCGGTTACGTGACCGATCCCGACGGTTATCTGTGGGAACTGGTGTTCCCGCTGCAAAGATCGGAAGCAGCTGACGCATTCGGATGACTGGCTTCGATCGTGGGTGACTTCATGGCGCGACCTCAGGCATTGCATATCCGGCGGTGCATGAACTTGGCATGTAGCCCCAATGCCCCGCGCAATGCAGATATCGTCGCGTTAAACGTATAGAGAGGAGCCGTATGGCAATGGAGCTTTCTGCGGGCCTGACAGACGTATTCGCAGGGGGACTGCCGGGCGGCGATCTTCCGCACGTGCTACACGAGCGCCTAAGAGGCTATTCGGGCACAGCAATTTCGACCGGGCGTTCGTCCGCGAATGTCTTCCGCATGGCCGGGTCCGGGGTGCCGGCGTTGTTTCTCAAACACGGGTTCGGGGAAGGCGCCGCTGAGATTGAGGCGGAGGCCAGCTGCCTGCGCTGGCTCAAGAGCGAAGGGATCGCTTGTGCGGAGGTGATCGAGCAAGTGACCACCGATGGAAGCGTTTGGCTGCTGTCGAGCGAGGTGACCGGAAGGGATGTCGCTACGTCGATGCAACTCGCTCCGGACGAGGTTGTTGCCATTGCCGCAGAAGGTCTCCGCCGGCTGCACGCCTTGAACCCTTCCAAATGTCCGTTTGATCAGCGGCTTGACCGCCGGATTGATCTGGCGCGCGAACGCGTCGAAATGAACCTCGTGGACGAGACCGATTTTGACGCCGAGCGCATGGGGCGAACAGCACGTTCAGTTTTTGAGGATTTGATCGCGCATCGACCGCGCGCAGAAGATCTGGTGGTGACCCACGGCGATGCCACCTTCGAGAACCTCATGCAATGCGATGGCCGCTTCTCAGGCTTTGTCGACTGCGGCCGGCTAGGCGTTGCCGATCGATATCGGGACCTTGCCTTGATCACCCGAAGCATCGAGGACCGGCTGGGCCGGCAGTGGGTTCAAACCTTCTTCGATATCTATGGTTGCCACTACGACGAAACTCGCATTCGTTACTATCAGATCCTCGACGAATTCTTCTGAGTTCAGCTTCGGATTATCCGTGTCCTGCTCCCCTGAAATTCACCGCAGTGGATTTTCCGAAGCCGAGCCGGTCGACGGTCCATATCCTTGAAGCTGTCGCTGAGCACGAGCGCGAAATGATCTCAACGCGGACGAAGGCCGCTCCGCAGGCAGCGAAGGCGCGCGGCAAGCATCTCGGCGGCGATTGCGGTAATTTCACAGCTTTCATCCACCAGCAGCTGCCAGGAGGCCTCAAGCCCGTCATTCAACGCGCGGCGGCCAGACTACCCGCGTACTCTTCGGGTCATGAGAGGCGGTAATTTCGATAGATGTCTGACTAGCCGACGCGGATCCAGATCGGCAAACGCCTTCAGCACCCGATACCGTCCCGATTGTGAGGCCGCGGTGCTCGCGCGGGCCTCATACCCCGCTCCGCCAGGATGCTACACAGTTTGTTACACAGCAAATGCGCAGATCACGCATCAGCAGTCAAAGAAATGCGCGAAATCGTTGGAAATCGGGGACTTTTGAAAGGAAGAAATGGCGGACAGAGAGGGAGCCGCCTTCTCTTTTTCTATCAACGCCTTGACCTGTCTAACCCCCCTTCAGGCGGGTATTGATTTTGCTGACGTTTTTTGCCGCATGTCCAACCGGATTCTTGGGGGTGCAGCATGACAAACGTGCTCCCTCTGCGGCTCGAGCGCGGTCCAGCGGCCGTGCCTGCCATTCAATACAGCGACAAACTCGAATGGCTTCAGATGATCGCGCGCGATCCGGCTCTGACGCCTTCAGATAAGGTCATTGCCATGGTCCTGTCTGTGTACATCAACACGCAAGACGGCCGCGCCTGGCCTTCGCATGAGCGGCTGGCCGGGGAAGCACACCTCAACGAGCGCACGGTGACACGCGCCATGAAGGCGCTTGTGGAGCGTGGTTATCTGACCGTGGAGAAAGCCAGCGGGCGCGGGAGCTGCAACGTCTACACCTTCGTGCCGGTCACTTCGGAATCAGCGCCGGGGCTGACCGGTGACGCTGCCCCTGCCGAAGCACCTGAAAAGGGTGACAAAAGTTACCGTGAACCGGAACGGAAAGGTGACAAAAACGGCACAGAAAGGGTGACAAATCCTGCGGCAAAGGGTGACAAAAACTGCACCCTAAATAAGATAAATAATAAAAATAAAAAAACCAAAGGCGCGGGCACGCGTGAGAGCGTGCCGCAAGGCCCTGTTCGCCTTCCCGGCCCAAGCAGGCCAAAGGCTCCACCGCAGGAGCGGGCAAGGTTTGTCGCAATCGCTGAGCCGCGATATCAGGCGCTTGCAACGGTCCATGAGGAATTGCGCGGAAAGCCGCCGCATGTGCTTCCTTCAAACCTCAGCCCCTCAGGTGAAGCGGGCTCGTCGTTTCTCCTGGATGTTTTCGCGGAGATGGAGAGGCGCGAGCAAGCGGCGCTGCCGGATGGCTGGGAAAGGGGCGCGTGATGGCAGGCTGGCCCTACAACACGGCCAGATGGCAGCGGCTGCGGCTCGCGAAGCTGGCAAGTCAGCCAGTCTGCGAACCTTGCGGGCTCCGGGGCGTCGTTACGCTGGCGAACACCGTTGATCACGTCACGCCGGTGAATGCCGGTGGCGATCCCTTCCCCCCGCTCGATGGCCTCATGGCCATGTGCGAGCGTTGCCACAATGAGAAAACGGCGGCTCATGACCGGCGGCACAAGAAACCATTTGCGCGCCGCATCAAGGGTTTCGATCTGAGCGGCAATCCGGCTGATCCGGGTGATGGCTGGCACGGGGGCGGTTCCAATCACCAGAACGGCAGCGCGACCGGACCGATGGGGGAGTCGCGGAGATACTTAGTTTCACCCTCTCAACCTCTTGATACTCAAGACGATTCCGGGTTTGCATAATGGCAGTCAGAGGCATCGGGGCGAAGGCCCTTTCGGAGCGCGGCAAGATTGACGTTCGCCCGGTGAAGCCCTGGGAGGTGCCCGGTCTGTCCCGTTCCGGCCGCGTGATTGCCTTCCTGGAGGATCTGCCGATCACGGCGGGCAAGCTCGCTGGCACAACGATGAAAATCCGCCCCTGGCAGCGGAAGTTCATCGAAGCCGTCTATGCCGAAACGGGGGACGGGCTGCGGCCGGTGCGCACTGCGGTGCTTTCGATGGCCCGCAAGAACGGCAAGACGCAGCTTGCCGCCGGGCTTGCACTTTGCCACCTGATGGGACCTGAAGCAGAGCCACGCGGTGAAGTCTACTCGGCGGCGCTGACACGCGATCAGGCCGCGAAGCTTTTTCAAGAGATGTGCGCCATCCTGGCCGCGCACCCTGAGCTCGACGATCGCGCAAATATTATCAGGTTCAACAAACAGATTGAAGTGCTGACCGGGGATGGAGCCGGTTCGATTTATGCTGCCTTGTCGGCAGACGCCGGGTCAAAGATGGGTTTGTCTCCGTCCTTCGTCGTCTATGACGAGCTGGGCAGCGCACCAAATCGCGATCTGTTCGACGCGCTGGATACCGCGACCGGCGCACGCGAAAATCCGTTGATGGTTTGCATCTCGACACAGGCCGCCGCTGACCACCACGTTTTTTCTGAACTGATAGATTACGGCCTGCGGGTCCAGTCGGGCGACGTGGCCGACCCTACGTTTCACCTCACGCTGCATGCCGCGCCGCAGGATGCCGATCCGTGGAGCCGGGAAGCCTGGCTTGCGGCCAATCCAGCGCTCTCTGACTTCCGTTCCCTTGATGACGTGGAGCGGCAGGCGGCGCAGGCGCGCCTTGTCCCGTCGAAAGAAAGCGCCTTCCGGAATCTGATCCTCAATCAGCGGGTTTCAGCCGTCTCCCGCTTCATCCACAAAGCGGAATGGGACCGCTGCAACGCGGCCCCCGATCTTGCGGCGCTGGCGGGCCGGGAATGTTATGGCGGGCTTGACCTGTCCGGCTCGCGGGATTTGACCGCGTTTGTGCTCGTGTTCCCCGGCGAGGGGCGCAGCTTTGACGTTGTGTGCGAGTTCTTCATGCCGGAGGCGAATATTGCCGAACGCTCGAATGAAGACCGCGTGCCTTATGACCTCTGGGCGAAGCAGGGCTTTATTACGCTCATTCCCGGCTCGACAATTGATCCGGGTTTTGTGGCACAGTCAGTCATGAACGCCGCCCAAACCTACAGCCTCCAGACGGTTGCCTATGACCGGTGGCGGATTGAAGACTTCAAGCGCGAGCTGGGCCTGTTCGGCGGCAGCGTACCGCTGGAGCCGTTCGGGCAGGGCTTCAAAGACATGTCCCCCGCCGTCGATACGCTGGAGCGTTGCGTTGCTGAAAAACTGCTGCGGCACGGCGGCAACCCTGTTTTGAACATGTGTGCTGCCAACGCCGTGATCACCCGAGATCCTGCCGGGAGCCGGAAGCTCGACAAAAGCAAAGCCACCGGCCGCATTGACGGGCTTGTCGCCCTGGCTATGGCGCTGCAGGTTTCCGGGCGGCACGAGCCGGAGGAGATGCCGGCGTGTTTGCTGGAGATGCTGGAAGGTTGATTTGTGCGCGCCCCGTTATTTCAGGCGCGGTGGCAGCGTTGGGATACGAGGGGGCCGTTGTGCGAGCTTTTCCCTAGGTTTTGCCTTAGCTTCTAGCGCCTCGAACCCAGCAGTCGTGACCTGATAGCAGTAGACGTTTGGGTCTTTGCTCCACGGCGTTTGTGAAGCATATCCGAGCTCGACAAGCTTCAGCGCCATTTCCTCGCTAATGTTGGGAATATGGTGGATTGGCTCGTCAGAACTGGCGCTCATCAAAGCGTTTATGGCTTTGATGATTGCGGGCTTCTCACGCATCCGTCTGTGCTCCCTGTTTCTTTAGCCGAACACCCGGCCCTTCTCCATTCTCTGAAATAAAGATCACATCAGCGGTCTCCAACGCGCGTTTGATCGCGTCGAGCGTCACTGCGCGAGGCTCGCGTGCGCCCCGCTCAAAATCGACAATGGTTCGAAGTGCGACCTTTGACGCCTCCGCAAGCTGGTCTCTCGACCATTCAATAAGGGCGCGGGCAGCTCTGCACTGAGCTGGAGTTATCATGAAAAAAACCTATTTGCACTTTTCATGTTGACAACAAAAGCGCAAAGTTGCACTTATATTGCATACTTAACACAACCAACATGTTGGAGCAACAGAATGTCCCATGAACCGTCCGAACTGCTGCAGTCCCTTGAACAGATCAGAAACCGCATTGATGACGCCTATGATGCAAGTGCGCTTCTGGAAGTTTCAGAACGTGCCTTGGATGATTTTATGATGAAGTTTCCAAGCATCGAGCACAGTGTCGTTGCAAGTGCAGCCAGAACCTTGGATCAGGCAAACAAGAAAATTAGATTGATAATCGATTTTCTTGAGAGGGCAGAGATGAAAATCGGGAAGCCAACCTGAGGCGCTGAGGAATATTCATTGGCCCCGGCCACTGTCAGGCAAGCCAAGACGGGTGACACGGTGTCACCCGTCTAACTCGAAAGCCAGCAGATGCCGGTACCTCAACCATTTCAAGTGCCAACGTGCCTGCGCTCTGGGAATGGCCTCCCGTTAGCCTTCGGGGAAAACCGTGGCACTTGCTACGCTTTGAAAAACGTGTTAGATAACACGGAATCAAACGTGAGATATGCCACTATGCGCCCTCAGTATGTGCTTACGACATTCACCCCCGCTGAGGCGGAGAAAATCACGACCCTCGGAACTGTAGCGCAGCGCGATTGGCGCCGACGCGAATTTATTCCCTCAGTGGAGGGACATGCTCGCTTCGACGCCTTTGCGCTCGCTGAAATGTGGGTCATGAAGATGCTCTCCGACCGAGGCGTTGGCCCGCAAATGTCGAAGGCGGTGGCCAACTGGTGTGCAGTTGGCATCCTCTGGCACGCATTGAAAGACGTGGATGCTTACGAGGGGGATCATCACAGGACATTCGATTGGGAGCCGGAAGAACTCAGGCCCAAACCGGTGGCCAACACGGTTGCCTTCCTCACACAGAAGTTCGAGGAAGCAGGAATGGCCCTGCCACACGATCTGGATTTTACCTGGGAAGCCAAAGCCTCTTGGCTCGCAAAACAGGTCTTCCGGCAGAAGGGGTATTCCGGCGTCATCCCGGCTGGTTACTTCTTATGGTGGGCCGATGGCTCACACGAATGGCATGTCTCTCTCGACAAGGCCTTTTCCGACCTGTCCAGTGAAGCAAGGTATGCAGGTCCCGTTATCGTGCTGGATCTGCAGGCGCTTGCGACGACTCTCAACCAGAGAGCAGGCAGAGCTCTGGTTCACGTTGAATTTCCAGTGAATGAAGAAGGCAAGATAGTCCGCCCGTTCGAGTGCGGGCCGGATATGCCGCTCGGATAAATCCCAATTCCGCGCCAGTCATTGAGGCCCCGCCAGCGGGCCAACAGCGACAAGCGGCCCTCCGGGGCGCGGGGCAACAGAACACTGGTCAAGGGCTGCGCGCTGGCGATTTTTTCCGCCCTGTCAGGGCATTAACCGAAGCATTCAACCGATCTGATGACTTTGTTCCTGCTGGTATCAACCGAGGGACTTTCCATGAAGAAGCTTATTGAACTGCGCGAGAAGCGCGCCGCGAAGCTGGCCGAAATGCGCAATCTGCATTCCAAGGACAAGCTGGAAGAGGCTGAAGAGCAGCGCTTCACCAGCCTGGAAGCCGAAGTCAGCGAAATTGACGGCCTGATCGCTCGTGAAGAGCGCATGGCCGCTTTCGAGCGGGAGGAACAGCGCGGCGAAGCGGTGACGGGTGGCGAGTTCGGGCGCGAGCTGAGAAATTATTCTCTTGCCGCCGCCATCAACGGCGCTCTCTCTGGCCGACTGGCTGGCCGCGAGGCTGAAATCGATCAGGAGCTGAAGCGCGGGCGCGAGGGGCGCTCCGGCGCTTCCGGCATTCATCTGGCTGTTCCGTCAGAGATTCTGCTGGGCATGGAGGGGCGCAGCCAGACCGTGGGCACTGGCCCGGCAGGCGGCTATACCGTTGCCACCAATGTGGCGGCTGTTGCCGACCGGTTCCGCCCCGCCCTGAAGGTTGAGGCCCTGGGCGCGACCGTTCTTCGCGGATTGACCGGCTTCCTCGACCTGCCGAACCTTGCCGCCAGCGGCACGGCAAGCTGGGTGAACGAAGACGGCAATGCCACCCGCACGGCAGCCACCTTTGAAAAGGTGTCGATGGCACCGAAGACCGTGACCGGCGAATACCGCCTTTCGCGCCGCCTGATGCTGCAGTCTGGCGCTGCCATTGAAGACATTTTGCGCCGTGATCTGGGCTTCCTGCTGGCGCAGGGGCTGGATCTGGCGGCGATCAACGGCGAGGGGGCGAACAATCAGCCGCTCGGCATTTTGCAGACGCCCGGCGTTGCCAAGGTGACCACGGAAGCGGCCTTTTCCGACACGACGGCCAACCTGATTGCCGAACTGGAGCTGGATGATGTGACCGGCACGGCGGCCTTCCTGACCAACCCAACGGTGATGAAGGCCGTTCGCAAGATGAAGGATCAGCAGGGGCACATTCTGCCGGTGGCGGAGCTGTTCCACAATGCCCGCGTCGAAACCTCCACGCAGGTTCCGGACGATATCGGCGCGAGCGATGACAAGTCGGCGCTGATCTATGGCCAGTGGGGCGAGCTGTACCTGGGCTACTGGAGCGCGGTTGATATCCTGATCAACCCCTATCACCCGGACGTGGCTTCAAACGGCGGTGCGCTGCTTCACGCCTTCCTTGATGCCGATGTTGCCGCCCGGCACCCTGAAGCATTCGCCTACGCGGAGATTTGAACCATGGTCTCGCTCGCTGACGCAAAGGCATATCTGCGCATTGACGCCGATGATGAAGACGCGCTGATCGAGCGCTTGATTGCGGCAGCGGGCGGGCACCTCGCGTCCATCGGCGTGAACATGGAAACCACGCCGCTGCCTGCTGCGGTTGAGCAGGCGCAACTTCTTCTTGTTGGCCATTTTTACGAAAATCGCGAAGCGACGAGCACGGCGGGCAATACCGAAATCAGCATCGGCGTCGACAGGCTCGTCGCGCCCTTCAGGGAGGCAGGCATATGAGCAACTTTGAACGGCGCGGCTACGCTGTCGAAATCCGCGCAAAAGGCCGCCGCCTGGAAGGTTATGCGGCCACGTTTGCCAGCTCTGCCAGCATTGGCGGGCGCTTCACCGAATCCATTGCACCGGGGGCCTTCGCGGGCTCGCTGCGTTCCAAGGCGGATGTTCTGGCACTGGTGGATCATGATCCGGGCCGCGTGCTGGCCCGCACCCGCTCCGGCACGCTGCGGCTTGCCGAAGACAGCAAAGGGCTTGCCTTTGACCTCGACCTGCCAGATACGGCAGCAGGGCGCGACGTTCTGGCCCTGGCCGAACGTGGCGACCTTGGCGGCATGTCCTTTGGCTTCACCGCACTGGACGAAAAGCGCGACGGCGACCGCCGCGAACTGCTGGCGGTGGAGCTTCACGAAATCAGCGTCATTCAGGCCTGGCCTGCCTATGAAGGCACGGTCATTCAGGCCAGATCCCTCTTCCGTTCTTCGCCCTTCCGTTCCTACGCGGATCGTGCCTTGCGCCTGCTGGAGTTGTCCAAATGAGCCTGCTTGATCGCTTCCTTGGGCGCGAAAAGCGCGCTACCCAGTCTGATGATCCCTACCTTGCCGAATGGTTCGGCCTGCGCGGCGGCATCGGCGGCCATGTCGATCCGGGCCGGGCCAGCGGCATTGCCGTGGCGCATGCCTGCATTGCCATCGTCAGCCAGAACCTTGCCGCCATGCCGCTGAACCTCTACCGCCGTGCGGAAAACGGCGGGCGTGAACGGGCTATGGATCACCCGCTTTACACAGTGCTGCATGACATGGCCAATCCGGCCATGACCGCTTTTGAGGCCCGCGAAGCGCTGCTGGCATCGCTGATGGTGTCCGGCAACGCCTTTGCCCGGCTCGAATGGAACGGGCGCGGACAGGTGGCGGCGCTGTATCCTCTGGACCCCGGCCAAGTGGCTGTTGAGCGGCTGGAAAGCGGCCGTCTCCGTTACCGCGTTTCCAGCCGTGGCGGGGGCGCTCACGTCTACCTTCAGGAAGAAATCCTGCACCTGCGCTACCGCCTTGCCCGTGATGGCGTGATGGGGCTTTCGCCGATCCAAATCGCGCGGGAGACTTTCAGCCTGGCACTGACGCAGCAGGAGACTGCAGGCAAGCAGGCGGCCAAGAGCTTCCTTCCCGAAGGCGCTCTGGTGTTCCCGCAGGTCATCGGCAAGGACCAACGGCAGACGGTTCTCGACAAGCTGGAAACCAAGGTCAACTCCGACCTGTCAACCCGTGGCGTCCTCGTCCTTGATGGGGGCACGGATTGGAAATCCTTCTCGTTTTCATCGAAGGACGCGGAGTTTCTGGAGAGCCGGAAGCTTACTAATCTGGACATTTGCCGGATCTGGGGTGTCCCGCCAACCGTGGCAGGCATTACCGATAACGCGACATATTCCAACAGCGATCAGGAGAGCCGCGCCCTCGTCGTGCGGTGCCTGGCGCCCATGGCGCGGCGGATCGAACAGGCGATGAATGCCGCCCTCCTGACTTCCGAAAGCCGGAAATCGCTCTTCATTGAACACGACCTTGCGGGCCTGCTGCGCGGCGACATGAAGGCCCGCTATGACGCCTACAGCGTCGGCCGGAACGGCGGGTGGCTTTCCGTGAATGAAATTCGCGCCTGGGAAAACATGCCGAAGATCGACGGCGGCGATGACTACCTGTCCCCCCTCAACATGACGTCAGCCGGCGCATTGCCGGAGGAGGAAGGCGAATGAAAAAAGCGAAAGCTCTTCTTCCGCAGGCAGATGCGACGAGGCTCTTCCGGGCGGCGCGTGCGGCGGGCTATGGCTCGGCGCGGATCACAGTACGTCCTGACGGTACGGTTGAGGTTGAAGCCAGCGAGATGCCGCTTGTGACCTCTCCGCAGGAGGACAATTCATGGGATGATGTTCTGAGATGACGCGACGCCGCAACCCGCTGCCCAAGCACTGTTCCCTGATCATTGACCGGCACGGGAAGCCACGCATCCGGTTTCGCAAAAGCGGCTTTTCGACCTATCTCCCCTATCCGCCGATTGGCGACGAGTTTCAGCGCGCCTACGGGGCTGCGCTGGCTGGCGTCAAGGAATGGGCGGAAAATATCGGCAGCGGACGGACGCGGGCAGGTTCGTTCAATGCGCTGGCGGTGTCCTACTACCGGTCGGTTGAATTCACTGGCCAGCGGCCCAGCACGCAAAAGACCTATCGCGGCATCATCGAGCGTTTCCGCAAGCTTCATGGTGACCGCCTGATCCGTGACCTGCGGCGCGAGCATATCAAGGCGATTTTGGGCGGCATGGCGGATCGGCCGCATGCGGCAAACAATTTGCTCAAGGTGCTGAAGATCATGCTCGACCTTGCGCTTGACAACGGCTGGATCGACCGCAACCCGGCGCGTGGCGTGAAGAGCTACGGCAAGAAGACGGCCGGTTTCCATTCGTGGACCGATGATGAAATAGCTGCCTTCGAGGCGCGCCATCCGTCCGGCACCAAGGCGCGCCTGGCGCTGGCGCTGTTGCTCTATACGGCGCAGAGGCGTGGTGACGTGGCGCGGATGGGATGGCAGCACGTGCGCGACGGGCGCTTGCATGTGGTGCAGGGCAAGACCGGCGCGGAACTGGCGCTGGCCCTGCATCCGGCGCTTGTGTGTGAGCTTGAGGCAACGGCACGGGGGAACATGACGTTCCTAGTCACCGAATTCGGCGCGCCTTTTTCAGACGCAGGATTCGGCAACTGGTTCCGCGACCGGTGCCGGGAAGCCGGGCTCGTCAACTGTTCCGCCCATGGCCTGCGCAAGGCCGCTGCCCGGCGCATGGCTGAAGCTGGAATGAGCGCGGACATCATCAAGGCCGTGACCGGCCATACCAATCTTCGGACGCTCTCGATCTACACGGACGCCGCCGATCAGGCGCGCCTTGCGGATAGCGGGATTGCTGCCATCGGGCGGCTAAAACCAGAACACCCAATGTCCAACCTTTCTTCAAAGTTGGACAAAAGGGAGGGTAAGTAAATGATTTTTCAGGGAAATTCAAAAGTGATGGCGGACAGAGAGGGATTCGAACCCTCGATACGGTTTCCCGTATACACGCGTTCCAGGCGTGCGCCTTCAACCACTCGGCCACCTGTCCGTCCGCAGCGGGCTTGCCGCTTGGAGTGGGCGGAATATACCCAGATGGACGCGGAGTGCAAGGACCGGCGGCAAATTTTTTCCGGCTTTTCAGGGCGTTGCTGCTTCGGGGCCGCAATGGGTCGCGGGATGCCGCAGAAAGTGGCGGAAAGCTGCGGTCTTTTGAAGGTGTTCAGGCGGGGTGCAGAGCCTTCAGGGCCGGGGAAAACTTTGCCGTGGCAGCTTCATCTGCTTTGCGGGATGGTCTTTTGCAGCAAAATCTGAAAAAAGCAGTGAGGCTGGGCTGCGGGCATCAGGCGAGGCCGCGCCGGACCGGTGGCCGCAGTGCCCGGCCGTGGAAATGGGAGGCTCTGGACGCATGTTTGCCCTCTTGCGCCTGGTGTTGCGATTGGCCGGGTTCTTTCTGCTCGGTGTTGCCGTGGTCGCGGCGGTGGTGGATGGAAGCCGCTCCGTGGCGGCATCCGGCTTCTCCTTCACGCCGCTGGCGGAAGTCTGGGCCGAGTTTTCCGCCGAAAGCCTCGCCCTTGCCGGCAAGGCAGTCGTGACCCATGTGGGGTCCTGGGCGTGGGACTGGGTGATCGGCGCCGTCTTGTCCCTGCCTGTCTGGGCGGTGGCGATGCCTGCAGCCTTTCTGCTGCTGGCGGCAGGCTCCGCCCGCACGCGCCGCGAGATCATCTGATGCCGTGAAAGGCTGTCCTGTTTCGACGGGGCCGCCGCCATCTGTCTCACAGGGAGTGCAAGACATGTCCTTCATGACCATGCTGAGCCGGAAATTCGTTCTGCCAACGGCGGCCGAGGCCCTGCCGGGCCGGGCCGAGCCTGTCCGCCTCACCCAGCCGCATGCGGTGCTGGGCCGCCCGCTGACACCCCCCTGGCCGGAGGGCATGCAGGCCGTGTGTTTCGGCATGGGCTGTTTCTGGGGGGCGGAACGGGCCTTCTGGAGCCTTGAAGGCGTTCATGTCACGGCGGCCGGTTATGCCGGGGGGCACACGCCGAACCCGACCTATAACGAGGTCTGCACCGGCCGCACGGCCCATGCGGAGGTGGTGCTGGTGGTGCATGATCCCAGGGTTCTGCCGCTGGCCGCGCTGCTGAAGCTCTTCTGGGAGCGGCATGACCCCACCGAGGGCATGCGTCAGGGCAATGATGTGGGCACGCAATACCGTTCGGTGATCTATCTGCCGGATGAGGCCGCTTTGGCTGAGGCTGAGGCCTCGCGCGCGGCCTATGCGGGCGATCTGCGGGCGGCCGGGCGCACACGCGCCATCACCACGGAACTGGCCACCGGCGTTCCGTTCTATTTTGCCGAGGACTATCACCAGCAGTATCTGGCGAAAAATCCGAACGGCTACTGCGGGTTGCGCGGCACGGGCGTCGTCTGTTCGCCCGCAGCGCACATGCCGGAAAGCGCAGAGGAGAGCGGGGCCTGATGCTGGACCGCACCCGGGACGTTGCAGGTGGAACTTACCTTTTGACCGGCAGCCCGCAGAACGGGCTGGCAGCCCCCCAGGGCGCGCCGCCGGGCGTCATTCTGCGAGCGATGATTCTTGACGGGGTGATCACCGCGCGTGCGGCGCTGAAGGGGCAGCCGGACCGCGAGGCCATGGCCGCCGCACGCCGGGAACTCAGGGAAGCGCGCTGGTGCTTCAAGGTCTTCCGCAAGGCCATGGGCCCAGCCTATCCGGCCCGGGCGGCCCGGCTGCAGGCCGCCTCCCGCGCCATGAAGCATCTGGCTCGTCTTCTGGCCGTTGAGACGGCACCGGACCCTGCGGCCCTGGCCGAACTCTCGGCGGCGGCAGACGCGCTGCTGCGCCGCTGCGAAGGGGATGCGGTGTCTTTGGCGCCGTTTCAGGCGGATGAGGCCCGCTGCAAGGCCTATCTGCGCAAGCTGCGGCGCAAGGCAGCTGACGAGACGAAAAGGCAGGATGCCCCCTTGCTGCAGGAAGGTGAGGCTGAAGCCCGCTGGCAGCGCCGGCAGGCGCAGATCGCGCTCATCCAGCATGTGCTGGCCTGGGCCGGGCTCCTGCCCGAGGCTGAGGCCGTGGCGACGGCCGAGGCTGTGCAGGGCCCTTGAGGGGATGAGACAAAGGCCGGGCGCTGCAGCCAGCCGGTAAATCCTGCCTTCGTCCGCTTGCAGTTTGCGTTATATTCACACATCGTTAAGCATGATCAGCCTAGCGTTATCTTGGCTGGGGCGTGTCTTTCGTCCGGCTGGCGGTGCCGTCAGCCTTTCCCCGTCCGAACCTTGTGAAAACCGCTGCCGGATGACGGCTGCTGCGAGCGCAACCCGGAGGGTGCGCTGAAGGCGAGAACGGCATGATCCGCTACGACAGCCTGCGTGCCGCAGGCTTCAGGCTGCTGATGTTCTTCCTCTGGGCCAATGTTCTGGCCGTGACGGCGGCTGGCTGGTTCAATCCGCAGACCTCTGCTTCCATGGTTTCGGGCGCGGCGCTTATTCTTGGGGCCTGCGCCACGGCCCTGTGGCTGCGGGCGGAGCAGGGCACGGCGGCCCGCATGGCCGCGTCCGTCGTCATGGCCTGCCTGTCGCTTCTCTTGATGGCCTCCCTCACGGATGATCCGGCCTTCACCGCCTGGCAGAACCTGGCGCAGCTCTACGGTGTGCTGCTGCTGGCGGTGCTGGCGGCCGGGCTGGACTGGCGCATGACGGCGGCCTATGGCGCTGCAAGCGCTGCGCTGCATGTTCTGGCAGCGGCCCTTTACCCCTGGGCCGTTCCACCGGAAGGCAGCGGCTGGCCGCAGGTGCTGGCCTATGTGGCTGTGGTAGGCCTGTTTACGGGCGCGCTCTGCCGCTTCCTCGCGCATCTTCAGCATCTGGAGCAGGCGGACAATGCCGAACTGGCTGATGCTCAGCGGCATATCAGTGCGCTGGAGGCAGAACTGGCGATGGCGCGCCGGCCGGAACCCTCCGTGCCTGCCCTGCCTTTACCTGCCTCTGCCTCTCCTGAGCCGCGGCTGGCGGCGGCCTCTGCGTTGAAACGGGCCGAGCTGGAAACAGGCCTTGCGCTGATCTCGGGCCAGATCTCGGATCTGCGCCGTCAGGCGGCAGCACTGGCCGCGCGCATCGGAGAGGGCACCCAAGGCAGCGCCGGGCTGGGCGGCACCGGCAGTGCCACATCGGGCCGGATCGAGAAGATCGCCAATGCCTCGGGCGAACTGGCGGCCTCTGTCGGCGATATTGCGCGCAAGGTTGCGGGGGCGTCGGGCGCCATCTCGGAGGCGGCGCGGGGCACGGAAGTCTCCAGCCAGCGCATCACCAGCCTTGCCGGTTCTGTGGGCCGCATCGGCGAGGTGGTGGGCATGATCCAGGCCATCGCCGGGCAGACCAATCTTCTGGCGCTCAATGCCACCATCGAGGCAGCCCGTGCGGGGGCTGCCGGGCGCGGCTTTGCCGTTGTCGCCTCGGAGGTGAAGGATCTCGCCACGCAGACGGCCAAGGCCACGAGCGACATCACCGCCCAGATCAACGCCATCGCGGCGGAGACAAAGGGCGCGGTCGAGGCCATCGGCGGGATCACGTCCGTCATGGGCACGCTGGATGAAAACACGGCAGAGATTGCCCGTGCCATCGCCGCACAGGAAGAAACGGCCACCCGCCTTGAGGCAACCGCCCGCGATGTACTGGATGGCAACAGCCGCCTTGCCGGAGAGACGGGGGCCCTCTTCGCGCTGACAGCCAGCCTCGGCGCCTCCGCCTCGTCGCTGCAGCAGGGACTGGCCGAGCTGGAAGCGCAGGCGGCAAAGCTGCGCGATGCGCTGGAAACCGAGGACGGCAGAACCCAGGGCGCCTTCGCCGCATGAGGCAAGGCCTCCGCGCGGGTGATTGGCGTCAGGGGATGACTTTGGCAGCCGATGCGCCTACCTATTCTTCATGAGTCAGAACACAATCCTTGATGCGGCGCTGCGGCAGCGGCGCGGGTTTGAAAACCGGTTGCACACGGCATTGCTTGCCGCAGGCAGTCTGATGCTGCTTGTGGTCTGTGCCTATGTGCTGGGCGGGCAGACCGGCGTGTTGTGGGCGCTGGGCGGCGGTGGCTTCATGCTCTACGGGGCGATGAATGTGTCGCCCGCGCTGGTGCTGCGGCTCTACAAGGCGCGGCATCTGCCGGAACATGTGTTTCCCGAGGGCCATCAGGTGCTGACGGTGCTCGCCCGCCGGGCGGGCCTGCCGGCCGTGCCGAAGCTCTATTACGTGCCAAGCCGGATGATGAATGCCTTTGCCGTGGGCCGGGCGGAGGATGCGGCCGTCTGTGTGACGGACGGGCTGATCCGCGGGCTCACCTTGCGCGAGTTTGCGGGCGTCATGGCGCATGAGGTCAGCCATATCCGCAATGGCGATGTGCGGGTGATGGCGCTGGCCGATATCGTGGCGCGGCTCACATCCTCCATGTCTTTCGTCGGCCTGTTCCTGTTCTTCTTCCACATCCCGTCGATGATCGCGGGCGGTGCGGGTGTGCCGTGGGTGCTGATCGTGCTGCTGATGGCAGCGCCCACCGTGGGCACGCTGCTGCAGCTGGCGCTGTCGCGCACAAGGGAGTTTGATGCCGATCTGGGCGCGGCGGAACTGACCGGCGACCCGGACGGCCTTGCCTTTGCCCTGATGAAGCTGGAGCGGGTGCAGGGCCGCATGTGGGAGGCGATGGCCCTGCCGGGCGCGCGCATCCCCGAGCCGTCGATCCTGCGCAGCCACCCGAAGACCGAGGAGCGGGTGCAGCGCCTGCGCGAACTGAAGCTCCATGGCGATCCGCTGGTCTTCGATCACGGCGCACCGGTGGCCGGAAAGTCCTTCGTACCCAACATTGGCAAGCCGCGCTTCCGCGCCCGCGGGCTTGGGGTGTGGTACTGAGCCTGCCGGCTGACGCAGAAGCGGGATGGAATGCCGCTTTGGGGCTTGCCCTTGCGGGATGAGCGCGGCATGTATCCGCCTCCATACCAGACGGATGCTCCCTTGACCGGCACTCACGCGACAGATCCCGGACACTTCTTGGCGCCCTTGCCCGCCGGCACGGTGCTGCTGGTGGATGCGTTGAAGACGGGCAGGGCGACGTTATTCTCTGCGCCGCGCCGTGTGCTCGCCTGCCGCGTGATGCAGGAGGTTCCGGCGTTCCTGGCACAGCTTGAAGCAGCCCGGAAGGACGGCGCGCATCTGGCCGGGTTCTTCGCCTATGAATTCGGCTTTGCCTTTGAGCCGAAGCTGGCCGCAGGCCATCAGGATACGGGTGAGCTGCTGGCCTGGTTAGGCCTGTTTGATGCGCCGCAGGAGCTGGCGCTGGCAGATGTCTTTGCGCTGCTGGCAAAGGCTTCCGGCGGGGCAGAGGCGTCTGTCTCCGGCTTCACATACGACATGGACCGGGCGCGTTATGCTGAGGCTTTTGCCGCCGTGCAGCACCATCTGGCGGTGGGGGATATCTATCAGGCAAATCTCACCATGCGCGCCCGCTTTGCCCATCATGGGCCGGTAGAAGCGCAGTTTGCCCGGCTGCTGCGCCGCCAGCCGGTGCCTTATGCGGCTTTCATCAAGCTGGAGGACCGGGCCATCCTCTCCCTGTCGCCGGAGCTGTTTCTGGAGCGCAAGGGCGAGGGGCTGCGCACCCGGCCGATGAAGGGCACCGCCCCGCGCGGGCGCGACACTGCGGAAGATGCCGCGATTGCGGCAAGGCTCGCCAGCGATCCGAAGCAGCGGGCGGAAAACGTCATGATCGCCGATCTCATGCGCAACGACCTGTCGCGGGTGACGGAGGCCGGTTCGGTTGCCGTGCATGATGTCTTTGCGGTGGAGCGCTACCGCAGCCTGCACCAGATGGTCACCGGCGTCTCCGGCCGGCTGCTGCCTGGCATGGAGCTTCCCGCCATCATCGAAGGTCTGTTCCCCTGCGGCTCGATCACGGGCGCGCCGAAGCTCAGCGCCATGCAGATCATCCGGGCGCAGGAAACGGGGCCGCGCGGTGTTTACACCGGCTCCATCGGCGCCATCGCGCCATCCGGTGATTTCAGCTTCAACGTTGCCATACGCACGCTGGTGCTGAAAGAGGAGGGCACGGGCGAGGCGGGCATCGGCTCGGGCGTGGTGTTCGATTCCGGTGCTGCGCCCGAGTATGACGAATGCCTGCTGAAGCTGCGCTTTCTCACCGCGCCAGACGAGCGTTTCGAGCTGATCGAGACGCTGGGCTGGACGCCGGAGGAGGGCTATCTGCTGCTTGCCCGGCATCTGTCGCGGCTCACAGACAGCGCCCGCTACTTCGGCTTTGCCTGCGATCCGGCAGGCATCGAGGCGCAGCTTGCAGCGTTGGCCAGGGGCTTCACGGGGCCGCAGCGGGTGCGGCTGCTGCTGGCGGCAGATGGGGTGGTGACACTGACCCATGCGGATTTCGTGCCCACGGCACCGGGCGAAGTCTGGCCCGTCACCCTCTCGTCCAGACGCACTTCGGCTGAGGACCGGTTCTTCTTCCACAAGACCACCCGCCGCGCGCTTTATGACGACAGCCTCAAGGCAGCGATGGCGGCGGGGTTCAAGGAGATCCTGTTCGAGAACGAGGATGGCTTCCTGACGGAAGGCAGCTTCACCAACCTCTTCATCGCCCGCAATGGGCGTTTGCTGACGCCCGCACTGAAGCACGGTGTGCTGCCCGGCACGCTGCGGGCAGCGCTGTTGGACAAGCGCGTGGCCGCAGAAGCCGACCTGACGCGTGCCGATCTTGTCTCCGGCGCCCCTGTCTATGTAGGCAACTCCCTGCGCGGCCTCGTGCGGGTGAATTTGGTGCTGCCGGAGGACTGAGCTCCTCGAGGAGCCGGCCTGAGACCAAGTCTTTGAGATCTGCCGGCATCCCGGTGCCCTGGTCTCAGTCCTTCCTTGCGCAAATGACGTAGCGGTGCTGGGTTTGGCGTTCCAGCCGCTTCAGAAAGCTGAAGTTGGCCTTTTGTGCGCGGTGGATTGCGCGCATGTCCGTATCGATGGTGATCTTGCTGAAACCCGCAGCATGGAGCAGATGCTGCACTTCGGCAGCCCTTGCTCCGCCTGAGAAATGCACCCGGGACAGGATGCTGCGGTGGGTTTCGATCTGACTGCCGGCCGGACCGTTCCGGGGGGATGCATCCGGGGCGGACGTGCGGCTGGCGATCCAGGCCGCACAGCGGCTGGCGAGCCGGGCGATCAGGCTCTGGTTGACGAAATCGCCGTCGATGATGATGAGGCTTCCGCCCGGCTTCAGCACCCTGTGCCACTCCCGGAAGCAGGCCAGAGGGTCCACCAGCGTCCACACCAGATGCCGGTTGGTGATCACGTCATAGCTTTCGTCCGGCTCCATTGTGTTTTCTGCATCGCCCATGAGAAAGCGGATGGCACGGCCGCGCTCGCGCGCTTTTTTCCGCGCCCGTTCCAGCATTGGTTCAGCCCAGTCCATGCCGGTGACGGAAAAGCCGAGATCATCCAGAAGATGCGAGACGACGGCCGTTCCGCAGGCGAGGTCAAGCACTCTACGTCCTGCCCCTTCGCCCAGATGCTTGCGCAGCAGCCCGTGCCAGGCGGCCCGTTCCGCTTCGGAGAAAATCTCATGGCCGGGCTGCAGGTCGAAGGTTTCGGCCCGCAAGGACCAGTAGGCCTGGATCTCTTCTCTGAGGTTATGGTTCGTACGAAAGGCAGCATCGTTCATCGCGGCTTGTTCCTGCAGGATGAAAGTCAATCTGGAAAGCTTCTAAAAGATAAGGGGCTGACATAGATAGCTAGGAAAGGCTATTTTTGTCAGATGGTTAAGTTCAGGCGCCGGAGCAGGCTT
>NZ_JBSXNB010000006.1:0-335540 GCF_054073275.1 Pannonibacter sp. Q-1
CTTCTTAGCAAAACCATCGCTGGTCTCGCCGAAGCGCAAAGTCAACGCCGGCCGCGTTTCCCTTCCTTCAAATATCTAATTGTCAAAGAACTGAACACAGAAGCGTTCATCACCCAACAGAAACCCGCCGCCGAACTCTCATCCGGCCACCAAAGCCACCCTGTCGGGAAGTCTCGGGAACAGCGTCCCCGCCGCCAGCGACGTTGCCGCCGTCGATGAACAGGCTTATACGCAGACCCACCGGACCGGTCAATCGCTTTCGTGACGATTTTTTGCGAGGCGGATGAATTTTTGACGGCGACATGTGGACAACCTCCCCGCACCCACCCCTCAACCCCGCAGAATTCTGCGGCTGCAAGGGGCATGACAGTTTTCAACAGGCTCCTTCAAAAAACTTTGCGGCCAGCCCGCGCCCGGCAGAACCTCCTGATCCTGCTGCATAAACCTTCTGTTAAGCCCCTCCCCTGAGGCCCCCATCGCCGGTTTCTGCTGACAGCTGCAGCTGAAAAATGCAGTCTGCCTTTCCACCGGCCGGACGACGGCCAGCATCACGGGAAACACCAATGACACGACTGACAGAAGCGGCCAGCGGGGTCTATGTGATCGCCGCCACGCCGTTCACCGAGACGGGTGACATTGACTTCAACAGCTGCGACCGCATGGTCGATCATTATCTGAATGCAGGCGCCACGGGCCTTACGCTGCTGGGCATCATGGGCGAGGCGCCGAAGCTGACTTCGGACGAGTCCGCAGCCATCGTGCGCCATATAATGAAGCGGGTGGATGGAAAGGTGCCGGTCGTGGTTGGCGCCTCAGCACCGGGCTTTGCGCAGATGCAGGACCTCACCGCCCGCGTCATGGATATGGGCGCAGCCGGTGTCATGGTTGCCCCTCCCGGTTCCCTGCGCACCGACGACCAAATCGTCACCTATTATATGCAGGTGGCCGAGTTCCTCGGAGATACCCCCTTCGTGCTGCAGGACTTCCCGCTCGTGACGGGTGTGCAGATCTCCGTTCCGGCACTCGCCCGCATCTTCAATGCCCTGCCCACCGCCGTCTGTCTGAAACATGAGGACTGGCCGGGGCTGGCCAAGATCACCGCCCTGCGCAAGGAGGGCACGCTGAACCGGCGCATCTCCATCCTGTGCGGCAATGGCGGCGTCTTCCTGCCGGAAGAGATGGAACGGGGTGCCGATGGCGCCATGACAGGCTTTGCCTATCCGGAAATGATGACGGGCGTCGTTGAAAATCACCGCAAGGGCGATATGGAGCGGGCGCGGGATCTGTTCGATGCCTATCTGCCGCTGGCCCGGATGGAACAACAGCCCGGCGCCGGTCTCGCCATCCGCAAATACATCATGTACCGGCGCGGCATTCTGGCAAGCCCCGCCCTGCGCAAACCCGGCGCGCCGCTCGATCCCCTGTCCCGTGCGGAAGTGGACCGGCTGATGGCCCGCCTTGAGAAGCGTCTGAAGGAGTTGAACTGATGGATCTTGGACTGAAGGGCAAGCGCGCCCTCGTATTGGGTGCAAGCCGCGGCCTTGGCCGGGCGATTGCCGAGGAACTCGCCCGGGAAGGCGCGCATGTGATCGCCGCGGCCCGCACCAGCGAGGCCATCGAAGCCTGGGCCGGTGCAATTCCCGGCGCGCAGGTCACGCCGCTGAAGCTGGACCTCACCGATCTCGCCGCCATTGACGCGGCGCTGGACAAGCTGCTGGCGGAAGGCGGGGTGGATATTCTCGTCAACAATATCGGCGGCCCTCCCCCCGGCCCGGCCCTGACCATGGAACGCAGCCTGTGGATCCAGCATTTCGAGGCAATGGCTGCCAACCTCTTCCATCTGTCGGGCCGCCTTGTGCCGCAGATGCAGAAGAAAGGCTGGGGCCGCGTCATCACCGTTGCCTCCTCCGGCGTGGAACAGCCGATTGCCAATCTGGCGCTTTCCAACGGCATCCGCGCTGCCGTCACCGGCTGGTCGAAGACGCTGGCCGCCGAAGTTGCCCGGGACGGGGTGACCGTCAACGTGGTGCTGCCGGGCCGCATTCTGACGACGCGTCTTGAGGAACTGGATGCGGCGGCTGCCAAGCGCACCGGCCAGCCCGTGGAAGAGGTGGCGCGCGCCTCGGCGGAAGCCATTCCGGTTGGCCGCTACGGCCGCCCGGACGAGTTTGCCGCCATGGTGGCTTTCCTCGCCTCGGAGCGGGCGTCCTATGTCACCGGCTCGCTGATCCGCGTGGATGGCGGGGCCACCCGCAGCCATTGACAAGCCAGGGCGTGACCGGAGAAGCCGTTCCGGTCACGCTTCCCCCGCGACCTTGACGATCCACTCCCGGAAGGCGCGGATCTTGCGGTTGTTCCTCCGGCCTTCCGGATAGACCAGCCAATAGCCCTCACCATTGCTGACCACGAGATCAAAAGGCTGCACCAGCAGGCCCCGCTCCAGTTCTTCCCGGTAGAAATCCGGCGTGAGAATGGCCACCCCCTGCCCGGCCACCGCCGCCTGCGCCTCCAGCACCTGCGCCCCCATCTGTGAGCGCGAACGGGCATCGAGTGCCACCGCATCATACCCGGCAGCCTTGAACCAGACCTGCCACCAGGGATCGCTCGGGTCGATGATCTTCAGCTTCAGGAGATCTGCCGGTTCCCGGACACCGCCAATGGAGGCGGCAAGGCGCGGGCTGAGCATGGGGGTGAAAGGTGCGGGCTTGACCAGATGCGCCGCCAGACCCGGCCAGTTGCCAAACCCCGCACGGATGGTCACATCCACCGCTTCGCGGGCAAAATCCACCTGATGGTTCGACACGTCGAACCGGACGGCGAGTTCGGGATGCTGCAGCTGAAAGGTGCCGATCCGCTGGGCCAGCCAGCGGGCCGCAAAGGTGGGGCCGCAGTTGATCACCAGCACGCCCTGCGCTTCCTGCCGGACGCTGGAGAACGCTCCCCGGATGAGATCGAAGGCTTCCGTCACAGGCCCGGCGAGACGGCGGCCCAGTTCCGTCAGCTCCACCTGACGGGCCTTCCTCAGGAACAGCGGCCCGCCGGACCGCTCCTCCAGCAGCTTGATCTGATAGCTGACGGCGGCCTGCGTCATCCCCAGCTCTTCGGCGGCACGGGTGAAGTTGCTATGGCGGGCGGCGGCCTCAAAAACGCGGAGCGCCGCCAGAGGAGGCAAGTCTGACACAAGCTGTCCTTATGATTCCTGCGCGAGCTTTGATTGGATCGGAACAATGCATCAAACGTATGGTGCGGGCAACTTCAACCGGGACATGAACCGAAATGACGCTCCACGGCAGCGCGGGAAACCTGATTTTCCGTCTTGTTCTCAAGCTTCTGGCGGCCTCTTCCACACAGGAGGCAGCCATGTCTGCAAGGCTGGAAGACCAGCACAGGGTCTGGGTTCCCCGTAAGGATGCCTTGCCGGAGCACCTGCAGCAAGACATAGGCCTGACTGATGGCAAGAACGGGCGGCGCGGCAGGTGAGAGAAACGCATTCAAAGGAAGAGGAAGAAACTGCCTGAGGCCGCAGCGCCCCTCTGCCCTCTTGAGCTACTGAATGCACACATCTTGCTCGAAGCCGGAGACGGTTTGGGGAAAGGCTGCAATCTGGTCACTCCGGCATGGCGTTTCAGCCCCCCTCCCCCTCGTGGGGAGGGGTTAGGGGTGGGGGGAAAAGCCTTTCAGTCTGGCAGAGCACTCATTGGTTCCGGCGAGCGCTCCTCTTGAAGCCTCTTCAGGAAAAGGTTCATTTTTCAAACGCTTGCAGGCTGAGAGCCCCCACCCCTTACCCCTCCCCACCAGGGGGGAGGGGAGCGGAGAGGTCCTGCCACAGATCCGATACATCACTGCGGGCGGTCTCCGAAGCTGATGTGTGAATCCCCGCCCCCTTCCAACACCATTCCAAGCACCAAAAAGGCCGTGCAGACCCACCTCTGCACGGCCTTTTTTCCTGAGGGTGCCAAAGGCTTGATGTCAGCCGTTGCCCCCGTTCAGGATTTCCAGAAGGTGCTGGAAGCGGAGCCCGGCCATGGAGACCCCATCCAGCACCATGTCATCCAGCTCATCCTCGGCCTGGCCGCCGCCGCCCTTGCCGCGCAGGGTCGTGGTGCGCAGGCGGTCGGCCAGAAACACGGCCAGCGCCTTGTAGAAGCGGGCGGCGAAGGCTGCGTTCTCCTCCAGCCGCTGCTCGATGCGGCGCTTTTCCAGTGCCAGAACGCGGGTCTCGCGGGCGGCCACGACGGTGGCAGAGGGCGGCGCCTTGTCGACGAAGGACATTTCGCCGAGGATTTCGCCGCTCGACAGGCTGGCGACGGTGCCGACACCGGTCACCTGCACATCCACCTGCCCGTCCAGCACGATGAAGAGATCCGCCGTGGCGCGGCCTTCCTGAATGAGCACAGCGCCCGCAGCCACGGTCCGGCGCTCGCCGGTCTGGGCCATCCAGGCGATGTCCGCGTCATCCAGCTGACCCAGTATGTAAAGAACCTTGCGCATGAAAATCCGTCCTCAGTTCAAACCAGCTGGCGGCGGGCATGCGCCGCAAAATGTCCATTGAGTGCCATGAGTTCGGCGTAGCTGCCGGTCTCCACCACCCGCCCCTTGTCGAGCATGATGATGCGGTCGACGCTTTCGATGGTGCTGAGCCGGTGGGCAATGACGAGCCTTGTCACCGGCAGCCGCTGCAGGGTTTCGGTGACGATGGCCTGCGTGCGGTTGTCGAGGGCGCTTGTCGCCTCATCGAGGAACAGCACCGCCGGCTTGCTGATCAGCGCCCGCGCCAGAAGAATGCGCTGGCGCTGGCCACCCGACAGCGTGCCGCCGCCGTCCAGCATCACCGTGTGCAGGCCCATGGGCATCTGCTCGATGTCCTTGTCGAGGCCGACCATCTTCGCCGCCTCCAGCGAGGCATCCATGCCGAGGCCGCTTTCGCCGGCGATGTTGTCATGGATGCTGCCGGCCATGATGCGGCCATGCTGCAGCACCACGCCGATCTGGCGGCGCACCTGCGCCAGATCCAGCCGGCTGAGGGAATGGCCATCAAAGAAGATGTCGCCCAGCTCCGGCCGGTCGAAGCCGAGCAAAAGCCGCAGGAGCGTGGATTTGCCGGAGCCAGATGCCCCGACGATGGCAACGAACTCGCCCTTGCCGATGCGCACGCTCAGCTCGTTGAGCGCCAGCGGGGCTTTCTCCGAATAACGGAAGGAGACATTGCGGATGTCGATGGCACCGGAGAGTTTCACCGGGCGGCTTTCCGGCGGCGGTGCATCCGGCACGGCCTCGATGATCGGCCCGGCACGCTCGATCAGCGGCACCGCAGAAAGCGACTGGATCAGCGCCCCGGCCAGCGCCGAAATGCCGCCAAGCACCTGGGCAAAGGCCGTCGAGACGGTGATGAAATCGGCCAGCGAGAAGCCTTTGCCTGCATCACCGCCGCTCGCCGCCTTCTCCATGTCCGCCTTCAGGAAATAGAGGATCATGGCATAGAGCACGATGGTGGCGAGTTGCGGCAGGAGCGCATCGGCAGCACCTTGCAGATTGGCCCAGCGACCGGCCTTCACGGCATGGCGCATGTTCTGCGCGAAAAGGCCCGACCACCGGCCAAAGCCCATCGCCTCGCTGGCAGAGGCCTTGAGCTTGGTGACGCCCATCAGCATCTGCACCACGAAGCTTTCGATCCGCCCTTTCAGGGCCATGCGCTGGCGCTCGTGAATGAGTGCGCGGTAGCTGATCGCCACGTTGATGAGCCCGATGAACACCGCCAGCAGCAGCACGATCAGCGCCAGCCTTTTGTCCACCGTGAGGATCGGCACGAGGCTGATGATGGAGAACACGCTGCTCGCCGCCGCGCTGGTGAAGCTGGAGGTGATCACCTCACGCGCGGCCTGAATGCCGAGCACACGGTCGGAAATGTCGCCCACAGCATAGCGGCGGAAGAAGGCGGGCGGCAGCCGCAGCAGACGCAGCAGCATCGCCGGTTGCAGGCGGCTTTCAAAACCCAGTTCGGAGCGCAGCATGGTCAGCCCCTTGCCCGCATCAAACACCGCCCGGGCCAGCGCTGCAGCCAGCAAACCGCCGATGATCACCCAGGTGAGGTTGAGATTGGCATAGGGGATCGCGTCGCTGACAAGGAAGCGCGAGCCATAGGGCACCAGCGTTGCCAGAATGGCGGCGGCCAGCATCAGCAGCACCAGCCGCACCCGGTCCGCCGCAAGGCTGGCAAAGCCGAACGCAAAGAGGTCACGGAAGCGCAGGGAGCTGGCGGGCAGCGCGGGATAGATCTGCACAGCATCGGCCGCAAGGCCGGTGGTGCCGCTGCCTTCCGTGCCGTCGCTGGCAATCGGCGTCACACGCGGGCCGTCATGCACATGCCAGCGCCCCTTGCGGAACAGCAGCGCCACGGGACGGCGCTCTTCGCCCATGAAGCCGATCAGCGGCAGGCCGGGCAGCAGCGTCCAGCCGGGCCGTAGCAGCACGGTGCGCCGGGTCATCTGGTGGCGCGAGACGATGATGTCGAGGCGGCTGCGCCCCTCCTCAAGCCCGCCCGGCGTGTCGAAGGCTTCCAGCTTCGGCGCAACCTTCAGGGCACCAAAGATGCGCAACAGGCTGGAGCGCAGCGGATCCGGGTCTTCGGCAGCAGCCGGAGTGACGGCCGCTTCGACTGCATGCCCGGCGGCGGCAGAGGCGAGTTCGGAAAGAGCCTGCGTCTTGCGCGCTTCGCCCAGCTTGCGCCTTTCGCTGCGCCAGTCGTGCTGGCTGCGCAAGGCTTCGCGTTCGCAAAGGCTGTTGGCCAGCGCCAGCAGCAGCACGGCGTCGCTGCCTTCACCGCCTTCTGCCGCGTCATCAGGCACCGGCGGCAGGTCCGCGGCCTGGGCCAGAACCTCCTGCCAGCGCTGCACCGCTTCTGCGGCCACCGGCTCGCCGGGGGCACAACGGCGCAAGGCACTGTCCGCACCGCCAACGCCAACAAGGGCCAGGCTGCGGCCATCGCTCAGCGCAGCAGCGGCGATGCCGCGCGCAAGCGCCCCTTCTTCCAGCCGGAACAGGAACAGGCGGCGGCCTTCAAGCGGCGCGCCGAAGACGGCGAACACATCGAGATAGCCGCGCTCGATGAGGATCCACTGTGCCGGGTCATCGAGCACATGCGGATGGGCACTGCCGGAGGGCAGGTAAGCACCAGAAACCAGAGCGGGATGGGAGCCTTGTGTCATGTCCGCCTCACTGCGCGCCCGTCTGGATGAGATCCGCATAGGCACCATTGGCGGCCATCAGGCTGTCATGGGTGCCGCGCTCGACGATTTCGCCCCGATCCATCACGATGATCTCCGAGCAGTCGCGCACGGTGCTGAGCCGGTGGGCGATGATGATGCAGGTGCAGCCGCGGCGGCGCAGGTTGTCATCGATGGCCTTTTCCGTCTGCGGATCGAGGGCAGCGGTGGCTTCATCCAGCACCAGAATGGCCGGGTCGCCGACAAGGGCACGGGCCAGTTCCAGCCGCTGGCGCTGGCCGCCGGAGAAGTTGCGCCCGCCCTCCTCCACATGAGCGTCGAGTTCGCCGGGGCGCGACACGATGTCATCAAGGATCGCCGCATCTTCCAGCGCCCGGGTGATGGCATCATCGGGCACATCCGGGTTCCACAGCGTCAGGTTCTCGCGCACGGTGCCTTCAAAGAGGAAGATGTCCTGATCCACATAGGCGATGTTGGCCGCACGCTGGAACTGGTCCATTTGGGAAAGCGGCACGCCATCGAGGCGGATTTCCCCTTCCCAGGGCGCCACGAGCCCGCAGATCAGCCGCCCCAGCGTGGACTTGCCGCAGCCCGAGCGGCCGACAAGGGCAATACGTTCGCCCGGACGGGCGGACAGGGAAATGCGCTCGAACAGCGGCTCATCCAGCGGATTGTAGCCATAGCGGATGGCGTCGACCTCCAGTGCACCGCTCATCAGCCGCGACGCGCCACCGGCCGGGCTCTGTGTCAGCGGATCGGGCTGGTTGCGCATGGCGTCATCGACGCGGTTGAGATCGGCGCGGATGTTGGCAAGCTTCGGCGACAGGGCCACGAGGCTGACAAGCGGCGCGGAGAAGCTGGCGGCCAGAAGCTGGAAGGCCACGAGATCGCCCAGTGTCATTGCCCCCTGCATCACCCGGAAGGCGCCCGCGCCCAGAATGGCCACATCCACCAGACCGGTGAGCAGCGCCGGGGCGAGCGAGGTGATCAGCGCCCGCGAGCCCGATTCCTGCACCGCATTGAGCAGCCTTGCATGAATGCCGGCCCAGCGCCCGAAGGAGGAGGTTTCAAGGCCCGAGGCCTTGATGGTCTCGATGTTGTAGATGAGACCGACCGTGGTGCCGCCCAGCTTGCCATGCTCCACCGCGAGGCGGATGGAGGATTGCTTCAGCCGCTCCTGCACCACGCGCAGCACCACGAGGTTCGGCAGGCTGAGCGCAATGGTCAGCGCACCCAGCACCGGATCATAGCTGACCAGCACCACGGCAAAGAAGGCGAGCGTGCCCCAGTTCAGAACCGCATTGGCCATGTCGGCGGAGATGACCTCCGCCACCCGCTCGCTCGCCTCGACGCGGGAGGCAATTTCACCGGCGCTGCGCTGGGAGAAGAAGGACATGGGCAAATGCAGCACCCTCCAGACGAAGGCACCCGCGCCGGAAATCGTCAGCTTGGTGCGCAATCTCAGGATCAGCGACGAGCGCAGCCATGTGAGGCCGGTCTTGATCAGGGCCGTCAGACCCAGCGCGATCAGCAGCGGGCGCGTCAGATGCTCCTGCTGCTGCATCAAGATGCCATCGACGAAGATCTTGGCGAAGACCGGCAGCACCACACCGGGGATGACGAGCGCAAGGCTCAGAAGCCCGATCAGCCACAGCGCTCCGTGCGAGGACGAAACACGCGCGCGGAAGGCGGAGAGCAGCCCCTCGGGCTTGCGCGTCTTGCGGAAGGCATCCGTCTTCTCGAAGGTCAGGACCACACCGGTGAAGGCTTCACTCAGCTCCTCACGGGTGATGACACGCGGCCCCAGCGCCGGATCGTTGATATAGGCATGGGTCTCCGTCATGCCCTCGAAAACCACATAGTGGTTGAAGTTCCAGTGCAGGATGGCGGGCCAGGGCAGATCGGTCAGCGC
The DNA here is from genome assembly GCF_054073275.1 of Pannonibacter sp. Q-1. Classification (NCBI taxonomy): domain Bacteria; kingdom Pseudomonadati; phylum Pseudomonadota; class Alphaproteobacteria; order Hyphomicrobiales; family Stappiaceae; genus Pannonibacter; species Pannonibacter sp. Q-1. The sequence goes on from NZ_JBSXNB010000006.1 coordinate 9,136, forward strand.
CTCCGGCTCCTTGCGGAAGCCCTTGGCGGTGAAGCCATATTGCCGGGCAGCCTTCAGCAGGCTGCTGGCCTTGGAGCCATCACGCGAAACGCCGCAGGCAACGCGCAGCTGTTCCAGCGGAATCCAGGCTCCGTGATGGGCGAGGATCATGGCAAGGCTGGCCGCACCGCATTCCACCGCCTCCATCTGCAGGATGGACGGCGTGGCCTTGCGGCGGCGCTTTGCGGGTTTGGGGGGCGTGTCCGTGCTCATGCGGCCGCTCACCCTGCCAGCCCCGAGACCTTGCGCAGCCAGGGAATGACGTAGCTGATCGGGCGCCGCCAGGCGACGGTCACTTCCGCTTCGGCCATCGAACCGCTGCTGAACTGCTGCTCAGGCCCGGAGCCACCGCTCCAGGCGAAGCCACTCGGCGTATTGGCGTCCGGTGTCAGCAGCACCCGCGCAGCAAAGGGCGCGCCCTTGGACGAGAAGCTCTGCACCAGCTGGTCATTGCGCAGGATGGCCTGCATCGCCTGGGCCGTGGTGGGGAAGTCGGAAACCGCCGCCACCGTGCCCTCCATCATGCCATATTCCTCGCGCCGGACCGTGGAGGGGGCGATCTGCACCGGCATGCCGGAGACCACGCGCTTGCCATCATTGGGCGGAAGGTACAGCAGAAGCTCCAGCCCGGCCGCCCCGCTCTCGATGCTCAGCAGCGCCTGCCCCGGCGCGATGCGGGTGCCGGGCACGGCCTTCCACTCCACCACGCGGCCATTTGCGGGGCTGGTGATGGTTTCCTGCTGACGCAGCTGGATTTCCAGCTCGGCCTTCTGCCGTTCTGCATCTGCCAGCCGTTCCTCGGAGGAGCGGATGTCCCGGTCGTTGGAATTGCGCTGCACGATGGCGTCGCTTTCCACCTGCGAGATCTGGCTGCGCGCTTCCAGCTCGCTCTGCCGCGCCTCGGCCAGCGCCCTGCGGGTTTCCAGCAATTGCTGCCAGGTGATGAGCCGCCGGTCGAACAGCGCCGTATCGCGCTTTTCCTGCTCGTCCAGCACCCGCACCCGCTCCTGCGCATCGCTGACACGCATGGTCAGGGCGTTGACGCGGGCCGCCTGCGTCTGATCGGCGGCACGGGTGCGCTCCGCCACCTGCCCCTTCAGTTCCTCCAGAAGCGCCTTGCGCTCCGCGATCACCGCGTTGATGTTGTCGAGCTGCTGGCGCAGGGCGGGCTGGATTACCCGTGCCACCACCTGCCCCTGCTGCACGCCGCCGCCGACCTCCACCAGAATATCCGTCAGCGTGCCGTCACCCGTCGCCACCGCATCGACAACGCGCCCACCCGTGGTGATCAGAATGCCCGACCCCTTCACCCGTTCGGGCACACGGCCCAGAATGGACCAGCCAATCGCCAGCGCAATGAGGGCAAACAGCGTCAGCATGGCCAGCAGGTCGCGCGGGCGCGTCAGCGAGATCAGCTGGTCCAGCTGCTCGGGAGAGGAAAGCCGGTCCAGCGCCGCCTGCCGGAACAGCCGGATGGCCTGATTGGACGCGCCGTCCTGCGGCGCCGGGCTCGGTTGCGATGACATGGCCCCTGCCTTCTCTTACTGCGCCGCAGCAGCACGTGCGGCGGCTACGGTCTTCGTTCCGCTTGCGGACGGCGTTTCCTTCGGCTGCATCAGCAGCCTTGCATCTTCCGGCGACCATCCCCCGCCCAGCGCCCGGTAAAGCGCGATGGCGGCCTGGAAGCGCGCAAGGCGCAGCTGTTCCAGACTGTCAGAGGCGGAGAAATATTCCCGCTGGGTGTTCAGCACCGTCGTCATGTCCACTTGCCCGGCTTCCAGCTGCTCCTGTGTCAGCTCATAGGCCCGGCGCGCCGCATCCACGGCCTTTCCGGCAATCGCCAGTTCCTCTCCGCTCGTGTTCAGCGCCACCAGCGCCTTCTCCACATCGGACAGGGAGGAGAGAACCGCCTGCTCGTAGGTGGCAATCAACTCCTCCCGCCGGGCTTCGGCCCCCTTCATCTGCGCCGCCAGCCGGGGCGCATCGAAGAGCGGCTGGGTCAGCTGGCTGGTGAAGTTGGCAACCCCGGATGCAGGCGAAATCAGCGTGCTCGTGGTCAAGCTCTCGAAGCCGCGCTGCAGCGAGAAACTCAGGCTGGGCAGCATCGCCGCCCGGGCAGCACCCACATCCTGCGAGGCAGCCAGAATCTGCGCTTCGGCCTGACGCACGTCCGGCCGGCGGCTCAGCACATCTGAGGGCAGCCCGGCGGTCAGCGGCGGCAGCTTCAGGCCCTTCAGCCCGCCCTTGCCAAGGCTGACATCCCCCGGACGGGTGCCAACGAGCAGCGCCAGTGAGAGTTCCGCCTGCGACGCCGACCTTCTGAGGCTGACGATCGCGGCCTCCTGCTGGCGCACCACAGTTTCCTGCTGGGCCAGCGTCACCTGTGTGGCCGACCCGGCCTCCACCCGCTCGCGGATGCTGTCCATCACCTTGCGGGCAAGCGTGAGGTTCTGCCGCGCAATCGCCAGCCGGTCACGCAGGGACAGAACGGTCACATAGGTCTGTGCCGTTTCCGCCGTCACAGCCAGACGTGTTGCGGCAAGCGCAAAGACACCTGCCTCCTCACGGCGGGCTGCGGCGGAGTAAAGCGCGGCATTCTTGCCCCAGAAGTCCAATTCCCAGGAAGCAGACAGGCCCGCACGGCGCAGCTGCTGCTGCGGCAGGCGCCCGCTTTCCAGCCCCGCGGCCGTGGCGGATGACCGGTAGGTCGTTGTCGTTCCGCTGAGCGACCCCGATGGCAGCAGCCCCGTTCCGGCCTGCAGCGCACCCCATTCTGCCTGACGGACGCGGGCAATCGCGGCTGCAATATCCTTGCTCCCCTCTTCGGCACGGGAAACGAGCGCAGCAAGCTCCGGCGAGCCAAAGGCCGCCCAGAACGCCGGCGCGGCAACCGGTGCACGCATCAGCGCCTGACTGCGCGGGTCCTGATGGATATAGGCGGACGGCATCGCCGGAGAAAAATCATCGGACGGCACAAGCGGATTGCCCACCAGCGCGCAGCCGGACAGCAGAGCACCCAGAAGCCCCACGGCCCCGACGCGCCTCACCCCGGCAAGCGGGAGCGAAATCCCCTTACGCATCACTCCAAGCCGCCCGACACGCCACATACCAGCCCCACATTCCCCAAACACGTAACACCCGGCGGCGGAGCAACCCCGAAAGCACCCAAAAAACGCCAGCCGCATCCAGCATCAAAGAGCAGGCACTGGCAATCCCGGCGGCGTTCAATACACACCCGAAATCAAGCAGGAGAACTATTGAAGGCGGCAAAAAATCATCTGAAAATTAAACAAAAACAAATAAAAAATACTCACATCCAAAAGAATATCAACAATAATGAGAATAGGCATATATGAAATAACGACTGATAAGCCATAGATCAACGGCCATTGATATTCCACTACTTCAGCACATCAAATTACGTGGTATCAATATCGGACAGAGTACGTGCGATCGTCGAAGCCTTTGCCAAGCGCAAGGTGCTGATCAGCGGAAGCCGGTCTGGAGATCACCTGATGAATGCTGCAGCCCCTCTCAAGCACCCTGTTCCGGGCACGCTCCGTGCCGCGGCTGGATGCCTGTGGGAGGGCACGGAGCCTCAGAACGCTGCAGCTCTTGAGATCCTCAACGCCGGGCAGCAGGTCATCACGCCCCCCGTCCGCGACGCCGTTGTCCAGAACCTCGTGTCCCTCTTCCGCGGTGACTATCTGCTGGCACGGCTGATGCTGGAGGAAGGCCGCTTCATGGTGTTTCAGGCCATCCTGTGCCTGAGCGCCGCCCAGAACCCGGAAGACCGGGACAGCTGGCTGACACTCGGGCGCCTTCAGGCGCGCCTCTCCTCGTCGGGCCTGACCAGCCGCAACCGGATCGAAGCGCTGGTGGCCATTTTCGAGCGCTATGGCTTCATCGAGCGGCGCAAGGCGGAAGAGGATCTGCGGATCAGCATCCTGATGCCGACAGCCCGCATGTGGTCCGCCGATGCGCTTTTCACTGAAATGCATCTGTCCCCCCTGTGCCGGGAGCACGGCCAGGAAGAAACGTCTGCCGGCGCCAGCCAGCTTCTGGCGCGTCTCAGCCATGGCGGCGAGGCAAATGGCAGCCAGCACCAGCATGCCGACCCGATGGCACCGGCCTGGTCGGAGCGCAGCATCGCCCCGGCAACGGCAGGCCACCGCAACTGGCGCCGCAGCTTTGCCCCCCTGCTGCAGGATTACTTCGGCATGCGGATGCAGCACCGGTCCATTTCGGCGCTGGCCGAGCGGGACGGCGGTTACCTTACACTTTTGATGCTGCTGCATGAGGCTGCCCAGACCGGCAGCAGCCGCATCCAGATGGGTTATGAATCCATCTCGGAACATGCCGGCATTTCCAGAACCCACGCCCGCCTGCTGATGGAACAAGCCGAAACGCAGGGCCTCGTTCAGCTGCACGCACGCGGCGGCCGCGACATCGAAGTCCGGCAGAGTGCCTGGGACGCGATGGACAGCTGGCTGACCGGCAACTTCGCTTACCTGCTCGCCACTGTCTGATGCCAGACATAGAAAAGGCGCCAGCCAGACGGCCGGCGCCTGAGTTTGCTGACAACCCTTCGGTCTCTCCATCGTCCTCCTCAGCCTTGTGCCGAGGATCTACACAAATCAATTGATTTGCAGATGGCCGGGACAAGCCCGGCCATGCAGCAGGAGAAGAAAGCTTCCGTCAGTTGCTGGACGCAGGACGGATCTTGACGATGGTGCCGCGCTGTCCGCCGCGCGGGTCCGGGCAGGGGTTGCCCTCGGCACCGCCCGCTGCATAGTCCAGAATTTCATCCGGAAGCTCGTCCTGCGCGATGGCGCGCGGCAGCACCAGAACCACTTCGCCCGGCACTTCTTCCAGCACACGGATCTTGAAACCGGGGATCGGATCGACGCCGATCAGCTGCTTCAGCGCCGCACGCGGGTCCTGCAGCAACAGCTTGCGGAAGGCCTCGTCGGACTGCGCCGTGTCGATCAGCGCGCGCTCGATATGCTGACGGGCCTGCGTCATGGGATCGGGAACGTGGGACATTTTCTCTCCGCCTCTGTCTTGGAAAACAATTCAGGGCCAGCCAGTCGGGCAGGCCGTGCAAGCCATCCTGCCCGCCGGGCAGGCTCATCGTCAGATGGCGCCCAGGCTGCAGAAATCATCTGCCCCCGTTATAGGCGCAGCGGACCGGGCCCTGCCGGATTGGACCTCAAAAGTGCCAAAACAAACCGCCGCGCCTGCGCTAGTAAGAGGGCAGACAAACCGGGCAGCCGCGGGGCGGCCGGTCTATGGCGGCAGGCCCAAATGGACACCATGACAGCACAGGATCTGGACACGCATGTGCCGCAGATCCGCGAAACCAGACCCGAAGAAGCACCGGCCCTTGCCGCGCTGACCGCAGGCGCGCTGCAGTGGATGCTTGCCGCGCCCACTGAGGACATGCGTGTGCTGCGCCTTGCCGCCTTCATCGGCGATGAGCCCGCCGGACTGGTCCTCTCCTGTGCTGGCGAAGGCGGCCTGCAGGAGCTCACCTCCATCATGGTGGCACCACAGTGGCGTGGCCGGGGCATCGCCATGATGCTGCTGGCCCGGCTGAGCCAGACCCTGCGCAAGGGCGGGCGGCGCGGCATCTATGCCCGCTGGTCCAGCCGCCTGCCGCGTGCCGCCGAGTTTGCCCGGCTGCTGGCCTCCTCTGGATGGGGCCAGCCCGAAGTCTCGCGCCGCCGCATGTCCTGGCGCATTGGTGACTGGCCGAAAGGCTTTCCCTCGCGCGACCGCATCCTCACGCGGCTGGAGGCCAAGGGGCTGCGCTGCACCCGCCTCGACGCTCTGGATGACGCCGGACGCCGGCAGCTTGTGCAGGAGGGGCAGGACCTGATTGCGCAGGGTTGCGCCCCGGAATGGTCCAATCCCGCATACTGGGCGCAAGGCGAAGGGGCAGGCCTGAGCCAGATCCTGTTTGACGGAACGGGCGCGGTTCAGGGCTGGCTTGTGTGCGTGCAGCAATCCGCCTTCCAGCGCTGGTACATTCCGCAGGGCTGGGTCGTGCGCGAGCGCATCCAGCAGGGCTGGCTTCTGGGCGGCATTGCCCGGCTGGTGCAGGTGCTGGAGGAAGAGGCCGGGCCCGACACCCTCCTCATCTGCCAGCCGCCCGCCGATGTGCCCGGCGGCATGGAGCAGATGCTCTACAAGCACTTCGGCAGCCACGCAGCTTCCACCGATTATCTCTTCGAGAGCGAATACATATTCAGCGCAGACTGAATGCTCCGGAGCCCGTACAACACCACTGTGAGCACGTGCATGTCCCCGACACCAGCCAGGCCCCCATCGATGCATCTGACGGAGCCGATTGAGATCAGACCTTGCAGGCCGGACGACCTGCCCCGCTTCGCGCCGCTGACGGCGCAGGGTCTTTCGTCCACGCTGCGTGACGGGATCACCGGCGCGGAGCAGGACCGCTACTGCCATCTCGGCCTGTGGCTGGGCGACATTCCCGCAGGACTGCTTCTGTCCCGGCACAGCAGCATGGTGCCCGGCGAGCAGGAGCTTCTGTCCGTGATGGTGCTGCCGCTTCTGCGCCGCCAGCGTCTGGCGCTCCGCCTGCTGGAAGCCTTTGCCGCAAGAATGAAGGCGGAAGGGCGCACACAGCTCGCCACCCAATGGTCCGAACGGCTGCCGCAGGGCGAGGCCTTCGCCGGTCTGCTGGCCGCCTCCGGCTGGCAGCCTGCAGCCAAGGCGCGGCTGCGCATGGCCTTTCACGTAGGCGAACGGCACGACGCCCTGCCGCAGCACGGGATGCTGATGCAGCAGCTTCAGCGCCGGGGCCTCGTTCTGAAATCTCTGACCAATCTGAACGCCCGCGAGGAAGCAGGCCTTTCTGCTGCCACGACCGGGCTCACCGCCCGCCACGCCCTGCCCGCCTGGGCCAATCCGCAGCTGTGGCAGGACGGGCTGGACCGGGAAGTCTCGCAGGTGCTCCTCGGTGCCGGGGGAGAGCTTCTGGGCTGGCTTCTGGCGCAACATCATTCGGCGCCCGGGCGCTGGACATTGCCCTGCGGCTGGCTGTCGCCGTCCGTCCACTGGCATGTTGCACTGATTGCCGGGATGGGCGAGCTTCTGGCCCGGCTGGAAGAGATACGCGGCCTCCAGTCCAGCCTCATCCTGCAGCCCACCACAACGGAAGGCGCCAAGGTCTGCCGCCTTCTCGACCGCCGCTTCCGCCCCCATGCCATGTGGGCCGACAGCATCCTGGAAAGCCACAAGCCGCTGCTCGATTGAGCGGGCTGGTCTCAACGCAGGACGGAACTCTGCAAGGAGGCCCGTCTTCCGTCAGTCCACCTTGTGCTGCGAGGGCATCAGCGCATAGCCGACACCGCGGATGGTGACGATCGGCGCGTCTTTTCCTTCATGCTGCATCTTCTTGCGCAGGCGGGCGATCAGGTTGTCGACCGTATGGCCGCTGATGTCGCGCGGGTCGCGGTTGGAAATCACATCCAGCAGAAAGTCACGGCTCAGCGGCTGCATCTGGCGGGAGGCCAGCGCCACGAGAATGTTGAACTCACCGGCCGTCAGCTCCACCAGCTGACCGTTGGGGCGGAACAATTCGCGCCGCACCACGTCCAGGATCCACCCGTCAAAGGTGATCACCGGCTCGCGCGAGCGGCGCAGCACGCTGCGGATGCGGGCCAGCAGCGTGCGCAGGTTGATCGGCTTGGTGACATAGTCATCCCCGCCCGCATCGAGCCCGGCCAGAACATCATCATCGGAATCCCGCCCCGTGACGAAGATGAGACCGAACCGCTCGCCAAGGCGTAACTGCCGCGCCAGTTCGATGCCGTCCTCGTCCGGCAGATTGACGTCCAGCAGAATGATGTCCGGCTGCAAACCCTGCAACCGGGCCCGCAGATCCGCACCGCTGCCCGCAGCGATCACCGTCATGCCATTATCCTTGAGGAAGCCGGAAATCATCTCCAGGCTTTCGGGGGCATCTTCAACGACAAGGACTGTTGCGGTCATCAGCGTGCTGTCTTCCCGGGCGCGTCAGTTGCCTTGGCGCCTGTATTCGTTTCAAGCTCTGCAATCGCCGCACTAAGTGCGGTTGAAAGCTTATCGATAGCGCCGTTACTTGGCGCGGTTATTTCTGTCAACAAGAGCCCGGCAGCATGCTGGAGGTCAGTATAACCCATGTTGGCCGCACTGCCCTTCACGCGGTGTGCAACACGCTGCAGTTCCACGCTATCACCTTCCGCCTTACGCAAAGCTTGAAGCTGCTCTTTCAAATTCTCAAGGAACAGGATCTTGAGCTGCGCAAGCCGGTCAGGCCCCAGAAGCTGGGCTGGGGCTGTGACCATATGTCCCGCCTCCCCGGACACCACAGGGCCGCTCAGGATCTGCCCCAGTTCTTCCGCCAGATCCTGCACGCGCTTGCCTTCCGCACGGCCGCAATCGAAGACCGCGTCGACCCCAAGCCGCTGCAGTTCATCCAGCGCCGCAGGCCCGCAAGCGCAGGTAACGAGCTGCATGCCGCCTTCACAAAGCTCCTGCGCCGCCGCCACATCGCCCATTCGGCGCGGGAAGAGGATCATCACCGGAAACGGCCGGACAGCCAGGATATGCCGGGCTGCCTTGATGTCCGGGAGCGGAAACACGCGGTAACCAAGGCCCGTGAGACCCTCGGGCAGGCCCGGGGGAACGTCACCTGCAATCAGAATATCGGCGCCCGGCAGGATGTTGAGCGGCCGCATGGGCCGCCGCTCCGCCAAGGAGCGCTCCTGCGCCTGCCTCCGGCTGGCGGCCCGGTGCAGCGTATCGTTCAGAATCTCCGGCCGCACCGGCTTTTCCAGGTGCCCATCCATGCCCGCCTCCTGCGACCGGCGGCGGTCCTCCGGAAGCGCATTGGCCGTCAGCGCGATGATGGGCAGATGGCGGAAGGCCCCGCCCAGCGCCCGGATGGCGCTGCAGGTTTCATATCCGTCCATGCCCGGCATCTGCAGGTCCATCAGCACCACATCAAAGGGCCGTGCCTGCACCAGCTTCAGTGCCTCCTCGCCGCTGTCTGCCACAGTGCAGACATGGCCCTCGCGTTCCAGCAACCCGCTGGCGACCAGCTGGTTCACCGGATTGTCCTCCACCAGAAGGATCGCCAGGCTGCGCAGCGGCACCAGCCCGGAATGGGTGCCGGCATCCAGCTCTGCTGCAGCCGCCTCCAGCGCTCCTTCAAGCGCCCGTGCCATGGGCAGATTGAGCTGAAAACAGCTGCCCTCTCCCTTGATACTGGTCACTGAGACGCTGCCGCCCAGGGCCTCGGCCAGCCGGCGGCAGATGACAAGACCCAGCCCCGAGCCGCCATAGCGGCGGCGGATCGAGGCATCGGCCTGCGAAAAGGGCTGGAACAGGCGCGGCATCTCTTCCTCCGAAATGCCGATGCCCGTATCCCGGACGGAAAAGCGCAGCGGCAGAAGCCCGCGGCCCGCCTGTGTTCCGCCGGACAGCTGCCCCTGCAGGTCCACCGTAATGGTGACAAAGCCCTGCTCCGTGAACTTCACCGCATTGCCGGCCAGATTGAGCAGGATCTGGCGCAGTCTTGCCGGATCCCCCATCACCCTGCGCGGCACATCGGGATGGAAATCCAGACGGACGGAAAGCCCCTTCTCCTGCGCCTTGGAACTGACCAGCGTCACCACATCCTTGAGGATCTGATGCAGGTCCAGCGGCACATTTTCATGTTCCGCCGTTCCCGTCTCCAGTTTGGACAGGTCCAGCACGTCATCCAGAATGGTGGCCAGAGCCTCGGCGGATTGCTGCAGGATTTCCAGCCGCGTGCGGGCGACCGGCGGCAGCTCTTCGGCCTGCGCCAGCCGCACCATGCCGAGCACGCCATTGAGAGGCGTGCGGATCTCATGGCTCATGACTGCAAGGAAGTCAGCCTTTACGCGGGCACCGGCCTCCGCCGCATCCTTGGCCTGGCGCAGCTCCTCATTGATCTGCCGCTCCCGCTCGATATGCAGAAACTCCTCGCGGCGCATTCTGTTCAGCTGCACTCTGGCCACGCTGCCCGCCACGTAAGCCACCGTGATCACCAGGAAGATGGAGGCCAGATCCAGCGGCGTTTCAGGCTGCGGCCGCAACACGCCCCAGAACAGCAGGCTGACCAGCGGCGCATAGGCGCTGGTCAGTGCCACCACCCAGAAGCGCCCAGGCAGATACATTGCCATGGACATGGCGATCAGCGGCAGCAGCAGACCGCCATGGCGGGTCAGCGCCGGATGGTCGAAAATCAGCGCATTGAGAAAGAAGAACGGCAGGATATGCGCATAGGTCAGCACAACGATCCGGTGATGGCTTTCCGCCTTGACCAGAAAGTAAAGCACCACGACACAGAGCACGCCCAGCACCGCCCGGATGCCAAGAAAGAGCAGCAGGCGCGGCTCCTCAAGCATCATGATATCCATCGGCGCGAAGGCCAGGCTGGCAATCGTTGTTGCCCCGACGCAGAGCTTGGCCGTCCCCAGCGTTTCGCGGAGAGACGCCGTGCAATAGGCGTCTTCCTGCTCACGGTTCCGGAATTCACCGGTCCAGCTGAACAGCCGTGATGCAGGAAGGTCCAGGGCGGGTTGCGTACTCATCGAATCGAGCCTGCGCAGGTCTTTAGTTTCCCAAAGACATACCGCCTTATTCGCCCTCGTGCGACGTCAACCCGAAAAACGCCGGAAGTTCAGCCACCTGCCGCCAGTTTCAGCACATCCGCTTCGCTCACCTCCGTCAGCGGCATGTGCAGACGATGCACTTCGATGGGATGCCCCTCGCGCAGCAGGCCGATGACCGTTTCCACATCCGGACAGCCCTCATCGCGGCAGCTCAGCTCAGACAAGGAAATGGCCACACCCTCCTCAAGGGCAAAGGCCGTGCGGACCCAGCCCTTGATCTCGGCGATCTTCTGCGGAATACCGCGCGAACGCGGCTTGAGCGGATTGATGAATGCCGTCATGTGTCAGGCGTCCCGTGTTGGTTTGGGCCCCAGCCCGATTGCACTGCGCAGTCGCTCCATGGCCGAGGGACGGCCGACGAGCACCGCTTCAAACAGGTCCCGGACGGGCTTTTCCTCCAGCTCATCCGTGATGAAGACGAGGCGCCCGCGCCGGTCTTCGCTCGGCCAGGCCTCCAGCTGCACCGCCGGAAACACGGCATGCTGCACCGCATGGATGACCAGCGGCTTGTCCGGCGCATCTTCCAGCGCGATCAATCCCTTGACGCGCAGGAGGCGCGGCCCGGCCGCCTTGACCAGCACATCCATGAAGCGCTTGTAGTTGGCCTCCGCGAACGGCGCATCGGAGGTGAGCACGAAGCTGTTCACCCGCGCGGCGTGGCGGGAAAGGCCGCTCTTGCCATGCGCATGGCCGCCTTCGGCGCTGACCGCCTGATCCATGGCGAGCCAGCCCAGCACATCCTCGCCAAGGCTGGCCGGCTGATAGTTGCGCGGCACGAACAGGCTGTCGAGATCAACACCCTCCCCGTGCCGGTCGATGAGTTCAGCCGCAGGGTTCAGCTGCCGCAGGCCTTCTGCCAGCAGGGCGATATCGCGTTTGCTCGCCGGGTCCTGCGCCAGATCTGTCTTGGTCAGCACGATCCGGTCGGCAAAGGCCACCTGCTTGGCCGCTTCGAAATGGTTCTCCAGCGTGATTTCGCCGGTGATGATGTCCACCGTGGTGACGACACCGGCGAGCACGAAGTGCCGTGCCACCACATGATCACGCAGTCCCATGGCGGGCATGGCGCCGGCCACCAGCTGGTTGACCAGCGGCGCGGGATCGGCAAGGCCCGTGGTTTCGATGATGACGCGGGAGAACGGGGCCACATCGCCGCTCTCCACCGCTTCATACAGCTCGTACAGGGTGGCACGCACATCGGCCCCGGCGGTGCAGCACAGGCAGCCGGTGGAGGTGCGCATCAGCTCGCCCCGGCCCACCCGGACCAGATCATGGTCAATCGGCACCTCGCCGAATTCATTGATGATGACCGCCGTGTCCTGCCCGTTCTCGCGGGTCAGCAACTCCTGCAAGAGCGTGGATTTGCCCGAGCCCAGAAAGCCGGTGAGGACGATAACGGGGATTTTCTGCGTGATCTTTGGCATTCCGTCCCCAATTCCTCGCACCGGCGGCTGCAGCTCACCCTGTCCTGCCTGAAGGCAATCGGCCAGGATCCCGGCTAGAGATAAGCATCTGGCACGCACTGGCAAGCGCGCGCGACGATGTTACATTATTACATGCACTCCGGCGCTGCAAGACGGTCCGGCGCTTGACAACAAGGAGGATCAGGAATTTAGTTCGTCAACCTGACGAACTAAAAGCACCTAATATGTCACCACTCCCGCAGCATCCGGCCACGCATCACGCCGTCTTCCGGCAGCTTCTCTTGGATGGCCCCATGTCCCGGGCTGAACTGGCGCGCCGCTGCGGCTTATCGAAACAGACGCTGACGCTCATCTGCCGGGCGCTGGAGACCGCGGGCCTCATCCGGCAGACCGGCGAGACCGGAGGTCATATCGGGCGGCGCGCCTGCGTTTTCGCGCCCATTGCGGACGCGGCCTGCTGCGCCGTGGTGGATCTGGGCGGCACCAAGGTGGCGGTTGCGCTCTCAACCCTCACCGGCACGCTTCTGCCCGGCCTGACAGAGCCAACGGATGACCGGGGCGGCCAGCACGTCATCACCCAGATCGCGCGCCTGTGCCGGGAAGCGGCTGCGGCTGCAGGGCTTGACTGGAGCCGGGTGCGCCATGCCGTCATCGGTGTGCCCGGCGCACCGGACCTCACGGCAGGCCGGGTGATGATGGCCCCCAACATTCCGGCCTTCGACACATTCGACGTGCGTGCCGCCTTTGCCGAAGCGCTCGGGTGCAGCGTGCAGCTGGAAAATGACGTGAACCTCTCCGCCGAAGGCGAAAGGTGGGCGCTGTCCGCCGCAGCTCCTGTTCTGGACATGGCCTATGTTTCCGTGGGCACCGGCATCGGCTGCGGCCTCATCTGCGATGGCCGGCTCTTGCGCGGCGCCGCGCATGCGGCCGGAGAAATCGCCTTCCTGCCGTTTGGCGCCGATCCCTTTGACCCGCAATCGCGGGACTGCGGCGCGCTGGAGCAGGAAGCAGGCTCCCACGGCATGCGCCGCCGTTACCTTGCCCTGAGCGGTGAAGACATCACCGTGCCGGAGATTTTCGCCCGGGCAGAACAAGGCGATGCCGCCGCCGAAGCCGTTCTGGACGAAACCGCCCGGCTGGCCGCCCGCGCCATTGCCGCCCTTGCCGCCATCACCAACCCCGCCCTTGTGGTGCTGGGCGGCTCGATCGGCGCAAGGCCGGATTTCATCGCCCGCGTCAGCACGCTTCTGCCGCTGTGCCACCCTGCTCCGCCGGAGATCCGCCGCTCGCAGCTCGGCGGCGGCGCCCCGCTGACAGGTGCCGCAAGGCTGGGCCTTCCCCGGCTGATCGAGGCTGCCCTCGGCGGCTGAGCAACGCACCTCGTTCCACAGGCACCCTCCCCCGGATGGCCTCGGTATAAACACGGTTGCTCTTGCGCCGTTTCCCCCGCTACGTTTGCTGCCGGTAAGGCTCACGGGAGGAGACCTTGTGCCCGTGTGGCCATGAGCCAGAAGGCAGTTGCGGCCCCAGCCGTGCTGCATGCCGGACGAAAAGACCGGAACCAAAAGGGAGGCATATTCATGAACCTGATCAAGCGTTCGCTTGGTGCTGCTGCCATCGCTGCCACCGCAATGGGCGTTGCCATGGCCCCGGCCAAGGCCGAATTCATCAACGTGCTCACGGGCGGCACATCCGGCGTCTACTATCCGCTGGGCGTTGCCCTGTCGAAAATCTATGGCGACAAGATCGAAGGCGCCCGCCCGCAGGTGCAGGCCACCAAGGCCTCGGTCGAAAACCTCAACCTGCTCCAGCAAGGCAAGGGCGAGATCGGCTTTGCCCTCGGTGATTCCGTCAAGCTCGCCTGGGAAGGCGATGCCGAGGCCGGTTTCAAGGCGCCCCTGACCAAGCTGCGCGGCATTGCCGCCATCTATCCGAACTACATCCAGATCGTTGCCTCCAAGGACAGCGGCATCACCGATCTGGCCGGCCTGAAGGGCAAGAGCCTGTCCGTGGGTGCGGCCAAGTCCGGCACCGAACTGAATGCCCGCGCCATCTTTGCCGCCGCCGGCATGGGTTACTCGGATCTGTCCAAGACCGAATACCTGCCCTTCGCCGAGTCCGTGGAACTGATGAAGAACCGCCAGCTCGACGCCACCCTGCAGTCCGCAGGCCTTGGCGTTGCCTCGCTGAAGGACCTTGCCACCTCGGTTCCGGTCAACATGGTGGCCGTACCGGAAGATGTGGTCGCAAAACTGGGTGCCCCCTATATCGCCGCCACCATTCCGGCAGGCACCTATGACGGCCAGAGCGCCGATGTGCCGACGGTCGCGGTCGTCAACTTCCTCATCACCCATGAGGATGTCTCGGAAGAAACCGCCTACCAGATGACCAAGCAGCTGTTCGAGAACCTGCCGGAAATGGTCGCCGCCCATGCGGCCGCCCGGGCCATCAGCCTCGACAATGCCCTCACCGGCATGCCCGTGCCGCTGCATCCCGGTGCCGAACGCTACTACAAGGAAAAGGGCCTGATGTAAGGGCCCCGGCTGACGGGGGGAGCGCAGCATCTGCGCTCCCCCTTTTTCCCTTTCCGCATTGCCGCACCCCGCGAAAGTTCGAGCCGCGCATGAGCACACCCCTCTCTCCGCAGACCCAGATTGCTGCGCCTCAGGAAGACCCGCATGGCGCTGGCTTTCAGGAAGGCTTTGAAGGCCGCCTGCTGTTCTGGATCGCCTTTGCCTTTTCCGCCTTCCAGATCGCCACGGCCGCCCATGTCATCGACCTGCCGAGCCAGATCGTGCGCGCGGTGCATGTCGGCTTTCTCGGCCTGCTGACCTTCCCGCTGGTCGCCGCCGCCCGGCATGACAAGCTGCCGGTGCGCATCGCCGCCTGGCTGATGGCTTTCGCCGCCGTTTCCGTCGCGGCCTACCAGTGGTGGGATTACACGGACCTTCTGATCCGGGCAGGCGACCCGCTGCCGCGGGATCTGGCAATGGGAGTCGTCGCGCTCGTCACGGTCTTTGCCGCCGCCTGGGCCATGATGGGGCTGGCGCTGCCCATCATTGCGGGGCTGTTTCTCGCCTACTGCCTATTCGGTCAGTATCTGCCCGCGCCGCTGGACCATCGCGGCTACGATTTTGCGCAGGTTGTCGAGCACATGACCTATGGCACGGAAGGCATCTACGGCATTCCGGTCTATGTCAGCTCCAGCTTCATCTTCCTGTTCATCCTCTTCGGCTCCTTCCTGGAGCGGGCCGGGATGATCAAGCTTTTCACCGATGTCAGCCTCGGCCTCGTCGGCCATGCCACGGGCGGGGCCGCCAAGGTGTCGGTCATTTCCTCAGGGCTTATGGGCACGATTTCCGGCTCGGGCGTTGCCAATGTGGTCACCACCGGCCAGTTCACCATTCCCCTGATGAAGCGCTTCGGCTACCGCCCGGCCTTTGCCGGTGGTGTGGAGGCCACATCCTCCATGGGTGGCCAGATCATGCCGCCGGTCATGGGCGCGGTGGCCTTCATCATGGCCGAAACGCTGGGCGTCGAATATTACGAGGTGGTGCAGGCGGCCCTCATTCCTGCCGTGCTCTATTTCGCCTCTGCCTTCTGGATGGTGCATCTGGAAGCGGGCAAGCGGAACCTGCGCGGCCTGCCGAAGGACGAACTGCCCTCCGCCGTGAAGGCGCTGAAGGAAGGCTGGTTCCTGCTGCTGCCGCTCGGCGTGCTGGTCTATCTCCTTTTCGGCGGCTACACGCCGCTCTTCGCCGGCACCATTGGTCTGGGACTGACCGTCCTGCTGATCCTCGGCGGCTCCGTTGCCCTCGGCCTGCCGCAGGGTGTCATCCGCACGATCTTTTGGATCGGCCTCGGGCTGACGGGGGCTGCCTTCTTCTCCCTCGGCATCAAGGTGCTGCTGATCGCCATTTCGGCGCTCATTCTCCTCAACATCTTCACCAAGGGCGGGCGCAACACGCTGGCCCTGTGCCGCGACAGCCTTGGAGAAGGCGCCCGCACCGCCCTGCCCGTGGGCGTCGCCTGTGCCCTCGTCGGCATCATCATCGGCACCATGACGCTGACGGGCGCGGCCACCACCTTCGGCCAGTTCATCGTCAGCGTCGGCCAGAACAGCCTGTTCCTCTCGCTGCTTCTGACGATGATCACCTGCATCGTGCTGGGCATGGGCATTCCGACCATCCCGAACTACATCATCACCTCGTCCATCGCAGGCCCTGCCCTGCTGGAACTCGGCGTGCCGCTGATCGTCAGCCACATGTTCGTGTTCTATTTCGGCATCCTCGCCGACCTCACCCCGCCCGTTGCGCTCGCCTGCTTTGCCGCAAGCCCCATCGCCAAGGAAAGCGGGCTGAAGATCTCCTTCGAGGCCGTGAAAGTGGCGGCAGCCGGGTTCGTCATCCCCTTCATGGCCGTCTATACCCCGGCCCTGATGCTGCAGGATGGCGGGGCGCTGGCAGAAAGCATCGGCTATGTCCCGGCGGTGATCTACATCGTCCTCAAGGTCGCCATTGCCATCAGCCTGTGGGGCGCAGCCGTCATCGGCTGGCTCGGCGTGCCGCTGGCCTGGTGGATGCGGGTGCTTGCCATCGCCTCGGCCTTCACGCTGGTGGCGGCCCTGCCGGTCACGGATGAAGTGGGGCTGGGGCTCTTCGCCCTCTTCGCCTTCCTCGTCTGGAGGGCCAACATGGCGGCAGGCAAGAAGGCCACCCCGAACGCAGGCACATGAGCGCCTGCCTTCTGGCCGGAGCGCTGACGCTCAGCCTCTCCGGCCCCTTCACGCTGGAATGGACCCACTCCGTCGAAAAGACGCAGTGGCAGGAAACCTGGGTGGTGACGCAGGACGGCCTCAAACTTCAGGAGGCCCGCGTGCGCGGCTCGGGCGCAGGCATGGAACCGGGCGATGGCGCCCGGCTTCAGGACGGCTGGTGGATCTGGACACCCACCCTGCCGCCGCAACCGGAACTTCTGCTCGCAGCCTCCGGTGCCACCGTCTCCGGCTGGACCCTCTGCGCAAACGGCACCTGCCACACGATCGGTGCCGATGCCTCGGAACCGGTCAGGATTGCGCCGTGTGAGCAGGGGGAGGCATTCCTGCCAATCTGAATAGAGCACCCGGCACAGCGTTTCAGCCCCCCTCCCCCTCGTGGGGAGGGGTTAGGGGTGGGGAGTCCCCCCCCACCATTTAGCAAGTGGCTTTCGTGGCGTGATTTGCGTTGAAGGCCGTTCCTGTTGTGAGCATGGCGCATGCGACGGCGAGGAGACGGTCTGCGACGGAACGGAGTGCGCGTGCGTGATTGTGGCCTCGTTTCCTGAGGGCGGTGTACCTGTCGCGGCTGACCGGGTCGTGCTGGGTGGCGACGCGTGCCCAGTGGTAGACTGCGTTTCGCAACCGGCCATCGGCGGCCTGGCGCATGACGACGATGCGGCTCTTGCCGGAGCGCCGGGTGACGGGTGCGACGCCGGACAGGCATCGCAGAGCGTGATAATCTCTTCGCCGCAGGGCTTCGTAGGCTTCTGCGAGCAGCGTGGCGATGACGATCCTTCCGACGCCCGGCAAGGTTCGCAGGATCGTCACGTCATGCTGCTCAGGGATTTGCCCCGGCCCGGTCTCCCGGCCGTCCCCCTCTCCGTCCGTGGCCCCGTCCCCGGCCCCGGCGAGGCGGGCGGTCAACCGGTCGAGGCGGTCATCGGCGCTTGCGATCTCGCGATTGACGAGCTGGAGCCGCTTGGCGACGGACGCCAGATGGTCCACCGCTGCACTCTGCGTTTCGGGCGCGACAGTCAGCGCGGGTGCACGCAGCCGGCCGAGGGCTTCAGCCGCGCAGATGCGGCGGATGCGATGCTTCTTCAAGAGCCGCTCGACGGTGAGCTCGCGGACGCGGGCAGCCTTGCCGGGTGTTGGAACGAGCGCCCAGAGCTCCAGGAACCAGGGCGCAGCGGCGTCATCGGTCAATTCCAGCATCTGCGGATAGTAACGCCAGAGAAGCTCGCGGACGCGGTTGCCGAGCCGGTTACGGTCATGCCGCAGGTCCTCGGCGATGCGCGACCACTCGCGCAATTCCACGACGGCCGGGTCGAGTGGCTCCAGGCGCCGGAGGCAGCGCGGATCGGTCCTGAGCGCACTCGCCAGCACCTCCGCGTCCCGGCTGTCGTCCTTGGCGCCAGCGGGCGAGAAGCGGTCGCGGAAGCGGTCGAGAAGCGGTCGAGAAGCGGTCGCGGAAGCGGTCGAGAAGCGGTCGCGGAAGCGGTCGAGCTGCTTGGGGTTGATGGCGTGGACGGGAAAGCCACGCTCCATCAGCCCCTCGACGACGGGACCATGCGGCACCTCGATGGCCACGGGGACCTTCGCTGGCGCCGCTCCCGTGTGCCTGCCGATCCAGGCCGTCATCTCCGCCATGCCTTCCCCGCCATGAGGAAAGCCACGCTCGGCAATCTTGCGGCCGCGGGCATCGATGAGAACAACGTGGTGCGTCTGCGATGCCCAGTCGACGCCCACGAACCAGTCCGGCCGATCCTCGTCCATGACGATCTCCTCAAGTCATCCTCGAGCCGCCGCGATGCCTGCCGATCCCTGTACTGGCGCTCGATGGCGCGGACTCCCCACAAGGCATCCACCACGGCCTCCTGCCGGGGCACAGGTCCCCCCCAGGTGCTCAAGGCACAGGGGCGATAGGTTGCTCCCGGCAGGCTCGCCCGATCCGAACAGCCTACGACAAAGCAGAACGGATCGCGATAAGTGGTACAGGGGGCTTCTCTGGCGGGCAGGGTATTCACCGGTTCTGCGGAGCCGCTCCTCTTGATGCTTCTTCAGAAAAAGGTTCAGTTTTCAAACCCTTGCAGGCGCAGCCCCCCACCCCTTACCCCTCCCCACCAGGGGGAGGGGGGCGGAGAGGTCCTGCCACAAACCTAAAGCATCACGGGGGCTTCTTTTCGAAACAGACATGTGCATCTGCGAGAGAAAACAGCCAAAACCTAGCTGGGACGCTCCCTATTCCTCACTTCACCATGTCGCGCTGGTAGATCCAGTCGTGGTCCGGGTGGTTCTTGAAGCGCCACTTGCGCAAGGGGCCGGCCATGACGTTGAGATAATACATCTCGTAGCCATAAGGCGAGCCGCAGGGGTGGTGGCCTTTGGGGACCAGAACCACGTCGTGGTTGGAAACGGCCATCGTCTCGTCGAGGGAGCCGTCCTCGGTGAAGACACGCTGGATACCGAAGCCCTGCGCCGGGTTGAGCCGATGGTAATAGGTCTCTTCCAGATAGGTCATGTCCGGATAGTTGTCCTCGTCATGCCGGTGCGGCGGATAGGAGGACCAATGGCCGGAGGGGGTGAAGACTTCCGTCACCAGCAGGCTGCCGGCCACATCGCGCCCCTCCATGGCGATGTTGTGAATGTAGCGCGTGTTGGTGCCCTGCCCGCGCTGGTCGAGCTGGATGCCATCCGGCCCCAGCACCTGCGCTTCATGGGTGCCCTTGCCCGGTGCCGAGCAGACGGCCAGCGTCAGATCCGTGGTGGCGGTGACGGCCCAGTCCGACTGGTCCGGCACATAGAGGCAGGCGGGCGGCAGGCGCTCGAACACGTCCATGCGCAGGCCCATCTCGCCGAAGTCCTTGCCCGATGCGGAAAGACGGGCCTTGCCCTCGACCAGCACGAGGATGACTTCACGTCCGCCGGTGGCCTCACCAACAGTCTCGCCCGCCTTCAGTCGGTAAAGATCAAATCCCACATAGCCCCAGCCGGCGCTTTCCGGCGTGATGGCGTGGGTCTTGCCGTGGGTGCCTTGCGGCTTTCTCAGAAGCTTGCTCATGCCGTTCCGTCTCCGCCCTGTTGCGGCTTGTAGGTGATGATCAGCGCCCATGCGGCATAGGCCGCAATGGCCGCGAAGAACAGCGCCCAGCCGGTGGAGCCGTTCCAGTATTCAAACCCGGCCCAGCCAGCCGCAACCACCACAATGGCAATGCGCCGCCACAGCGGGCCGTAGAAGGAATGGGTCGGGTCAATAATCTTCATCAAGGTCTCTTTGCTGCCTGGGATCAGGGGAAAGCGGGAACGCCGAGCGTAGCAGATGGCAGGGGCCTGTGCTGAAACATATATGGTTTAAAGCTTCCTGCCGTGTTTCCCTAGCTCTGCCTTTTGCCGCAGCACCCCTCTCCCCCTTTTTACTGCATGCATACATCGTACCTGAAGCCGAAGGTAACCTCGGTGAAAGTCTGAATCCTGATCACTCAGGCACGGCGCCTCCGCTCCCCTCCCCCTCGTGGGGAGGGGTTAGGGGTGGGGGGAAAGCCTTTCCGTCTGGCAAAGCATCCATTGACCAGAGACAGCTGCTCCTCCTGACGCCTCTTCAAGAAATCATATATACTTCAGATAGTTGTGGGATCATACCCCCACCCCTTACCCCTCCCCACGAGGGGGAGGGGGGCGGAGAGGCCCTGCCATAGATCAAACGCATCACTGCGGGCAATCTCCGGACCTGATATGTAGATCCGGCAGCCCCCTCCATCACCTGCCCTTGTCGAGCCCAGCCTCGCGGGCGAAGCTGCGCAGGGCGTTGAAGCCCATGCTCTGGTACTCGAAGGGATTGCGAACGCTCGGGTCCTGCTCGGCCTCGATGACAAGCCAGCCTTCGTAGCCGTGCGCGGCTGCACTCTTCAGCACGGGCAGGAAATCGACGCCGCCTTCCGCATCGCCCGGCACGGTGAAGACACCGCGGCGCACGCCTTCGAGGAAGGAGAGGTTTTCCTCACGCACCTGACGCATGATGTCCGGCCGCACGTTCTTGGCATGGATATGGCGCACGCGGGCCATGTGGCGCTCGGCCACTGCTGCCGGATTGCCGCCGCCGAAGTAGCAATGGCCCGTGTCGAACAGCAGCTTGGTGGCCGGTCCCGTGTGCTGCATGAACAGGTCGATTTCCGCCTCGCTCTCCACCACCGTGCCCATGTGGTGGTGATAGACCAGCGTGATGCCCTGCTCTGCCGCAAAGGCCGCCAGCGCCTCGACGCCCCGGCCGAAGTCCGCCCATTCGGAAGCGGCCAGCACCGGCTTGTTGTTCACCGGCACGCCGTCATTGCCATGAATGGCATTGGAGGTTTCGCAGGTGATGATCACCTTCGAACCCACCGCCTTCAGCAGGTCGAGGAAGGGCTGCATCGCCGCCTTCTCGTCCTCGACGGAGTTGGTCAGAAGGTTCAGCGAATGCCAGCCCGAGATGTATTTCAGGCCGCGTCCGCCCAGCTCCTTGGCGATGCCTTCCGGCGTCGCGGGCAGCTTGTGGCCCTTCTCGATGCCGTCGAAGCCGATCTTGGCGGTTTCGTCGAGGCACTGCTCAAGCGAAATATGGGCGCCGAGGGTCTGGTCGTCGTCGTTGGACCAGGCAATAGGGTTGGTGCCATAGAGGATCATGGTTCAGTTTCTTTCCTGAAGCGAACGTTCGTAGGACTCGCGCGCCGCCCGCACTTCGGCACGGGCGGAAACTTCCGGCACCGCCACATCCCACCAGTGGCCGCCATGGGGCGTGGAAGGATAGGGATCGGTGTCGATGACCACCACAAACGGGCCGCTTGCCGTCTTCGCTTCGGCAAGGGCTGCCTCCAGCTCCGCAATGGACCCGGCCTTCACCGCCTTCGCCCCCATGGCACCTGCATGGGCGACGAAGTCGATATGGCTGGGGTTGGTGTGGTTGGTGTGGTCGAGAAGGTTGTTGAACTCGGCTCCGCCGGTGCCCATCTGCAGCCGGTTGATGCAGCCGTAGCCCCGGTTGTCGGTGATGACGACGGTGATCTTCTGGCCCAGCATCACGGCGCTGGCGAGTTCGGAATTCATCATCATGTAGCTGCCGTCGCCGACCATGCAGATGACGTCGCGCTCCGGCTCGGCCATCTTGATGCCCAGCGCTCCGGCGATCTCATAGCCCATGCAAGAGAAGCCGTATTCCATGTGGTAGGACATGGGGCGGCTCGCCTTCCACAGCTTGTGCAATTCGCCCGGCATGGTGCCGGCGGCGCACATCACCACCGTATCGGGACCAGCGGCACGCTGCACGGCGCCGATGACCTGCTGATCCGTGGGCAGGCCGTTAGCATCCGCTTCCGGCGCAGCCGTCAGCGGATCGACCTTGGCAAACCAGTCCGCCTTGAGGCTTGCGGCAACGACCGGGCCCTTGTGGGCACCCAGCTGCGCTGACAATTCGCCAAGGCAGACGCGGGCATCGCCCTGCAGCGGCACCGCGCCATGCTTCATGGCGTCATAGGCTGCGACGTTGATGGAGACGAGCTTGCGCGCCGGATTGCGGAACAGGCCCCAGGAGCCGGTGGTGAAATCCTGAAAACGGGTGCCAACGCCGATAACGAGATCGGCATCCTTCGCGGCGCTGTTGGCGCTTTCCGATCCGGTGACGCCGACCGGGCCAAGGTTGAGCGGATGATCCCACGGCAGGGCCGACTTGCCCGCCTGGCTTTCCGCCACGGGGATCTGATGCGCCTCGGCAAAGGCCTTCAGCGCTTCCGTCGCGCCGGAATAATGCACGCCGCCGCCTGCGATCAGCACCGGCTTTTTCGCGGCGCGGATCAGGGCCACCACTTCGGCCAGTTCCGCCTCGTCCGGGCGCTGGCGGCGCTGGCGCCAGACGCGGGGGGCGAAGAACTCTTCCGGCCAGTCATAGGCTTCCGCCTGCACATCCTGACAGAAGGCAAGCGTCACCGGGCCGCAATCGGCCGGATCGGTCATCACCGCCATGGCGCGCGGCAGGGCCGTCAGCAGCTGCTCTGGCCGCATGATGCGGTCGAAATAGCGCGAGACCGGGCGGAAGCAGTCGTTGGCGCTGATGGTGCCGTCGCCAAAATCCTCGATCTGCTGCAGCACCGGGTCCGGCCCGCGATTGGCGAAGACATCGCCCGGCACGAACAGCACCGGCAGCCGGTTAACATGGGCCAGCGCTGCCGCCGTCACCATGTTGGTGGCGCCGGGGCCGATGGAGGAAGTCACCGCCATGGCCCGGCGGCGGCCAAGCTGCTTGGCATAGGCGATGGCCGCATGGGCCATGCCCTGCTCGTTGTGGCCCCGCCACGTGGGCAGCGTGTCGCGCACGCCGTACAGCGCTTCACCAATGCCGGCCACATTGCCATGGCCGAAGATGGCCCAGACACCGGCGATGAAGGGCACGCCGTCTTCGGTCATCTGGCTGGAAAGCCAGCGCACCATGGCCTGGGCGGCAGTCAGTCTTACCTTGCTCATGCCGCAACTCCCGTTGCACCGCGTGCCGCATCCCATGTGGCGGACAGGCGGGCGAATTTTCCGGCCATCTGTGCGATGGCCTCAGCATCCGTCATGGTTCCGGCGAGCCAGCCGCGTGCCGCCTCGCTGTAGATGGTACGCCCCACCGCAAAGCCCTTGACCAGATCATGCTGGGCAGCCGTGGCAAAGCAGGCCGCAAGCTCGTCCTCCGGCGCGTCAAGACCGAGCACCACGATGCCGCGCACACGCGGATCATAGGCCTTGATCATGTCACAGGTGCGCTTCCAGGCAGCATCGGAGCGCATTGGCTCCAGTTTCCACCAGTCCGGATAAACACCCAGCTTGTAGAAGCGCTCGATGATACGGGCGGTCGTTTCGTCATCCACCGGGCCAACCTTGGAGGGGATGACCTCAAGCAGGAATTCCAGCCGGTTGCGGCGGGCGGCGGCAAACAGGCGCTGGATCACCGCTTCCTGCTCTGCCCACAGGGCCGCATCGTCCTCCGGATGGCAGAAGCACAGAACCTTGACCACATGCTCCAGCGGCCACTCGGCGAGCCCGCCATAGTCCGGCCCCAGCTCCGGCTCCAGCGTCAGCGGACGCGAGCCGGGCCACTCGACCGGACGGCCGATCCACAGCCCCTTGCCCGCCGCCTGATGCAGCGCATCGCGGCCAAGGCGGTTGTCGCACAGAAGGCCGTACCCGGTCTTGCCGGCAGCCACTTCTTCCACGGCGGCAAGGCAGAGCTTCTTGAAGGCGCCGATCTTCTCCGGCGTTGCCCCCGGCAGCTCCTCCATCTGACGGCGGTGGTCGAAGGCAAAGACATGCATCGACGGCCAGTCATAGGAGCGGTTGGTGGACCAGTGCACCTGCTCCAGCTCCGCATCCTTGCGCAGCGCTGGCGTGACGACGCCGCGCTTCAGGAAGAACTGCAGCTCCTCCCAGGACGGATAGGCCGGCGTGCAGCCATGGCGCGACACGGCAAAGGCACCGCAGGCATTGGCATAGGTCAGCGCACGCGGCCAGGTCTCGCCGTCGAGCCAGCCCTTCAGCAGGCCCGCCATGAAGCCGTCGCCCGCGCCCAGCACGTTGAACACCTCGATGGGAAAGCCCGGCCCAGCCTCGCCTTCATCCAGCGTATCGGGAATGGCCCCGGCAAAGGCGGCAGCGCCCATGGGCCCGCGCTTGCAGATCAGCGTCGCCCCCGTCAGCGCCCGCACGGCGCGCAGCGCCTCGATGGTGTTGGTGGAGCCGCCTGCAATGTGGAACTCTTCTTCCGTGCCGACGATCAGATCGAACAGGGAAAGGTGCTGCTGCAGGCGGGCCGTCACCTTGGCCGAAGCAATGAAGCGGTTCTCGCCGTCGCCATGGCCGGACAGGCCCCAGAGGTTGGGGCGGTAATCAATGTCGAGTGCCGTCTGGCCGCCGCTTTCGCGGGCAAGGCGCAGGGCCTTCAGCACGGCAGCTTCGGTGCGCGGATGGGACAGGTGCGTGCCGGTGGCCACCACCGCCCTTGCGCTGGCGATATATGCGGGGTCGATGTCGTCCTCGCAGATCGCCATGTCGGCGCAGTTCTCGCGGTAGAAGATCAGCGGGAACTGCTTGTCGTCACGGATGCCCAGCAGCACGAGGGCGGTGAGGCGTTCCGGGTCGGTCTTCACGCCCGTCACGTCCACGCCCTCGCGCACCAGTTGTTCGCGGATGAAGCGGCCCATGTGCTCATCCCCCACGCGGGTGATGAGGCCAGCCTTGAGGCCAAGCCGCGCGGAACCGGCGGCAATGTTGGTGGGCGAGCCTCCGATATATTTCTGGAAGCTGCCCATATCCTCAAGACGGCCACCCACCTGGGAGCCATAGAGATCGACCGAGGACCGGCCGATGGTGATGAGATCGAGGGTCTTGCTCATCCGCGTTGGTCCTTCAGCCCGTGATTTCCGAGAGGCGCACGGCACGCCCTTCCGCAACCGACTTCAGCGCCGCTTCCGCCAGAGCCAGTGCCTTCAGCCCGTCCTCGCCCGTGGTGGGCGGCACGGATTTGTCCGTCACGGCCTTGATGAAGGCGGTGATCTCGGCGGCATAGGCTGCCGTGTAGCGGGTCATGAAGAAGTCGAGCAGCGGCGGCTTGTGATAGCCGCTGGCATCAGCCACCTCGATGTTGGCTTCGCGCAGGTTCTCGGCAGCCACCATGCCCTTGGCACCCAGCACCTCGATGCGCTGGTCATAGCCATAGACCGCGCGGCGGGTGTTGGTGATGATCGCCTGTCGGCCCGACGCAGTGCGCAGGATGATGTTGACGCTGTCAAAATCACCGCGCTTGCCGATTTCCGGATCGACCAGAACGGAGGCAGAAGCCATCACCGTTTCCACTTCCTCGCCCAGCAGCCAGCGGGCCACGTCGAAGTCATGGATGGTCATGTCACGGAAGATGCCGCCCGAGCGGGAGATGTACTCATACGGAGGGGGCGAAGGATCGCGGGAGGTGATCGTCACCATCTCCACATCGCCAATGCGGCCGCTGTCGATGGTGGCCTTGAGCGCGGCGAAATGCGGATCGAAGCGGCGGTTGAAGCCGACCATCAGCGTCGCGCCGGTTTCCTTCACCGTCTTCAGGCAGTCCTTGACGCGCTGGACGTTCAGGTCCACCGGCTTTTCGCAGAAGATGCCCTTGCCGGCGCGGGCGAAGCGCTCGATCAGGTCTGCGTGGGTGTCGGTCGGGGTGCAGATGATGACCGCATCCACATCCTTTGCCGCTTCAATCTCGTCGATGGTGCGGATGGAGCAGCCATGCTCCGCCGCCAGCGACTGAGCCGCCGCTGCGATGGGATCGGCCACGGCAATCAGCGTGGCTCCTTCCGTCGCGGCGATCGCCTTGGCATGGACGCGGCCAATCCGCCCTGCCCCCAATACTGCGAAACGCATTGTCATGTCGGTCTTTCCTAAATGAGCCCGCAACACATCAGATCGTGCCGCCGAGCGAACCCTCTAGTTCAGCCAGTTCCTTGCCGCCTGCCATCAGGTCCTGCAATTCTTCCGGCTTGATTTCCCCGCGTTTTGCGGTGCCCAGCGTCTTGCCCCGGTTCAGCACGGTGAACCGGTCACCCACCGCCATGGCATGGCGCACATTGTGGGTGATGAAGACGACACCAATACCGCGCTTGCGCACCTTGTCGATGGTCGCCAGCACGTTGGAGGTCTGGCGCACGCCGAGCGCCGAAGTCGGCTCGTCGAGGATCAGCACCTTGGCGCCGAAATAGACCGCACGGGCGATGGCCACCGTCTGGCGCTCGCCGCCCGAAAGCGTGCCGACCGCCTGTTCCGGCTCGCGCAGGTGAATGCCCATGTTGGCCATTTCCTCCAGCGTCACCCGGTTAGCCTTGTCGAAGTCGATGAAGCGGAACGGGCCGAACTTCTTCTCCGGCTCGCGGCCCATCCAGAAATTCCGGGTGACCGACATCAGCGGGATCATCGCCAGATCCTGATAGACCGTGGCAATGCCTGCACCCATGGCGTCACGCGGGCTGTTGAAGGCCGTAGCCTTGCCGTCCACCAGGATCTCGCCCTTGGTCGGCTTGTGCACGCCGGCCATGGTCTTGATGAAGGTGGACTTGCCGGCGCCGTTGTCGCCGAGCAGGCAGTGGCATTCTCCGGCCTTCACGTCGAAGCTGACGCCAGCCAGCGCGATCACGGGGCCGAAATGCTTTTCGATGTTGCGCAGTTCGATGAGCGGGGCGGACATCAGCGTTCTCCCGTGATCATGCGGCGGATGTAGGTGTTGAGGATCACGGCGAGGATCAGGATCGTGCCGAGGAACACCCGGAAGAGCGAGCTTTCAGCGCCCGAGAAGAAAAGACCCTGCTGCACCACGCCGAAGATGATGGCGCCCAGCGCCGCGCCGATGACCGAGCCATAGCCGCCGGTGAGCAGCGCCCCGCCGATGACCACGCAGATGATGGCCTCGAACTCCTTCAGCAGGCCGCGGTCCGCCGCCGCCGAACCGAATTCGATCACCTGGCAGGTGGCAAATACGGTGGCGCAGAAGGCGGTGAACATGAACATCAGCACCTTCACCCGGTTGACCGGCACGCCCACATAGCGGGCCGCCTGCGCATCACCGCCGGAGGCAAAGATCCAGTTGCCGAACTTGGTGCGGGTGAGAAGGATATGGCCGAAGGCGACGAGCACCAGCGCCCAGACCACCAGCATCGGCACGCCTTCCACCACCGGCAGCCCGGCCTTGGGACCAGCCACGAACTTGCCGACAAGACCCATATCAGCGAACCAGACAAAGAGGTTCTTGAAGATCACGCCGCCGAACAGGAAGGCGAGCCAGTCGTTCTGTGCCAGATCCTTGACGCCGCCGATGATGGTCTGGCGGGTGGTGAGGATCGACAGCCAGATGGTGAGGCCGCGCAGGATGTATAGGAAGGCCAGTGTCACGATGAAGGACGGCAGCCCGGTCTTGATCACCAGCATGCCGTTGATCCAGCCCAGCGTCACGCAGATGACAAAGGCCGCGATGATGGACACCCAGACGGGCAAGCCGAATTTGACGCTCAGAATGGCGATGACGATGCCGGCAAAGCCGATCATGGAGCCGACGGAAAGGTCGAATTCGCCGGAAATCATCAGCAGGCAGGCGCCCACGGCGATGATGGCAAACTGGGCGGACACCACGGTCCAGTTCATGATGCCTTCCGGCGCGAACATGCCGGAGTTGCCGGCGATCAGAAGGAAGAAAAGGAAGACCAGAACGGTGCCGGTGGTCGCACCCAGCTCGGGCCGGATCATGGCACGGCGCAGGGCCGAGACCTGCTTGATGCGCTCGTCCGTCATGAGTTGCCTCGATTTTCAGGAAACGTCTGTTGCAAGGGGCCGGGGCGCTTTCACACCGCCCCGGCCGGGGCTGAAACCTCAGCTCAGATCAGCCGCTTAGCGGTACTGACCGGCGTATTTCTCAACCAGTTCGATGTTGTCCTTGGTGACAAAGCCCGGGCCCGAGTTGATCGAGTTGCCCGGCACGACGCCATAACGGGCGTAGTTGGTGAGGATCACCACCGGCAGGTAGCCCTGCAGATAGGGCTGCTGGTCGATGGCAAAGGCGATGGTGCCAGCCTTGATGGCCGTGGCGATTTCGGAGGACAGATCGAAGGTGCCGAAGAAGATCTGGCCAGCCTTGCCATTCTGCTCCAGCGCCGCCAGCGTCGGGTGCGCAGAGGTGGGGCCGAGGGCAAGGATGGCGCCCGTGTCCGGGTTGGTCTGCAGATAGGCCGAGACCTTGTTCTGGATTTCGGACGGGTCCTGACCGGCATCGATCATCTGGTTACCGAGTTCCACGCCGAGCGCTGCGGCAAAGCCCTGGCAGCGTTCCACGGAGGCCGGGTTGGTGATGTAGTGGTTCACACACAGGAACGAGGTGGCACCGGCTGCCTTGGCCTTTTCGCCCGCGCCGAAGCCTGCGTCATATTCCGGCTGGCCCACATGCAGCAGCGCGCCCAGGTTCTTGGACTGCTCGATGGTGCCGGAGTTGATGGTGATGACCGGAATGCCCTTGGCCACAGCGTTGGAAATCGGGCCGGACAGCACGTCATAGTCAGCGATGGTGACGATGATGCCATTCGGGTTGGATGCAGCCGCCTGCTCCACGATGCGGGCCATGTCGGCCAGATCACCGGTCGGCGGGTTGCGGTATTCGACGCTGACCTTCATCTGCTCGCCGGCAACGGCGATGGCATTCTTGATGGTGTTCCACCAGCTGTCGCTGTCCGGCGCATGGCTGACCAGGACGAACTTTTCACCTTCGGCAGCAGCCGGAGCAGACAGGCCTGCCACGGCGATGGCCGCAGCGGCGACGGCGGTAAGCGCTTTTCTCATCATAACCTCCCAGAGTGCGGATCCGCCGGCTCCCCCCGGCGGCCACCCGGCCCGGATATGTCCGGGCGTCGGGTATGGAATATTCATTCCATTTTTAGGTTTGATGCAACAGTTTTTTTATGATGCGGCTTTTCGTCCGGCACCAACGGCCACTGCCAGCGTGATGGCAAGCGAGAGCGTCGCCGACAGCGCACGGAAGGCACCGAAGTCAACTTCCGCCACACTCAGCACCGTGGCATCCAGTTTCTGCAGCGGGCTCATCACCGTGTCGGTGATGGCGATGACCGGCACATCCTGGCCGCGGGCAAACTCTGCCAGTTCCACCGTTTCCCCGCTGTAAGGCGAGAAGGTGATGGCCACCAGCGCATCGCCCGGGCGGATGGCATGGCGGTGATCCAGCTTGCCCACACCATCATGCAGAAACGCCGGAACATCCATTTTTTCAAAGGCATAGGCGAGATAGGACGCCACCGGGAAGGCACGGCGCAGGCCCACGAGGTGCACCATTCCGGCTTCGGAAAGGATCTTCACCGCCCTGTCCAGATTGCGGCTGTCGACGCTGCTGGCGAGATTTTCCAGCGACATCCGGCCCGCATCGATGAACTCCGCCAGCAGGGCGGATGGGCTGCCAGCGCCGCTTTCCCGCAGGTTTCTGAGCCGTGTCGCGTAGTCCGGCCAGCCCTGCGCATAGGCATCGCGGAACAGGCGCTGCATCTCCGAATAGCCGGAAAAGCCCAGGATCTTGCAGAATCGCATCAGCGCCGAGGGCTGCACACCGGCCGCCAGCGCCATCTCCGCCACCGTTGAAACGGCGATCCGGTCCGTGTTCGCCGCCAGATATTCCGCGCATTGGCGCAGGCGTTTCGGCAGGGTTTCCGCCGCTTCCAGCAGACGGGCATGGAAGGCTTCGATGTTGCGCGGGGCGGAGAGGTGCGACATTGCGGTTTGCCAGTTCGTTGATCCTGCTTGACAAAACAGGATAGCCGCAGGATGACAATAATGGAATAAAAATTCTATTTGGTTTCGGGAGGAAATCAATGACCCTGGGGATTGGCCTGATCGGAACAGGCTTCATGGGCAAGGCGCATGCGCTTGCCTGGCGCAATGCCCGCGCCGTGATGGGCGACGTGCAGGACGTGCGGCTGGAACTGCTCTGCGATACGCCGGAAGACAAGGCCGCCGCCTTCGCCAGCCAGTTCGGCTTTGCCCGCTCCACCGGAGACTGGCAGTCGCTGGTCAATGACCCGAAGGTGGACGTGGTGTCGATCACCACGCCAAACCGTTTCCACAAGGACATGGCGATTGCTGCTCTTGAGGCGGGCAAGCATGTGTGGTGCGAGAAGCCGATGGGCCTCACGCTGGCTGAAGCCGAAGAGATGGCCGCCGCAGCCGCCCGATCCGGCAAGCTGACCATGACCGGCTACAACTACACCCGCAATCCCGCCTACCGCCATGCGCAGAAGCTGGTGCAGGAGGGGCGGATCGGCCGCATCGTGCATGTGCGCGGCGCGGTGGATGAGGATTATCAGGCCGACCCGGACCTGCCCTGGACCTGGCGGGCAAAGCTTGGCGAAGCAGGCCTTGGCGCGCTGGGGGATATTGGCTGCCACCTGATCAGCCTGCTCTGCGGCATCTGCGGCCCCATCGAAAGCCTCATCGCCGACATGCAGACCGTGCATGAAACCCGCCCCCTGCCCGATGGCACCGGCCGGGGCAAGGTGGAAAACGAGGATACGGCCACCGCCATCCTGCGCTTTGCCAATGGGGCGCAAGGCTCCTTCGCCGCCTCACGCTCCGCCTGGGGCCGCAAGAACCGCCTCGGCTTCGAGATCCACGGCACCAAGGGCATGATCATCTATGATCAGGAGCGGATGAACGAGCTGCAGCTCTTCGTCAACGAAGGCCCGAAGGCCGAACAGGGCTTCCGCACCATTCTCACCGGGCCGGATCACGATGTTTACGGCGCCTTCTGCCCAGCCCCCGGCCACCAGATCGGCTTCAACGACCTGAAGATCATCGAGGCTGCCGATTTTCTCCGCGCCATCGAAACCGGCACCCGTCCCTGGCCGGATTTCGCAGCGGCACTGGAATTCGAAAAGGTCATCCACGCCATTGCAGAAGCCGCCCGCAGCGGCACGCGGGTGCGTGTGTAAGATCAGCAAAAAGGCCGGAGCAGTGGATGCTCCGGCCTTGCTTGAATGCGCTCTTCCCGCCCTCCCCTCTCCTTCGTCATCCCGGCCGAGCAGCGTGAGAGCCGGGACCGGTGAGCCGGGGTATAAGTTGGTTGCCTTTGGAGCCATAGCCGGGAGACCCGGGCTCACCGGTCCCGGCTCGCGCTGCGCTCGGCCGGGATGACGAAGGAGAGGTTTTTCCTTCAGCGTGGACCGGAACAGCAGATGTTCCGGCCCCTATTTTTCAACAGCTTACAGCTCCGTCCACACCCCGCCCGCAGATGACGAGCGGATGCAGGCGTCGATGAAGCGCAGGCCGGCAAGGCCGTCGCTGAGGCCCGGCAGATGCTCCGGCAAGGCCACCGGCCCGCCGTCGCGTGCCGTACGGATGGCAACCGCCGCCTCGCGGTAGAGCGTGGCAAAGGCTTCCAGATAACCTTCCGGATGGCCCGAGGGCACACGCGTTACGGCAGCGGCAGCAGGTCCCGTGCCTGCCCCGCCGCGTGTCAGGCGGCGGCGCGGTTCGCCGAAGGGGGTGAACCACAGATGGTTCGGATTCTCCTGCTCCCATTCCAGCCCGCCCTTGCCGCCATAAACGCGCAGGCGCAGGCCATTTTCGTTGCCCGGCGCCACCTGGCTGGCCCAGAGCATGCCGCGCGCCCCGCCCGCAAACCGCAGCAGCACGTTGACATTGTCATCCACCCGGCGGCCCGGAACGAAGGTGCTGAGATCGGCCAACACTTGAGAAGGGGCAAGCTGCGTCACGAAGGTGGCCAGCTGGAACGCATGGGTGCCGATGTCCCCAATGCAGCCGCCCGCGCCCGAGCGGGCCGGATCCGTGCGCCAGGCGGCCTGTTTCTGGCCGCTTTCCTCCACCGGCTCGGTCAGCCAGTCCTGCGGATATTCCACCTGCACCAGGCGCAAGGTGCCGAGCTCGCCACTGGCGATCATTTCCCGCGCCTGCCGCACCATGGGATAGGCGGAATAATTGTGCGTGAGCACGAACAGCCGCCCGCTGGCCTCACCCAGCTTCACCAGCTCTTCCGCATCCTCCAGCGTCGAGGTCAGCGGCTTGTCGCAGATCACGTGGATGCCAGCCTTCAGAAAGGCGCGGGCCACCGGGAAATGCAGGTGGTTGGGCGTGACGATGGACACCGCCTCGATGCCGTCCGGCCTGGCCGCTTCCGCCGCCGCCATTGCTTCAAAGCTGTCATAACAGCGGGCCGGATCGACGCCCAGCTCAAGGCCGGACTGGCGTGCCCGTTCCGGATCCGACGAGAAGGCGCCGGCCACGAGGTCAAAGTCACCATCCAGCCTCGCGGCCATGCGGTGGACGGCGCCGATGAAGCCGCCCTGCCCGCCGCCAACCATGCCAAGGCGCACGCGGGTGCCTTGCCCCGCCCCGCCCCTTGCTTCAATTGCCATGTTCCAGTCCTCCCTCAGCCGGCCGCAGCCGGGGCAAGACCCAGCATCCGCCGGTTGGCAGCATCATCTGCACCGCTGGCGGCAAAGTCGTCAAAGGCCTTTTCCGTCACCCGGATGATGTGGTCCGCGATGAAGGGCGCCCCTTCGGCCGCGCCGTCTTCCGGGTGCTTGATGCAGCATTCCCATTCCAGCACGGCCCAGCCGTCATAGCCATGGGCCGTGAGGCGGGAGAAGACACCGGCGAAATCCACCTGTCCGTCGCCCAGCGAGCGGAAACGCCCGGCGCGGTTGATCCACGGCTGATAGCCGGAATAGACGCCCTGCCGCCCGTCCGGATTGAACTCGGCATCCTTCACATGGAAGGCGCGGATACGCTCGTGATAGATATCGATAAAAGCCAGATAGTCGAGCTGCATCAGCACGAAATGCGACGGATCATAGTTGATGCAGCAGCGCGGATGGCCGCCGACTCGCTCCAGGAACATCTCGAAGCTGGCGCCGTCAAAGATATCCTCGCCGGGATGAATTTCGTAGCACAGATCGACGCCCGCCTCGTCATAGGCATCAAGGATGGGCCGCCAGCGCCGGGCCAGTTCATCAAAGGCCGCCTCGATCAGCCCCTCCGGCCGCTGCGGCCAAGGGTAGACATAGGGCCAGGCCAGCGCACCAGGAAAGCTGACACTGGAATTGAGGCCGAAATGGCGCGAGGCCTTGGCTGCCTTCAGCATCTGATCCACCGCCCAGGCCTGCCGCGCGGCCGGATTGCCATGCACCGCCGCCGGGGCAAAACCATCGAATGGCACGTCATAGGCCGGATGAACGGCCACAAGCTGGCCCTGAAGATGCGTTGCAAGCTCGGTGACCTCGACGCCCGCCTCCCGGCAGATGCCGGCCACATCCTCGCAATAGCCAACAGAGTCTGCGGCCTTGTCCAGATCGAACAGGCGGCTGTCCCAGGTCGGAATCTGAACCCCGCGATAGCCGAGGTCCGCCGCCCAGGTCACCATGGACTTGAGCGAGTTGAACGGCGCCGTATCCCCGGCGAACTGGGCCAGAAACAGACCCGGACCCTTCATCGTTTTCATGCGCACCTCCCGAGCGATGACAAAATCCCCCCTGTTCCGGCGCCTCACCCATTTGAGGAAGGACGCCGGGCTGGCGTGCTGGAACATGTTTCTGCATTTCATCCGGCAGGGGTAACGCGGATGCAAGCCGTGGATTATCATGCTCCAGACGGCCTACATGGCTTATGTAAACCTTTTTACTGTTGCTGTAAACATTTACAGACGCAGTTTGGCAAGGCATAGGTCAGAGGTTGCATATAGCCTTGCATCAAGGCAGAGACAGGGAACAGCATGCAGAGCAAGACCGCCACGATCGAGGACGTTGCGCGCCTCGCCGGTGTTTCCATCGCCACCGTCAGCCGCGCATTGCACCATCCGGCGAAGGTGGCGGAGGCCACGCGCAAGAAAGTGCTGGCGGCCATCGACAGCACCGGCTTCACCGCAAACGCCATGGCGCAGAGCCTGCGGCTGAAAAGCACGCGCATGATTCTCGTCATCGTGCCTGATATCGGCAACACCTTCTTCGCCAGCATCCTGCGCGGGCTGGAAGCCGTGGCCCAGCAGCGCGGCTATGGTCTGCTCATCGGCAACAGCGAGAATGATCCGGCCATCGAGGAAACCTATGTTTCCTACCTGCGCTCGGGCAAGGTGGACGGGCTTGTGCTGCTTTCGGGCCGCCTGCCCTGGCCCGCGGGCAGCATTCCGGCCAACCCGCCGCCGATGATTTCGGTCTGCGAGGAAATCGAAATGCCCGGCTTGCCCTTCATCGGCATCGACAATCAGGCCGCGGCACGGCTCGCCACGGAACATCTGATCGCCGCCGGCCACCGCCGCATCGCCTATGTGGCAGGCCCGGCGCGCAACATCCTGACGCGCCAGCGGCAGGACGGCTATGCTGCTGCGCTCGCGGCAGCGGGCATTCCGCTCGACCCGGGCCTGCTGCTGCCCGGCGACTTTTCCATCGAAAGCGGTGTCAGGGCCGCAGCCAGCATGGATGGCATGGAGGAGCCCCCGACGGCCTTCTTCTGCGCCAATGATGAAATGGCCATCGGCGTGATCATGGAACTGACCCGGCGCGGCCTGAAAGTGCCGGAAGATGTGGCCGTGATGGGCTTTGACGACATCCAGTTCTCCAGCTGCACCACTCCGCCATTGACCACCGTGCGCCAGCCCCGCCGCGAAATCGGCGAGGAAGCCATGGACGTGCTGCTGGACCTGATCGAAACCGGCACCCCGCCCAGCCTGCACCGGCTCCTGCCGGTTGAACTTGTCGTACGCGGCAGCACGGGAATGCCCGCCAGCGAAAGGTGAGCGCGCAAACAGGCAGCAGGCACTGAGTCGCCCCCGCCAAGCGCAGCGCGAGCCGGGATCCACTCGCGTGCAGAGAGCTGCCGCTACCACACGCATGGCGGCAAGCTCCCGCCCGAAGCCAGAGGCATCACCGGAAGCACTCTTCACCGCTCTGCGAACGAGTGGCCCCCGGATCTGCGCTCCGCTTCGCCCGGGGTGACGCTGAGTGTTTGGTGCAGCTGTGCTTCTGCTTCTACATCGGGAGCACTTCAGCTGTCCGCCATCTTGCTGCAGCCTGCCCCGAACCGCCCCTCCCCGGCGCCCTCCCGGTTGTCCTTCCGAATATTTACCCTTTTCAAGCGGCGCATGCCTGTGCTATGAAAATGATGTAAACGATTACAGAGAACCCAAAGAGGCCATGAAATCGTTTCAATGGGAGGAGACCATATGAAAAAGTTTCGTCATGCCCTGCTGGCCACGGCGATGTGCCTGGTTATGCCCGCGGCCGGTCAGGCCGCCGAGATGAAGGCGGAAGTGCTACATTGGTGGACATCGGGGGGAGAGTCCGAATCCATCAAGGTTTTTGCAGATTCTTTCAAGGCCAAGGGCGGTGAGTGGATTGATTCCGCCATTGCCGGCGGCCCCAATGCCCGCACCGCCGGCATCAACCGCATTGTCGGCGGCAATCCTCCGACGGTGATGCAGTTCAACACCGGCCTTCAGTTCGACGAGCTGGTGGCAACCGGCATGCTGAGCTCCCTTGATGAGGTGGCTGAAGCCAACAAGTGGCGGGATGTGCTGCCGCCGGACATCGTCACCGCGACGACGCGCAATGGCAGTTTCTATGCTGTCCCGGTCAATATCCATGGCCAGAACTGGCTCTGGTACAATCCGGAAGCTCTCGCCAAGGCCGGCGTCGAACCGCCGAAGACCTTTGCCGACGTGATCGCTGCCGGCGGCAAGCTGCGCGAGGCGGGAATCGTGCCCTTCGGCCATGGCGGCCAGAACTGGCAGGACCATCTGCTGTTCGATGCCGTCCTGGTGGCGGAAGCGGGCCAGGACGTGTTCCACAAGGTCTATGCTGACCGCGATACAGAGGCCGCCAAAAGCGAAGGCTTCCGCAAGGCAGCTGAAACCTTCGCCGCCCTGCGCGCATTGACCGACGAGGGCAGCCCCGGCCGCAACTGGAACGACACCACCAGCATGGTGATCACCGGCAGGGCCGCCATGCAGCTCATGGGCGACTGGGCCAAGGGCGAGTTCACGGCCGCTGGGCTTACAGCGGGCAAGGACTTCGGCTGCACCGTCATGCCCGGCGGCTATGTCATGGGCGGCGATGTTTTCGTCTTCCCCAAGGTCAGCGACAAGGGCGCCCAGGAAGCACAGGCCGCCATGGCCACGCTGATGCTGGATCCCGAAACCCAGATCACCTTCAACACGAAAAAAGGCTCGGTTCCGGTGCGGCTGGATGTGGATGTGAGCGGCATGGACAGCTGCGCACAGACCGGCATGGCCGCCCTGAAGGACCCCGAGCAGCAGGTGCCCAGCATCAACTTCATCGCATCGCCTGACCTTGTCGGCGCGACCCGCGATGTGGTGACCCAGTTCTGGAGCACCCCGTCCATGACCCCGGATGACTTCATCGCCCGGTTCATTTCCGCGATGCAATCCGCCGGCTGAACCGGCACAGGCTCCCAAGGCTCCCAGCCAGGGCTCCGGCATGTCACCGTGACACTGCCGGAGCCCATCCTCCGGAGCCGTCAACCGGAGCCCATCAAGGGGTACTCGTCATGACCATAGCTCTACCGGCCGGCCGGCCGGAACGGGTGCGCACGCGCAGGCGGCGGAATCTGGCAGCCACGCTGGCCCTCGTTCCAACGGCACTCATCGTTCTGGTGGTCTTTGTGGGCTGCCTGCTCTGGACCATCCGCCTGTCCTTCACCAGTTCCAGGCTTCTGCCTGTGCTGGACTGGGTGGGTCTGCAGCAATATTCCCGCCTCTTCGCCAATGAACGCTTCCTGCTCTCGGTCGAAAACATCGCCGTCTTCGGCGTGCTCTTCATCGCCGGCTGCCTGATCCTCGGCTTTCTGCTGGCGGTTTTCATCGACCAGAATGTGCGTGGCGAGGCGGTGTTCCGCACCGTTTTCCTCTATCCCTATGCCATGTCCTTCGTGGTCACCGGCCTTGCCTGGCAGTGGTTCCTCAACCCCACGCTCGGCCTGCAGCAGATCGTCCGCGACCTCGGCTTTTCAACCTTCCGCTTCGACTGGCTCGTCAATCCGCAGATGGTCATCTACACGCTGGTCATCGCGGGCCTGTGGCATGGCGCGGGCCTTGTCATGTGCATCATGCTGGCGGGCCTGCGCGGCATTGATGCCGACCTGTGGAAGGCCGCCCGCATCGACGGCATCCCCGTCTGGCGCACCTATCTGTCGGTGGTGCTGCCGCTGCTCGGGCCGATGATCATCACAGCCGTCGTCCTGCTCGCAACGGGCGTGGTCAAGCTCTACGACCTCGTTGTCGCCATGACGCTCGGCGGACCGGGCATTGCCTCCGAAGTGCCGGCCAAGTTCGTCATGGATCACTTCTTCGAGCGCAACAACATCGGCCTCGCCACCGCTGCCGCCACGGCCATGCTCATCGCCGTCGCCAGCGTTCTCGCCCCCTGGGTCTATGCCCGCTACATCCGCCCGCAACACGGGAGGCACGCATGAGCCAGACCGTCATCCCCTCGGGCCGCAAGCCGCAGCGCCTGACGCTCGCCCGCGCCGGTGTCTACGCCTTCCTGGTCATCAGCGCGCTCTATTTCCTGCTGCCGCTGTGGATCATGCTCATGACCTCGCTGAAGGACATGGAGGAAATCCGGCTTGGCAGCATTCTCGCCTGGCCGAAGGCGCTGACCTTCGAGCCGTGGCTGCGTGCCTGGTCCTCGGCCTGCACCGGCCTTGACTGCTCCGGCATCAGCACGGGCTTCTGGAACTCGCTGAAGATCCTCGTGCCATCGGTGTTCTTCTCGGTCGCATTGGGCGCCGTCACGGGCTATGCCCTGTCCTTCTGGCGGGTGCGGGGCGCGAACCTGATGTTCGGCATCCTGCTGATCGGCGCTTTCGTGCCCTATCAGGTGTTCCTCTATCCGCTGGTCCGCATCTTCGCCACCACCGGCATCTACAACTCGCTCCTGTGCATCGTGCTGGTTCACGTCATCTTCGGCCTGCCGCTGATGACCCTGCTGTTCCGCAACTACTATGCGGGCCTGCCCATCGAGCTGTTCAAGGCGGCACGTGTGGATGGCGGCGGCTTCTGGACGATCTTCCTGCGGGTGATCCTGCCCATGTCGACGCCGATCCTCATCGTCGCCACCATCCTGCAGGTCACCGGCATCTGGAACGACTTCCTCTTCGGCCTCACCTTCGCCGGGCGGGAGAACCTGCCGATGACGGTGCAGCTCAACAATATCGTCAATTCGACCCAGGGCGAGCGCGCCTACAACGTGGACATGGCCGCCACCATGCTCACGGCGCTGGTTCCGCTTGCGGTCTATTTCCTCTCGGGACGCTGGTTCGTGCGGGGCATCGCCGCCGGCGCGGTCAAGGGATAACGCCATGTCTGCTGTTTCAGTCCGTGACGTCAGTGTTGCATTCGGCCAGCACCGGGTGTTCGACGGCATGTCGCTCGATATCGAGGCCGGGGAATTCATCGTCCTGCTCGGCCCATCCGGCTGCGGCAAGTCAACCCTGCTCAACGCCATCGCCGGTCTTCTCGATATCAATGAAGGCCAGATCCACATCGGCGGGCGCAACGTCACCTGGGAAGAGCCGAAGGACCGGGGCATCGCCATGGTGTTCCAGTCCTACGCGCTCTACCCGCGCATGAGCGTGCGGGAGAACATGTCCTTCGGCCTGCGCATGGCCAAGACACCCAAGCCCAGCATCGACGCCAAGGTGAGCCGTGCGGCGGACATGCTGCAGATCAGCCACCTTCTGGACCGGCGCCCCGACCA
Source organism: Pannonibacter sp. Q-1 (assembly GCF_054073275.1). NCBI lineage: Bacteria > Pseudomonadati > Pseudomonadota > Alphaproteobacteria > Hyphomicrobiales > Stappiaceae > Pannonibacter > Pannonibacter sp. Q-1. The sequence goes on from NZ_JBSXNB010000006.1 coordinate 48,374, forward strand.
GCTCTCCGGCGGCCAGCGCCAGCGCGTCGCCATTGGCCGGGCGCTGGTACGCGATGCGGATGTGTTCCTCTTCGACGAGCCCCTGTCCAACCTCGATGCACAGCTGCGCAATGAACTGCGTGTCGAGATCAAGCGCCTGCACCAGCAGATGCAGAACACGACCATGATCTACGTCACCCACGACCAGATCGAGGCGCTGACGCTGGCCGACCGCATTGCCGTGATGAAGGACCAGAAGATCCAGCAGCTCGGCACCCCGGCAGAGATCTATCACCATCCGGCCAATCTCTTCGTGGCTGGCTTCGTCGGCAGCCCGCGCATGAACTTCATCGAGGGCACGGTGCAGCCGGGTGACGGTGCGCCCGTTTTCACGGCACCGGGCATCCTCCAGCCGCTGAGCCAGTACCGCTTCCGCGAGCCGGTGCGTGCGCCCATGGCCGCAACGCTGGGCGTGCGGCCGGAGCATGTGCGCGTCAACACCCCCGATGCACAGCCGGGCTTCCGGGTCGATCTGCTGGAGACCCACGGCGCCGACAATCTGATGTGGTGCGCCAATGACAGCCTGTCGCTGCAGATCCGCCTGCCCGGCACCATCAGCTATCCGCTCGGCACCGCCGTCAGCCTCGCCTTTGACGCGGACCAGCTTTCCCTCTTTGGCGGCGAGGATGGCGAACGCCTCTGACCCTGCCCCTTCTTCCCTCATCTCACTGGAGCATTCGACATGCAGGACATCATCTCCATCCAGCTTTACTCCCTGCGGGACTATGGAAACCTCGCCCGTCAGCTTGAGACGCTGGCCTCCATTGGCTTTAGCCATGTGGAGACCATCGGCTCGCATCTGGCCAATGCCGCCGAAACCCGTTCCCTGCTCGACCAGCACGGGATGACCGCCCCCTCCGGTCACGTCGGGCTGGCCGACCTGCGCGAGCGGTTCGACTGGGTGGCGGATCAGGCAGCCGCCATCGGCATCTCCCAGCTCTACATGCCTGCCGTTCCCCCCGGCGAGCGCGAGGGCATGCCCGCCGGCTACTGGCGCAAGCTCGGTGTGGAACTGGGCGAAATGGCCGTGCGCATGAAGAGCCATAACATCGGCCTTGGCTATCACAACCACCATTGGGAGCTGTTCCCCAGCGCCGATGGCGCGATCCCCTTTGATCTGCTGATCGAGGCTTCCGCCGGTTCTCCGCTGACGATCGAGGCCGATCTTGCCTGGCTGGTGCGCGGCGGTGCGGATCCGCTCGCCTGGATGGCAAAGCACAAGGACCGGCTGTCGGCCATCCATGTGAAGGACATCGCGCCGCAGGGCGAGAATCTTGATGAAGACGGCTGGGCCAATGTGGGCGCAGGCACGCTGGACTGGCCGGCGCTGCACGAAGCCGCCCGCAGCCATGGCGTCCGCCTCATGGTGCTGGAGCATGACAAGCCCGCCGATGCAGCCGCCTTTGCCCGCGAAAGCTATGCCTATCTCACCGGCCTTTCCGGCGAAGCCGCCAAGACCTCCCGCAGCGCCTGAAGGAACTCCCCCAAAATGAAGACCATGAAACTCGGCATCATCGGCTGCGGCAACATCTCCGATGCCTATCTGACCGGCGGCGCCAGATCGCAGATCGTTTCGGTGAAGGCGGTGACGGATCTCAATGCAGAGGCAGCCCGCGCCAAGGCGGAGGCCTATGGCGTTGAAGCCATGACCGTGGAGGCCATGCTGGCCGATCCGGAAATCGAGATGATCATCAACCTGACGGTGCCGCAGGCCCATGCCGCCGTCAGCGGATCGATCCTTGCGGCCGGCAAACACGTCTATTCCGAAAAACCCTTTGCCGTCACCTATGCGGAGGCGAAGGAAATGGTTGCTTCCGCCGATGCCAAGGGGCTGAGGATTGGCTCTGCACCGGACACGTTCCTCGGCGCCGCCCATCAGCGCGCCCGTGAGCTGATCGACGAAGGCAGGATCGGCAAGGTGGTGGGCGGTGCCGTCACCTTCGCCACCCCCGGCATGGAAATGTGGCATCCCAACCCGTTCTTCTTCTTCCAGAGGGGCGGCGGGCCGGTGCTGGATATCGGCTGCTATCCGATCACCCAGCTGGTCAATTGCCTGGGGCCGGTGGAAAGCGTCGTGGCCCATGCCTCGCGCGGACGGGAGACGCGCGTCATCACCAGCGAGCCGCACAATGGCAAGGAACTGACGGTGGAGGTGCCGACCACGGTCAACGGCGTGCTCGCCTTCGCCAATGGCGCCAATGTCGCCTTCACCGCCTCCTGGGACGTGTGGAAGCACGGGCGCAAGCCGATCGAGTTCTACGGCACGGAAGGCAGCATCCTCAACCCGGATCCGAACTTCTTCGGCGGCGAGGTTCTGCTGTCGGCGCTCAACGGCGAGTGGGAAGCGCAGGACATCTCGCACCTGCCCTTCGGCGCCCCCAACCGCCCCTTGCGCGACGGGCGCGAGGTGGCCGACTACCGCATGGCGGGTGTCTTCGATATGGCGGCTGCCATCCGCACCGGCCGGCCGCACCGGGCAAATGGCGCGCTGGCTCTGCATGTGCTGGAGATCATGGAGAGCCTCGAACGCGCCTCTGACGAAGGCCGCCGCATCACGCTGGAAACCACCTGCGAGCGCCCGCAAGCCGTGCCGCATGGAACCGGCGAGGCCGTCTTCCTCTGATCCTGAAAGCAGACATGAGGGGCAGCTAGCACGGCTGCCCCTGCCCCATCCGGCATTAACGGAACAGCAGCACCGGCACCTTGCAGGAACGCAGCATCTGCGTCGTGGTGGAGCCGATGATCAGGCTGCGCAGGCGCGAGTGGCCATAAGCCCCCATCACCAGCAGACCGATGCCATTGTGCTCCACATTCGAGGAAATCACCGGCTCCGGATCGCCCGGCACAATGCCGGTGAGCACATCAAATCCTGCGGATTTCAGCTTGTCTTCGGCCGAACTCAGGCTCGCCTTCTGTGCGGTGTTGGGCTCGCCGGCCATCAGCAGGTGGATATGCAGGCCGGAGAAAAGCGGGCTCCGGGCAATATAGTCCACCGCCTTCACCACACTGGGGCCGCCATCAAAGGCGACGAGCACCTTTTCCACCGGACGGAAGCTGCGGGCTGCGACCAGCAGCGGCCGGGACACGCTGCGGGCCAGGCGCTCCAGATTGGAGCCCAGATGCAACGTCTCGAAATCCGCCGCCTCCCCACGCTTGCCGACAACGATCAGTTCGGCACCGGCTTCAATTCCGGTCACCGCTTCCACCACCTCGCCATGCCTCAGGCGGCTGGAGACGGCGGCAACCCCGCGCTCACGCATCAGCGCCTCGGCATCATCCAGAATGGCGCGGCCATGCTCATGGGCCACCCGCGCCCGCTCCTCATCCAGGCGGGCCAGTTCGCTCAAGAGCGCGGTGCGCGCACCCAGCGCGATGGAGCCGCTGTAATCGGCACTGTGCACGGCCTTGCGCACCAGCACATGCACGAGATCCACGGGCAGGCCAAGGCGGGAGGCCGCCCAGACCGCATGTTCACAGACGCTGGGCGCATAGACCGAGGCGTCCAGGAGGGCGATGATGGTTCTGGCTGTCATGGCTTTGTCCTCCATCAGTGGGCCGTCAGCTTGTCGAGCGCGCCCGGCTTGTCATGCAGCGCAAGCTTGTCGACGATGGTCTCACTGGCCTCGTTGAGGCCCGTGATGGTGACATCCGCCCCCTCCCTCCGGAATTTCAGCACCACCATGTCCAGCGCCGAGACGCTGGAAATGTCCCAGATATGCGCGCGGCTGACGTCGATTGTGACCCGGTCCAGCGCTTCGCGAAAGTCGAAGGCTGAATAAAAATCCTCGACCGAGGCAAAGAACAGCTGCCCTTCCACCACATAGGTGCGGCTGCGGCCATCGGCGGAAAGCTCCGAGGTGACGCGGAACAGCTGGGAGATCTTCCAGGCAAAGAAGATGCCCGACAGCAGCACGCCCACCAGCACGCCGATGGCAAGATTATGGGTTGCCACCACACAGATGACCGTTGCCAGCATGACGATGGAGGAAGAGCGCGGATGGCTGCGCAGATTGAGGATCGATGACCAGCTGAAGGTGCCCACCGACACCATGATCATGATCGCCACCAGCGCAGGCATGGGGATCTGCTTCACCCAATCCCCCAGCACTACGATGAGAAACAGCAGGATGACGCCTGCCGCGAAACAGGACAGGCGGCCGCGCCCGCCGGATTTCACATTGATCATCGACTGGCCGATCATGGCACAGCCCGCCATGCCGCCAATGAAGCCGGTGGCGAAATTCGCAAGCCCCTGCCCGATGCACTCCTGATTGCGGTCGGAGGGCGTATCGGTCAGCTCATCGACCAGCTGCTGGGTCATGAGGGATTCCAGCAGGCCCACGGCCGCAACAGCCGCCGAGTAAGGCAGCACGATCAGGAAGGTTTCCAGCGTCAGCGGCACATCCGGCAGGAGGAACACAGGCAGGGTAGAGGGCAGTTCGCCCATATCGCCGACCGTGCGCACATCTAGGCCGAACCAGATGGCAAGGCCTGTCAGCACGAAGATGCAGACGAGCGGCGATGGCACCGCACGGGTGATGTAGGGGAACAGATAGATGATCCCGAGACCGGCCGCCGTCATCACATAGGTCAGCGGCGTCACGCCGATCAGTTCCGGCAGCTGCGCCATGAAGATAAGGATCGCCAGCGCATTGACGAAGCCGGTCATCACCGAGCGCGAGACGAAGCGCATGACATGGCCCAGCCGCAGCAGCCCTGCCCCCACCTGCAGCACACCGGCAAGGATGGTCGCCGCCAGCAGATATTGCAGGCCATGCTCCTTCACCAGTGTGACCATCAGCACGGCCGTTGCCGCCGTCGCGGCGGAAATCATGCCCGGACGCCCGCCTGCAATGGCGGTGATGACGGCAATGGAGAAGGAGGCATAGAGGCCGATCTTGGGATCAACCCCGGCGATGATCGAAAAGGCAATGGCCTCGGGGATGAGGGCAAGGGCCACAAGCAGGCCCGAGACGAGATCGGCGCGGGTGTTGCCGAACCACTGGTTCCGGTATGCGGAGAGTGAGATCATGGGAAATCCGTTCAGATGATCGGGGCATCACTGGCGGAAAACCGGCCAGTTCAAACTGTATGGATGCGGGATCACGTGAATTGTCCGGCGGATCGGCGGCCGGAAGAGCCACCCGGAATTGCACCGGGTCCTGATGACTTATGGGATTTTACCTAACCCGGCAGACGCTGCGATGCAACATCACAAGCGCGCAAATTGAGACAAGATCGGCTGGGCATCAGATTCTCTCCCACCTTCAGCTACTGCATGCATACATCTTGTCTGCAGCCGTCCACGGCGTGGGGAAGGGCGGCATTTGGGTTGCTCCAGCACGGCCTTTCAGCCCCCCTCCCCCTGGTGGGGAGGGGCAAGGGGGTGGGGGGAAATGCCTTTCCGGAGGGCAAAGAACCCAATAATCCCGACGCTGTTATTTCTGATAGTCTGTATAGAAAACGTCTATCTTTCAGATATTTGCTGCTTCAGAGCCCCCCGCCCCTAACCCCTCCCCACCAGGGGGAGGGGGGCGGAAGCGTCCTGTCATAAACCAGATGTGTCACTGCGGGCTACCGCCTCAACCCATGTGAGAGGCTGAAGACCTTTGCCAGAGGCTAAACCATCTATCCCAGCCAGCCTTCAAAGGCTCATGGTCGCGGCGACGGCGGATTTCCAGGCGCCGTATTTGCGCTGGCGCTCGTCTTCGCCGATGGCCGGCTCGAAGCGCTTTTCGATGGCCCAGCTTTCCGCAAAGCCTTCCATGTCCGGATAGACGCCAGCTGCCATGCCCGCGAGCCAGGCAGCACCCAGCGCCGTCGTCTCCAGAACCTGCGGCCGGTCGACAGGGGCGCCGAGGATGTCGGAGAGGAACTGCATGGCCCAGTCGCTGGCGCTCATGCCGCCATCGACGCGCAGCACGGGCTTTCCGGCTGCATCCGTCCAGTCCACCTGCATGGCCTCCAGCAGGTCCCGGGTCTGATAACCGACGCTTTCCAGCGCCGCCTTGGCGAACTCGGCGGGGCCGGAGTTGCGCGTGAGGCCAAAGATCGCGCCGCGGCAGTCCGGGCGCCAGTAAGGCGCACCGAGGCCGGTGAAGGCCGGCACCATGATCACGTGCTGGCCGGGATCGGCCTGCTCGGCCAGCGGCTGGGTTTCCTTGGCTTCGCGGATGATCTTCAGCCCGTCGCGCAGCCACTGCACCACGGCACCGGCGATGAAGATGGAGCCTTCCAGCGCATAGGTGCGCTTGCCGCCGATCTGATAGGCAATGGTGGTGAGCAGCCGGCTCTGCGAGACGACCGGCTTGTCCCCAGTGTTGAGCAGGGCAAAGCAGCCGGTGCCATAGGTGGACTTCAGCATGCCCGGCTTGAAGCAGGCCTGCCCCACGGTCGCGGCCTGCTGGTCACCGGCCACACCCATGATCGGGATTTCGTGGCCGAAGAGGTCGGCGCGGGCATTTCCGTAATTGGCGGCGCAATCCTTCACTTCCGGCAGCATCCCCATGGGAATATCGAGAAGCTCGCAGATTTCCGCGCTCCAATCGCCCTTGTGAATGTCGAACAGCAGCGTGCGGGCAGCGTTGGTGGCGTCCGTTGCATGAACGGCACCTGCCGTCAGCTTCCAGATGAGGAAGCTGTCCACCGTGCCGAACAGCAGCTCGCCCTTTTCGGCGCGGGCACGGGCGCCCTCCACGTTGTCGAGGATCCACTTCAGCTTCGTGCCGGAGAAATAGGGGTCCAGCAGCAGGCCGGTGCGGGCGCTGACCGTGGCTTCATGGCCTTCGTCCTTCAGCTCACGGCACAGGTCCGCCGTGCGGCGGTCCTGCCAGACGATGGCGTTATAGACCGGCTGGCCGGTGCTCCGGTCCCAGACCAGCGTCGTCTCACGCTGGTTGGTGATGCCGATGGCGGCAATATCGCGGCCCGTGCGCCCGGCGCGCTCAATCGCAGCGCGGCAGGAACCGGCCGTCGTCGACCACAGGTCCGCCGGATCATGCTCCACCCAGCCGGACTGGGGATAGATCTGCGGAAATTCCTCCTGCGCGCTCGCAACCACCTTCATGTGCTTGTCGAAGAGGATCGCGCGGCTCGAAGTCGTGCCCTGGTCAATGGCAAGAATATGGGTCAAGTCAGCCTCCTCGATTGCACCAGCCGCAGAAGCCCCCTCCGCCATGGCGTGTGAGACGGGAGCATCTTGTTGTTCGATGAAACCGGGCTCCGCGGCGGTTTCCGCCAGGATCCGGTCAGCCCAAAGGCGGGACCTTACGGCCCCGCCCCTGATTGTCGATAGCTAATTACTTATTTCCACGAGGCAATCAGCTCATCATAGGAAACGGTAACCGGCTGTTCCTTCTCGTCCGGGATCTTGCGCTTGGGCGCGCCCGGCTGGTCGAACCAGAACTCGGCGCTCTGCACCTCGTTCAGCTTCGGGCCGATATCGCCCTGCACACCGGCACGCTCCAGGCGCTCCAGCACTTTTTCCTGCTCTGCGCAAAGCGCATCCATGGCTTCCTGCGGGGACTTTGCACCGGAGGAGGCGTCACCGATGTTCTGCCACCACAGCTGGGCCAGCTTCGGGTAGTCCGGAACGTTGGTGCCGGTCGGCGACCACTGCAGGCGGGCAGGCGAGCGGTAGAACTCGACAAGGCCACCAAGCTTCGGAGCGCGTTCGGTGAAGCTGTCATGCGCAAGAGTGGATTCGCGGATGAAGGTCAGGCCGACATGGCTCTTCTTCACATCCACGGTCTTGGAAGTGACGAACTGGGCATAGAGCCAGGCCGCCTTGGCACGGTCCACCGGGGTGGACTTCATCAGCGTCCAGGAGCCAGCGTCCTGATAGCCGACCTTCATGCCCTCTTCCCAGTACACGCCATGCGGCGAGGGAGCCATGCGCCACTTCGGCGTGCCATCCTCGTTCATAACCGGCAGGCCCGGCTTGACCATGTCGGCGGTGAAGGCGGTGTACCAGAAGATCTGCTGGGCAATTTCGCCCTGGGCAGGCACCGGACCGGCTTCGCCGAACACCATGCCGGCAGCGGCCGGAGGCGCATACTTGTTCAGCCACTCGATGTATTTGGCGATCGAGTAGACCGCAGCCGGGCCGTTGGTGTCGCCACCACGGGCCACGCACGAGCCGACCGGCTGGAAGTTCTCGTTGACGCGGATGCCCCACTCATCGACCGGAAGGCCGTTCGGCTCGCCCTTGTCGCCGGCACCGGCCATCGACAGCCAGGCATCGGTGAAGCGCCAGCCGAGAGACGGGTCCTTCTTGCCGTAGTCCATGTGGCCATAGACTTTCTTGCCGTCGATTTCCCGGCCGGTGAAGAACTCGGCGATATCCTCATACGCCGACCAGTTCACCGGCACGCCGAGCTCATAGCCGTACTTCTCCTTGAAGTCCGCCTTGTTCTTCTCGTCGTTGAACCAGTCATACCGGAACCAGTAGAGGTTCGCGAACTGCTGATCGGGCAGCTGGTAGAGCTTGCCGTCCGGGCCGGTGGTGAACTTGATGCCGATGAAGTCATTGAGATCGAGGCCCGGATTGGTGACATCCTTGCCTTCGTCCGCCATCCAGTCGGTCAGGTTGCGGGCCTGCTGGTAGCGCCAGTGGGTGCCGATCAGATCCGAGTCATTGATGTAGGCGTCGTAGATGTTCTCGCCCGACTGCATCTGGGTCTGCAGCTTCTCCACCACATCGCCTTCACCGATCAGATCGTGGGTGATCTTGATGCCGGTGATCGCAGTGAAGGCCGGGGCCAGCACCTTGGCTTCGTATTCATGGGTGGTAATCGTTTCGGAAACGACCTTGATGTCCATACCCTTGAACGGAGCGGCAGCGTCAATGAACCACTGCATCTCGGCTTCCTGATCGGCGCGTGACAGCGCCGACATGTCGCCGATTTCCGCGTCGAGGAACTTCTTTGCTGCCTCCATGTCAGCAAAGGCGCTTCCGCTTCCAACCAGCATGGCGAGCGCCATGGCGGTGGAGGTGTAAAACACTCTCATTCCATTTCCTCCCGAAGTTTCATGATCGTGAGATCAGGTTACCTGCCCGTCAGACCCAGCGGAAAACCGCAAGGGCATAAACGAGACAGGCGATCAGAGCCCCCCACAGGGGAGCGCCGAAGGCGGCGAGCCAGCCAAGCGTGATGAAGGCTGAGCCCAGAAGGGTTATGAAGAGACGGTCCCCCCGGGTCGTCTCGATCCGCAGCACACCGGTGCGCGGCGTCTCCGGAAAGCGGATCGCCAGCACGGTGAAGATCACCAGCAGCGCCGCTATCGTCGCAAAGAAAATCGCGGTCGGAGCAGTCCAGGCCATCCAGTCCATATCTGTTCTCCCTCAGATCAGACGCGGCCCAGGGCAAAGCCCTTGGCGATGTAGTTGCGGACGAAGTAGATCACCAGCGCACCGGGGATGATGGTCAGCACACCGGCAGCTGCCAGCACGCCCCAGTCCATTCCCGACGCCGAGACCGTACGGGTCATGGTGGCCGCGATCGGCTTGGCATTCACCGAGGTGAGCGTGCGCGACAGCAGCAGTTCGACCCAGGAGAACATGAAGCAGAAGAAGGCGGCCACGCCGATGCCGCTCGCGATCAGCGGCATGAAGATCTTCACAAAGAAGCGGCCGAAGGAATAGCCGTCAATATAGGCAGTCTCGTCGATTTCCTTCGGCACACCGCGCATGAAGCCTTCCAGGATCCAGACCGCCAGCGGCACGTTGAACAGGCAATGCGCCAGGGCGACGGCGATATGCGTGTCGAACAGTCCGACCGAGGAATAAAGCTGGAAGAAGGGCAGCGCGAACACGGCCGGCGGGGCCATGCGGTTGGTCAGCAGCCAGAAGAACAGGTGCTTGTCGCCGAGAAACGTGTAGCGCGAGAAGGCATAGGCTGCCGGCAGCGCCACGGTGATCGAGATCACCGTGTTCATCACCACGTAGATCAGCGAATTGACATAGCCCATGTACCAGCTCGGATCCGTGAGGATCGTGATGTAATTGGCCAGCGTCGGGTTCTGCGGCCACATCGAGAAGGTGGACAGGATCTCCGTGTTGGTCTTCAGGCTCATGTTGACGAGCCAGTAGATCGGCAGCAGCAGGAAGATCAGATAGAGAGCCATCACCACGGCACGCGAGCTGATGCCGATGCGGGCAGAGCTGCGGCGCCGGGCCGGAATGGCAGCGGTCATGGTTGCGGCACCCATCAGAAGCCCTCCCTTTTGTCGAGGTTGGTCATCACGGTGTAGAACACCCAGGAAATCAGCAGGATCACGAGGAAGTACATGATCGAGAAGGCAGCGGCCGGTCCCAAGTCAAACTGGCCAAGCGCCATCTTGACGAGGTCGATGGACAGGAACGTCGTCGAGTTGCCCGGCCCGCCTCCCGTCACCACGAAGGGCTCGGTGTAGATCATGAAGCTGTCCATGAACCGCAGCAGTATGGCGATCATCAGGACGCCCTGCATCTTGGGCAGCTCGATGTAGCGGAACACGCTCCAGCGGCTCGCCTGATCGATCTTTGCCGCCTGATAATAGGCATCGGGGATCGACTGCAGACCGGCATAGGCCAGCAGCGCCACCAGCGACGTCCAGTGCCAGACGTCCATGACGATCACTGTGGCCCAGGCGGCGACGGCATCCTGCGTATAATTGTAGGAGATGCCCAGGCCATGAAGCGTCGCGCCCAGCAGGCCGATATCGACACGAGCAAAAATCTGCCAGATCGTGCCCACCACATTCCACGGAATGAGCAGCGGCAGCGCCATGAGGACGAGGCAGAAAGAGGCCCAGAAGCCCCGCTTGGGCATGTTGAGAGCGATGAAGATGCCGAGCGGGATTTCGATGGCGAGGATCACGGCCGAGAAGATCATCTGGCGGCCAAGCGCATCCCAGAGGCGCTTGGAATGCAGCATGTCATCGAACCATTCGACGCCGGCCCAGAAGAACTTGTTGTTGCCGAACGTGTCCTGCACCGAATAGTTGACCACCGTCATGAGCGGGATCACCGCCGAGAAGGCGACGAGCAGAAGCACGGGAAGGACCAGGAACCAGGCCTTGTGATTGACTGTCTTTTCCATCAGGCCGCCTCCCCCGTAACGCGCCAGCTGTTGGCATAGACATTGACATGCGCGGGATCGAACACCACGCGGGTCATGCCGGATGTGACGGGGTCGCTTTCGCCCGCAATGATGTTGATGTCAGCACCGAAGAACTCGGCCCGGACGATCTTGTGCCGCCCCACATCCTCGACGCGGCGCACCTTCACCGGCAGGCCTTCGCTTTCCGACAGGCGCACGAACTCGGGCCGCACACCGATCTGGATCTTGCCGTCCAGGCCTGAGTAGCCGTGGCCGAGCGGAATGGTTGCCCCGTTCACATAGGCCGAGTTGCCCTCGACCTTGGCATCCATCAGGTTCATGCCCGGCGAGCCGATGAAATAGCCGACGAATGTGTGGGCCGGCCGTTCGAACAGTTCCTGCGGCGTGCCGATCTGCACCACCCGGCCGTCATACATCACCACCACCTTGTCGGCGAAAGTCAGCGCCTCGGTCTGGTCATGCGTCACATAGATCATCGTGTGGCCGAACTCGTGATGCAGCGACTTCAGCTGCGTTCTGAGTTCCCACTTCATGTGCGGGTCGATCACGGTCAGCGGCTCATCGAAGAGCAGCGCGTTGACGTCCTCCCGCACCATGCCGCGGCCGAGCGAGATCTTCTGCTTGGCATCTGCGGTCAGCCCGCGGGCCTTGCGGTCCAGCACCTCTTCCATGCCGATCATCCGGGCAATCTTCTGCACGCGCTCGGCGACATAGGCAGCGCTCGCTCCCCGGTTCTTCAGCGGAAACGCAAGGTTCCCGCGCACCGTCATCGTGTCGTAGACAACCGGAAACTGGAACACCTGCGCAATGTTGCGTTCCGCCGTCGCCTTCTCGGTGACATCGGTGTCATTGAACAGGATGCGGCCCTGGCTCGGCACCAGCAGGCCGGAGATGATGTTGAGAAGCGTAGACTTGCCGCAGCCGGACGAGCCGAGCAGCGCATAGGCCTCACCATCGTTCCAGACGTGGTTCAGTTCCTTGAGCGCAAAGTCGTCCTCGTTCTTCGGGCGCGGATTGTAGGAATGGGCGAGATTGTCGAGCGTGATCTTGGCCATGGGTCCCTCCTCACGCCGCCAGCGCATAGGCGGCCGGAGCCACCAGCGAACCGTCCTGTCCGAAGACATAGACATGGGAAGGATCGAGATAGACCTTGAGCGCCGTTCCCAGGGCCAGGTCATGCACGCCATGCACAAGCCCCACCCAGCGCTCGCCATGGTGTTCCAGATGCACGAAAGTCTCCGACCCGGTGATCTCCGTGACCATCAGATGCGCCGTGAATTCCATGGCATCGGCGCTGTGCCGGTGCAGTTCCAGATGATTGGGGCGGAAGCCCGCGATATAGCGGCCGTCGCCCAAATCCGACAGCTTGCCGGCGGCCGGGATCGACTGCCCGTCGCCGAACATCAGCCGGGCACCGGCCTTGGCGATCTGAAGGAAGTTCATCGGAGGATCGGAGAAAACGCGCGCCGTCGTGGCGTCAACCGGGCGCCGGTAGACCTCCGGCGTCGGGCCGAACTGGGTCACACGGCCCTGCCAGAGCGTCGCCGTGTTGCCGCCGAGCAGCAGTGCCTCTTCCGGCTCCGTCGTCGCATAGACGAAAATCGAACCCGAGGCCTCGAAGATCTTCGGGATTTCGACGCGCAGTTCCTCACGCAGCTTGTAGTCGAGGTTGGCGAGCGGCTCATCGAGCAGCACCAGACCTGCATTCTTCACAAGCGCACGTGCCAGCGCACAGCGCTGCTGCTGGCCGCCCGAGAGCTCGAGCGGCTTGCGCTGCAGCATCGGGGTGAGCTTCATCATCTCGGCGGTCTGACGCACCGCCCTGTCGATGTCCGCAGCGGGCTTGCCCATCAGCCGCAGCGGACTGGCAATGTTGTCATAGACGGTCATTGCCGGATAGTTGATGAACTGCTGATAGACCATGGCGATGGCGCGATCCTGCACCCGCACACCGGTCACGTCCGTGCCGTTCCAGAGGATCTTGCCCGAAGACGGCTGATCAAGGCCGGCCATCAGGCGCATGAGTGACGTCTTGCCAGCCGAAGTCGGTCCAAGCAGGACGTTCATGCTGCCCTCACGCAAGGTAAGGTTCGTTGTGTGGATGTGCGTCTGCCCACCCACGACCTTGGAGACATTCTCCAGGACCAGGGTCATGTATTCCCTCCTCCCAATTCCTCCTACTGAGCTGCAGCCTCCCCAAGCCGCAGCGCGCAGGTACTCTTCATCCACGCATCCAGTGCCGCCACCTCGGCAGTACTCAGACGCAGGCCCAGTTTCGACCGGCGCCACACCACGTCCTCGGCGGTGCGCGCATATTCCTTTTCAATCAGCCAGTTGACTTCCCGCTCGGTCAGGTTCCACCCGAAGTGACGGCCAAGGTCCTCCACCTTTGCCGCTCCAGCCAGAATACCTGCCGCCTCGGTGCCATATGCCTTCACCAGGCGCGTGGCCCAGCGCTCGTCGAGGAACGGATACGCGGCGCGCAGGTCCGCAATCAGCTTCGCAACGCCCAGCACCGGAAAGTCACCGCCCGGAAGCGGCACACGGGCTGTCCAGGCCCCGGCCGTGCCGGGGAAATAGGGCACGATCTTTTCCAGCGCATGCTCGGCGAGCTTGCGGTAGGTGGTGATCTTGCCGCCGAAGACATTGAGCAGCGGCGCACCGCCAGTCTCTTCCACCTTCAGCACGTAATCGCGGGTCGCCGCCGTCGCCGACTTGGCGCCGTCATTGTAGAGCGGGCGCACACCGGAATAGCTCCAGACGATATCATCAACCGTCACCGGGCGCTTGAAATAGCCGGAAGCGAATTTCAGCAGATAGTCGCGCTCCTTCTCCGTACAGACCGGCTTGACGCCCGGCTCCGGATGGTCGGCATCCGTGGTGCCGATCAGCGTGAAATCCGTCTCGTAGGGAATGGCGAAAATGATGCGGCCATCTTCGCCCTGGAAGAAGTAGCACTTGCCGTGGTCGAAGAGCTTCTTCGTGACGATGTGGCTGCCGCGCACGAGGCGCACGCTTTCCTGCGAATTGGAGCGAACGGTGTTGCGGATCACGTCCCCGACCCAGGGGCCACCCGCATTGATCAGCATCTTCGCCTTGCGGCTGGTGCGGGCGCCGGTGCCGCAGTCCTCCAGCACGATCGACCACAGGCCATCCACGCGCTCGGCGGAGACCACACGGGTGCGCACCATCACCTCGGCGCCGCGCGCCTCAGCGTCCCGGGCATTCAGCACCACAAGGCGCGAGTCCTCGATCCAGCAGTCGGAATATTCATAGGCCTTGGCAAAGCGGTCCTGAAGCGGCTCGCCCTCGGGGCCGGATTTCAGATCGACCGTCGTGGTGCCGGGCAGGATCTTGCGGCCGCCCAGATTGTCGTAAAGGAACAGGCCGAAGCGGATCAGCCATGCCGGGCGGCGGCCCTTCATCCAGGGCATCACCATGTTCAGCAGCTTCGAGGTCGGCGTTTCGCCCTCAAAGCGCATGTCCTTGTGATAGGGCAGCACGAAACGCATCGGCCAGCTGATGTGCGGCATTGCCTCCAGCAGCGTTTCCCGCTCGATCAGCGCCTCGCGCACCAGCCGGACCTCGAAATATTCGAGATAGCGCAACCCGCCATGGAACAGCTTGGTGGAGGCCGAAGAGGTGGCAGATGCCAGGTCGTTCATCTCGGCCAGCGCCACGGACAGACCGCGTCCCGCCGCATCACGGGCGATGCCGCAGCCATTGATGCCGCCGCCGATGATAAAGAGATCGACCACCTGGTCTTGCTGCGACGTCACGGGCACGGGCCTCCTGAAACCGGACATTTGTGAAAACAAACGAACCACAAGACGTGGGCTTTCGTCAATCGCTGATTTTCGTTTCTGTTCGTTTTTGTTTTCTCACGTTGCGGCAAACACTTGACCGGCGCCGGTCAGCCGAAACGCCCCGCGGAAGAGCCATGCTGCAGAACAGCATGAATTTCTTGTGCATTGCACACCCGCTCCCGCACCGCAGAAAGCCCCGTACATCTCCGGCAAGCATTCGCCCCCGCGTCTGAAACTTGAAAAAGGGAACCAAACCGAACATATTGCGCATCCAAAAAGGAATATGCCGTGTCCCAGAGCTTCCGCCAGCCCGAGATTCTCGAACTCGCCCGCCAGCAGGGGAAAGTCACCGTCGAAGGGCTTGCCGCCCATTTCGGCGTGACCGTGCAGACCATCCGCCGGGATCTGGCCGATCTCGCCGACAGCGGCCGGCTGGAGCGGGTGCATGGCGGCGCGATCCTGCCCTCCGGCGTCTCCAACATCGGCTATGAGGACCGGCGCAGCCTGAACCGTGAGGCGAAGGCCGCCATTGCAGAGGCCTGCGCGAAAGCCATTCCGGAAAACGCGTCCGTGTTTCTCAACATCGGCACCAGCACGGAAGCCGTCGCCCGCGCCCTGCTGCACCACCGCAATCTCATGGCGGTGACCAACAACATGAATGTCGCCAATATCCTGGCCGCCAACCCGGACTGTCAGGTCATTGTGGCGGGCGGGGCCCTGCGGCGCACCGATGGCGGTCTGGTCGGCACCCTGACCATGCGCACCATCGAACAGTTCCGCTTCGACTTTGCCGTCATCGGCTGCTCGGCACTGGACGAGGACGGCGACCTGCTGGACTTCGACATTCAGGAAGTCGGCGTCAGCCAGACCATCATCCAGCAGGCGCGCAAGACATTTCTGGTCAGCGATCACTCCAAATTCCTGCGCGGCGCCCCGGTGCGCATTGCCTCGCTGAGCGAGATCGATACCTTTTTTACCGACCGGCCGCTCTCTCCTGCCCTCAGCACACGCTGCCGGGAATGGGGCACGAAGACGGTGATCTGCGGCGGATAAACCGCCGCTACGGCTTTTCGCAAGAAAGAGGGTGACAGGCGCCGCTGCTGAGGCTACCTCCTCGCTTATGCCGCGGTGCGGCAATCCTTTCGCCAAAGGGCATCAGCCCCGGAACAGGCCGGCAGAAGTGCCGGCCATCCTTGTGGAGTGACACCATGAGCCACACCCTGATTGCACCGTCCATGCTGGCCAGCGATTTCTCGCGCCTGCGTGACGAGATCCGCGCCATCGACGGCGCCGGTGCCGACTGGATCCACCTGGACGTGATGGATGGCCATTTCGTGCCCAACATCACCTTTGGCCCGGACATCATTGCCGCCATGCGCCCGCATACCACCAAGGTGTTCGACACCCACCTGATGATCGCCCCTTGCGATGCCTATCTGGAAGCCTTCGCCAAGGCAGGCTCCGATATCATCACCGTGCATGCAGAAGCCGGGCCCCATCTCGACCGCTCACTGCAGGCCATCCGCAATCTGGGCAAGAAGGCCGGCGTATCGCTGAACCCGGCAACGCCCGAAAGCGTCATCGAATATGTGCTCGACCGGCTGGATCTGGTGCTGGTCATGAGCGTCAACCCTGGCTTTGGCGGGCAGAAATTCATTCCTGCCGTGGTGGACAAGATCGCCCGGATCAAAGCGATGATCGGCAGCCGCCCGATTGACATCGAGGTGGATGGCGGCGTCACCCCGGAGACCGCTCCGCTGGTGACGGCGGCCGGCGCCAACGTGCTGGTGGCCGGTTCCGCCGTGTTCAAGGGCGGCACGCCGGAGACAGCCGCCCATTATGCAGCACAGATCGAGGCCATCCGCAGTGCGGGCAACGCGGCAGCCAAGGCATGAAGGCGGTCATCTTCGATCTGGACGGCACGCTGGTCGACAGTGTGCAGGCCGTCACGGACATCGGCAATGCGCTGATGGCCGAACTGGATCTCGCCCCCCTCTCCGTTACCGAGACGCGCAGCTACATCGGCAACGGCGCAGCGCGCTTCATCGAACGGGCGCTGGCCGCCCGAGGCATCAGCGGCGATGCAAGCCTGCTGGCGGCGCGGGTGGAGCGCTTTGAAGAGCTTTATGCGCAGGCTCCCGGCAGCGCCAACCCGCCTTTCCCCGGCGTGGAAGCGGCCCTTCACGCGCTGAAGGCGCGCGGCATCCGTCTGGGGCTTTGCACCAACAAGCCCGGTGCACCAACGCACAATCTGGTCGCGGCCCTCGGCTGGAGCGACTTCTTCGACGTGGTGGTGACGGGTGACACCCTGAACACCCGCAAGCCGGATCCGGCCCCGCTCGCCTATGCGGCCAAGGTGCTGGCCCTTTCGCCGGAAGATCCGGGCTTTGCCTATGTGGGCGACAGCGAAGTGGATGCGGAAACCGCCGTGGCGGCCAAGGCGCGCTTCTTCCTCTTTACCGAAGGCTACCGCAAGAGCCCGGTGACGGCCCTGCCGCATGAAGCCGCCTTCAGCGACTTCGCAGACCTGGAAGCTCTGCTGAACGGCTGATCAGTAGCCCCGCTGGCGGTCCACCGCCGGCGGGATTTCTCCCCGCTCGAAATAGGCCGACAGATTGGCCGCCACGATCCGTGCGGCCGTCGCCGGTGTTGTCGGGGCGCTGATGTGCGGCAGCACGGTGATCGACGGATGGCTCCAGCAGGGATTGTCCGCCGGCAGCGGCTCCTGCGCAAAGACATCCAGCACCGCATGGGACACCTGCCCCTCGTCAAGGGCTGCCAGCAGCGCAGGCTGGTCCACAATCGGTCCCCGGCCAAAATTGATGAGCCCAGCGCCGCGCGGCAGCATGGCAAGCCGGGCGGTGTTGAGCAGGCCGCGCGTGTCCGGCGTCAGCGGCAGCAGCACCACGGCGATATCCGAGCGCGACAACACCCGCTCCAGGCCCTCCTCGCCGCTGAAACACTCAACCCCCTCCACTTCGGCAGGCGTGCGGCTCCAGCCGCTGACCGGAAAACCATTGGCCAGCAGACGCCGCGCCGCAGCCTTGCCGAGGTTCCCCAGCCCGAGAATGCCGATGTGCCGGTCAGCGGCAAGGCGCGGCAGGGCTTCGGCCCAGATTTTCTCGCGCTGCTGCGCCAGATAGAGCGGAATGTCCCGGTGGAGATACAGCGAGAAGGCCAGCACCGCCTCGGCCATGGTTTCCGCCAGCTGCGGATCGGTCATGCGGACGATGGCAAAGTCCGTATCGATCAGCTCGCCCAGCAGCCGCTCCACCCCGGCCCACAGGCTCTGCACCCAGACAAGGCCCGGCAGCTCATGCAGATGCGCCGGATCCGGATTGGCGACAATGGCCACGCGTGCCGACAGGCGCTCTGCGGCGTCCATGGTGGCCAGCGGCCGCACATCGATCTGCGGCATCAGCCTTTCAAACTGCGCCATCCACTCCGCACGTTCCTCGGCAGACATCCGGGCAATGAAGGGAACGACGGGTTTCATGACGGTGGCACCTTGCGCTTTCAGATTTGCGCCGGATCATGCCTTGCCACAATGCTGCCGCAAAGTGGAAAGTGCCCGCCGGCCGCAAAAATCAGCTCGCCAGCCGCCCGGTGTCCGGCGCTTGCGCCGCGCCATCAGTGTCACCGGCAGCCCCGCCCGGAGACGCCGCACGCAACTGCTCGCGCAGCATGAGCGTCTGCACCGAAGACAGCGGCATGGGCCGCCCGAAAAGGAAGCCCTGCACGGCGGGGCATCCCGCCTCCCGCAGATAGGCAAACTCCTCCTCGCTCTCCACGCCTTCGGCCAGCACCGGGATATTCATGCTTTCAGCAATCAGCAGGGCGGCACGCACGATGGCGGCAGCCCGGGGCCGGTTGGCCACATCGGTGATGAAGCTGCGGTCGATCTTGATCTTGTCGAAGGGGAAATGCTGCAGCAGCGCCAGCGAGGAATAGCCCGTGCCGAAGTCATCCATGGCGATGGAAACACCCAGCGTCTTGAGCCGGGTGATGGTCGCCAGCGCCCGGGCGTGATCGGCGATCAGACCGCTTTCGGTCAGCTCGATTTCGAGACGCTCCGGCGCAAGCCCCGTCTCCTTCAGCACTTCATCCACCAGGGCCGGCAGATCGATACGCGTCAGCTGATAGGCCGCGACATTGACCGCAACCTTGTAGCCCCCCGGCCAGGCGGCCGCATCGGCACAGGCACGGCGCAGGACATATTCGCCGATTTCCGCAATCAGCCCGGTGCGCTCGGCAACCGGAATGAATTCACCCGGAGACACCATGCCAAGGGTGGGATGGTGCCAGCGCACCAGCGCCTCGAAGCCGACGAGGGACCGGGTGCTGGTGCAGTTCTGGGGCTGGTAGTAAAGCTCCAGCTGGTTGCCCGAAACGGCGCTCCGCAGATCAATGGCCAGCCGGGCCTGATGGCGCACATCGTCATCAAGACCGGCCTGATAGCGGCGGACCTCCCCGCTGCCGCCACGCCGGGCATCCTGCGCGGCAAGGCTCGCCCTTGTGATCAGGGTTGAGGCATCCAGCCCGTCGTCCGGAAAAACGGCATAGCCGACAGCACTGCGCAGGGTGAGCGTGCCTGCCGGTGTCATGTGTGGTCCGGCCACCAGCTTCTGCAGCCGGGCTGCAGCGGCGCTGGTTTCATGACGGCCAAAGACCCGCGTCTTGATCAGCATGAACTGCGCCCCCGGCAGACGGGCGGTATATTCATCAGCCATCAGGGCATCGTTGAGATGCAAGCCCACTTCCCGCAGCACCGCATCTCCGGTGACATCACCATGGGCGGCGTTGATCATGGCGAATTCTTCCAGATCAATGGTGTAGACCGCCACCCTGTCGTTGCTCCGGATGGCGCTGCCCAGAAGCTCGGCGAGCTTGCCTTCCGCCCAGGCCTTGTTCGGCAGACCGGTGAGAGCATCAAACAGGGTCAGCTGCTGATAGCGCTCCGTTGCCTCCTGCAAGGAGAAGCGGTCGATGGTGTAGGACGACCCGACGGTCACCAGCAGGACGGTGGTGATGCCGGTCACCGCAGCCAGCATATACTCGTCCGGCATCGCCTGAGGCGGAATATCGATGCCTGCCAGCGGCGTGATTGTCATCGCCTCCATACCGGTGAAATGCATGGAGACAATCGCCAGGATCATCGCCACCATCGACCCGAAGCGGCAGAACCGCGTGACCGGCCTGGATGCACGGTTGAAGGCAAGCCCTCCGAACAAGGCACCGAGCAGCACGGATGCCAGCACGTAGGACGGCGTCCAGGTGATGATGCCCGGCACCAGAAATGCGGCCATGCCTGTGTAATGCATGATCGCGATGCCAAATCCAAAGAGCACTCCGCCCAGTTCGATCGTCAGCCCCGCGGGTGAGCGCAAGGACACGCCGAAGGCAAAGCAGGTGCAGAGAAACAGGATCGCAAAGCTGGCGGCGGTCAAGCCGGGTGCAAATGAACGGTCGAACGGGACGAGATAGCCCAGCATGGCCGCAAAATGGGTGGTCCAGATCGTGCTGGTCGCAACGAGCGCACCCAGGAACAGCCAAAGCCATTGGCGCGAGCCATCGCTCCTGCGCATGCGCGTATAGATGCGCATCGACAGGAAAGACCCGAAGACACAGACGCTTGCGGCAAGCGCGACGTAACGCAGGTCATGTTCGACCGCGATACAGGACAAGACGTTCAGCATGCATTGCACCCCTTCACAGGGGAAAATACGTAGCAGCCGCGTAAAGTCTCCTAACGCGGCGGGAATTCCGCATTTAACGTCACCAATTCCTTGATCCGGACAACCGGATATTGAAGCAGATCGCACAGCACACCAGCCGCTTGCCGCCCTGAAAAGGCAAGGCAAGCGGTGCATGGGCGGGATAAAACATCCAGGACGGAATAAAATTTCAGAAACCCTAAAAATAACACCACTACAAAGAAATAAAAACTTCAGAACCCAAACAGTTCGACCTCGAATAGTATATAGTGAAAATAAAAAGGCAAAAAATTCCTTTTCTAATCAAAAATATAAATGAGAAAAAGTACACCGAATACAAATCTGGCAATCACCCTCAGAACTGGCATATTTTAAAATATGTCAAAACCTTGACATAAATATCCAGCAGACTATGTTTAGCGCGATCACCCTGAATGCAGGGTAGATATTTCAAAATGCCGGCGACTTTCGATCGCAGGGGGGGGGGCTCCCTCCGTCCGGCATTACATTTTGCCACCACGTGATCCTGGATCGTGCTGGCTTTCGCTCCGTAGGCCTCGCCAGCGGATGACGACCAACAGGAGACTGACAATGACAAAGACACTTCTGCTGACGGGCGCCGCCCTGATTGGCCTTGGCATGTCCGGCGCTTCGGCTGCCGAGGAATGCGGGCGGGTGACGCTGGCCGAAATGAACTGGCCCTCAGCGGGTGCCATTGCCCATATCGACAAGATCATTCTCGAGGAGGGCTTCGGCTGCGAGGTGGAACTGGTGATTGGCGACACGGTGCCGACCTTCACCTCCATGACCGAGAAGGCCGAGCCGGACATGGCTCCCGAGTTGTGGGTGAACACCATCCAGGATCCGCTCGACAAGGCCGTTGCAGAAGACAAGCTGATCATCGGCAGCGAGGTCCTGTCGGAAGGCGGCGTGGAGGGCTTCTGGGTCCCCACCTTTCTCGCTGAAGAACATGGCCTGAAGACGCTGGCCGACGCGCTGGCAAAGCCGGAGCTGTTCCCCGGTGCGGAAGACCGCAGCAAGGGCGCCTTCTTCAACTGTCCCTCGGGCTGGGCCTGCCAGACCCTGACCACCAATCTGTTTGCAGCCTTCGATGTGGAAAGCAAAGGCTTTGAACTGGTCGACACCGGCTCGGCGGCCGGGCTCGATGGCTCCATCTCCCGCGCCTTTTCCCGCAATGAAGGCTGGCTCGGCTACTACTGGGCGCCGACGCCCATCCTTGGCAAATACGAGATGACCCGGCTTGACCTGGGCGTCGAGCATGATGCGGCCGAATGGGAGCGCTGCACCGCCGTCTCCGGCTGCCTCGACCCCAAGCCCAACGACTGGGACAAGTCGCCGGTCTACACCGTCGTGACCAAGGAATTCGCGGAGAAGGCGGGCGTTGCCATGGATTACGTCAAGGGCCGCTCCTGGGACAACGCAACCGCTGGCGAAGTGCTGGCGTGGATGACGGACAATCAGGCCTCCAATGAGGATGGCGCCTTCTGGTTCCTCGAGAACAAGCCGGAAGTCTGGGAGGCCTGGGTCTCCCCGGAAGTGGCGCAAAAGGTGAAATCCGCCCTCTGAGCCGGTGATTGACAGGCGGCCGGACGCGCTTGGCAGCACAGCCTGCGGAGCGCGGCCGGCCCGCCCCCTTCCGGCTTGCGCTTTTCATCCTCAGGCGCCCGCCTCCACGCAAAGCAGCGGGCAGGCGCAACAAGGACACTTCAATGGATCTTTTCGACTTTCCCTCGCTCAGCCGCGGCACGTTGCGTGCCATGCGGCAGACGATCGATGCGGGGTTTCTTGAGTTTACCCGCGCCTATGGCGACGCGCTGTCCCGGGCCTTCGAACCGCTGCGCCTGCTGCTGAACGGTATCGAGAACCTGCTGCTCAACTCCCCCTGGCCGCTGGTTCTGGCCGGCATTCTCGCCATTGTCTTCCTCATCAGCCGCAGCTGGCGCATCACGGCAGGCAGTCTCGTGGCACTTGTGCTGATCGGCGTGCTCGGCATGTGGGATGACACCATGCGCACCATTGCGATGGTGGCAGTGTGTACCCTCACAGCGGTCGTGCTCGGCATTCCCATCGGCATCGCCATGGCCCGGTCCGACAGGCTTCAGGGCGCTATCAATCCGGTGCTCGACCTGATGCAGACCATGCCGGTCTTCGTCTACCTGATCCCGGTGGTGATGATCTTCGGCCTCGGCAAGGTGCCGGGCGTCATTGCCGTGGTCATCTATGCCATTCCCCCGATGATCCGCCTCACCAATCTCGGCATCCGCCTGGTCAGCGCCGATGTGCTGGAAGCGGCCGATGCCTTCGGCTCCTCCTCCTGGCAGAAGCTGAAAGACGTGCAGCTGCCGCTGGCGCTGCCCACCATCATGGCCGGCATCAACCAGTGCATCATGATGTCCCTGTCCATGGTTGTCGTCGCCTCCATGATCGGCGTGCGCGGCCTTGGCCAGCCGGTGCTTCAGGCGATCAACAACCAGTTCTTCACAATGGGCATTCTCAACGGCCTCGCCATTGTCGCCATCGCCATCATCTTCGACCGGTCCACCCAGGCCTATGGCAAGCGCATGCAGAAACATTCGGAGGCCGCCCATGGCTGATCATCTGACCAACGCCCCCGCTCCCGCAGACGATCCGGACGAAGAGGCAAGCGTTGCCGGCATCGAGCTGCGCGGCCTCTACAAGGTCTTCGGCCCCAATCCGGCCGGCGTCATGGATCTCGTGCGCGAGGGCATCTCCAAGACGGAGCTGAACGACAAGCACAGCCACATTCTGGGCCTCAAGGACATCAACCTCACCATGCCAGCCGGGCGCATTCAGGTGGTGATGGGCCTGTCCGGCTCGGGCAAATCCACCCTCATCCGCCACATCAACCGGCTGATCGAGCCGACGGCAGGCGAGGTGCTGTTCGAGGGGCAGGATGTGTGCTCCATGTCTGCCCAGCAGCTGCGCGATTTCCGCCGCCACAAGACGGCGATGGTGTTCCAGAAATTCGCCCTGCTGCCGCACCGGACCGTGCTGCGCAACACCATCTATGGCCTCGAAATTCAAGGCATTCCCGAACGCGAGGCCAAGGAGCGCGCCGCCCGCTGGCTGACCCGCGTCGGGCTGGAAGGCTATGAGGATTACTATCCCAACCAGCTTTCCGGCGGCATGCAGCAGCGTGTCGGCCTTGCGCGGGCGCTGGCCAATGACGCGGGCATCCTGCTGATGGATGAAGCCTACTCGGCTCTCGACCCGCTGATCCGCATGGACATGCAGAAGGTGCTTCTGGACCTGCAGCAGGAGCTGAAGAAGACCATCGTCTTCATCACCCACGATCTGGACGAGGCCCTGCGCCTTGGCGACCGCATCGCCATCCTGCGTGATGGCGAGATCGTGCAGGATGGCACGGGCCAGGAGATCGTGCTGCGCCCGGCGGACAGCTACATCGCCGATTTCGTGCGCGAGGTGAACCGCGGCCGGGTGCTGAAGGTCAACACCATCATGCGCAAGGGCGAACTGGCCGAAACGGAGCTGACGATCCCCAGCGGCAGCCTGCTGGAAGATGCCGCAAGACTGTTCTCACAGACGAGCGAGACGGCCGCCATCGTGACGCGCGCCGATGGCCGGAAACTCGGTACCATCCAGCTGCATGACATGATCGCGGCCATGGTGTCGCCGGGCTGAGGCACGCATTCACCCCTGCGCAAGCCCCTTGCGGTGGCGGCCCGACACGGCGGCCACCGCAAGAAAAAGACCGCTGACCGTGGCGATCATCCCGGCCGCGCTGACCGAATTGGCAGCCCCCAGCCACAGCGGGCCATAGCCGGCCAGAACATAGCCGGTGATGGCAGCCAGCGCCGCGATCACAAGGCTCAGTCCCACCTGGGTTGCGAGCCGGTTCGTCATCAGCCGTGCCGTCGCGGGTGGGCAGATGAACATGGCAATGACGATGATCGAGCCCACCGCATCAAAGGCCGCAACAGCCGCCACGGCCGAAAGCGTGACCAACCCGAGGCTGAGCAGCGTCACCGGCAGCCCGCGCGCGGCGGCATAGCCTTCGTCGAAGGTCATCAGCACCAGTGGCCGCCAGAACAGCCCCATCAGCAGGAACACAGCCACCGTGACACCCGCCATGCGCGGGAGTTCCGGCGGCAGCCCGGCCAAAGCCTGCGGATCGGTGAGCGAGCCCCAGCCGTCCGCATCCAGCCAGATCAGGCTTTCCAGATTGCCATAGAGCGCGTGCTCCACATCCAGATGCACCGTGCTGGTGTTGCTCTGCTCCAGCAGCAGCACACCGGCGGCAAAAAGCGTGGTGAAGACCACGCCCATCGCCGCGCCCGGTTCCATCCTGGCATAGCGGCGCAGCAGCTCGATCAGCACCACGGCCACAAGCGCCGCGCTGCCCGCCCCCAGCATCATCGGCCAGGTAGAGATATGGCCGGTGATCAGAAAGGCAACGACGATGCCCGGCAGCACCACATGCGAAATGGCATCGCCGATCATCGCTTCGCGCCGCAGGATGAGGAAATTGCCCGGCAGGGCACAGGCCAACGCGGCCAGCGTGCCTATGAGCAGCGGCGTCAGGCTGAATTGCACGAACTCCGCACCGAACATCTCAGACCCCATGGCGCAGCTCCCCGGATGAGGCGGCGGCGTGCCTGTCCAGCTGCGCGAGTTCGCCTGCGGACAAAAGACTGCTGATCAGACGCACACCGTCATAGCGCGACATGACATCCTCACTGGCACCACCTGCCTGCAACGCGGCCCAGCGCGCTTCGTCCTGAGCCAGCATCTGCGCCAGCGCCCGGCCCTCGTCATTGAGGTTGCGGTCAGCCGCCAGAAGACCTGCGCGGGACAGCGCCTGCAGAAGACGCGGATCATGGATGACGCCCTGCTGTGCCAGCGTCAGAACCCCTTGCCGCAGCAGCAGGCGGCGGCGCTGCCGCGCCCGCGCCAGAACGGCCGCCACCAGTCCCCGGCGCGGCGCGGCAAGCAGGGAAGCCGTGAAGAAGACCGCGGCCGTCAGCACGATCACCGGCCCGGCAGGCACATTGGGCGCCGCCGCCGACAGCGCCGAGCCAACATATCCGGCCAGCGCGCCGAACAGGGCCGCAAGCGCAAGGATGACGGTGGCACGTTCGCTCCAGAACCGGGCGGTCGCGGCGGGAATGATCAGCAGCGCGACGATAAGTACCAGCCCGACCAGCTTCAGCCCGGTGACGGTGACGGCCAGCATCAACCCCAGCATCACGCCGTCGGCAAGGCCGGTGCGGATGCCGATGGTTTCCGCATGCCCCGGATCAAAGCAGACATGCAGCATGGGCCTGCGGAAAATCAGCATCACCAGCACGCAGATAGCCCCGCCGCAGGCAATCAGCACCGCATCGCTGAACAGCATGCCCGCCGTGGAGCCAAGCAGAAAGCCTTCCAGCCCCGCCTGCCGTCCGGTGCCCATCACCTGGATGACCGTCAGCAGCACGATGCCGAAGCCGAAGAACACCGACAGCACAGCGCCAATTGCCGTGTCCTCGGCCAGCCGGGTGTAACGGGTGAGCAGGGTCACCGCCAGCAGCCCCAGCCCGGCAGACAGGGCCGAGCCCAGCAGCAGCCCCGGCAGGGAACGGCCATCGCCGCCCAGCGACACCATCACCATGAAAGCCAGCGCAATGCCCGGCAGCGTCGCATGGGCGCTGGCATCGCTGATCAGCGAGCGCTTGCGCAGGAACAGGAACGTCCCCGTACTCCCCGCTGCCGCCCCCAGCAGGCTCGCACCAACCGCCACCAAAGCGGCGTTATATCCCGCCTGCATCATCAGCGCAGAGAGGAAGGCAGACAGGACCTCAGTCATGGCCGGGCTCCAATGGCTCGGCTATACCGTCCCCCCGGACACATAGCCGTTCCGCCGGCCAGAAGACATTGCGAAGACTGACAGAGTCACAACAGCGGGGCCTCTCCGCCCCCCTCCCCCTCGTGGGGAGGGGTGAGGGGTGGGGGGCTCTGAGCCTGCAATCATCTGAAGGACGGATATTTTTCTGAAGCGAAATCGGGAGGAACGCCCGGCCCAAACCAATGGACACCATGCCAGACGGGGAGGTTTCCCCCCCCACCCCTAACCCCTCCCCACGAGGGGGAGGGGGGCTGAAAGGCCGTGCCAGGATGACCAGATCACAGACCTTTCCCAAGCCTTCACCGGCTTCAAACAAGATCTGCAAATCCGGCAACCACCAAGGGGAGCGGAGCTGAGAGGTTGCGCCATATGCTGAAAGACTGGAGCAGGTGGCCACCCTCACCTCCCCGTTTCCAGTGCAAGGTCCAGCTCCAGCGCAGTGGAGGGACCGGCGGGGGCAAGGGATGCGGTGTCGAGGCGCCCGCCGTAGGCGCGCTGGAGGATGGCGGGGGTGAAGGCTTCGTCCACCGGGCCTTGCGCGATGAGGCGCATGTTGATGACGAGCACGTGGGAGAAATAGGCCGGGACGGTGGAGAGGTCGTGATGCACGCAGACCACCGTCCGGCCCTCGTCCCGGAGCGCCTTCAGCACCCCGATGATCGCCCGCTCCGTCGCGGCATCAACGCCGGCAAAGGGCTCATCCAGCAGATAGAGATCCGCCTTCTGCGCCAGCGCCCGGGCCAGAAACACGCGCTGCTGCTGGCCGCCGGAGAGCTGGCCGATCTGCCGGTCCGCAAAGCCGGCCATGCCCACCCGTTCGAGGCAGTGCATGACGAACTCCCGGTGATGCTGGCGGATGCGGCCGAGAAGACCCAGTTCCCGCGAGAGCCCCATCATCACCACATCTTCGGCACGGGCCGGAAAGTCCCAGTCGACGGACGCCCGCTGCGGAACATAGGCGACACGCTGGCGGACCCTCGCAAAGGGCTGACCGAACATGTCCACCGTGCCGGACAAGCGTGGCACGATGCCCAGCGCCGCCTTGAGCAAGGTCGACTTGCCCGCCCCGTTGGGGCCGATGATGGCCGTCATGGACGCGGCCCCGACATCCGCCGCAATGCCCAGAAGGGCAGGCTTGCCGCCATAGGAGACCGAGAGATCCCGGATCGCCACAGCCGGTTGCTCCCGCTGTTGCAGGACGCTGCTTGCCGTCTGTTTGAAATGCACCGGGATCATCCTGATATTGCCCTTCTACTCAGCCCGCAGCCTGCAATTGCCCAAGACGGCCCCGGTCCGGCACCGTGCCACCGAGGGCGGCGGCGATGGTGGTCACGTTGTGGTCGATCATGCCCAGATACGTGCCTTCGTAGGTGCCGGATTGACCCATGGCATCGGAGAAGAGTTCACCGCCGATGGCCACCTTGTGCCCCTTCGCTGCAGCGCCCTCGATGAGCGCCTTCATGTTGCGGTCGGGCACGGAGCTTTCCACAAAGACGGCACCGATCTTGCGTTCGACCAGCGTGTCGACCAGTTCGGCAATGCGGGCAAGGCCTGCTTCGCTCTCCGTGGAGATGCCCTGAATGCCCAGCACCTCGAAACCATAGGCCCGGCCGAAATAGCTGAAGGCATCATGCGCCGTCACCAGCACCCGGGCATTTTCCGGCACGCTGCCCAGCACCTGCCTGGAATAGGCATCCAGCGCATCCAGTTCGCCCGTGAAGGCCGCAAGCCGCTCCTCGATGCCCTCCGCCTGATCCGGCTGCGCCGTCTTCAGCGCCGAAGCGATGGTGGTAGACACGGTCTTCCAGAGTTCCGGGTCCATCCAGACATGCGGGTCATAGCGGCCGGGATAGTCTTCATGCGACAGCAGCAGCGACGGGTCGATGGTATCGGCAACCGCCACCACCTTGCCCTTGCGGGAAAGATCTTCGAAGAAAGCCTCCATCTGCGCTTCCAGATAGAGCCCGTGGCGCAGCACCAGATCCGCCCGGGCCATGGCGACAATGTCGCTGCGCGTCTGGCGGTAGCCGTGCGGGTCCACCCCCGGCCCCATCAGTGCAGAGACGGAAACAAGATTGCCACCGATCACGGATGCGGTGTCGGCAATCATACCCGTTGTGGCACTGACAATCAGCTGCGAGGCCGCCCGTGCGGTGCCGGAGAAGCCCGTTAATCCGGAAGCACCGGCCATCACGCCGCCCGCTGCCAGCGCCGCCTGCCGTATAAATCCACGTCTTGTCAGAAGCATCGGGTTTCCTTTCCTCTCCAGCCTACGCACCGCACCGCAAAAGGCAAATGCTTTTAAGAACGATTTGCATTTAACATAGACACTTGCGAATGAGTTGCAAGTGCAAAAACAACGCAGGCTTTTCCGGTTGCCAAAGCAGGCAGCCTGGCGCAGGACTGGTGCGGGACGCGAAACCCCTTGGATGGAGCAGAGAATGCGCCGGGAAACTGACAGCATGGGCGAGATCAGCGTCGAGAGCGACCGCTACTGGGGCGCGCAGACGCAGAGATCGCTGACCTATTTCAATATCAGCTCCGAGCTGATGCCCATCGAGATCATCCACGCCTATGGCATCCTCAAGCAGGCTGCCGCCGAGACAAACCGGGATCTGGGCCACCTCAGCCCGGACCTTGCCGCCCTCATCATTGCCGCAGCGCGGGAAGTGAGCGAAGGCAAGCTGGACGAGCATTTCCCCTTGCATGTCTGGATGACCGGCAGCGGCACCCAGACCAACATGAATGTCAACGAGGTCATCTCGAACCGCGCCATCGAGGTGGCAGGCGGGGCGCTCGGCTCCAAGAAGCCGGTGCACCCCAATGACCACGTCAACATGTCGCAGTCCTCCAACGACACCTTCCCCGCCGCCATGCATATGGCTGCGGCCATCGCGGTGAAGACCCGTGTTCTGCCCGCCGTGAAGGCGCTGCGCGATGCGCTGGACAAGAAGGCCAAGGCCTGGGACCACATCATCAAGATCGGCCGTACCCATCTGCAGGACGCGGTGCCGCTGACCCTTGGCCAGGAATTCTCCGGCTATGTGGAGATGCTGGACGAGAACCTCGACCGCATCGCCGGCGCCCTGCCCGATGTCTACAAGCTGGCGCTTGGCGGCACGGCTGTGGGCACCGGTCTCAACGCACCCAAGGGCTTTGCCGAAGGGGCAGCAGCCCGCATCGCGGCACTGACCGGCCTGCCCTTCATCACCGCACCCAACAAGTTTGCCGCGCAAGGCGCCCATGACGGGCTGGTGATGCTGCATGGCGCGCTGAAGACCACGGCCGGCTCGCTCTTCAAGATCGCCAACGACATCCGCCTGCTCGCCTGCGGCCCGCGCTGCGGGTTGTTCGAGCTGATCCTGCCGGCCAACGAGCCGGGCTCTTCGATCATGCCGGGCAAGGTCAACCCCACCCAGTGCGAGGCCATGGCCATGCTCTGCATTCAGGTGATGGCCAATGACGTGGCGGTGGGCATGGGCGGGGCCAGCGGCTATTTGGAAATGAATGTCTACAAGCCGCTGATGATCAACGCCGTGCTCCAGTCCGCCCGCATGCTGGCCGATGGCTGCACCAGCTTCCGCAAGTTCATGGTGGACGGCATGGAGGCGAACGAAGCTCGCATCGCCGGCTATGTCGAAAACTCGCTGATGCTGGTGACCGCCCTCAGCCCGCACATCGGCTACGACAAGGCGTCCAAAGCCGCACATCACGCCTATGAGCACGACATGACCCTGAAAGCCGCCTGCCTCGACCTCGGCTACATCTCCGCCGAAGACTTCGACCGGCTGGTGGACCCGAAGCTGATGCTCAGTGAGGGGTGATCCCGGAGGGTGCCCGTCTGGCGGGCACCCTCACAACATGTCTGTTCAGGACCCCGTCAGAATTTCAGGCCAAGTTTCAGGCTTGCCGAATGGCCAAGCGTGTTGCGCCCTGCCGTTGCCTCATAATGCATCCGGGCCTCCATGTTGCTGCCCCACAGAAGAGAGCCGCCAAGCCCGAGTGTCGCAACGGCCGGATCCCGTTTGAGCTCAAGACGCAGCCGCTCACCCGGCGCAGGAGAGCCCGGCAGCGAGACAGTGTGCCGCAGGCCATTGAGCGCAATCCGGGCACCCGCTTCCACATAGCCGCGCACAATCCCACCCGCAAAAGGATGGTCGGTGGACAGGCGCAAGACCGGGCGGACATCGGCAAGGAAATGGGTCGCGCGGTGGATCTTCAGATTGAGCGAGCCCGCGCCCGACTCCGTGAAGCCTCCGTCCTGCAGGACTGCCAGATCCAGTTCAACGCTGGGGATCACATCGATCTGCCCGGCCTTGGCCAGCACACCAGCCCGCAACCGCGAGGCAAGCGCCAGCGTGGAAGGACGCGACCTGGCAACATAGGCTGTCCCCGTAGACGAAATGAGCCGTTCCGCCTTGCCGCTGCCATAGCTGCCGTTGAGCGACACAGAGCCATAGACCGGTCCCTGTGACACCTTGGCAATAGCACCAAGATACAGCCGGTAGCCCGAGGCAGATCTGCCGCTGGCGCGGAACCGGGAGCCCTCATAAGCAGTGCTGAGACCAATGACCAGCTCATCGCTCACGCGCTGCTGACGGCCGAGGCTGACCATGACCGTGTCAACATCACTTGACCAGTCATAGCGCGTGGTGCTGCCGGTCACCTTGGCCCAGTTGCACGCCTCCTCGGCAATGGCCGCATAGGGCCCCACCGTGCCGCCGCAGCTCTGCATGTTCGACAAGTGCGTCCCGGAAGAGGCAAGCGTTGTCTCGCTGGCCTTGCTGAAATCAGCCGCGTCAAAAACGGCCAGACTGGACTCCAGAGCCTTCGGATCAATCGCATTGGCTGCAGACAGCAGCAGGGCCTCCAGCTCGGGATAGGCGCCGGGCACATTGCTGCCGAGCGCTGTGACCATGTCATTGGCGAAGGTGGCGGCCCTGCCGGAATTGCCGCTAAGCCCGGCCCGTCCGAAGTCGACGGAGGCCCCGGTGACAAGCGCCCGGTCATGGTAGAAATCATAGACGAAACGGGTTGCCACGGTGCCGGAGGCGAACCCGAACGGCAAAGGCTCCCCCGGGCTCTGAACGATGGGCGACGTGTCGGTCGCCCCCGCAAAGCTCAGGACGGTGCTCGGTTGCGCAAATGCAGACGCAAATGCGGTCAGCTGCGGAATGATCTGATCCCGGCCCGTCTCGAGTGACAGCAGGTCGAGGCGGTCACTGGCAAGCCCCGCAGGATCAAGTGCCAGGAAATGCTTTCCCCCATCGACAATCGTATAACTGCCGCCATTGAGGATCGAGCCAAAGATCAGTCCAGCATTGCTGATCAGCAGGTCCCGGGTGGCTGGACCTGAGATATCCCCTTCCAGAATACCGCCGCTCCGCACGTTCAGCGCACCGCCAGCCTCGGACCAAAGGGCAGTTCCGCCGGGCGCCCGCAGAGCGCCTTCCACATCAAGCATCAGGTTGCTCACCTGCGCCCCCACCCGGATACCGCCCGCACTGCCCTTTGCAGCACTTACGGTACCGGTCCGGCCGATCTCAAGCTGCGCAATCTGCCCAATAGCCGTGCTGCCGCTGGTCAAGCCGTCGGAAATGTTCACCGCCCAGGCATCGGGACCTTGCACGGCAAGCATGCCGTCGAGGCGGGCGGTAAGCGCAGTGCTGCCGTTATAGTCCGCATTGCTCACCACGTAGATGCCATGCGCCCCGCGTCCCCAGGTGCTGACGGTGCTGGTGCGGTGAAGCCAGATATTGATCCCGGTCCCAGAACCGGAGCTGGCGGCCGATTGCGGTATCCGAAGGCCATCCGTGCCCAGCAGCGCGACGGTTTGCGGAAGGTCCATCGCCAGAATGCCATAAGCGGAGGCACCCAAAGTGTAGATGCCGCCACGCAGATTGACGTCGATGCCGCCGAACTCCAAAGGCAGCGAGGATGGCAGAATGGGATCTGCCGTAATATCGAGAGGCAGAACAGCGGTGTCCATCAGCACCAGGCCGCCTCCACCGCTTGCCACGTGGGCAATGATGCCCGCCGAGCCGTCGCCCCGGGTTTCAACAAGAAGCGGAGCGGGTGCCTGGGTGTCGTCAATAGCAACCTGCCCTGCGAACCCGAACGCCCCTCTGGAGGTCACCGTGATCGGAAAGGCGCCACCGGCAATTGTGCCTCGAACAACGCCCAAGGCACCGCCGCTGCCGCCGATCGACTGGGCCAGGATGGCAGGGGCGACGGCACCATAGGTGCCGATGCCGCCGCCGAAGTTCACCGACACATCGCCGCCCCAGCCCCCGTTGCCGCCACCGCCGCCAATGGTGAGCGCAAGCCCGTAGTTGGTGTCCGGCAGAAACGGAAGGGAGCCTTCATGCGCCAGAGAACCTGCCCCGCCGCCGCCGCCGACCGACTGGGCAAAGATGCCGGCAGCGCCAGCCCCCAGCGTGACAATGGCGCCCTGCCCTTCAACGGCCACGCCGCCGCCGCTGCCGCCGCCTGACCCCGCACGCCCGATGGCCAGCTTCATAAGGCCTCCGGCGGTCGTATCGCCCCCGTAGCCGCCACCGCCACCCACGGACTGGGCAAAGATGCCATGGGCGCCCGCTCCAGCGGTTTGCACACGCCCGGGATTGCTCACCAGAACTCTGCCACCCGCGCCGGAGCTGCCGCTCGCGCCGCCGATCGCCATCTCAAAACCCTGACCGCTCAGAACGGGGATGCTCTTGATGGCGGAAGCAGCCGCTCCGCCATCACCGCCGCCGCCGCCAATGGACTGGGCGAAGATGCCATGTGCGTTGGCACCCTGCGTCGAAATGAGGCTCCAGCTGGTTTCAGGACCCGCTGCGCTGCCGGCCAGGCTGACGGATCCGCCGTCCCCGGCAGAAGAACCGGAACCACCGACGGACACCCCAAGGGCGTAGGTATCAAAGCCGATGAATCCGTTGGAAATGGCGTGACCGCCGGAGCCGCCGCCGCCGCCAACCGACTGGCCATGGACACCATAGGCCATGACGCCGGATGTTGCGACGGTTGCGCCCGCCCCCGCAGTGAAGGTGACGCTGCCACCATTACCGCCTGCACCGCCCCAGCCACCGACGGAAACGGCAATGTCGGCACCGTTCTTCTTGTCTGTCTCGCGCGAGGGCAGCCCCCTCACCTTGTTGACCAGTCTGAGCAGAAGCGGCTGCGGTGGAAAGAAACGGTTCCAGCTTGGCACCGATGTCGACACGGCAAAGCTGTGCGCCACGCCGCCGGTGCCGCCACCGCCACCAACCGACTGGAGTTTCACGCCCGTGGCCATGACGCCCGAGGTGGCAATGGTGCTGCCTGCCGCCGCATTGACCACAACGCTGCCGCCATGGTTCCCCACGCCACCATGCCCGCCAACGGTCACCGCCGTACTGACAGCCCTGCCGCCCTTGTCCTTGTTTTCTCCGCTCTGGCTGTCCAGCGTTGCGGCAATCGACAAGGCCAGCACGGAGCCGCCATCCCCGCCGCCGCCGCCGACAGACTGGCCAAACAGGCCATGGGCCTGATCGCCAAATGTCAGGATGCTGCCGGCATGGCTGACCGTCACACTGCCCCCGGTACCGCCGCTGCCCCCGTGACCGCCAACGGCGATGGGCACTGCCACAGCATGACCGTTTCCGTAAATGGCAGAGATCGCATAGGTGTGAACGTCGCCGCCATGCCCGCCACCTCCGCCCACTGATTGTGCGAGAAGTCCGTGCGACTGATGCCCCAGTGTCTGAATGGTGCTGGAGATGGAGGTTGTCGCATTGGCCGCACCGCCCTGCCCGCCGCTGCCGCCGGTCATGCCGAGGGCAACATTCAAACTGAGCGCGTTCTTGCCAATGTCCGTATCAACCGCGACAACGCTGCCTCCACTGCCGCCGCCGCCGCCCACGGACTGGGCGAACACTGCGGGCGACCTGGAAGATGCTGTGGCGGCAGATCCTTCATTGTAGACCGAAGCCGTTCCGCCATTGCCGCCACTGCCGCCCGTGCCACCCACCACGGCCGAAAGGCTGACGGCTGCTTCTCCCACCGCAGCGCCGACGCCGATCGCATGGCCGCCGGTGCCGCCGCCACCGCCGACAGACTGAGCATAGACTGCAGGAGCCAGCCGTCCATAAGTGACGACGGAGCCACCGCTCAGGACAAATACGGCGGCATCCGAACCGTCGCCGCCCGAGCCGCCACTACCGCCCAGCGCGACCGAAACATCAACGGCACCACTGCCGCTGGCAGCTGCCGTGACCGAGATCACCGCCCCGCCGTTGCCTCCACCGCCACCAACGGATTGTGCCAGCATGCCTGCTGCATGATCGCCCGGCAATTGCACATTGCGCGGCTCAACCGCGTCCAGGGGATCGATATATCCGGTGGCAACCCGTCCGGAGCTGGTGAGCGTTACCATGCCGCCATCGCCGCCCGAACCGCCCAGACCGCCCATCGTCAGCGACACCGCGGCCTGATATCCCAGAACCACGCTTTGAGCAGAGCCGCCCTCACCGCCACCGCCGCCAATCGACCGCCCAACCATGCCAGTTGCGTAGCGCCCAGCTGTGAGAATGGTTCCGGAGTTGTCGATCGTCACCATGCCGGCGTCGCCGCCGCCGCCGGCATTTCCACCGATTGCAACGCCGTAAAAGGAGCTGTAGTCGAAGGCCTGCCCGCCATCGCCGCCACCGCCGCCAATGCTCAGGCCCGACAGGCCACGCGCATGATCCCCGGCCGTTGTAATACGGCCCAGGTTCATCATCGCGACACGCTCTCCGTTGCCGCCTGCGCCGCCATTGCCGCCAAGGACGAGGATTGTGCCGGTGGTGACCCCGCCTTCTCCGCCATTGCCGCCGACACTGCGGGCGAGAGCGCCATGCGACATGACGCCAAGCGTTGAAAGCGTGCCCGAATTGCCAACACTGACCGATGACCCGGAGTTTCCGGCCTGTCCGCCCGAGCCGCCACGGCCGAAGAAGAAGCCGCCGCTCCCACCCGCTCCGCCATAGCCCCCTTCACTGAGAGCAGACACCGCAGCTGCATAGTTGCCGGCGGTTGAGATGCTCGAGCCGGCACTGGTGATGACAGAGACAGAACCGCCATTGCCGCCGAGGCCACCGGTGCCGCCATCTGACGCGCCATGGCCCTCGCCACCGTCACCGCCCTGGCCACCCTTGCTGACCGCAAGGATGCCGATGGTTCCCATGGTCCCGGTTTCGATGCTGCCGGAGGGCTCCAGCATGAAGATCACCGATCCGCCATCACCTCCTTGGCCGCCGGACGCCCCGTCATGAATGATGTTGCCATCGCCGCCATGACCGCCCCTGCCGCCCATGCTCAGAAGCGAGAAGGCTGCTGGCCCGCCATTGTACTGGACATAGTCGAAAGCACTGGAGATCCGCAGCGAAAGCCCGCCGCCGCCAGCCCCGCCACCTGAAGCTCCGCCCCAGCCGGCACCGCCCCCGTGCTGTCCGTCAAAGCCAGTTGAAGTGACGCCAAGCCCGGGGTTGCCCGATGTGTCTCCATAACAATCAGCAACCGTGGCAAAGACACCGAGGGCCGCCATGGACGGCGCATCACATCCGGCAACCGTCACCACCGGGAAAAAGGCCCCCTGCCCGCTTGCGGATGTAGCAGCCAGAGGCAACAGCAACACGGGAAGAACCGCAGCGGGAATGGCAAGATCCAGTCTCAGGGGCTTCCGCCATTTGCAGGAACCGGCCTCAACGCGCCCCACTGGATGGATTTTGGAACAGCCAGCACCGCGCAACGTGCTCCCTTGCCGGGAAACAGTGCCTTCCGGCGCCAGAATCTCATCCATAGCAGCCCCCTCTGATCCCCTTACGTCATCTGGCAATGGTTAATGAGTTCTTACCGGCCATGCATTTTGACAAAATTCCGCGGGGGGCAGGCTGAGATTCAGGTCCAAAAAGGCTTGCCAGACAGGCGTGGCCTAGCTTAAGTAGCAATGTTATAAGATAACATTACAGGAGTTTGAGATGCTCAGGCAGACGACGGCCCTTGCGCTGGCGATGATGGCGCTGGCCGCAGGCGGAACAATGGTGCGGGCGGACGAAGCCCAGAGCCACTGGCGTGTTTTCGTTGGCGATCATTCCACCGGCAAGATCACGGCGATCGATCTGGACAAGCCGGACCAGCGCTGGTCCTTCGAGGTGAAGAGCCACGCAAGGCTTTATCCCTTCGGTGATGGCGCAGGCATTGCCGTGGTGCAGGCTGAAGCGGACCGTGCCGATTTCCTGAAGAGCGGCATCATCCTGGAAAGCCACGGCGACCATGCCGACCTTGAGGTCAGCGACCCGGCCCTGCTCAGCGCCTCCATGGAGGGCGGCAATCCGGTGCATGTGGTGGAGCACTCCGGCGTGCTGGCCATCAACTTCGACAAGGATGCCAAGGCCACACTTGCCGATGTGAAGGGCCTTCTTGGCGGCGATCCGCAGATGCGTGACTTCCCGCAGGAGATTGCGCACCATGGCTTCGTCGCCGTTTTTGGTGACTACGTGCTTTCGACCGTGTCTGCCAAGGAAAAGCCGGAAGGCGCCTCCAGCCTGCCGCGCCTCGGGCTGCAGGCCTTCTCGGCCGATGGTAAGCCGGTGTCGGACCTGGCCTCCTGCCCCGCTATTCATGGCGAGGCTTTCTCCGGCGCCTATCTGGCGGCGGGCTGCGAAGACGGCATCCTGACGGTGAAGACGGACAAGGCAAAGCCCGAGTTCTCGCTCCTGCCCTATCCTGCCGACTTCCCGAAGGGCAAGACCGGCACGCTGCTGGGCGTGAAGGGCATGCAGGCCTTCCTCGGCAACTATGGCGCTGACGGCCTTGTTGTGGTGGATCCGGCCGATGCGCCGCATTTCACCCGCGTCACCCTGCCCTTCCGCCGGGTGGACTTCGTGCTGGATCCGGCCAAGCCGCAGGCAGCCTATGTGCTGACCGAAGACGGCACGCTGCACCGCCTGAACATCCTGTCGGGCGAAATCGAGGTGTCCGGCAAGGTGAGCGAGCCCTACAGCATGGACGGCCACTGGCGCGACCCGCGCCCGCGCCTTGCCGTGGCTGGGGATACAGTGGTGATGACCGATCCGAACAAGGGCCTCCTGCGCCTCATCAGCACCGCTGACCTGAAGCAGACCGGCGAAATCCCGGTGGAAGGCCAGCCCTACACCATCGCCATCACCGGCGGCAGCGGCATCAGCCACTGACCCTATCCCTCCGCCCCGTTTTGCGTGAGAGCTCGGGCGGAGGGCACTCTCCTTTTGCCGCAGCGCCCCCTCTCCCCCCTTGAGCTAACGGATTCACACATCAGGTTCGGAAACTGCCCGCAATGAGGCGTTTGCGTTTCGGGAGGACGCCTGCCGCCCCCTCCCCCTGGTGGGGAGGGGTAAGGGGTGGGGGGCTCTGAGGCGAAAACTATATGAAAGACAGATAGATGCCTGAAGAGACATCAAGAAGAACGGCTGTCCGGAACCAATGAACACTCTGCCAGCCGGAAAGACTTTCCCCCACCCCTCACCCCTCCCCACCAGGGGGAGGGGGGCTGAAAGACCGTGCCCAAGTGACCAAACTGCAGGCTTTACCCAAGCTGCCTTCGGCCTCAGGCACGATGTGTGCATGCAGTAGCTCCCCCTCGGAAAATCAGCCCCCGCTCACTTGCCCTTGCGGTTCATGGCAGCAGCGAGAGCTGCGGCCATGGCGCTGTTGCCGCCGCTGGCCGGGGCCGGAGCGCCACCGCCACGGGGTGCACCGCCACCACGCGGGGCACCGCCGCCGGGACGGGGGCCACGCGGGTCACGAGGGCCATCTTGGCTGGTCCGCTCGCGCGCGGCCTGATAATCGGCGGCCTTCTTCATGGTCAGGGAGATGCGCTTGCGCTTGGCATCCACCTCCAGCACCGTCACCGAGACGATATCACCGGCCTTGACCACCTTGTGCGGATCATCGACGAACTTGTCGGCCAGCTGCGACACGTGGACAAGGCCGTCCTGATGCACGCCGATATCGACGAAAGCGCCGAAATTGGTGACGTTGGTGACCGTGCCTTCCAGCTTCATGCCCACGCGCAGGTCTGAAATCTCTTCCACGCCATCCAGCAGCGTTGCGGTCTTGAATTCCGGGCGCGGGTCGCGGCCCGGCTTTTCCAGCTCGGCGATGATATCGCGCACCGTCGGCAGGCCGAACCGCTCGTCGGTGAACTGGGCCGCATTCAGCGTCTTCAGGAAGGCGCTGTCGCCCATGATCTGGCGCACGTCCCGGCCACAGGCCTTCACGATGCGCTCGGCCAGCGGATAGGCTTCCGGATGCACGGAGGACGAATCCAGCGGATTGCTGCCATCGCGGATGCGCAGGAAACCGGCGCAAAGCTCGAAGGCCTTGGCGCCAAGGCGCGGCACATCCATCAGCTGCTTGCGGCTGGTGAAGCGGCCAATGCTGTCGCGGTGTTCCACCACGGCCTTGGCAAGACTTTCGCCCAAGCCCGAAATACGGGCGAGCAGCGCGGGCGAGGCGGTGTTGAGATCCACGCCCACCGCGTTCACCGCATCTTCCACCACGGCATCGAGTGCACGGGCCAGGCGGGTCTGGTTCACGTCATGCTGATACTGGCCGACGCCGATGGACTTGGGCTCGATCTTGACGAGTTCGGCCAACGGGTCCTGCAGGCGGCGGGCGATGGAGGCCGCCCCGCGCAGGGACACGTCCACATCCGGCATTTCCTTGGCCGCGAGTTCCGAGGCCGAATAGACCGAAGCCCCCGCCTCGTTGACGATGACCTTGATGGGCCGCGCCGCGACCGGAATGCCGGCCAGAACCTCTGCGGCCAGACGGTCGGTCTCGCGGCTTGCCGTGCCGTTGCCGATGGCGATCAGCCCCACCTTGTGGCGGGCGATCAGCGCCAGCAGCGTGTTGCGGGCACCGGCCATGTCGTTCTTCGGCTGGAAGGGATAGACGGTCGCCGTCTCCACCAGCTTGCCGGTGGCATCCACCACCGCCACCTTCACGCCCGTGCGGATGCCCGGATCCAGCCCCAGCGTGGCGCGGGCACCAGCGGGGGCGGCGAGCAGCAGGTCCTTGAGGTTGCGGGCGAACACCTGAATGGCCTCTTCCTCGGCCCGGTCGCGCAGGTCACCCATCAGGTCAAGCTCAAGGTGCAGCGCCAGCTTCACCTTCCAGGCCCAGCGGGCCACATCCATCAGCCACTTGTCAGCCGGGCGGCCCTGCTCGGAGATACCGGCCGCATGTGCCACCATGCGCTCGACGGGCTTCAGCCCCTCGGTCACATCCGTGTCCACCGTCAGCTCGACGGAGAGCACACCCTCGTTACGGCCACGGAACAGCGCCAGCGCCCGGTGGCTGGGGATCTTGGCCCAGGTCTCGGAATAATCGAAATAATCGGCGAACTTGGCGCCCGGCTCCTGCTGGCCGTCGATGACCTTGGAGACGACCACGCCCTTGGCGGTCAGATACTCACGCAGGCGGCCGACCAGTTCGGCGTTTTCGGAGAAGCGCTCCATCAGGATCTGGCGTGCGCCATCCAGCGCGTCCTTCA
Source organism: Pannonibacter sp. Q-1 (assembly GCF_054073275.1). Taxonomy (NCBI): domain Bacteria; kingdom Pseudomonadati; phylum Pseudomonadota; class Alphaproteobacteria; order Hyphomicrobiales; family Stappiaceae; genus Pannonibacter; species Pannonibacter sp. Q-1. The sequence goes on from NZ_JBSXNB010000006.1 coordinate 88,474, forward strand.
CCGTGGCCACGCCCTTTTCCTCGCTGACAAAGGCGGCAGCTTCCGTTTCCGGCACCTTGCGCGGATCGGTGAGCAGCGCATCGGCCAGCGGCTCCAGCCCTGCCTCGCGGGCAATCTGCGCCTTGGTGCGGCGCTTCTTCTTGAAGGGCAGATAAAGGTCTTCCAGCACCGCCTTGGTGTCGGCCTGCGCGATCTTCAGCGCCAACTCGTCCGTCAGCTTGCCCTGCTCGTCGATCGACCGCACGATGGCCGCACGCCGGTCTTCCATCTCGCGCAGATAGATCAGCCGCTCTTCCAGCTTGCGCAGCTGGGTGTCATCCAGCCCGCCGGTTGCTTCCTTGCGGTAGCGGGCGATGAAGGGCACCGTCGAACCCTCATCCAGCATCTGCACCGTGGCATTGACCTGGTTCGGCTGACAGCCGATCTCCTCCGCAATCCGCCGCGCAATCCTGAGCGCCACTTCGGGGGAGACCTGCGCCTTCTTGCCGGTGGCGGGCGTCGCGGCAAAGCCGGGGGTCTCGGGGCTCAGGTCGGAAAGATCGGACATGGGGTCGTTCCATCGCAAATTGATCGGATAGCCCCTGCCTTCCGCAGGCCGGCAAGGGAGCGCGGACGATAGAGCCCGCAAAGGCGGCGATAAAGAGACACCCCGCCACAGTCCACGGAAATGCAGGGTTTCACACAGGGAGTGGCACTTACGGATTGCCGCCCCTTCACCGCACCACGGTAATGCTCTCCGCTGCACGGGTGACGGCGGTGTAGAGCCAGCGGTCGCGGTGTTCGCGGAAGGCGAAGCTTTCGTCGAAGAGGACGACGCGGTCCCATTGCGAGCCCTGGGCCTTGTGCACGGTGAGGGCATAGCCGAAATCGAATTCGTCGGACTTGCGCCGCAGGGCGTAGGGGATCTGCTCCGCGCCTTCCTCGAACAGCGCCGGCATGACCTTGATTTCCACCGACTGCTTGCCCGGCTCGTCCTCGGGCATGATGTCATAGCGCAGGGTGTTGCCCTTGGACTGTTTCTGCCGCTTCACCTGCCACAACCCGCCGTTGAGCAGGCCGCGGGTCTTGTCGTTTCTGAGGCACACCAGCTTGTCGCCCACGGCGGGCATGGGAGAGAGGAAGCCCTTCAGCTCGCGGATGCGGTTGTTGTAAAGGCGGCGGGTGCGGTTGGTGCCGACCAGCACCTGATCGGCGGCCAGGATCTGTTCCTTGTCGATCTCCCGGCGGGAGATGATGCGGCTGGCGCCGAAGGTGCCGTAATCAAGGCTGCCACCCTCGCGGATCGTCATGGACATGCGCACGATCGGATTGTCCTGCGCCTGCCGGTGCACCTCGGTCAGCATCACGTCCGGCTCGGCCTCGGTGAAATAGCCACCGCCCTTCACCGGCGGCAGCTGCGCCGGATCTCCCAGCACCAGCACCGGCGTGCCAAAGGACAGAAGATCGCGGCCCAGATCCTCATCCACCATGGAACATTCGTCGATGACGATGAGGGACGCCCGCGCTGCATCGCTGTCGCGCTTCAGAGCAAACTGCGGACCGCTGTCCTCGCCCTCCTCGACGATCTCCTCTTCCTTGGCCGCGCGCGGCCGGTAGATCAGCGAGTGGATGGTGCCGGCATCCGTGCAGCCCTTCTGGCGCAGCACATGCGCGGCCTTGCCGGTGAAGGCGCCGAAGCACACGTCGCCATCAATCCCTTCCGCCAGATGGCGGGCCAGCGTCGTCTTGCCCGTTCCGGCAAAGCCGAAAAGGCGGAACACCTGCTTGTCGCCGCGCTTCAGCCAGCGCGCGGCATCCGACAAGGCCTTTTCCTGCTGGGGCGACCAGAGCATCCGTGCGATTCCCGTTTCGTTCGCTCAAGGCAATAGCGGGTTTTTACCGCATCACCAAGGCTCGAAAACAAAAACCCCGCGAGACCGGCTGGCGGCCTCGCGGGGCATATCCTCAATGAGTTCGGCTTCAGGCCGCCGCAGCCTTGGCCGCGAGGCGGGCACGGATGCTGTCCACATCGGCCTTCGGCGTCGCCCCGAAGAGGGTGCGGGTATACTCGTGCTGCGGGTTGTCGAACACCTCTTCACGGGTGCCGTATTCCACCACTTCGCCGTAATACATCACCATCACCTTGTCGGCGAGGTAACGCACCACCGACAGGTCGTGGCTGATGAACACATAGGTGAGGCCCATCTCGTCCTGCAGGTCCTTCAGCAGGTTGAGGATCTGCGCCTGAACCGAGAGGTCGAGCGCGGAGACCGGCTCGTCCAGCACCAGGAGCTTCGGCTTCAGCATGATCGCCCGGGCAATGGCCACGCGCTGGCGCTGGCCGCCGGAGAACATGTGCGGATAACGGCCGTAATGCTCCGGCTTCAGCCCCACCTTTTCCAGCATGGACAGCGCCGCATCGCGCCGCTCGGCAGCGGACATATCCGTGTTGAGCAGCAGCGGTTCTTCCAGAACGTGACCGATCTTCTGGCGCGGGTTCAGCGAGCCATAGGGGTTCTGGAACACGATCTGCACCTTGCGGCGCATTTCGCGGGAGATGCCGGTCCTGGCGATGTCGATGGACAGGCCGTCGATCTCGATGGAGCCGGAGGTCTGCGGGTCGATCATGGTGAGAATGCGGGCAAGGGTGGACTTGCCGCAGCCGCTCTCGCCGACGATGGCAAGGGTGGAGCCGCGCTCCACATCGAAGCTGACGCCCTTCACCGCCTTCAGCACGCGAGGCTTGGCAAACAGGCCGCCGCCGATGACATATTCGCGCGTGACATCGCGCACCTTGAGGATTGCGTCACTCATGCGCCGGCCTCCTGCGCTGCAAAGGTCTTGGCAAAGTCGCTCACGGTCGGCAGCCGGTCGCCGGTGGCGTTTTCCGGCAGCGCCGACAGCAGCGCACGGGTGTAGGGGTGCTTGGGCGCCTCGAAGAGGGAGAGCACATCGGACTCCTCCATCTTCCGGCCCTGATACTGCACGATCACCCGGTCGGCGGTTTCAGCCACGACACCCATGTCATGGGTGATCATGATCAGCGCCATGCCGCTGTCCTTCTGCAATTTCATCAGCAGGTCGAGGATCTGCTTCTGGATCGTCACGTCGAGCGCCGTCGTCGGCTCGTCGGCGATCAGCAGCTTCGGGGCGCAGGCGATGGCCATGGCGATCATCACGCGCTGGCACTGGCCACCCGACATCTGGTGCGGGAAGGAATTGACCCGGCGCTCCGGCTCGGGAATGCCCACCGCCTTCATCAGTTCCAGCACGCGGGCCTTGCGGGCGCTGCCGGAAAGATCGGTATGCACCTTCAGCGCTTCATTGAGCTGGAAGCCGACGGTGAAGCACGGGTTGAGGCTGGCAATCGGCTCCTGGAAGATCATGGAGATGTCCTTGCCGATGACCTTGCGCCGCTCAACAGCCGAGAGCTTGCGCATGTCGCGGCCTTCAAACTCCATCTTGTCCGCCGTGATGGTGGCCGTATCGGGCAGAAGGCCCATGGTGGCCAGCATGGCAACCGACTTGCCCGAACCGGACTCGCCGACGATGGCCAGCACTTCACCGGCCTCGACCGTATAGTCCACGCCGTCCAGCGCGCGGAACGGGCCCTTGGCGGTGTCGAACTCGACCCGGAGGTTGCGGATTTCAAGTAGCGCCATGGGCTTAGCTCCGCTTCAGCTTGGGATCGAGCGCATCACGCAGGCCGTCGCCGACCAGGTTGATGGCCAGAACCGTGATGAGGATGGCAAGACCGGGGAAGGTGACGACCCACCAGGCGCGCGTGACGAATTCCCGCGCCTCCGCCAGCATCGTGCCCCATTCCGGGGTGGGAGCCTGAGCGCCCATGCCGAGGAAGCCGAGAGCGGCCGCATCGAGAATGGCGTTGGAGAAGGAGAGCGTTGCCTGCACGATCAGCGGCGCAACGCAATTCGGCAGGATGGTCTTGAACATCAGCCGCAAGTGCCCTGCACCGGCCACGCGCGCCGCCACCACATAATCGCGGTTGCGCTCGGCCATGACCGCCGCACGGGTGAGGCGGACGAAATGCGGCTGCAGCACCAGTGCAATGGCGATCATCGCATTGGTCAAGCTGGGCCCAAGGATCGCGACCAGAACCAGCGCCAGCAGCAGGGACGGAAACGCCAGAATGATATCCATCACGCGCATGATGAACGTATCGACGGCACCACGGGCATAGCCGGCGACAAGGCCAAGCACGATCCCGCCAGAGGACGCGATGGTCACCACCAGCGCGCCAATAAACAGAGAATACCGCGCACCAAAGATAAGCCTTGAAAGGATGTCACGCCCCACAGCATCTGTACCGAGCAGGAAGCGCCAATCGCCGCCTTCAACCCAGGCCGGCGGGACGAGGAAGCTGTCACGGTACTGCACCTGCGGCGCATGCGGGGCGATGAGCGGTGCGAAAATGGCCATCAGCACCACGAGTGCGAACACAGCCAGGCCGATAACGGCACCGCGGCTCTGGGAGAAATAGTACCAGAATTCGGCCAGCATGGCGCGGGTGGCGTTGCGGCTTTCCTGGGCGAGCTTTTCGGCCGAAACGGGTGCGGCCTCTGAGGTTTTTGTCATGGTTTTTCCTCCGCGCTCAGTTGTGCCGGATACGCGGGTTGATGAGCCCGTAAAGCACGTCAACGATCAGGTTCACCAGCATGATGATGCCAGAAACCAGCAGCAGCCCTCCCTGTACGGCGAAGTAGTCTCTTCGAAGAACGCTATCGAGGAGCCACTTGCCAATGCCGGGCCAGGAGAAGATCGTCTCGGTCAGGATCGCGCCTGCCAGCAGGACACCTACCTGCAGGCCGATGGTGGTGATGACGGGGATCAGCGCGTTGCGCAGCGCATGCAGGCCAATCACCCGCAGCGGCGGCAGCCCCTTGGCCCGGGCCGTGCGCACATAATCCTCACCCATGACTTCCAGCATGGCCGAGCGGGTCTGCCGGGCAATAACGGCCAGCGGAATGGTCGCCAGCACAATCGAGGGAAGAATCAGATGGCGGACGGCAGACAGGAACGCGCCCTTCTGTCCGGACAGCAGGCTGTCGATCAGCATGAAGCCGGTCACCTGCGGGAAGAAATACATCAGCGAGATGCGGCCCGAAACCGGTGTCCACTGCAGTGTCACCGAGAACAGGATGATCAGCAGCAGACCCCACCAGAAGATCGGCATGGAATAGCCGACGAGCGCGGTGCCCATGATGGTCTGATCGGCCACCGTGCCGCGCTTGACTGCCGCGAAGATGCCAAGCGGGATGCCCAGCAGCACGGCAATGAGAATGGCGCAGAAGGCAAGTTCCACCGTCGCAGGGAAGAGTTGCAGAAACTCGGTCAGGATCGGCTTCTTCGTGGCGAAAGAGACGCCCAGATCGCCGTGAAAAATCTTGACGAGGAAGTCGAGATATTGCTCCCACAGTGGCTTGTCGAAGCCCAGCTGCTGGAAAATCAGCGCCTTGCGCTCGGGATCAATGCCGCGCTCCCCCGCCAGAAGCTCAACCGGATCACCCGGGAGCAGGCGGATGAAGCTGAAGGAGATCAGCGTCACACCGAGAAAGGTCGGAATGAGCAGGCCGAGACGGCTCAGGAGAAATCGTATCATGGTCCGGTTCCGGATGAGGGGCAGCGGCACGCCTGACTGAGCCAGCGCGCCGCCACCCGGGAACAGCAAAGGGCAGCGGCGCCAGTTGGCTCCGCTGCCCCGCGAGTGTCATCGATTATTCAGCGATGTCGACACCAACGAAGGAATGGCCGCCGAGCGGATCCATGACGTAGCCGGAGACATTCTTCGACATCGGCATGAACACGACGGAGTGAGCGATGGTTGCCCACGGAGCCTGCTCCTTGAAGACGACCTGAGCTTCTTCATAAAGCTTGGTGCGCTCTTCCTTGGTGGAGACAGTCTTGGCCTTCTTCACGAGCGCGTCGAAGTCCTGGTTGCACCACTGGGCACGGTTTGCACCGCCCACAGCGTCACAGCCCAGCAGAACGGCCAGGAAGTTGTCCGGGTCGCCGTTGTCACCGGTCCAGCCGAGGAGCACGGCGCCATCGCGCTGCACATCGCTCGAGCGCTTCAGGTACTCGGCCCATTCGTAGGAAACGATCTCGACCTTGACGCCGATCTTGTCGAAGTCAGCCTGGATCAGCTCGGCCATACGGCGGGCATTCGGGTTGTAGGGACGCTGCACCGGCATCGCCCAGACCTTCATGCTCAGATCCGTCACACCTGCTTCTTCAAGCATCTTCTTGGCCGCTTCCGGATCGTACGGATCGTCCTGGATGGAGGTGTTGTAGGACCACATGGTCGGCGGGATCGGGTTGGTGGCCTTCTGGCCGGAGCCCTGGAACACACCGTAGATGATGGCGTCCTTGTTGATCGCCATGTTGAGGGCCTTGCGCACTTCCGGCTTGTCGAACGGCGCCAGCTGGGTGTTGTAGGCCAGGTAGCCGATGTTCAGGCCTTCCTGTTCCATCAGCTGCAGGTTGGCATCTGCCTTGATGGCCTCAATGTCGGCCGGGGCCGGATAAGGCATCACATGGCACTCGCCGGCCTTCAGCTTCTGCAGGCGCACGGCCGCATCCGTGGTGATGGCGAAGACGAGGTTATCGGCCGGCTGCTTGCCGTCCCAGTAGTCGGCGAAAGCCTGATAGCGGATCACCGCATCCTTCTGGTAGCCGACGAAGGCGAACGGGCCGGTGCCGATCGGCTGCTGGTTCAGCTGATCCCGGGTGCCGGCCTTGTCGAGCTGGTCGGCATATTCGGCGGAGAGGATCGAGGCAAAGTCCATGGCCAGATTCGCCATCATCGGCGCTTCCGGACGGGTCAGGACGAACTTCACGGTGTAATCGTCGACCTTGACGATTTCCTTCACCAGCTCCGGCATGGACATGCCGTCATAATATTCCCAGGAAGCGCCAGCGGTGTACTGGTTCCAGGGGTTGTCCTTCTGGCCCTGACGGTTGAAGGAGAACAGAACGTCGTCAGCGTTGAACTCACGCGTCGGGGTGAAATAGTCGGTGGTGTGGAACTTCACGCCCTTGCGCAGGTTGAACGTGTATTCCAGCCCGTCGTCGGATACGGACCAGCTTTCGGCGAGGCCCGGAACAACTTCCGTGGTGCCCGGCTTGAACTGGACGAGACGGTTGTAGACGGTCTTGGAGGACGCATCGAACGTGGTGCCGGACGTGTAGAGTGCCGGGTCGAAGCCTTCCGGAGAGCCCTCGGAGCAATAGACCAGCGTCTTTGCCTGCGCGCCGGTTGCAGCAACGCCAATGAGGGTTGCACCCAGAAGCGCAGCCTTGAGGGTTTTACGCATCATCATCAAACTGTTCTCCCCTTTGATGAAAGGGCCGCGACCCCGCCGTTAATGTTTGGCGGGCTGGAACACGGCCTTGAGCGAAATAAGGCCGCTTTTTGGCCTGAAATCAACCGCCAAATTATTTCTTCTTCTCCGCGGATCTGGAAGGATTTTTCCAATTCTCTCCGCAGAACAAAAAGACAAAGCTAAACTGAAGCCAATATATGAAAAACGATCCCGAGTTCCTTTCGGATCCGGAGGGCAGCCAAGAGTCAAAAAAGAAAAAAATCGAACACACACCAACATCAAGCCACACGAATAAGTCGTATTATTCGTTAGTCTGACAGACCACGGTTGACCGCATATAGAAGACTTTGACCATTTGTACAAAAATTATGGCCAGCCGGTTTTGCACCCGGCACAGCCCGGCAGGCCGGGGCAATCTTGTGCGAAGGCGCTACGTCGCAGAGGCAGATCCGGGCCCGCTACCCTTGGACTGATCCTCTTGCGTCAGCATCGGCGGGCGTCCCTCGGCCACATGATAGGTGACCTGCGGGAACGGAATCTCGATGCCATGCTCGTCGAAGGCGATCTTGAGCTGCTCGTTATAGGCGCGTCCCGTAGCCCACTGGGCGCCGGGGAAGGTCTTGATGCGGGCACGCAATGTGATGGCGGAATCACCGAAGGCCGTGACACCGTGCATGTCGAGATCGCCGATGATGCTGCCGCCGGCCGGCAGACCTTTCAGCCGGTCGAACGCCTCCTTCATCGCCGCCTTCGCCTTGGCAATATCCGTGTTGTAGGCAACGCCGATCTCCGCCACATGGAAGGAGAAGTCGCGCATGAAGTTCGACACCATGTCGACCGACGAGAACGGGATGATATGTGTGGTGCCGTTCACATCGCGCATGCGCACGGAGCGCACGGTCAGCCGTTCCACCGAACCCGTAATCCCGGCGACGGTAACCACATCGCCCTCATTGATGGCATTCTCGATCTGGATGAAGGCACCGGTGATGATGTCCTTCACCAGGGTCTGCGCACCGAAGGAAACAGCAAGGCCCAGAACACCGGCACCAGCGATCAGCGGGCCGATGTCGACGCCCAGTTCCGACAAGGCCAGCAGGGCAGCCATGATGATCACGATCACCGTGAAGGCATTGCGGAACAGCTGGAACAAGGTCCGCTCGCGCGACGAAATGATGGAATCATTCCGCCCCTTGAGGCGCAGATCCGTCCAGGACATGACCGCCAGCCAGATACCGAAGCAGATGAGCACAATCACCAAGGCCGAAGTAAGACGGCCCATCAGTCCGCCGCCGGCCCCTTCAAAGAGCCAGCCGGTCACATCCAGCACCGACCAGACCTGCAGCAGGATGGCACCCGCCAGCAGGCCAACCAGCACCCGCAGCACCTGCAGCACATGAGGAATGAACCGGTTCACCCGGCCCTCCAGCTCGGGCAACGTCTCCTTCAGGTCCTCCGGCAGGCGGATGCCTCCGGAAATGGCCCTTGTCATCATCAGCGACAGCAGCATGGCGCCAAGCACCGTCAGCATGGTCAGGCCGGTGCCGGTCACCACCACACGGGTCGCCTCGAACGGACGGGTGATCCAGATACCGAACACCACGAGGATGTAGAGCAGGGCCAGCGGCGCCCACACACGGGAGAGCGCGAGCAAGGCATGGCGCCCGATTTCCCCTTCCAGCGAATGGGCATAGGCCGCCATGGAGGTTTTGACATCATTGCGGTTGACCAGGACGATGATGGCCGCAATCGCCGTTGCCAGCAGCACGACCAGAACCCGCAAGGCATTGCCCACTGCGATCGAAATCGTCAGGTTTGCCACAGGCACCGCCAGCATCACCCCATAGCCAAGGAATGACACCACAAACCCCAGCCGCCGCGACCAGTAGCGCGCATGCGTATTGGACATCGGCAGCAGGCGCAGCTTTTCGCGCGCAGGTGAAAAGGTGATGCGAAGAGCCAGCCGGGCAAGCCCGGTGATCACAAAGGCATTGAGCGCCAGCGTCTCAAACAGGGAAAGACCGCTCTGCAACGGCCCAAGCCGGATCAGCGCCGCCGCATAACCAGCCACGGCCCCCAGCAGAAGGGCCACCACGTCTGCCAATGCCAGCAACAGCAGCAGACCTGCGCGCCAGAGCCAGCCGCGCTGCCCTGCCTGCTTCTCGAGCCTGTCGGCCACCGGGCGGCCAAACTGCCGCAGCAGCCAGTAAACGGCGAAAGCGCAGGCAAAAACAACCAGCAACTCAAGCGCGGTGTGGCGGATCCGGTCCCATTTGACCGTCACTTCTCCGGTCGCGAGCAAGTGAAACCCCCGCAGGGAAATCGTCATGCGCTCGGCAACATTGATGAAGTCGTCGATCACATATTTGGTGTAGGCCCCTACCCTGACCGCAAAGGTGTCATCCTGCGGCTCGGCTGCAGCAGGCGCCGCAGGTGCGGCAGCACCATTCGAAGCACCGGAAGCTGCGCCGCCTGCCTGTTCCGCCTGCCCCAGCCCTTCCAGAAGCCCGATCAGCGCGGCCCGGCCAGCGGGATCCTGCAGCACCTTGACCAGTGCATCACGGGCCTCGGCCATGGATTGCCGCTCACCGGCGGCCGTGGTGACGGCGGCCGCGCCCGCCTGCTGCGCCCCTTGTGCCTGGGTCTGAGGCGCACCCTGCGATCCGGAAGCCTGACTGGACTGCGCTGATGTCTGGGCTGGAGTTTGCCCCGGCCTCGAAGCCTCGGAAGCTGGCCGGGATTGCAGTTGCGGCTGATCCTGCTGGGCCGCAGGCACGCTCAGCGGAGCGCCATTTTGTGCAGCAACCGGGCTAAGCGCCGCAGCCGCCAGCAGAACGGCCAACAGGGGACCGCAAAAGCGGCCGAGCGAAGCTGTGAGTCGGGCGGTTGTGCATCTCATGCGCTAAGTCATAGCAAACAATACGGCAATATCCAGACTGGCAGCATGACAGAGATAGCAGATGGAGTTTTTCCGTGCAGGCAACCAAATTAGGCAATCCCGGAATTCCCTTGACTGAGACGATCTCCCGTACAGAAAAGGTCAGAACCTTCAAGGCAGGCTGATAACCCTTTGCTAACAGTAAGAACACTAAATTGCCCTTGGAAACAGACGGAAAAATCATGGCCGAAGAGCTGATTAGTCTAGCCATGAACCCTTCCGCGGATGCTCGCAGCGAGCTGATGCAGAAGCTGGCAGACATTTTACTGCTTCGGGCAGACCAAAACTCCGTCGAGGAACTGCAGCTGTTCGACCAGGTGATTCAGCGCCTGCTCGACGACAGCCCGCTGGACGACCGGGTGCGCCTTGCTGAAAAGATCGGTCCCTTTGCAGGAACACCCACCGGGCTTGCCGTCCGGCTGGCGCAGGACGAGCTTCAGGTCGCCCGCCCGGTTCTGGAACACTCTCCGGCCCTTGGCCCGCAGGAACTGGCCGCCCTTGCAGAGGATCTCGGGGAAGATCACCTTGAATGCATGACCCGGCGCGGTGATCTGCCGGCGGACGTGTCAGACACATTGGTCCGGCGCGGTCAGGTCCGGGTCTGGCGCCGCCTTGCGGGCAACCGCCGCATCAGGCTCTCGGAAGGCGCACTGGCGAGCCTCGCAAAAGCAGCCCAGGATGATGCTGCGCTGAGGGAAGAAATGACGCTGCGCGCCGACCTGACACCCCGCATCTGCCGCAGCCTGATCCCTTTCGTCGGCAAGGAAACCCAGGAGCGCCTGAAAGAACTGGCAGCCGGCAAGCTGACAGCCGAAGATCTGGAGGGAATCGCCCGCCGGCGCAAGATCCGGCGCAAGCTGGGAACGCTTCTGGATACATCCAACACCGGTCGGCTCTGGCGCGCCATCACCCTCGGCTCTGCCCTGCTGGACGATGTCATTCTGCTCATGCTCGAAGATGACCGGTTGACCAATGCAGCCGATCTCATCGCCCTGGCCTGCAACACCCACAAAGCGCATGTACGCTCCGCCGTGTTCAGCGTCGAAGGTGACAGGCTGCTGCACTTCGCCCGCCTCGCCGGGCTGTCCGTCTCTAGCTTCGCCCATCTTGTCCGCGCGCGCTCCAAGCACATGCATATCCAGCCAGATCATGCAGAAGCCCTCATCGAACGCTTTGCGAGCGAGACCCCCAGCGAGCTGGAACGCAAGCGTGCCCGCAGCGACTTTGCAGCACACCGTCCGCGCCGACCGCCTTCCGAAACCCCATCATCATGACCTGCGGACAGCACATCAGTGCATGCTGAAACGGCACGAGGCCCGCGCATCCACGCGAGCCCCGTGTCCGTTCTGAAAATTCCGATCAGCGGGCGCGTACGCGTCCTGCAACTTCATCCAGCTGATCCTGCTCTGCCTGCTCCTGCGCTTCCCGTTCCCGCTGATGGTCGCGCTCTTCGAGCTGCTCGAATTTCTTCAGCTCTTCAATCGCTTCGCTCAGCTCGTCGCGGGCCTTTTCCAGCTGGTCATCCAGCTCATGCGCGGAGTTGCGCAGATTGTCGCGCCGCGTTGCCGCGGCCTTTGCAAAGGTCGGATAGGCAAAATGCGTGACGTCGGTGATGCCGACACGCTCCTGCTCGGTCCGGATCTGGTCGTCGAGTTCATCCGCCATGCGGTGGAATTCGGCGATCATCGATTCAATCTGGGTAACCTGGCGGCGCTTCTCGTCCACCTGGAACCGCTTCAGACGAATGAGGCTTTCTCGGGACTTCATTACTCGGTACTCCCCTTACAAGGCGCACTCTAACCCGGAGTCATTTCCAAAAGGTTGGCAAGCTGCATGTAGCCCTCATCCAGAGGCGTCGCCTCGCCCTTGCCCTGTGTCAGAAATGTCTCAAGCGCATCATGACGTGAAATCGCCTCGTCCACCAAGGGGTCCGACCCGCGCCGGTAGGCACCAAGGCGAATGAGTTCTTCCATGTCCGCAAAAGTCGCCATCAGCGCCTTGGCCTTGCGCAGCACCGGGAGATAGTCCTGCGGAACGCAGCGCGGCATGGTTCGCGAAACTGACTTTAGCACATTGATGGCCGGATACCGCCCTCTTTCGGCAATCGACCGTTCCATCACCACGTGCCCATCCAGAATGCCGCGCACCGCATCGGCCACGGGCTCATTGTGGTTGTCGCCTTCCACCAGCACGGTGAACAGGCCGGTGATCGAACCGCTGTCGACCTTGCCGGGACCGGCCCGCTCCAGGAGGCGCGGCAATTCGGTGAAGACGGTCGGCGTATAGCCCTTGGAGGTCGGCGGCTCCCCGATGGACAGGCCGATCTCGCGCTGTGCCATGGCAAAGCGGGTGATCGAATCCATCATGCAGAGCACCTTCTTGCCCTCGTCACGGAAATATTCCGCAACCGTCATGGCCAGATAGGCCGCCTGACGGCGCATCAGCACGCTTTCATCCGACGTGGCCACCACGACGACCGAGCGGGCGAGCCCCTCCTCGCCCAGGTCATCCTCGATGAATTCCTGCACCTCGCGCCCGCGCTCGCCGATGAGCCCGATCACCGACACATCACAATCCGTATTGCGTGCCAGCATCGACATGAGCACCGACTTGCCCACGCCGGAACCGGCGAAGATGCCGATACGCTGGCCTTCGCAACAGGTGATAAAGGTGTTGAGCGCCCTCACCCCCAGATCCAGCGGCGGGCCGACGCGGGCCCGGTCGGCGGCCGGGGGCGGCGCGGTGCGCAAACGTTTCGCCGCCTCGCCGCCGGGCAGAGGTCCCTTCCCATCGATCGGCTCGCCCATGGCGTTGATGACGCGGCCCAGCCAGCGGGCCGCCGGATGCACGACACTGTCACGCGAAGCGACAAGCGCCCGGCACCCCATGCGTACACCTTCGAGGCCCGAAAACGGCATGCACAGCGCATGACCGGAGCGGAAGCCCACCACCTCGGCATAGACGGGCGGGATGCCATCGCCAATGTCGATGGCCAGCCGGGCACCAACGCTCATCTCGTGAATGGGACCGGCAATTTCGACAAGCAGACCCTGCACCGCCACAACCCGGCCCCATATCTGAGCGGGCATCAACGATTCGATCTCTGCAAAAAGTGCCTTCACACCAAACTTCCTCTCGATCCGTGGGCCGCTGGTAACCGAACGTTTACATCTCTGCTTAATGTTAATGAACGAAGCGTTGAGAGGCGAAAGCCATTTCAGGGCGTGATGGTAAGGTCAAACGAGTCTGATTGGAATCAGCTAGCCTGATTTCCTGATGTGAAACGTTAACGCATATGGAAGCCCCGATTGCCCGGGCTCTCACATGACTGGGCGTTTTTTCACAGTTTCAGACTATTGGTGCTTGCTGCGGGGAATCAGAATTTGTTAACCATAATTCACGAAGTGAGTCGGGGTTGACAATCAGTCCTACGTAGCGCGCGCACCGGCTGAACTGTTGCGATTTGCCCAGAATAGGCAGCACAAGGGGATTGACATGCGTGTATTGTTGATTGAGGACGATAGCGCCACTGCGCAGAGCATCGAGCTGATGCTGAAGTCCGAGAATTTCAACGTCTACACGACAGATCTTGGCGAGGAAGGCATCGACCTCGGCAAGCTGTACGACTACGACATCATTATGCTGGATCTTAACCTGCCGGACATGTCAGGTTACGAAGTCCTGCGGACACTGCGCGTTTCCAAGGTCAAGACACCGATCCTGATCCTCTCCGGCCTTGCCGGCATTGAGGACAAGGTGCGTGGCCTCGGCTTCGGCGCCGACGACTACATGACCAAGCCGTTCCACAAGGACGAACTGGTTGCCCGTATCCACGCCATCGTCCGTCGCTCGAAGGGTCACGCACAGTCCGTGATCGTTACCGGCGACCTGCGCGTCAACCTCGACACCAAGACGGTGGAAGTCGCTGGCCAGCGCGTCCACCTGACCGGCAAGGAGTACCAGATGCTGGAACTCCTGTCCCTGCGCAAGGGCACGACCCTGACCAAGGAAATGTTCCTGAACCACCTCTATGGCGGCATGGACGAGCCGGAACTGAAGATCATCGACGTGTTCATCTGCAAGCTGCGCAAGAAGCTCGCATCGGCCACCTCCGGCAAGAACTACATCGAAACGGTCTGGGGCCGTGGCTATGTGCTGCGTGAACCCGACATGGAAGTGGCTGCCTGAGACAGCCACCCCGCTTCATCCGCTTCAGGAGAACCTCCGTCCGCAAGGCCGGGGGTTTTTTTGCAATCTGAGCCGCAAATTGCAAGAAACCCGCATCCGGCAACCGGATGCGGGTTTCTTGCATTGCGCAAAGAAGCCGAAGGTTCAGAGACTGAACTGATAGGCGGCCGGCACGTACCGGAACCCATCGCCATTGGCCTCGACAAAGCCGACGGTGGGGAACGGCATGTGATAACCGGCGAAGGCCACCCGGTCGGCAGCAATCATGCCCAGCACCTTGCGGCGCGTTTCCGCTGCGGCGGCCTTGTCCATGTCGAAGCGGACTTCCCAGTCCGGATGGGCCAGTGACCAGACGAAATGATTGGTCATGTCGGCGGTCAGCACCAGGCGCCGGCCTTCCGATTCCAGATTGTAGATCATGTGGCCCGGCGTATGCCCGGCAGCATCCATGCCGGTGATGCCGGAAACCACGGCGCCACCGTCACCAATGAAGGTCATCTTTTCGGCGAAAGGCTTGACGTGGGTTTCCATCAGCTTGGCCACGCCATTGCTGGCCGGATCCTGCGCGGCCCAGAAATCATACTCGGCCTGACCCGCAACATAGACCGCATTCGGGAAAGCGGGATTGCCGCCCTCCAGCATGCCGCCGATGTGGTCCGGGTGCATATGGGTCAGCACCACAATATCCACCTGCTCGGGGCTGTAGCCTGCGGCCTGCAGTGCCGCCCGCATGTTGCCACGGTCCGGGCGTCCGCCCTCACCCACACCGGTATCGAACAGCACCAGCTTGTCACCGGTATTCACAAGCACCGGGGTGAAGGAATTGCGGAACTTGTCCACCGGCAGAAAATTGGCCTCGGACACCGCGTTGAACTCTTCGGCAGGCACATTCATGCCGAAGGTCTTCTGCGGCTCCTCGCTCACCGCAGCCCCGTCCAGAAGGGCCGTCACCTCGAAGGCGCCCACCTTGAAGCGGGAGACGGAAAGAAGGGCTTCCGTCTGCATGGGTGCTGCGGCCTGCGCGCGAAGCGGCGCAAGACCCAGACCGAGGCCCGCTGCGCCTGCGGCCGTCAGCCCCGCGGCGCCTCCGGCCAGAATATGGCGGCGATTGAATGAAACTGGCTGATCCATCATCCCGGTTCTCCAAATGATCAGTCGTTCATGGCCTGAGACTGAATGTGCCAAGCCTCGCCTGACAAACTGGAGCACCACAGGTTGAGATCAAGCAGAACGCCGTGATCTGACGCGATCGTGAAGACGAAAAGCCAATGGCCGCCCTGGTTGGGCGGCCATCAGCACAAGAGATATCCGGGCAGCTTATACCAAGGCGCTGAGATGCTGACGCATCACGCCTTGAAAATGCTCAAGCGCCGCACGGGCTTACCCAATGCTCGATGAGTCAAGCTCATCGAGCATTGGTATTACTTCAGGCCAAAGGCAGACGTTGCACCAGCGGCGGCGAAGCGGGACGCAGGCTTTGCGGCTGCCTGCTTGAGCTGGTAGAGGCCACGCTGGCCCGGCACCGGCTGGAAGGCATCGGTCAGGCCCACCACGGTTTCGGCGGCGCCAAGCACCAGATATCCGTCATCCGGCATCATCTTGGCGATGCGGTGCAGGATATCCACCTTGGTCTGCTGGTCGAAATAGATCAGCACGTTGCGGCAGAACACGATGTCGAATTCGCCGAGGTGGCTGAAATTCTCCAGAAGGTTCAGCTTGCGCCACTCGATCATGGCACGCAGATCCGGGTTGATCTGCCGCAGGTCACCCTGCTGCGAGAAATACTTCAGCAGCATCTGGATCGGCAGGCCGCGCTGCACCTCGAACTGGCTGTAGATGCCGGTCTTGGCCTTCTCCAGCACTTCCGTGGACAGATCGGTGCCGAGGATGCGGAACCGCCAGCCGGCAACCTTGGCCGCGTTCTCCTTCAGGCAGATCCCCAGGGAATAGGGTTCCTGACCGGTGGAGGCAGCCGCACACCAGATGCGCACGCTGCGGCTGCTGGCACGGTTTTGAAGCATCGCCGGCAGCATGATGTTGGTGAAATGATCGAACGGCGTCTTGTCGCGGAAGAAGAACGACTCGTTGGTCGTCATCGCTTCCACCACGGCATTGGCCAGCATGGCGTTGCCGCCGCGCTGCAGCGAGCCCACCAGCGCGGACAGGCCGTCAATGCCATTCTTGCGCGCCACCGGCACCAGACGGCTCTCGACCAGATACTGCTTGTCATCAGACAAGACCAGACCGGACCGCTCTTTCAGGAAGCGCTTGAGGAATTCATATTCGGCCGGTGTCATCGGATAGTCCCCTTCAACACGCGCACAATTTTGGGTCCAATTTCCATGAGCGGCAGAATGTCGCTGCACAGGCCCGTGTTGGCAGCTGCCCCAGGCATGCCCCAGACAACGCTGGAAGCCTCGTCCTGAGTAATAATGCTGCCGCCACCGGCGGAAATGGTCTTCACGCCATTCGCGCCGTCCGAGCCCATACCCGTCAGGATGAGCGCCAGTGTTGCCGAGCCATAGGCCTTGGCAACGCTGTCAAACATCGGATCGACGGCAGGTTTGCAGAAATTCACCGGAGGATCATCCGTCAGGCGGATCTTTACCGCACCCCCGTCCTTTTCCAGGATCATGTGCTTGCCACCCGGCGCCACATAAATATGGCCCGGCTGCAGCACATCACCTGTCTGCCCTTCCTTGGAGGGGCGCATCGCGGCCTTGCCGATGTGTTCGGCGAGAATGGCCGTGAAGGTCGGCGGCATGTGCTGCGTCACGACCACCGGAATGTCGCCAATCACCGGGCCGATATCGCGCATGACCTGCTGCAGCGCCTGCGGGCCGCCGGTCGAGCTGCCGATCGCCAGAATGCGCGGGCGGGCCGACGAATAGGGCTTGGTCTGCAGGCCCTGCTTCGGTGCTTCAGCACGGGTTGCCAGTGCCGGGCGGGTCGCCAGCGCGCCCACGGGCGCCTGCGAAGCCGTACGTCCAGCGGCCGTTTCTGCACGCATGACGCGGGCGCGGCTGTTGATACGGCGGGCACGCTCTCCGAGCGCCTTGACCTTGTCCAGAAGCTCCCGGCGGAAGTCGACCGAAGTGGTCAGCTCCGAAGTGCTTTCCGGTTTGGGCACATAGTCCGCAGCACCCAGCGACAGCGCCTTGAGAGAGATCTCGGCGTTGCGGCGCGTCAGCGTTGAGGCCATGACCACGATAAGATCACGCTTCTTGGCCAGCATGAGCGGCAGCGCCGTCAGACCGTCCATTTCCGGCATTTCAATATCAAGCACAACAACGTCCGGGTTGCTGCGCAGAATATCATCAACAGCCAGCTTGCCGTTCCGGTGCGATGCGACGACGGCGAGTGCCGGGTCCGCATCCAGCCAACGGCCGAGAAGTCCACGGATGACCACCGCATCATCAACCACCATCACGCGGATGGGGTCGGTGTTTGGTGTCGATCCCGTGGTAAGATTTGTCTGTGCAAATGCCATCCTGGCTGCCCTGTGAAAGGGTTAGATCAGACCGACTTCCTGGAATTTCGCCTCGACGATTTCCCGGTCGAAGGGTTTCATGATGTATTCGTTCGCACCGGCCCGGATGGCACGGGCAATGTGCGCTACATCGTTTTCCGTCGTGCAGAAGACCACGACAGGCTTGTCGCCGCCGGGCTCGCGGCGAAGGCTGGTCAGAAACTCGAGGCCATCCATGACCGGCATGTTCCAGTCGAGCAGGATGGCGTCAGGCATCTGGTTGCGGCAGGCGTCCAGCGCCTGCTGCCCATCCTCGGCTTCGGTGATCTCGAAATGGAGGTCCTCAAGAATCCGGCGTGCGACCTTGCGGATCACGCTGGAGTCGTCCACTACAAGACACTGTTTCATCTGCCTGTTCTCCATAGTACCCGGGTTCTGAGCATCCATGGCCTCAAGCGGCCATGGGCTCACTCATCATCGCCCCGAGCAGGCGCTCTACATCAAGGATCACCATCAGCTGGCCATCCAGGCGGTGCACACCGCCCGAGATTTCCGACCAGCGCTTGTCGAGGTTCTGCGGGTTCGGCTCCGCCGTCTTGGCCGACAGGGTCAGCACCTCACCCACCGTATCGATCACAAGCCCGTAGGATTCGTGCTTGTATTCGATGCCGACAGCCATCATCTGGCCGTCCTGACGGGGCGGCAGATGCAGGCGGCGGCGCATGTCGATGGCGGTGACGATCCGGCCGCGCAGGTTCAGCACACCGGCCACTTCCGGAGCAGACAGCGGCACGCGGGTGACGCTTTCCGGCACGAACACGTCATGCACCTGGGAAATCGGCAGGCCGAACAGCTGGCCACCGATCACCACGGTGACGTACTGGATCATGTCGCTGCCGGAACCGGCGAGATTGTGGTCAACGGCACTCATGCGGCCACTCCCATTTCACCAGAGAACACATCCTTGAGGGCCGCGATCAGGCCCGGACGGTCGAACTTTGCCACATAGTCATCAAAGCCTGCCTGACGGCCGCGCTCGATGGATGCCGGCGTGACCATGGCCGACAGGGCCAGGATCGGGATCTTGCGGAAGCGCGGATCGCGGCGCAGGGCTTCGCAGAACTCGAAGCCGTTGACGCGCGGCATCTCGATGTCGCTGACAATGGCCTGGAACTCGACGCCGCTCTCCAGCAGTTCGAACGCTTCGTCCGGACCGGTGCAGGTGGTGACGTCATAGCCGGCGGCCTTGAGGACAGGCGTCAGCATGTTCCGGAAGAAGGCCGAGTCGTCGACGAAGAGGATCTTTTTGGTCAGCGACCGGATGTCCATCTCCTTGCGCATGAACCAGTCCTCGAAGGCCTGCGGCAGGTAGTAGCCGAGGTCGAGGATTTCGGTTGCGCGGTCCTTGATGACGGCCGAGCCCAGGATGCCCGGACGCTCCGAGCCAACCTCGATGTTCAGGCGGTCTTCAACGATGTCCACGATCTCGTCGACGACGAGGCCCATGGAGCGGCCGCTGTCGGAGAACACCAGCATCGGCTGGGTGCCTTCCGTCTTGTGGTGGTCGCCTTCGTTGACATAGACGAGCGGCATGAGGGCACCGCGGTACTGAACCAGATCGCGGCCGTTGGAACGCTCGATCTTGGAGACCTCGAACTCTTCCAGACGCGTGACCAGCGACAGCGGCACGGCCTTCGGCTCGGGAGCCCCTGCACGGAACAGCAGCAGCGAGATCGGCTTCTGGCCTTCGCCGAGACGGCTCCGTGCGTCTTCCTGCTCTTCGTTCTGCTCGGCAACCGCGCTGGAAGCGTGGCTGGCCATGGCCGAAGCGATGCCGTTCGGATCGATGATCATGATCACCGAGCCGTCACCCAGAATGGTGTTGCCGGAGAACATGTTGAGGTTGCGCAGCATCGAGGACATGGGCTTGACCACGATTTCCTCGGTGTGGAAGACGCCATCCACCACGACGCCGAAGGTCTGGCTGCCGACCTGCATGACAACGATGAAGCCGTTGTCCTCGTCGATGGCCTTCTCTGCGTTTTCGCCCTCGTAGATGCCCAGCAGCTGCGACAGATGCAGCAGCGGCAGCAGCTTGTTGCGCAGGCGCAGAACCGGCGTGTCCTTGATGCGTTCGATACGGTGCTCGGAGTTGGTCTGCACGCGGACCAGTTCGACCACGGAGAGCTGCGGGATCGCGAAACGGTCACCGCTGGCCTCGACGATCAGGGTCGAGACGATGGCGAGCGTCAGCGGGATCTTGATGATGAAGCTGGAGCCCTTGCCCGGGGTGGAGCGAAGGTCAACCGTACCACCGATCAGCTCGATGTTGTTGCGCACCACGTCCATGCCGACGCCACGGCCGGAGACGCTGGTGACGGCAGCGGCCGTGGAGAAGCCGGCGGCAAAGATGAAGCGATGGATCTGCGCATCGGTCATCTTGTCGAGTTCGGCTTCGGTCGAAATACCGCGCTCGATTGCCTTTGCCTTGATCTTGTCGACATCGAGACCGCGGCCGTCGTCCTTGACCTCGATGATGATGTGGCCGCCTTCATGGTAAGCGGACAGGGTGATGATACCCTTTTCCGGCTTTCCGGCTGCACGGCGGGCCGCAGGCATTTCGAGGCCATGGTCGGCGGAGTTGCGGACCATGTGGGTCAGCGGGTCCTTGATCATCTCAAGGACCTGACGGTCGAGTTCCGTCTCGGCGCCGATCATTTCCAGTTCGATCGGCTTTTCCAGTTCCTGGCTCAGGTCGCGCACGATGCGCGGCAGCTTCTGCCAGGCGTTGCCGATCGGCTGCATGCGGGTCTTCATGACGCCTTCCTGCAGCTCGGCCGTCACGTTGGACAGACGCTGCAGCGGCACCTTGAATTCGCTGTCTTCGTGACGGCGGACGATTTCCAGCAGCTGGTTACGGGTCAGCACCAGCTCGGACACCATCGTCATCAGGTGTTCAAGAGTTTCAACCGCGACACGGATGGACTGGTTGGAGACACCGCCGCCGGCAGCAGCCTTCTTGTCAGCCTTGTCCTCGCCGTCGTCATCACGGGCAACAGGCGCACGCGGGGCCTTGGCAGGCTTGGCTTCGGCGGCAGCCGGTGCAGCAGCAGCCGGGGCCTTGGGTGCGGGGGCGGGCTCGGGTTCAACCGCAGCAACCTCGACCTCGGTCTCGGTCTCGCGGAATGCGCGCTCAAGTTCATCAAGGGAAACTTCACCGGGGCGCAGGGGGCGCTCAAGGATCTGCAGCGGCATGTCTTCGGCAGCTGGTTCCGGCTCCGGCTCCGGAGCTGCCGCGGCCGCAGGTGTCTGCGCGCTCATCGACATCCGCTCCAGCTCGGATATCAGATCGCTGTCATCGCCCTGCGGCTCTTCGCCTTCTGCAGCTTCCAGGTCGGCCAGGATCTCCTTGATCCGGTCGATCGAGCTGAGAATGAGCGACACCGCTTCAGGCGTCACCGGAACGCCGTCACGGAACTTGCCCATGAGGGTTTCGGCAGCATGGGCAATCCCTTCAAGGCGCGGCAGCCCGAGGAAGCCGCACGTGCCCTTGATGGTGTGAACCAGCCGGAAAATGTTGTCCAGGATGGTCGCGTTGTTTGGCTCTTGCTCGAACTTGACGAGCTCAACGTCCACAACATCGAGACTCTCACTGGTCTCGGTCAGAAATTCCCTGAGGAGGTCGTCCATGGCCTGCACTCACCCGACTAGTTACTGGTTCCGCGCCCCCGAAGGGACGGCTGGACCGGGATGTCCATGTCGTGAGGTTGGCCCTAAACAGTTAAGATAGACTGAAGCGGGTTCAGCTTCCTGCCAGTGATTTCTATACCTGAGTTGCGGTAAGCCTTACGCCCTCGTCGTCTTTGACAATATCAATCTTCATGCCGCATTCACGCGCCAGCAGAACAGTATAAATCGGCTGCACGGAGTGCGCATCGACGCGCTCGGGCTCTTCGCCCGACAGTGTCGCCTGCATGCCCAGCGGAATCCGCGGATTCACGCCCTTTGCGGTCAATTCGAAGGACGGGCTGGCAGGCTGGCCGGTCATCGAAACGGTGATCTCGCCCCCGCGCGGCACGCATTGATTGGCGATCAGAAGCAAGTTTAGCAAAAGCTTAACCAAGTTCTTCGGCATCAGCTGCCGGTCAATCTGCCAGTTGAGATTTGACTTCTCGTTCTCCATGAGCGCGCCCGCCACGGACTGGGCATCGCCCAGATCAATTTCTGCCCCGGCAGAGCCAGCCGCGCCAAAGGCAAGGCGGGCAAACTGCAGCTTTGCGGAGGCCTGACGCGCACTCTTGCGGATCAGTTCCATGGCGAATTCGCGCATGTCGCCGGAGCCGTCCTCGTCCAGCACCTCAAGCCCGTTGATGATAGCCCCCACCGGCGAGATGATGTCGTGACAGATACGGCTGGACACCAAGGCCGAGAGGTCGAGGGAGGTGAGATCTTTCATTTCGGACATGGACGGACAAAGCTCCAGATCTGGCCAGCTGCAGACATGATTCGAGAAAATGTACCAAAGCGTTACACAGGCAGGCAGGCCCTGCCAAGGGAATGCAGTCCTTTCAGGGCAGCAAACAGCCAGTTTTAAGGGCATTTGCCGCCGCTGCCTCGACGGAGGTCTCGAGAGAGGTCAGGAACAGGTAGCGGTTCACCGCCGTATGAAAGAAATAAAGCCGGCTCTCAACCACCGCAAAGATGGCCGGATTGCCTGCCGTCGCATAGCCCTCCACCAGCGCATAGGCGCCGCAGCCGCCATATTGCGGGGCATAGACCTCCGGATCGCGCTCGAAGGCAGCCTTGTTGCCCTCGTTGACGAACAGCCACCGCACGCCGCGCCAGGACAATTCGATCCGGCGGTCGCCAAGCCGCGGATAGCCGTCGACAAAAAATGCGACAGGATCATAGCCGCCAATGGCATAGGCCGTGACCGGATCGGCCAGATAGAAATCCGGGCGGGCAGGAGCACCACCGGCACTGAGCGCAAAGAAAACGGCCGCCATGGCGAATTGCTTGGCCGGAAGCCATAACCTTGTCAGATTCAAGGTAAATTCTGACATTGATTCGGGTCCTGCTGCCATGATTCGAGCGCTTGGTCTTCATACTACGAAATGCCTGTTCCGTTCCAACCGGGACACGTCCGGGGTGAGGCAAAGTGAAAACAGTGACGGGCGGCACGGACAATGAACCTGGAACTGCAAAGGTGATTGCGCGTTTGTCCGGTATGGCGCCTGCCCCTCTCCCCCCGCGCATGCCGTGTGCGGCGCAAGCGTCAGGTCAGGCTTTGAAGAGAGAATAGCTTCAGCCGCATGGCTGTGAATTTTAAGTTTGGAGAAACACCAAGATGGCAGACAACAAGGCTTCCGGAACCAGCTCCAGCGAAGGCCGCCCGATCAGCCGGCGCGCGTTGATGGGCTTCATGCTCGGCTCGGTCGCGAGTGCTGCCCTCATGGGCCGCTCAGGGGCCGCTTTGGCCCAGGGTTCACCTCCGGGCGGCAGCTATAACCAGCAGGAAATTCTGGACGCCGGCCATCGCTTCTTCGGTGAAATCTCTGGCGGCCTTGCCTCGGTCATTGAGAAGGCCATCAGCCAGTATGGCGAGCCCAACGGCTACATTCTAGGCGAGGAAGGGTCTGGCGCGATCGTTGCCGGTGCGCGTTACGGCGAGGGCGACCTCTACACCCGCAATGCAGGCAATCACAAGATCTTCTGGCAGGGCCCGTCGATCGGCTGGGACTTCGGCGGCGACGGCGCCCGCGTCATGATGCTGATCTACAATCTGCCGGTGGTGGAGGACATTTACCGCCGCTATGTCGGCGTCAATGGCTCGGCCTATCTCGTCGGCGGCTTCGGCATGACGGTGCTTGCCTATAACAACATCTATGTCGTGCCCGTGCGGGCCGGCGTCGGCGCCCGCCTCGGCGTCAACATGGGCTACCTCAAATTCACCCAGCGCCCGACCTGGAATCCTTTCTGATCTGCGGAAGTTATCTGAACGGCAGCTTTTCAGGGCGGGCCTCTTGGCCTGCCCTTTCTGCTGCGGTATTGATGAAGGTAACTGGCAGCAGAACAGACTTCAGAACCAGCGAGACGGCGTGTGATCGAAGCGGCAATGTATGGACTTCTGGGGTTCCTGGCAGCCAGTCTGCTGGGCCTTGCTGTTCTGTCTGCCGTGTGGAAACGCGCCGTGCGCCTGACACGTGAAGCGGTGCTGGCCACCACGCCAACCAGCTACCGCGAGATCATGGCCGCCCGCGACACGCTGCGCGCCGAACATGCCGTGGAGCTGCGCCGCCTGGAGCGGGAACTTTCAAGGCTCAAGGAAGAAAGCACCCGGCTCCGAGCCGAGGCCGGACGCGCACTGCCCGCCCAGCTGGCGCTGGAGCGCGAGCATCACGCCCAGCTGCGCCAGGACAAGGCGCTGGAGGAGCAGCTTGAGGCCGAACGCCGCGATTCAGCCCGCCTGAAGGACACCCTCTCCGAACTGGGCGCCCGTTACTCCGCCCTTCTGGAAAAGACCTTCGAGGCCGAAGCGCCCGAACTGACCGGCACGGCAGATACAGCAGCGCTCGCCACCATCACCTCGCTGGAAGCGCAGATTGCCACGATGAAGCGCCAGCTTGAGGCCTTCCGGGGCGGCGCACTCGCCAGCCAGATGGAACCGGATGCCGACGGCAGTGCATTGCGCAAGACGATTGCCCAGCTGGAAGCCCGCCTTCTCGACAAGGAAGCCGATCTGATCGCCGCCCAGGCCGACATTGCGCGCCTGAGCCTGCATCTGGACATGGCCGGCGCAAAGCCCGAGACGCTGATGACACGGCTCGACAGCGAACTTCAGGCGGCAGAGACGGAGAAAGCCAGGCTGGCGGCCCGCACGGCGGCGCAGGAGCGCGCACTCACCCGCGTGCGCGGCGAGAACCTGCGGCTGCGCAGCGAACTGGCGTCCAGCACGACGGTCCAGGATCTTCGCAGCGAGCTTAAGTCCATCACCAAGGCCATGACGGGCGGCACGGCTGCGGCGCCCGCAGCGCGGCCAACCTCAGCCCCAGCCCCAGCCCCAGCCCCGGCCGCTCCCCAGCCGGCCAAGACGCGCAAGAAGGCAGCCGCCAAGCCGGCACAGCCAACGCAGCTCAGCCCGGCGCAGCTGGCCGGCAAGATCGTGCGTGCCAGCGCCGCCGCTGCCGCCAGCCAGCAGCAGGCAGCACAGGCGGCAGCGGCAGCAGCACCGTCAGCCGTCACGGCAACGCCTGCATCTGCCCCGGCAGACCCGCAAAAGAAGGTGGTCGCCTGAGGCGAAGGCAGCATGCCGCAAGCCTCTGGCCTGCCTTGCTGTTCAGATCTGGAAACTGACATCCCCGGATGAAACACGCCAAAGCCCGCACGCAGCGCGTAACGCTGTGTGGTCTCATATCCATCATGTGAGGGAAGAGTTTGGTACTCCCAAGGGGAATCGAACCCCTGTTTCCGCCGTGAGAGGGCGGCGTCCTGACCGCTAGACGATGGGAGCGCCAGCAGCAATCGTGCTGCGAGGCCGCTCATATAGGCTCAACAGCAGAGCCATGCAAGGGCAAAGTTCTGATCCGCCGGGGAAAAACACCTTCCCCGGCTTCCGGACCGGAGCATTCACTCCGCCAGCAGCTTCGTGCGGCCCAGGATTTCGCCGGATGAGGCGTCCAGATGCACCAACTGGGACGCGCCCTCCTGCTGAACCAGCAGGATGAGGCTGCCATCCGCCCCCGGCGAAAGGCCCAGCACCTCGGCCCCTGCCCCCAGTTTCACCGTCTCCGGCAGGGCAACGCCGCTGTTTTCCTTGCCCACGGAATTGACCTTGTACACGATTACTGCGAAGAGAGCGGCAAATCCGGCGAACATGATCAGCGTGGAGCCCGCCATGAGGCGGCGCAGGCGCGTCTGAACCCGCAGCACGGCAGGGTCCAGAGGAGCTTCCTCCTCATGTGTGCTGGTCTCCACATCCCGGTCTTTGAAGGCGGAATTGGTCATGAACGATACTTCTCCTCAGGCGCCGCAGGGGCTGGATGGGGCATCCGGCTTTATCGCTTCTGAAGAAGATGCAGGCAAGCGCCTCGATGCCGTCATGGCCGCAAGGCTGGAAGGCCTCAGCCGCAACCGGGTACAGGCCCTTATCAAGGGTGGCGAGGTGCAGGTCAACGGCAAGACCGTCGAAGAGCCCAAGCACAAGGTGCATGAGGGCGACCGCCTGAGCCTGACCATGCCCGAGCCGGAGGATCCCGAGCCGCAGGGCGAGGACATCCCGCTCGACATCGTCTACGAGGATGATGCCCTCATCGTCATCGACAAGCCGGCCGGGCTCGTCGTCCATCCGGGAGCGGGCAACTGGACCGGCACGCTGGTCAACGCGCTGATTGCCCATTGCGGCGAGAGCCTGTCGGGCATCGGCGGCGTCAAGCGCCCCGGCATCGTCCACCGCCTCGACAAGGACACGTCGGGACTTCTGGTTGTCGCCAAGACCGATATTGCCCATCAGGGCCTGTCGGAGCAGTTTGCCGACCATGGCCGCACCGGCCCGCTGGAGCGCGCCTATCTGGCGCTGGTCTGGGGCGGACCCGGTGCCCTGCGCGGCACCATCGAAGCCAATCTTGCCCGCTCGGAAAGCAACCGGCAGAAGATGACCGTGGTGCGCAAGGGCGGCCGTGAGGCCATCACCCACTGGCAGGTGATCGAGCGCTTCGGCCCGGTTGACCAGCCGCCGCTGGCCTCGCTGATGGAATGCCGGCTGGAGACGGGCCGCACCCACCAGATCCGTGTGCACATGGCCCATATCGGCCTGCCCCTCATTGGCGATCAGGTTTACGGTGCCGGTTTCAAGACCAAGGCGAACCCGCTTCCCGAGCCCCTGCGCAGCGCTGTCGTTGAGTTTCCCAGGCAGGCGCTGCATGCCGGCGTCCTTGCCTTCGAGCATCCGGTGAATGGCGAAACGCTGTATTTTGAAAGCGAAATGCCCGAGGATTTCGCCACGCTTCTCGAAGCATTACGAAAATTTTAGGTTCCAGCCCCCTTTACGGTCCTGTTTTCGGCAAGATCTTGCTTATATCTTGAAACTGACGGTGATCCGGGAACGGATGCCATTGTGAAGCGTTTGCCCTGAGTGGCAGCACAAGCGGTGCTGCCAGACGTCCGGTAGGGGAACGCAGAAGGTTTTAGGAAAGGGGGCGCATTTCATGGCCCAGAACATTCCGGTGCTGACGGCAGGCGAAGGCGGCCTCAGCCGCTATCTCGACGAGATCCGCCGTTTCCCCATGCTGGAACCGCAGGAAGAATACATGCTCGCCAAGCGCTACCGCGAGCATGAAGACCCTGCTGCCGCCGAACGGCTCGTGACCTCGCACCTGCGTCTCGTCGCCAAGATTGCCATGGGTTACCGTGGCTATGGCCTGCCGCTTGGCGAAGTCGTGTCGGAAGGCAACGTTGGCCTGATGCAGGCCGTCAAGCGCTTCGAGCCCGAAAAAGGCTTCCGCCTCGCCACCTACGCCATGTGGTGGATCAAGGCCGCGATCCAGGAATATATCCTGCGGTCCTGGTCGCTGGTGAAAATGGGCACCACCGCCAATCAGAAGCGCCTGTTCTTCAACCTGCGCCGCCTCAAGGGCCGTATTCAGGCGCTGGAAGAAGGTGATCTGAAGCCGGATCAGGTGCAGGCCATCGCCACCAAGCTGGGCGTGCCGGAAGAAGACGTGATCTCCATGAACCGCCGTCTGGCCGGTGACGCCTCGCTGAACGCGCCGATCCGGGCTGCCGAGGCCGATTCCGGCGAGTGGCAGGACTGGCTGGTGGACGAAAGCGAAAGCCAGGAGACGATCCTCGCCGACCAGGAAGAACTCAACATGCGCCGCAAGCTGCTCGGCAATGCCATGTCGGTTCTCAATGACCGCGAGCGCCGCATCTTCGAGGCCCGCCGCCTGTCGGAAGATCCGATCACGCTGGAAGATCTCTCCACCGAATTTGGCGTGAGCCGCGAGCGCGTGCGCCAGATCGAGGTGCGCGCCTTTGAAAAGGTGCAGAAGGCGGTGCAGAAGAGCGCCCGCGAAATGGAGACGTCCGCTCCGGCCTGATTGATTTCCAGCATCAATGGCATTTGATGAAACGGGACGCGCACTTGCGTCCCGTTTTTTGCTTTTCTAACGTGGCAGACTGCGGCCGGACGCGCCGCAAAGGGTGGAGGCTGCATCAGCGTGGGGTTTGGGCACTTTATGGGCAAGCGGGCGCGGGTCGCGCTCGTCACGCTGGCGGCCTTGGCCAGCCTTGCAGGCATTCGTGCCATCGACCCGCCGTTTCTGCAGGCCGTGCGCGAACTGAGCTTCGATTATTACCAGCGGCTCGCCCCTCGCGGCTTTCAGGACAGCCCGGTGCGGGTGGTGGATATCGACGATGCCTCTCTGGCGCTCTACGGCCAGTGGCCATGGCCACGGGACCGGATGGCGGAAATCGTCGACACGCTCAACAGCATGGGCGCCGCCGCCATCGCCTTCGACGTGATCTTTGCCGAGGCAGACCGGTCCTCGCCGCGGCAGCTGGCCCTCAGCCTGCCGGAAAGCTCCATTGCCGCCTCGCCGGATCTGAAGGCCGCGCTCAAGTCGCTGCCGGATACGGATGAGCTGTTTGCGGAAGCCCTCGCAGAAGCCCCCTCCATCCTGGGCTTCGCAATTTTGCCTTCCGCCACACCGCAGCAGCCGCAACTGAAGGCCGGCATGGCGCATGTAGGCCCCTCCCCCGCCGGCCTGCTCGCGCCCTATGCCTCGGCTCTTGGCGCCATTCTGCCCCTGCAGGAGGCCGCGAGCGGCGTCGGCAGCGTATCGCTGAGTGCCGATGACACGGGCGGTATCGTCCGCCGCATTCCGCTGCTGGTGACTGACGGGACCGAAGTCTTCCCCAGCCTGGCGGTGGAGGCCCTTCGCGTGGCGCAGGGGGCAACCGGGCTGATCACGCGCGCGGATGAAACCGGCAGAGGCGGGGCGCTCAACGGGATCAGAGTGGGCAGCTTCTCCGTTCCGGTGACGGAAACCGGCGAGTTCTGGGTTTATTACGACTGGAACCGGCCCGAGCGCTATGTCTCCGTCGCCGACCTTCTCGACCCGCAGAAGCGTCCAAAGGTGCAGCCGCTGATCGATGGCCAGATCATCTTCATCGGCACCTCAGCTGCCGGCCTGTTCGATATCCGCTCCACGCCCCTTGGCGAGCAGGTTCCGGGCGTCTCGATCCACGCACAGGCCGCAGAGCAGATCATCTCCGGCAACTTCCTCTCCCGGCCGGACTGGGCGGAGGGCGCGGAAATCATTGCCGTTCTGCTCGCCGGCCTCGTCCTTGTCGCGCTTCTGCCGCTGACCGGAGGGCTCATCACCGGCGCGGCAGCCGTTTGTCTCACCGTCCTGATGTTCGGCGGCTCCCTGCTGCTTTTCGTCCAGAGCGGTCTTTTGATCGACGGGCTCTATCCCTCGATCACCGCCTTCGTCGTCTTCGCCATCGGCACGTCGATGCTCTATGTGATGACGGACCGGGAGAAACGCTTCGTGCGCCAGGCCTTCAGCCAATATCTCTCGCCGGAGCTGGTCAGCCAGCTGGAACAGCAGCCGGACCAGCTGGTTCTGGGCGGGGAACTGAGGCCCATGACCATCCTCTTCATGGATGTGCGCGGCTTCACCCCCATTTCCGAACAGCTGACGCCGACGGAGCTGGTGCATTTCCTCAATACACTGCTGTCCCCGCTCAGCGATGCCATCCAGGCCCATGGCGGCACCATCGACAAGTATATCGGCGACAGCATCATGGCCTTCTGGAACGCGCCCGTCCGGGTGGAGAACCACGCCGCCATGGCCTGCGCGGCCAGCCTGAAGATGCTGGACGTGGTGGACCAATTAAATGCGGAAGATGCCTTCGGCTTCAAGGCGCGCAATTTCAAGACCCAGACCGTGCAGATCGGCATTGGCCTCAACACGGGCGAAGCCTGCGTCGGCAACATGGGCTCCTCACGCCGCTTCAACTACTCGGTGATTGGTGACGCAGTGAACGTGGCAAGCCGGATCGAATCCAGCTGCAAGAGCGTCGGCGCCGATCTCGTCGTCTCGGAAGACACCCGCACGCAGGCCCCCGATCTTGCCTATCTGGAGGCTGGCGCCATTCCGCTCAAGGGCAAGTCCCGGCCCGTGAAGCTCTTCGCGCTGATCGGTGATCAGGAACTGCGGCGCAGCGAGGCCTTCCGGACACTTGAGCTGCATCACATGAAGCTGATGGATGCTCTCGACAACCGCAAACCGGAAGCCGCCGCTGCCGCCCTTGCCGACTGCCGCAACGCCGCCCCGCCGGAACTCACCGCCTTCTACGACCGTCTGGCCGAACGGGCCGAACAGCTCGAAACAGCAGCAGCGTGAACTGCGGGAAGGTTTGGGGGGGTGTAAACAAACTCAGGTGTCCCGACCACCTCACCATCGTCATCCCGGACGCAGCGGAGCGGAGATCCGGGACCGGTGAGCCAAGGCCTGCCGGCTCTGGCTCTTTAGCGGAACCAATTTTCGCCCCGGCTCACCGGTCCCGGCTCAAGGCCGGGATGACGACGGATAGATAGGCGTTTTCTTGGCCGTCACCGCAGCTCCGCCGTATAGTCCTCCACCGGCGGCACGCTGGTGATCAGCTTGTTTTCATGCAGAAACTCGGCAAAGCGCTGATAGCGGCCGGCATCCAGAGCTGCCGGGCGCTTGGCAAAACGCGGCAGCGTGTCGCCCCAGGCGCGGCGGTTCAGCTCGTCATCAAGATTCGGATAAGCCGCGATGAAAGCCTCCCACGAGTCCTCCGGATGGTTGGTGAGGTAGACCGTTGCCTTCTCCACTGCAGCGAGGAAACGGACATAGCGCGGGTCCCCGGTCTTGTCCTTCGCCGCCACATAGATCAGCTCGTCGAAGATGGGCACGCCATTCTCCTCCGGGAAGAAGGCCTTGCCCTTCTTGCCCTCCAGTTCGATCTGGGTGAGCTCGAAATTGCGGTAGCCGCCGATCACCGCATCCACCTGACCCGTCATCAGGGACGGCGACAGGGCAAAGTTGACGTTGATGAGTTCCACGTCCTCGATCGAAAGTCCCTGCGAGCGCAGCATCTGGCCGAGCATCGCATCCTCGAAGCCGGAGACGGAGAAGCCGATCTTCTTGCCCTTGAGGTCCGCCAGCGTCTTGATGGGGCCCTCCTCCAGCACGATCAGCGTGTTCAGCGGCGTCTCCACCAGCGTGCCGATCCACTTCAGCGGCATGCCTTCGTTGATCTGGGCATGGAGCGTCGGCTGATAGGACACGGCAATATCCCCCTGCCCGGCCGCCACCAGCTTCGGCGGCATGGCCGGATCGGCCGGCTCGATCAGGTCCACATCAAGCCCTTCGGCTTCAAAGAAACCCTTCTGCTTGGCCACCACCAGCGGCGCGTGGTCCGGATTGACGAACCAGTCGAGCAGAACGGTCAGCTTGTCCGCCGCCGAAGCGGGGGCAGCAGTGGCCAGAACAGCGGCCAGCGACAGCGCGAGAATGCGTTTCATGCGGGGTCTCCCAATAGACAGGTGTTGGATGAAGTTCGAGCCGGTCCAGCCTCAGCCTGACCGGCAGATGCGGGCGCGGGGATCAGTCCTCGCGCTGCCAGGGCACCATGCGGCGGGTCAGACGCTCGACAACGAAGCGCAGGACCAGAACCATGGCGGCAAGCAAGGCAAGAGCGGCGAACATGGTGTCCGTCTGCATCCGGGCATTGCTCTGCAGCATGATGAAGGCAAGCCCGCCCTTGGCCCCGACCCATTCGCCGACAATGGCGCCGATGGGGGCGAAGACCGCTGCAATCCGGACACCGGAGGCAAGCGCGGGCATGGCAGACGGCAGGCGGAAATAACGCAGTTCCTGCCAGCGGTTGACGCGGTAGAGCAGCGCCAGATCGACCAGGCCCTGATCCATCCGCCTGAGGCCGTCAAAGAAGGTGGAGGTGACGGCAAAAAAGATGACCAGCACCGCCATCACGATCTTGGAAGCAAGGCCGAAGCCGAGCCAGAGCACCAGAATGGGGGCAATGGCAAAGACCGGCAGAGCCTGCGTCACCAGAACCACCGGCAGCAGCCCGCGCCGTGCCAGCGGCGACAGCCACATGACGAAGGCCAGCATGACCCCGGCGGCAATGCCGAAGACAAAGCCCAGCAGGGTTTCGCTCAAGGTGATGCTGGCGTGATACAGCAGGAAGCCGCTCTGGCGCTGGAAAGCCTCCAACACTTTCAGCGGACCGGGCAGCATGTAGGGCGGGATTTCGAGGAACCGCACCGCCAGATCCCAGATCAGCAACAGGGACATGCTGACCGTCAGGCCCGGCGCAATGCTGCGCAGGAGAGCGGCTGCACGGGCCGGAAACGCATTCCGGACGGGGCTCGCAGAGGGAAGGGGTTGCCTTCCCGAAAGAAGTTCTATCGACACAAAAGGATCTCCCGTCACCGGCGAGCCGGTCAAGACATTGGAGATCCGGGATATGGCTAAAGGTTTCCGTCCCTTCGCCGGCATGACCCGGATCAGGTTCTAAGGGTTCGGCTTTGCGCCATCTCAGCTCACATCGGAGCACCCCTCGGACCAGCCCGAAACATGCCGCCTGAATGCCGCCTTGGCAAGCAAAACTTGCGGTCCCCTGTCACAAAAGCCGAAGGCCCCGGCTGTCACCCATGGACAGCCGGGGCCTTCAAGCTTAACCGGAACCGGGCAGAACCGCCGGGATCAGCCGCCCTGCCAGGCGGCAATCGCCTGTTCCAGAGCGCGGGCGCCCGGGGTGCCCTTCTCGATGGTGAAGATGGCACGCTTGCCGTTTTCATAGAGCATCGGAATATCGATCCAGCCACGCTCACGCATCAGGGCAAGGTTACGGTCGCGCTCGCTGTCAACGCTCGACAGCGCAATCCAGAAGTAACCCGGAGCAACCTTCACCGAAGCGCCCAGGAGAGCATCTCCGCGCGCTTCCTCGGTCGGCTTCATCACGAGGCCCGGCACATTGGAGACGTCCCCGCCGGAGAAGCCCTCAGGAAGCTGGAACTGGATCTCGACCAGATGGCTGGCAGGCAGAGACGAATCTGTGTTCGGCTTGATTCGCAGCGTCACATTGATGTTCCGGTCCGGAATCTGGGCCTGCGCCACGAGCACCGTTTCGGCCTGTCCGCCGGAGCCGTTTTCCTCGGAAACCGACCAGGCCACATTGCCCGCAGAAGCGGTACCGGATCCGCTGGCATCTTCGCCCTCCTCATAGAGGAAAGCCTTCTGCGCAACGATCGCACCGGGCGTTTCTGCCGTCTGAGCCGGCGTCGTGCTGGCGGGCGGGGCAGCGGCCTCGGGCACGGCAGCAGGCGCCTCCTGCGGCGGCGGCGGGGGGGCTGACGGTGTGATGAGTGTCGTCGTCACGGTCCGCGCATCGGGGGCAACCGCAGGCTCACCCGTATCGGTCAGCAGACGGTCCGTGTTCTTGCCGCCATTCTCGCCATTGGCAGCCGTCTCGCCCGCCGGCGCTCCTGCCTCGGGGGCCGGAGCGGTCGTTGCGGCCGTATCCTCACTGGAGGAGAAGATCCCCGCGATCAGCGAGCGCTGGGAATAGATGAAGGCGCCGATACCGATCAGCACCAGCACAAATCCGCCCAGGAACACGTAGGACATGAAAGACGAACTGCCAGCCGGGCGGGCGCGGCGCGGGGCGCGTGTCCGGCCCTTGCGCGGTTCGTCAGCCGCAAGCCGGTCGGCCGCGGCATTCACGCTTCCAGCACCGGCGGGCGCAGGTGCGGACGGATCCGGGCGCAGGCTGTCACCGGCAGGCGCTGGCCGCGGGCTCGGCGTGGGAAGGGCGTAGGAAGACGGTGCCGGGGCAGCCGGTTCAACGGACGGCTTTGCAGGCGCCGCCCCGAAGGCAGGCTCCATGCGCGGCTGGCTGCGCTCAACGGGCGGCTCTGCCGGAGTGCTTTCGTTGCGGAAGGCATCTCGGGCGGTCTGCACCGCGCTCGACGACGCATCCCCCAGCCTTTCGGCTTCCTGCACGGCAGAGCCCAGCGGCCCGCGCGGCGCAGGCGAAGACGGGGGATAGGGTTCGGTGCGGGGGGCAGCCGGAGCGCTGGCGCCTGCAGCAGGGGCCATGGGCGCGGGCGCAGCAGGCGCCGGGCGCGTCGCCATCAGCGTTTCGCGCGCCGCCTCGGCCTCAACCTTGCGGATAGCCTCCTCAAGGCGCAACTGCTCGGCCGTGATCTCGGACGGGGAAAGCGGCGGCTCATAGGCCTTGAGCTGACTGACAATCGCGTTTCGGGCGCGGCTGTAGACGTTGCGCCGTGCAGAACCGTTGTTCTCCGGCAGTGACGCAATCGTTTTTTTCAAAATCGAATAGTAATCAGCCATTGGCTCGCTCGTGAGGGGTGCCAGCCTGAACCCGGCGCACCGGAAGCTCCGTATTCATGCCATCCCATTTGTAGGCTCAACACCGGCGGGCGCAAGAGGTGTTCAGCAAAGATAGGATGTGCAATCAGGTTTTTACATGACTTTCGGGCGGAATGGGGAGCATTCCGCCCGATAAATTTCACGTCAGTCCTGGAACGGATTCTGCACCAGGATGGTGTCGTCGCGCTCCGGGCTGGTGGAGAGCAGCGCCACCGGCGCACCGATCAGCTCCTCCACATGGCGGACATATTTCACGGCCTGCGCCGGAAGATCAGCCCAGCTGCGGGCACCCTTGGTGGATTCCTGCCAGCCCGGCAGGGTTTCATAAATCGGCACCACACGGGCCTGCGCGCCCTGGGAGGCCGGCAGATAGTCGATCCGCTTGCCGTCCAGCTCATAGCCGACGCAGATCTTCAGCTCTTCCAGGCCGTCCAGAACATCCAGCTTGGTCAGCGCGATGCCGGTGATGCCGGAGGTGCAGACCGTCTGGCGCACCAGAACCGCATCAAACCAGCCGCAGCGGCGCTTGCGGCCCGTGACGGTGCCGAACTCATGGCCGCGGGTGCCGAGGAATTCGCCGACTTCGTTCTGCTGCTCGGTCGGGAACGGGCCTTCGCCCACGCGGGTGGTGTAGGCCTTGGTGATGCCCAGCACATAGCCGACCGCGTTGGGGCCAAGGCCCGAACCGGTGGCAGCCTGACCGGCAACCGTGTTGGACGAGGTCACGAAGGGATAGGTGCCGTGGTCGATGTCGAGCAGTGCGCCCTGCGCGCCTTCAAACAGCAGGCGCTTGCCTTCACGGCGCTGGCCGTCGAGCAGCTTCCACACCGAATCCATGTAGGGCAGCACGGTGCCAGCCACGGAGGACAGTTCTTCGAAGATGGCCTGAGCGGAAATTTCGCTCTCGCCGAGGCCCCGGCGCAACGGATTGTGATGCGCCAGCAGCCGGTCGATCTTGGCCGGCAGCGATTCCAGATTGGCAAGGTCCATCAGACGGATGGACCGGCGGCCCACCTTGTCCTCATAGGCCGGGCCAATGCCGCGGCCCGTGGTGCCGATGCGCGTGCCGGTGCTGGAGTTTTCGCGCAGCGCGTCGAGTTCGCGGTGCAGCGACAGAATCAGCGTCGCGTTTTCGGCGATGCGCAGGGTCTCCGGGTTCACGGTCACGCCCTGATCGCGCAGGCGGCCGATTTCCGACACCAGTGCATGCGGGTCCAGCACCACGCCATTGCCGATCACCGACAGCTTGCCCGGGCGCACGACGCCGGAGGGCAGCAGGGACAGCTTGTAGCTGACGCCGTCGATCACGAGCGTATGGCCGGCATTATGCCCGCCCTGGAAACGGACAATCACATCGGCCTGCTCCGAGAGCCAGTCGACGATCTTGCCCTTGCCTTCATCGCCCCATTGCGAACCGACGACAACAACATTGGCCATGGGTGCCATACCCTTCTCAAAAGGAACCATCTGCCGGGGCCGCTTTTTCCGGGCACCAGCACACAAAACCCCGGTACATGGCCGGGGCAAACGCGCGGACTATAGCCACTTCCGCCAAGAGTTGCGAGCCCGAAACGGAAGAAATTGACGGAAGGGAGCCTCGCATTCCGGGTGGCGCTGACTGCCGGGCAAATGATACATCTTTGATCCTGCAGAGCTGGCAGTGTTTGAAACGGACTGCAAGGAGGAGGAAGGCCTTCCCATAGCCGCAGCGCCCCTCTCCCCCCTTGAGGGGGAGATGTCTGCGTCAGCAGACAGAGGGGGGTAGCAGCGCTTCGGCACAACACGGTCTCTCTCATAAACGGACAGTCCATTACCCCCCTCTGCCCCCAGCCGGGGGCATCTCCCCCTCAAGGGGGGAGAGGAGTTGGTGCCTAACTGAAAGTCCGTTGTAAACACTGCCCGCCAGCATCAACACTCGCCTCAAACATCCGGACACAATCATGTCATTAGCCGCTTGGCTGCTGCTGTTTTTCCTCAGTGCCCTGTGGGGCGGCTCGTTCCTCTTTGCCAAGGTGGCGGTGGCCGAGATTCCGCCGCTGATGCTGGTGTTCCTCAGGGTGCTGATTGCCGCCGCCGTGCTGCATCTGGTGCTCCGGCTGTCGCGGCACCGTTTCCCCCGTGATCCGAAGCTGCTGGCAAGCTTCCTTGTCATGGGCCTGCTCAACAACGTGATTCCCTTCTCGCTGATCTTCTGGGGCCAGACGGGCATCGCGGCAGGCCTTGCCTCGATCCTCAATGCCACGACGCCGATTTTCACCTTCCTGATCGCCGCCGTGGTGCTGCATCAGGAACCGGTGACGGCCAACCGCATAGCAGGGGTGCTGCTGGGACTGTCAGGCGTGGCGCTGATGCTGTCTTCCAGCCTTGCCGGGCTCAGCTCCGATCCGCTTTGGGCACAGGCCGCCTGCCTGGGCGCCGCCCTCTCCTACGGTTTCGCCGGCGCCTTCGGCCGCCGCTTCAAGGGCACGCCGCCGCTCGTCACCGCAACCGGCCAGATCACCGGCTCCACCTTGCTGATGCTGCCGGTCGCGCTTTTCTCGGCCGGAAGCTGGTCACCGGCGGATGTCAGCCTGCTGGTCTGGGGCAATGTGCTGGCGCTCGCCGTGCTCGCCACGGCGCTCGGCTACATGATCTTCTTCCGGCTTCTGGGCGAGGCAGGGGCAACCAACACCTCGACGGTCACCCTGCTGGTCCCCGTCTGCGCCCTCGGCTTCGGATATCTGCTGCTGGGCGAGAGGCTCTATCCGGTGCAATTCGCCGGGCTCGGCATTCTGCTCTGCGGCCTCGTGCTGCTTGACGGGCGGGTGCTGAAACTGCTGCGCCGGTAAAATAAAAGAGCGGCACCCTGCCGGATGCCGCTCATCATGCCTTTTTAGAACTTCAGCGCCTTGGCCTGTTTCACCAGCGGCAGCGATTCGATGGCTGTCAGCGTGGCGGCAGGCACTGCGCCATCCACCTCCAGCAGCGCAATCGCGTCGCCCCCCGGCTCCGTGCGGCCGAGGTTGAAGGTGGCGATGTTGATGCCTGCCTCACCCAGAAGGCTGCCGAACTTGCCGATGAAGCCCGGCTTGTCCTCGTTGGTGATGTAGAGCATGTAGGGGCCGAAACCGGCTTCCATGTTGATGCCCTTCACCTGGATGATGCGCGGCTTGCCATCGGCAAACACCGTGCCTGCGACGGAACGCTCCTGCCGGTCGGTGACGATGGTCAGGCGCATGTAGGTCTCGTAGGCCCCCATCTGGCCGCGCCGCACCTCTTCCACCTGAATGTCCCGCTCGCGGGCGATGGCAGGGGCCGACACCATGTTGACGGTCTGCAGCACCGGCGTCAGCACGCCGGTCAGCGCCGCCGCCGTCAGGGCGCGGGTGTTCATGTCGGCAATCGTGCCTTCATATTCGATGCGGATCTTGCGGATGCCGGTTTCCGTGAGCTGGCCCGCGAAGGAGCCCAGCTGCTCGGCCAGCCGCACGAAGGGCGTCAGGCGCGGCGCTTCTTCCGCCGAGATCGAAGGCATGTTGAGCGCGTTGATGACGGCACCGCTCATCAGATAGTCCGAGATCTGCTCGGCCACCTGCAGGGCAACGTTCTCCTGCGCCTCTTCGGTCGAAGCGCCCAGATGCGGGGTGCAGACCATGTTCGGCGCGCCGAAGAGCACGTTTTCCTTCGCAGGCTCCTCGACAAACACATCGAACCCGGCCCCTGCCACATGGCCCGTATCAAGTGCCGCCCGCAGGGCCACCTCATCAACCAGCCCGCCACGGGCGCAGTTGATGATATAGACGCCGCGCTTGGTCTTCATCAGTGCATCGGCGGAGATGATGTTGCGGGTCTTGTCCGTCAGCGGCGTGTGCAGGGTGATGAAATCGGCCCGCGCCAGCAGCGTGTCCAGCTCAACCTTTTCAACACCCAGATCCCTTGCCCGCTCAACCGACAGGAACGGGTCAAAGGCGAGAACCTTCATCTTCAGGCCGATGGCCCGGTCGGCGACGATCGAGCCGATGTTGCCGCAGCCGATGAGACCCAGCGTCTTGCCGGTGATTTCCACACCCATGAAGCGGGACTTCTCCCACTTGCCGGCCTGCGTCGAGGCATCGGCGGCCGGGATCTGCCGGGCGAGCGAGAACATCATCGCAATGGCATGTTCCGCCGTGGTGATCGCGTTGCCGAAGGGCGTGTTCATCACGATGATGCCCTTGGCGGTGGCAGCCGGGATATCGACATTGTCGACGCCGATGCCCGCACGGCCGATCACCTTCAGCCGCGTGGCGGCGGCAATCACCTTTTCGGTGACCTTGGTGGCCGAGCGGATGGCAAGGCCGTCATACTCGCCGATCACGGCCAGCAGCGCGTCCTTGTCCTTGCCCAGCTCCGGGCGGAAATCCACGTCGATGCCGCGATTCTTGAAGATCTGGATGGCTGCTTCCGACAGCTGATCCGAAATGAGCACTCTGGGAGCCATGAAACTCTCCTTCATTCAGCGCGCTTCAGGCAAGGCTGCACCGTCTGCGGTTCAACCGGTGAACCGCAGCAGGCGCCTCACGCGGGCGCAGGATTTGGGTGAAGTGCAAGGCCCGGAGAAAAGCTCACCGGGCCCTCGCATCAGGCGGCTGCCTG
The DNA here is from genome assembly GCF_054073275.1 of Pannonibacter sp. Q-1. NCBI lineage: Bacteria > Pseudomonadati > Pseudomonadota > Alphaproteobacteria > Hyphomicrobiales > Stappiaceae > Pannonibacter > Pannonibacter sp. Q-1. The sequence continues at coordinate 127,453 of NZ_JBSXNB010000006.1, forward strand.
CAGGCGGGCCTTCTGGGCCGCAAAGGCCCAGTCGAGCCAGGGCAGAAGCGCCGCAACGCTGTCCGGATCCACCGTCGCGCCGCACCAGATGCGGAAGCCCGTCGGGGCATCGCGGTAGGAGCCGATGTCATAGGCGACACCTTCGGCTTCCAGCGCGGAGGCCATGGCCTTGGCGAATGCCGCCTGCCCCGCATCGTCCAGCGCCGTCACTGCCGGATCAACGATCTTCAGGCAGACGGAGGTGTTGGAGCGGGTGGTCGGATCAACGGCGAGGAAGTCCACCCACGGGGTCTCTTCCACCCAGCGGGCGATATGCCCGGCGCTGGTGTCGGCACGGCCGATCAGGGCCTTCAGGCCGCCGATGGAGGATGCCCATTCCAGCGCGTCGATATAGTCCTCGACACAGAGCATGGACGGGGTGTTGATGGTCTCGCCCTTGAAGATGCCTTCGATCAGCTTGCCCTTGGAGGTCAGGCGGAAAATCTTCGGCAGCGGCCAGGCGGGGGTGTAGCTCTCCAGCCGGGCGACGGCACGCGGGCTGAGGATGAGCATGCCGTGGGCACCTTCACCGCCGAGCGCCTTCTGCCAGGAGAAGGTGACCACATCGAGCTTGGCGAAATCCAGATCCTGCGCAAAGGCGGCGGAGGTGGCATCGCAGATGGCGAGGCCTTCCCGGTCTGCCGGAATCCAGTTGGCGTCCGGCACGCGCACGCCGGACGTGGTGCCGTTCCAGGTGAAGACAACGTCGCGGCTGAAATCGACGCTGCCAAGGTCCGGCAGCTCGCCATAGGGAGCTTCGATGGTGCGGGCATCCAGCTTCAGCTGCTTGACCACATCGGTCACCCAGGTGGAGCCGAAGCTTTCCCAGGCGAGCATGTCGACGCCACGCGCGCCGAGCAGCGACCACAGGGCCATCTCGACCGCGCCCGTGTCCGAGGCCGGAACGATACCGATGCGGTAGTCCGCAGGCACCTCAAGGATCTCACGGGTCTTGTCGATGGCGAGTTCAAGCCGGGTCTTGCCGATCTTGGCGCGGTGGGAGCGACCAAGGGACTTCACGTCCAGCGCGGCGGCAGACCAGCCGGGGCGCTTGGCGCAAGGACCAGACGAAAAATGGGGATTGGCCGGGCGCTGTGCCGGCTTTGCAGTCGCTGTCATATGCTATCCTCTCAGATAGGTGCTCCTCGTTGGGGAGGAGTGTCCCACTGACTTGGATATGCCCTTCCGGCGGGCCGGTCAAGCCGGATGGAGCCTTGCAGCGCTGCAAAGCGAAAGGCCGGTGCTTGTGGCACCGGCCCCTGAAATGATCCGCGGGGAAGAGGATCAGTAACGGGCAGAGACAGCATTGCCCGAATAGAGCATCGGACGGTTGACCGGGCCAGCCGTATCGAAGTTGTAGCGCACGCCAAGCCGGATTTCGTGGGCGGCCAGATCCTTGTACTTGATCCGGCTCTGACCGGTGCCGACGTTGTTCAACTGAACCGTACGGGCCTCGCCCAGGTTCTTGTAGCGGTAGCCAAGATCAATGTCCCAGTTCGGCGTCACCGCATAGGAGGTACCGGCCATCAGCGCCCAGGCGAAGTTCCACTTGCCGCTCGACCCGTCGTAGGACGTGTTCACGCCATTCGGGTTGAAGGACTTGGTGTCACGCACATTGACATATGCCGCGCCAACACCGGCACCCACGTAAGGGGTGAAGCCGTTCCAGGTGCCAACATCCAGGTAGCCGTTCAGCATCAGCGTCCAGACGTCAATATTCGACGTCTCGCGGGAGTATCCCGGGCTCGCGCAGGGATCATTACACGGGGCATGACCCGTGTACTTGGCCGACGGCTCGTAGTCGAACGTCAGATCTGAGCGCAGATAGTCGTTGAACTTGTAACCAATACCCGCACCGATGACGACCGTATCGTTCATCTTGTTGCGGTTAAACCGCAGATCACCGATCACGGGATCACTGAAGCTGCCTTTCGGCGCCTGATAAATCTTGTAGCCGATATCGCCGCGCAGATACCAGCCGCCAGTGGCCGGGACTTCGGGGATATGCTCAATCACAGGAGCCGGCAGATCCATCGCCAGATCCGCAGCCAGTGCTGCCTGCGAGATGAAGATCGCACAGCTCGCCAAAGACAACTGCTTGAAAACGCTGCCCATGTCCTCGTCCTTTGAAACAAGCGTCCGCACCAGCCAGGCTGCGGGGCGCGCTTTGGAACATGTCTTAGATCTAGGGCAAAAGGTTTAAAGGGTGCTTAACCGTATTTCTTTACCAGGATTTTTTACCTTAACCCAAGGTAAACAAGAGCAATCACGTTAGGACTTCATTAACAAAAAGGCACCCGCCTCTCCAGCGGATGCCTTGTGCTTTTACCGCTCCAAAAAGAGCTTACCTCATCTCAGCATGGTCAGGCCCGTGCAGCGTCTGAGCATTTCAAGGCGTGATGAACAGCATCAGACGCCTTGGGATGAGCTGGTCCCTCGACGTCAGGCAGCCGAACGCGCGACAACTCCGGCGATTTCGTCCACCACGTCATTGACCAGCGAGGCGTCATCCCCTTCCGCCATGACACGGATCAGAGGCTCTGTCCCGGACGGACGGATGACCAGCCGGCCGCTGCTGCCAAGGCGCTCACGCCCGGCATCTATGGCCGATTTGACCATGTCACTCTCCAGCGGCTTGCCGCTCTTGTAGCGCACGTTCTTCAGCACCTGCGGAACCGGCACGAACTTGGCACAGACCTCGGAGACCGGGCGGTCCTGCTCACGCACGCAGGCGAGAATCTGCAGGGCCGCAATCAGGCCATCGCCAGTGGTGGCGAAATCGGACAGTACGAGATGGCCGGACTGCTCGCCGCCGACGTTGAAGCCGTGTGCACGCATGTGCTCGACCACGTAGCGGTCACCCACCTTGGTGCGGGCCAGTTCCAGCCCGCGCGTGCCAAGGAAGCGCTCAAGCCCGAGATTGGACATGACCGTTGCCACGATACCCGGTCCCGTGAGCTTTCCGGCCGCATGCCAGCTCTCGGCAACGGTTGCCATCAGCTGATCGCCATCCACCACCTGACCGCGCTCATCGACGATGATCACCCGGTCCGCGTCACCATCCAGCGCAATGCCGATATCGGCCCGCACTTCATGCACCTTGCGCGCCAGCGCATCGGTGGAGGTGGAGCCACAGTCCTGGTTGATGTTGTAGCCGTCCGGATTGACGCCGATGGAGATGACTTCCGCGCCCAGCTCCCACAGCACCGCAGGCGCCACCTTGTAGGCCGCACCATTGGCGCAATCGACGACGATCCGCAGGCCTTCCAGGCTCATGTCGCGCGGCAGGGTGCGCTTGGCAAATTCGATGTAACGGTCGTGCACGCCGTCAATGCGCTTGGCCCGGCCCAGCTGATCGGCGCTGGCAAGGCGCGGCGTCAGGTCGCTGTCCACGAGACGCTCGATTTCGAGCTCGATCTCGTCGCTCAGCTTGAAGCCGTCCGGCCCGAAGAACTTGATGCCATTGTCGGCAAAGGGATTGTGCGACGCCGAAATCATGACGCCGAGATCTGCGCGCAGCGAGCGCGTCAGCATGGCGACGGCCGGCGTGGGCATCGGTCCGAGCAGGAACACTTCGAGGCCAACGGACGTAAAGCCCGCCACCATGGCATTCTCCAGCATGTAGCCGGACAGGCGCGTATCCTTGCCGATCACGACGCGGCTGCGGTGATGGCCATTGCGGAACATGAGGCCCGCCGCCATGGCGACCTTGAGTGCCACTTCCGCCGTCATCGGATGGGTGTTCGCCTTGCCGCGAATGCCGTCGGTTCCGAAATACTTGCGCATGGGTGAATCACTGCCTTTGCGATTGGTCTTGTGCGTCCCTCATACAGCGTTCCGCCGCAGAAGGCCGGTCAAAATTTGTGATCGACTGTTACGATGAAAAACGCCCGGCCTGTAAAGACCGGGCGTCAGGTTATCAAGAAGGAATGACAGCTCAGGCGAGTGGCTGCGGCTCCATGCCTGAGGGCGCACCGCCCTCCCCGCCGCGCTTGGCACCGGCGGAGGGAACTGCGGAGCTGCGGCCCACCGGCTGGTCATCATCCTCGTCACGAACCGGCGGCTTGCCTGCGAGCAGGTTCTTGATCTCTTCGCCCGACAGGGTTTCGTATTCGATCAGGCCCTTGGCGAGCGTTTCAAGATCGTCCGCACGTTCGGTCAGGATACGGCGGGCTTCGTTGAAGCCATCCTCCACGAACCGGCGCACTTCGGCGTCAATGATACGCGCGGTCTCTTCGGACACGTTCTGCTGGCGGGCAACGGAATGGCCGAGGAACACTTCTTCCTGGTTGTCGCCATAGGCCACCTTGCCGAGCTTGTCGGAATAGCCCCACTGGGTGACCATGGCACGGGCGAGACGGGTCGCCTGCTGAATGTCCGAGGAAGCGCCCGAAGTGACATTCTCAAGGCCGAAGATCAGCTCTTCCGCCACGCGCCCGCCCATGATGATCGCAAGGCGCGAGGTCATCTGGGTGTAGCTCATGGAGATTTCGTCACGCTCGGGCAGCTGCATCACCATGCCAAGCGCACGGCCACGCGGGATGATGGTTGCCTTGTGGACCGGATGCGCCTTCGGCACGCTGAGCGCGACAAGGGCGTGGCCAGCCTCATGATAGGCGGTGCAGCGCTTTTCCTCTTCGGTCATCACCAGCGTGCGGCGCTCGGCGCCCATCATCACCTTGTCCTTGGCGTCTTCGAACTCTGCCATGGTCACGAGGCGCTTGGAACGGCGGGCGGCCAGAAGGGCTGCCTCGTTGACGAGGTTCATCAGATCCGCACCGGAGAAGCCGGGGGTGCCACGGGCAAGAACCTTCACGTCCACATCCGGCGCCAGCGGCACCTTGCGCATGTGCACCTTGAGGATCTTCTCGCGGCCGGTCACATCCGGGTTCGGCACAACGATCTGGCGGTCGAAGCGGCCCGGGCGCAGCAGCGCCGGATCCAGAACGTCCGGACGGTTGGTCGCAGCGATGATGATGATGCCTTCGTTCGGCTCGAAACCATCCATCTCAACGAGGAGCTGGTTCAGCGTCTGCTCGCGCTCGTCATTGCCGCCGCCGAGACCCGCACCACGATGACGGCCGACCGCGTCAATTTCGTCAATGAAGATGATGCAAGGCGCGTTCTTCTTCGCCTGTTCGAACATGTCGCGCACACGGGATGCACCGACACCGACGAACATTTCGACGAAGTCCGAACCGGAGATGGTGAAGAACGGCACATTGGCCTCGCCTGCCACCGCGCGGGCGGTCAGGGTCTTGCCGGTACCCGGAGGGCCGACAAGCAGCACACCGCGCGGAATGCGGCCACCGAGACGCTGGAACTTCTGCGGATCACGCAGGAATTCCACGATTTCCTGGAGGTCTTCCTTGGCTTCATCGATGCCGGCCACGTCGTCAAAGGTCACGCGGCCATGGGCTTCGGTCAGCAGCTTGGCCTTGGACTTGCCAAAGCCCATCGCCTTGCCGCCGGCACCGCCCTGCATCTGGCGCATGAGGAAGATCCAGACGCCGAGGATGATGATCATCGGCAGCCAGGAAATCAGCGCGCCTGCAAGCGAGAAATTCTCTGAAGGCGGACGGGCCTTGATCAGCACGCCCTTGTTGCGCAGCTCGTCCACATATTGGGTGCCGCTGGGCGCATAGGTCTGGAACTGGCCGCCATTGGTGAAGTTGCCGGTGATCAGCTGATCCTGGATCGTTACATCACGAATCTCACCCTGATCCGCCTGGTTCAGGAACTGCGAGAACGGAATGTCATTGGACGCCGTTCTCTGGGAAGAGCCCTGAAACAGCTGGAACAACGCGATCAGCAGGAGCGCGATGATCACCCAGAGGGCAAGATTGCGGAAATTTGCGTTCATTTCGATCCCTTGTCCGCCATCAGGCGTCCATCAACGTCGAGGGGTTGCCGGCTACTGTCCCACAAGATAGGTCGGCATAGTGCCCCTGCCAAGGAGTAGCCGCAGTGTTGCGCGGATCAGCTCACTTTTTTGTTAAGCCCGCGCCGGTTTTCAGCAACATCAGCCTCCCTTAGGGCATGTTGCCTGCAGGTGCAATGACGCACCGCCCCGCACTCTTTGCACAGAGCGTCAATTATCCGGCATCATTGCGGACAGGATCTGATCTCCGGTGCGGCGCAGGACCAGTCCCGGCTCCCGCGGCAAGGCCCATGCAAGGCAGGCTGCGCCGTTTTTGCCGCCACCCTCAAGACGCATGACGGCCGGAAGACGGGCGAAAGCTGCAGTGGGGAAACCACTGGCCCTTGCAAGGGTGCGGACTTCCTCCCGCAGCGCTTCATCTTGCCGCAGCTGCGCCACGGGCATGATCCTGAGGCTCCCCTTAACATCCGGCTTGAGGCAGATGCGGTAACGCCCGTCCCAGTGGACGCATTGCCCCGGCAGGAGCTCCACCGCGGCCGGCAAGGAGCGGCCCGGTTCCGGCCAGAGCCGCATGCGCCCGCCCGCCGAAACATCAAACACCGCCCCCGCCAGCGTCACCCGCAACGGGCCACCGGCAAGAAGGCGGGCATCCAGCGCCTCCAGACGGTCCAGCCGAGGCGGCTGGAGACTGCCGCCCACATGCTGCGCCAGCCGGGCCAGAAGCCGCAGGCGCACCTCTTCGGGCAGCGGCGTCAGGCGCGCAAGGTCGAGACGGGCGAAGTCGGGCACATCACCGGCACAGGCGTCCTTCAGAAGAAGATCCACAGCCGCATCAATGGCCTGCGCAGCCCGCGCCATCCGGCGGATGGTGGAACTGATACGGGACGGATCAAACCCCTCAAGCAGCAGCCCGGCCTGAAGCTGGCGCAGGCGCACCCGCTTGTAGGCGGGATTGCTGTTGGAAGGATCATCCACCCAGGAGAGGCCACGAGCCACAAGGGAGGTCTTGAGGCGAGCTCCGGGAACCATCAGAAAAGGCCGCAGAAGACGCAGACCGAAGGGGCCGCCGGACTGATCCGCTGCCATCGCCGCCAGTCCGTAAACTCCGCTGCCGCGGGTCAGCCGGTCGAAGAATGTTTCGATCTGATCATCGAGATGATGCGCCAGCACCAGCGCCTCCACGCCGGACAGATCCATGGCATCGGCCATCAGCCGGTAGCGCGCCATGCGGGCTTCGGCCTGCAGATTGGTGAGGCCCTCCGGCGCCTGCCAGGTGAGAATTTTCGCGGGAATCTGCAGGGCTTCCGCCTGCTGCACGACAAACCGGACCTCGGCTGCAGCCTCCGGGCGCAGCCCATGATCAACGGTCAGAACCTGAAGCCCGGGCACTGGAAGGCCGGCAGAATGGCGCGCGCGGGCCCAGCCGGCGGTCAGATGGAGGAGCGCAAGAGAATCACCGCCTCCTGAGACGGCCAGCGCAAGCGACGAGAACCGCTCAAGCGGCGCCAGAAGACGCGCGGCCTCATCATCTGAGACCGGAAATGCGCTGGAAGCATCAGGAGCAGCGGGCACGCTGCTGTTCGGCGCGGGCCTGATCACGCACCGCCTTCGCCGCATTGGGATATTTCGTCAGAAGCTCGGCATAGGTCGCGCAGGCCGCGCCCGTCTCGCCAAGGCCCTTGAGGGAAAGACCCAGTTTCAGCAGGCTGTCGGGTGCTTTCGTGTTCTGCGGATGATCGGTATAGGTCTTCAGGAAAGCGTCCGCAGCACCGCGGAAATCCCCTTGCCCATAAAGGCTTTCCCCCAGCCAGTACTGCGCATTGGGCACCTGATCGCTCTGCGGATAGGCCTCAAGGAAGGAGCGGAAGCCCTGTTCGGCGGAGACGTAATCGCCCTGAAGCGCAAAATTATAGGCGTTGTCGTAATCGGTTCTGGGATCGCCGGTCATGCCGAGGCTCGCGATCTGGCCGGAGAACTCACCATTGCCGCTGTTGACGCCCGGCGGCGTGCCGCCCGGGGAGATTGGCTGCTGCTGCGGCTGGCCAAACTGGCCACGTGCCAGCGCCGACAGATCCAGCGGCCCGCTGCCGGAAGGCGCGCCCTCCTGATAGACCCCGTCCTGATAACCGCCACCGGCCGCGAACTCGGCATCACCCGAGCCCCCCGCCGCATTGCTGCCCGGAGCCATCTGCCCGAGAGTGCCCTCTGCGGGTGCCAGACCGGCACCCGCAGTTGCTGCATTGTTGTTCGCGTGCTGCGGCTGCTGAGCCGGCGCGGCAGGGCCCGCGTCAGAGCGCTTGCCCGGCTGCTTCTGCCCGCCTTCCAGCTGCTGGAAGCGGTACTCGTTGTCTTCCTGCATCCGGCGCAGCTGATCCTGCAACTCACGCAGCTGATAGCTCAACTGCTCCACCTGACCATTCAGGCGGCGCATCTGGTCTTCCACTTCGTTGAGGCGCACCTGCGCATCGTTACCGCCACCGCTGCCGAAAAGCTGCGCATTTGCGGACGGCACCGCTGATGCCATCATGCAAACGGCGGCCAGGGCCGCGAGAAGCGTCTTCCATTTCACCATGCTTTACCTCCGGTCTGCCTTCATGGCATCCGATGGATAGCACAGGGCGCGCTGACTTCGGCCAAAATTTGACGGAAACACCGTTCAACCACCAGTTCATATAAAAACAGGCGCGAAGGAAGCCTTCGCGCCTGTCAAATTCTTCACGGGCAGATCAGATCAGCTGCCGGCGCTGTTCAGAACGGTCACAGCGCGGCGGTTCTGGGACCAGCAGCTCTCGTCGTCACACACGGCCACCGGACGCTCCTTGCCATAGGAGATGGTGCGGATGCGCGAAGCCGAAACACCGCGCGAGACGAGGTAGTCGCGGGCAGCGTTTGCACGGCGGGCGCCCAGTGCAATGTTGTACTGACGGGTGCCGCGCTCATCCGCATGGCCTTCCATCGTGATGCTGTAGCGGCTGTAGCTGTTCAGCCACTGCGCCTGCTTGTCGAGGGTCGCCTGCGCCTGACCGCTCAGGGTCGACTGATCGTTTGAGAAGAACACGCGGTCGCCGACATTGACCACAAAGTCCTGGCTTGAGCCCGGGGTGGCGTTGGCGCTGCCATCAAGCCCGTCGGTATTGGTGTTGGAGCAGGCAGCCAAGGTCAGCGCAAAACCAATGACAGCCGCCATGCGCGCACCGCGCGCCATCATAGCCGTATTCAACATTCGATAACTCCTCGTCCCGCCGGATCCGGCAAGGTGAACGCATTCTCTACAACAGTGGTTAACAACCGGTTGGCGGCCAGCCCTATCATATAAGAAAGAGCCGGGCACCTCACGTTTTTCTGCGATTCCGGCTCTTCCACACAGGCGTGCCGCCGCCGGAGGCGGCAGCAGATGGCTTCAATCAGTCCAGCAGCGGCGACCAGGCCGGATCCGAGCCGAAGGCCGGAGTGGTGATGCGCTGCTCGTTGTAGCCGGTCAGATCCACGGTCCACACCTGCGGGCCGCCATTGGGGCCCGGCGTGTCGCGGAAGAACGTCAGCACCCGGCCGTTCGGCGCCCAGGCCGGACCTTCGTTATGGTAGCCTTCCGTCAGGATACGCTCACCGCTGCCGTCCGGACGCATCACGCCGATCATGAACCGTCCCTGGTTCTGCTTGGTGAAGGCAATCAGGTCCCCGCGCGGCGACCAGACCGGCGTCGAGTAGCGGCCCGGACCAAAGCTGATGCGCTGCGGATTGGAGCCGTCTGCGCCCATCACGTAAAGCTGCTGGGTGCCGCCCCGGTCGGATTCGAACACCACCTGGCGGCCATCCGGCGAAAAGGACGGGCTCGTGTCAATGGCCGGCGTATTGGTCAGACGGGTCGTGGCGCGCGAGCGCAGGTCCATGGTGAAGATATTGGCATTGCCGCCCTGCTGCAGGCTCATGATCACCCGCTGTCCGTCCGGCGAGAAACGCGGCGCAAAGGTCATGCCGGGGAAGTTGCCGACAATCTCGCGCTGACCGGTCTCGATATTGAGCAGGAAAACGCTCGGATCGGCCCCGGTGTAGGCCATATAGGTGATTTCCTGCGTCGTCGGCGAGAAGCGCGGCGTCAGCACCAGTTCATCGCCACGGGTCAGATACCGCAGGTTGGCGCCGTCCTGATCCATGATGGCCAGACGCTTGACGCGCTTCTGCTTCGGGCCGCTTTCATCGACGAAAACGATACGGGTATCGAAATAGCCCTTTTCACCGGTCAGGCGCTCATAGATGGCATCGGAAATGATATGGCCAAGGCGGCGCCAGTTCTCCGGCGTGGTGAAGAACTGCTGGCCCAGCATCTGCTGGCCGGCGAACACGTCCCACAGGCGGAACTCGGCGCGCAGCCGGCCATCCGGCTGGCGGGTGACGGAACCGGAAACGAGCGCCTGCGCCCCGATGGTGCGCCAGTCGCCAAAACGCGGGGTCGTCTGGGCGCTCACGTTCTTTTCGATGAAGCTGGCCGGGTCGAGCGGACGGAACAGGCCGGAGCGGCGCAGATTGTTGGAGATCACCTCCGTCAGCTGACGCGCCAGCTGGGCGTCACCGCCTTCAGGAGAGAAATCCGGCAGGGCGATCGGCATCGGCTCGATCGTGCCCTGCGTGATGTCGATTTCGATCAGGGCGCTGGCCGGCGCAATCATTGCCGCGCCAGACACCGAGATGGCGCAAACCGCCAGGGCCGCACGCAGGGCCGTGGCAAGGCGCCGTTTAATCTGGAAGGCTCTCATCTTCATCGAGGCTCCGGTTTTTCCTAAAGTCCACCAGTCCGTCATTGATGGACAAAATTGATGACAATCTCACGCCAGGCCCCGTATTTGGCCTCTGGCAACGAATAGGGCGCGCATCGCTGCACAGCCCGGATGGTGCTCTGGGCGAGCAACTGCCCATCCGCACCGTCTGCCGCCTCTACAACCTGCGGCGTTCCATCCAGTTCCCCGGACGGCGTTAATCTGAACCGCACCTTCACCTCGGCGCTGGTGCCAGCTTGCAGTTGAGGCGGCATCCAGCAGCGCTGGACCGCCTCCCGCAGGCCAGAGATTTCCTGTCCGGTCAGCGTCTGCGTGTCAGACGCCTTGGCCATCTGCGGCGCGGCAAGCGCACAAAGCAGCAATGCAGTCTGCATCAGGTACCTGCCCAGCCCGGAATGCCTCGCCCCGCCTGGCCGCCTCATGTGTCAGCCCCCCAGCATCTGGCTTGGGTCGAAGTTGATGATGACCTCACGCCAGGCATCATACTTCTCGGCCGGAAGCGTATAGGGCTGGCAGCGCATGACGGCGCGCACGGCACTGTCGGAAGCGGCCCGGAACGAGGGGTTGCCGCTCGAGTTGATCACCCGGGGAGACCCTTCCACTTCGCCAGCCATGCTCAGATTGAACTGCAGGCGCACGGCAAGATCCGAAGCTCCCGCAGCACCGACCGGCGGGTTCCAGCACCTTGCGATCTGGCCGCGCAGCGCATCCAGCTCCGACACCGTCATCTTGACGTTGTTGTTGCCCGTGCGGCTGCCCAGGGAGGCGGCCTCCGTGGCACCGGCGGTGCCGCCGCCGGAGGGATCAACCTTGTTCAGCAGCGCGCTGATCTCGTTCGGGTTGAACTTTTCGTCCTTCTTCGGCTGCTGCTGGGCGGTCTGCTGCTGCGGCTTCGGCGGCACTGGCTTGGAACGCGGGGTCACCTTCACCGGCTCGGACATAAGCGGCTTGGGCGCTTCCTCGGCAGGTGCAGCTTCTGCCACGGCCTGCTTGACAGGCTCCGGCTCGGCCTTCGGTGCAGGCTCCGCAGCCGGTTTGACCGGTGCGGGCTTCACCGGGGCAGGCTCTGGCGTTGGCGTGGGTGGCGGCGTCGATGACTCCTGCGCGGCAACAGACTGATTGGTCGGCCGGGGTGTCGGCGGCGTCTGCAGTTCGGTCTTCGCCTCCCCGGCCGTCTTGTCCGGCTCAGGCGCCTTCTTGTTGGCTTCCTTGGCGGTGGACTCGTTCGGCTGTTCCTTCAGCTCCGCGGTCTTTTCACCCTTGTGCAGCTGGGTGAATTCACCAATCGGCACCAGATCAACCGGCAGGGACTCCATCGGCTTGGTGTCAAACGGTTCCGCCCCCGGAAGCGCAACAAGCCCCCAGAGCACAAGAGCCATATGGCCCGAGACGGAAACGATCAAGCCTGTGCGCATGATGCGTCAGGTTCCCTATTCAGCAAGTGTCACAAGCCCAAGGCGCTTGAAGCCGGCAGCGTTGATCCGGCCCATGATCTGCATCATCGTGCCATAGGCCGCCGTCTGATCGCCCTTCACGAAGATCCGCTCCTCGTAGCCGTTTTCGGCAATGGCAGACAGTTTCGGCACCACCTCATCCAGCGCGATCTCGGTGTTCTGGATGAAGATCTTCCCATCCGCCGTCACGGAAATCGTGATCGGCTCATTGTCGCCCTGCAGGGGCTTGGCCGCCGTCTGCGGCAGATCCACCGGCACACCGGAGGTCATCAGCGGCGCGGCCACCATGAAAATGATCAGAAGCACCAGCATCACGTCCACGAAGGGAGTGATGTTGATTTCATTCATGGGCGTCGCACGGCGGCCGCCGCGTCTGCGCCGTCCTCCACCACCGCCGCCCGCTCCAACACTCATACCCATGGGTCAGATCCGTTCGTCAATCTGGCGGGACAGGATGGCCGAGAACTCGTCCGCAAAACCTTCCATGCGGGCGGAGAGCTTGGCCACATCCGTCTGCAGCTTGTTATAGGCAATAACCGCCGGAATTGCGGCAAGCAGGCCGAGAGCCGTTGCCAGCAGAGCTTCGGCGATACCCGGAGCCACGACGGCAAGCGAGGTGTTTTCGGACTGGGCGATGGACTGGAACGCCGTCATGATGCCCCAGACCGTTCCGAACAGGCCGATGAAGGGCGCAGCCGAACCAACCGTCGCCAGAACAAGCAGGCGTGATTCCAGGCGCTCCGTTTCACGCGCGATCGTCACGTCCATCACCCGGTCGATACGCTGCTGCAGGCTGGCCAGAGCCGGCCTTGCGCCTTCATGACTTCGTTTCCATTCGCGCATGGCCGCCACGAACAGGGCAGCCATGGAGTGATTGGCACGGCTCGACAGGGTCTTGTACAGCTCCTCGAGCGACTGGCCCGACCAGAATACAGTTTCAAACCGTGTCATCTGGCGCTTGGTACGGGTAAAAAGCATCGCCTTGTCAACGATGATCGCCCAGCACCAGACCGATGCGATGATCAGACCAAACATCACAAGCTTAACGACGATGTGGGCCTGCCAGAACAGGCCAATGAACGACATGTCGCCATGCGGGGCCGCCATGGTCGTCTGGGCGATTTCATTCATCTAAAAGGGACCTCTTGCCCGTGGAGTTGTCATCATGAGTTAAAAGCACACCAGGAAACCTGTCGTGTCCCGGCGGCTTCGGTTTCCTCCCGGACCTTTGGTCTTCCTGACCGCTGAATTTGGCAAAACTGGGACTGCGCAACACGCGCAATCTCCCCTAAACAAAAGGATTAAGGTTACTGCCCTGTTAATGACGTTGCGTCGCACAAATTGATTTGATCCCAAAGCCTCAAAAAGCTTCCGGAAAAGCCGCGCAAAGCCGGGTGGTGTTTCTTAATCCGGTTGCACCGGCAGCCTGGCTGCCAGCTCCGGCGGCAGACGCACCGGACGGCCGGAAGCCAGGATCACCGCAACGACGACCTGAGCCGAAACCAGCAGCGAACCGTCGCGCCAGATTTCCTGTTCCAGCACCAGGCGGGCGCCGCGCGCTTCGCTGAGGCGGGTGCGGACCTCAAGAAGATCATCGATACGGGCCGGCTTCACAAAGCGGATCACCATGTCGCGCACGGCGAAGACAATCGGCTGCCCGTGGCTGCCGTCGGCGAGCGCCGCATGATGCAAACCGCAAGCCCGCAGCAGTTCCGTCCGGCCGCGCTCGAAGAACCGGACATAGGACCCGTGATAAACGAGCCCGCTGAAATCCGTGTCCTCATAATAGATACGGACAGGAAGGACGTGCACACCTTCCACGATCCGGCCATCGGTGGTGCTGTCTTGCTGCGTCATGATGCCATCTGAACTCCCTGCCCGGCCGCATATGCGCGAAACGCCCGGCGCTTGCAAGCCCGCAATGGGCCGGCCAGCACCGGGCGTTCCGGATCCGTCTTCAGATGTTCTGAGGTCAGGCGGCCGCCACCTCGCGCAGGAAGCGTTCCACCGACCGGCGCAGCGTGTCGGCCTGCTGCTTCATGGTGAGCGTGGCTTCCTGCATGGCCGAGGCCGAGCCGGAGTTCTCGGAAATATCCGCATTGAGTGCAGCCACCGCATTGGCCACGGCCATGGTGCCATGCGCCGCCTCTGCCACATTGCGGGAAATCTCGCCCGTCGCCGAACCCTGCTCGCGCACGGCGCCGGCAATGGAGGCCGTGTAGGTGTTCACCTCTTCCATCGAATTGGTGACATCGGCGATCTCTTCAACGGCTTCTGCCGTGGAGTTCTGGATGGCGGAAATCTGGGCGGAAATTTCTTCCGTCGCCTTGGAGGTCTGGGTTGCCAGTTCCTTCACTTCCGCGGCCACGACCGCAAAGCCCCGTCCGGCCTCACCTGCACGCGCCGCCTCGATGGTGGCGTTGAGGGCGAGGAGGTTCGTCTGTTCGGCAATGGCGCGGATCAGGTCCACCACTTCACCGATCTTGTTTGCGGCATTGGCAAGCCCTGCAATCTTCTGGTTCGACGACTGGGCATTGGCCGTGGTGCGGCCGACAACATCCGCAGTCGTGGCAACCTGCCGGGCGATTTCAGCGATGGAGGCATTCAGTTCTTCCGTCGCACTGGCAACCGCCTGCACGTTGGAGGACGCATTCTCCGCATCACCGGCGGCCTGCGCCCCGCGATGGGAGGCTGTGTCGGAACGGCTGCTCAGAATGACCGATGTTTCCTCCACGCGGACGAGATTGCTCTCCACCTCCGCCAGCAGCGCCTGCGCCTCTTCCCGGAATCCTGCAATCAGGCCGTCAATGTGCTTCTCGCGCTGCTCGCGGGCCACATGTCCGGCGCGGCGCTCCTCGGCCAGCCGTTCGCGCTCAAGCGAGTTCTCCTTGAAGACCTCGATGCAACGGGCCATCTGGCCGATTTCATCGCCCCGTTCCAGAGCATTGATGGCCACCGAAAGATCGCCATCCGCAATCTGGCGGGCCGTGACGGACAGGGACTGCAGCGGCGCAAACATGCGGCTGGTCAGCCACCACATGACGGCAACGATCGGCAGCAGGCAGGCAATGCCCGCGATGACCGCACCCCAGGTGATCTGACGCGCTGCCGCGTTCAGTTCTGCGCTTTCGACGGCGGCGCCGACACCAAACGGCTTGTCGACGCTCAGACCATCCGTCACGGTGTAGCGGTAGGCATTGCCGCCCAGCGTCACCAGGCCATCGCCGGAGCGGATGGCATCAAAGCGGAAAGCCTGCGGCGCCTTATCGCCATCGAACACAGCGACATTTCCGGCCGCATCCACAAGCAGGGCAAGTTCCGTCTCGCCAATGCCGCCCTTTGCGGAGATCAGACCCGCCAGCTTGGTCATGTCGACCGTGTAGCCGATGACGCCGAAGAACCGGTCATGCGAGAAGACGGGGGTTGCCAGCGTCAGGCGCACACTGCCGTCCGGCGCAACGAGGAAGCCCGAGGACGTGACCCTTGGCAACGCCGTCTCTGTCCTGTCCGGGATATCGAGAATGGCTTTTGCCGCCGCCGTCAGCGGGCCACCCTGCAGTTCGGGTGAACTGAGGTTGCGGGCGAACTCCTCCCCCTTCATGTAGCTGTAGATGACATTGCCATCGAGATCGATGAGCTGAATGTCCTTGAACAGCCCCTGATCCACGAAGGAGCCAATAGCCATGTGGATGGGCTTGTGGTTGTTTGCGTAGAAATTGCCTGCGCTCGATTCCACCAGCAAATGCCGCTCGTCCGGTCCATGCGGGTTGTCATCGATAAAGGTCTTGCGGAGCTGTTCGGTCTGATTTTCCTTCAGCACCTTCCAGCCGGCGGTCATTTTCATGACCGCATCCTTGGCATCGGACACCGATGCAAAGAAGCGGGCGGCATCGACACGCTGCTCGAGGGCAAGTTCCAGCGTGCGGTATTTACCGAGTGTTGCGCTTGAAAGTGCCTTGCTCGCCTGACTGTCGGCTACGTCCCCCGCGAGCCGTGCCGTGACAATGACAATGGCAAGGCACATAATGGCTGCACCGGCGAAAAACATCGCGGCAACCTTGTTGGACAAGCGGTTACGGATCATATGGGGTTCCTCCCTGAACTGGGAGGATCGTGAGCATACTTCCCCAAAAAAGCCTTAATCAGCGCCGGAAATAAGATACAAGGCGCCGAAATACTAACTTAATGAACACTTTTGATTGCAGTTTCTGGCAATGCACAACGTGACAGGTATTTTTCCTTAGGTCACACTTCAGCATCATCCGCGAACAGCCCGAGTTGCGGCGCAGCAGAACTTTGCGGCACTGCGAGACCCAGATGCCGGAAGGCCTGCGCCGTCAGAACCCGCCCGCGCGGGGTGCGCTGCAGGAAGCCGTTCTGAATGAGATAGGGCTCAACAATTTCTTCAATGGCATCGCGCGGTTCGGACAGGGCCGCAGCAATCGTTTCGATGCCCACCGGTCCACCGCCGAAGTTGAGCGCGATCTGGTTGAGATAGCGCCGGTCGAGACTGTCCAGCCCCGCCCCGTCCACTTCCAGCTGGGACAGCGCCCGGTCCGCCATCGCCCGGTCCACCGTGTCGTTCCCGGCAAAGACGGCGAAATCCCGCACCCGGCGCAGCAGGCGCCCGGCGATGCGCGGCGTGCCGCGGGCGCGCTTGGCAATTTCCCTTGCCCCATCAGGCGCCATGCCGATGCCGAGAATGCGCGCCCCCCGGTTGACGATCAGCTCCAGCTCCTCGACCGTATAGAACTCCAGCCGCACCGGAATGCCGAAACGGTCCCGCAGCGGCGTGGTCAGCAGGCCAAGGCGCGTGGTCGCGGCGACAAGCGTGAACTTCGCCAGGTCGATCTTGACCGAGCGGGCGGCAGGCCCCTCGCCGATGATCAGATCCAACTGGAAATCCTCCATCGCCGGATAGAGCACTTCCTCCACCGCCGGGCTGAGCCGGTGGATTTCGTCGATGAAGAGCACGTCACGCTCTTCCAGATTGGTCAGAAGCGCCGCCAGATCGCCTGCCTTGGCGATGACCGGGCCGGACGTAGCGCGGAAATTCACGCCCAGCTCGCGCGCCATGATCTGCGCCAGCGTCGTCTTGCCAAGCCCCGGAGGGCCAACGAACAGCACGTGATCCAGCGCCTCGCCGCGGGCTTTTGCCGCACCGATGAAGACCTTGAGATTGGCTCGCGCCTGCGCCTGACCGACAAAATCATCCAGCGCCTGCGGGCGCATGGTGGTGTCGATTTCGTCACCGCGAATTTCCGGCGTGACGAGGCGTTCGGTCTTCTCCATACGCTTTCAACTCCAGACCCCGCCCGTGGCGGAGTGATTGGCACAAGCCCGTGCGGCGCTTGAGCAGATCGGGGGCGCGGTACGTCAGCGCCTCAAAGTCCCGGTATTCCCTTGCCGCCTTCTTACTGGGCCAGTTCCTTCAGGCCAAGGCGGATCAGCGTCTCGGTCGTCGCATCCTCGCCGGCGGACTTCACGGCGCGCGCCACGGCCGCACTGGCCTGTGCCTGGGCATAGCCCAGATTGGTCAGCGCCGAAACTGCCTCGGCAACGGGACGCGCGGCGACATTCTCGCTCACCGTCTGTGCCACCGCCAGAGTGTCGGCATCAAGGCTGGAATAGCCCGGCGCCTTGTCCTTCAGCTCGATCACCAGCCGTTCGGCCACGCGCTTGCCGACGCCCGGTGCACGTGCCAGCGCCGCCTTGTCCCCCAGCGCGATGGCGGTTGCCACTTCGCTGGCCTTCAGCACGCTGAGCACCGCAAGCGCCACCTTGGCACCGACGCCCTGCACGGTCATCAGCAGGCGGAACCACTCGCGCTCGGCCTCGGAGGAGAAACCATAAAGCCGGATCATGTCCTCGCGCACGATGGTCTCGATGAAAAGCACCGCCGCCTCACCGGCACGCGGCAATCCCTGCAGCACCCGCGAGGGGCAGAAGACCTGATAGCCCACGCCGTGGACATCGAGAATGAGGTGGTCGTCACCGTAACTGTCGACCGTACCCTTGAGCTTGCCGATCATGCTGCACCCCGTGCCAATGCCTCAGCCTTTGCCCGCACCGCCGAGGTCTTGCGATGGTGCGCGTGACAGATGGCGATTGCCAGGGCATCCGCCGCATCATCCGTATCAAACTGCGCCTTGGGCAGCAGGATCTTCACCATGTGGCGGATCTGATCCTTCTCGGCATGCCCCGTACCCACCACGGTTTTCTTGACGAGGTTGGGCGCATATTCGGCCACTTCCAGCCCGTGCAGCGAAGGAACCAGCAGCGCAATGCCGCGCGCCTGGCCGAGCTTCAGCGTCGCGCCGGCGTCCTTGTTGACGAAGGTCAGCTCAACGGCGGCCTCCTGCGGCGCATTCTCGTCGATGACCTTCTGCAACCCGTCATGCAGTTGCACCAGCCGGGCGGCCAGTTCCCGCTTGTCATCCGACGTGACGGTTCCGGCGGCAACAAAGGTCAGCCGGTTGCCCAGCGCCTCAATGAGGCCCCAGCCGGTGCGGCGCAGGCCGGGATCAATCCCGAGAATTCGAATCGGATGCATCATAGAACAAACCGGTAACAAAACTCTGGCCTTGACGCTAGTGCGAGGGGCTTCTAACGCAGGCTAGCTGCGAAGTTATCCCGCCCTGCGGAAAGGAAGCCCCTTGCAGGACCTCATCACCGCCTACGGCTGGCCCACCCTGATCACCGGTCTTCTGGTCCTCTTCACCGGGGGTGTTGTGCGTGGCTTTGCCGGTTTCGGTGCAGGCATGATCTTCATGCCGGTCGCCGCCGCCCTGTTTTCGCCGCCCGTTGCGGCAGGGGCGTTTCTGCTGCTGGACTACTTCGTCACCCTGCCGCTGCTGCCGCGCGCCTTGCGCCTGTGCGACTGGCGCACCGTCCTGCCTGCGGTTCTGGCGGCGGTTGTCTCGGTGCATCTGGGGGCCTGGCTGCTGGTGAGCGCCGATCCGCTGGTCCTGCGCTGGATCATCTGCCTTGTGGTGCTGGCAGTGCTGGGGCTGCTGATCTCCGGCTGGCGCTATTCCGGTACGCCCTCGCCTGCCACCTCCGCCGGCGTCGGCGCTGCAGCGGGCATCATGGGCGGCGTGTCGCAGGTTTCCGGCCCGCCCGTGGTTGCCTTCTGGCTGTCGAGCCCGCATCCCCCGCATGTGATCCGGGCAAATCTCATCGTCTTCTTCGCGCTGGCGGGCACCGGAAGCCTGCTGGCCTATCTGATTGCAGGGGTTTTCAACGGCCGGGTGCTGGCACTGGCGATTGGCGGCATCGCCGTCTATGGCCTCGGGCTTTATCTGGGCGCATGCGGCTTCGGACGGGCCAATCCGCAGCTTTACCGCCGCATCGCCTACAGCCTGATTGCCCTTGCCGCCCTGACAAGCCTGCCTGCGCTGGATGGCTGGCTCGGGCGCTGATCAGACATGCAGGATTACTCCTGCGGCAGAGATCCCAGCCACTTGGCGCATTTGCCGCTGACAAGGCGCTGCCATTCGGCGTGGAAGGTTTCTTCGTCGGGGCAGGCCTGCGCCAGGATGGCGAGAGCGACAATGGCCGCATCCACGGCCTCTTCGCGCACATCTTCCAGCGTCAGCCCCTTGTAGGCAGACCCCGGCGCGCCAGTGGCAGATAGAACCGCCTGCGCCACCTCGCCGGCTTCCTCGCTCAGCTTCAGGGTGCGCTCCTGCAGTGTCTTCGGGTCGAGACGGCTGAGACGGAAGATTTCCTGCAAGATGGGACTCCAAAGAAAAATGGCGCCGGATGGACCGGCGCCATGAAGGGCTTGATCCGGCCTTCAGCCTGCAAGGCTCGCCATGGTTTCCTCGTCAATGTCGAAGTTGGCGTAGACGTTCTGCACGTCATCGTCATCTTCCAGCATGTTGACGAGCTTCATCAGCGTCTGGGCCTTGTCGGCATCCACCGGCGTCAGATTCTGCGGCTTCCAGATGATCTTGACCGATTCCGGCTCGCCCAGGGTCCCTTCCAGGGCCTTGGACACATCGCCCAGATCCTCGAAGGCACAGATGATGACGTGGTTGTCTTCATCCGACTGAACGTCTTCGGCGCCCGCCTCGATGGCAGCTTCCAGAACCGCCTCGGCACCACCGGCCTTGGCCGGGTAGATGATCTCGCCGACCTTGTCGAACATGAAGGACACCGAGCCGGTTTCGCCCATGGCGCCGCCGCACTTGGTGAAATAGGAACGCACGTTGGAAGCGGTGCGGTTACGATTGTCGGTCAGCGCCTCAACGATGACGGCAACGCCGCCGGGGCCGTAGCCCTCGTAGCGGATTTCGTCGTAGGACTCAGCGTCACCGCTCTGCGACTTGTTGATGGCCCGCTGGATGTTGTCCTTGGGCATCGACTGGGCCTTGGCGTTCTGGACGGCAAGGCGCAGGCGCGGGTTGGAGGCGGGGTCCGGATCGCCGTGCTTGGCAGCAACGGTGATTTCCTTCGACAATTTGGAGAAAAGCTTCGACCGGGCAGCGTCCTGGCGGCCCTTGCGATGCATGATGTTCTTGAACTGTGAATGTCCGGCCATGGTCTTCCCGGCAGTTGAGACGGCCGGAGCCAAGGCCCGTCAGGACCAGACAATGCTCCGGCGCATGAAGAATGGGCAGCCTTATAGGCAATGACGCGGGTAAAATCCAGACACCACGCCGCTTCTCTTGCGCACGGAGGACCGGATCTGCACTGTTGTCATGCCAAGGCACAGAGATGCTGACGCATCATGCCTCGAAATTGCTCAAGCGCCGCACGGGCTTGGCCAACTCCCGGTGAGACATTTCCATCGAGAGTTGGTGTCAGCGCCAGAAGTGCGGGATCACCGGCTCCAGACGCCCGCCCAGACGCAGAGGCGCGACGGCAACGGCAAGGCCCGTGCGGTCATCGGTTTCCACCGCCACGCCGCAGACCGTCGCCTCGCCCAGCGCAGGGGTGAAGCGGCTGGAGGGCACCTTGCGCAGGAAACGCTGCACCGGCTCTTCCTTTTCCATGCCCAGCACGCTGTCATAATCGCCGCACATGCCCGCGTCGGACATATAGGCCGTGCCGCCCGGCAGGATCTGGTGATCGGCCGTCGGCACATGCGTGTGCGTGCCAACCACAAGGCTGACGCGGCCATCGAGAAAGTGGCCCATCGCCTGCTTTTCGCTGGTGGCTTCCGCATGCATGTCGATGATGATGGCATCCACCACATGGCCGAGCGGACAATCGGCAATCGCCCGCTCCACGGCGGCGAAGGGATCATCCAGCGGGTCCATGTAGACGCGGCCCATGACGTTGACGACCGCTACCTGCGCACCGTTGCGGGCAGAGTAGATGTTGACGCCGCGTCCCGGCGTTCCGGCCGGGAAATTCACCGGACGCAGCAGGCGCGGCTGCCGGTCGATATAGACGAGGGTTTCGCGCTGGTCCCAGACATGGTTGCCGGTGGTGACCACATCGGCGCCCGCATCCACCACATCCTGAAGGATCTGCTCGGTGATGCCGAAGCCGGAGGCAGAATTCTCGCCATTCACAACGACGAAATCGAGGCCGTTTTCCTCGATCAGGCCCGGCAGAGCCTCAATGGCAGCGGTGCGGCCGGCCCGGCCGACCAGATCACCCAGAAACAGAAGCTTCATCGGTCCTCTCGTGTGTGAAACCAGCGCAGCCCGGTTTCAGTCAGGATGCCGTGGAGAAGCTGGTCATGCGGTTCTGTGGGCACCTGATCCACTTCCTGGACGCAAAAGGCAAGCCCGATGCGCAGGATCGGGCCGTCTTTCTCCAGCGCCGCAATCGCCGTGTCGTAGTGCCCCTTGCCGTAGCCCAGCCGCCCGCCGCGCGCATCAAAGGCTGCCAGCGGCACCAGCATCACATCCGGGCGCATGAGAGGAGACGCTTCCTCAGGCACGCTCGTGCCGAAACCGGCGGACACCAGTTTCGTTTCCCGGTCCAGCTTGCGGAACAGCAGATGCGGCCTTGCGACAACGGGCAGGCAGAGAGGATGGCCACGGGATGCCAGTTCATGCATCAGCGGCCGCGGATCGATCTCGTCGCGAATCGGCCAGAAGCCGGAGACGGTTTCGCCGGGCTTCAGGTTCAGCCCGTCCACGTGAGCGGTCAGGGCAAGGGAGCCCTCGATCCGCTCCACAGCCGTCATCGCCGCACGGCGCGCCAGCGCCCCGGCGCGGATCTGTTGTTTGGCCTGAACAAGATCGGTGAGAGCGTTGCGGGTGTCAGTGGCGGGCATCGAACCTCGCTGGGAACCGGTCCGGCAATCGGTGGGACTGCCATCCGGCGCACCTTTTCAGGCAGCGGCGGGCCGCAGATCCGGCCCTCAGAAGAATGGTAAAGTGCAGCCACGGCGACCGTTGGAATTGCAATCCCGGGAAACCTACAGTGTAGGTGGGCGCCGTGTGTTCCAGCCCAGGGGCCGGATCAGGGACAGCTCCCTAGGGAATGCGTAAGGCCCCGGGGATAATGTTTCCTGACGGGAAGCGCAGCTGCTGAACCAGATATAGAGCCAGAGCGCTGCATTTGAAAGCCCTTCGCAGCGCAGGAACCATCTTCCCCCGCAGGAACCCGCATCAATCAGTCTTGAGGCTGCGGGTCAGGCCTTCGGCCAGCGCCTCGATCTTGCGGGCGGCCTCGTCGATGCGCAGCACGACAGTGGCCTCATTGCGGTTGATATGCTCGAGCGCCGCCTGACGCGCGTCGCGCACCATGGAAAGCTCCTGCTCCAGCTGCTGCACGCGCTTTTCCAGCTCGACCAATTCGTCAATCACCATGATGCCGGCCATGACGGTCAGCCGCTGGTCGCCGATTTCTCCGAAACTGCCGCGCAGCTGGTTGATGCAGCCATCAAACCGCTCGGCAAGACCGATCAGCCGGTCCTCCTCGCCGTCGTCGCAGGCCATCCGGAAGGCCCTGCCGTTGATGGTGACGGAAATCTGCGCCATCCGCCCTCAGCCTCCGTGTGCTTCGAGAACGGAGCGGATCGTCTCCATGGCGGAAACGAGGCGGCGGGACACTTCGCGGTTGGCGTCTTCCAGGCTCTGCGCCCGGGCCTCGGCCTTGTCCAAGTTCATGGCCAGTTGCGAGCGGTCCTCGCCGAGGCGTTGAATGTCGTCATGCAGGGCGTTGAGAGAGTGGTCGCCATCCAGCCGCCGGCCAACCGACGTTTCCAGATGGGAAATGGCAGTCGCAAGGCGCGTCAAGGCAGCATCCAGAGACTGGCTATGACCTGAGCCCAATTCTGCCATCAAACCGCATCCACTTTCAAAATCCGCCTTCAGGACCCTGCGTAGGGGTATTTCCTGAGCGTAGACCACCAGCGCCCGCTGGCGTGACACATATGGCCCGCCGCAAAAACTAAAGCAAATTGCGAGCAGGCGGCAATAACCGGATGACCACACTTAACGGAATTCGCCCGGACCGCCTTCGCGGCATAAAGATTAAGCAATCGTTAAAAGCGCCGTCAATGGCGGCATTCGGCTCTGCGGCGTTTCTCCCCCGCCATCCCGTCATTTCATGCAAGTGCGGCCTTTGTTGACACCACTAGGGTTCCTGTTATTTGTCGGGCTCCCTGCAGGGCTGGCGAGGGCATGGGAGATGGCAAAAGGCCGATCCTCACCTCTCCGGCACCAGGAAAACAGATTCTCAGGTAGCCCTGCGGCCTGCCGCATGTAGCAACGGGATGAACATGACTGATCTTGAAAAGCATCACCGCATGGCGAATGCGATCCGCTTCCTCTCCATGGACGCGGTCGAAAAGGCCAAATCGGGCCATCCCGGCCTTCCGATGGGCACCGCCGACATCGCCACGGTCCTGTTTACGCAGTTCCTGAAGTTCAACCCCACCGCCCCGCACTGGGCCGACCGCGACCGCTTCGTGCTGTCCGCCGGTCACGGCTCCATGCTGCTCTATTCCGCGCTCTACCTGCTCGGATATGAGGATTTCTCACTCGATCAGCTGAAGAATTTCCGTCAGATCGGCGCCCGCACGGCCGGCCATCCGGAATTCGGCCATGGCGCCGGCATCGAGACGACCACCGGCCCGCTGGGCCAGGGCCTTGCCAACGCTGTCGGCATGGCCATTGCCGAGAAGCTGCAGGCGGCCCGTTTCGGCGAGGATATCGTCGACCACTACACCTATGTTCTGGCCGGTGACGGCTGCCTCATGGAAGGCATCAGCCAGGAAGCCCTGACGCTCGCCGGCCACCTGAAGCTGAACAAGCTGATCGTCATCTGGGATGACAACAACATCTCCATCGACGGCAAGATCGATGTGACCGATTCCACCGACCAGATCGCCCGTTTCGAGGCCTCCGGCTGGGCCACCAGCCGCGTCGACGGCCATGATCCGGAAGCCATCGCCAATGCCCTGCGCAAGGCGCAGGAGAGCGACAAGCCGACGCTGATCGCCGCCAAGACCGTGATCGGTTTCGGCGCTCCGACCAAGGCCGGCACCAACAAGGTGCATGGCTCGCCGCTGGGCGCGGATGAAATCGCCGCCACCCGCAAGGCGCTGAACTGGAGCCACGAGCCCTTCGTCGTGCCGAGCGACGTGCTGGACGCCTGGCGCATCGCCGGCCTGCGTTCTGCCCATGCACACAAGAGCTGGGAAAAGCGCTTCGCCGCCAAGGATGCCGAGACCCGCGCCGAATTCGAGCGCCGCAACCGTGGCGACCTGCCGGCCGGCTTCGATGAAGCGATGCTGACCTACAAGCGCAAGCTGTTCGAAGAGCAGCCCTCGCTCGCCACCCGTCAGGCCTCCGAGCATGTGCTGAACGTGGTCAACGAGGTGATCCCGGAGACGATCGGCGGCTCGGCCGACCTCACCGGCTCCAACAACACCAAGACCCCGCAGACCAAGGCCGTGACGCCGGATGACTTCTCCGGCCGTTACATGCACTGGGGCATCCGCGAGCACGGCATGGCCGCTGCCATGAACGGCATGGCCCTTCACGGCGGTGTCATCCCCTATTCCGGCACCTTCCTGGTGTTCTCGGACTACTGCCGCCCGGCCCTGCGCCTTGCCGCCCTGATGGAACAGCGCGTCATCCACGTGATGACCCACGATTCCATCGGCCTTGGCGAAGACGGCCCCACCCATCAGCCGGTGGAGCATTACGCCGCCCTGCGCGCCATCCCGAACCTCTACTTCCTGCGCCCGGCCGATGTGACCGAGACGCTGGAGTGCTGGCAGATTGCACTGACCGCCGACAAGACCCCCTCGGTTCTCGCCCTCACCCGTCAGGCCCTGCCCTCGCAGCGCAAGACCTTCGAGGAAGAGAACCTCTCCGCACGCGGCGCCTATGAACTGGCGGGCAGCGAAGAAGCAGCGGATGTGACGATCTTCGCCTCCGGCTCGGAAGTCGAGATCGCCATGAACGCCCGCGAGAAGCTGATGGCTGACGGCATCCCTGCCCGCGTCGTCTCCGTGCCGTGCTTCGAGCTGTTCGAAGCCCAGTCGGACGACTACAAGGCCTCCGTCATCGGCAACTCGAAGGTGAAGATCGCGGTCGAGAGCGGCATCCGCCTCGGCTGGGACCGCTTCATCGGCAACGACGGCATCTTCGTCGGCATGCACGGCTTCGGCGCATCGGGCCCCTACAAGGAGCTCTACGCCCACTTCGGCATCACCGATACGGCGGTTGTGGACGCTGCCAAGGCGCGCCTCGGCGCCTGATCCGGCTCCAGTACAGCGGGCCATGGGCCTGGCTGCCGCCGGAAGACACCAGAACTCTCGCCTCCGCCGTCCGGCGGGGGCTCCTGAGCCCGGGCAGGCCCTCTCCTGCCCTTTCGCAAGGCCGGCCCGGTCTGGGCTGGCGAAAGGCGTCCTCCATAACGGCGCCACGCATGTATGGGAGTTATTCACATGGTGACCAAGGTTTCGATCAATGGATTTGGCCGCATCGGCCGCAACGTGCTGCGCGCGATCGTCGAGTCCGGCCGCACCGACATCGAAGTCGTATCCATCAACGACCTCGGCCCGGTGGAGACCAACGCGCATCTGCTGCGTCATGATTCGGTACATGGCAAGTTCCCGGCGACCGTCGCCGTGGAAGGCGACAGCATCCGCATCAACGGCGGCAAGCCGATCAAGGTGACCGCGATCCGCGACCCGAAGGAGCTGCCGCACGGCGAGCTGGGCGTCGACATCGCCATGGAATGCACCGGCATCTTCACCGACAAGCCGAAGGCTGAAGCGCACCTCGCCGCTGGCGCCAAGCGCGTTCTCGTCTCCGCTCCGTCCAACGGCGCTGACAAGACGATCGTTTACGGCGTGAACCACGATGCCCTGACGGCTGCCGATCTGGTCGTCTCCAACGCTTCGTGCACCACGAACTGCCTGGCTCCGGTTGCCTATGTCCTCAATGCCGCCATCGGCATCGAGAAGGGCTTTATGACCACGATCCACTCCTACACCGGCGACCAGCCGACGCTGGACACCATGCACAAGGACCTGTACCGCGCCCGCGCTGCAGCCATGTCCATGATCCCGACCTCGACCGGCGCCGCCAAGGCCGTGGGCCTCGTGCTACCGGAGCTGAACGGCAAGCTGGACGGCGTGTCCGTGCGCGTGCCGACCCCGAACGTCTCCGTGGTGGACTTCAAGTTCATCGCCAAGCGTTCCACCACCGTGGAAGAGATCAACAGCGCCATCCGCGACGCTGCCAACGGCAAGCTGAAGGGCATCCTCGGCTTCACCGACGAGCCGCTGGTGTCCATGGACTTCAACCATGACAGCCACTCCTCGATCTTCCACATGGACCAGACCAAGGTCATGGACGGCACGCTGGTGCGCATCATGAGCTGGTACGACAACGAGTGGGGCTTCTCCAACCGCATGTCGGACACCGCTGTGGCACTCGCCAAGCACATCTGATGCATCACTGACTGAAGGGCGGGCCCGGTGCCCGCCCTTTTTCCTTCTGGCGGGGGCAACGCCCCGGTGGCCTGCCGCGATCCGGCCTCCCCCGTGATCCGCAGGCCAGCGCCTCCAGTTCAAGCGCCCCGGTGCGGTGCGCAACTTTCAAGGATGAGATCCATGTCCTTCAAGACCATCGGCGATATTCAGGAACCTGCAGGCAAGCGCGCCCTCGTGCGTGTGGACCTCAACGTCCCCATGAAGGACGGCAAGATCACCGACGACACCCGCATCCGCGCCGTCGCCCCCACCATCCGCGAGCTGTCGGACAAGGGTGCCAAGGTTATCCTGCTGGCCCACTTCGGCCGCCCGAAGGGTGAAGTGGTTGCGGACATGAGCCTTGCGCCGGTGGCCCCGGCTGTTGCTGCCGTCATCGGCCGCCCCGTCGCCTTCTGCGCCGACTGCATTGGCGAGGCTGCGGCCGGTGCTGTTGCCGCCATGCAGGACGGCGACGTGCTGCTGCTGGAGAACACCCGCTTCCACAAGGACGAGGAAAAGAACGGCGCCGACTTCACCGCCGCTCTGGCTGCCAATGGCGACCTCTATGTGAACGATGCCTTCTCCGCCGCCCACCGCGCCCATGCCTCCACCGAAGGCCTTGCCCGTCTGTTGCCAGCCTATGCCGGCCGCTCCATGCAGGCCGAGCTGGAAGCGCTTGGTGCAGCTCTTGGCGCGCCCAAGCGCCCGGTTCTGGCCGTTGTCGGCGGTGCAAAGGTGTCTTCCAAGATCGACCTTCTGGAAAACCTCGTCAGCCGCGTGGACATGCTCGTCATCGGCGGCGGCATGGCCAACACCTTCCTCGCCGCCAAGGGCGTCAATGTCGGCAAGTCCCTGTGCGAACATGACCTTGCCCCGACCGCGCTGAAGATCATGGCAGCCGCCGAAAAGGCCGGCTGCGAGATCGTGCTGCCGGTGGACGCAGTCGTCGCCCGCGAGTTCAAGGCAGGCGCTGCCAACGAGACCGTCAGCCTCGACGCGATTCCCGCCGATGCCATGATGCTGGATGTGGGCGCTGCCTCCATCGAGACGGTGAAGGCCAAGATCGACGGCGCTTCCACCCTGGTGTGGAACGGCCCGCTCGGCGCCTTCGAGATCGAGCCCTTCGACAAGGCAACCGTCGCCGCTGCCCAGCATGCGGCCAGCCGCACCAAGGACGGCAAGCTGCTGTCCGTCGCTGGCGGCGGTGACACGGTGGCTGCTCTCAACCACGCAGGCGCAGCCGGTGACTTCTCCTATGTCTCCACCGCTGGCGGGGCGTTCCTCGAGTGGCTGGAAGGCAAGGATCTGCCGGGCGTAACGGCCCTGCAGGCCTGAGCCTGACAGTTCATCAAGTCTTGCGGCGCGCCGGTCCAGTATTGGCGAGCCGCCTCCCGCCTGCAGGCCTTGCAAGGCACCTATTTAATTCGGGCATCAAATTAAAAATGTTCGAATTTTCCTGCGTTTACCGGCATTTAAATTGATTTATGGGCAGCGGCCCCATCTTCCCAAACCGCTGGATTTTGTTAGAACGGCCACGGTTTTGTCGCAGTGCGAAACTTATCTGCGGCCCACGCCGCCGTTGCACGGCCAGCGCGGGAAAACGCTTCGTTCAATTGGCAAGACCAATGGAACAGGCGGACCACGCGCAGTGTTTGAGCAGGCAGGTCCGGAGCCGGGTCAAGGTTCCTTGCGGATCTGGAACAGGAGAGATTCGATGGCACGCATTACACTTCGTCAATTGCTCGATCATGCCGCGGAACACGATTATGGCGTTCCGGCCTTCAACATCAACAACATGGAACAGGCGCTCTCCATCATGGAAGCGGCCGATACGACCGATTCCCCGGTCATCATCCAGGCATCGCGCGGCGCCCGGTCCTATGCCCATGACGTCATGCTGAAGCACATGATGGACGCGGTGACGGAAATCTATCCGCACATCCCCGTCTGCGTGCATCTCGACCATGGCAACGAACCGGCTACCTGCATGACCGCCATCCAGGCCGGCTTCACCTCGGTGATGATGGACGGCTCGCTGAAGGCCGACGGCAAGACCCCGGCTGACTGGGCCTATAACGTCGGCGTCACCAAGGCCGTGACGGACATGTCCCATCTGGGCGGCATCTCCGTCGAGGGCGAGCTGGGCGTGCTCGGCAGCCTCGAAAGCGGCATGGGCGAAGCGGAAGACGGCCATGGCGCCGAAGGCCAGCTGAGCCACGACCAGCTGCTGACCGACCCGGAAGAAGCGGTGAAGTTCGTGCGCGAGACCAAGGTTGACGCGCTGGCCATCGCCATGGGCACCAGCCACGGCGCCTACAAGTTCACCCGCAAGCCGGACGGCGCGATCCTTGCCATGCACGTGATCGAGGAAATCCACCGCCGCCTGCCGGAAACCCATCTGGTGATGCACGGCTCTTCCTCGGTGCCGCAGGACCTGCAGGACATCATCAACCAGTACGGCGGCAAGATGCCCCAGACCTGGGGCGTACCGGTGGAAGAAATCCAGCGCGGCATCAAGAACGGCGTGCGCAAGATCAACATCGACACCGACAACCGCATGGCGATGACCGGCCAGATCCGCAAGATCCTTGCCGAGAACCCGGGCGAGTTCGATCCGCGCAAGTATCTCAAGCCCGCCCGCGATGCCATGACCAAGCTCTGCAAGGAGCGTCTGGAGGCCTTCAACACCGCCGGTCAGGCCTCCAAGATCAAGCGCGTCCTCACCCTCCCGGAAATGGCCGCCCGCTACAAGTCCGGCGCGCTGGACCCGAAGATCTCGTAAGGCTTTCGAACCTTACTCAAGGATCAAACCAAGGCCGGGGCATCGCTCCGGCCTTTTTGCTGCCGGCAGTTCCGCCACCTCTCCGGCCTCCCCAGCGGTCGCCCCGGGCGGAACGCAGTGCAGACCCGGGGCCTACTCGCTTGCAGAGAGATGCCGTTGTTTCCAGAGGCGCAGCAGGGGCAGGCAACAGCATCCAAGTCTCAACACGGGAAACAGCTCTCACCGATCTGGAAACGAGTAGGCCCCGGATCTCCGCTTCGCTCTCGTCCGGGGCGACCGCCTGAGTAAATAACCAGGCAGCGTATCAATCTCCTGCTGGTATCGTCCCCTCACCCGCAACATTCCGCCGCGCAAAGCTTCTGCACCCATCTCTGCGCTTGCGTCGTGCTTTTGCCGTCTTTAGGGACATAGGTATGTACCATGTGCCCGCATGCCGGGCCGAACAGACGGATACCGCCTTGAACCGCCCGCGCCTTTATCTGGTTACGCCGCCCACCTTTGACCTCGAAGCCTTTGCCCCGCGCCTTGAAGCGGCGCTTTCGGGCGGGGATGTGGCCTGCGTCCTCATCTATCAGCCCGAGGCGACCGCCAAGGCGCTGCAGGACACGGCTGCAAAGCTGGTGCCCATGATCCAGAAGGCGGAAGCGGCCGCGCTGATCTACCGCGACACGCAGGTGACCGGCCGCACGGGTGCAGACGGCGCCCATATCGACAGCTCCTTCGAGGACATCAAGCTGGCGATGGAAAGCCTGCAGCCGGCGCGCATTGTCGGCGCGGGCGGCACCAAGATGAAGCACGAGGAAATGGAAATCGCCGAAAGCGGCGTGGACTATCTGTTCTTCGGCCGGCTGGACCTTGAGGAGCAGCCCGGCGCCCATGCCAAGACGCTGGAGCGCGCCGAATGGTGGGCGGAGCTGTTCTCCACCCCCTGCGTTGCCCTGGGCGGCAATGATCTGGCCACCCTCGGCGAAACGGCGGACACCAAGGCGGACTTCGTTGCCCTGAAGGATGCCATCTGGCAGCATCCGGAAGGCCCGGCGCAAGCCGTGCGCCTTGCCAATGCGATTCTCGATCAGCACCCGTTTGAAGAGGACGAGGAATGACCCTGCCGCGCCGGACCCTGACCGGAAGCCAGTTCCCCGAAACGGCGGAGGCATCTGCCCGCCCGCCCCTGCGCCGTGGCCTGAGGCCCGGCGCACCGGGTCTGGCTTTGGCAGGTCTGGCGCTGGCTGCGCTCTGCGCAGCCACAGGCAGCAGCCTTGCCCAGACGGCGACTCCGGCAACGCCCGCAGCCCCGGCTCAGGAGCAGGCCGCGCCGCCAACTGCCGAAACCCCGGCAGCAGGAACCCCGGCAGGCGAGGCAGCATCGGCCCAGCCTTCTGCGGCACAGGATGCCGCTGAAGGCGCGGCTGCAGAGACGGCCACCGAAGCCGATGCAGCCGCGCGTGCCCTTGCCCGCTATGAGCCGGAGCCGCTTGTCAGCCTGCTTGAGGCGGGTCCGCCGCTGATGGAACCGGGCGAGCCGATTGATGCCGATTTCGCCTATGGCGTCTTCCAGCGCGGCTGGTATCTGACGGCGCTTGCCGTTGCCACCCCGCTGGCTGAGGAAGGTGACCGTGCCGCGCAGACCCTGCTGGGCGTGATGCATGAAACCGGCCTTGGCGTGGCACGGGACTGGAAGAAGGCTGCGGACTGGTATCAGGTCGCCAGCACCTCCGGCGACCCCAATGCGGCCTACCGGCTGGGGCAGATGTATCTGCTGGGCGAAGGGGTTGAGGCCGACAAGAAAAGAGCGGCCGATCTCTTCCAGAAAGCCGCTGATGCGGGCATCCCGGGCGCCATCTACAATCTGGCAATCCTCTATCAGGAAGGCGAAGGCCGTCCCTATGACGAGGAGCGCGCCTCCCAGCTGCTGCTGCAGGCCGCCGAAAAGGATGACGTGGAAGCGCAATATGCCCTCGGCCTCCAGTTCCTGGAAGGCGGCGAGAAAGTGCGCGACCCGATCAAGGGCGCCAACTGGCTGGGCCGGGCTGCCCGGCGCGGCCATACCTCGGCACAGGTTTACTACGGCATCCTGCGCTTTCAGGGGCGCGGCGTGGAACCGGACGAGGCGGATGCTGCAGACTGGTTCGAGCGGGCCGCGCGGGCCGGAAATCCGGTGGGCATGAACCGGCTCGCCCGCGTCTATGCCTTCGGCCGTGGACGGCCCGTCGATCAGACCGAGGCCGCCGCCTGGCACTATGTGGCGCGCGCGCTTGGCCTTTCCGATCTGGAGCTGGATGGTTACGTGGGATCGCTGGACCAGGAAACCGTGACCAAGGCCATGGAACGCGCAGGCACCTTGACCGCCACGCTGATCCCCAAACCGCTGGATCCGGCCAGGGCCACCCCCTGACAAGTAACCGCTTTGCAGGTTTTTCCTTGAATTTGCGCCCGTTTTGTGTTGGACAGGCGCGTCATTGGTGCCCGCTCGCCGTCCTTATCCGGCAGAGCGTGGATGCACCGTCAGGTTTCACGCCCTAATCAATCGGTCGTTTCATGAAGATCAACGGTAACGAGATCAAGCCCGGCAATGTTCTCCAGCATCAGGAGACGCTCTGGGCGGTCGTCAAGGTGGACCACGTCAAGCCCGGCAAGGGTGGCGCGTTCGCCCAGGTGGAAATGAAGAACCTCATCGACGGCCGCAAGCTGAACGAGCGCTTCCGTTCGGAAGACAAGGTCGAGCGCGTCCGTCTGGAGCAGAAGGACTTCCAGTTCCTCTACATCCAGGAAGACGTCCTGATCTTCATGGACACCGAAACCTACGAGCAGCTTGAGCTGCAGAAGGACTTCGTCGGTGACCGCGCCGCCTTCCTGCAGGACGGCATGATGGTGACCGTGGAACTGCACGAAGAGAAGCCGATCGGCATCACCCTGCCGCAGTTCGTCACCCTGCAGATCACCGAGGCCGATGCCGTGGTGAAGGGCCAGACCCAGTCCTCGTCCTACAAGCCGGCCATTCTGGAAAACGGCGTGCGCGTGCTCGTGCCGCCGTTCATCACCGCTGGCGAAAAGATCATCGTCGACACCGGCACGGTCGAATACGTCCGCCGCGCGGACTGATCCTGCTTCTGAAAACCCTTCCGCCCGGCGCCCCCCGTGGGGTGCCGGGCTCCCCATTCTACAGACCCGGCAAGACAGATCATGGCACGTACAGCAATCCTCAACGTAATGGTCCAGGCAGCAATGAAGGCCGGACGTTCGCTCGTGCGTGACTTCGGCGAAGTCGAAAACCTTCAGGTCTCGCGCAAGGGCCCCGGCGACTTCGTCTCCGCCGCCGACCGCCGCGCCGAAGAGATCATCCGCGCCGAACTGACCAAGGCACGGCCCACCTATGGCCTGCTGATGGAAGAATCCGGCGAGACGGCCGGCGAAGACGGCCAGCACCGCTGGATCGTCGACCCGCTCGACGGCACCACCAATTTCCTGCACGGCATTCCGGTCTTCGCCATTTCCATCGCGCTGGAGCGCCAGGGCCAGATCGTTGCCGGTGTCATCTTCAATCCGGTGATGGACGAGCTTTACACGGCCGAGCGCGGCCGTGGCGCCTTCGTCAATGACCGGCGCCTGCGCGTTGCCGCCCGTACCGCCCTGCCGGACAGCCTGATCGGCACCGGCCTGCCGTTCCTCGGCCGTGGCGACCATGGCCGTGCCCTCAAGGAACTGCGCTACGTGATGCCGGAAGTCGCCGGTGTCCGCCGCATCGGCGCTGCCGCGCTCGACCTTGCCTATGTCGCCTCGGGCCGCCTCGACGGCTTCTGGGAGCACAGCCTGAACCCCTGGGACATTGCAGCCGGCATCCTTCTGATCCGTGAAGCCGGCGGCTATGTCAGCGACATTGACGGCAAGGACACGATGCTGGAGACCGGCTCGGTCGTCGCGGGCAACGAGTTCATCAAGGCCCAGCTGCAGAAGCTGCTGAAGAGCGCAGCCGAGTAACACAGCAGGCGTTTGCGGATACCCGCGCGCCCGCCCGGCATGAACACGCAGCGCAGAAGCCTTGTGCTTCTGCGCTGTTTTTCTTCCTGTCCCTGCAATCTTCCTCCGTCTTGCCATGGCTTGACCATGGCATCCATGCCCTTGTCTCTCCCGGCCTTCGGCGGCAATGGGCAGGCATACTGTCAGGCTTATAGAGCGGGAAGCTCACGGGGTGGATGCCATGGTCAAGCCATGGCAGGACGAAGACGGAGAGGCTTGGCCTTGCAAAGGGAAGCCCCCTGGAACGCCCGAGAACCCGGGATTCATCCGTTACAGGCCGGAGAGCAAAACCGCTCTCCGGCCTTCTGCTTTTCAATTAAGCTTTTGCTAACGCGCGATTAACGGTTTTCAACAAACGGTAAATCGCGCTATCACTGGTGCCAACAGCAACAGGCGGAAGCTCGACGGTTCATGGCACGCGATTTCGATCCCTACAGCCTGTCCAGTCCCAAGGCGTATCTCTCGTTCATGATCATCTTCCTGGTGATCGTTGCCTTCGTCGCCTTCATCCTGAACCAGCAGATCGCCACGGCCTTCATGAGCAATCCCGGCCTCAACGGGATGATCGTGCTCACCGGCCTGTTCGGCATCATGCTGACGTTTGCCCGCGTCGTGCGGCTGTTCCCCGAGATCGCCTGGGTCAACAGCTTCCGCATCGGGGATCCGGGCATCGAAGTGCGCCGTCCGCCGGTGCTGCTGGCACCGATGGCCTCGCTGCTGGGCAACAAGGTGGGCGAAATGGCGCTGACGCCGACCACCTCACGCTCGATTCTCGATTCCATCGGCATGCGCCTTGATGAATCGCGCGAGATTGCCCGCTACATGACCGGCCTGCTCGTGTTCCTCGGCCTGCTCGGCACCTTCTGGGGCCTGCTGCAGACGGTGAGTGCCGTCGGCTCCACCATCCAGTCGCTGGATGTGGTGTCCGGCGATACGGGCGTCATCTTCGAGGACCTGAAGGCAGGCCTGCAGGCGCCGCTTTCCGGCATGGGCACGGCCTTCTCGTCCTCGCTCTTCGGCCTCACCGGCTCGCTGGTTCTCGGCTTTCTCGATCTTCAGGCCGGACAGGCGCAGAACCGCTTCTACACGGAGCTGGAAGACTGGCTGTCCACCGTCACCGAGATCGAGCAGGAAGAGGCGCGTGCACCCGTTGCTGCGGCACCCGATACAGACAAGCTGCAACTGGCGATCGAGCGGCTGCAGCGCGCGGTGGAGGAAGGCGGCAGCAAGGCCGCCAATCAGGCCATGGCGAACCTTGCCGAAGGCATCCAGGGCCTCGTCAAGCACGTGCGCTCCGAGCAGCAGATGATGCGCGAATGGGCCGACACCCAGAGCGCCCAGCAGAAGCGGGTGGAGAACCTCCTCTCCTCCATCGCAGCGGCCTTTGACCGCGCCAAGGAGTGATCCATGGCGGGGTTTCGCGGCCGCAGGCGCAATCAGGACATCGACTACTGGCCGAGCTTCGTGGATGCGCTGACCACGCTGCTGCTGGTGCTCATCTTCCTGCTGTCGATCTTCGTCATCGCCCAGTTCGTGCTCAGCCAGCAGCTGTCGGGCCGCGATTCGGTGCTGAACCGCCTCAATGCCCAGATCAGCGAGCTGACCGAGCTTTTGTCGCTGGAACGGGCTTCCAAGCGCGATCTGGAAACAACCGTCGCCACCCTGCAGGCCAGCCTCGGCGCCGCCACCAGTGAGCGCGACAGGCTCTCCGGCCTGCTGTCTGACCGCGAGGGCGCCGCCGCCAGCGCCGGCGGCGAGCTAGCAGCCCTCGAGGGCACCCTCAACGAGGAGCGGCAGGTCAGCCAGCGCGCGCTGGCGCAGGTGGAGCTGCTGAACCAGCAGATCGCCGCCCTGCGCCGCCAGCTGGCCGCCGCCAATGCGGCGCTGGAGGCTTCCGAGGCCAAGGAAAACGAAAGCCAGGCCCGCATCGCCAGCCTTGGCCAGCGGCTCAATGCAGCGCTGGTGCAGCGCGTGCAGGAGCTGAACCGCTACCGCTCCGACTTCTTCGGCCGCCTGCGCGAGCTTCTGTCCCAGCGCTCCGATATCCGCGTGGTGGGCGACCGCTTCGTCTTCCAGTCGGAAGTGCTGTTCCCCTCCGGCTCCGACGAAATCAACCCCAATGGCCGGGTGGAACTGGACAAGCTGGCCGAGGCGCTGCTGGAGCTTGAGGGGCAGATCCCGAGCGAGATCCAGTGGGTGCTGCGCGTTGACGGCCACACCGATGCAGTGCCGCTGTCCGGCACGGGGCGCCTGCGCGATAACTGGGAGCTGTCCTCAGCCCGCGCCACCTCGGTGGTGCGCTACCTGATCAGCAAGGGCGTCGACCCCAAGCATCTGGTCGCCGCAGGCTTCGGCGAGTTCCAGCCTCTGGAGCCCGGCAACACCCCCGAGATCAACGCCCGCAACCGCCGCATCGAGCTGAAGCTGACGGAACGGTGAGAGGCCGCCCCTGCCGCTTCGGCACCGAGCACGCAATCAGGCACTGAGTCACCCCGGCCAAGCGCAGCGCGAGCCGGGGACCACTCGCTTGCAGAGAGAGGCCTTTGTCTGAGGAAGCGCGGCAACCGAGGCTTTCTGGTGCGTATCTCAGCCCCTCGCCTCACCCTCACCGCTCTGCGAACGAGTAGGCCCCGGATCTCCGCTCCGCTGCGTCCGGGGCGACGCCGGGAGTGTGGAGCCATCCGGCATCGCATTGATCCAGACCGTGGCATGATCCCCCCCAACAACAAAGGCCGCCCCAATGGGACGGCCTTGAATGATCGCGAAACGCTGACGGCTCAGAAGCGGTAGTCGTCTTCTTCCTCGTCGTCGTTCTTCTTCGAGCCCTTGAGCGCGTTGAGCTTGGCAAAGACCGCATCGGCGTCGATCTCTTCTTCCACTTCGCGCTGTGGGCGGTCGCGGGTGAAGGCGGCGGCGATGGCTTCCTCGCTCGTGGTGTCTTCCACCGGTGCCAGCAGTTCGGTGTAATCGGTCTCCGGACGCGGCGGGGCGTTCTTGGCGGCCTTTTCCACTTCCATGTCCAGCTCGAGCTGGCTGCACAGGCCCAGCGTCACCGGGTCGGATGCCGTCAGGTTGGAGGAGTTCCAGTGGGTGCGCTCGCGGATGGCGGCGATCGTCGGCTTGGTGGTGCCGACGAGGCGCATGATCTGCGCATCCTTCAGCTCCGGATGGTTGCGCACCAGCCAGAGAATGGCGTTCGGGCGGTCCTGACGGCGCGACACCGGGGTGTAGCGCGGGCCGCGGCGCTTGCTTTCCGGCACGACGACCTTGGAACCCTGCAGCTTCAGCTGATAGTTCGGATCACGCTGCGCACGCTCGATTTCCTCGCGGCTGAGCTGACCGGTCATCACCGGATCCAGACCCTTGATGCCCTGTGCGGCTTCACCGTCGGCGATCGCCTTCACTTCCAGCGGGTGCAGTTTGCAGAAGGCGGCGATCTGAGTGAAGCTCAGCGCCGTGTTGTCCACCAGCCAGACGGCAGTGGCCTTCGGCATAAGAGGCGTGTTCGACATCGGTGTAAAATCCTCCTGTCGGCTTCTCCGCCCGGCAAGGCGAAAAAGCGGTATTCCATGTTCGAATGAATGGGAGATTGACCACAATATAGGCTGAGACGGCTTAAAAGGCAAACGCGCAAGCGCGCCTGCCTCAAAGAATCTCGACCTTTTCTGCCGCAACGTCAGACGGCACCACCATCGCCGCCTAGACGGTGAGGACAATCTTGCCGATATGGCCGGAGCTTTCCATCCGCCGGTGCGCATCGGCGGCCCGCTCCAGCGGGAAAGTCGAATCCATCACCGGCCGGATGGTGCCATTTGCGATCAGCGGCCAGACATGCGCCTCAAGAGCCGCCGCAATCGCCGCCTTGAAGTCATTGTCGCGCGGGCGCAGGGTCGATCCGGTGTGAATGAGGCGCTTCATCATCAGGCGGTTGAAGTTCACCTCCATGGCCACCCCGTTGAGATTGGCGATCTGGCAGATGCGCCCCTCGACGGCCGCCACCTGCCAGTTCTTCTCGACATAATCGCCGCCCACCATGTCGAGGGTGACGTGGATGCCCGCCCCGCCGGTGATGCGGCCGATCTCCTCGACGAAATCCTGGGTGTTGTAGTTGATGGCGTGATCCGCGCCGAGCTTCAGCACCGCCTGGCGCTTGTCCTCCGAGCCCACGGTGGTGAAGACTTCGGCGCCAAAGGCCTTGGCCAGCTGGATTGCCGTGGTGCCGATGCCGGAGGTGCCGCCATGCACCAGAAAGCGTTCCCCGGCCTTCAGCCCCACCCGGTCGAACACATTGCTCCAGACGGTGAAGAAGGTTTCCGGCAGAGCCGCAGCTTCCACGATGGAA
Organism: Pannonibacter sp. Q-1; assembly: GCF_054073275.1. NCBI lineage: Bacteria > Pseudomonadati > Pseudomonadota > Alphaproteobacteria > Hyphomicrobiales > Stappiaceae > Pannonibacter > Pannonibacter sp. Q-1. Next base: position 165,642 of record NZ_JBSXNB010000006.1, read on the forward strand.
AGACCGGAAGGCACCGGCAGCGCGTGGCGCTCGTCCACCTTGCAGTATTCGGCATAGCCGCCACCCGCCACAAGCGCGGTCACCTGATCACCGATGTTGAACCGCTCGGCACCCGGGCCACGGTCCACCACCGTGCCGGCCACTTCAAGGCCCGGCAGGTCGGACGCGCCCTTGGGGGCCGGATAGAGCCCCATGCGCTGCATCACATCCGGCCGGTTGACGCCCGCCGCCTCGACCTTGATGAGGATTTCGCCCTTTTGCGCCACCGGCAGATGCCGCTTCTCCGGCGCCAGCACATCCGGCCCGCCGGGAACCGGAATCGCCATCACGGTCATCTCCTGCGGCAGGCCGGGCGGAATGCTGGACGGAATGGCGGACATGGCAATCTCCCTGTATCTGTCTGAAGCGGTTCACACTCTCGCCCGGCACTGTAGAGTCTGTCCGGCGAAAGTGGAAACCGGTTTTCCCGGAAATCGCACGCAAGGCTGCCCTCCCCTCACATGCAAGGTCTCTCCTGAAAGACTGACAGACGCCGCGCCCTGTCCTATTCTTGTCCGCTGGCACAAGCGCGGCGGAGAGGGTTTCAGATCGGGACCTGTTCCGGAATGGGCCACACCCGCCGTGCCAGCCTGTGCCACTGCGCCTGCAAGGCACGGCAGAAAGAGGAGGAGAAGGCAGATGAGTGACGACAACATCTGGGCAGCACCAAAGGCAGCTTCGGCGGTCTTTGTTCCGGGCAGTGATCTCTCGCGTCTGTCCGAGGCCGAGTTGCAGACAGAGATCTCCAACCTGCAAGCAGAGATCGTCCGTCTTCAGCGGGAAATTGACGCCAGAAGCGGTGTTCGCGCAGCAGCCGATGCGCTGTTCAAGCCATCATCATCGTGAAGTGAGAAAAAATCCCAGCATCACCAGACCGTTAAAGGTGGCTAACGGAACGGCATCATTAAAATTTTATTCATTTACGCCATATTAAGCCTTCCGGGAGATAACTGTGAATGTCCAGTTATCTGGATTCCTGAGTGGCTCCTGTCCACTCTGTTTGACGCCTCCCTGTTAATGACTTCGAGCCGCGCGCGCGCGGCTCTTTTTTTCGCCATCGTGACATTGTAAGCAGGGATTCGGTTCACCGCAGCGCCATGGGCACAGCGGCTGGCACGGCAGTTGCTCTTCATCCTGTCAAGAAATCCGCGCGTTTCAAATCGGAACAGAAGCGGATGGCTGGTCCGGACAAGGACCGGGGTCAAATGAGAAGGCGTTAACCCATGACGGACGAAACCAGGAAGCTCAGCATCGTGCCGGAAACGGTCAGCTTCGCAGACCGCCTTGCCGCATCCCAGCAGTTCCAGGCGCTGTTTCATGAGGGCATGGCCCTCGTGGAAGAGACGGCCGCCTATCTGGACGGCAACGGCCGCAGTGAATCGAAGCGGCTGGAGCGCCCTGCCTCGCTTGCCTATGCGACCGAATCCATGCGCCTGACGACGCGCCTCATGCAGCTCGCCTCCTGGCTGCTGCTGCAGCGCGCGGTCAACGAAGGCGAGATGTCTCCCGATCAGGCCAGCACCGACAAGAATCGCGTGCGCCTCGACCGCCTGAGCAGCGCCAATTCGGGCAATTCCTTTGATGCCCTGCCGCTGCGCCTGCAGGACCTGATCCTGCGCTCCGTGCGTCTGCAGGAGCGGGTGCAGCATCTGGACGCCATGCTCTATCCGGTGGAAGAAAAGCCGGAAGAGCCGGTTGCGGCCGAAAACCCGGTGGCCCAGCAGATCGACCGCATCTTCGCGGCTTTCGGCAAGGCCGGCTGAGAGCCGGACTTTACCCTTCCCTTCTCAGGCCCGTTCCGGGACAGGCAGCGTGCCGTTCCGGAACAGCGGCTGCATCAAGCCCGGATCAGCCTGCACCGGTAAGCGCAGACAGGCCATCCCAGACCAGCTTGGTGCCGACAACGGCCATCACGGCATAGACCACGCCGTAGAAGAGCTGCGGGCGGACAATCCGCGTCAGCCGCCAGCCGGCCAGCGTTGCCAGAGGCGCCAGCGGCAACAGCACCGCTGCGGTCGCCAGATTGGCCGCATCGAACTGGCCCAGCAGGAAATAGGGAACAAGCTTCACCACATTCACGGTGGTGAAGAAGATGACGGCCGTGCCCGCGAAGAGCGCCGGAGCAAGGCCGCGCGGCACCATGTAGATCTGATAGGGCGGCCCGCCCGTGTGGCTGACGAAGCTGGTGAAGCCGGAGACCGTGCCCCAGAAGATCCCCGAGGGCAGATTATGCGGCAGCGCCCCGCCTCCCCTGCGCCCGGGACGGAACCTGTCGGCCACAAAGGCCAGCGAGATGACGCCGACCAGCAGCGTCACATGCGCGTTCTCGACGAAGGCCGCCGTCAGCCAGCCCAGCCCCACCCCTAAGATGCCCGCAGGCAGCAGGATTGCGATGGCCTTGCGGTCAAACGTGCCCCGGTAGGCGGCAAGGCTCACGCCGTCCATCACAATCAGCACCGGCAGCATGATGCCAGCTGCCTGGATGGGCGGGATGACCAATGCCATCAGCGGCACGGCGAGCATGCCGATGGGCCCGCCAAAGCCGCCCTTGCCCAGCCCGGCAAGGATGACGGCCGGAATGGCCACGGCATAGAACAGCGGATCGGATATCGGAGACAGGAACATGATGAGGCTTCCGGCGGGACTGTGCCCCCGAAACAGGGGCCACTCTTTGGAGCATAGCCAAAGAGGTTAAGTAAACCCACGCCCCTGCGAATGTCTAAGCAGCCGCCCTCTTGCTTGTGCAGCGCAAGCTGCGACATTCTCCGCCACGCGGCCCGGCAAGGCACAAGCCTGCCCTGGCCGCAAGGGATGGAACCGCCGAACTGTCTGGGAGGACAAGCCATGGCCGCCAGCCGCTATCATGAAACCTATGATGCCTGGAAACGCGATCCGGAGGCCTTCTGGGCGCAGGCGGCGGCTGAGATCGACTGGTTCCGGCCCTGGGACAAGGTCTTCGATGCACAGGAAGGCGCCTATGGCCGCTGGTTCGCCGGGGCCGAGACGAACACCTGCTACAACTGCCTCGACCGGCACGTGGCCCGCGGCCGTGCCGGACAGACAGCCCTGATTTACGACAGCCCCATCACCCGGACGCAGGCCGCCTATACATATCAGGAAATGCTCGACCAGGTTCAGGCCATGGCAGCCGTGCTGCAGGACCATGGGATCGGCAAGGGCGACCGCGTCATTCTCTACATGCCGATGATTCCCCAGGCAGCCATGGCCATGCTGGCCTGCGCGCGCCTGGGGGTCATTCATTCCGTGGTCTTCGGCGGCTTTGCCGCCCATGAACTGGCCACCCGCATTGATGACGCCGCGCCCAAGGCCATCATCTGCGCCTCCTGCGGCATCGAGCCCGGCCGCGTGATTGCCTACAAGCCGCTGGTGGATGCGGCCATCGCCCAGTCGGCACACAAGCCGGAGTTCTGCCTCGTCATCCAGCGCCCGCAGCTTGCCGCAGAGATTTCGCAGGAGCGCGACCGCGACTTCGGCGCCCTGACGGAAGCCGCGTTTCTGGCAGCCCGTCAGGTGCCTTGCGTGCCGGTGAAGGCCACCGATCCGCTTTATGTGCTTTACACCTCCGGCACCACCGGCCAGCCCAAGGGCGTGGTGCGCGACACCGGCGGCCACATGGTGGCGCTGAAATGGTCCATGTCCAACCTCTATGGCATCGCGCCCGGCGAAGTGTTCTGGGCCGCCTCCGATGTGGGCTGGGTCGTCGGCCATTCCTACATCGTCTACGGTCCGCTGCTGCAGGGCTGCACCACGCTGGTTTATGAGGGCAAGCCGGTGGGCACGCCCGATGCGGGCGCCTTCTGGCGGGTCATTTCGGATCACTCCGTCGCCGCGCTCTTCACCGCGCCCACCGCCTTCCGCGCCATCAAGAAGGAAGACCCCTACGGCAAGCTGATGGAGGATTATGACCTCAGCGGCTTCCGCACCCTGTTCCTTGCCGGTGAACGCGCCGATCCGGACACGGTGCAATGGGCGGAGGAAAAGCTCGGCGTGCCGGTGATCGACCACTGGTGGCAGACGGAGACCGGCTGGGCCATTGCGGGCAATCCGGTTGGCCTCGGCATTCTCCCCGTCAAGCGCGGCTCGCCCACGGTGGCCATGCCCGGCTATGACGTGCAGGTGCTGGACGACGCAGGCCACCCGGTGCCAAACGGCACGCTGGGGAACATCGTCATCAAGCTGCCCCTGCCGCCCGGCTGCCTGCCGACCCTGTGGAACGCGGATGCCCGCTTCCGCAGCGCCTATCTGGACGAGTTCCCCGGCTACTACAAGACGGCGGACGCAGGCATCATCGACGAGGACGGTTATCTGTCGATCATGTCGCGCACCGACGACATCATCAACGTGGCCGGCCACCGCCTGTCCACCGGCGCCATGGAAGAAGTGCTGTCCGGACACCCGGATGTGGCCGAATGCGCGGTCATCGGCATCAACGATCAGCTCAAGGGTCAGCTGCCCTGCGGCTTCGTCGTGCTGAAGGCAGGCGTCAACCGGCCGCATGACGAGGTGGAGACGGAGCTTGTCCGCCGCGTGCGCGATGTCATCGGCCCGGTCGCTGCCTTCAAGATCGCCGTCACCGTCGACCGCCTGCCCAAGACCCGCTCCGGCAAGATCCTGCGCGGCACCATGCGGCAGATCGCTGACGGGCAGGAGTTCCGCATTCCCGCGACGATCGATGATCCGGCCATCCTTGACGAGATCGAGACGGCCCTCAGGGAATATGGTGTTCTGACAAGGGCCTGAGACACAGGGCCGCGGTCAGCCATCGACAGGCTGACCGCAAGGCCCTATTGTTGCGCGCGGAACGGCCCTCTCCCGGGCGGTTCACCCCTTGCACAACAACGAGGATTTTCCCTTGTCCCTCACCAACAAGGTTGCCATCGTCACCGGCGCCTCGCGCGGTATCGGTCTTGCCATTGCACGGCGCTTTCTGAGCGACGGCGCCAGGGTCGTCATCGCGGATATCGACGACGAGGCCGGCGAAGCCGCTGCCGAAGAGCTGAAGCCGCTGGGCGATGTGCTCTATGTCAATTGCAACGTCGCCGAAGCGCTGGACGTGCGGAACCTGGTCGCCGAAACGCTGAACGCTTTTGGCGACATCGACATTCTGGTCAATAACGCGGGCATCGTCGCCGGCACCGATTTCCTCAATCTGGAGGAAGCCGATTTTGACCGGGTCATTCAGGTCAACCTCAAGGGCTCTTTCCTGGTGTCGCAGGCCGTTGCCCGCCACATGGTGGAGCGCGTCGAGGCGGGCGGCACGCCGGGCTGCATCATCAACATGTCCTCGATCAACGCAGTTCTGGCGATCCCCTCGCAGATCCCCTACTGCGTGTCGAAGGGCGGCCTTGCCCAGCTGACCCGCGCCACGGCGCTTTCGCTGGCGCCCTATGGCATCCGCGTCAACGCCATCGGCCCCGGCTCGATCATGACCGACATGCTGGCGGCGGTGAATTCCGACAAGGCCGCAAAGAACCGCATCCTGTCGCGCACCCCGCTCGGCCGGATCGGCGAAGCTTCGGAAATTGCCTCCGTCGCCGCCTTCCTCGCCTCCGACGACGCATCCTACATGACCGGCCAGACGCTCTACGTGGACGGCGGCCGCATGCCGCTCAACTACACGGTCGCCGTTCCGGACGGCGACTGAGCGCTCCCGCATTCAAACAAAAGCTGCGGCGGCCGTTCCCTGAACGCGCCGCCGCAGCTTTTTCAGGCGCCGGCCAGCGCATCCTCGCGGCTGGCGTCGAACTGGAGGCGCGCGAGGCGGGCATAGAGGCCGCCTTCGGCAACGAGATCCGCATGCCGGCCCATCTCGACGATGCGCCCCTCTTCCATGACGATGATCCGGTCTGCCTTCAGCACCGTGGCAAGGCGGTGGGCGATGACCAGCGTGGTGCGGCCCTGCATCAGCTGCTCCAGCGCCTTCTGCACCTGCACCTCGCTTTCCGCATCCAGCGCGCTTGTCGCCTCGTCCAGCAGCAGCACCGGGGCATCCTTGAGAATGGCACGGGCGATGGCAATGCGCTGGCGCTGACCGCCGGAGAGCGTCACACCGCGCTCGCCGATCACCGTGTCATAGCCCTGTGGCATGGCGGAGATGAAGTCATGGGCACGGGCAGCGCGGGCAGCCGCATGGATTTCCTCCAGCGAGGCACCGGGGCGTCCATAGGCGATGTTTTCTGCCGCCGTCGTGCCAAACACCACTGTGTCCTGCGGCACCAGCGCGATGCGGGAGCGCAGGGCCTGCGGGCTGACATCGCGCAGGTCAACGCCATCCAGACACACGCGGCCGGCCACCGGGTCATAGAAACGCATCAGCAGGTGGAAGAGCGTCGACTTGCCTGCCCCCGACGGCCCGACGATGGCGGCCGTTTCGCCCGCCTTCACGTCAAGGGTCACCTCCCGCACGACGGGACCACCGCCGGTGTGGCCATAGGCGAAGCTGACGCCCTCGAAGCTCACTTCGCCGCGCGCCGGGCTTGGCAGGGGCTTGGGATGGGCAGGCGCCTTGATCACCGGCTCGATGCGCAGGATCTCGCCCAGCCGCTCCGCAGCGCCCGCAGCCTGCGAAATCTCGCCCCAGACCTGCGACAGCTCGCCCAAAGCCCCGGCGGCAAGGATTGAATAGAGCAGGAACTGGCCGAGTTCTCCGCCGGTCATCCGGCCCTCGAACACGTCCCCTGCGCCAATCCACAAGACTGCCACCACGCTGGAAGCGATGATGAAGATGGCAAAGCCCGTGAGAACCGCCCTGGCGCCCATGGCGCTGCGCGCTGCGCCAAACGCCTCTTCCACCGCCTTGCGGAACTTGCCTGCCGCAACGCTTTCGCTGGTGAAGGCCTGCAGCGCACGGATGGCGCCCAGCATTTCCGAGGCAAAGGCGGAAGCACCGGCCAGCGTGTCCTGCGCCCGGCGCGAGCGCTTGCGCACCGAGCGGCCGAAACCGATCAGGGGCAGCACGATCACCGGAATGGCGGCCAGCACGATGACGGACAGGCGCGGGCTGGTGAAGACCATCAGCGACACGGCACCGATGAACATCACCAGATTGCGCATGGCGATGGAGGCGCTGGCACCGAAGGCGGACTTGATCTGGGTGGTGTCCGCCGTCAGCCGCGACAGGATCTCACCCGAGCGGGCGCTGTCATAGAAGGCCGGGCTAAGCGCCGTCAGATGGGCAAAGACATCCGCCCGCACATCGGCAACGATGCGCTCGCCGATCCACATGACGAGGAAATACCGGCAGGAACTGGCAAGAGCGAGGGCCGCCGCAACGCCGATCAGCATCAGGAAGTAGGAGTTGACCAGCGCCGGATCGCCTGCGGTGAAGCCGTTGTCGATCATCCGCCGCACGGCCACAGGCAGAACCAGCGTGACGGAGGCCGCCGCAAACAGCGCCGCCATCGCCCCGGCAACCATCCAGCGGTAACGCAGCACATAGGGGAGAAGCTGAGCCAGCGGCCGCAGTGAGCGGCGGCGTGCTTCAGCCTCGCCTTCAGCGCCCTGCATTGCCGTATTTGCGTCTCTTGCGCCGTCAAACTGCCCGCTCATTTGCCTGCCCGTCAGCTCTGTCAACCTGTCCTGCCATCACTTGGCCCATGGCAGCGGCAATTCCAAGCGGAAAAAGGCGCCTGCAAGCGTTTGCCTGCCCTTGTCTTGCCTGCCGTCTTGAGATATAGCAGCGCCTCATGTTTCAAGGGTCACGCGTGCGGAAGACGTTCGCTGGCTCAAATTTCAGGACTTGCATCTCGCCGGAACGCCCTCACGGGTGTGTGGGCAGGTGCTGGAAAGGACCGGCGATGAAAGCGAACATCCATCCCGATTACCACGGCATCAAGGTCGTGATGACCGATGGCACGGAATACATGACCCGTTCGACCTACGGCAAGGAAGGTGACACGCTCACCCTCGACATTGATCCGACCTCCCACCCGGCCTGGACCGGCGGCGACCGTCAGATCATGGACCGTGGTGGCCGCGTCTCGCGCTTCAAGAACAAGTTCGCAGGCTTCCTGGGCTCCTGAGCCCCAGCACTGCAGATCTTGCAAGCATCAAAAAACCCCCGGACCTGACTGGCCGGGGGTTTTTCGTGTTTTCTGATTTTCGTGTTGTCTGCGGGCTCCGCTTCAGCCGGTTGGCGCTTTGGTCCCGGTTGGCAGCTGGCGGAAGCCCCGCCAGCTCATGCTTCCTGTCATGTCACAGTTGCTTCAGGTCAGACCAGACCTCAGTGCATCGTGGCTTTCGACTGGATTTTAAAGATCTCTTCCTTGAGCTTGAGCTTCTTGCGCTTCATCTCGGCCAGTTCGAGCGTATCGACGCTCGGGTGCCGCAGGGCCGTTTCGATCTCTTCGTCGAGGGCTGCGTGGCGGCGCTCCAGTTCTGCAAGATGCGACTGCATTGACATGGATAGTGCTCCTTGTCCTGTTGGCTCAGACAGACAGATGTTGCCACACATTTTGCCGGCTTGTCGAATGCATTTCATGGGACCCGCTCTGCATCTGACGCATAGTGCAGTGCAAAATAAAAACTACACTTACGTAAGAATTAAAATCACAAGAATAATAGAGGGATTCTATTCTATTGCACCGCACCATAAAACCGGAATTTGTCCACGCCCACAATGTGTTGGGACCACCCGGTGCAAATTTGGCTCGCAGAAACGCAGGCAGCGGTGTACGGTTTCTCCACCGCGATTGGAGTTGCAAGGCGCGATGGGCCGGGGAGCACTTGTGCCAGGATCAGAGCACTTGAGCCCGGCGTGTATTGTGTCTGGGGAGAGCGATGCCGGAAGCTAATGAACAGGCCGTGCGAGTTGAGCTGGCGCAGCTGCGCCAGGAGCACCGTGACCTTGATACCGCCATTCAGGCCCTTGCCGGCACCGGCAGCGCAGATGCCCTGCAGCTGCAGCGCCTGAAAAAGAAGAAACTGATGATCCGCGACCGGATCGCCATTCTGGAAGACCAGCTTTTCCCGGATATCATCGCCTGATCCTCAGGGGCTGAAAAATGCCGGATCGCAGGCCCTTGCGGCCTTGCGCCACGCCTTGCCGTGCCTATAATCCGCGCCTTCTCAAGGCTTGATGCGCCAGCATCTCACAGACTTGGTATAAGGAGACAGCATGGCAAACGGGCCCGCACCGGTCGCAATCATCATGGGCAGCCAGTCCGACTGGCCGACCATGAAACACGCCGCAGATACGCTTGACCGTCTGGGGGTCGCCTATGAGGCCCGCATCGTCTCCGCCCACCGCACACCCGAGCGCATGTTCGACTTCGCCAGGGGCGCCCGCGGCAACGGGGTCAAGGTCATCATCGCAGGCGCCGGCGGGGCCGCCCATCTGCCCGGCATGACCGCCGCACTCACGCCGCTGCCGGTGTTCGGCGTTCCGATCGAATCGCGCACCCTGAAAGGTGAAGACAGCCTCCTTTCCATCGTGCAGATGCCCGCAGGCATTCCCGTTGGCACGCTGGCGATTGGCCGCGCCGGTGCCGTCAACGCCGCCCTGCTCGCCGCCTCCGTCCTTGCCCTCGCCGATGACGGGCTCGCCGGCCGGCTCGACAGCTACCGCGCCGAACAGACGGCTTCCGTTGCCGATTTCCCGAGCGACGAGGCTTGACCCTGGATGAGCCAGTTTCCTGACGACGGCCGTATCCTGAAGCCCGGCAGCACCATCGGCATTCTCGGTGGCGGTCAACTGGGCCGCATGCTCGCCCTTGCCGGTGCCAGCCTTGGCCTGAAGAGCCATATCTATTGCCCGGAAGCCGGAAGCCCCGCCTTCGAGGTCGCGGCCACGCACACGCAGGCCGCTTATGAGGACCTTGCCGCGCTGGAGGCCTTTGCCCGCAGCGTCGATGTGGTGACCTACGAGTTCGAGAATGTGCCCGGCCCGACGGCGGCGCATCTTGCTTCCTTCGTGCCCGTCCGCCCCGGCCCGCAAGCGCTCGCCGTGTCGCAGGACCGGCTGAGCGAGAAGGACTTTCTCTCCGGCGCAGGCATTGCCCTTGCCGGCTATGCCGCCATTGACAGCCTTGCGGATCTGAACGCCGCGCTCGACCGCTTCGGCGGACAGGGCGTCCTGAAGACGCGCCGCTTCGGCTATGACGGCAAGGGCCAGGCGATGATCCGCGACCGCGCCACCGCAGCCGATGCGCTGGCGAAACTTGGCGGCAAGGATCTGGTGCTGGAACAGCTCATCCCCTTCACCCGGGAAGTCTCTGTCGTCGCCGCACGCGGCATCAATGGCGACATCGCCTGCTACGACATCACCGAGAACCACCACGAGCACCACATCCTCAAGACCTCCACCGTTCCGGCCAGCGTCACACCGGCCACGGCGGACAAGGCGCGGGAGATTGCCCGGCGCGTGGTCGACAGTCTCGGCTACGTAGGCGTAACGGGTGTGGAGATGTTCGTCACCGGCTCCGGTGCGGACGAGGACCTGCTGGTCAATGAGATTGCCCCGCGCGTGCACAACTCCGGTCACTGGACGCAGGACGGCTGCCTCGTTTCCCAGTTCGAGCAGCACATGCGCGCCGTTGCAGGCTGGCCGCTGGGCAATCCGGCGCGCCACAGCGATGTGGTGATGGAAAACCTGATCGGCGCCGATGCCGAGGGCTGGGCCGCTGTCCTTGCCGAGCCCGGCGCAAGGCTGCATCTCTACGGCAAGGCCGAAATCCGGCAGGGGCGCAAGATGGGCCACGTCAACCGCATCCGCCCGAAGGCAGGTGGCTGACATCCCGCTGGCGGCATGAATCAAAAGGCCCGGTGGAAACGCTCCGCCGGGCCTTTTCCGTTTCGTAGCACCAAGGCCTGCTCTGCTGACGCATCACGCCTTGAAAAGGCTCACACGCCACGCGGGCTTGAATCAGCCTCTGGACACCAGCCCCAGCCGCTCGCGCTGGGAGAAGCGCCAGATGGCGAGAACAGCGGTGAAGGCAAGGCCAACGGCAAGGCCCCACCAGATGCCCACACCGCCCAACCCGATAACAAAGGCAAGCACGTAAGCCGTGGTCATGCCGACGGCGATGTAACCGGCAAGCGCCAGCAAGAAGGGCACCATCGTGTCCCCCAGCCCGCGCAGGATGCTGCCTGCCGCCACCTGCGCCCCATCGGCCAGCTGGAAGATGGCAGCCACACCGAGAAACACCGCAGCCAGCGCCAGAACCGGCGGCGTATCCGGATGGCCGCTATCGAGGAACAGGCCGACCAGAAACTCCGGAATGGTCCAGAAGGTAATGGCAGCGCAGCCCATGGAGACGAGCGCAAGGCCGAGCGTGACCCAGCCGGCCCGGGCAACCGCGGACCGGTCCCGCTGACCGGCAGCGATGCCGATGCGGCTCATGCCCGCCTGGCTGATGCCGAGCGGGATCATGAAGGTGATGGCCGCCAGTTGCAGGGCGATGCCATGGGCTGCAAGGGAAACCGTTCCCAGCCAGCCCATCATCAGTGTCGATCCGGAGAACAGGAGGCCTTCGGCCACGATGGTCGCGCCGATGGGTGTGCCGACCTTGATGATCGTGAAGAAATCCGGCCAGTCCGGCCGCCAGATCCGTCCGAAAATGGCAAAGCGGCGCAGACGGCGGTGCCGCGTGACATAAACCGCGAGCAGCAGGAAGCCGAAGCTGGATGTCAGGACCGAGGCAATGGCCGCCCCCACCAGCTCCAGCCTTGGGAAGCCGAAATTGCCGAAAATCAGCAGATAGTTGAGACCGCCGTTGAGGAAGGCGGAAAGCACCGTCACCCAGAGCACCATCTGCGTCAGGCCGGTGACCGTCAGGAAGGAGCGCAGCGCCATGACCGCAAGCGCCGGGAACAGCGACCACTGCATCACCCGGACATAGGCCCCGGCGGCCGCAGAAATCTGCGGTTCCTGTCCCAGAATCAGGAGGATATCCTCGCTGAACCACAGGAGCAGCCACACCGGCCCGCAGTAGCAGGCCACGATCCACAGCCCCATGCGGACGGAACGGCGCATGGCGCGGGCATCCTTGCGCCCGCGCGCGGCCGCTGCCAGCGGCACGATGGCCTGGCAAACGCCCATGCCGAACATCCAGAACAGGATATAGACATTCTGCGCCAGAACCACGGCGCCAAGCTCGACGGCACCAAGCCAGCCCACCATGATCACGTCGGTGGTGTTGATGGCCATCTGTGCCAGCTGGGCACCGGCCAGTGGCAGGCCCAGCACCAGCGTCGGGCGGATATCACTGAGCCAGAGGCTCTTCGCCGGAAGAGCGGCAGGGGCATTCGGGGGTGAGGTCTGCATGACAGGCTCCGGAAAGCGCGGCAGGCACGTCTCCCGTCAGATCAATGGCATGCGGGGGCGGTGCAATGAAGGAACTCCCCACCGGCATGGAGGGCATGCCTGTTTGATGGGCAGAAAGAGGTAGACCCTTTGGCTGCCCCTGTCCACCCGCAATACTGGCACACCCGCCGCACAACCAGTTCTGCCGCAACGGGACCAGGCTGGCGCTTTCGCAGGCGCAGAGCGCAAGCAGAGTGGACATTGCGGCCAAATTCTGATAACACGCGCGCCAGTGAGCGGTGGTGGCTGCGAGAACAGGCCTTTCAGGCCGGGGCGCGCCACAGGCCTTGCTTTCTAAACATCATGTCTACAGCACTCCTGCCTCTAGCGGGATGTGGAACGATAGGGTCAGACGCGTGCAGGTTCTGGTTCGCGACAACAATGTTGATCAGGCGCTTCGTGCGCTGAAGAAAAAGTTGCAGCGTGAAGGCGTATTCCGCGAAATGAAGCTTCGCGGCCACTACGAGAAGCCTTCCGTGAAGAAGGCGCGCGAGAAGGCTGAAGCTGTCCGCCGCGCCCGCAAGCTTGCGCGCAAGCGCGCGCAGCGCGAGGGCCTGGTCCCCGGCCGCGCCACGCACTGAAAGCTCACGCTCTGGAAGCTGGTGAAACACCGGCCAGGCGTGCAGCGCGCGAGAGGGCTATGCCTTAAAGATTCTGAAAAGACCGGCTGGATTTCCGGCCGGTCTTTTTATGTTGCCTGCAAGCCTTGAGACCGCTACGGCAAACGGGCGGCACGGCTGGCATTGTCAAAGCGTGTTTAAGACGGCAGGGTGAAGCCTCCATGAGGCCTCTGTATCAGGACGGATGATTCGGATGGGCGTTTTTGCAGGCATTCTTCCCCGGACCAGTATCAAGCTGGCAGCGCGGCTGACGGGTGCTGCGGCACTCTGCCTCGTGCTGGCGGCCTGCCAGACCTCGGACATCTACAGCAATGTGCCCATTGACCGGGCGGCAGGGTCCAGCGCCAACATCGATTCACTGACGGCCGTGATCCAGTCCAACCCGCGGGACGCCAGCGCCTATAACACGCGCGGCATCGCCTATGGCCAGGCTGGCCGCCTCGACAAGGCGATGGAAGATTTCAACACCGCGCTGCAGCTTGACCCCAATTCCTATCAGGCTTTCGCCAACCGTGCGCTGGTGGAACGCCGCCGGGGCAACATGCCCAATGCCATCGCCGATTATGACCGGGCGCTGCGCATCAACCCGGCCTATGACACCGCGCTTATCGGCCGCGGCAACACCTACCGTCTGATGGGCCGCTACAATGAGGCCCTGCGCGACTTTGACGAGGCGATCCGCCGCAACTCCTATGACGCCCGGGCCTTCCACAACCGTGGCCTGATCTATCAGGCACAGGGCCAGCACACCTTCGCCATCGAGGACTTCTCGACCGCCATCGTGCTGAACCCCAAGGCGGAAGAGCCCTATACCGCCCGCGGCATTTCCTATCTCAAGATCAACGATCCTGCGGCGGCCCTGTCGGATCTGTCCGATGCGGTCAACCTCGACAAGAACTCCGCCATGGCCTGGGCCGGGCGCGGTGTGGCGCTGGAAATGCAGGGCAAATATACCGACGCGGTGCGCAGCTACAACCGCGCCCTCGGCCTCGACAGCACCAACGATCTTGCCCGTGAAGGCCTGGGCCGCGCCCAGCGCGCCCAGCAGCAGGCTTCCCGCTAACTCTGGCTCTCAGAACGGCGCAGGCGCCTCGAACCGCATGCGCTCGCCCGTCACCGGATGGGTGAACTCCAGCATCTGCGCATGCAGCGCCAGACGCGGGGAAGCCTTGCGGGCTTCCTCGTGCGCATAAAGGCTGTCGCCGATGATGGGATGACCGAGGCTGAGCATATGCACCCGCAGCTGATGCGAGCGGCCCGTGATGGGCGTCAGCAGCATGCGGGTAAAATCCCTCTCAATGCCGCCATTGCGCCACTGGGTCACCGAAGGACGGCCTTCCTCGAAACAGATCTTCTGCTTCGGCCGGTTCGGCCAGTCGACGATGAGCGGCAGGTTCACTTCCCCAGCCTCCCCTTCGACATGGCCATGGACCAGTGCCACATAGGCCTTGTCCGTCTCGCGCCGCTCAAACTGCATGGAAAGCTGCCGGTGCGCTTCCGCGTTCAGGCCCATGACCATGATGCCGGAGGTGTCGAGATCGAGCCGGTGGACGATCCGCGCCCCGCGCACCATCCGCGACACGCGGGTGGCAAGGCTGTCATCGCGCCCCTCACCCTTGCCGGTGACACTCAAAAGCCCGTGCGGCTTGACCACGACAAGCACGTCCCGGTCCTGAAACAGGATCTGCAGGGGGCCTTGCGGCGGCGTGTAATCAAAGGGAAGCGGCTGGCTCTGGTCCATGCCAGAGCGTATGGCGCGGCGCATGCGCATTTGCAAGAAAAAGCCGCGGACAGCGCCACCCGGACATGACAAGACCCGCAGAGTGGGCGCAGGCTGTTTCCTAGCCCGGCACCTCTCCTTCGTCATCCCGGCCAAGCGCAGCGCGAGCCGGGACCGGTGAGCCGGGGTATAAGCTGGTTCAATGAGCTAAAACCGCTAGGCCGTGACTCACCGGTCCCGGATCTCCGCTTCGCTGCGTCCGGGATGACTACGGTGAAGGTTTTCCAGCAGCATTCCACCGAAATGACAAAGCCCGCAGCACTGGCTGCGGGCTTTGCCGTATCCCGAAAGGGATGGATCAGACGGTCAGGATCGCCAGAATGCACGTCAGGGCGAAGACGGCGGCGGGCGGGATCCAGCCCTTTTCGCCAAGAGCGAAGCCGATGCCGACGGTCACCAGATTGGCGATCAGCATGATCCAGCCAAGAACCAGCGCAGCCGTGCCGCCAAAGGCGAACATGAGCAGCGTCACCACGATGGACAGGACCGAGATCGTCCCGATCTTCGAGGCGTTGATGAAGCCTTCGTAGGTCCGCTCGTGCTCGGCGTAATCCATGGAAGAAGAAGAAGTGGAGTTGGACATCAGATTCCCCCGGTTCCGGTCATCCTTTTCTGTTTGCATCGCTCTCACGACCGGCGCCGCCAGTCAAGCCCCGAGGTGCAAAGATGTGAGTTTGGAAGGGGCGGGGGCTTTGCACAGAAATGGTATTTTTGCTCGCTGTGGGTAAAGCGCAGTGGAGCGGCCAGAAAGACTGAGGTGTCGCCCCGGACGCAGCGAAGCGGAGATCCGGGGACCACTCGTTTCCAGAGCGGAGCTGATTGGGCTCCTGCTCGAATGGATGGTGCAGGTACCTGCCGGACCTTTGGAGACAACGGCCTCTTTCTGCAAGCGAGTAGTCCCCGGCTCGCGCTTCGCTTGGCCGGGGCGACCCGGTGCCCCAAGCTTGGCCCTCCTCGCCACTTTCACAGACAGAAGAAATTACCCCCCCGCCACAAGCCCCGCGCTTTCCAGTGCCGCAGATTGACGGGCAGCGACCGTCTCCACCTTGAAACCATCGATCTGTTCGTTGAACAGGCGGAAGAAGTTCAGCTCGGCACGCAGATGCAGGAACACCCCGCCGAGACCGATGGCGGCGCGGTCCATGAAGACGAACTCGCGCGGAACCGTCACCGGCCCAAGCTTCTTCAGGGATTGCTGCACGCGGAAGGCTTCCTTGCGGCCATATTCGGCCGGGCTCACCCCGTCAGCGATGGAGCGCACCCGGTCGCTCAAGAGCGGGCCATAGATGAAACGGGCCCAGATGTTCAGCACATCGATCAGCTCCCGCGTCAGCCCCTTGAAGCCCCAGCGCTCATAGGCAGAGACGACCCGCGCCTCATCCTCATGCAGGAGCCCCAGATAGAGATCCACCACCCCTTCGACAAAACCGGGCGGGAAGATGCGGATGCAGCCGTAATCAAGCAGGTTGATGCCCGCCGCCTCGCCGTTCTCCTGAAACACGGTGTAGTTGCCAAGATGCGGATCGCCATGGATGACGCCGAAATGGCTGAAAGGATGCCACCAGGCATGGAACATGGTGGAGGCCAGCCGGTTGCGCGTTTCCAGATCCGCGTCCTTCCAGGACAGCAGCGGCCCGCCCTCCAGCCAGCCCATGGTCAGCAGGCGATTGGTCGAGAGTTCCGGCACCACTTCGGGCACGCGGATGCGCGGCTCATCCCTGAAGATGGCGCGGTAGACGGCCATCTGCTGCGCCTCGCGCTGATAATCCAGCTCCTCGCGCAGCCGCTCGCCGATTTCCTTGGCGATCTCACGAGTGTCGATGGCCGACTGCATGCGCCGGTGCAGGGAGAAGAGCACGGAAAGCTGGCTCAGGTCCGCCTCGACGGCAGAAGCCATGTCCGGATATTGCAGCTTGCAGGCCAGAGCGCGGCCGTCCTGCGCCTCGGCCCGGTGCACCTGACCCAGCGACGCGGCCGCCGCAGGCTCCTTCTCGAAAATGGCAAAGCGCTGCTCCCAATCCGCACCCAGTTCGGCGCGCATGCGGCGCTTGACGAAGGCCCAGCCCATCGGCGGGGCATTGGCCTGCAGCTTGGCAAGTTCGGCAGCATATTCGGGTGGCAGCAGATCGGGGATGGTGGAGAGAAGCTGCGCCACCTTCATCAGCGGCCCCTTCAGACCGCCCAGCGCGGCGGCAAGGCTCTCGGCATCCTTCCTGTTGTCCGCCGCAAGACCGAAAAGCTTCGCCCCCGCCAGCTTGGCCGCAACGCCGCCCACATTGGTGCCCACGCGGGCATAGCGGCCAACGCGGGCCGAAAACCGGTTGGCTTCCCTGTCATTACCTGCGGACATCAAGGCTTCCTGACATGCTGAACTCTTGTCCTGCTCCCATATGGGACGCCGGCTCCGTTCAGCAAGTCACATTGCCGGCAGTCATCAGACAAGACTGGCGAGATCTGCGGCAAGCTGGTCGCGGTGCAGCGTCAGGCCCTTGTAGCGCAATTGCGCCTCATCAAGGCTGCCAAGCTGCTCCGCCAGCCCTGCGGCCAATTCCCGCGCCCGGGGCTGCGCGGCCAGCAGGCGCAAGGGATCGTGATGGATCTTGATGGTAAAAAGCAGATCGCCGCTATCCGGCAAGCGGGAGAGCGTCTGCCGCTCCACCCGGATGAAGGCCCCCGCCAGCATCGCCCCCTCACCTTCCGCCATTTGCGGCGACATCTGCTTGGGACGGGAATGATGCAGCTCCGGACTATCATAGACCGACCAGTTGAGCCGCGCCACCAGCTGGCCGGGCTTCAGATTGTCAAAGATGCGGTCCACCGTCTGGCCCATGCGCCCGGCATAGCCCGGCACATGTTCATGGATCTGCGCCATCGGCTGCGACGCCTTGGCGGCCAGCGACCAGGAGGACGGAAAACAGAGCGAGGCCGCAGCCAGGCGCCAGCCGCCCTCCCCCTTGCGCATGAGGACGAGATCTTCCTGCACGGCACGGCTGATGGTCAGAAGCGGCGGCTCATTGTCCTGCAGATGAAAGGCCGTGCCCTCCGCGGCCAAGGCAATACCGCCGTCCACGGCCCGGTAGAGATCCGGATGCGCCACCGGCAGATGCGCGGCCATGAGTGCGAAGGCTTCCGCCTGCGCGGCCAGCGTCTCCGGCTCGCCGTGGAACACCACATCCGGCACGGTTGCCATCAGCTCCCGCTTGCGGGCCAGCTGTTCGGCAAAGCGCTCGTCCGGATCAAACCAGCGCTCCTGCGGCACCGGTTCAAGACCGATGGAGAAGGGACGCTTCGACCCGTCATAAGGCGTGTAACGGAACATCCCCTCTCCTCATTTTATCAATGGAAAACCGGACCTCAGTCTTCCATTGCCTCCAGCTCGTCGATGATGCGCTCGATCACCGACAGACCCTTCTTCCAGAAGCCCGGATCGCCGGCATCGAGCCCGAAGGGCGCCAGCAGCTCCGAATGATGCTTGGTGCCGCCGGCCTTCAGCAGATCAAAATACTTCTGCTGGAACCCGGCCTCGGCTTCCTCATAGACCGCATAGAGCGAATTCACGAGGCAGTCGCCGAAGGCATAGGCATAGACATAGAAGGGCGAATGGATGAAGTGCGGGATATAGGTCCAGAAGGTCTCGTAGCCCTCACCCAGATGGATGGCGGGTCCAAGGCTCTCGCGCTGAACATCCATCCAGATCTCGCCGATGCGCTCCGCCGTCAGCTCGCCGTTGCGCCGCTCGGAATGGATGCGGCGCTCGAAGCTGTAGAAGGCAATCTGCCGCACCACCGTGTTGATCATGTCCTCGGCCTTGGAGGCGAGCATGATCTTGCGGGTGCGCTTGTCCTCGGCCTTGTCCAGCAGCGAGCGGAAGGTCAGCATCTCGCCGAAGACGCTCGCCGTCTCGGCCAGCGTCAGCGGCGTCGGCGCCATCAGCGGGCCGTTGGGCGCAGCGAGCACCTGATGCACGCCGTGCCCCAGCTCATGAGCCAGCGTCATCACGTCCCGCGTCTTGCCAAGATAATTGACCAGCACATAGGGATGCGCGCTCGGCACGGTGGGATGGGCAAAGGCACCCGGCGCCTTGCCGTCGCGTGCAGGCGCATCAATCCAGCCCTTGTCGAAGAAGCGTTGCGCGATTTCCGCCATCTCCGGCGAGAAACCGGCGTAAGCGGCCAGCACCGTATCGCGGGCCTCGCTCCAGGGGATGACCCGGTTGTCCGCCTTCGGCAGCGGTGCATTCCGGTCCCAGTGGTTCAGCTTGTCCATGCCAAGCCAGCGGGCTTTCAGCGCATAATAGCGGTGCGACAGGCGCGGATAGGCCTCGCGCACGGCGGCAACCATGGCATCCACCACCTCGCGTTCCACCCGGTTGGCCAGGTGCCGGCTGTCGGCAATGTCCTCGAACTTGCGCCAGCGGTCGGAGATTTCCTTGTCCTTGGCCAGCGTGTTGGTAATCAGCGTGAAGACCCGCAGGTTCGCCTTGAAGGTTTCGGCCAGCGCATCAGAGGCTGCCTTGCGCCGTGCCGGATCAGCGTCCTGCAACAGGTTCAGCACCTGCTCGATGCCAAGGCTTTCGCCGCCAACGGTGAAGCGAAGCGAGGCGATCGTTTCGTCAAACAGCCGGTTCCAGGCGCCGCGCCCGGTGACGGACTTCTCGTGGAACAGCTGCTCCACCCGGTCTTCCAGCTGGAAAGGCTTTTCCTTGCGCAGATCCTCGAACCAGGGACGGTAGTGTTTCAGGCCGGAATCCTCCAGCGCCGCTTCGATCACCGCATCCTCGATGGAGTTGATCTCCAGCGTGAAGAACAGGAGGTGGGAGCTGGCCGACGTGATCTTTTCCTGCACGTCGCCATAGAATTTCTGCCGGGCCGGATCGGTGGTGTTGCCGGCATAAACGAGGCCCGCGAAGGAAATCAGCTTGCCGAGCAGGTCTTCCAGATCCTCAAAGGACTGGATCGCAGCAAGGAGCCCGTCCCTGTCTTCGGCGGCAAGCCTTGCCAGATGCCCCTTGTAAGCGCCTTCGAACTGGCGGGAGCGCTCGAGAGCTGCGGCCAGATCGGCCTGAACCTGCGGCGCGTCCGGTGCCGGATAGAGGTCTGTGAGATCCCATTCCGGCAAGTCGCCCAGCCCTGTTGCGGTTGCGTGGGAGCTGGCGGCTTCAATACCCTTCATAAATCCTCCGGTTGCATCCGTGCGATGCGTCAAAGACATGTCTGCAAGTCTGTGTTTGCTGAAATTAGGGCGCAAACCCCGTCACAAGCAATCATCATTCTATCGAATGGCGCCATGATTATGGACGATTTGTTTACTTGCGGCTGCGAATGATGGCCCGAATTGAGACAGGTAAGGCCGGGACGTAAAATGGTAGCAGCCAGCGGACGCATCCTCGTTGTTGATGACGACCCGATCCAGCGCCGCCTGTTGCAGGAGGCCATCACCCGCTTTGGTTACAGGGTGAAGCTTGCCGAGAACGGCGCTGAAGCGCTGAAGATCATGACCGGCGTGGAAGGCGCGGATATCGACCTAGTCGTCATGGACATGGTGATGCCGGAGCTGGACGGCCTTGGCGCCCTGCGCCAGATGCGGGCCCAGAAGATTGCCGTGCCGGTGATCATGCAGACCGCCCACGGCGGCATCGACACGGTCGTCAATGCCATGAATGCGGGCGCGCAGGATTTCGTCGTCAAACCTGTGTCGGCCGAGCGGCTGGAGGTCTCCATCCGCAACCTGATGAAGGTCTCGGCACTCGAAAGCGAAATCACCCGCCTGCACAAGCGCGCGTCCGGCACGCTGACCTTCAACGAGATCATCACCCGCTCGGCCGCCATGGAGCGCGTGCTGCGCCTTGGCCAGCGGGCCGCCTCGTCCAACATTCCGATCCTGATCGAAGGAGAGAGCGGCGTCGGCAAGGAACTGATCGCCCGCGCCATCCAGGGCACCAGCGACCGCAAGTCCCGCCCTTTCATCACCGTGAACTGCGGCGCCATTCCGGACAATCTGGTGGAATCGATCCTCTTCGGCCACGAGAAAGGCGCCTTCACCGGCGCGGTCGACAAGCATGTCGGCAAGTTTCAGGAAGCCCATGGCGGCACCCTTTTCCTGGATGAAGTGGGCGAGTTGCCCATGGAGGTGCAGGTCAAGCTCCTGCGCGCGCTGCAGGAAGGGGAGATCGACCCCATCGGCGCCCGCCGCCCCGTGAAGGTGGACTTCCGCCTCATCTCCGCCACCAACCGGCGCTTGCTGGATCTGGTGAAGGAAGGCGGCTTCCGCGAGGACCTTTATTACCGGCTCAACGTCTTTCCGATCTGGATCCCGCCGCTGCGCGACCGCATCGAGGACATTCCGGCACTCGCCCGCCATTTCCTCGCGCGCTTTGCAGCCGAGGAAGGCAAGCCGCAAGTGCGCGGCATCTCGGCCGAAGCGCTGGCCCTGCTGCAGGCCTATACCTGGCCCGGCAACATCCGCCAGCTGGAAAACACCATCTTCCGCGCCGTGGTGCTGTGCGATGGCGACCAGCTCGTGCCTGAGGATTTCCCGCAGGTGGCAGCAGCGCTCGATCATCCCCTGCCCGTGCCGGAGCTGAAGGCAGCGCCTGTCAGCGTGAGCGCGAGCTCTTCGCCGGCCACAAGCGCGGCGGCGGCGTTTTCCACAAGTTCCCCACAGGGCGGCCAGGCTATGCCGCCTCATCATCAAGCTGCCACAAGCGCCCCCTATGGGTTCCTCCGCAGTCTTGACGATGGCGGTCATCTGCGCAGCCTGACGGCTGTGGAGGAGGAAATGATCCGTACGGCCATCAGCCACTATGGCGGGCGGATGACAGAAGTCGCGAAACGGCTAGGAATTGGACGCTCGACGCTGTACAGAAAGCTGAAGGATTACGGTCTGGAGGACAGCACCGATCAGCAGACTGGAGAAACGTGACAGCGCAGCTGCGGCATACCGGCATCTGTCAATGGATGTTTGAGTGAGCCGTTCCGGACTGCTGACGCAGAAACCTTCTCCTGGATCTGCCTCGACTGGAGGACAAGACAATGGGAATCAGCCGGTTACCAAATGCGGCATACGCAAAATCAGGGGCTGGATTCCTCGTTGTAAATTCGCCACTATGGGCCGTGAAATGAAATCACGGTAAAAACTTCTTAACCTCGCGCCGGTAACGTCCTCTTCATCATCGGGGGGAAGTTCCGGCCGCCAGGCCGATAGAATGCGAGAAGTGATTTGCGTACACGGTTTGCCCGAGACAACGCCCTGACCCGACTGAAGCGCCTTGTGGCGCTCGTCTGTGTTTTCGGCGCCATGCTCCTTGCGCCTGCACTGGTTGCACCCGGCCTGTCATCCGCACATGCCGAAACCCGCACCCTCAAGCTCTATAACGTGCATACCAAGGAAAGAGTTCAGATCACGTTCAAGAAGGACGGCCGGTATATCCCGGGCGGCCTGCGTGACGCGAACCGTTTCCTGAGGGACTGGCGGCGCAACGAGATCACCAACATCGACCCGAATCTGCTCGACCTGGTCTGGGAAGTGTACCAGCAGGTTGGCGGACGTGATTACATCCATGTGGTGTCGAGCTACCGTTCGCCGGCAACCAACAACATGCTGCGCGGCCGCTCGCGCGGTGTGGCGCAGAAGAGCCAGCACATGCTTGGCAAGGCGATGGATTTCTTCATCCCCGGCGTTGATCTTGCAAAGCTCCGCGCCACCGGCCTGCGCAGGCAGGTAGGCGGCGTCGGCTTCTATCCCACCTCGGGCTCGCCCTTCGTCCATATGGACACCGGCAGCGTCCGCCACTGGCCGAAGATGACGCGCCAGCAGCTGGCAAGCGTCTTCCCGGACGGCAAGACCATTCACATTCCCGCCGATGGCAAGCCGATGCCGGGTTATCAGCAGGCCCTGGCCGAGCTGAAGAGCGGCCGCCGCTCTGCCCCCGTCGTTGTCGCCAGCAACAGCGGCGGTGAGGAAGGTGAAAGCACCAGCCGCATGAACACACGTGGCCAGACTCTCACCTCAGGTGACGATGGCCGCCTTGTGCGTCCCGCCGCAAGTGGTGGCCGCAACTTCCTGGCCGCCCTCTTCTCTGGCGAGGATGACGATGTAGAAGAGGCTGCTGCCCAGCCTGACCGTGCCCCTGCGCAGGTGCGCCCGGGCGCAGTCGCTGAACGCGGCACTGTGGCTGCAACTCCGCCTGCTGCAGCACCCGCACAGGCCCCTGCTGCAGCACCGGCACGTGCGCCTGAACCCGAAGCTCCTGTTGTCACCGCAACCGCCCTGCCTCAGGGCAAGCCCGCCGGGGCCCGCGAGCCGGCCAACATCCCCTTCCAGATTGCATCGGCTGATGCAGGCGGCGTCAGCGCCGACGAGGCTCTGAAGCAGGCTGCCGCAGCCGCAGCGCCGGTCCCGCCCGCAGCACCGTCCCAGCCAGCCGCCGCGCAGCAACTGGCCGCAGTCGCGGTTCCGCACGCCAAGCCGCAGTCGGCAACCGCCCGCGCCGTGGCTCAGGCCACCGACCCTGTCTCTGCAATCATGGCTGCCACGGGCACCCAGTCGGCTCCGAAGCCGCAACTGACGGCAGCGGCCATGGCCTATGCCTCGCAGGCCGCCACCCAGCCGCAGCCGACCACGCAGGATGTGCTGCGCGCCAAGGCAGCGGAAGCTGCGGCCCGGATGGCCCGCGACAAGAAGAAGCCGGCCACGCCTGCTCCGACCCTTGCCGGCCTGGTCCCCGCGCAGATCAAGGATCCGCTGGCTGGTTTTGCCCGCGCACCGGACAAGAACTCGCCGGAGATCATCTCGGCCGCATCGACGCTGCGCACCGGATCCTTCGCGAAGATGAGCCATCCGAACCAGCGCAAGCTCACCGAGCTGCTGGAGCCGGGCAACCGCTTCCTGAAGAACAGCTTCACCACGGCAGCTCCGCAGGACATCCGTGCTGACAGCTTCACCGGCACCGCCGTGGCAATTCTTCCGGTGGTCTACACTCGCTGAACCGGGTGGAAGCACAAGCTTGAAACAAAAAGAGCGGCCCCTTGAGGCCGCTCTTTTCATGACCGGTGCCCCGGAAAAGAAACGGGCGGCCGCGCCGCCCGTTTGCAAACCGGTGGTCTGCGTTCAGCCGTTGCCGGAATAAGCCGACATGCCGAGGGCCTGGAGGTACAGGTCGAGAACCGCCTCCTCTTCCTCACGCTCATGCGGCTGCTTCTTGCGCAGGGAAATCACCTTGCGCAGGATCTTGACGTCAAAGCCGTTGCCCTTGGCCTCCGCATAGACATCCTTGATGTCGTCGGAGATCACTTTCTTTTCTTCCTCAAGACGCTCGATACGCTCGATAAACGCCCTGAGCTGGTCTGCGGCAACGCCACCCGGATCTGACATGCTAGCACTCCTTCAGTTGTGAATTGCGCCTGCCCTGCCACGGTCCGAAGGCCGGGTCAAGCGGCGGCTTGATGGGAAGTCCCAAAGTTTGAAGCCGGATCAGTGCTCCGGACGGCTGGCGTCGAAGGCAGCCTTCTGTTCCGCCGTCGCCTCGCGCTGGTGGAGCCGCTTCCAGTCTTCATAAGGCATGCCGTAGACAAGTTCCCTTGCCTCGTCCTTGCCAAGGGCGACACCCGCCTTGCCTGCTTCCTCCGCCATCCAGTTGGACAGGCAGTTGCGGCAGAAGCCGGCGAGATTCATCATGTCGATGTTCTGCACATCGGTGCGCTTGCGCAGATGCTCCACCAGCCGGCGAAACGCCGCTGCTTCCAGCTTTTCCTGCGTTGCTGCATCAAGATCCATCGCTGTCTCTCCGCTTGTTTCAGTCCGCCCGCGACCCGTGATGCCGGATCTGGCGCAGGTCCGGCATGCCGGTCATGCGGCGCAGGATGGGCTCCAGCCGGCCGGCCCACTCCAGCACACCCGCCTCATCGCCGATCAGATCCTGCCGGACTTCGATCAGCACATGGGCAAGGCCGCGCCGGGTGCAGTGGCGGTACATTGTGTCGTTTTTCAGGGCTCCGTCGTAAGGCTCATTATCGCCGACGACAAGCGTTCCATCCGCAGACAGGGCTTCGAGAACGGGCGTAACCGCACGCGGATCCTTGTCCCACAGCAGCCCCGCATGCCAGGGCCGCGGGGTGCCGCGCCAGACCGGCGTATAGCTGTGGATCGACACGACGACCGGAGGCGCCGCCTCTTCCAGCATGGCATCCAGCGTCGCGGCGATACGGTCATGATAGGGCCGGTGATAGAGCGCAATGCGCCGCTCCCGCTCTGCAGCATCATGGCGGGCATTGCCGGGCACAACGGCACCATCGGACAGGCGCATCACCAGCGTCGGATCATCCTCCCCCCGATTGGGATCGATCAGCAGGCGCGAGAAGGTCGTCATCAGCGCGGGCGCGGCAAGCCGCCGTGCCAGTTCCAGCGTCAGCGGCCGCACGCCGATGTCATAGGCGATATGCCGTTCAAACTGTGCCGGAGGCAGGCCCAGATCGCCATATTCGGGCGGCAGGGCGTTGCGGGCATGATCGCACAGCAGCAGCAGGCCGCAGGCAAGATTCCCGTCAATGGCTTCGACAGGCTCAAATGCGGAAGGGTTCAAGTGCATTGCTCGGGGATGACGGTTGAGAGGATGCGCAATTCGGATGACGCAAGCGCTTTGCTTGCGTAAGAAATAGAACATAGAGGCGCCTCTACCAACAGGTTTTCGATGCCCGTCGCCACACATACCGCTTCCTTTCTCGAAACCTTGTTTCAGGCTGCGGTTGATGCTGCTCTTCCGGGACAGTGCCTTCCCCCGCATTTGCCTGAACCTGTGGAAAGCGGGCGGATCATTCTGCTGGCGGCAGGCAAGGCGGCAGGCTCCATGCTGGAGACAGCCGAGCGCCATTACCGGGAAGACCGCGGCCTCGGGCCGGACCGGCTTCTGGGCCTTGGCGTCACCCGCCATGGCTACGCCCGCCCGACGGGCACCATCGAACTGGTAGAGGCCGGACATCCCGTGCCGGATGAGGCGGGCGTTGCGGCAACGCTGCGCTGCCTCGACATTGCCCGCAGCGCGCGAGCCGACGATCATGTGGTGGTGCTGCTCTCCGGCGGCGGCTCTGCAAACTGGATTGCCCCGGCTGAAGGCGTGTCTCTTGCCGACAAGCAGGCGCTGACCAAGGCGCTGCTGCGCTCCGGCGCGACGATCGACGAGATCAACACCATCCGCAAGCATCTCTCGCGCATCAAGGGCGGCCGCCTTGCCAAGGCGATCCGTCCGGATGTGGCGCTGACGACGCTGGCCGTGTCGGATGTGCCCCATGACGACCCTGCGGTGATTGCCTCCGGCCCCACCGTGCCGGACCCGACCACGCTGCAGCATGCGCGCGGCCTGTGCCTGGCACGCGGCATCAGCCTGCCGCCCTCCATTCAGGCTGCACTGAACGACCCGGCCAACGAAAGCATCAAGCCGGGCGATGCCGCTTTCGAGGGGCGCAGCTACACGCTGGTGGCAACGCCGATGCAGTCCATCGAGGCCGCAAGGCGCGTGGCAGAGGCCGCCGGTTACGAGACAATCATCCTGGGCGACAGCCTTGAAGGTGAGGCGCGCGACGTCGCCGCCTCGCATGCAACACTGGCCCTTGACCTGCAGCGGAGCGGCCGGCGCTGCGTGCTTCTGTCCGGCGGAGAATTGACGGTTACCATCCGCGGCGACGGATGCGGCGGGCCGAACCAGGAATATGCGCTGGCGCTGGCGCTCGCCCTCAACGGCACCGAAGGCATTTCGGCAGTCGCGGGGGATACGGACGGCACGGACGGCGGACGCGGACGCGCCGATGACGCGGCTGGTGCCATGCTCGATTCGTCCACCCTCGCCCGCGCATCGGCCACGGGTCTTGATGCTGCCGCATTTCTGGCGAGAAACGACAGCACCGGCTTCTTCGAGAAGCTTGGGGATCTGCTGACCCCCGGGCCAACTTTCACCAATGTCAACGACTTCCGTGCCGTTGTCATTGACAGGACATGACCCGGACCGCAAAAGTCCTCACAAATTATCGGATTAAATCGGTTTAATGATCACGGACAAGGAACGCAGGGCATGAGAGATCCGGCATGGACCGGCACAGGCTTTGCGCGTGCAGCTCTTGCATTTGCAGCTTTTGTTGCTGTTGCTCTCCTCAGTGATACGGCAAAAGCGGACTTGCGTCTGTGTAACAAGACCGAAAGCAACGTTGGCGTTGCTATTGGATACAAGGACAAGACTGACTGGGTCACCGAAGGCTGGTGGAACCTGGCAGCCAACAGCTGTGAAACGCTTGTGCCGGGGGCACTTGTGTCACGCTACTATTACATTTATGCCGTCGATTACGATCAGTTTGGCGAATGGGGCGGCCGGGCGTACATGTGTACGCGCGAAAAAGAGTTCACGATTCGCGGAATTGAAGACTGTGTGGCGCGCGGTTACGAGCGCACCGGATTTTTCGAAATCGACACAGGCGAGCAGAGCAACTGGACGGTTCAGCTGACTGAGCCGGTACAACAGGGAACGGGTGCACAATGAGGCGAAATCGGCGCGTTAAAATTCTTGCAACTCTGGGACCGGCCTCTTCCACCCAGGAGATGATCGAGAAGCTGCATACGGCCGGTGCGGATGTGTTCCGCATCAACATGAGCCATGCTGACCACGATCTGATGCGCGAACTGGTGCGCCGCATCCGCGCCGTCGAGGAGAAGGTCGGCCGCCCGATCGGTATTCTCGCCGACCTCCAGGGCCCGAAGCTGCGCGTCGGCAAGTTCGCCGAAGTCCCGGTGATGCTGGAAGACGGCGCCACCTTCGTGCTGGACTCCGACCCCACCCCGGGCGACGTCTCCCGCGTCTTCCTGCCCCATCCGGAAATCCTCAAGGCACTTCAGCCGGGCCACCGCCTGCTGCTCGACGACGGCAAGATCCGCCTTGTTGTCACCGAGTGCACTCCCTCGCGCGCCATGACCCGCGTGGAAGTCGGCGGCAAGCTGTCGGACAAGAAGGGCGTCAGCGTTCCGGATTCGGAAATCGGCATGAGCGCCCTCACCGACAAGGATCGCGCCGACCTGACCGCCGTGCTGGAAACCAGCGTGGACTGGATCGCCCTCTCCTTCATCCAGCGCCCGGACGATATTGCCGAAGTGCGCAAGATCGTGCGCGGCCGCGCCGGCATCCTCGCCAAGATCGAGAAGCCCCAGGCGATCGACCGTCTGGCCGAGATCATCGAGCTGTCCGACGCCCTGATGGTTGCCCGTGGTGACCTTGGCGTGGAAATGCCGCTGGAGCAGGTTCCCGGCCTCCAGAAGCGCATCGTCCGCGCTGCCCGCCGCGCCGGCAAGCCGGTGGTCGTCGCCACCCAGATGCTGGAATCCATGATCACCGCTCCGGTGCCGACCCGCGCCGAAGTGTCGGACGTCGCCACGGCCGTGTTCGAAGGCGCCGATGCCATCATGCTGTCGGCGGAGTCGGCTGCTGGCCAGTTCCCGATCGAAGCGGTCAGCACCATGGACCGGATCGCCCAGCAGGTGGAAACGGACCAGAATTTCCGCACCATCATCCACGCGCAGCGGACCGAGCCGGAGGCCACCGGCGCCGATGCCATCTCGGCAGCGGCACGGCAGATCGCCGAAACGCTGAACCTTGCTGCTGTCGTCTGCTACACCTCGTCGGGCGCCACGGGCCTGCGCGCGGCGCGTGAGCGCTGCTCCGCCCCGGTCATCGCCCTGTCGCCGGTCGCCTCCACCGCGCGCCGTCTCGCCCTTGCGTGGGGCCTGCACTGCGTCGTCAGCGAGGATGCGAACGACGAGAACGACATGGTGAACCGCGCCTGCAAGATCGCCAGCCAGGAAGGCTTCGCCAAGCCGGGCCAGCGCGTGATCGTGACGGCCGGCGTGCCCTTCGGCACCCCCGGCTCCACCAACATGCTGCGCATCGCCTTCGTCGGCAGCGACGGCCAGAGCGGCCTCTGAGAGCCCTCAAACACCTGACATCTGATGGCCCGCCCCTGGCGGGCCATTTTGTTTGAAGGAGCACAACCCAAAGGAGCAAAGAATAGATTACACTTGATATATGGCGAAGTTTGCGAAAATCTCTTCTGACAAATTTCCTGGACTGCACTCGAATGAAACAGAGCGGCCATCATCAAACTGACCCGGAGTTCTGGATCCAGGAATGGCTTACTCAGATCAAACGAGTTTCTGAATCACGCTGGCCCAAGAAATTCAGGCCAGTCATCAAGGGCACACCGCGCGTCGGCGACCTTTACTGGTGTAACTTCCATCGGGAAACCGAAGTTGAGCTCCCTGAAATGTGGAAGACCCGGCCCTGCGTCATCGTAAGCCGCAAGAACGTGCTTCACGGCAAGGTTACAGTTCTGCCTTTTTCAACATCACTTAGGAATGCAGATGACGGGATGGCCCATGAAGTCAGCAAGGCGACTCGCGACAAGCTGGATGGCAGAGTAAGCTGGATTCTATGCGATCACCCCTGCACCGTTGCCACCAGCCGCTTGCGGCAAGTGAAGGGCGGTGTCCCGAAACTGCCTTCTGCGGAACTGAGGGACGTCCTGCTTCTGATGACAAGGGCTCTTGCGGAACCTCTTCCTTAAGCACTTACCTTGACTTTTGAGCAGTAAGACGCATATTTGAAGACATATGCGGGAATGGAAACATTCTTCCGCCGCCCGGAGACGGGAGTTAAATGCCAAGCCACCCCTCGGGGTGGCTTTGGTTTTTCAAGCGCCCGCACGCTTCCCCCCCACGCCTCAAAGCCCCCGGATCAGCGCCACGATCTCCTCCGTGTGGCTGTGCTGCGGCATGTGGCCGGCGCCGGGCAGTTCGATCAGGCGGCAATTGGGCAGATCGCGCTCCAGGCCCTTCGAGTGAATGCTGGGCCAGACAACCGTGTCCTGATCGCCTGTGATGGCAAGGGCCGGCTGGGTGATGGCGCCGTAGTCACGGCACTGCTGCGCCAGATGGCGGTTGAAGGCGGCAAGGTCCATGGCATTGGCGCGGAAGCTCTCCGGCCGGAACAACAGATCCACGCCGATGGCCGTGTCATATCCCTCCGGCACGCTTGCCGGCGCAAAGACGTTGCGCATGGAGGCAGGCGCCAGACGCTCGGCAGCGGGCAAGGCCAGCGTGCGGCAGAACAGTTCCCCGATCACAGGCAGCGCAGCGAGCTTGTAGTACCATGCGACGCCGCCATTCCAGGGATGGGTGGCGGGCGCCAGGAAGACGAGGCCCCTGACCCGCTCCGGCACCTCCAGAGCCAATGCGGCGGCCACAGAGGCGCCAAAGGAATGGCCGATGACAACAGCCGGCCCGAAGTCCAGCATCTTCAGGAGCGCGGCGATGCGCCGGGCCTGATCCCGCGGCGAGGCATCCGGCGGCAAGTTCCGCCCGGAGAAGCCGAGGCCGGGCCGGTCCACGAACAGCATCTCGTGCGTGTCCGTGAAATGCGGCGCAAAGGCGAGGTGCAGATCCTGCAGGTTTCCGCTCGCCCCATGAATGAAAAGCAGGCGGGGCACATCGCCAGAGACAGCAGGCGGCCGCGAACGAACATAGTGCACGTATGCACGGTCAACAAAGCCAAGGGTTCCGGCCGGCTTATGACGGGCATTGATGCGCCTGCGGCGCAATTCGGTATAGAGGGCGAGGAACAGGAAAACGGCGACAACAATCAGCAACAGCAACACTCCGGCAGCCGGTTGAGCCTGAGTGCGGCAGCAAGGGAACGGTGCCCGGCCTCAGATCGGCTCGCCGGCCAGTTCCTTCTCAAGCTCTTCGATTGCTTTACGTGCGCTTTCCAGTCCCGGATGTATTTGCGAGACACTCCGGAAGGTGACCAAGGCCTTTTCCTTCTGGTCCAGATGGCGCTGGATGATCGCCAGACCGGACAGCGCGCCCCAATGCCGGGGCTCCAGCGCCAGAACATGCTCGATGTCGGCCAGCGAACGGCCATACTCGCGCTGCACATAGTAGATAGTTGCCCGGCGGTTCCAGCCCTCGGCATAATCGGGCTTCAAGCGCAGCACAACATCCATGAGGTCGAGAGCCAGACCGTAGTCCTCGGCCCTGAGAGCAACGGCGGCGCGCTGCATCAGCAGGTTCACCGTGTCGCTGCCGGATTCAAGATGCGCCCGCTGGATCTTGCGCGCGATCGGAGCCGCATCGCGGTCCGATTTTGCAGCAGCAAGGTCCCGGTAGAGGCTGTCCAGCGGCTTCTCGTCAGCCTGGACCTCAGGCGCCCTTGCAGCACCGGACGCATCCTCATCGCCTTCCGGCGGCAGAGTGTTAAGATCCTCTGCGGAAGGCGGTGGCGTGCCGGGCGTCACTTCCTGCGCCAGCGATGGCTGGAGCGGAAGGGCAAGAAGGAAAGCTACAAACAGGAAAAGCCGCATGCTGGCAAGGATACCTTGCTGCACGCGGCCGTCAATCCTGCAAAGCAAGAAGGGGCTCACGATCCCGCGAGCACCAGCAACTCAGCCCTGACGAGCCTTGAAGCGCGGGTTCTTCTTGTTGATGATGTAGACGCGGCCCTTACGGCGAACCATGCGGTTTTCCCGGTGACGGGCCATCAGCGCCTTGAGAGAGTTCTTGATCTTCATCGTTGTGTCCCCGGAAGGGCCCTGCTGTTCTACTCAAAAGAAACGGGCGCCTGGGCGCCCGCATGGACTTGGTTTCTGGCCAAAAACCCCGGCGCGGATATCGCGCCTGAGGCTTCTTTCCTCACCTGCAGCTGACCGGGCCCTCGCCTTGCCTGCTGCAATAATGGTGGGCGTGACAGGGATTGAACCTGTGACCCCTACGATGTCAACGTAGTGCTCTCCCGCTGAGCTACACGCCCGAAATCTTCGGAACCAAGCGCCGGAGCGCTGCGGTGGTCAGCGATATAACGGGGATCGCCGGACTGTGCAAGACCCCAATCTCAGAACCGTCAAACAATTTTTCAGACGGCACTGACCTGTGGAAAGACGCCTTCCCACATCACTGACCGGCAGCCCTCAGGCTGCCAGCATGCGTTCGACTTCCTGCACAAGGTCCTTCAGGTGGAAGGGCTTGGACAGAACCTTGGCATCTTTCGGCGCATTGGAATCCGGGTTCAGCGCCACGGCCGCAAAGCCGGTGATGAACATGACCTTGAGGTCCGGGTCCAGCTGCGTGGCGCGGCGGGCCAGCTCGATGCCGTCCATCTCCGGCATGACGATATCCGTCAGCAGCAGGGCGAAAGGCTCTTCCCGCAGGCGTTCATAGGCGCTCTTGCCGTTATCAAAGGACACGACATCATGGCCGGCGTTCTCAAGCGCCTTGGCCAGAAAGCGCCGCATATCATTGTCGTCTTCCGCCAGAAGGATTCGCGACATGGTGGACAACCGTCAAACTCCGAAACTCAGGGAAACCACCGCCGGGGGTGGGTGCTCGATGCCAGTTATAATTCCAATCCGCCGTAAAGATAGAGTGAAGCGGGCTTGAACACCGCGCTTTCGCTCATTTGTGGACAGGACTGTTGATTCCTTGGCAAGATAAGGAAACAGCAAGCTTGCGACCGGGCAGGTTTGCCGGCAGAGCGGAAAGCGGTCAGCCCCATGCGCATCATCACCGGCTTCGGAGCGGAGCCCGTCTTTGAACCAGCCTTCGAGATTCTCGCGCCCGCCGACCAGCGCCTGCCTTTCGTGTTCAACTCCCCCCATTCCGGTGTCTGCTACCCGCAGAGCTTTCTCGACGCCTCCCGGCTGGACCGGCTGACGATCCGCAAGTCGGAAGATGCCTTCGTGGACGAGCTGTTCGCCGGCGTTGTGCCGATTGGTGCGCCGCTGCTGCGGGCACGCTTCCCCCGCGCCTATCTGGATGTGAACCGGGAACCCTATGAACTGGACCCGAAGATGTTCGAGGGGCGCCTGCCTGCCTATGCCAATGTGCGCTCGCTGAGGGTGGCTGGCGGTCTTGGCACCATTGCCCGCGTCGTCAGCGAGACCCAGGAAATCTACGCCCGCCGCCTGACCGTGGAAGAGGGCATGGCGCGGATCGAGGCCATCTACAAACCCTATCACTCCACCCTGCGCCGCCTTCTGGCCCAGACCCATGTGGCTTTCGGCTACGCGGTGCTGATCGACTGCCACTCGATGCCGTCCACCGTGCGCTGCCAGACCTCCGGCATCCGGCCGGATTTCATCCTGGGCGACCGCTATGGCACCTCCTGCCCCATCGAGCTGACGGACATGGCGGCGGATCTGCTCCGCTCGAAGGGCTACACGGTCAGCCGCAACAAGCCCTATGCGGGCGGCTTCATCACCGAGCATTACGGGCGCCCGGCCAAGGGGCTGCATGCCCTGCAGGTGGAAATCAACCGGGGCCTTTATATGGATGAGGAAACCCATGAGCGGGGCGCGGATTTCGTCCGCGTCGCGGCCGATCTCATGGACTTTGTCCGGGAGCTGACCGCCATGCCCGACAGTGCTTTTTCCGCCTGGTCCATCGCCGCCGAGTAACGCACCTCAAGACGGCGCAGGCTGGCGCGCCCCAGAAAAAAGGGCCGCACTCAAAAGAGGCGGCCCGAGTCTAGGGAGGAAACGCCCAAGGAGGGCGGCGCTACAACGCAACGCGTCGTATCGCGCTGCAATAAGGTCGCATTGCAGCGCACAAACGTCAAGAGGTTCCGCACCTTTCCAAGCGGTTCCCTTTGACGGCATGGCGTGGCGGAGGCTAAAACTGCGGGCACTGCAGCATTTATTAAGTGGCTGAAATAAATGGAAGTCTCCGCGAAAATCCGTATGTTGCGCGGCAGAATGAGCCTCAAACGGCAAGACATGCAAGGAAGGCATATCAGACATGCAGTTATCACATGACTTCTATCCCTTCCTCGAAGACCTGGCCAAAGCCTCCAGCGCCGCCATCCTCCCGCATTTCCGCACCAGCCACGGGGTGGAAAACAAGCTCAGCGGCGGCTTCGATCCGGTGACGGTGGCCGACCGCGGCGGCGAAGAGGCGATGCGCGCCCTGATCAACGCCCGGCACCCGGAGCACGGCATTCTGGGCGAGGAATTCGGCAGCGAACGCACGGATGCGGAGCATGTCTGGGTGCTGGACCCGATCGACGGCACCCGATCCTTCATCACCGGCCTGCCCACCTGGGGCACGCTGATCGGCCTGACGACCAACGGCAGGCCCAGCCTTGGCATGATGGTGCAGCCCTATGTGAACGAGGCCTATGCCGGCGACACCAAGTCCGCCTGGTACCGCGGCCCGCTGGGCACGCGGCAGCTCAAATCCCGCGCCTGCGCCAGCCTTGCTGACGCGGTGCTCTTCACCACCAGCCCGCGCATCTTCAAGCCGGTGGAGAAGGAGGCCTATGACCGCATCGAGAAACAGGTCCGCCTCGCCCGCTATGGCACCGATTGCTACGCCTATTGCATGGTGGCGGCCGGCATGGCCGATGTGGTGATCGAGGCCGGTCTGCAGGCCTATGACATCGTGGCTCTTGCCCCCATCATCGAAGGGGCGGGCGGCGTTGTCACCACATGGAGCGGCGGCTCACCGGCCAATGGCGGGCGGATTGTTGCCAGCGGCGATCCGCGCCTGCATGAAATCGTGCTGAAGCAGCTTATGGATGTGCCGCAGACCTGAGCCTTCTCTCCTGAGCCGTCTCTTAGGCGCCTTCATTCCTCGCCGGGGATGAAGGCGTCGAAGGCAGCCCAGAACTGGTCGCGGTAGACGTCCTGCTCCATCAGCAGCTCGTGCTCGGCCCCGGGAATCTCGATGAAGCCGGCGGCCCGGATGCGGGTGGACAGCTCTTCCGTTGCCCGGCTCGAGACGATCCGGTCCCGTCCGGCGGTGATCATCAGCACCGGCACGGCCACGGACGGGCCAAACCGCAATTCGCGGAAAGACATCAGGCAGCGCACGGCGGCCGCCAGCCAGCCAATGGTGGGCGGCCCGATTTCGAGAGCGGGATTGGCCTTGCCGATTTCCACCATGCGCTCAAAACGCCGCCGGTCGCTCGTCTGACGGTTGGTCTCGAAGGTTTCGGCCTTGCCGTTTCCCCGCCCCGGCACAGGCGCAAGGGCAAGGCCCAGCATGGCCAGAAGCCGCACCAGCCGGAAGATCATCCGTTCCTTGCGGCCAAAATCACTCAATCCGGTGAAAGGTGCCGAAAGCACGGCCCGGGAAATCTGCGTGCGCAGGCGTTCCGTTGCCGAGAGGAACACCGCACCGCCCGTGGAATGGGCCAGCACATAATGCGGCCCCGGACAGTCGGCGAGCGAAATCTGCCTCACCACAGTCTCAAGATCGATGCGGTAACGGGAAAAGCTGCTGACATTGCCGCGCTTCAACGAGCCGGGATGGCTGTCGGAACCGCCCTGCCCGCGCCAGTCGAAAGCCACCACGTGGAAGCCGCGCTCCTGCAGCTCCGTGATGACCTCGAAATATTTCTCGATGAACTCCGCCCGCCCCTGCAGCAGTGTCACAGTGCCCTTGAGCTGGCCCGGCTTTGCGGAAAAGCGGGCATAGCGCAGCCTGACGCGATCCGGCGTTTCAATGAAGCCGGCCACCGCGCCATCAGGGATCGGGTTGCCGGGAATTTCGGTCAGGGTCATCTGGGAAGCCTCGGGCACAAGGGGCAGGCTTCCCAGAGTTACCTTGGCCAGCGCGCCAGCTCAACTGTCTTGGACAGGGAGCAGTATAAGTCAGGGCCCGGAGAGGGAAACTCTCCGGGCCCTGAGATTTACCGGCGGCGGCTTACCAGCGGCGGCCGAGGCGCTGCTGGTCGATGATGCTGCCGTTGTAGGCATTGACCGTCAGCTTGACCGGACCACTGCGGCGGGACGTGGCGAACACGACATAGACCGGGCCGCGGGCATCGCGCACATCAATCCTTTCGTAGCCACGCTGGCGCAGGCTGCGATGGACATCACGGGCGGAGAGCCGGACATCACGGCGGCCCCAATCGCGGCCGCGGTCCGGACCACGGCCCCAGTGAGGGCCACGGCCATCGATCTGCACGACAGGTGCACCCTGACCGGCGCGAAGTTCAATGGACAGGCCGGAGGAGGCCTGAGCCGGAACGGTGGCGAGAGCTGCGGTGGCGGCAATCACGGTGGCGGAGATGAGGGTCTTCAGCATGGTATGCTCCTTTCTTCCTGTCTGCGGCTGGCGGTGTTTCTCTGCAGTGCCGGCCTGTTGTGAAGAAGATGCACCCTGGCGCTTGAACCAAAACGGAAGGCGTTGTTCATCCGCCGTTCATCTGCACCGGCAGGGGGTGCCAACGGGTCTTGAAACCGCCTGAGCCCCTCCCCACCTCATTGCTGCAGGCGCCAGACGGGCCTGCGGAACGGCCGGTTTCCCGCCAAGAATGGGGGAGTACCGGCACATGCATTCAGTTGCTCATGAAGAGGACAGAACCATGCGTCATTTTGATCTCAGCCCGCTTTACCGCTCCACCGTCGGCTTTGACCGGCTGCTTTCGATGCTCGACAGCGCCACCTCCGACACC
This sequence comes from Pannonibacter sp. Q-1, assembly GCF_054073275.1. Classification (NCBI taxonomy): domain Bacteria; kingdom Pseudomonadati; phylum Pseudomonadota; class Alphaproteobacteria; order Hyphomicrobiales; family Stappiaceae; genus Pannonibacter; species Pannonibacter sp. Q-1. Next base: position 201,881 of record NZ_JBSXNB010000006.1, read on the forward strand.
CCGAGCTATCCGCCCTACAACATCGAGCGGACGGGCGAAAACACCTACCGCATCACCATGGCCGTTGCCGGTTTCGGCAATGACGATCTCTCGATCGAGGCCAAGGAACATGCGCTGACCGTAAAGGGCGAGAAGAAGTCCGAGGAAACCGCCGGTGAAGTGCTCTACCGCGGCATCGCCTCACGCGCTTTCGAGCGCCGCTTCCAGCTCGCCGAATATGTGAAGGTGGAAGGTGCCCATCTGGAGAACGGCCTGCTGCACATCGATCTTCTGCGCGAAATCCCCGAAGCGATGAAGCCGCGCAAGATCGAGATCAACGCCGCCGGCACGCCGAAGCAGATCGAGGCGAAGGCCCACTGAGGCCAATGCTCGATGAACTTGACTCATCGAGCATTGGTTAAGCCCGTGCGGCGCTTGAGCATCTTCAAGGCGTGATGCGTCAGCATCTCAGGGCCTTGGTATGAGGCCACCGTTCAAAACGCTCCGCAGTGCGCGGAGACAAGAGACAGGACAGAAGCGCCCGGCCCCGCCGGGCGCTTTTTCCGTTCAGCGTGCCAGTTCGAACTGGATCTCGATACGGCCGAAGCTGGCACCCGCTCCCCGCCAGTCATGATAGATTTCCCGGCTCTGGCCTGAAAGGACATGGCGGGAAGCCTCGATATCCTGCAGCAGCGGACGGTATCCTTGCGTAAAGAGGCTGCGCAACGGCCCCATGTGCACCGCTGAAGCCACCATCACCGGCTCCAGATGCAGAAAATCCAGCGGCCCGTCATAGGTTTCTGCACCGGTGACAGGCAGACAGATACGCCAGTCGAACTCTGTTTTTCCATCGCGCGGCAGGCCCTGTGCAATGAAGATCCAGGGACCAGCGGCGACAAACCCGTACCGGTGGCAGTCAGCTTCAATCACGGGGGCGAGCTCTGCAGCTGCGGCTCCCACATCGGGAATCCGCAGCCGCCGGGCAATCGACAAGACCCGCAAGTCTTCGGTTGGGTGAATCTTCATGGCACGATCCTCACTGGCCGGGCGGACCTCCTGAAAGATCCGCACTGCAACGACTCAAGGCCGGCAAGGCTAGAACAAGACTGGAAAAGGCAAACCCGGATTGCAGAATGCACTTCCAAAAGTGCAGAGAAATCCAAAGCCTGAGGAAAAATTATCCTAAACGGCGCGCAAAGTGCTCCGCTGGCTTCATTAGCCAGCGGCCAGTGCCAGAAAGCGCTCGACTTCCTCTTCCGTCGTGGCGAAGGAGCAGACAAGACGCAGCAGCGCTTCATCGGCGCCCGGTGCGGCGTGCCCTTCAAGACCGGCGGGCGGCCATTCGCGGATGACGGCGCCTTCGGCCCTCAGCCGGTTGATCACATGGGTGGGCAGCACGGGGAAGACCTCGTTCGCCTCCACCGGCCAGGCGAGCCGGGCAAAGCCGGAGCGGACAAGGCCATCAGCCAGACGGCGGGCCATGGCATTGGCATGGCGGGCATTGTCCAGCCAGTGGCCATCTTCCAGATAACCCTCGAACTGGGCCGCCACAAAGCGGCTCTTCGACAGGATATGCCCGGCCCGCTTGCTGAGATAGCGGAACTGGCTGCCCTCGCCCGGATTGAAGAAGATCACCGCCTCGGCACACCAGCAGCCGTTCTTGGTGCCGCCGAAGGACAGAACATCCACGCCCGCGCGCCAGGTAATGTCCGCTGCCGAACCGCCGCTGGTGATCAACGCATTGGCAAAGCGGGCGCCGTCCATGTGCACAACAATGCCACGCGATTTGGCCACATCGGCCAGAGCACGGATTTCCTTCGCGGTATAGACCGTGCCGCATTCGGTTGCCTGGGTCAGGGAGAGACCGGCCACCTGCCCGCTGTTGAGCTCCCCATCCGGGTGCTCGGCCATGGCATTTGTGAGAACGGCCGGCGTCAGCTTGCCATTGGCACCGGGAAGGCCGCGAATCTTCTGGCCCATGGTCAGAAACTCGGGCGCGTTGCCCTCGTCATTGGCCACATGCGCCGTGGCGTGGGCAAAGACCACACCGCCGGGCTTCGCATAGGCCGAGAGCGCCAGCGCGTTGGCGGCCGTGCCGGTCGGCACAAAGAAGACCTCGACGTTACATTCGAAAAGCTCGCTGAAGCGGGCCTTGACCGAAAGCGTCAGCGGATCGCCGCCATAGGCCGGAGCAAGCCCGGTGGAATGGCGGGAGAGGGCGGCGGCGACCGGTGCGCTGGCACCGGCCCAATTGTCACTGGCAAATATCATGCGGTCACACTATCCGCCGCAGCCCGTGCCTTGCAACTGCTCTCAATAATATCGCGCCCGCCGGGCAAGCGCGCGGCGCAGAACCCAGTCAACGGAGAAGCGCCCCGGCCCGTAGATGGTCAGAACCAGCAGCAGGAAGCCCCAGAGCAGGCGCTGATCGGCAATCATCGACGAGGGATTGCCATCAAACATCGCACCGATGGCCGTTGCATCGGCCCCAAGCTGATAGACATCCACATAGGACATGACCGCGATGAAGCCGATCATGCCGAGGCTGGCCGCCCGCGTGAACAGGCCAATCGTGATCAGCGCCGGCAGGATGAATTCGGCCCAGGTCCCGGCAATCACGATCACATGATAGGGAAAGAAGGCGAGCTTGCTGGTGTCATAGCTCACCGCTTCCATCATCGACGGCAGGATCTGCGCAAAGGCGCCATCAGTCGGATGAAGGAACCCCAGAACGCCCGGCCCGATCTTGGTGAGGGCGGAATTCCAGAAGTAAAACAGAAGCACGCTGGCAAAGACGAAGCGCCCGGCCAGGCCGATCAGCCAGCCATGGGTTGCCCGTTCCAGCCCGGCGAAAAAGCCATTGTACATACGGATGAAGAAATCAAACATAGTGTCCCTCCCGGACAGTTCCGGGTGTCATACCAAGCCCATGCAGCGTCTGAGCATTTTGCGGGGCGTTATGCGTCAGCGTGGCAAGGCTTGGTGCTAGAGTGCATCCGGATAAAATTTACGCAAGGTCAATTTGGCATTCGCAAGCTGCACCGCTGCGCAGCAACAGGCCAATGGCGGTAGCAAGATCAAAGGCCGGATCAACAGTCAGCGCGCTGCCTGCGGCTTCCGCGAGACGATCGCCAGCGGTCAGCGCCGCCACAAAAGCCGCATCCCCCGCCCGCAACGGATGAAGGATGACATCGATGCCGGGCCGGGTGAGGAGTACACTCTGCCCCTGCCCCGGATCAACCTCTACGCCCCCTTCAAGTTCGAACCGGTTGGCCCTGACCAGATCCAGCACCGGATAAGGCGAGACAATCAGGCGGCAGGCCGGGTGCAGCGTGAAGCGCAGGGCGCCAAGCTGCTCCGGCGGCACAGCGGCAAGCTGGGCCGGATCGAGCGGCGCCCGGTCTGCCGCGTGATAGGCCTCGAGCCAGGCCCATTCCAGCCGGGCCACATCCGGCAGATAAGGATAGCCTGCCAGCGGCGGGAACCCTGCAATGAAGCTGGCAAAACTGCCGCCATAGGCCAGAAGCACGGGCGATGAAGGCGGCTCGGCGCTCACATAAAGCCGCGCAAGCGCCCGGAAATATTCTTCTCCCAGCAGCCGCACCAGCGCCGGATAGGTCGCCATCAGCGCCTCGGTCAGGCTGACGATGACATTGTTGCGGTAAACGCCGAAACGCTTGGGCGCGGGAGCGCCGTCCGGGCCGGTCACATCCTGCGGCACCGGCAGGCCGGCCCGCATCAGTGCCGCCGCAAAGTCTGCGCTGGAAACGGAGGCCTGCTCAGCCATGACGCAGCAGCCCCTGCGGCCGGGCCTCGTGCCGAAGTTGGGCCATGATCTGCTCCGCCTCCTGCACCTGCCCCAGCAGCACCGGCCAGGATGGCACGTTGTTGTCCCACTCGATCAGCACCGGCAGCGGGCCGGTCCGCGCCATGAGATCCGCGAAGAGGCTCCAGACTTCTTCATCCACCTCCCGGTCATGGGCATCGATCAACAGCGGCCCGCCTTCGTCATCCGTGTCCGGCGCGTGGCCGCCGAGATGAATCTCGCCCACATGTTCAATGGGAAAAACCGCCAGATAGTCCCGCGCATCGCGGCGGTGATTGACGGCGGAAACATGGACATTGTTGACGTCAAGCAGCAGCCCGCAGCCGGTGCGCCGGACAATCCCGGCCAGAAAACTCAGCTCATCCATCGCGCTGGAGGCAAAGGCCACATAGGTGGAGGGGTTTTCCAGCAGCATCCGCCGCCCCAGCACCTCCTGCACCCGGTCAATATGGTCACAGACCACATCCAGCCGCGCTTGTGTGTAGGGCAGCGGCAGCAGATCATTGAGAAACACGGTGTCATGGCTGGACCAAGCCAGATGCTCGGAGAAGGAGGCTGGCTCATAGCGCTCGCAAAGATGCTTCAGCCGGGCAAGATGGGCTTCATCCAGCGGGCCATCGCCGCCAATCGACAGGCCCACGCCATGCAGCGAGATGGGATAGTCCGCCCGGATCCGCTCCAGATAATGATGCGGCGCGCCGCCTGCGCCCATGTAGTTTTCCGCGTGGATCTCGAAGAAGCCGACATCGGGCTTCTGCGACAGAATTTCGGTGTAATGCTCCGGCTTCAGCCCCGCCCCGCCGCGCTGCGGCAGGATGAAACTGAGGTCCGCCGTCTCCTGCAGCCCTGTCATGATGGCAACCGCTCCCCCGCAATGCGGCTTCCGGCGGCACGCGCCGGAAGCCTTGATCCTGCATTCCAGTCCTGCAGCCTCAGGACTTCGGCAGATCGCGGTCCAGCTCGGTCAGCGAGCCCATGCGGCCATCCGGCAGCTTCATCTCCGTGCAAGTGCCTGCGGGCACCAGCGTCCAGGCATTGCCCTGATAGTCGACCGTGGACGTGCCGGCGCAGGTCGTGCCCGGACCGGCCTTGCAGTCATTCTTGCCGGCCAGCGACACGCCGTAGCATTTTTCCTTGGCCTGTGCGCCAGCTTCTGTCGGCGCAGTCACGCCAGCCACCGCCGCCGCCACAGCGCTGGCCACCATTGCCGCAGAAAGAAAGGTCTTGCTCATTTTCGTACCTCGTTTTATCCGTCCCGGCTCCCCCGATGGCGCCGTGTAGCGGATGACCAGCATCATGCTCCTTCCCCCTGACACGGGAAAATCAAAGCCCCGTGACGGCGGAGGCATACGCTGATGCCGGGAGTGTGAACGGCAATCGTGAAACTTTGTTGCTCATTCCGCCGCAGCCCGTTCCGAAAATGAACCTGGCGCTGCAAATGGCGAAACAAAATGAATTTTAATCCTTATAAACGGTCTTGCCCCCCCGGGGGAAATCTGGCATGTTCCCCCGGCTCGGAATAGGGCAGGAATACTGTCCCTTTTTCGAGCCCCGAGGTTACTCGCTGGGCCGTGGCCAATCCGCGGCAATCGCCGGATATGGGGGAGGCACCACAGACACCGGCACCTCATGCGAGAGCCTGCGGACAGGCTCCAGACTGCCTTGCTGCCCCGTGCGACAGGCAGAAAAAGGGCATCACCGGCGAAGCGGGAGGCTTGCTTTCGCCAGAAGACGGTTCGCTTTGTGGAAGCGAAGCGTTAAAACTACGACAGAGCCGCGGCACAGGCTGAGGGAGATCTGCGTGTCTTGCCCCCAAGAGGGGAAAGGTGCGCACATGCGACCTGAGGACGGCTGCGGAAACACTGGATTACAGTGAGGGCGCATATGATGAAGAGTGAGCTGACCACCAGCACAGCCATGGCCGTAGCAGGGCGCGAGGGAGCGAAAAAAGCTCGCACCGCGACCACTATCGCCACGCGTCTGCGCGAGGCGGCAGATAAAGGGCTCTACAATCCTTCTCGCGAACACGACGCCTGCGGCGTCGGCTTCATTGCGCATCTCAAAGGCCAGAAATCGCACAAGGTCGTCGCGGACGGCCTGAACATCCTTGAAAACCTCACCCACCGCGGTGCGGTTGGCGCCGACCCGCTGATGGGCGACGGCGCAGGGATGCTCGTGCAGATCCCGCATGAATTCTTCAAGGCCGAACTGTCGGCGCAAGGGGTGACCCTGCCGGAGCCGGGCCAGTATGGCGTCGGCTTCCTGTTCCTGCCGCAGGACGCGGCCCTGCGCGCCAAGTGCGTGGAAATTGTCGAGCGCGTTGTCGCAGCTGAAGGCCAGAAGGTCCTCGGCTGGCGTGATGTGCCGGTCGACAATTCGTCCCTGTCCAAGGCACCGGACATTGCCGCCACCGAGCCCTATTCCCGCCAGCTCTTCATTGGCGCGGCCGATGGCATCGACCAGACCACCTTCGAGCGCCGCCTGTTCGTGCTGCGCAAGGTGATTTCCAACACCGTGCGCGCCGAGAGCAACGCGGTGAAGCAGGGCTTCTATCTGGTCTCCATGTCCAGCCGCACGCTGGTCTACAAGGGCATGTTCCTGGCCTATCAGCTGGGCGCCTATTACAAGGACCTGAAGGACGAGCGCTTCACCTCGGCCCTCGCCCTGGTGCATCAGCGCTTCTCCACCAACACGTTCCCGTCCTGGGATCTCGCCCACCCCTACCGCATGGTGGCGCATAACGGCGAGATCAACACCCTGCGCGGCAACGTCAACTGGATGGCCGCCCGTCAGGCGTCCGTGTCCTCGCCGCTGTTCGGCGACGACATCACCAAGCTGTGGCCGATCTCCTACGAAGGCCAGTCGGACACCGCCTGCTTCGACAACGCGCTGGAATTCCTCGTCATGGGCGGCTACTCGCTGGCCCATGCGGCGATGATGCTGATCCCGGAAGCCTGGGCCGGCAACCCGCTGATGGACGAGAACCGCCGCGCCTTCTACGCCTATCACGCAGCCATCATGGAGCCGTGGGACGGCCCGGCCGCCGTGGCCTTCACCGATGGCCGCCAGATCGGCGCGACGCTGGACCGCAACGGCCTGCGTCCGGCCCGCTACATCGTCACAGATGATGATTATGTCATCATGTCCTCGGAAGTGGGCGTTCTGCCGATCCCGGACGAGAAGATCGTCAAGAAGTGGCGCCTGCAGCCGGGCAAGATGCTGCTCATCGACCTGGAAGAAGGCCGTATCGTCTCCGACGACGAGATCAAGCGCCAGCTGTCCACCGCCAACCCCTACAAGGACTGGTTGCACCGCTCGCAGATCGTGCTTGAGGACATGCCGGGCGTGCGCGAGCGCGCTCCGGTGGCTGGTGAAAGCCTGCTCGACCGCCAGCAGGCCTTTGGTTACACCCAGGAAGACATCAAGCTGTTGATGCAGCCGATGGCGACCGTGGGTCAGGAAGCCGTGGGCTCCATGGGCACGGACACGCCGATTTCGGCGCTCTCCGACAAGTCGAAGTTGCTTTACACCTACTTCAAGCAGAACTTCGCGCAGGTGACGAACCCGCCGATCGACCCGATCCGCGAAGAGCTGGTGATGAGCCTCGTCTCCTTCATCGGCCCGCGTCCGAACCTGTTCGACCTCAAGGGCCTGTCGCACGCCAAGCGCCTGGAAGTCCGCCAGCCGATCCTCACCAACGAGGATCTGGAAAAGATCCGCCGCATCGGCGACATCGCGGACAATCACTTCTCGGCCAAGACGCTCGACATCACCTATTCCGCAGCGCGTGGCGCCGAGGGCATGGAAGATGCGCTGGAGGAACTGTGCCAGCGGGCCGAGAAGGCCGTGCGGCATGGTGACAACATCATCATCCTGTCCGACCGCCTGATCAGCCGCGCCCGCATCGCCATTCCGGCGCTGCTGGCCACCGCTGCCGTGCACCATCACCTGATCCGCAAGGGCCTGCGCACCTCCGTGGGCCTCGTGGTGGAGACGGGTGAAGCCCGCGAAATTCATCATTTCTGCGTGCTGGCCGGCTACGGCGCCGAGGCGATCAACCCGTATCTGGCCTTCGAGACCCTGCTCTCGATGCACCACGAGATGGACTTCCCCGAGGAAGTCGATGCCGATGAAGTGGTCTACCGCTACATCAAGTCCATCGACAAGGGCATCCTCAAGGTCATGTCCAAGATGGGCATTTCGACCTACCAGTCCTATTGCGGCGCGCAGATCTTCGACGCCATCGGCCTGTCCTCCGCCTTTGTCGAGAAGTACTTCTTCGGCACGGCCACGACCATCGAAGGCATCGGCCTGAAGGAAGTGGCGCAGGAAACCGTCATGCGCCACCAGATGGCCTTCGAGGATGTCGCCATCCTGCGCCGGTCACTGGAAGTGGGCGGTGAATATGCCTACCGCATCCGCGGCGAGAGCCACATGTGGACGCCGGATTCCATCGCCACCCTGCAACACGCCGTGCGCGGCAATCTGCCGGACAAGTACCGGGAGTTCGCCGAGCTTTCCAACAAGGAGACCGGCCGCTTCTCGATCCGCGGCATGTTCCGCATCAAGAGCGCGGAAGAGCTGGGCCGCAAGCCGATCTCCATCGGCGAGGTGGAACCGGCCGACAAGATCGTCCGCCGCTTCGTCACGGGCGCCATGTCCTTCGGCTCGATCAGCCGCGAGGCGCATACCTCGCTCGCCATTGCCATGAACAAGATCGGCGGCAAGTCGAACACCGGTGAAGGCGGCGAGGAAGCCGAGCGCTTCAAGCCGCTGCCGGATGGCTCGATGAACCCGCAGCGCTCCGCCATCAAGCAGATCGCGTCCGGCCGTTTCGGTGTCACCACCGAATATCTGGTCAATGCCGACATGCTGCAGATCAAGGTGGCCCAGGGCGCCAAGCCCGGTGAAGGCGGCCAGCTGCCGGGCCACAAGGTCGATGCGGTCATCGCCAAGGTGCGTCATTCGACCCCGGGCGTGGGCCTGATTTCGCCCCCGCCGCACCATGACATCTACTCGATCGAAGATCTGGCGCAGCTGATCTACGACCTGAAGAACGTGAACCCGGAAGCCGACATCTCCGTGAAGCTGGTGTCGGAAGTGGGTGTCGGCACGGTGGCCGCAGGCGTTGCCAAGGCGCGCGCCGACCACATCACGGTCTCCGGCTATGACGGCGGCACCGGCGCGTCGCCGCTGACCTCGATCAAGCATGCCGGCAGCCCCTGGGAAATCGGCCTTGCCGAAACCCAGCAGACGCTGGTGCTCAACGGCCTGCGCTCCCGTGTGGCGCTGCAGGTGGACGGCGGCCTGAAGACCGGCCGTGACGTGCTCATCGGCGCCCTTCTGGGTGCGGACGAGTTCGGCTTTGCCACCGCGCCGCTGATCGCCGCAGGCTGCCTGATGATGCGCAAGTGCCACCTCAACACCTGCCCGGTTGGTATCGCCACCCAGGACCCGGTGCTGCGCAAGCGCTTCAAGGGCACGCCGGAGCACGTGATCAACTACTTCTTCTTCGTCGCAGAAGAGCTGCGCGAGCTGATGGCCTCTCTCGGCGTTGCCGACCTCAACGAGATCATCGGCCGCTCCGACTTCCTCGACAAGGAAACCGCCATCGACCACTGGAAGGCGAAGGGCCTCGACTTCGGCCGCATCTTCTTCCAGCCCGAGGCAGCTCCGGAAGAAACCCGCTGGACCCAGCGCCAGGAGCATCCGATCACGGATATCCTGGACCGCCGCCTCATCGCGGCTGCCCGTCCGGCGCTGGAAGACAAGACGCCGACCATCGTCGAGGAGACCATCTGCTCGGTCGACCGGTCTGCCGGTGCCATGCTCTCGGGCGAAGTGGCCAAGCGCTACGGCCACAAGGGCCTGGCGGCGGACACGCTGAAGATCAACCTGAAGGGCACTGCCGGTCAGGCCTTCGGCGCCTTCCTCGCCCGCGGCATCACCATGGAACTGCGGGGCGATGCCAACGACTACGTCGGCAAGGGCCTGTCGGGCGGCAAGATCATCGTGCGTCCGTCGGACAAGGCACGGATCGTGCCGGAAGAGTCCATCATCGTCGGCAACACCGTGCTTTACGGCGCGACCGAGGGTGAGTGCTACTTCCGCGGCGTTGCGGGCGAGCGTTTCGCCGTGCGCAACTCCGGTGCGATTGCGGTGGTCGAGGGCGTGGGTGACCACGGCTGCGAATACATGACCGGCGGCATCGTCGTCGTCATCGGCCAGACCGGACGCAACTTTGCAGCCGGCATGTCGGGCGGCATCGCCTATGTGCTGGATGAGGAAGGCAACTTCTCCTCCCGCTGCAACCTTGCCATGGTCGATATCGAGCCGGTGGCCGAGGAAGACGACCTGCTGGAGAAGCTGCACCACCATGGCGGCGACATCGAGCACAAGGGCCGCGTGGACGTGACGGGCGACATGACCCGCCACGACGACGAGCGCCTGCGCCAGCTCCTGCTCAACCATGTGGCCCACACCGGCTCCACCAAGGCTCAGGCGATCCTGGATGCCTGGGATGTGTACAGGCCGAAATTCGTCAAGGTGATGCCCGTCGAGTACCGCCGGGCCTTGCGCGAGATGGAAGAAAAACGGCTCGGCATGGTGGCGGCGGAATAAGCCCGCCACCTGCGCCCGGCCCTCGCGGCAGACGCTGAGGGCCGGCACCACCCGGCAACAGCGCCGTCTCCCGGACAAACGGTCGAGGCGGCTGAGGACGAAACGAGTTTTGAGGAGGTCACCTTGGGCAAGGTCACCGGATTTATGGAAATCGACCGGCAGGAGCAGAAGTACCAGCCGGCATCCGACCGCATCCGCCATTTCCGCGAGTTCACCCTGCCGCTGAACCAGGGCGAGGTCGAGCGTCAGGCGGCCCGTTGCATGGATTGCGGCATCCCCTATTGCCACGGCCCCACCGGCTGCCCCGTGCACAACCAGATCCCGGACTGGAACGATCTGGTCTATCAGGGCGACTGGGAACTGGCGCTGCGCAACCTGCATTCGACCAACAACTTCCCGGAGTTCACCGGCCGCGTCTGCCCCGCCCCGTGCGAGGAGGCCTGCACGCTGAACCTCGAGGACGCCCCGGTCAACATCAAGACAGTTGAGCAGGCGATTGCCGACAAGGGCTGGAAGGAAGGCTGGATCCGCGCCGAACCCTCCGCCACCAAGACCGGCAAGACCGTTGCCGTCATCGGTTCCGGCCCGGCCGGCATGGCCGCTGCCCAGCAGCTGGCCCGCGCCGGGCACACCGTCCATGTCTATGAGCGCGAGCCCAAGGCCGGCGGCCTGCTGCGCTATGGCATCCCGGACTTCAAGATGGAGAAGCGCCACATCGACCTGCGCGTCAAGCAGCTGGAAGAAGAAGGCGTCACCTTCCACTATGGCGTCAACGTCGGTGTCACCGTCACCATGGAAGAGCTGTCCGAGCGCCATGATGCCGTGATCATCTGCGCCGGCGCCGAGCGTCCGCGTGATCCGGGCGTCTCCGGCATGGAGCTGGAAGGCTGCCACTGGGCCATGGACTATCTGGTCCAGCAGAACCGCCGCGTCGGCGGTGAGGATGTCTCCGGCGAGGCGCCGATCTGGGCTGCGGGCAAGCATGTGGTCGTCATCGGCGGCGGCGACACCGCCTCCGACTGCGTCGGCACGGCCTTCCGTCAGGGCGCCCTGTCGGTGACCCAGCTCGACATCCGCCCGATCCCGCCGCTGAAGGAAGACAAGCTGACCGTGTGGCCCTACTGGCCGACGAAGTTCCGCACGTCTTCCTCGCAGGCCGAAGGCGCCGAGCGCGAATTCTCCGCTGCGACCCTGGGCCTCGTCGGCGAGGACGGTCACATCGTTGGCGTCAAATGCGCCCGCGTGGACGAAAAGCGCAAGCCGATCCCCGGCACGGAGTTCATCCTGCGCGCTGATCTGGTGATGGCCGCCATCGGCTTCTCCGGCCCGCGCCTCGACACCTTCATCGCCGAGCTGGACGGCAAGCTGGAGCTGGATGGCCGCACCAACGTGAAGGCCAACACCGAGGACTACAAGACGAGCTATGCCAACGTCTTTGCCGCCGGCGACGTCCGCCGCGGCCAGTCGCTGGTCGTCTGGGCCATCCGCGAAGGCCGCCAGGCCGCCCGCGCCGTGGACGAATTCCTCACCGGCTCCTCCAACCTGCCCCGTTGAGCGGCAGGCGGAACAGCACAATCCCCAGGAGCGGCCCCCGGGCCGCTCTTTTTGTTTTGGGATAAGGCCCACTCTCCGGCCGAGGCCGCCACCGTCCGGTCCTGCGCGGCCAGCCCCGCCGCAAGCCGTCTAAGGCTTCGTGTCAAACCGCTCCTGTGCAGCGGCAAGATCGCCTTGATGCGCAACGGCCCAATCATAAAGAGCCAGAAATGGATCCTGCAGCGTCCGGCCCAGCGGCGTGATCGAATATTCGACGGCAACCGGCGACGTGGCTGTCACCGTCCGCTGCACCAGCCCGTTTCTTTCCAGCTTGCGCAGCGCCTCAGTCAGCGCCTTCTGGGTAATCCCGTCGAGGCGGCGCTTGAGAGCATTGAAGCGCTTCGGCTCCTCGCAGAGAAAGGTCAGGATCAGAATAGACCACTTGTGGGCTATTTGTTCGAGCACCGGCCTGACGCCAGGAAGTGTTTCGAGAACACGCTCTTCTGTATAGGACATCCGGTTTCCTTGACGATACCTAGGATACATTAAGTGCGTAATTGACACTTAGTACACGATATATACCTGTGTTGAGGCAATTCGTCATCCTCATAAGGAAAATCGCCTTGACACATTCAAACCTCAAGAAACCCGGAACAGCCATCGTGACCGGAGCGTCCTCCGGGATCGGCAAAGTCTATGCCGAGCGTCTTGCGGCGCGCGGATATGACCTCGTGCTGGTTGCCCGGCGGCAGGACCGCTTGCAGCACATTGCCGGGGAATTGCAGCAGCAGTTCCCGGTTTCCGCCAGAGCGCTGGCCGCCGATCTCACCACCGCTGAAGGGGTCTCTGCGGTGACGCAGCTCCTGTCGGATGATCCTTCCATTTCACTTATCATCAACAATGCCGGCTTCTCTGCTCTGAAGCCTCTCACACAGACACCTGATGCCACAATCGAGAGCATGATCGCCCTGAACATTACGGCCCTGACCGCCCTGTCGAAAGCCGCGCTCGCGGCGTTCAAGGGCCGCAATGCCGGAACGATTGTCAATATCGGGTCCGGCGCCGGTTTCAGCCCCTATCCCGGCATTCCTGTTTACGGCTCCACCAAGGCCTATGTGTTCCTCTTCACCCAGAGCCTGCAGCACGAAGCCGAAGGCACCTCGGTCAGGGTTCAGCTGGTGCTGCCCGGTGCGGTCGTTTCCGAAGGCTGGGAAGTCGCCGGAGGCGCAGACCTTGAGCCTCTGCCGGAGGCGATCGTCATGACCACGGAGGATTGTGTCGATGCGGCGCTCTCAGGCCTCGAACAAGGAGAAACCATCACCGCACCGTCGCTGCACGACACGTCTCTGCTGCCGGACTACGTTGCTCTGTCCGGCAGGCTGCTGCAGGCGATGTTTGATGGCAAGCCTGCCGAACGCTACAAGCTGGCCAGATAGCAGCTGCCGGCGCAGCTGGTGACACCAGGCTCCAGCGGGTTGCGGCAACCGGCGACCTTGTTCAAAGGCTGCCGCAACTGACACCGGGACAGAGCCGGCCTTCAGAGCGCCAGACCCCGGAAGCCCCAATCCGTCAATTTGGCACAGCACCCGTGAAATCCACGCGGCCGGGAGTGGGCGCGCCGGTGTCGCCTGTGGCCAGGAACTTGCGGGCAAGGCGGGCGGCGGCTTCGGTTTCCACCGGAGGCAGGATCTGGGGTTCGTTGGCATCGCCCGCCAGATGGTCCTCTGCCGACAGGGCGCGTCCGGTCAGGACGATGAAGTTCGGATCGTCCGCCACGCCTTCAAAGGCGAGCCCGCCATAGCCGCCAAGCACACGGGCAAGCTCCCGCTCGACGAAAAACGCCACCTTGCGGGCCCCGGCCCAGGTGAAGCCGACGCCATCATTGGCGCGCAGGCGGCGGCGCTGGCCGTCCACATCCGGCCCGAAGGCGGTATAGGCCTCGTTGTCATCCAGGAACATCTTCCAGATGTCCACATAGGTTGAACGGGTCATGGCGGCTTCGCTCTGAAGCAGATCGTTGATCAGCGTAAAGCCGGGATCAAGCCGGGCGGCTTCGGTCGGCGGCAGGCCCACCAGCAGCAGGGGCTTGCGCTCCTGCCGCATGGCCAGCGCCAGGGCGCGCAGCTTCTTGCGGTATTCCGCCTTGAAGGCATCGCTGCCGAAGGGCACCAGACCGCCATCCGGCTGCGGCAGATCCTTGAGATCGGCATAGCCGAAGACAGCCACGACCGCCTTGACGCCGCCGCCGCGGATGCGCGAGACCGCCCGCTCCGTCCACGCCGGGTCCGGCTCTCCCATCAGGCCGTCAGGCCGGGCGGCCGGCTGTGCCGCCCCGGTGCCGCCCTCGGGAGACGCGGCCGGTGAGGCCGCAGGCGCCTCTGTGAGAAGCTCAACCCGGATCATCGGCTTCTGTGCAAATATGGAGGTCAGCCCTTCGGCAAGGGCTGCGGCCGTTGGCCCGCCGAGCACAAGCACAACACCTGCATCCGGCTCCTTCGGCGCTTCCACGACTTTGGGAGGGGTATTGCTGGGGGCGGCCGGGGCTTTCTTGCGCACCACAGGCTTGGCTTCCTGCACCCGCACCTCGGGCCGGGACACGCCGAACAGGCGCATGAGCGGGCGCAGCGGGTTGAAGCCATCTTCGGAAGGGGGAGGCGGAATGGGGCGCCCCTGCGCCAGCACAGCCCCCTGCAGCACCGGCAGAACAACCAGAGCTGCAAGGAGAATGGCAAGCCAGCGCATCCTGAACGAAAGAAGCGGCACCCGGAAACCTCCATCTGAACAAGGTCAGACTATAGGCAATCCGGCGCCGCTCCGGAAGTGCTACACCAACTCTCGATGAGTTCGGCTCATCGAGAGTTGGTCAAGCCCGTACGGTGCTTGAGCATTTTCAAGGCGTGATGCGTCAGCATCGAAAGCCTTGGTATTAGCTGCCGCTGCCGATCCTGGACAGCAGCATGACCGAGGCATAGCCATCCGGGATCAGGCCGCGCGACTTCTGGAAGGCGCGGATGGCGCGGCGGGTGGCGGGGCCTGCCAGACCATCCGGCTCACCAGCCTGGAAGCCCTTGCGGTTGAGAGCTGCCTGCAGCTGCATGGTCTGGTCCTTGTTGAGCGGCAGATGCTCCCGCGCCCAGCCCCCGGCAAAGGCATCGCCGCCCCGGATCCGGTCGGCCAGATGGCCAACGGCCAGCGCATAGGCGGTGGCATTGTTGTAGCGCTTGATGACGGAGAAATTCTTCAGCATCAGGAAGCTCGGACCAGCCGCCCCGGCCGGCAGCACAAGCACGGCGGTGTCATCGGCACGCGGGAAGCCGCGGCCATTCGGCCGCACGACACCAAGCCGCGACCATTCGGCCAGCGTCTTGGAGGTGGTGTCGTCCGCCAGCGAGTAATCGAAGCCGCGCGGCAGGCTGACCTCATAGCCCCAGGTCTTGCCTGGCTGCCAGCCGTGTTCCTTCAGGTAATTGGCGGTGGAAGCCAGCGCATCGGGAATGGAGGTCCAGATATCGCGGCGGCCGTCGCCATCGAAATCGGCAGCATAGCGCTTCCAGCTCGACGGCATGAACTGGGTGTGGCCCATGGCACCGGCCCAGGAGCCGATCATGTCCTTGTGGCGCACATGGCCGGCCTGAATGATGCCCAGGGCCGAGACCAGCTCGCCCTGCCAGAACTCACGGCGGCGCGGCGCTTCATAGGCAAGCGTCGCCAGCGCGCGGATCACATCATGGCCGCCCATGAAGCTGCCGTAGTTGGTTTCCATGCCCCAGACGGCCAGAACCACTTCCTTCTGCACGCCGTAGCGGGCCTCGATCTCGCGCAGAACGGCGGCATGCTCACGCAGCATCTTCTGGCCATTCTCGATCCGCGTGGGGGAAACCGCGCTTTCGAGATAGTCCCACACCGGCTTCACGAACTCGGACTGGCGCGACATCAGGCGCACCGTGTCCGGATCCGGCGTCATGCCGGTGAAAACGGCGTTGTAGATCTGGCTGTTGATCCCTGCCGCCTGTGCCTGCGGCCAGAAATTGCGGACCCACGTCTGAAAGCCCGCATCCGCGAGCGCAGAGCCAGCCTGCATCATCCCTCCAGCAGCAAGCAGCACGGCAGCGGCAAGGCCGCGAGCCTTTCTGGCGATCCGGCCCATTGGCCGGGACACATCCTGTCCGGTCAAACCGTTGTTCGTCATTCAGGCCTCCTTAATGCCCGGAATGCCCCCGCACCCCATGTTGGCAAGCTGATCTTCTGGCCTCATCGGCTCACCGGCGTATCCGGACACCCGCCTGGATGCGGTTTTCATCGTAATCCGCACCGGCGATTGAGCTGTCAAAGGTCCGATAGGTATATGTCCCCGTCAAGGCAACGTTGCGTGTCAGGGCATAGGTTGCTCCCGCCAGCGCGCTGGTGGTTGCCTCTTCGATGCCCACGCCCTGATAGTGGCGCCGCGCATAGCCCGCGCCCGCCTGCGCCACCAGCCGCTCGGACAGGGCATGGGACACGCGCAGGTCCGCGCTGTAGAGGATCGAGCCGGAAGATCCGGCCAGATCCGACGGGCTGAGCGTTGTGGTCAGACCTGCGGTGACTGTCGTCAGCCGCGTCGGCGACCAGACGAGCGAACCGTCGACGGTCAGACCCGCCAGATCCTGAAGCTGGCGGCTGTCCAGCCGCTCCACCCGCCATCCGGCCGCCACTTCGCCCGCAAGCTTTGGCCCTGCGGCAATGGTCACGCCGCTGCGCAGGACATAGCCCTTGGCATCGCGGCGGATGCAAGGGGCAGCGCAATCCTCATCGAAGGCGCGGCGCAGAGCGGTCACTTCGGCAAAGGGCTGCAGCATTGCGCCAGTGCGGGCATCCAGCCGCAGCGTCGCAGAATAGAGCGTGTTGTCGCGTCCGCTGCGGTCTGCCCCGCTCTGCCCCTCGGAATACATCGTCCGGGCCACATCACCGCGCAGGGTGGCCGCCAGAATGCCCGCCTCCCGGGTCACGCCCAGCGAGGCATTCACCACATTGACATCGCCTTCCCCATTCGGGTTCTCCGCCGTGGAGGTGTCTTCACGCGAATAGGAATGGCCGAGTGAGCTGTTGATCTGCGTGCTGTCCCCGGCATCAAGCCGCAGCGCCGCTCTGGTGTCGATGGAAGGCTCGCTCCGCACATTGCTGCCGGGATAGGCCGCATAGGAGCCGCGCAACGATACATCCAGCTGATGCCGGGACCAGTCCGAGCGGATCTGCAGGTCGGGTGCAACGGAATAGAGCGCGTTGGCACGCCCGCTGGAAGAGCCGGCCGCATTGTCCGACCAGCCCCCGGAGACCGTCAGTTGCGGCACAACCGTGAAGGTGCCCACCCGCAGCCCCAAAGGCGCATCATAGGTGGTTTCACCGTCGAACACATCATTGCCCAGGGCGCCGCCCTGCCCGCCGTTGGCGCTGACCCGGCGCACGGCGTTGACCCGGTCGGAGAAGGGCCGCGTCTGGCTCTGGCGGCCGGTGCCGACAAGCCCGGCAGAGCCAGCCTCTTCCGTGCCGCCAATCAGGGAATAGACCTGCGCCTGCGTCGGATTGACCGCCGGCAGGGAGCCTGTGGCCGAAGGCGCCGCGCCACCAGCCGGTGGCAGAGCCTGTCCGCCGGTGCTGTCCATGGCCTGCCCGCTGCCATCAAAGGTGCTGGTGCGCAGTCCCGTTGCGCCCGTGGACGGACTGCCGGCCACCTGCGCAGCCGCAGGCAGCGCGCTCAAGGCGCTCACGAGCAGGCAGGAGAAAAACTGGCGCATCATCAAAAGCCGGACCGGGACCCATGGGTACAATTCGTCTCAAAATGCGGGATACATGGTTAACCACGGGTTTCCGTGCCGTAAATTGGCATTGCCAGAGGGTTACCGCTGACCCGTCCGGGCAGGCATCATCCACCCGGATGCTTGCGCCGCCGCCGCCGCTGGCATAGACAGGCCTCAGTCCGCACAAGCCTCAGTCCGCACAAGGGCTGAGGTCCGCAGCGCAACAGGACAAAGCCATGCACAGCGCCAGCCTTACCGACACCGCCCCCTCATCACTTTCAAGTGAGGACCGCGAAACTCTAGCTTCAGCGGACCGGACGCTCGGCACGGAGCTGGCAGCTCTGACCTCCCTGCGCGATGCGCTGCAGGACAGCTTGGCTCAGCCCTTCACCCGTGCGGTGGCGCTTCTGCATGGCATTGCTGGCCGCGTCATCATTTCCGGCATCGGCAAGAGCGGCCACATCGGCACCAAGATTGCCGCCTCCATGGCCTCCACCGGAACGCCCGCATTCTTCGTCCATGCCAGCGAGGCCAGCCACGGCGACCTTGGCATGATCACGCAGAATGATGCGGTGGTTGCCCTGTCCTGGTCCGGCGAAACGCCGGAACTGGCCAGCATCATCGCCTATACCCGCCGCTTCAAGGTGCCGCTGATCGCCATCACCTCATCGGCCACCAGCGCGCTCGGCAAGGCAGCCGACATCGTCCTCGCCCTGCCGCAGGTGACGGAAGCTTGCCCGCATGGCCTTGCGCCGACGTCCTCGACGCTGCTGCAACTGGCCATCGGCGATGCGCTGACAGTGGCTCTTCTGGAGGCGCGCGGCTTCACGGCACAGGATTTCCGCGTCTTCCATCCGGGCGGCAAGCTGGGAGCGAGCCTCCGGCTTGCCCGCGACATCATGCACAAGGGCGATGCCATGCCGCTCACGGTGGAAGGCACGCGGATGCGTGATGCCATCGTGCTGATGACACAGAAGGGCTTTGGCGTCGCCGGTGTCACGGATCAGGCCGGCAATCTCACCGGCATCGTCACCGACGGTGACCTGCGCCGGCACATGAGCAGCAATTTCCTCGACAAGACCGTCGATGAAATCATGACCCGGCGGCCGAAGTCTGTTCCGGGCGACATGCTGTCAGGTGCCGTGCTGGAGTTCCTCAACACGGCGGCGATCACCTCGATCTTCGTGGTGGAAGACGGCAAGCCTGCCGGCATCATCCATATGCACGACCTGCTGCGCATCGGAGCGGCCTGACGCAAAGGTTGCTTAACGCAAAAACCTCAATTCACAGCGTGATTAGGGATTGATTAGCCTAGTTTCTCTAAGCTCCGGCTCCAGAGTGTTCGGCCTCTTTGGCCTCTTGGAACGGTGCCTGGAATGGATCTGGCTTCAATCATAGGAATTATCGGCGCCTTTGCCATCGTCATGGTCGCCATCCTGCTGGGCGGCAGCTTCGGTCAATTCGTCGATCTTCCTTCCATTCTCATCGTGGTCGGCGGCGGCCTTGCCGCGACCCTGATCCGCTTTTCGCTTGGGGGCATCGGCAGCGCCCTCGCCCTTGGCGCCAAGGTCGGCTTCGGTGCCAAGAACATCAAGCCGCGCGACCTGATCGAAGAAATCAGCGGCTTGGCGGAAATCGTGCGCAAGTCTGGCCCGCTCGGGCTGGAAAATGCCGCTGTTTCGGATCCGACCCTGGCAAAGGGCGTGCAGTATATCGCCGACGGCTACGAGATCGACTTCATCCGCGAATCCATGATGCGCGAGCGGGATCTCACGCTGTCGCGCCTTGCGGAAGGCAAGCGCGTGTTCAAGGCCCTGGGCGACAGTGCCCCGGCCTTTGGCATGATCGGCACGCTGGTCGGTCTGGTGCAGATGCTGGCCAACATGGACGATCCTTCGGCCATCGGCCCGTCCATGGCCATCGCCCTTCTGACCACGCTTTATGGCGCACTGATTTCCAACTGCTTCTGTCTGCCGATGGTGGACAAGCTCGATGCCAAGTTCGACGTGGAAGAGGTCAACCAGACCCTCATCATCGACGGCATCCTGCAGATCCGCGAATCCAAAAGCCCGGCGCTGATCCGCGAGATGCTGATCGCCTATCTGCCGGAAAGCGCCCGTGCCGGCCTCGTCGACGCGGCATAAGGCAAGGGCGGAAAGGGAGCACAGGTCATGGCACGCAAGAAGCCTGCAGGCGGCGGCGCCCCGGAATGGCTGGTGACATTCGCCGACCTGATGTCCCTGCTCGTCTGCTTCTTCGTGCTGATCATCTCCTTTTCGGTTCAGGACAAGCAGAAGCTCCAGATCGTCGCCGGCTCGATGAAGGATGCCTTTGGCGTCAAGGAGAACTCGCGGCGTCTGGGCGTGATCGAAATGGAAGGCATTCCGATCCGCGACTACATGAAGCAGGTCTCGCAGGTTCCACAGGAACTGGATTCGGACTTCGCCAGCGAGCGTCACGAGAAGAACACCAAGCAGGGACCCGAAGCCAACACCCACGACACGGTGGAGGCCGAGATCGAGCGCTCCCGCCAGTTTGCCACGGCGGCAGCGACCCTGCGCCAGGCCCTGCAGGAAATGCCGGAGATCACCGAAATCTCCCAGCACATCATTTTCGAGGAAACCGAGGAAGGCCTCAACATCATGATCGTGGATCAGGATGGGCGGTCGATGTTCCGGGAAGGCTCGAAATATCCCTATGAGACCACCCGCCGTATCCTGGCAAAAATTGCCCCGGTTCTGGCGGATATGCCGAACCGGATCGAGGTCACCGGCCACACGACAACCGGCAGCGCCGCCACAGACCCCAATTACACCACCTGGGAGCTGTCTACCGACCGGGCGAACATCGCCCGGCAGATCCTCAACGAATATGGGGTGCCGTCAGACCAGATCTTTTCGGTGGTGGGCAAGGCCGATACGGAGCCTCTGTTCCCGAACGACCCCTTCCTGGCGGCGAACCGGCGCATCAGCGTCTTGCTGATGCGCGAGGCCCCGCCGATCCCGCCGGGGAACCTGTAAACCGGGTCCGCGCTGAAGGCACCGGGATCAGGCGTCAGCAGCCTGCCTGACCCGCAAGCGCACACCTTCCACGCCTTCCACAATCACGCGGGTGCCCGCGGGCAGATCCGGGCCGGTGATCTGCCAGACCGTGTCGTCAACGGAAAGCCAGCCTGTCCCTGAGACAATCGGGTCCTTCAGAACAAAGATGTGTCCGGCATAGCGGCTGCCCCGCCGGTTGAGGCCGGGATCGCCAAAGGCGCTTTCCCGCCGCCGCATGAACCACCGCCCGGCAACCACGCTGATGACGGACAGCACCGCGAAGAGGATGATGTTCGTCTGCCAGGTGAGCGGTTCGATCAGGTTGACCACACCAACCAGGATGGCCGCGACGCCGAACCAGAGGAAGAAGGTGCCCGGAACGAGCACCTCCACCCCGAAGAGCAGGATGCCGGCGAACCACCAGCCCCAGGCGCCAAATCCCTGGAAGATCTGCTCAAATGTGCTCATGCACCCTCACTCTGCCCCGGACGCGGCACGGACGGCAGGCCGGAACCTGAGCTGGACCGGCCCTCGCCGTCCCTGTTGCCGAAAGCCTCGCGGGCAATCTCGCCGATGCCGGTCAGGGCGCCCAGGAGCGAGGTGGATTCCATCGGCAGGATCAGGGTCTTCTGATTGCGCGAGGTCGCCAGCTCCTTGAAGGCTTCCACGTACTTGGTCGCCACGAAGTAGTTGATCGCCTGCATGTCACCGGCCGAAATCGCCTCGCTGACGAGGCGCGTTGCCGTCGCTTCGGCCTGAGCCTCGCGCTCGCGCGCCTCGGCATCACGGAAAGCCGATTCGCGGCGGCCTTCAGCCTGCAGGATCAGCGCCTGCTTCTCGCCCTCGGCCTTGAGGATTTCAGCCTGCCGCTTGCCTTCGGCTTCCAGAATCGAGGCGCGCTTGTCACGCTCGGCCTTCATCTGACGGGCCATGGAATCCACCAGATCGCGCGGCGGATTGATGTCCTTTATTTCGATACGGGTGATCTTCACGCCCCAGGACTCGGCGGCGGCATCCACCACGCGCAGCAGGCGGGTGTTGATCTCGTCACGGTTGGACAGAAGCTCATCCAGGTCCATCGAGCCCATCACCGAGCGGATGTTGGTCATGGTGAGGTTGAGAATGGCGTTCTCCAGCCCCGCCACTTCATAGGCGGCGCGGGCGGCGTCCAGAATTTGATAGAAGGTGATGCCATCCGCCGTCACCGTGGCGTTGTCGCGGGTGATGACCTCCTGGGAGGGGACGTCGAGCACCTGCTCCATCATGTTGAGGCGGCGGCCGATCTTGTCGATGACCGGAACAATCAGGTTGAGGCCCGGCGAGAGGGTGCGCCGGTAGCGGCCGAAGCGTTCGACCGTCAGGTTATAGCCCTGCGGAACAGTCTTCACGCCCGCAAAAATCAGCAGGATGACGAAGAAAAAGAGTGCAACTAGAACAATGTTGAAACCGTAATCGGCCAAGGGCATGCGAGGCTCCCGTCTTATCTGCCTTCAAAACGGGCGGAGTATGCGACGGATCAGCCTGCGATGCCACCCAGAAAGAGCCGGGCAGCACCGCCACCCGGATCAGGAGCATTCCCGTTGAGGACCGGAGGCTTCAGAGCCAGCCGGACAGTTCGCGCTGCACCACCTGTTCCAGCACGGCCATGCCCAGATCGCTGTCATTGAGGCAGGGGATGTGGGTAAACTCGCCACCGCCATTCTCGTGGAAGATCTCCCCGGCTTCTCCGGCAATTTCCTCCAGCGTTTCAAGGCAGTCGGCGACGAAACCGGGGTTCATCACGGCGATGTTCTTCACGCCGTCCTTCGCCAGCGCCTCGACGGTCTTGTCCGTATAGGGCTGCAGCCACTCTTCCGGGCCGAAACGGGACTGGAAGGTGACGCGCAGCTTCTCCTTGCTCATGCCCAGCCGCTCGCGCATCAGCCGCGTCGTCTTCATGCAGTGGCAATGATAGGGGTCGCCCTTCTTGAAGTAGGACTGCGGAATGCCGTGATAGGAGGTGAGGATCACGTCCGGCTCGAAATCGAGCCCGGCAAGATGGCGCTCCACCGACTGGCTCAGAGCCTCGATATAGGCCGGGTCGTCGTGATAGGGCGGCACGGTGCGGATGGCCGGCTGCCAGCGCATCTCCAGCAGGGCACGGCAGACTTCGTCATTCACCGTCGCCGTGGTCGAGGCGGCATACTGCGGATAGAGCGGGAACACCAGAATGCGGTCACAACCATCGGCCTTCAGCGCTTCAAGGCGAGAGCGGATGGAGGGCTGGCCATAGCGCATGGCCCAGTCGATCTTCAGCCGTCCGCCATGATCGCCCATCATCTGCGTCAGCTTGTCCGACTGGCTGCGGGTGATGGTGCGCAGCGGCGACTCGTCCAGCTCCTTGTTCCAGATCTCGTCATAGGCCTTGCCGGACTTCTTCGGCCGGGTGATCAGGACGATGCCATAGAGGATCGGGTACCAGAGCGCCTTCGGCCATTCGATGACGCGCTTGTCGGACAGGAACTCGCGCAGATAGCGGCGCATCGGCCAGTAGCTTGTGGCATCCGGGGTGCCGAGGTTCACGAGAAGCACACCGATCTTGCCCGCCTTCACCGGCGGGTGGGCGTCCGGCAGCTTGATGCTGCGCATGGATTGGCCGGCTTCAGCCAGGGCTTCAGGGGAAAACTGGACGGTCATGACAACTCCGGAAACGGGCAGGCGTGCACACGCGCACATTTGGCCGGAACATAAGACACCAGCCAGCCTTGTCCAGTACGTCAGAACTCAGATCCCGGATCAGTGCCGCCCAAAAGAAGCGGGAGAGGCCGATCAGGCCGCCTGGCCTCCGTAGTCGCGCTCATCGGAAATGACCTTGCCGTCATTCGGCAGGCTGCCTTCGGCCAGGCATTCAACGGCGCCCTTCAGCTTGGTCACCTCCCGAAGGGTTGCGGCGATGGCAGAGGCCGTGTCTGCGGTGGCGGTTTCCACCTGCAGGGTCATCACATCCTGCTCGCTGGCGCGTGTGACAACGAGCCGCGCCTTGAGGATTTCCGGATGACGGGCGAGCACATCGGCGATCTGTACCGGATCGACGAACATGCCCTTGATCTTGGTGCGCTGGTCGGCCCGGCCCATCCAGCCGGCAATGCGCTGCCCGGTGCGCCCGCAAGGGGACTGGCCCGGCAGCACTGCTGAAAGATCACCCGTGCCGAAGCGGATCATCGGATAGGTGCGGTTGAAGGTGGTGACCACCAGTTCCCCCACCTCGCCATCTGCAACAGGTGCCGCCGTGCCGGGACGCACGATCTCGACGATATAGTCCTCGTTGACGATCATGCCGCTGCCGGCCTCGCTCTCATAGGCGATGACGCCGAGTTCCGCCGTGGCATAGCACTGAAGAACCGCAATGCCGCGCGCTGCATAATCCGCCCGCAGCGAGGGAAACAGCGCCCCGCCGGAGACAAGGCCTCGCTTGAGGCTGGACATGTCCCGCCCCAGTTCCTTGCCCTTGTCGAGCAGCACCTTCAGGAAATCCGGCGTGCCGACATAACCGGAGGGCTTCAGCGTCTCGATGGCCTCCAGCAGCATTTCCGTGTTGCCGACGCCGCCGGGAAAAACAGTGCAGCCCAGCGCCCGCGCGCCGTGATCGAGCAGAAAGCCGCCCGGCGTCAGATGATAAGAGAAGGTGTTGATCACCACATCACCCGCCTGGAAGCCCGCTGCCGCCAGTGCCCGGGCCACGTTCCACGGGTCCTGCCCTTCCGGCTGCGGCTCCCAGATCGGTCCCGGAGACATGAACACCCGCTGCACACCCTTGAGGGAACCGGCCAGAAACCCGCCGAAGGGCGGTTCCGCCTTCTGGTGCTGCAGCAGGTCCGACTTGCGCAGCACAGGCACGGAAGCCAGCGCCTGCCGCGAGGTGACGGCGGCCGGATCCACGTCTTTCAGATGGCGGGCCCAGCCGGGCGCCTCCTCCCGCGCATGGCGCAGGATTTCCGGAAGCCGGGCAAAAAGCTCCGCCTCGCGCTGATCCGGCGACCGCCGTTCGCGCGCTTCACGATGTTCCGCCGTCATAGCCTGTCCTCGCTTGCTTCGCCTTGAAATAACTTGCGCTGGTTACGCCAGCCACCGCTTGCGGCGCTTGTAATGCTTCACATCGCGGAAGGACTTGCGGCCCTCACCGCCGACACCAAGGTAGAATTCCTTGACGTCTTCATTCTCGCGCAGCGCCTTGGCCTCGCCATCGAGCACGATGCGGCCCGATTCCACGATGTAGCCGTAGGTGGCATAGCGCAGCGCGATGTTGGTGTTCTGCTCGGCCAGGAGGAAGGACACGCCCTGCTCCTCGTTGAGCTGCTTCACGATCTCGAAGATTTCTTCCACCAGCTGCGGCGCCAGTCCCATGGAAGGCTCGTCCAGCAGGATCATGCGCGGCCGGCTCATCAGGGCCCGGCCGATGGCGCACATCTGCTGCTCGCCGCCGGACGTGTAGCCCGCCTGGCTGCGCCGGCGCTCCCGCAGGCGGGGGAAGTAATTGTAGACCATCTCCAGATCGGCCTTGATCGCCCCTGCCCCGTCACGCCGCGTATAGGCACCGGTGAGCAGATTTTCCTCGATGGTCAGATGGCCGAAGCAATGACGGCCTTCCATCACCTGAATGCAGCCGCGCCGCACCAGATCATTAGGGGACAGGTCCTGCACCTGATCGCCCTTGAAGGTGATGCTGCCCTTGGTCACATCCCCGCGCTCGGCCCGCAGCAGGTTGGAGATGGCTTTCAGCGTCGTGGTCTTGCCCGCGCCATTGGCCCCCAGAAGGGCAACGATACCGCCTTCCGGCACAGTCAGGGACACGCCCTTCAGCACCAGGATGACGTGATCATAGATCACTTCGATGTTGTTCACCGACAGGATGGGGCTGCTGGCCGCAGCCGGGCTGGAAGCTTGAAGCACGGGTCTGATCCTCTTTCCGGCATTTCCCTGCCGCGGGCGGTTCATGCCCGCGGCAGAAAGCATCCTTGAACTCTTGTCAGTTCGGGCAGGGCTCCGTACGGGCCGGCCAGGGAGCGTTCTTTTCCGTGTACTCCTTGGCTGCGGCCTCAAGCAGCGGGCGCACGACGTCCTTCATCGGCTCGATCCAGTCGGTCGCCTTCACCCACTTGGTGCCGTCCCACTCCTGGATGTAGACCGGATGCGAACCGGCGTGATCCTCGCAGGTGACCTTCATCGGATGAGCAAAACCGGCAAGGCCGATTTCCTCGAGACGCTCTGCCGTGATGTTCAGGGACTCAAGACCGATACGCACGTCTTCGCCGGTCAGAACGGTCTTGCCGGTCTTTTCCTGCGCCGTGCGGATGGCTTCAGCCATCAGCACGGAATTGAGGACACCGCGGTTGTAGAGAACGTTGCCAAAATTGGCCTCCGTGGTCTGCGACTTGCGGGCATCGACGACCAGCTTCTTGATGTCGGCCAGCGCCGGATAGTCCGTGCCGAGACCGGAGATGTTCAGCGCCTTGTAGCCCTTGGCACCGGCCCCGCCGGCAGCGGCATCATCATCGCCGGCCGACCACCAGACACCGATCATCTTGTCCATCGGGAAGCGCGTCTTGACGGCCTCCTTGATGGCGGTCGGGTTCATCGCGCCCCAGCCCCACATGATCACATAGTCCGGACGGTCGCGGCGGATGTTGAGCCACTGCGAGGACTGGTTCTGCATTTCCTTGGCGGGAACCGGATACTGGGTCACCTCGAAGCCATAGTCCTTGGACAGCTGCTCCAGCAGCGGGATCGGTTCGCGGCCGAAACCGGCGTCGAGGAAGATGTAGCCGATCTTCTTGCCCTTCAGCTTGTCCATGCCGCCTTCCTGCTCACCAATGTATTTGATGATCACGGACAGGCCGTCCCAATAGGTGTCCGGCACGTTGAAGACCCAGGGGAAGGTGTTGCCGACGGCTGCTGCCGACAGGCCATAACCCATGGACAGAACGGGGATCTTATCGACGCCGGCTTTCGGAATGATCTGCAGCGTGGTGCCGGTGGAATACGGATTGTACATCAGGGCACCCTTGCCCTTGGTCGCCTCGTAGCACTCCATGCCCTTCTGCGGGTCATACCCGGTCTCGCATTCCTCCAGGATGATCTTGACGCCGCCGATGCCGCCATCGCGCTCATTCAGCATCTGCAGATAGTCATACATGCCGTTGGCGATGTGGATGCCCGAGCCTGCAAAGGCGCCGGTGCGGTAAGTCAGAAGCGGGATATAGTTGCCTTCCGCTGCGGCGGTCTGGACGGTGAAGGGCGCTGCGCCCCCCAGCGCGAGTGCGGTTCCCAATGCGATTGCCTTGAAGTTCATTTTGCTTTCCTCCCAAAGAACGGCTGGCTTTCTGGTCCGCCTACCCTTGTCATTATTGCGGATGCCGGATCCGGCCGGTTTCGATTGCAGGCGGCCGTCAGTACGGGAACGGCCAGACCCGAAGCTTCTGCTTGCCGATCTGCCACAGCCGGGCGAGACCATGCGGTTCCACGATCAGGAAGAAGATGATCAGCGCACCCACGATCATGTGGGCCAGATGCTGGATCGTCTCGGCCCCCACCTCGATACCGGTCATCGCCGGAATGGCGCG
The DNA here is from genome assembly GCF_054073275.1 of Pannonibacter sp. Q-1. NCBI lineage: Bacteria > Pseudomonadati > Pseudomonadota > Alphaproteobacteria > Hyphomicrobiales > Stappiaceae > Pannonibacter > Pannonibacter sp. Q-1. Next base: position 229,254 of record NZ_JBSXNB010000006.1, read on the forward strand.
CAGCACGACCGGCAGGATCCAGATGAAGGCCGCGCCCAGGAACGAGCCGCTGATGCTGCCAAGCCCGCCCAGAATGACCATGAACAGGATCTGGAATGACAGGGCGATGGAATAGGACGAGGGCTCGGCCGCATTCAGCCAGAAGAACACCATCATCGCACCCGCCACGCCGCAGATGTAGGACGACACGGCGAAGGCCAAGAGCTTGGCCCGGAGCGGACGGATGCCGATCAGTTCCGCCGCAATATCCATGTCGCGGATCATCATCCAGCTCCGGCCGATGCGGCCACGGATGAGGTTCGACACCAGCACCGCAATGGCAAGCGTGATGCACAGCACGATGAAATAGCGGGTCAGCGGTGTGGACTCGGCCCCGGCGATGGTGATGCCGAACATGGTCCGGTGCGGGATCTCGATGGCGCCGGAGGCGTTGTAATTGTAGAGCCAGCCGATGCGGATGAAGCACCATTCCAGAAAGAACTGCGCCGCCAGCGTCGTCACCGCCAGATAGAGCCCCTTGATGCGCAGGCTCGGCAGACCGAAGATCGCGCCGATACCAGCCGAGAACACGCCCGACACCAGCACCAGCAGGATCACGTTCACATCCGGGAAGATGGAGGTGAGCTTGTAGGCTGCATAGGCGCCGACACCCATGAAGGCGCCGGAGCCGAGAGACAGCTGACCGGCAAAGCCCGTCAGCACGTTGAGCCCGATCGCCGCCAGCGAGAACACCAGGAACGGGATCATGATCGAGCTCAGGAAGAAGTCATTAGCCAGATAAGGAACTGCAACAAAGGCTGCGAAGATCAGGATCGCAATGCCGATCCGGTCCTGCCGGATCGGGAACAGCGCCTGATCCGCCTCGTAGCTCGTCTTGAACTGGCCTGCCTCGCGGTAAAACATGGGACCTCACACGCGCTCGATGATGCGTTCGCCGAAGAGACCTTGCGGACGGAACAGAAGGAAGATCAGGGCGATGATGTAGGCGAGCCAGGACTCGATGCCCCCGCCCACCAGCGGACCCCAATAGATCTCGCCGAGCTTCTCGCCGAAGCCGATGATCAGTCCGCCGATGATGGCGCCGGGGATCGAGGTGAAGCCGCCAAGGATGAGCACGGGAAGCGCCTTGAAGGCGACGATCTCCAGCGCGAAGGACACATCCGAACGCGCCCCCCACATGATGCCCGTCACCAGCGCCACGATACCGGCGGCAAACCAGACGATGGCCCAGATCTGGTTCAGCGAGATGCCGACGGAAAGCGCCGCCTGATGGTCATCTGCCACCGCCCGCAGCGCCCGGCCGATGCGGGTCTTGTTGAAGAAGATGCCGAGGCTTGCCACCATCAGCATGGCGATCACCGCCGCCGCAATGTCGATATGCTGCAGGATGACGAGGCCGTCCTCCCCAAGCTCCAGCGCCGTCGAACCGGTCGGCAGCCACAGCTCTTCCGTGATCATCCGCTTCGGCTCACCGCCGAAGATGAACTCGCCAAAGCCGATGAGGAAATAGGTCATGCCGATGGTCGCCATCAGCAGGATGATTTCCGGCTGGTTCACCAGCGGCCGCATCACCACCCGCTCGATCGTGTAGGCCAGAATGCCCATCACACCGATGGTCAAAAGCAGCGCCAGAAACGCGGGAACCCCGTGCTCATAGAGCCCGACCAGCGTCAGCCCGGCGAACACCACCATGATGCCTTGCGCGAAATTGAAGACGCCGGACGCCTTGAAGATCAGCACGAAGCCAAGGGCAATCAGGGCATAGAGAATGCCCGCCACGAAGCCTTCCCACAGCACCTGCAGCAGGAAATCCGGCTGATCGGCCATCTGCGCAAACGGCAGGATGAAAATATCATAGAGCATCGCCGCCCCCCTTAATGCGCCACGCCGAGATAGGCGTCGATGACTTCCTGACTGGCCTGCACCTCGGCAGGGGGGCCATCGGCGATCTTCTTGCCGTAGTCGAGCACGACCACCCGGTCGGACAGGTCCATGACCACGCCCATGTCATGCTCGATGAGGGCGATGGTGGTGCCGAACTGCTGGTTCACATCGAGGATGAAGCGGCTCATGTCCTCCTTCTCCTCAAGGTTCATGCCGGCCATCGGCTCGTCGAGCAGCAGAAGCTCCGGCTCCATGGCCAGTGCCCGGCCCAGTTCCACCCGCTTCTGCAGGCCATAGGGCAGCTTGCCCACCGGCGTCTTGCGTATGGCCTGGATCTCCAGAAAGTCGATGATGTCCTCGACCTTGCGGCGGTGCTCGATTTCCTCGTCCCGCGCCGGGCCGTAATGCAGGAGCTGCCAGAAGAAGTTGCGGTGCATCTTCAGCGAACGGCCGGACATGATGTTGTCCAGCGTGCTCATGCCCTTGAACAGCGCGACATTCTGGAAAGTGCGGGCAATTCCCTGCGCCGCCGCATCATAGGGCCGCATCTTGCTGCGGGCCGTGCCTTTCCAGGTGATGGTGCCCTGCTGGGGATGGTAGAAGCCGTTGATGACATTGAGCATCGACGTCTTGCCCGCCCCGTTGGGGCCGATGATGGCGCGGATCTCGCCCTTGCGGATGTCGAAGGAGATGTTGGTAATCGCCTTCACCCCGCCGAAGGACAGCGAGACGTTGTCCACCTTCAGCAGCACTTCCGGAGCAGGTTCTGCTCTGGCCGCCGGTTCGGCTGCGGGCAGGCTGGTTGCTGTCACGGCATTCATTCTGCAGCCTCCCGCATGGCCTGCACCGGGGCGTGCGGCGTCATGTCCCTGATCTCGACCGTTGCCTCGATGACGCCCGTGCGGCCGTCCTCGAAGGTCACTTCGGTGCGCACATGGCGCGAGGTGGAGCCGTCATAGAGCCCCTCGATCAGCGGCGCATAGCGCTCGGCGATGAAGGAGCGGCGGACCTTCTGCGTGCGCGTCAGCTCGCCGTCATCCGCATCCAGCTCCTTGTGCAGGATGAGGAAGCGGTGAATCTGCGCGCCTGCCATCATCGGCTCTGCCGCCAGATCCCGGTTCACCTGGTCCACATGCTGCTGGATCATCCGGTAGACGTCCGGATGGGCGGCAAGCTCCTGATAGCTGGCGTAATTGACGTTGTTGCGCTCCGCCCAGCTGCCCACCGCCGTCAGGTCGATGTTGAGGAACACGCCGGTGAAATCCCGCTCATTGCCGAAGGCCACCGCCTCCTTGATGTTGGGGAAGAACTTCAGTTTGTTCTCGATGTATTTCGGGGCAAACAGCGCACCGGTGTTGAGCTTGCCCACATCCTTGGCGCGGTCGATGATCTTCAGGTGGCCGTTGGGGGCAATGAAGCCGGCGTCACCGGTGAACACCCAGCCATCTTCCGTCTTGGTGGTGCGGGTGGCCTCGTCGTTCTTGTAATAGGCAACGAAGGTGCCCGGCGAGCGGTAGAGCACCTCGCCGTTTTCCGCGATCTTCAACTCCACCTGCGGCGCGGGCTTGCCGACCGTATCGGCAAAGATCTCGCCATCCGGCTGCAGGGTGATGTAGACGCTGGCTTCCGTCTGGCCGTAGAGCTGCTTCAGATTGAGGCCGAGCGAGCGGTAGAAGCTGAAGATCTCCGGGCCGATGGCTTCACCCGCCGTGTAGCCGACCTTCAGCCGGGTCAGGCCAATGCGATTCTTCAGCGGGCCATAGACCAGAAGCTCGCCAAGGCCGTAGAGCAGCCGGTCGCTGAGCGGCACCGGCTGGCCGTTGAGGATCTTTTCGCCCGACCGGCGGGCCACGCCCATGAAATAGTCGAACATGGCCTTCTTCATCCGGCCTGCATCTTCCATGCGCACCATGATGCGGGTGAGCATGCTTTCAAAAACGCGCGGGGGAGCGAAGAAATAGGTCGGCGCGATCTCCAGCCGGTCCAGATCCACCGTGTCAAGGCTTTCCGGACAGTTGACGCAGTAACCGGCCGTATAGGCCTGTGCCAGCGAGAACACGTGGTCGCCGATCCAGGCCAGCGGCAGATAGGCGAGGATGTCCTCGCTCTCGTCCAGCTTGTCGAAGGCATTGGCGTTGCGCGCCGAAATGACCAGATTGTCGAAGGACAGCATCACGCCTTTGGGGCGGCCGGTGGTGCCGGAAGTGTAGAGCATCACGGCAATGTCACTGCCCTTGCCCTGTGCCAGCCCCTCTTCCCAGGCGCTGAGCGCCTTCGGATCTGCTGCAACATGCTGGCGGCCAAGATCCTGCACGCCGGTGAAGCTGAACAGGCGGCCGTGGTCATAGTCCCGCAGGCCGCGCGGATCATCATAGATCACGGCACTCAGGCTCGGCACGATCTCCGCCATGGAGAGAAGCTTGTCGACCTGCTCCTGATCCTCCACAACCGCAAAGCGAACTTCGGCATGACCCAGAACATAGGCCATTTCTTCTGCGACGGAGTCAGCATAGACCGGAACCGGGATGGCGCCGAGCGCCTGAGCCGCCACCATCGACCAGTAAAGCCGGGGCCTGTTGGCACCGACAATTGCGACCTTGTCGCCTGCCTTCAAGCCGATACTGCCAAGCCCGATCGAAAAGCTGCGCGTCTCGTCAAGAACTTCAGCCCAGGTCCAGCTTTGCCAGATACCAAGGTCCTTCTCCCGCACTGCAGTACGGCTTCCAAGTTCTTTCGCATTGCACAAGAGAATCTTCGGAAAGGTGTCCGCACCTTCCCTCGCAGCGCTGGTCAATCTTGCCATCGCGTCGTCCACCCTCCCAGGCGCCCCGTTTACCGGAGTCGCGTTTTGGCCCTCATGAAACGCCTTCCTCCCGAAGGGCCGCAAGCTCTTTCTTTGGCGGAGCCTGCGGATGTCTCACCATGGGTTGCATTTGACGGTAGACCCGGTGCATTGCGCCAGTATGTTCAGACTGTGACGAATTGTTTCAGGGCCATCCTCCATTCATCCGATGGCTGACTGGTGTTCCCTCCGGCCTTCTGCCTAAACTCACGCCATGACGATCAGCTCCGGCACCACCGAATATATCGACATGCTGCAGGCTGCCCTTGATCATGTGAATCAGGGCTTCTCGGTCTTCGATGCAAACCTGCAGCTGGTGGCCTGGAACAGGGGTCTTTGGGAGATGCTGGACTTCCCCCAGGAGCTGGCCCGGCGCGGCGCGCATCTGGCGGAGTTCCTGCGGGTCAACACGGAGCGCGGGGAATACGGCCCCGGTGATGTGGAAGGCAAGATCCAGCGGCGGCTGGAACGGGCACGCCAGTTCGTGCCGCATTATTTCGAGCGCATCCGCCCCAACGGCCAGGTGATTGCCGTGCGCGGCACGCCCCTGCCGCAGGGCGGGTTCGTCACCATTTACACCGACATCACCGAGGAGCGGCGGCGGCAGGAGAAGCTGGAGCGGACCGTGGCCGAGCGCACCCGCGCCCTGCGCCAGAGCGAGGACTGGCTGCGCTTCGTCACCGACAACATCCCGGCTCTTGTGGCCTACATGGCCCCGGACACGGGTTCTGGAGCCGGTCCCGTCTTCCGTTTTGCCAACCGGCGTTATGCAGAATGGTTCGGCCATTCCATCGCCTCCATTGCGGGGAGGCCCGCCCGCGAAGTGCTGGGGGCGGAACTCTTCACCGAACTGCAGCCGCAGATCGAGCATGCGTTCAGCGGCCATGCGGTGTCCTATGAGTACAGCCGCCGCAAGCCGAACGGCGATCTGGCCTACATGCGCTCCACCCTCATTCCGGACATGACCGTGGACCGGCGCACGCTCGGCGTTTTCGTGCTGTCGCTCGATGCCACGGAGCAGAAGCGCAACGAGGCGGCGCTCGCCCAGTCGCAGCGCATGGATGCGGTCGGCAAGCTGACCGGCGGGCTGGCGCATGACTTCAACAATCTGCTTGCCATCCTGATGGGCAATCTCCTCAGCCTGAAGCGCAAGGGCAGTGAGGTGACGCCCGCCGATGTGGAGGCCCACCTTGCCCCCATGCTGCAGGCGGCACAGCGCGGGGCGGACCTGACCCAGCGCATGCTGGCCTTCAGCCGGGGCCAGTCCTCAGACCTGCAGACCGTGGAACTGGCGCCGCTTCTGGCCAACACCGCGACGCTGCTGCATGGCTCCCTTCCCGGCGCCATCAGCCTGTCCTTTGACCTTTCCGATGAACGGCTGGTGGCGCGTGTGGACCCGGCGCAGCTGGAAACGGCCATCGTCAACCTTGTCTTCAATGCCCGCGATGCCATGCCGGAAGGCGGCAGCGGCAGCATCACCGTCAGCCTGTCGCAGGAGCAGCTGGTGGAGCGCGATCTGCCCGGCGCGGGTCTGGCGGCAGGCCCCTATGCCCGCATCAGCGTGCGCGACACCGGCCAGGGCATGGATGAAGCGACCCGGCAGCGGGCCTTCGAGCCATTCTTCACGACAAAGCCTTTCGGCACCGGTTCCGGCCTAGGCCTGTCGATGGTCTATGGCCTTGCCCGGCAGGCGGGCGGGCATGCGGATATTTCCACCGCCCCCGGCGCAGGCACCACCGTGTCGCTGCTGCTGCCCCTCAGTGCCGGCACCGGCCCTTTTGGAACGGGAGCTGAGGGCGTGCAGACGGCCCTTGCCATGGGCAACGGCGAACTGATCCTGCTGGTGGAGGATGAAGCGGCCGTGGCCGAGGCAGTCGCCCTGCAGATCCGCGACCTCGGCTATACGGTGCTGACGGCGGAAAGCCCCGCAGATGCCCTTGAGCTGGCGCAGGATGTGGCGGAAATCCGGGCCGTGCTTTCCGATGTGGTGATGCCCGGCCAGATGAACGGGCTCGCCCTCGTGCGCCAGATCCGGCAGGAGCGCCCGGACATCGGCATTGCGCTGATGAGCGGCTATGCCGACTATGGCGCGCCCGCGGAAGGGTCAGGCCAGAAGCCCGATACCGCAGCTTTTCCGCTTCTGACCAAGCCCTTTGACATGGCAGCGCTGTCTGGAACCTTGAGGAAGATCACCGCTCATGACGCCTGAGACGCCCGGCCCCGGAAGCAGCACAACAGCCATGTCCGGACTTGTTTACATCTGCGACGACGAAGCGGAGATCTGCGCCATTCTGGCCAGCACGCTGGAGGTCTACGGCTTCCGCTCGGTCTGCTTCCAGCAGGCGGGCAAGATGCTTGCCATGATGGACCAGCAGCTGCCCGATGCCTGCCTCATCGACCTTGGGCTGCCGGACATGGACGGCATGAGCCTCATCAACGAGATCCGCAAACGCACCTCCCTGCCCGTCATCGTGCTTTCCGCCCGCAGCCATTCCTCCGACCGGGTGATGGGGCTGGAGATGGGTGCTGACGATTATGTGGTGAAGCCCTTCGACCCGCGCGAGATCGTGGCGCGGCTGCGCTCCGTGCTGCGCCGCTCATCCGAGCGTCAGGCCGCCGCCCCCGGCAAGGGCAATGCCGCCCGCTTTGCCGGCTGGACCTTTCATCCCGGCGCCCTGCGGCTCGTCTCGCCCTCGGGCGAGGAGACGTTCCTCTCCACGGGTGAAGCCACCCTGCTGGAAGCCCTGTTGCGGGCGCCCAAGCGCGTGCTCTCACGCGATTACCTGCTGGAGCACGGCGGCCGCGACGACAGCCTCGACCGGTCCATCGACGTGCGCATCTCCCGCATCCGCAAGAAACTGGCGACCGAATCCGCGACGCCCCTCATCCGCACCATTTACGGCTCGGGCTACATGCTGACGTCACAGGTAGACTGGGCGTAAACTCCAGCGGCTACCCGTAGATCGCCTGCGGCAGCCAGGTGGCAAGTTGCGGCACGAACCAGAGGATCACCAGCATCAGCACCTGGATCAGCACGAAGGGGATGATGCCGAGGTAGATGTCCGAGCTGCGCACGGAGGCTGGGGCTACACCGCGCAGATAGAACAGGGCAAAGCCGAAGGGCGGGGTGAGGAAGGAGGTCTGCAGGTTGACCGCCATCATCACGCCGAGCCAGGCCGGATGCATGGAACTGCCGTCGGGCATGGGCAGTTGCAGCAGCACGGGGGCGACGAGCGGCACCACGACGAAGACGATCTCCAGAAAATCGAGGAAGAAGCCCATCACGAACATGACGAGCATGACCGCCAGCATGGCGCCAAGCGCGCCGCCCGGCAGGTCCTTCAGCAGCGAATGCACCAGCTCGTCGCCGCCCAGATCCCGGAACACCAGCGAGAAGAACGTCGCACCGATCATGATGGTGAAGACCATAGCGGTGATCTGCGTCGAGGACTGGATGACCGGCGCCAGCACGCCCGAGCGCAGCACGCGGGCAAGGCAGACGGCAATGCCCCAGGCACCAACAAGACACAGCAGCGCTGCAAGGCTGATCCCGGCCCATTCCAGCGGCCCGATTTCCAGCCGGGTGATGCGAAGATCCACCACCCGCGACAGGGCAAGGGCCGCCAGCAGGCAGGCAGCTCCGGCGTAAACGGGCAAGGGCCGGGACACATCCGCCCGGAAGCCTGCCAGAAGCAGCGCACCCACGGCGCCGACTGCGGCAGCTTCCGTCGGCGTTGCCACACCGGCCAGAATTGAGCCGAGAACGGCGATGATCAGGGCCAGCGGCGGCACCAGCACGCTGACCAGCTCCTTCAGGCTCACCTTCTGCGGCGCGCCGCCATCTGCCCCGCGCATGGGCGGCGCCTTGTGGGGCGACAGGAAGGCAACGGCCATCTGATAGGCAATATAGAGCCCGACGAGGCAGAGACCGGGAATGAGCGCGGCAGCAAAGAGATCCCCCACCGAGAACGGGTCCGGCGACCAGTTGCCAAGATTGCGCTGCGCTGTCTGATAGGCGCTGGAAAGCTGGTCGGCGAGAAACACCAGCACGATCGACGGCGGAATGATCTGGCCCAGCGTTCCGGCTGCAGCAATCGAGCCGGTGGCAAGGCGCGGGCTGTAGCCATTGCGCAGCATGGTGGGCAGGGACAGGAGCCCCATGGTCACCACCGTCGCCCCGACGATGCCGGTGGAGGCGGCCAGCAGCGCGCCGACGATGGAAACAGACAGCCCCAGCCCGCCGGGCATCTTGCCGAAAAGCCGGCCCATGGCCTCCAGCAGATCTTCCGCCACCTTGGAGCGCTCCAGCATGACGCCCATGAAGATGAAGAGCGGCACGGCAATCAGCGTCTCGTTCGTCATGATGCCGAAGATGCGCAGCGGAATGGCGCCGAGCGACAAGGAGGCACCTGAGAAATGCCCCAGCAGCGCAAAGACGAGAGCAACGCCTGCCAGCGTGAAGGCCACCGGGAAACCGGCCATCAGGCAGATGACGGCCGTGGCAAACATGAGAATGTCGAGGATGGAAATCAGGTCCATGGAATGTCTCAGCCCTCTTTCCGGGCGAATGTTTCAAGCGCCGGGGCGTTGCCCGACAGGGCAGCGGCAGCGCGCAGCATCAGGGCAAGACCCTGCAGCGCCAGCAGCCCGGCATAGACGAGGATCGCTGTCTTCAGCACATAAAGCGCCGGAATGCCCGACGTCTCGCGCGAGCCTTCCCGGATCATCCAGGAGATCTGGACGAAGGGCCAGGCGTGCCAGAGGATGACGGCGCACATGGGCAGGAGGAACAGGGCGGACCCGGCCAGATCCACCAGCGCTTTGCGGGCGGGGCTGGCGTCCCGGTAGAACACATCCACCCGCACATGGGCATCAATGGCCAGCGCGTAGGCGGCAGACAGCAGGAACAGGAAGCCATGCATGTAGAGGATGCTTTCCTGCACCCAGACCGAACCTGCCCCGAACACATACCGCAGGATGACCACCGCAAACTGCACCAGCACAATGCCCAGCATCAGCCAGGACACGGCGCGGCCAATCGCCGAATTGAAAAACGTGATCACCTGAGCGGTGCGGAACATCGCGGAACCTTTTCGGAAAAGCAAAGGGCGGGGAAGACCATCAGCCATCCCCGCCCTGCTTTCGTCAATAGCCAGCTGTCAGAAATTCAGCGAGACATCCCGGTGTTTCGACAGGCACGGCGCCAGCGCGACCGCCACATCACGCGGCAGGCGCGGCAGCTGGCGCAGGCCGATGGTGCCGCTGGTGGCAGCATCATAGGCGCTAATCTTCGGCAGCAACTCGTCGAAGGCGCGCTGGCGCCACGCGAGATCTTGCTTGAGCGCGGCGATGGAGTTGTCCAGCTCGGCCACAGCTGCCTGCGGATCGGGCGCATTGGAGCGCATGATCTTGCGGGCCTCGTTGATCCCCTTGCGGATCTCTGCCGTGCCTTCAAGGGCGGAGACCTCGCTGCGCAGCAAGTCGATCTGCTCCAGCACCTCGGGCAGAGGCTTGGAGATGACCGCATCCTGCAGGGCCGTGAACTTCTCCTCCATCTCCTGCAGGGCAGGTGCGGCCTGAAGCGCGGCTGTCACCTTCATCACAGGCTCGGAGGCATTGTCCGCGAGGCGGCGGTAGGCGAGGCGTGCCTTGTTCTCCGCATCCTGCACCTTGGCAAAGCCGGTATGGACGTCTTCCCAGCTGGCCGGGATCTTCGCCAGCAGCGCATCATGCGCGGCCTGCAGCTCCGCCATTTCCGCCTTTGCATCCTCTCCCCGCTCCGCGGAATAGATGCCGGTCGGACCGGAGCGCGAAATGATCACCTCCAGTTCCTTGATTTCACGCTCGATCTTGCGCGCATCCCGCTCGATCGCCCGCACCTGAACCTGCAACGGACGGTAGGTCACTGCGGCCTGCGTGACGGCGGCAACGGCAGCATCGATCTCCGCCATCTGCGGAATGGCCTTTTCAGCGTTCTGCAGCCCGGACTTCAGCTCCTGCTGCAGATCGGACGGCAGATAGCTGACATCCGTTCCCTTGAGCTGGCTGATGGCAGCGGTGATCGCGGCGCCGTTCTGGCGGAACTGCTGGCTGGTGTAGGTCTCGATGCAATACTGCAGACGCGGGTTCTTCGGCGGCGGCGCGGTCTCGGACAGCAGCGAGGACCGGTTCGGCAGATAGTTCACGATCTGCGGATTGAAGCCGACAATCGCCAGCGCGACCAGCTGGATGCCGATGAAGGCGATCACGCCCTTGTAGATCTGCAGCGTCTTCACCACCGCCGGAGCCACGCCGCGCAGATAGAAGAGCGCGAAGCCGAAGGGCGGGGTGAGGAAGGAGGTCTGCAGGTTGAGGCCGAACATCACGCCAAGCCAGACTGCCGTCACGTTGGCGGACGGGTCAGCCAGCAGGATCGGCGCAACAATCGGCACCACCACCACGGCAATCTCGATGAAGTCGAGGAAGAAGCCGAGGATGAAGATCACCAGCATGACCATGAGGAACTGGGCCCAGAAGCCGCCGGGCAGGCCTTGCAGGAAGTCCTTGACCAGATCCTCACCGCCAAAGGCGCGGAAAGCCGATGTCAGCATGGCCGCGCCAATCAGGATGATGAACACGAGGCACGAGCCCTTGGCCGTCTCGATCATCACTTCGCGCAAGGTGTTGTCCGTCACCATCGTGCGCCAGCCGCTCCAGATCACGGCAAAGACCAGCATCGAAACGGCGATGGCACCGAGGACGATGCCTGTCATATCGCCATTCGAAAGAACGCGCTTGATGTTGGTGTCATAGAAGCTGACGGCAACGGCAATGCCCAGAAGCGCCAGAATGGCAATGATTGCGGGCGTATAGACGCCCTTGCCCTTGCCGTCCTGCAGCCGGTAGCCGGCCATGATCATGGCACCGATGGCACCGACAGCGCCGGCCTGGTTGACCGTGGCGATGCCGGCCATGATCGAGCCGAGCACCAGCACGATCAGGGCGAGCGGCGGCACCAGCGTGATGAACACCTGGAACAGGAACTGCCGGTCCATCTTGCCCTGACCGCGCACAGCCGGTGCAGCCTTGGGGTTGATGAGGGCAAAGCCGAGCATGAACAGCACATAGAGCCCGACGAGCAGCATGCCGGGCAGGATCGCGCCGAGGAACAGCTCGCCCGCGCTGGTGGAGGCAATGGCCAGGTCGGACGGCATCTGGCCGGGGCCATTGGCATCGCGGAAGAGAGCCTGACGCAGGTTGCCGGCCTGATCGACGCTGGAGGACAGCTGGTCGGCCAGAATGATCAGCACGATGGAGGGCGGAATGATCTGGCCCAGCGTGCCGGAAGCAGCGATCGTGCCGGTGGCCAGCGGCACCGAATAGTTGTTGCGCATCATCGCGGGCAGCGAGATGAGGCCCATGGCCACAACGGTGGCGCCGACAATGCCGGTGGTGGCGGCGAGCAGCGCGCCCACCAGGATGACCGAAATGCCCAGACCGCCCGGCACCGGCCCGAAAAGCCGTGCCATGGTGATGAGCAGATCCTCGGCGATCTTGGACCGCTGCAGCATGATGCCCATGAAGATGAACAGCGGAATGGCGATGAGCGTGTCGCGCTCCGCCTCCCAGTAAATGCCGCGGAAGTTGGTCACCCCGGCGCTCAGCCACTGGGTGGGGCCGCCATGGGAGAAATAGGCGTCGGTGTGGCCGGCGAACAGATAGCCAGCGCCGGCAGCCAGGCCGATGGAGATGATTGCCGATCCCGGCAGGGCAAAGGCGACGGGAAAGCCCGAGCCAAGCGCCGCCGCCATCAGGACGATCAGCAGAATAAGGAAAAACAGTTCCATAGGTGCAAATCCTGCTGGGTCAGTGCTTGATGGAGCCGGTGAGCTCGCGGCCACCTGGTTCGCCGCGCATGTCTGCCACGGCGGCAAACAGGTAGCTGACAAACTGGATCATCATGCTCACGGCGAAAACGCCAAGGAAGCCCGCCATCAGATACTTCACATAAAGGCCGAAACCTGCCTGTGTCGTCTCATAGGAGAGCATGGGGCTGTTGATGATCGACTGCCTTGACCCCAGACCGAAGTAGAGAATGGTCCAGCAGAACACCATGCCGAAGGCGATGGCACCGAAGGCATTGGCAAAGCCCTTCGCCGTCTCGCCGAAGCTGGCATAGAGCACATCCACACGCACATGCCCTTCTTCAAGGAGCGTGTAGGCGGAGGCAAACAGGAACAGCGCCGCATACCAGAAGCGCACGAGGTCAGACAGGAACGCCTGTTCGTAGGAAAAGACGAAGCGGCCCAGCACGATCAGAAGCTGGGATACCACCACCAGAAGAGCCAGCCAGTAGAAGCCGAGGGTCCGCGTGATCGCCGCGAGCAGGACCGACAGTGCGATGAGCGGCATGTGCACATAGCCACCGCGGAATTGCGCCCGCCCGAGATCGCTCGCCAGCTGCCGGCCGAACACCGCTTCCAGCACGCCTTCGACACGCAGGAAAGAAATCGTTGCGTCGGCGACCCCGACGATGACCACCGCCCAGAAAGCCCAGCGGATCAGGAAGGCGTTCAGCCTGTTGATCCGCTCGCTGTCGGCGCGCAGTCCGGGTGAGCCGGGATAAAGCACATAGGCGGCGGCCAGAAGCGCCAGCACGGCATAGAGGCCGGTCTGCATCTGCGCGCCGGCCGATCCGGTTCCAGGTCCGGGAAAACCCTGCCAGTAGGTGAGGTAGTTGTTGATCAGGAAGGCAGTCATGACTGCCAGATTGATCCAACCGAACAGCCGGATGGCAAGAACACCACCGGTCCGGGATTCCAGCGCACGCGCAGTCTCAGCAGCGGCGCCTTGAACCGGGTTCAAGGCCGTCATCGTCAAACGCCTCGTCAAAAAAGGTTTGAACCAGGAAGGGGGCGGGGCTAGCCCCGCCCCCCGGTCAGGTGGACGCCAGTGGCGGTCAGACCTTGATGCCGAGCACGCGGTTGCGCTGCACCGTGTAGCCGGTGTCAGCCAGAAGCATCCAGCGGCCCACTTCCGAACGGGCCTTCACGAAGCTCTCGTGAACGCGCTTGGTCAGGTCGCCGTGCTGGATGGTTTCCTCGAACACTTCAGCCGATGCATCGCCAAAGGCGTCATAGACTTCGTCCGAGAACTGGCGCAGCACGACACCATGCTCATTGATGAGCTTGTCGAGATAGGCGCCGTTGAAGCCGTTGGCTTCTGCCATCGAGAAAGCGTTTTCCTCGTTGCAGGCCGCTTCGACGATCATCTGGTCGATCTTCGACAGCTTGGAGAACCAGGACTTGTTGCAGCCCAGCGCCAGCATGGAGCCCGGCTCATGCATGCCCGGATAGTAGTAGTACTTGGCGGCTTCGTAGAACTTCATGAAATAGTCGTTCCACGGGCCGACCCACTCGGTGGCATCGACAGCGCCGGAGACGAGGTTTTCATAGATCTGGCCGCCCGGCAGGGACACCGGCGAGGCACCCAGCTTGGCCATGACGTCGCCGCCAAGGCCCGGAATGCGCATCTTCAGGCCCTTGAGGTCGTCGGCGGTTTCAATTTCCTTGTTGAACCAGCCACCCATCTGCACACCGGTGTTGCCGGCGTTGAAGTTCTTCAGGCCAAACTGGTCAGCCAGTTCGTCCCACAGTTCCTGGCCGCCGCCAACCTTGATCCAGGCGTCGATTTCGGCATAGGTCAGGCCGAAGGGAACAGCCGTGAAGTAGGACCAGGCCGGGTGCTTGCCCTTCCAGTAATAGTCGGCGCCGATATAGGCCTGTGCGTTGCCCGAAGCCACTTCGTCGAAGGCATCGAATGCACCGACGCGCTCACCGGCGGCGAAATACTGAACGTTGATGCGGCCTTCGGTCAGTTCGGCGATACGGGCCGCCAGGCGCTGCGCGGAAACACCAAGGCCCGGCATGTCGCGCGGCCAAGTGGAAACGATCACCATGTCGGTGCGGGACTGCGCAATTGCCGGAGCGGCAAGCGTGGTTGCAGCGGCAATACCGCCAGCACCAATGCCAGCCTTCTTGATAAACGAACGACGATCCATAACGATATCCTCCCAGATATGGCGAGTGCTCAGCCACTTTGAAGCCTTGCACTGACACCTGTCTGTGTCTAGGTGATCCTTTGAATGAGGCGCTAGTCGTGTTTCTGCGCATCTTTTCCGTAGTACTACTGAAAAGACGCTGCTTTCCGGCAATTTTATTGCCGGAAGCGGATCACTTTCGGAATGCAGGGGGCCACCGGTGACATTCAAAACAAAACTGCTCCTCATCACCATCCTGCCCCTTGTAGCTGTCTCGGGGCTGATTGGCGGCATCACCTTCTTTCAGGCCTCGCGCCTGATCGAGGCCCAGACCCATGCCGTCGAGGAGCGTATCCTGTCCAGCAAGCGGCAGGAGGTGCAGAACGCCATATCCCTTGCCCTGACCTCCATCCAGAAGCTCTATGAGGAGGAGCATGGCGGGCGCGAGGCGGCGCAAACGGAAGCAAAACGCATCCTCAACGACATCACCTTCGGCGAAGACGGCTATTTCTTCGTCTATCTGCGCGACGGCACCAACATCGTCCATCCCAAACTGGCCAATCTTGTCGGCGGCAAATGGTGGGATCTGCAGGACCCGGAAGGCAATTACGTCATCCGCAATCTCATGGCCGCAGCTGAGGCCGGCGGCGGCTTTCACCGCTATGTCTGGGACAAGCCGAGCGCCGGCATGAATGCCGAAAAGCTCGGCTATGCCGTGATGCTGGACAAGTGGGGCTGGATGGTCGGCACCGGCCTCTACATTGACGACATCGCCCGGGAAGTGGCCCTCGTCCGTGCCGATTTCACCGCCAACGTGCAGCAGACGGTGCTGGTGATCTTCCTCATCACCATGGTCGCCATCCTCCTGAGCCTGACCGCTGTGGCCACGGTCAGCTTCTCGGAGCAGAAGTTTGCCGATGGCAAGCTGAAGGAGTTGACCCACCGGATCGTCGATGTGCAGGAGCAGGAGCGCAAGCGCGTGTCGAGCGAGCTGCATGACAGCATCTCCCAGCTGCTCGTCTCCGTGCGCTATGGCATCGAGATGCTGCATTCCCGCAGCCCCGGCAGCGGCGAAATGCAGACCCAGGCCGAGCGCTGCCTGCGCATTCTGGACGAGGCAATTGGCGAGGTGCGGCGCATCTCCAAGGATCTGCGTCCAAGCATTCTGGACGACATGGGCCTGTCCGCAGCCCTCACAAGCCTTGCCAAGGATTTCGAGGCGCAGTCCGGCATCACTGTCGAGATTTCCGCCGACCGCTGCCGCAGCCGACTGCCGGATTCGGCCAAGACCGCACTGTACCGGGTGGTGCAGGAGGCGCTGACCAATGTGGCCCGGCACTCGGCCGCGGCGTATGTCAGCATCCGGCTGGTGGCGGGAGAGCGGGCGCTGACCCTGACGATCCAGGACGATGGCGTGGGCATTCCCCTGCCTCTGCCGCAGCTTGGAGGACTGGGTATCCGCAACATGCGTGAACGGATAGAGACACATGGCGGCACCATGGTAATGTCGCGGGTGGGTGCCCAGGGCACCATGATCCGGGTGACCATGCCCATGCTGCCGGAGGAGAGCCGGACAGCGGCGTGAACCACGCCCGGCAGATGAGGAGACACAGTGCATGACCAGCCCGCAAGCCCGCAAGGACGACCTGCCGCGCAAGGTGCGAGTGCTGCTGGCGGATGATCATGAGCTGGTGCGCGCCGGCATCAGAGCCCGGCTGGAAGGCGTCGCCCCCTTCGAGATCGTGGGCGAGGCCACCGACGGGCGCATGGCCGTGCAACTGGCCGAAACGCTGAGGCCCGATATCATCCTGATGGATATTTCCATGCCGGGCCTCAACGGGCTGGAAGCAACGGAAACCATCCGCCGCAAGCATCCGATGATCAGCGTTCTGGTCCTGTCGATCTATGACAACCCGGAATATGTGCGCGGTGTGATGCAGTCCGGCGCCAGGGGCTATCTGCTCAAGGACATCTCCGCGAAGGAGATGATCAACGCCATTCTCGCCGTGGCGGACGGCGGCTATTACTTCTCCTCCCGTGTCGGACCGGCGCTGATGGAGAACAAGCCCTCGCCTTCGCCAACCAACCCCTATGGCCTGACGGAGCGCGAGCGCGAAGTGCTGCAAGGGGTCGCCCGCGGACAGGCCAACAAGGAAATCGCGGTGCATCTGGGCATCAGCGTGCGCACGGTCGAATCGCACCGGCTCAACATCCGCGACAAGGTCGGCAGCGGCAACGCCGCCCATCTCTACCGCATCGCCCAGGAACTGCGGCTGGTGTGATACTGCCCCCTTGGCGGCGGTGTGGTCTTCGTGCAAACCTTGCAGCCCATCCCGTTTAGCGGCCAAAGGGTCCAAAGCCTCGAATGTCCAAGCCGATTGTTCTTGTCACCGCCGATGTAAAGCCCGTTGATGGCTACCGCTGGCATGCAGCGCCCTCCACCTATCTGGAGGCCGTACTGAATGGCGCTGGCGCCATTCCCCTGATCCTGCCCTCCCTCGGCAGCGCCCTCGACATTGACGCGGTGCTGGACCGGGTGGACGGGGTGCTGGCCACCGGCTCGCGCTCCAACGTCAACCCGGATCTTTATGGCGGCGAGGCGACGGAAGAAAACGGGCCTTATGACCCGGACCGTGACGCCACCTCCCTGCCGCTGCTGCGCCGGGCTCTGGAAAAGGGCCTGCCGGTCTTTGCCATCTGCCGCGGCATGCAGGAGCTGAATGTCGCCTTTGGCGGCACCCTGCTCACCGAGATCCAGGAGCTTGACGGGCGCAACGACCACCGCGCACCCGTATCCGAAAAGCAGGAAGAGCGCTTCGCACTCGCCCATACCGTTGACGCGCGCACAGGCGGACAGCTTGAAGCGGCCATCGGCACGGCACAGTTCAAGGTCAACTCCCTGCACCGGCAGGGCCTTGGCGCGCTGGGTCAGTCGCTGGTGGTGGAAGCCACCGCCGAGGATGGCACCATCGAGGCGGTCTCGGTGGAGGGCGCACGCAACTTTGCCATCGGCACCCAGTGGCACCCGGAATACTGGGTCAGTTGCGACACGCCTTCGCAGAAGCTGTTCGCAGCCTTTGGCGAAGCCGTGGAAGCCTACCGCCGCAAGCGCGGCGATAGCTGAGGCTTACATCAGCCTGATCAGGCCGGGACGGAACCCCAGCCGATCATGGCAATCAGCAGGGTGAGCCCCAGCAGGAACACGGCAGCGGCGGCGGCAATCTCGATGCCCCGGTGCACCCGGTAGGCCCACACCCCATCGGACCCGGCAAGGCGCGCGGCCAGCCCCTTGGCCCCGACGGCCAGGGTGGCCAGCAGCGACACAGTGATGCCCGTGCCAACGGCCATGGCCAGCGTCGAGGCAATGCCGGCCAGGATCATGCCCTGCGACAGGGCGAAGACCAGCACGATCAGCGCGCCCGAACAGGGCCTGAGACCGATCGCCAGAATGATCGACAGCGCACGGCCCGGCGTCAGCCGCCCGGCGGCCATCTCCGCGGTGGGCGCATGCACGTGGCCACAGGTGCCGCAGGCGCCATCCTCGCCCGGCAGATGCACATGATCATGCCCGGCAGGTGCCCCCAGCAGCATCGGGCGGAAAGCCTTGACCCAGAGCAGCCAGGCGCCCATCGCCGTCACCATCACATAGGAGGCGATCTCCAGCCAGCGGGCAGTCTGCTGCATGGCAATGGAGGTGAGGTTGAAGACCACGGCAACGCCGCAGACGATCAGTATGGCGGTCAGGGCCTGCGCAAAGGCCGAGGCGAAGGAGAGCAGGATGCCCTTCTTCAGCGTGTCTTCGCTGGCCAGCACATAGGACGAGATCACCGCCTTGCCATGGCCCGGACCTGCCGCATGGAAAATGCCATAGGCGAAGGAGAGGAACGCCAGCAGCCAGCCCGCATCCGGGCTGTTGCGGAAACTGCGCAGCGCGGAAATGAGCTTCTGGTAGAATTCGGTCTGATAGCGGGCGATTTGCGCAAAGAAGCTGCCGACCAGCGCATTGCTCTTCAGCGCCGCCGAGGGAACGCCTTCCATGGGCGCAGGCGGCATCTGGGAGGTAGCCTCCGCCTGACGGTCCGAAGGCGGAGCGCCTGCGGTGTCCGCGCCCGCCGTCTGGCCCTGACTTTGACCATTAAGCGGCGTCACCGGCGGGAACGGCGGCTTGGACGCAGTGGCTGCAGCCTCTCCCGGCCCACAATTGACGATCATCTGATTGACGAGGCCCGCAGCAACGTCCGCCAGTTCCGGCGGCAGTTCCCGCTGATCGGCCCCGACCTGAGCAAGGGCCAATGCGACGGCAGGATCAAGCGGAGGCGGCTCCTTGCGGGTGACCGTGCAGGAGGCCGGAGCATTGATCAGCCCCGTGGCATCGGGATCCGCGGCAAATCGGAAATCGACGTAATAGGTCGGGTCATAGACATCGAGCGTGATCGTATTGGCGAGGTCCGTCGGCTCTTTCAGCGGCAGCAGGAAGTGCAGTTCCAGCAGCTTCACCGTGGTCATCATCGGCCTGCCGGTGCGTTCGGCATCTTCCTTGATAGCCGCGATATCTTCCTGCTTCATCGCCCAGTATTCGGTAAGGGGAACCTCCACCACCTCCAGCCAGTAGACTTCCGGCATGGTGAAATCCAGTTCCACCCTGGTGTTGTCACCGAAGGTGAAGAAGCCGAATTCCTCCATGCTTTCCACATTTACCTTGGCCAGCTCCGCCAGTTCCTCCCGGCTGAAGATGCCGTCACGGTTGGTGTCGAAACCCTGGATGGCGAAGGCCGTATAGGCATCATCAAAGCGGAAAACCTGGTCCACTGCCGTGGCAAGGCCATCGTCATTCACCACCAGTTTGGTGCGAGCTTCGACGAACACGTGCGGATGCGCGAGAGCCCCGCCTGCGGCAAGCAGACACATTGAGATCAGCATGGCCGCACAGCACAGCAGCGCAAAGGCCCGGTGCAGAAAGACGGTGGGGCTCACAGCGGGAGACATTCGTGGTGATTCCATTCTCGTTGGGGCGTGATTCCGGCACGGCTCATTGCCCTGAGAAGGGGGCAGGAAGGTGACCTTCCGCAAGCGTCTTTTGCGTCGCAGAAAGGGAATTGGCGCTTTTCATCCTTCCAGAATTCATTTTTGAGAGAAATTTCCCCATCAGGCGACTTGTGGCGCAAGATCGATCACAAATTTCCATGCAGATCAGACATTTTCTCCCTCATCAACTTTCCATCGAACGGCCTGATGCGCCGGCATCGCAAGACTTGGCATGAGAGAGAGGACCATGAACGCCCCGTCCCGCACCGCTCCCTTTTCCACGCAAGGGATGACAGCTTTCGACCATCCCGAGTTTTCCGGCCACGAGCAGGTGGTGTTTGCTCATGACCGGGAAACCGGCCTGCGCGCCATTCTCTGCGTTCACGACAGCCGCCTCGGTCCCGCCCTTGGCGGCTGCCGCATCTGGCCCTATGCCACAACGGAGGACGCCCTGCGGGACGCCCTGCGCCTGTCGCGCGGCATGACCTACAAGAATGCCCTCGCCGGGCTTGATCTGGGCGGCGGCAAGGCGGTGATCATCGCCGATCCGCGCAAGGACAAGACGCCAGCCCTGATGCGCGCCTTCGGCCGCCACGTCGCCCGCATGAACGGTTCCTACATCACGGCAGAGGATGTGGGCGTTTCGGCTGAGGACATGGAGGACGTGGCCCGCGAGACAGCGCATGTGCGCGGCACCCGTGCCACCGGGCTTGGCGATCCTTCTCCCTACACGGCGCTCGGCGTCTTCGCCGGCGTCCGCGCCGCGCTCGCCCATGTCAACGGCACGGACAGCCTGAGCGGCTGCACCGTTTCGGTTCAAGGCCTCGGCCATGTGGGCTTCGATGTAGCGCGCCAGCTGAAGGCCGCCGGCGCCCGGCTGATCGTCTCCGACATTCACCAGCCGGCCGTAGACCGGGCCGTGGCGGAGCTGGAGGCGGTGGCCGTCTCTCCGGCAGAGGCCCATGCGGTGGAGGCCGATGTCTATGCCCCTTGTGCCCTTGGCGCGGTGCTGAATGCCGTCACCATTCCGCAGATCAAGGCAAAGATCGTCGCCGGTGCCGCCAACAACCAGCTCGCCACCCCCGCAGATGGCCAGGCGCTGAAGGATCGCGGCATTCTCTATGCGCCGGACTATGCGATCAACGCAGGCGGTGTCATTTCCATCGCGCTGGCAACGCCCGGCGGTGATGACGCTCTGGTGCGCGAAAAGACGCTCGCCATCGGCACCACCCTCACCCGCATATTCCAGCGCGCGGAGGCTGAGGGCCTGACCCCGGAAACCGTCGCAGACCGCCTCGCCGAAGAGCGGCTGGCGGCTGCAGGCAAGTGAGAGACAAAGGCAGCGGGGAGAAAATAACCTCCGCGTTGCCACTCAGCAGCTTTTGCCCGCCTTGCGCATGTTGGCGAACCACTGGGTGAGGAAATCGACGAAGGAGCGCACCTTGCCGGAGAGATGGCGGCGGTGGGGATAGACGGCGTAGATCGCCGGGCCGTCATGCTCGTAGTCTTCCAGCACGATCTGCAATCCGCCTGCCTTGATGTCGTTGTAGACGAACATCATCGGCGTGCGCAGAAAGCCCAGATGGCACATGGCGGCATCGCGGGCGGCAGAGGCGCTGTTGACCTCGATCCGGCCCTTCACCGGCACCGTCACCCGGTCACCCTTGTCCATGAAGATCCAGTTCGACTTGAACCGGTAATTCGTGTCCACGATGCAGGGCATGTTGGAGAGTTCAGAAGGGTGCTTCGGCGTGCCATGGTCAGCCAGCACCTTCGGCGTTGCACAGACCACCGTGCGGAAGGGGGAAATCTTGCGGGCGATCAGGCTGGAATCCTCCAGATCCGTCACCCGGATGGCGAGGTCGAAGCCTTCTTCCACCAGATCGACAAACCGGTCATCCAGCCGCAGGTCGATGGTGATGGCCGGTTCTGCCACCAGAAATTCCATGATCGCCTGATTGATGAAGCCATCGCCCATGGAGCGCGGTGCCGACACGCGCAGGCGCCCGCGCGCCTCGTGATGGGTGGACTGGACAGAAGCCTGCAGGTCATCGATGCGCTGCAGGATGTCGCTGGCTTCCTTGTAATAGGCCTCGCCCACTTCCGTCAGCGAGATCTGCCGTGTGGTCCGGTTGAGCAGCCGGACGCCCAGTTCGTCTTCCAGCTCGCCGATATATTTGGACACCAGCGCCTTGGAGCGGCCCATTTCGCGGGCAGCAGCGGAAAAGCCGTTGCTGTCCACCACCTGAATGAAGCAGCGCATGCGCGTGATGGCATCCATATGTCGTCTCTCCTTCCGGTGCGCGCCCTAGGCCGCCGCCGCCCCGCCGTCCGAGCGCGGATCATGCGCCCCCTCAAGGCCGCCGCGCAAGCCGCGCACGATCATGCCCGCATGGCCCATGGTATCGGAATAGGCCTCATTCATCACAACCACGTCATGACCCGCCCGTTTCAGCGCTTCGGCCAGATCCGGGTCAAAGCGTGATTCGAGCCGGAGCGAGGTGTTGGCATCGCCCCAGGTGCGGCCCAGCAGCCAGCGCGGCGCATCGATGGCCTCACCCACCGGCATGCCGTTCAGCACATGGCGCACGAAAATCGCCGCCTGCGTCTGCGGCTGCCCTTCGCCGCCCATGGTGCCATAGGTGACGAGCCGCCCATCGGAAAGCCGCGCCATGGCAGGGTTGAGCGTGTGGAACGGCAGCCGCCCGGGCTCCAGCGCGTTGAGCGCTTCCGGATGCAGCGAAAAACTCGCTCCGCGGTTCTGCCAGGTGATGCCGGTGCGCGGCAGCACGCAGCCCGAGCCGAATTCCCAGTAGACCGACTGGATGAAGGAAACGGCACAGCCCTTCGCATCAATCGCGCCCATCCAGATGGTGTCGCCGAGCGCGGATTTCACCGGCCAGTCCAGCGCGCGGGCAGCGCTGATTTCAGCCGCCGTCCGGTCAAGCCAGGCGTCTTCGAGGAAAGGCGACACCGGCTCCGGCAGGCGGTCCGGGTCGGTGACAACCCGGTCGCGCACGAGGAAGACGCGCTTGGTCGCCTCCACCAGCCCATGCACCATGGCAAAGCTCTCCGGCCGTGCTGCCGGAAGCCGGTCGTGCAGGCCGAGGATCAGCAGCGAGGCAAGGCCTTGCGTGGGAGGAGGGGCATTGAAGAGGGTTCCGGCCTTGGTCGTCACCTTCAGCGGCTTGCGGATACGCGCTTCATAGCGCTGCAGATCCGCTTTGGTAACCGGCGCGCCGATGCGCTCCAGATCGGCCGCGATTTCCGCGCCCACATCGCCCCGGTAAAAGTCATCGAACCCGGCAGCGGCCAGTTGGTCCAACGTGTCGGCCAGCCGTTCCTGCCGCATCAGGCTGCCTGCTTCCAGCGGCTTGCCATCCTTCAGGAAGACGCTGGCAAAGCCGGGCTGATCCTTGAGCTCGGCGAGCTTTTCTTCCGTCAGCTTTTGCTGGCTGGCGGAAACGGCACAGCCTTCCTTGGCGTGACGGATGGCATTCATCAGAAGCTCACGCCGGGGCATGCGCCCGCCAAGGCTTGCCGCTGCCTCGAAGGCCTTCTGCCAGCCGCCCACAGTGCCGGCAACCGTCAGCGCCGCCAGAGGGCCGCGCGTTGGCACGGCGCCATGCCCGGCGCGGTTATAGGCGGCAATCGTCGCGCCCGATCCGGCCGGCCCGCAGGCGGAAATCACCTTCGGGTCCTGCCCCGGCTCGGCGATCAGCCAGAAGCCATCCCCACCAATGGCATTCATATGCGGATAGACAACAGCGATGGTGGCCGCCGCTGCAATCATCGCCTCGATAGCTGAGCCGCCTTCGCGCAGGATCTCGGCGCCCGCTTCTGCTGCCGCCATGTGAGGCGCAACGACCATGCCGCCGGACGAGGTAACGGTGTCCATGTTCTCTCCTGTCAGCTTGATCAGCGTGCGGCAGACCGGCGCGGGCCGAACACCCTCCACAGGCCGCGCAGAAAGGCTCCGGAAATCCGCAAGGAGCCAAGGCCCGCAAACAGGCCCAGGATGCCCGTCAGAATGCCCTCCGCCGTCACCGGCACCGCAGGCTCGAAGTCGTCATAGGTGCGCCTTGCCAATTCCCGGTCGGCACTGGTGAGGAACACCAGCAGGCGGCCGAATTCATCCGCCTCGGCATAGGCCTCGCGCTCGGCCCGCATATTGGCCAGCCGGTCGCCGATCTCCTCCAGGCTTCGGCCCTGAGCGGCGACAAGCTGGTCACCGCTGGCCTTGAGCCTGGCAATCGCGCCATCCACATCAAGGCCGGAGCGCTGCGCATCCTCGGCCGCCTGCAGCATGACCGTCTGCAGGGCATCAATCGCCCCGCCGAGCCGCTGACGGTACTGCTGAGCAAACTCCGGCAGCTGTGAGGCGGTAATGCCTGCAAGCAGACCGAACGCCAGAGCAACGGGTCTCGCCAGCATCATCACCTGTCTCCCCCAGTCCTTCCAGTCCCTGTCATTCCAATGCGATGACACCACCCTCGCCATCTTCCGTCCCGAAAGCAAGCCGGACGCCTGCCCGGTCCCAGGCCATGGTGGAGACGGGTGACTTCGCGGCACGGCGCAGCAGCACCTCCGCATTGTCCTCGAAGCGGCACAGAAGGATCATGCCGTCCTGATAACCGACCGCCGCCACATCCTCCTTCGGATGGCAGGCAACCGAGGTCACCAGCGCATCGCTGCGGGTGCCAAGCTGCAGGGGCGCTTGCCCCATGGGGCCGGTCTTGCCGGAGAAGGGCCAGACAATCGCGGCATTGGCACCGGAGGTGGCCAGATAGCGGCCCTTCGCGGACCAGCTCATCGACTTTACCTTGGACGGATAGCCGGTCATGCGCATGTCCTGCGCATCGGAGAGACGCCAGCCGTGCAGCGCGGCCTCCTGCATGGAGGTGACGAGATACTTGCCGTCCGGCGAGAAGCTGGCGGCCAGATGCGCGCCCTTCCATTCCAGCAGCTGCGGCTGGCCTTGCGTGTTCACCCACCACAGGGTCGCCCCGTCATAGCGGGCGACGGCAAGGCGCAGGCCCTTGGGCGCAAAGGCAAGCCCGCCCACCGCCCGCTCATGCGGGAATTCCTTTTCCGTGCCATCGGCCAGCCGCACCCAGGCGGTGCGGCCGCTGGCGAAGGCCGTCGCCCCCGAAGGGCCGCAAGCCACCAGATCGATCCACTTGCGCGGCCGCTCGGAAAGCTGGCGCACCTCGCCCGAAGCACTCAGTTCCATCACCTTGCCGTCGTCACCGCCGGTGACAAGCGCCGTGGCGTGGCCAGACGCCTCCACCCGCTCGTCGGCCGCCAGCAGGCCGCCGGAGTGCAGGCGGATGGTCTTTTGCCCGCCTTCCACCAGCACCACCTCGCCGCTGCCGAGGGCGAAATAGGGAATATCTTTCAGGAACCCGGCCTTGACGGCAAAGCCGGAGAGTTCAGTCGCTGCAAGTGTCGGCACGGTCAGTCCTTCAATGGCTCTCGTGGCTGTCCGTCAGGCGGCGCAGGCGTCGAAGCTCTGCTTCAGGGCGTCGAAATCCAGCTCGCGGCCGATGAAGACGAGGCGGCTTTCGCGCGGCTCGCCATCCTTCCAGTCGCGCTGGTGATCGCCCTCGACGATCATGTGCACACCCTGGATGACATAGCGCTGCGGATCTTCCTTGAAGGCCAGAATGCCCTTGAGACGCAGGATCTTCGCACCATCGGTCTGGGTGACCCGGTTGATCCAGGAGAAGAAGACATGCGGGTCCAGCTCGCCGGCGCGAAGCGAAATGCTGCGCACCGAATGCGGGTCATCGTGATCATGATGATGGTGGTGATCATGATCACAGTCCGGGCCGCAAACGTGATCATGGCCATGGTCATGGTCATGCGCGTGATCGTGGTGATGGTGGTGCCCATGATCATGGTGATGATCGTGATGGTGATGGTGATCATGGCCGCAATCGGGGCCGCACTCGTGCCCGTGGTCATGGTCATGGTCATGGTCATGATGATGGTCATGACCGTGATGGTGATGATGACCGTGACCGGCGTTGAGGAACTGCGGATCCAGCGTCAGGATGCGGTCGAGATCGAAGGCGCCCCGGTCCAGCACCTTGGCAATGTCGATGCTGCAGCGTTCCGTCTTGTGACGCACCGCATAGGGGTTGATCTTGTGAATGCGCGCCTCGACGGCGGCCAGCTCTTCAGGCGTCACCAGATCGGTCTTGTTGATCAGGACGACATCGGCAAAGGCGATCTGGTCTTCCGCCTCGGAGGTGTCGGCAAGGCGCTGCAGCACGTGGCGGGCGTCAACCACGGCCACCACCGCATCCAGGCGAGAGGCGGCGCGCACGTCGTCATCCATGAAGAAGGTCTGCGCCACCGGGGCCGGATCGGCCACGCCGGTCGTCTCGACGATGATGGCATCGAAGCTGCCGCGGCGCTTCATCAGGTTCTGCACGGTGCGGATCAGATCGCCGCGCACGGTGCAACAGATGCAGCCGTTGTTCATTTCGAAGATTTCTTCATCCGACTCGACCAAGAGGTCGTTGTCGATGCCGATCTCGCCGAATTCGTTGACGATCACCGCATATTTCTGGCCGTGATTCTCCGACAGAATGCGGTTGAGAAGCGTCGTCTTGCCGGCGCCAAGATACCCGGTGAGAACGGTAACGGGGATCTGCTTGGACGCGGTGCTGGCATCGGTGCTCATGGCGTGAAGTCCTGTTTCCTGAAGCGGATCGCGGCTGCCAGCGGCAACTGGCGCAGCAGCGGCGAACCATAAGAGGTGATGCGTTTGGCGGCAATATAGGTAGTCCAAAGGCAAAGATCACCACTTCAATGTAAATGCGGAACACAATGACGCGCTTCCGCCCTTGCGCAGCGCCCGCCCCGCCGCGATCCTGCGCAACAACAGGCGGGGAGGAACGGCACCGCTGAAGCAAGGGAGAGGACATGCTCAGGACCATCGACGCCTTTGACCGGATTGGAGAGGAAAACGCCTTTGCGGTGCTTGCCCGCGCCAATGAACTGGCACAGCAGGGGCGCAGCATCATCAATCTGGGCATCGGCCAGCCGGATTTCAGGACGCCGGAGCATATCGTGGAGGCGGCCATCAAGGCGCTGCGCGACGGCGAGCACGGCTACACCGGCGCCACCGGCATCCTGCCCCTGCGCGAGGCGGTGAGTGCGGACATTCACAAGCGGGTGGGTGTTTCCGTCAATCCGGACAATGTGGTCATCGTGCCGGGCGGCAAGGTCACCATGTTCATGGCCATCCTCATGTTCGGCGCGCCGGGCGTCGACATTCTCTATCCCGATCCGGGATTTCCCATCTACCGCTCGATGATCGAGTTCACCGGCGCCCGGCCCGTACCGGTGCCGATCCGCGAGGAGAACGGCTTCGGCTTCTCGGCAGAGGAAACTCTGTCGCTGCTGACGCCGCAGACCCGGCTCGTCATCCTCAACTCGCCCGCCAACCCGACCGGCGGCATCACCGGACGTGCCGAGATCGAAAAGCTGGTGCAGGGCCTGACGGAGCGGCCGGATATCGCCATTCTCTCGGACGAGATCTACGGCCAGATGACCTATGACGGGCAGGAGCATGTGTCGCTGCTGGCGTTCGAGGCAATCCGCGACCGGGTGATCCTGCTCGACGGCTGGTCCAAGACCTATGCCATGACCGGCTGGCGCATGGGCTATGCGGTGTGGCCCGATGCCCTGATCACCAAGGCACGCAAGCTCGCCGTCAATTGCTGGTCCTGCGTCAATTCCCCGGCCCAGTTCGGCGGCCTTGCCGCCCTCACAGGCCCGCAGGATGCGGTGGCGGCGATGGTTGCTGAATTCGATGCCCGCCGCAAGCTGGTGGTGGAAGGGCTGAATGCTTTGCCCGGCATTTCCGCCCGCACGCCGCTGGGCGCCTTCTACGCCTTCCCCAACATCAAGGCGACGGGCTGGAAGGCCAAGCCGCTTGCCTCAGCGCTGCTGGAAAAGGCAGGCGTTGCCACCATCGGCGGCCCGGATTTCGGCATTCTGGGCGAAGGCTACATCCGCCTCTCCTACGCCAATTCCCGCGAAAACATCAGCCTGGCGCTGGAGCGGATCCGGGAGTTTCTGGAGCGTGAAAAGCCGGAGTGAGAGCGCTGCTGCCCGGCACTGGCAGGGAAAAGGTACCGAGTCGCCCCGGCCAAGCGCAGCGCGAGCCGGGGACCACTCGTTTGCAGAGAGGTGACGGCGCACACATGCGGCGAGGCAGACCGGGCAGCCTGTGCCTGCCGCAGACACAGGCAAATCCATCGTAGCTCTGGAAGCGAGTGGTCCCCGGGTCTGCGCTTCGCTCCGCCCGGGGCGACACTGATACCAAGGCGCTGAGATGCTGACGCATCACGCCTTGAATTTGCTCAAACGCTGCACGGGCTTAACCAGTGTGTGACGCGGCTTCGCCCTCATCCACACCTTCAAGATACCCCTAAAGCTTGCTGCCCAGCCGGACGCCGGGGGGCGGGGAGCTGTCGCGGATCTTCAGGTCCGGCGGGATCAGATGCAGCGTGTTGGGCACGCGCTCGCCGCCGATCTGGCGCAGGATGAGGTCGGCGGCCCGGCGGCCGATTTCATCCGGGTGGCTGGCGATGGTGGTGAGCGAGGGCGTGCGTGAGGCCGCGCCATCCACGTCGTCGTAACCGGTGACGGCGATATCCGGCCCCGGCTCCACACCGGCCCGCCGCAGAGCCGGCATCATGCCGAGCGCCACCAGATCATTGAAGCACATGACGGCGGTCGGGCGCTCGCCGGTGGAGAGAATGCGCGGGGCAGCCTCACGGCCATCGGCCTGGGTCATCAGTTCGGGAATATCGATCTGCGTGTCCGGGTCGATGCCCGCCTCCGCCAGCGCCTTGCGCCAGCCGGCATTGCGGTCGCGTCCGGTGGAGCTGCCGCGCCGCCCGCCCGCCATGGCGATATGGCGGTGCCCCTGTGCGATCAGATGCCGGGTGATCATTTCCCCGCCCAGCTCATCGTCGCCGCGCACGGCCGGCGCCCGGGCGCCTTCCACATCACGGCACATGAGCGTGACGGGGATGCCCTGATCGGTCAGCCGGTTGATCTCGTCCGCCGTGGTGCCAACGGAAGAACACAGGATCAGCCCATCGGCGCGGTGCTGCATCAGCGCGTCCACAAAGGCGCGCTGGCGCTCCACATTGTCCCGGTGGTTGCAGATGAAGACCATCTGCCCCTGCGCTTCCAGCACGTCTTCCAGCGAGCGGAAGATTTCGGCGAAATAGGGATTGATGATGTCATGCACCGCAACGCCGACGATCTGCGTCTTGGCGGTGCGCAGGGAAGCGGCCGAGCGGTTGTAGATATACCCGACCTGGCGGGCCATTTCCTTGATCTTGTCGCGCGTGGCCGAGGCCACCAGCGGCGAATCGCGCAGAGCAAGCGACACCGTGGCCGTGGACACACCAAGCCTGTCGGCAATGTCGCTGAGTGTCAGCCGTTTGCCGCGCGGCGTGTCGTCACCGTCGCCACCCATTTCGTCACGGGGCGTGTCTGCACCCATACGTGCCGTCCCTCACATGCGCCAAAGCAGTTCCGGCCCACTTGCGGGGAACCAGCCAGACAAAAGGCTGATAGACCGGCAAGGCCCTGAATCGCAAGTTCTATCGAGCATGCGGGGCGCAGGCGCGAAGCGCAAGCCATGCGGCGCACTTACCGGCCAAACCGTTTGAACTGCGGCGCACTGTCGTCGAACTCGTTGCGCAGATTGACAGTGACCTGACGGCTGAGACGGGCGCAGTCCTGCGGATCACAGTCGGTCTCCGGCCGCTCGATGCCATAGCCTTTGAACCACAATCGCTGCGGATCCACACCCAGCGCCACCAGCTTGTCAAAGACAGCCTTCGCCCGCTGTTCGGACAAGCGCTTGTTGGCCGCCTCTCCACCGGGGTCATCGGCGTGGCCCTGCACCTTGGCAAGCCACTGCGGATAAATATTGAGCCAGGCGGCCTGCCGGATCAGGATGGCTTCGGCCTCTGGATCAATGGCCGCCGAGCCTTCGGCAAAATGAATGCGGCGGCCCGCATTCAGCATGAACTCTTCCTCGCTGCCCGGCTGAAACCCGGCGGCTTCCGCCGGTGTTGCCGGTGCCTGCCCATCCGTCAGGCCAAGCCCCGCGCAACCGGCCAGCGGCATGGCGAGCAGCAGTGCCCGCAGTCCTGATAAGCCCCATCCCCGCACGAAAAACCCCCCGATCTTCGCCAACCCCTTGCAGGAGTTTCAGAGCATCCCTGCTGCGGGGCGTCAATGGAAAAGACTGGGG
This sequence comes from Pannonibacter sp. Q-1, assembly GCF_054073275.1. Lineage (NCBI taxonomy): Bacteria > Pseudomonadati > Pseudomonadota > Alphaproteobacteria > Hyphomicrobiales > Stappiaceae > Pannonibacter > Pannonibacter sp. Q-1. The sequence continues at coordinate 259,317 of NZ_JBSXNB010000006.1, forward strand.
AGATCCGGCAAGCGGAAGCCTAACGCTTTTTGACGATCTGCTCGCGGTAGAGAATGTAGAGCCCGGAGCTGACGACGATGGACGCACCGATCAGGGTGGAACTGCCCGGCAGGTCGGCGAAGACAAGGTAGCCGAGGCTGATCATCCAGATGATCTGCACATAGGTGAAAGGTGCCAGCACCGAGGCAGGCGCACGGCGGTAGGCGCCGATCAGGATCCAGTGGCCCAGTCCGCCCAGAACACCGGTGGACAGCAGCAGCCCCCAGTGGAACAGGCTGGGCGGCGCCTGCCACACGGAAATGCCGCCCGGCGCCATGGCAAGGGACGCCACGGCTGCCGGAATGATCAGCATGCTGAGGGTGGAATCAGTGGCCGAGAGCATGCGCGTCAGCAGCGTGTAAAGCGCGTAGCAGAGCATCGACAGCAGCGAATAGATCACCGCCCAGTTGAGCGGGCCGGAACCGGGCTGCACGATGACGAGAACACCGATGAAGCCGACGAAGACCGCCGCCCAGCGCCGCGGGCCAACCTTTTCGCCCAGCATCGGCACGGCCAGCGCCGTCACCAGAATGGTCCCGGCAAACATGATCGACATGGTTTCGGCCAGCTGCAGATGCCGCACGGCGAGGAAGTTGAAGGAGGTGTTCCCGAGCAGGCAGAAGCCGCGCAGGATCATCAGCACCGGCCGGTCCGTGCGGAAATATTCAGGATGCGCCCAGATGCGGAACAGGAAGAAGGCCAGCACCATATGCGTGACGAAGCGCACCCAGACGACCTGAAACGCCGGCAGGTCACGGACCAGATATTTCGCCGTGGCATCAAGGCCTGCAAAAAGGAAGCAGGCAAGCAGGAGCATGCCGATACCGATAAGCTGGCTGCGCGACTCCTCACGCTGCCCCGGGCCGGATCCATCCGGAGTGCTGGTCATGGATTTTCTTCCAGAAACGCCCGCGCCAGAACCGGCGCGGCACTCACACCTTAGAGTGAGTGCCCGGCGAACGGAAGCCCACAAACAGACCGAACGGTACGGTTCGCCCTGCCCTTTGGGTATGGCAGCCTTGCAGGGAGCCGCTCCCGCCAATCAGCGGCTCCTGAGCGTGCAAACCGGGCGGAAGGGCCAGACCCCGATGAGGGAAGGCTCACCGGGAAGGGTCTCAGCTTTCCGCCGTTGCCAGAGCGATCACGGCGGCCTTCGGCGCATCGTCCTCATCCGGCTCCAGCAGCTCTTCGTCGCCTTCATCGTCATCGAGAGACAGGGAGAGGTTCTTCTCGATCTGGCGCAGCAGCTTCTTCAGGCGCTTGCGGTCCTTGTCGTCAAGACCGGCGATGGCTTCCTTTTCGAGCCGCTTCCAGGCCTTGTCGACGGCCTCGATCCGGTCACGTCCCTCATCGGTGAGGAACACGCGGGCAAGGCGACCGTCGGTGTCGGAGATCTGGCGGCGGACGAGCCCCTGTGCGGACAGGCGGGTGACCATCTTGGTCACGGTGGGCGGCTGCACGCCCAGCGCCAGCGCCAGCTGGCTCATGGTGCGGCCGTCGCTGTCGGCCAGCACTTTCAGCACCAGCTCCTGCCCCGGATGCAGGCCCGCACGCATCAGATGGGTGCCGGCGCGTGCCCGCTGGGCCTTGGCCGCCTGCAGCAGGCGGAAGGTGACGCTCTTCTTGTAACTGAATGCCATGATCGCTCGCTCCGCAGTGGAAATGGCAGGCACGGCACCCAAAGCCGGACGCCGATTCGCCGGAACCCTAGCCGCGTTGTTTAACCGTCAAATGACACCCGGCACCCCGGCTCAGAATTTTGCGAGCCTTCTTGCAACTTTTTTTACATAACGGTCACGGCTTTCCTGCGTGGAACTGTCCATCCTGTAATGCGCGAGGTAAAGCGTCTTGCAGCGTGGCGCGCAAAGAGCGCGCAGGCCCCGCATGATGGTCTTGCGCCCCGGTTCGCCCATCAGCTTGGAAACAAACCAGCTTGCCCCGCAGGTGGTGACGATGGCGATCTTGCGGATATGCTGCATTTTCGGCCGCATTCCCGTGTGTTCGGACGGCATCTCGAAGGTGACATGCGGCACCCAGACCCGGTCAAACCAGCCCTTGAGCATGGCCGGAAGCCCGAACCACCAGGTCGGATAGACAAACACCATCATGTCGCACCACAGGATTGCTTCCACATGCGCCTTCACGGGCAGCACGTTGCTGTCCACATCGTGATAGCCGCGCCGCTCGTCCGCGCTCATCGCCGGCTGAAAGCCCTCGGCATAAAGATCGAGCAGCCGCACCTCATGTCCGGCCTGCTTCAGCACCGAGACAACGTGATCACGCATGGAGGCGTTGAAGCTTTCCGGGACGGGATGCGAATAAACGACGAGTGCCTTCACCTGTATGCCTCCATCACCTTACGGACCCTGCCGAGAAATCCGCCGCGCTGCGCACCGTCTGCGCGGTTCATGTCATAAAGCGCCAGATAATCCACCCTTGCCCCCGGCTTGATCACGGCGCGCAGCACCCGTGTGCCCACCTTGCGCGGCGGATCGCCCACCAGCAGCGCCCTGAGGCGCGAGCCGCCATAGGTCGTGACAACGGAAAGCCTGCGGATATTGTGCAGGATGGGCACGACCTTGCCATTGCGCAGGCCAAAGGAGACGCCGGGCAGGAACACCCGGTCGAAGAAGCCTTTCAGGATCGCCGGATAGCCGAAGTTCCACACCGGATGCACGATCACCAGCGCCTCGGCCGCCAGCAGCCGGTCGACATAAGGCGCGACGGCCTGCCGGTTCACATCAAGGTCATGATAGGCCAGCCGTTCTTCCCGGCTGAGGCGGGGATCGAAGTCTTCCTTGTAGAGATCAAGATCATCGACCTCATGCCCGGCAGCCTGAAGCCCCTCCAGAACAGTTGCATGCAGGGCTGCGGAAAAGCTGTCCTCAACCGGATGAGCGAAGAGCACCAGAACACGCATCGGACTGTCTCACACCTCCTGCCTGTTGCGCCGGACAGCCGGAAGGGACGGCCCTTCCTGTTTATTGAGGAAGGGCGGCCAAACGGGCGGGGCTGCAAAAGAGAAAACCGGACTTCAAAGCGGCCTGCCCGGCAGACCGGCGTCCGGGCCGCCTTGCAACGGCCCGGACGGAGTTTTTTGCCTCAGGCGCGGGCAAGGCCCGGGAAGAGGAAGACCTTGCCACTGCGGAAATCATAGGACGGGTCTTCCCAGGCGATCATCTTGCCCGGATTGAGCAGACCCTTGGGGTCCGCCTGCCGCTTGAAGGCCAGTTGCACCTCGTCGGTCTGCTTCATGCCGCCCTCTTCCAGCGTGTAGCGGTGGGGGTTGAAGATCGGGCAGCCGCCCTCCTCATGCAGGCGGATGATCTCGTTCAGCCGCTCTTCGGAGGTGTAGCGCACGATGGGCAGGCCGAAGCAGGTGATCTTGCCGTCAAACCGCACGAATTCCAGATGCCCCGGCACCTCGTCGCCGAAGAGGTCGCACATGCGGCGCACCTTCTCCACGTGATCGGGGAAGGGATAGAGCACCTGCAGATAGGTGATCGACGGATCGACCCGCAGCCCGCGCAGCGTGGTGTGGTTCCAGGCGAGCTCATAGGCCGGCGGCAGAGCCTTGCGCGTCGCCTCGTCCGCCAGATCCGAACGGTAGAGGATCGAGGCGCGCCGGTCTGCTGCGGTGAAGGCGGCAAAGGCATCCATGGCGAAGGAGGCCACCATGACCACCACCACCGACTGGTCGCGCCGGATGTATTTCTGATGCCGCAGGAAATAGTCATGCGGCACCGGCGCGGCGATGGGGGCGATTTCCTTGACCAGCAGGCCGTCCTGATTGCCCAGCGCATCGGCAAAGCGCACGCCGTCCATGAAGGCATCGAAGCCGACGACCACGTCCACCCAGTCATAGGCGGCCGTCAGCGGCATCTCCACTTCGGTGATGACGCCGTTGGTGCCATAGGCATGCATGACCTTGTGCAGGTCATGGCCGGTCATTTCCAGCACCTTCGGCTCGGCTTCCATGGTGATGACGCGCAGGCGCAGCACGTTGCCAAGGTCGCGCAGCCCGCCCCAATTGATGGAACCGACGCCGCCGGAGCCGCCGGCAATGAAGCCGCCGATGGTGGCCGTGCGGTAGGTGGAGGGGTGCAGCCGCAGCTCCTGTCCGGAATGGGCGCGGGTCTCGTCATCGATCTTTGAAATGATGGCGCCCGGCTCCACCACCACAACGCCGGGGCGGATGGATTTCACCTTGTTCATTTCGGCCAGATTGAGGATGACGCCGCCGGACAGCGGCATGGCCTGACCGTAGTTGCCGGTCCCTGCGCCGCGCACCGTCACCGGCACGTCCTGCGCATAGCAGGCCTTCAGGACCTCGATCACCTCCGCCTCGGACTTCGGCGTTACCACCAGATCGCCGGTCACGTGATCCAGCTGCTGCTTCAGCACCGGCGAGTACCAGAAGAAATCCCGGCTCTTCTGTTTCACGATCTGCGGATTGTCCTCCATGGCAATCCCGGCAAGGTCCGACTTCAGCTTTTCGAGCGCACTCATTCTGCAGCTCCCCGTTCAAGTGTCACGGCATTGGTCATCAATGGGTCGAGTTCGCGGTAATCCGGCAAGGTCATGTCGATGGTCCGGCCATGGCGCAAAACCGCCTTCAGCCCATGCGGGCGGGAGAGCAGCTCACCCCAGTTGCGCGCGCGCAGCAGCACCATGTCGGCAGGCGCGCCTTCTCTCAGACAGCCGAGATCAGACCGGCCCAGCAGCTGCGCCGGCGTCCGGGTCACCGTGTTGATCCAGTCGCCGAAAGGGTGATCCAGCTGCAGGATGCGCGTTGCCTGGGTGTAGACCTCGATCAGGTTCATGTCGCCATAGGCATAGAAGGGATCACGGGTGTTGTCGGAGGCAACGGCCACGGCAATGCCGCGGGCCTTCATCTCATGCAGCAGCGTGACACCGCGCCAGCGCGGCGTGCGCCCGGCCTGCCTGTCCTGCAGATACATGTTGCACATGGGCAGGGACACGATGCCGAGCCCGGCCTGCGCCACCAGATCCAGCGTGCGGCCGATTTCGTCCGGCTCCTGCAGCGCGAGGGAGCAGCAATGCCCCACCACCACCTGCCCCTTGAAGCCGTTGCGGAGGGCCGCTTCGGCAATATGGCGCAGGGTACGGGCGCCCGTGTCGCCGGTTTCATCCGCATGGAAGTCGAGCGGCAGGTCCCGTTCGGCCGCCGCACGGAACATCGCGTCCAGATGCTCGTCGAGACGCGGGATCATGTAGGTGACCGCCCCGAGCACGCCCCCGGCGCGGGAGACCCGGTCCGCCATGGACGTCAGATAGCCGTCATCCGCATCCAGCCGGTCGATGCCGAAGAGGCAGGCCGCCTGCAGCTCGATCCGGCCCGCCCAGTCCTCGCGCACCTCCTGGAACACGGGCCAGGAAATCGTCTCCTGCGGCGGCAGGCTGTCGAGATGGGTGCGGATCAGCACCGTGCCCTGCGCATAGGCGCAGCGCAGCGAAAACTCCATGCGCGCCCGCACATCCGCCGCCGTCCAGTTGGCCATGCGGTCCTCTCCCACCGCCATCAGCGCCCCCATGAAGGTGCCATCCGGGTTGGGGCGGCGCGGGGTGATGTGGCCCTTGTCGAGGTGGGTGTGCATGTCGATGAGGCCCGGCAGCACCATGCCGTCATCGAGATCATGGCAGTCGCCGCAGGGCGCCACCGGAAGGCCGCCGGAGGGGCGGATCATCTCGATGCGGCCATCCCGCACCTCGATATCCACCTGCACCAGAGCGGCAGGATCGCTGCCTGCAACATGCTCAGGCAGGAGGGAGGCGGGCACTCTTGCGCGCTGGAAACGGGCCGTGCCGCGCACCGGGGCCTTCAGCAGCCAGGTCATGTCAGTTCTCCCTGCGGATGGCGCTTTCGTGCCAGCGCCGCAGCAACAGATGCGAAACAAGGCTGGTCGCCGCGAAGATCACTACACCCGTCAGGGACAGGAGGATCAAGGCCGCAAAAAGCCGCGGAATGTTGAGCCGGAACTGGCTCTCCAGCAGGCGGTAGGCAAGGCCGGACTGCGCCCCGGCGGAGCCTGCGGCAAACTCGGCGACCACGGCGGCAATCAGCGCCAGCCCGCCCGCAATGCGAAGGCCTGCGAGAAAGTAGGGCAAGGCCGCCGGAAGCTTCAGATAAAGCAGCGTCTGCCAGCGGCTCGCACCATAAAGCTCGAACAGGTTCAGGAGGTTATGATCCGTCGACTTCAGCCCCTGCGTCGTGTTGGACAGCACCGGAAAAAAGGCGACGATGAAGGCGCAGATCAACAGCGCGGTCTGCGTGGTTGGCGCATAGATGAGAATGAGCGGCGCAATGGCGACGATCGGCGTCACCTGCAGGATCACCGCGTAAGGGTAGATCGCCAGCTCGATCCAGCGCGACTGCGTCATCAGCACGGCCAGCCCCACGCCGCCCACCAGCGCCAACAGCAGGGCGGTGAGGGTGATCTTCACTGTGACCCAGAGCGCACCGGACAGGGTGCCCCAGTCATTGTAGAGCGACTGCGCCACCCGGGCGGGGCTGGGCAGGATGTAATGCGGCACGTTATAGGCGCTGACATACCAGGCCCAGGCCAGCACCAGCAGCCCCAGCATCAGCACCGGAATGGCGATGCGCAGCAGCCGCCCCGTCAGATCCGGCCCGCCGGAGACGGGCGAAAGCGCCGCAGTCTGCGCAGATGCAACGGGCGCCGCAGCTTCTTTTTCAACCACTGTCATAGATGGTCCCTCACATCCATGGCCGCATGCAGGGCCGCCGAGGTCTGGCGGCAGTAGTCGTTGTAGACGGATGACGTGCGGAACTCCTCGTCCCTCGGATAGGGCGCATCCACCGCCAGATCACTCACCACCCGGCCCGGCCGGGCCGCCATGACGACGATGCGGTTCGACAGATAGACACTCTCATAGACGGAGTGTGTGACGAAGATGACCGTCCAGCCGAACCGCTCCCACAGGCGCAGGAGATCATTGTTCAGCTTGAAGCGGGTGATTTCATCCAGCGCCGCGAAAGGCTCATCCATCAGCAGCAGCTTGGGCCGTGTCACCAGCGCGCGGGCAATGGAGACGCGCATCTTCATGCCGCCGGAGAGTTCACGCGGGAAAGCCTCGTGGAACTGGCCAAGCCCGACCATCTCCAGCGCTTCGCTCACCCGCTCGCGCGCGGCATCCTTCGAAATGCCCTTGAGCCGCAAGGGCAGCCAGACATTGGCAAAGACGGTCGCCCAGGGCATCAGCGTCGGTTCCTGGAAGACGAAGCTGATTTCCGGATGAGCCTTGCCGAGCGCGTCATGATCCGAGGTCGGCCATTCCAGCATTCCGGAAGACGTGTCGCCAAGGCCTGCAATGATGCGCAGCGCCGTGGACTTGCCGCAGCCGGAGGGGCCCAGAAGGCTGATGAACTCGCCCTGCCTCACGTCCAGCGTCATGTCCTTCAGCGCCACGGTGCCGCTGGAAAAGACCTTGGAAATGCGGTTGAGACGGACAAGCGGACGGGAAGAGGCAGCATGGGGCGCGGCTGCAGCCAAAGCGGCAGAATGAGACAATTCGGACATGCCCTGACACAGGCTCCCTGACAGATGGACAACAGGACGCCGGCTCACGGACGCATTGACTGCATCACATGAGCGGCGGCTGGCAGCAGGCGGCACGCGAATGCCGCCCGCCGGAGCAGCTTGTCACTTCTTCAGGTTCATGCCCACGCCCTTGCAGACGAATTCCGTGGTGTAGATCGACTTGATGTCGATCCCGTCCTTCACCACACCGGCCTTGACCATGCTCTCGTAGAAGGCCTGCTGCTTTTCGTCGGTCATGCAGCCGATGCCTTTTTCCAGCGCCTCGCCCGATTCCACGAGGCCAAAGGACTTCATGGTCTCGATGGAGAAGGCGATCTGGTCGTCGGTCATCTCCGGGTTGTCTTTCTTGATCAGCTCATTGGCGGCTGCATTGTCGCCGTAGAGATAATTGTACCAGCCCTCGATGGTGGCATCGACAAAACGCTGGGTCAGGTCCTTGTTGGCCTCGACGTAATCCTTGCGCCCCTCGATGAGGGTGGAATAGGTCTCGAAGCCATAATCCGCCAGCAGGAACAGCTTCGGCTTGAAGCCGCCTTCCGTCTCGATGGCGAAAGGCTCGGACGTGATATAGCCCTGCTGCGCCGACTGCTTGTCGGCCAGGAACGGGCCGGGGTTGAAGGCATAGGGCTTGTACTGCTCATCCTTGAAACCCGGATAGGCCGACTTCATCCACTGGAAGAAGGAGGCAAAGCCATCTGTGCCCATGAAGATCGTGGGGAGCTTGGCCAGATCCTCGAACTTTTCCAGCCCGGCATCGGGATGGGTGATCAGAACCTGAGGGTCCTTCTGGAAGATGGCGGCCACTTCAACGACCGGAATATCCTCTGCCAGCGCATTGAGCGGCTGCAGCATGTTGCCGGCCATGTAGAACTCGACCTTTCCGGCCAGCATCAGTGCCCGGCTGGCCGCTTGCGGGCCGCCCTGCACGATCTCGACCTTCAGGCCATATTTTTCATAAGTGCCGTCCGCGACCGCCTGATAGAAGCCGCCATGTTCCGCCTGGGCCAGCCAGTTGGTGGCGAACTTGATTTCATCCAGAGCAAAGGCCTGACTGGACAGCACGAGGCCAAGGGCCGCAGCCCCGCCAAGAGAAGTCAAAAAGCGCATGTTGTCTTCCGCCTCCGTATTGCTTTTTAAAGCTCTGCCGCTGTGCCTCCTCAGGCCCTTGGAGCGGTTCAGGCAATCACGCTGAACTGATGGTGCAAACCCCATGCCAGCCGCTTCAACGCCTTGACCGGCGCCCCCGGCGGCGGTTTCCCGTCATTCGCCTGCTGCACAGGCAGCCCCGCCCCCTCCGAACCCTGGCTAGACAGGCGTAAGCTTGCACAAACAGCAGGCATTTGCCACTCGGTTCAGCATGCACAACCCTTGCGCAACTGCAAAACCGGCTGCACTCTGGCTTGCACAAATGCGCCGACTTTCCAGCAGGACTGCCCAAAGCCTCATGTCAAATCCCGTCACGCCCACCACCATCCGCCCGCCCTTTGCCCGCTACAGCCACGGCATTGAGGTGCCCGCCGGCCACAGACTGGTCTTCACCTCCGGCCAGCTCGGCATCGGGCCGGATGACGTGATCCCGCCCGGCGTCGAGGCGCAGACGCGGCTTTGCTTTCAGAACATCCGTGAAATTCTTGCAGCCGCCGGCATGAGCCTTGCCGACATCGTGCGCATCAATGCCTTCGTCACAGGGCGCGAGCACATGCCCGGCTACATGAAGACCCGCGACGAATTCACCGCCACGCCGCCCCCGGCCTCCACCCTGATGATCGTCGGCGGCTTCACCCGGGAGGAATTTCTGGTGGAAGTGGAAGTGATCGCCGCAAGAGCGGACTGAGCTGCACGGAATACCGATGTTCAACAAAAATTATTTTTGTTGAACATCGCTGAAAATGCTATGCTCAACAAAATTTCCATTCGTTGAACATGAGCCCATGCAAAGGCATTCTCCGGTCAGTCACGCAGCCTATCACGATCTCCTGCGCTCCCTGCTCGATGAGGCAGTGGCCGGACTGAGGGGCACGCCGACGCGCGTCACCCGCAATGGCAAGGCCTACTGGTACGACACCTACCGGGTCGGCACGGATGTGCGCAAACACTACATCGGCGAGGACAGCGAGGCACTTCAGGCCCGCATTGCCCGTCATGAGGCGCTCAAGGAAGAGGCGGAAGCGCGCCGGAAGGAGCGGTCGCGCCTGATCCGCCTGCTGCGGGCAGAAGGTTTTCTCGGCACGGATGGCGCAACCGGCAGCCTGCTGGCGGCCATGGCCGGTGCCGGGGTGTTCCGGCTGGGTGGCACGGTTATCGGCACCCATGCCTTCCGGCTTTATGAAGGGGAACTCGGCGTCCGCTACCGTTTCGACCAGACGGCCATGACGCAGGACATGGACATTGCCAGCTTCGAGCGGCTTTCCCTCTCCCTGTCGCAGGATGAGCAGGTATCCACCTCCATGCAGGACGTGCTTTCCGGCTTTGCCTTTGATCCGGTGCCGAGCCTTGATCCGGGCCGGGTCTGGCGCTGGCGGCAGACCCGCAACGACACTCAGGTGGAATTTCTCACCCCCTCCTTCCGCCCGGAGGAGGATCTGCGCCCGCTGGAAGCGCTTGGCGTCAGCGCGCAGTCGCTGCATTTCCTGAATTACCTCATTGCCGCGCCTATTCCCGCTGCCGTGCTTTACCGCTCCGGCGTGCTGGTGCAGATCCCCAGGCCGGAGCGCTTTGCCATTCACAAGCTGATCGTGGCAGACCGGCGCCGCGAAGGGCCGGGAAGCCTGAAGGCGCGCAAGGACCGGCTGCAGGCCGCGTTTCTGATCGAGGCGCTGGCCGAAGACAGGCCCGATGATCTGGCAGAGGCCTGGGAAGACGCACGGGGCAATGGCCCCAAATGGCGCGAACGCCTCGACAGAAGCCTTGAAGCTGTGCCAGAAACCCGCGCGCGCATTCAGGACTGCCTGTAACACCAAAGGCCTGCAGTGACAGGATGCGTCCCCGGTGAAATCCTGTGCGGAACTCGGGCGGGTCAGTGCCTGCCATCCAAGCCCGCAGGTCCAGCTTCAGAAGGACCAGACCGGACATGCGTTTGTGGATCAAGGACCCGATTGCCATTCTCTCCGAAGGGGCGGAACGGGGCATCGTCGTGGAAGACGGCATTATCGTGGAACTGGTGGGCCGGGGCCGCGAGCCCATGCTGCCGGTTCAGGCCACCTTTGATGCCTCGCGGCACGTGGTCATCCCCGGCCTCATCAACACCCATCACCACTTCTACCAGACGCTGACCCGCGCCCATCCGCAGGCGATCAACAAGGAACTTTTTCCCTGGCTGCAGGCGCTCTACCCCATCTGGGCGCGCAATGTGACGCCGGAAACCTTCCGCCTTGGCACCCGGCTGGCGCTGACGGAGCTTCTGATGTCCGGCTGCACCACGGCCTCCGACCACCATTATGTCTACCCCACAGGCCTTGAGGCGGCGATGGACATACAGGCCGAAGAGGCCGAACGCCTCGGCATCCGCATGACGCTCACGCGTGGCTCCATGAACCTCAGCCAGAAGGACGGCGGCCTGCCGCCGGACAGCGTGGTGCAGGATCAGGACGAGATCCTCGCCGACTGCGAGCGGGTGCTGTCAAAGTTCCACGACCGCTCGAAGGGCTCGATGCTGCAGGTGGCGCTGTCGCCCTGCTCGCCCTTCTCGGTGACGCGGGAGTTGATGCGCGAAAGCACGGCGCTCGCCGAGCGTTTCGACTGCCGCCTGCACACCCATCTGGGCGAGACCCACGACGAGAACAGCTATTGCGTCGAGAAATTCAGCTGCCGCCCGGTGGATTATCTGGAGGACTGCGGCTGGCTGACGGACCGGGTGTGGCTGGCCCACGGCATCCACTTCACCGATGACGAGGTGAAGCGCCTCGGCCATGCCTGTGTCGGCGTGTGCCACTGCCCCACCTCCAACATGGTGCTGGCCTCCGGCCAGTGCCGCACGAAAGAGCTGGAAGCGGCCGGTTCGCCCGTTGGCCTTGGCGTCGATGGCTCGGCCTCCAACGACAATTCCAACCTGATGGAAGGCCTGCGCCACGCGCTGATGATCAACCGCCTCACCTATGATGCGGCCTCGGTCACCCATCACGACGTGTTCCGCTGGGCAACGGAAGGCTCGGCCCGCTGCCTTGGCCGCGATGACATCGGCGCCATCAAGGTGGGGCTGATGGCCGACCTTGCCTTCTACACGCTGGATGAGCTGCGCTTTTCCGGCGCCGGCGATCCGCTGGCCGCCCTCATCCTCTGCGGCGCCCATGCGGCCGACCGGGTGATGGTGGGCGGCGCGTGGCAGGTGACGGATGGCCAGCCGCACGGCGTCGACACCGCCCGCCTGCGCCACGAGCACGGCGAGGCGGCAAAACGGTTTCTGGAAAGCTTGTAAGGCATAGGCGCAACGCCGCGCTTGTAACGGGCTCCGCCCCTTGCCTCGGCGTCGCCCCGGGCGAAGCGAAGCGCAGACCTGGGGCCTACTCGATTGCAGAGAGAGGCTTGCTTCCACAGTCTTGCGGCAGGCACCCGGCCGGAGCAGGCCTCCGCGCCACGCGTCAGCTTCACCGCTCTGGAAACGAGTAGACCCCGGCTCGAAGGCCGGGGTGACGGCCTCGGGAATGGCACCGCCGTGCGCAGTCCTTTAGGCCTCGCGGTTGACCTTCAGTGTTCCGGCCAGAAGCGGGATCAGCAGGGCCAGCAGGGCCACCACAAGGAAGGATGTGCGCAGCGACAGGGCGTGGCCGATGAAGCCCAGCACCGGCGGGCCGAAGAGGAAGGCGCCGTAGCCGAGCGTGGCGACGGAGGCCAGCGCCGCCCCCTTGGAGGTGCCGGGTTCTGCCGCAGCGCGCGACATGGCAAGCGGGAAGATGACCGCATTGCCGAGCCCCATGATCAGGCATGCGGTCCAGATCACCCAGACAGGTCCACCCATGACCAGAAGCGCAGCGCCACTCACCGCCGCAAGGCCGCTGATCCGCGCCACCGGCACCGGGCCGAAGCGGGCGATCAGCTGATCACCGGACAGGCGCATCACCACCATGGCAACGGAGAACACGGCAAAGCCGACCGCAGCCGTCGAACTGTCAAAGCCCAGTTCCTGGATCTGATAGAGCGCGGCCCAGTCGGTGATGGCGCCTTCGGCCAGCGCCGCCACCAGCGCCATGATGCCGGCAAAGAACAGCGCGCCACGCGGAATGGCGAAGAGCGGTGCCTTTTCGCTGCCCTTTGCCGCCCGCTCGGATACCCATGGCGTGCGGTGGACCCACAGGACCACCGCCAGCAGCAGCACGCTCCAGCCCAGAAAATGCTGCGGCACCGTCAGATCCAGCTTGAGGGCAACCGCCCCCACTCCGGCACCAACGCCTGCACCGAGGCTGTAAAGCCCGTGATAGGAGGACATGACCGGGCGGCCCAGCGCCTGTTCCACCTCGACGCCCCAGGCATTCATCGACACGTCGAGGCAGCCCATCGAGAATCCGAAGAGGAAGGCAAGGGGCGCAATCACCACAACGGAGGTGCCGAAGGCAAGGCTGGCGAACAGGGCCAGCGTGACGGCGACAGCCACCTTCGCCATGCGGGCGCCACCCCACACATCGACCATGCGGCCCGTCACCGGCAGGGAAATGAAGGCGCCCGAGGCCATCACCAGCAGCACCATGCCGAAGCCGCTCTCGTCAACGCCAAGGATGATCTTGATATCCGGGATACGCGAAGCCCACACACCGATCATGGTGCCAATGACGAAAAAAACCACGCCAACAGCATGGCGCGCACGGCGGATAGCAGACATCGGAACTGATCCTGAAAGGGAGCCGCCAGCAATGGAGCGGCATAGAGGTGCCCGCTAACTAGGCAACCGGGCAGACGCTTGCAAGTGAAGATATGGTGACGCGGCTCAGGCCACAAGCCCCGGCGGAGCACTGGAGCCGCCACCGCCAAAGAGGGAACGGGCCTGTTCATAGGCCGTGCGGGCCGAAGCCCGGTCGGCGCGGCGGCTGTCTTCCTCACGCGGCGCCTCACGGGCTTCTTCTCCGGCAGGGCGCCGTTCATCCGCCGGGGCGGCATCGCCGGATCCTTCGGCCTCATCGCCGCCGCGCAATTCTTCGGCAGCCTGCGCCCGCATCTCGGCCTGGGCCTCCTGCAGGCTGGCACGGGCCTGCTGGGCAACACGCAGATCTTGCGAGGAGGGCTCGGCGGGGGCCAGGGCAGCACGGATGACGATCTGCATCTTGCGGGCGGTTGCTTCCGGCGTGCGCTCCTTCGAAGTGTCGATTTGCACCTCGCCGCCAACGGCATAGCGCTTCTTGTCCGGCCCCTGCTGGAAGGTGTAGCTGGGCGCACCGGCATAGGCGCCGCCCACCCGGGCATGGGCCTGCTCATGCGCCCGGACTTCCCGGTCGCGGGCCTGAAGCTCCTTGACCTGCTTCTGCTCTTCCTCGGTCAGCTCGGACGCTCCGGCCGTGCCGCCGCTGCCGGTGCCTTCCCCCTCCTCCGCGGCGGGCGAACCACCGGCAGGAGGGGGAGCTTGAGCGCTGGCGCTCCCGTCACGCTGCTGCGCCCCGGCAGAAACTGTATCCTCTTCGCCGGCAGATCCGCTGCGAGCGCCTGTTGCAGATTGGGCCTGCGGCTCTACACCCTCAGCACTGCGGCTGCGGCGGACATCGCGCAGGCTGCTGCCGTCCTCGTTCAATCCTTGAAGAAACTGAACCGCATCCGCGCGGAGCGTCGGGGCGGCGCCCGAAAGTGCGGCCGTGGCCTGTGTACTGGCCGCACTCCGGCGTGCAGCATCGTCCCGCCCCTCGCGTTCACCTTGAGGGGCGGCGTCCCGTATGGCAGCAGACACCGGATCGGCACGGGAGCCAATGCCGGCGGAAAGTCCTGCAAGCACACTCACCATACCGCAAAAGGTACCGCGCCCCGATTGCCGGTTTCTTAACGGGCGTTAAGTCATTTGATCAGATTTGCGTGAGGCGGAGCATCGGCAAGCCTGCGCGTGCCGCAACAAGGGGCATGACGGCGGGCTTCAGCCCGGCTAGTCTGCCCATCCTGTCCTGATCGTTCCTTCAGAAGGTTTCACAACATGCCCGCCCTGCCGCGCCGTTTCTGGCATGAGATGACCACGGCCGAATTTTCCGGCTCCGACACACGCAACTGGATAGCCGTCCTGCCGGTGGCGGCCATCGAGCAGCATGGCCCGCATCTGCCGGTATGGACCGACACGGCGATTGCCGAGGGCCAGATCGCCCGCACGCTGGAGCTTCTGCCCGAGGACCTGCCGGTCACCTTTCTACCCGTGCAGCAGATCGGCAAGTCGAACGAGCATATTTCCTCGCCCGGCACGCTGACGATTTCCTGGGACACGCTGACCCGCGCCTGGATCGACATTGGCGAAAGCGTCGCCCGCGCAGGCATCCGCAAGCTGGTGCTGATCAACTCCCACGGCGGCAACGTGCCCATCATCGACATCGTGGCGCGTGAGCTGCGCATCAGCCACGAGATGCTGGTCACCGCCACCGCCTGGTCCCGCTTCGGCCAGCCGGAGGGCCTGTTCCCTGCGGATGAATTCACCTATGGCATCCACGGCGGCGACATCGAAACCTCGATCATGCTGCACCTGCAGCCCGGCCTGGTGCGCATGGACAAGGCCATCGACTTCCCCTCCACCCAGCAGGACTTCATCAAGGAGTTCAAGTATCTGCGCGGCCATGGCCAGCAGCAGTTCGGCTGGAAGGCGCAGGATCTCAACCCGGCAGGCGCCGTCGGCAATGCCGCCCGTGCCACGGCGGAAAAGGGCAAGGCCTCGCTGGATCATGCCGCAGCAGGCTTCGTGGAGCTGCTGAAGGACATTCACGCCTTCGATCTCTCCCGCCTCTGGTCTGCCAGCGCATGAGCGCCTGACGCCCCAAACAGCAGAACAACGGAAAACGTCCAAGGAAACGCCATGAGCAAGCCCGACATTCTCATCCCCTCCCCGCTCCGGGACATGATCATCGACGGCCTCGAGCCGCATTTCACCCTGCACAAGCTTTATGAAGCCGAAGATGCGGAAGCCTTCCTGAAGGAACGCGAAGCCATCATCCGGGGCATCGCCGTCAGCTTCTTCAACGTGGACCAGCCCTTCATCGACCGCTTCCCGAACCTGGAGATCGTCTCCAACTTCGGCGTCGGTTATGACAAGGTGGACGCTCGCCACTGCGGCACGCGCGGCATCATCGTCACCAACACCCCGGACGTGCTGAGCGAGGAAGTCGCCGACACGGCCATCGGCCTGATGATCATGACCATCCGCGAGTTGTCTGCCGCCGAGCGCTGGCTCCGGGATGGCAACTGGGAGAAGAAAGGCGCCTACCGCCTGACGCCGGGCACCCTGCGCGGCCGCACCCTTGGCATCTTCGGCCTTGGCCGCATCGGCAAGGCCATTGCCACCCGCGCCGAGGCCTTCGGCATGAGCGTGCATTACTACGGCCGCAATCAGCAGGCGGGCGTGGACTACACATATCATCCCAGCCTGGTCTCGCTGGCCGAAGCCGTGGACACGCTGATGATCGTCGCCCCCGGCGGCCCGGAAACCCAGCACATGGTGGGCGAGCGCGTTCTGGAGGTGCTGGGGCCGGACGGCGTTCTCATCAACATCGGCCGCGGCTCGGTGGTCAATGAGACGGCTCTGATCGAGGCTCTGAAGAAGGGCACCATCATGGCGGCCGGCCTCGACGTGTTCGAGCATGAGCCGCATGTGCCGCAAGCCCTGCAGGACCTGCCAAACGCTGTGCTTCTGCCGCATGTGGGCTCGGCCTCCGTCGCCACACGCGATGCCATGGGACAGCTTGTGGTCGACAATCTCAAGAGCTGGTTCAGCACCGGCAAACCGGTGACCCCGGTCGCCGAAACGCCGTTTCCCCGGACCTGAACGGCCGGCGCGGCCCGGCCAGCCCGGTGCGACCAGCCCGGCCTGCAAGGCTGACGCAAGGCCGCTCCTGCATCTGGGAAGAAGAGCCATGAGGAGATGAGCCCTTGCGTCAGCTCAGCAAACCGGCGGAACCGCGCCGGCACAAGCGTCAGAGAACACGCCTCAGGGCGGGCCGGGTTGCCGACAGCAGCAACACGTTCCTGTGTGACTGCCTGATCAGCGACATGTCACCGGCAGGAGCCCGGCTGAAGCTGCCTGCCGAAGTGGACCTGCCGGAGGAAATCGTCCTCTTTGACGAACTGGAAAACACCGTGGCGCTCGCAAGCCTGCGCTGGCGGTCGGGCTGCAATGCCGGCATCCAGTATGATGTCCCGCCCGCCAAAGCTGCGCTGTTTTCCCAAAACCGCCAGCGGGCTTTGACGCGGCGCTACTACGCTTTGAAGGACTGAGGCAGCAGGCCTTTGCACCGGACACAGGAAAGGTCCTGCCCTTGACTTGAGCGGCGGGGTCTGAACAGTTCAGGCCAAGAGCCGGTTCATCGTGACCCGGCGTTAGTCGTGAGGCAGTCATGTTGAAGCCACTTGTGGCCGCAGTCTTTTCGCTGATGCTTGCCCTGACGGCACAGACTCAGGCTGAGGAAATGCAGATCAAGGATATTCAGATCGGCACCGGAGCCGAGGCCGATGTGGGCAACACGGTCTTCGTGCATTACACCGGCTGGCTGATGGACGGTACCAAGTTCGACAGCAGCGTCGACCGTGGCACGCCCTTCAGCTTCACGCTGGGCGAGCGCCGCGTGATCCCGGGCTGGGAGCAGGGCGTCGTCGGCATGAAAGTCGGCGGCAAGCGCGAATTGGTCATTCCCCCGGAACTGGCCTATGGCCCGCGCGGCGCCGGCGGTGTCATTCCGCCCAATGCCACCCTGCGCTTCGAGATCGAACTGTTGGACGTGAAGGCCAAGAGCTTTACCGACCTGGACAATGGCGCCCTGAAGGCCCGCATTGCCGCAGGCATTCCGGTGATCGACATCCGCACCGCCGATGAATGGCGCGAAACCGGCATCATCCCCGGCTCGCACCTTGTCACCTTCTTCGACGCCGCCGGTCAGGTGAACCCGGATTTCGGGCCGGAACTGGAGAAGATCATCGATTCGCCGGACGATGAAGTCATCCTGCTCTGCCGCACCGGCAACCGCAGCGGCATGCTGGCCAAGTATCTTTCCGAACAGGCAGGCCTGACCAGGGTGGCCAATGTGCAGGACGGCATCATGAGCTGGATCGCCACGGGCGGCGAGGTGGAAGAGCCGAAGCTGCCCTAAGCGGACAGATGTTACGAAAAAGGCCCGGAAGCCTGAAGCTTCCGGGCCTTTTGCATGGGCAAAGCACCAGGCACGCATGCAGCCGGCAGCATCTACATGAACCGTTAACCTTGTTTTTCATGACAATTTTAACTTTCGGGGCCGAGTCTTGGGGCAAGGGGACACTGACCTAGCAAGGCCGAATTCATGACCCGCCGACTGTCCACACATGCCATCCTTCTTGCCGCCGCTCTGTCCTTGAGTGGGTGCGGCACGGTGTCAGGCATCACCGGGCTTGGCTGGATGACCCCGTCCTCGGACAAGGTCATCTACAACGACACCAAATGGTGCGTTCCGCGCGATCTCAAGCGCGTCCTCAACCGCCTGTCCGACCGTTTCGGACGGGTGACGGTGATCTCCACCAAGCGCTGGTGGCTGGAGAACTGGTGGAAGGGCGGCGCCAGCAACTCCTACCATCTCAATTGCCGCGCCGTGGATTTCCGCGTGAACGGCAACCCGCAAGAGGTTCTGGCTTTCCTGAAGGCCCAGCCCGAAGTTGGCGGCTACAAGCGCTACTCCAGCGGCTTCTACCACATCGACAACGGCCCCCGCAGGACATGGTAGGCAGGCCGGTAAGCAGGCCGGGACCTGGGTGCCCCAGCCCTCGTCCGTGTCAGCCCAGTTCGCCCATTTCCAGCGCCATTTCCCAGGCCACCGGATCATAGCCGAGCAGGGTGCGGCCCTTGGCTTCGGCAATCGGACGCTTGATCGCTGAAGGGTGCTCCAGCATCAGGGCGATGGCGCTGGCATTGTCCTTGACCGTATCCTGCACCTCATCCGGCAGCTTGCGCCAGGTGGTGCCGCGGCGGTTCAGAACCTGCTCCCAGCCGAAGGCCTCGACGAACTGCGTCAGCTTTTCTGCGTCCGCGCCGTCCTTCTTGTAGTCATGGAAGGTGTAGGCCACACCGGCCCCATCCAGAAAGGCGCGGGCCTTCTTCACCGTGTCGCAGTTCTTGATTCCATAGACGATCATACGAGCCTCACTTCACGTTGATGGACATTGACGGCCTCATAGCAGATTTATCAGGCTGTGGCGCCCATGCGGGTGACCTGCTTCAACAGCTGCTGCATTCCGCAATTTGCATCATTCCGCTTGCATGTTTCCCGCGCAGGCTCAAACTGCGGCCGCTTACGTGTATTTACTCAAATCCCTGTTTCAAGAGACAGTTCCATGGCACCACGGCAGATGCGCACGCCGCCCGGCAACGGCCCGTTTCAGCAGCAGCTGCGGCTTTATTCCGGGCTGATCCTCTTTGTCTTTGCCAGCACCCATTTTCTCAACCATGCCCTCGGCAACATATCGCTGGACTGGATGCAGAAAGGCCAGGATCTGCGCCTCATCATCTGGTGGTCATGGCCTGGAACAGTGGCTCTTTACGGCGCCCTGGCCGTGCACGTGGGGCTGGCCCTGTGGCGCATCGCAGCGCGGCGCACCTTCCGGATGCCCGTCTGGGAGGCAATCCAGATCCTGCTGGGCCTGTCCATTCCCTATCTGCTGATCCGGCACATCTACATGACCCGCGGCGCAGTCGAGGTCTATCACGCCTATATGGATTATCAGCATGAACTGTCGGTGCTCTGGCCCGGTGCCGGCGTCACGCAAAGCCTTCTGCTCATGCTCGTCTGGCTGCATGGCTGCATCGGCATTCATTTCTGGCTGCGGCTGAAGCCCTGGTATCCGCGCTGGAGCGGCACGCTGCTGACGCTGGCCGCAGCTGTCCCGGTTCTGTCGCTGACGGGCTGGATCAATGGCGCAAGACGGCTGGTTCTGGAAGGCCAGTACCAGCTCAAGGTCACGGCGGAACAGACCGCCCAGCTGCAGGTCTATACCGATATCAGCCGTGTGGTGTTCTTTTCGCTTCTGCTGCTGGTTCTGATCATCTCGCTGGTCCGCCAGCTGGCGCCGGCCGGGCGCAAGGCTTTCACCGTGCACTATCTGGGCGAAAAGACCGTCCGCGCCAGACCCGGTCCAACCCTGCTCGAGATCAGCCGCATGCGCGGTGTGCCCGTCATGTCCGTCTGCGGCGGCCGCGCCCGCTGCTCCACCTGCCGCACGCTCATCGTCTCCGGCAACGCGGAACTGCATGCGCCCGGGGAGACTGAGGCGCATGTGCTCAAGCGCATACACGCGGGCAAGAATGTACGCCTCGCCTGCCAGATCCGGCCGGAGACGGATCTGGTCGTCCGCCCCCTGCTCCATGGCGGCACGGCCATTCCCCGCGAAGGCCTGCAGGACCGCTACCGCTGGGGCACGGAACAGCCGGTGGCAGTGATGTTCGTCGATCTGCGCGGCTTCACGGCCTTGAGCGAAGGCAGGCTTCCCTTCGATGTCGTCTTCATCCTCAACCGCTATGTCGACAGCGTTGTGCGCGTCATCCGCAGCCACAATGGCATGATCGACAAGGTGATGGGCGACGGCATCATGGCCCTGTTCGGCATTGAAAGCACCCTTGAGCAGGGCTCACGGGATGCGCTGCAGGCCATTGTCAGCCTGTCGGCCGAACTCAAGCATGTGAACCGGGATCTTGCATCGCAGCTCAGTGGTCCCTTGCGGATTGCCGTCGGCCTGCATGGCGGCCCGGCCATCCTGGGCCGTATCGGCCTTGACGGGCGCAACGGCGTTGCCTCGGGCCTGACAGCCCTTGGCGATGTGGTCAATGTCGCCAGCCGGCTGGAAGGCGTTGCCAAGGAGCACAACGCCACCTGCGCCGTCTCCCGCGACATTCTGGACGCCTCGGGCCTGTGGCTGGAACCGCTGCGCCCCTTCCATCAGGTGCCGATCCGCGGGCGGAAGGAACCACTGGAAGTGGCCTGCGTGGAGAACCTGGCACTGCTGCAGAGAGCCCTCGCCGGCAACAAGGCTGCCTGATCCCGGGCCTTTCGATGCCGGCGCCTCCCGCTTTGAAACTGCCGATGCGTCAAATGCCGGATTCTGGACAGGAAAAGCGAGGAAATACAAATTTCTAGCTCTGGACGGCCTGCACCACTCTTGCGATGATAGGATGACCGGCACACACGCCGCCAGACCCAGCTGACCCGCCCGACTATCTCCGGCCCGGACCATTGGGAAGGGCAGGCAAAACAGGACACGGGCGGGGCACCCATGATCTTCAGACAGTTTCTCGCAGGCGGCTTGTTAGCCGCCTCTGCAACTCTTCTCCATGCGGAACCGGTCACATTCCGCTATGCCTATCAGGGCGGGCTGAACAGCCTTGATCCCTATTCCCTCAATGAGACCTTCTCCCTCTCCGCTCTCGGCAATGTCTATGAGGGGCTGGTGCGGCGGAACGCGAAGCTGGAGTTGGAGCCCGCGCTCGCCGAACGCTGGGAGATGCTGAGCCCGGTCCACTGGCGCTTTCACCTGCGCAAGGATGTGCGCTTTCACGACGGCGGCATTTTGACAGCCGAGGACGTGGTGTTCTCCGCCACACGCGTCCGGTCGCAAGGGTCTGACGTGGGCACACGGCTGCCCGCAGGCACGGAAGTGGTGGCCGTTGACAGCCATACCATCGACTTCCATCTGACGTCCCCTGCCCCGGCGCTGCCCGCCGAATGGGAAACCTGGTACATCATGGACAAGGAATGGACGGAGGCAAACGGCGCCGTTCCGGTCACCTCGGCGTCCAGCGCGGCGCCGGGCGCTGCTGCCCTCAAGGCCAACGGCACCGGCCCCTACCGGATCATCAGCCACGAGCCAGGCCTGAAAACCGTCTACGGCAAGAACCCCGACTGGTGGGATGCCACGGACGGCCTGCCGGACCGGGTGGAGTTTTCCGCCGTCACATCCGGCCCCACCCGCGTTGCCGCGCTTCTCTCCGGCGAACTGGACATGATCTATCCGGTGCCGGTGCAGGATATCGCGCGGGTGGACCAGAGCCCGTCCACCCAGGTGCTCAGCGGACCGGAACTGCGCACGCTGTTTCTGGGCCTCGATCAAAGCCGTGACGAGTTGCTTTACTCCGACGTGAAGGGCAGCAACCCGTTCAAGGATGTGCGCGTGCGCAAGGCCGTCTATCAGGCGATCGACACTGGCGCCATCACCAGCAAGATCATGCGCGGCACAGCCGAACCTGCCGCCCTTCTCGTCAGCCCGGCACTGTTTGCCCGCGCGGGCGAATTTTCGCGCCTGCCCTACGACCCGGAAGCCTCCCGGCGCCTGCTGGCTGAGGCGGGCTACCCGGACGGCTTTGCCCTGACGCTCGACTGCCCGAATGACCGCTATGTCAACGACGCCAGCATCTGTGAGGCCGTTGCAGCCATGCTCTCGAAGGTTGGCATCAGGACCCGGGCGGACATCCAGCCGAAGGCGAAATACTTCGGGCGCATCCTGCCCACCGGCGGCTATGACACGTCCTTCTATCTGTTTGGCTGGACTCCGGCCGACTTCGACAGCCTCAGCCTGCTGCAGGCGGTTGCCATGTGCCGGAATACGGCCACGGGCGAAGGCGCCTTCAACATCGGCGGCTACTGCAACGAGCAGGCAGACGCCCTGATCCGCCAGCTTGCCAGCGAGGAAGACAAGGACCGGCGTGCGGACATCACCGCGCAGATCTACACCCTGCTCAACGGGGATGTGGCCTATATCCCGCTGCATCAGCAGAAGCTGGCCTGGGGTGTTTCAAACCGGTTCCATGTGGAGCAGCGGGCCGATGACCAGTTCCTGTTCCGCTTCATCCGGCAGCAATAACCGGCCTGCGGCACTTTGTCCGGCCTGATTGCGGCCTGATTGCGGACTGACTTTGGCCAGGCGGCAGCAGCGCGAAAAAAGGGGGGAAGCACATGGCCTCCCCCCAACACTTAACGCCCGTTCAATGACTTGGACTAAAATCTGGCCCTCAAATACGCCGGGCCTACTTAAATTCCACAAGATGATGTTACCGCGTTGCACAATAAATTAAAGCCTCAAATTGAGGAAATATTGAGCAAAAAGGCTCGCAACCTGCCGAAATGTGCTGCATCGCAACAACCCTTGACCTTCCAGCAGCTGGAAGCCCTATTTTGGGCAAGATCCCGCGATTCAAGACACCGGCCCCGCAAAAGCGATGGCCCGGTGCAGGCATAAGGACCAAGCAGCCATGACATCCGCAGACCTTTCCAGCCCCCGCCAGCTGATGCTCGACGTTTCCGGCATGACCTGCGGCGGCTGTGCCGCGAGCGTGCAGCGGCTCCTGACCGGCGTCGACGGCGTCTCGGCGGCGAGCGTCGATCTCGCCGCAAAAAGCGCGGCCGTAACGGTCACAAAGAATGTGCCCGTACCGGAACTGGTTGCCGTGCTGGAAAATGCCGGTTTCCCTGCCCGGCTGCGGGAGGAGTAACCGGCATGCGATCCGCAAGCTCTTCGAGCGCCCGCGAACTGACCCTCGACATCTCCGGCATGACCTGCGGCAGCTGTGCCGCGCGCCTGCAGCGCTCCCTGTCCGCCGTCGACGGGGTGGCGGAAGCCAATGTGAACCTTGCCATGGAAAATGCCCGGCTGGCGCTGGTGCGGGACATTCCCATGCCGGACCTGATTGCCGCCGTGGAAAAGGCCGGTTTTTCGGCCCGTCTGCATGAGGATGAAGCCGCCAAGGCCCGGGCAGAGCGCGAAAAGGCAGAAGCCGCCGCGCGGGCGGAAGACCGCAAGGCCTTCCTGCTGTTCGTGATGGGCGCTGCCTTTTCCCTGCCGCTGGTCATTTCCATGGCCCTGATGCCTTTCGGCATCCACTGGATGATCCCCGGGCTGGTGCAGCTGCTGCTGGCAACCCCGGTGCAAATCCTGCTGGGCGCCCGCTTCTACCGGGGCGCCTTCAAGGCCGTGCTTTCGGGCGGTGCCAACATGGATGTGCTGGTCGCCCTCGGCACGTCTGCCGCCTATGGCTACAGCCTCTACCGCATCTTCGTGCCGGACCCGTCTGGCGTGGAGCATCTTTATTTCGAAGCGTCCATGGTGATCCTGACGCTGGTCCTGCTCGGCAAGTTGCTGGAAAACCGCGCCCGCCGGGCCACCTCTGCCGCCGTGCGGGCGCTGATGGCACTGCGGCCGGAAACCGCCAACAAGATTGACGGCGATACGGTCACCACCGTTCCCATCACCGAGATCCGCCTGGGCGACCGGGTGCTGGTGCGCCCCGGCGAAAGAGTGCCGGTGGACGGCCAGATCGAGAAGGGCAAGAGCGAGCTGGACGAAACGCTGATCACCGGCGAAAGCCTGCCCGTGACCCGTTCTGCCGGCGATCACATCACCGCAGGCACCATCAACGGCTCCGGTGCGCTGACCGTTGAAGTGCTGGCGCTGGGGGAAGAAACCGTCCTTGCCCGCATCATCAAGCTGGTCGAGACAGCGCAAGGGCGCAAGGCGCCGGTGCAGAAGCTCGTCGACAGGGTATCGGCGATTTTCGTGCCGGTGATCATCGTCTTCGCCCTTCTCACCTTTGCCGGATGGATGATCTGGGGCGGCAGCCTTGATGCGGCCATTGGCGCCAGTGTGGCCGTGCTTGTCATCGCCTGCCCCTGTGCCCTGGGCCTTGCCACACCCACGGCCCTTGTGGCTGGAACAGGCGCTGCGGCGCGGGCCGGCATTCTCATCCGCGACATCGAAGCGCTGGAAGTGGCGCACCGGCTGAAGCTCGTGGCCTTCGACAAGACCGGCACCCTGACACGCGGCGCTCCTGCCGTCACCGATGTCATCGCCTTTGACCGGGACAATGACGGCCTGCTGGCAGCCGCCGCCTCCGCCCAGCTCGCCAGCGAACATCCGCTGGCCCGGGCCATGGTCGAAGCCGCCAGAGCCAAAGGCCTGCCGCTGTCCACTCCGGACGAGTTCGAGGCCGTGCCGGGCGAAGGCATTGCCGCCATGCTGGGCGGGCATTCGCTGGTCATCGGCAACCGGACCCTGATGGACCGGTTGAAGGTGGAAAGCATGACCGCAGACTCCATCCGCAAGTCGCTGGAGAGCGAAGGCAAGACCAGCGTTCTTGCCGCCCTGGATGGCCGTGCCGTCGGCGTCATCGCCTTTTCCGACACGCTGCGTGACACCTCGGCGCAAGCGATTCAGGAACTGCGGGAGATGGGCATCCGTACGGTGATGATCACCGGCGACAGCGAGACCGTTGCCCGCAAGGTGGCCGCTGAAACCGGTCTTGACGAGGTGCGCGCAGGCGTGCGCCCGGATGGCAAGGCCAAGGCAATCGAGGCCCTGCGTGCGGAAGCTGGCGGCGCCGTCGGCATGGTGGGCGACGGGCTGAATGATGCGCCAGCGCTTGCTGCCGCCGACATCGGCATTGCCATGGGCTCCGGCGTTGATGTGGCCATGGAAGCAGCCGGCATCACGCTGATGCGCTCGGATCCGTTGATGGTGGCGGCGGCCGTGCGCGTTTCCAAGGCAACGCTGGCGAAGATCCGGCAGAACCTGTTCTGGGCCTTCGCCTACAATGTCATCGGCATTCCGCTGGCGGCCTTTGGCATGCTGTCACCCGCCTTTGCCGGGGCAGCGATGGCGCTCAGTTCGGTTTCCGTTGTCACCAACGCGGGCCTGCTGAAGCGCTGGAAGCCTTGAGCCTTTTGCAACATTGCCGTGGCATAGTCGTTTCCGCTGGCCGATTGCCCACTTGACGATTACGTAAACGGTATGCTTGGGTCAGCGCAGAGGAAATTGAAGCCTCATGACTTTAACGGCAGGGCGAAGATTTGCCCTGCGCCACGGGAGATGGAACGAATGAGCCTGCAGGAACTGACCGAAGCCGTACGTGCAAAAGTGGCTGGCGGCGGCATCGACGACACCGTGAAGTTTGATTGCGGCAGCGATGGCGTCATCTTCCTCGACGGCTCGACCGTCACCAACGAGGACAAGGACGCCGACTGCACCATCAAGATCTCGTCGGATAACCTCGCCGATCTTCTGGCTGGTGAGCTGAACCCGACGATGGCCTTCATGACCGGCAAGATCAAGGTCGAGGGCAACATGGCCGTTGCCATGAAGCTCGGCAGCATCGTCTGAAGCCGGCCCCTGAAACGGGATGATGCGGCTCCGTCCATGGACGGGGCCAAGCCTCCATATAGGCCTTTCCATCGTCGTCCCGGCTCGCGCTACGCTTGGCCGGGATGACGATCCTGAGGTGGAAGCTCACCTCGCCCTCACTTGCGCGGGCGTTCGCCGGTGTAGATGGCGCGGGGGCGAATCTGCTCGGGAGTGGCATATTGCTCCAGCGCATGGGCTATCCAGCCCACCATGCGCCCGGCGCAGAAGATGGTCTTGCCTGCCTGCGGCGGCAGACCGAGGGCGCGGCGCAGCACGGCGAAGGCAAAATCGATGTTCGGCTCCAGACCGAACAGATCGCGCGCCAGATCGATGACGATGACTGCCAGTTCCGCCGCTGGCCCACCTCCCTTCTTCGCCTTCAGCTTGTCCAGCAGCATGTCTCCGCGCGGATCCTTGCCGCGGTAGACCGAATGGCCGAACCCATGCAGCGGCTCTCCCAGCATCAGCCGCTCGTGCAGCACTGCTTCTGCATCCGCTGCGGAATGGATCTGATCGAACCACAGCCCCACCCGGTCGGACGCCGCCCCATGCCGGGGACCAGTGAAGGCGCCAGCCCCAGCAATCAGCGCCGCATGCAGGGGCGCACGGGTGGAGGCGGCGCAGCGCACGGTGAAGGCACTGGTGTTGAGTTCATGATCGGCGGAGAGCACAAGCGCAGCCCGGATCAGGTCCGCTCCGTCTGCGGCCGAAACTCCACCGGCACCGGAACGGCCGGGCACCAGCCAGCACTGCGCCAGTTGCTCATGCACCGGCAGGCTCGACACCTCCGCTCGCCCAAGCAGCGCCGCCGCAGCAACCCGCACGAAAGCGGCCCCCTTGCGCAGCAGCAATTGCGGCGAGCGTGTATAGGCGGAAGGATCAGACACGGGCCAGGCGGCCAGTGCCGTCATCAGCCGTTCCACCGCACCCATTCCCTCCGGAAAGAGCGGCAGCTGCATGCTGACCGTCCCGGCGAAAGGGTCCTCCTCGCAGTCCCAGAGCAGAGCGGCAGTGGCTTCCAGCGTCAGGCTCCTGGCAAGATCGGTCGCCCTGTGCCCCCGGTACCAGGGCCCATCCTCGCCAATATGGGTGAGCCGGGTTTCCAGCACCGGATCCCCGGACAAGGGCCTTGCCCCGCCCTGCGGCTCGGGCCTGTCGCGCTGCACCAGCAGCTTGCGGATGTCGCTAGCATCATAGCGCTTCTGCTTGCCCGGCCCCGGCACGGAGCGGATCAGGCCACGGCTGACATAGGCATAGAGGGTGGCCGGCTGGATGCCGAGTTCGGCGACGGCCTCGCGGGCGGAGAGATAAAGCGGCTGGCTCATATATTGATTGTATCTATCAATATTGACCAGATCAAGCATTCCTCCTTTCATGCTGTTCAGACGGCAAAGGAGGGAGTTTTTCCATGACGCTCGCTTACCCCAACCCGGTTTTCACCGGCGCACAGGCCGAAGGCCTCGATGGCATCACAGCTGCCACAACGATCCTCAGCGAAGTGGACGGCGAAGGCGGACGGCTGGTGCTGCGCGGCAGGCCCATCGAAGACCTCGCCGGAAAGCTCAGCTATGAAGAAGCGGCCAGCTTCTTCTGGGCCGATATCCTGCGCGTGCCGCGCGGCGCGGAGCTGACGGCCCGCTTTGCCGAGGCCCGTGCCACGGCGGCCCGTGCCCTGCCCGTGCTGCAGGCCGCCTCGCCGAAGCTCGGCACCTACGAGCTGATGCGGCTGGGGCTTTCTGCACTGGCCAGCGAAGGGGCGGACGAAGATCCCGTGGTGCTGTGCGGCAGCCTGCCGGTGTTTCTGGCCGCAGGCTGGCGGATCAGCCAGGGCCTCGCCCCGGTGATGCCCGATCTCAGCCTGCGCAGCTCGGAAGACATGCTGCGCATGCTGACGCGCAAGGCGCCGGATGCACGGGCGGCGGCAGCGGTCGACCGCTATCTCGTGACCATTCTCGATCACGGCTTCAACGCCTCCACCTTCACCGCCCGAGTCATTGCCTCGACAGGCGCGGACATGGCTTCTGCCGTCATCGGCGCCATGGGAGCGCTGAAGGGCCCGCTGCATGGCGGCGCGCCGGGACCGGTGCTGGACATGCTCGATGCCATCGGCACCTCGGACCGGGCGGAGCGCTGGATCGAACGGGCACTGAAGGACGGCAAGCGGCTGATGGGCTTCGGCCACCGCATCTACCGCACCCGCGACCCGCGCGCCGATGTGCTGAAGGCAGGTCTTGCGGAACTGCCCTCCAACGCCGGACGGCTGATCCTGGCGCAAGGGGTTGAGCAGGCAGCGCTTGCCGCACTGGCCCGCCACAAGCCGGACCGGCCCCTGCAGACCAATGTGGAGTATTACACCGCCGTGATGCTGGAAGCGGCGGGCATGGACCGCAGCCTGTTCACGCCGCTGTTCGCCGTGGGCCGGGCCATCGGCTGGTGCGGCCATGTGGCCGAGCAGCGCGCCACCGGCCGCCTCATCCGTCCCGCCTCGCGCTATGTGGGGCCGGTCGCGGCATAACCTCCCCGGATGCAGATCAGGCCGCAGCCACCGCTACGCCCTGACGCCGGTCCTCTCGGATCATCGCCGCGCCCTTGTCCGCGATCATGACAGTGGGAGCGTTGGTGTTGCCGGAGGTGATCAGCGGCATGACGGAAGCATCCACGACACGCAGACCCTCGATGCCGCGCACCCGCAGCCGCCCATCCACGACGCTGGCCTCATCCGAGCCCATGCGGCAGGTGCTGGTGGGATGGAAGATGGTGGTGCCGATATCGCCCGCTGCCCGCGCCAGCTCCTCATCGCTCTGCAGCG
Organism: Pannonibacter sp. Q-1; assembly: GCF_054073275.1. Classification (NCBI taxonomy): domain Bacteria; kingdom Pseudomonadati; phylum Pseudomonadota; class Alphaproteobacteria; order Hyphomicrobiales; family Stappiaceae; genus Pannonibacter; species Pannonibacter sp. Q-1. The sequence continues at coordinate 288,030 of NZ_JBSXNB010000006.1, forward strand.
AGAGGCCGGGCAGATATTCCTCCGGCCGGTAGCGGGCCATGGCCGGGGCTTCCATGATCCGCCGGGTCAGGCGGATGCTGTCCGCCGCCACCTGCCGGTCAGCCGCGGCGGAGAGATAATTCGGGCGGATCTCCGGCTGGTCCTTCGCATGGCCCGTCAGCGCATGCACATGGCCCCGGCTCTCGGGCCGCAGATTGCAGACACTGGCGGTGATCGCCGGGAAGGGATGCAGCGGCTCGCCGAACTTGTCGAGCGACAGCGGCTGTACGTGATATTCGATGTTGGCCGTCTCGAAGGAGGGATCAGACTTGGCAAAGACGCCCAGCTGGCTGGGCGCCATGGACATGGGGCCGGAGCGGTTGAGCGCATATTCCAACGCGATACGCGCCTTGCCGAAGAGATTGCCCGCCATCTGGTTCAGCGTCTTTGCCCCATGCACCTTGAAGATGGTGCGCAGCTGCAGATGATCCTGAAGGTTCTCGCCCACCTCCGGCAAACTATGACGGACCGTGACGCCGATGCGGTCCAGCACATCCGGATTGCCGATGCCTGACAGCTCCAGAATGTGCGGTGACTTAACGGCCCCGGCGGCAAGGATCACCTCGCCGCGCGCCCGTGCGGTGGCAGGCTGACCCTTCACCGTCAGCGCAACGCCGGAGGCACGGCGGCCATCCAGAAGAACGCTGGTGACCTCCGCCTGCGTCACCACCCGCAGATTGGGCCGCTTCAGCGCCGGGCGCAGGAAGCCCTTGGCCGTGTTCCAGCGGATGCCGTGCTTCTGGTTCACCTGAAAATAGGACGAGCCCAAATTGTCGCCCCGGTTGAAGTCATCCACCTTGGGAATGCCCGTTTCGGCACAGGCCTCCCGGAAACTGTCCAGCACGTCCCAGGACAGGCGCTGCTGCTCCACCCTGAGCCCGCCGCCCTGCCCGTGGAGGTCATCGTTCCACTGGTAGTGGTCCTCGCAGGCGCGGAAATGCGGCAGCACATCCTCCCAGCCCCAGCCGGTGAGGCCAAGCTGGCGCCAGCCGTCATAATCGCGGGCCTGCCCGCGCATGTAGATCATGCCGTTGATCGACGAACAGCCGCCCAGCACCTTTCCGCGCGGATAGTTGAGCGCGCGCCCGTTCAGCCCTGGCTCTGCCGCCGTGCGGAAGCACCAGTCCGTGCGCGGATTGCCCATGCAATAGAGATAGCCGACGGGGATATGGATCCAGTGATAGCTGTCACGCCCGCCCGCTTCCAGCAGCAGCACCCGGATGTCCGGATCCTGCGACAGCCGGTTCGCCAGCACGCAGCCCGCCGAGCCCGCGCCGACGATCACATAATCCCACTCGCCCAGATCCTGCATGTTTCCACCCGTGTTCTTTTGAACAAGAGGAGACACGCAGGCGCGGTCCGGTCAAGACCGTCAAAGGGCGGGCATGGGATTACGCCATTTCCTGTTCGCGCACGGCCATCTCGATCTCGTCCACCAGCGCCGGATCAAGGTTCAGCCGGGCGGCGAGCATCTGGAGATAGGCTTTTTCCGCAGCGTGATCGGGATCTATGGCAAGCCGCGAGGCGGCGTAGATCTCGGCGGCGGTTTCCGGCGACGTGGCGCTCCTGACGATCTTGTCGAGATCGAGCGGGGCGCGCAGCTCGTCCATCAGGAAGGCCTTGGATTCGGAATCAAGCCCGGCCTCGTCCATCTTGCCGAAGATGCGGCGCTGTTCTTCCGCGTCGATATGGCCATCCGCCTTGGCAGCGGCGATCATGGCGCTGAGCAGGGTCCGGGCCACGATCTGGCTGCCGCCGGGCGCGCGCTCCGGGTCAAAGGCCGTGCCGCGCGGGGCTTCCAGTTCCAGCGGGGCGCGCTGCTGCGGGCCGAGGGACTGGCCGCCATTCTGCTGGCCGGTCTGATAATCGCGGTAAGCCTTATAGGCGAGGCCTGCGACCAGCGCGAGGCCGCCATAGGTGACCGCCTTGCCGCCGATCTTGCGCGCGGACTTGCTGCCGAGCAGCAGCCCGGCGAGCCCGCCAGCTGCCAGGCCGCCTGCATTCGACGACAGAAAATCCTTGCCGCGGGACATCAGGTCACCGGAACCGCCCGTCTTGCCGCCTTGTGCAAGACCAGAGCGGGAAGCCGCACCCATCACCTGATCGAGAAGGGATTTCGCATCGAACATGTCTGGAAGCTCCTTGGCAAACCTTGCGTCAGCCTGAGATGGTGGCTGGCCTGCCAAGCCGCAAGTCAGCGCCCGGCGGGAACACTGTCCAGAGGCAGCAGATTGTCATCTTTCAGCGTGTCCATGGCGATGGACGAGCGCACGTTCTGCACGGCCTCATGCGGCAGCAGGTCGTCATTGATCACCCGGCTCAGCGCCTTCAGGTCCGGCACCACGATCTTCAGCATGTAATCCACGTCGCCCGTCAGCGTATGCGCCTCCTGCACCTCGGGCATGGCCTGCACCATGGCGCGGAAGCGGCGGGCATTCTCGCGGCTGTGGGCACCAAGGGTGACGCCGACAAAAGCCGTTACCGAAAAGCCCAGCCGTTCGGTCGCCAGATCCGCCCGGTAGCGGCGGATGATGCCCTCTGCTTCCAGCGCCTGCCGGCGGCGGGAAATCTGGCTGGCAGAGAGCCCGATCCGCTCCCCCAGCTGCTGGTTGGTGAGGGCGGCATTTTCCTGAAGCGCGGACAGAAGCCGCAGATCAAAGCTGTCAACCTGCATGATGATGCATCAAAGCCCATTAGGACGCACAGAACTTGCACCACCTTACGGGATTTTACGTCCTTTGCACACACATTGCGCGCGCCGGAGCGCAAGCTTGTCTCACCATCAAGAGGAGGACAGCATGGGACCTTTCCCGCACGACGCACCGCCCGCCACCATCACGGCTGAAAACCCGGCAGGCACCGACGGCTTCGAGTTCGTGGAATTTGCCCATCCGGAGCCTGAGAAGCTGGATGCCCTGTTCCGCCGCATGGGCTACAGCCCCGTGGCCAAGCACAGGACGAAAAACATCACCGTCTACCGTCAGGGCGATGTGAACTACATCCTCAATGCCGAGCCCGGCTCCTACGGCATGCGTTTTGTCGAGGCCCACGGCCCCTGCGCACCGGCCATGGCCTGGCGCGTGGTGGATGCACAAAAGGCGTTTGACCATGCCGTGAAGATGGGCGCAACGCCCTATGAAGGAGACGGCAAGACGCTGGACGTGCCGGCCATCATCGGCATCGGCGGCTCGCTGCTCTATTTCATCGATCAGTATGGCGAAAAGGGTTCGGCCTATTCGGCAGAGTTCGAATGGCTGGGGCCGGTGGACCCGAAGCCGCAAGGCGTCGGCTTCTATTACCTCGACCATCTCACCCACAATGTCTACCGGGGCAACATGGACAAGTGGTGGGACTTCTACCGCAACCTCTTCGGCTTCCGGCAGATCCACTATTTCGACATTGACGGGCGCATCACCGGTCTTGTCAGCCGCGCCATCACCTCGCCCTGCGGCAAGATCCGCATTCCGCTGAACGAGTCCAAGGACGACACCAGCCAGATCGAGGAATATCTGCGCAAGTACAAGGGCGAAGGCATCCAGCACATCGCCGTGGGCACGGATGACATCTACAGCGCCACCGACCTTCTGGCGGACAACGGCCTGAAGTTCATGCCCGGCCCGCCCGACACCTATTACGAGATGTCCAAGGCCCGCGTGAACGGCCATGACGAGCCGCTGGAGCGCATGAAAAAGCACGGCATCCTCATTGACGGCGAAGGCGTGGTAAATGGTGGCATGACGAAGATCCTCTTGCAGATCTTCTCCAAGACCGTCATCGGCCCGATCTTCTTCGAGTTCATCCAGCGCAAGGGCGACGAAGGCTTCGGCGAGGGCAACTTCCGCGCCCTGTTTGAATCCATCGAGGAAGACCAGATCCGCCGCGGCGTCATCAAGGTGGATGCTGCGGAGTAACCTGAGCATGGGAGCCCCGCTGCCGGAAGGTGGCGGGGCCAGCGCAACTCAAGGAGGGATGTGGCGGCGGCACCCGCCTTGGCATCAGGCCGCCGTCAACGAGGCCCCAACCTCCCGCCGGGATGCCATGAGATCGGCGACAAAGGAAGAAGACCAGTTTTTCGCGTCCTCGCGGCACAGCCGGTCAAACATCGGCTGCCAGCGGGCGCGGCGCTCGTCCAGCGGCATGGTCAGAGCCCGCTGGAGCCCGCGCGCCACGTCTTCATCCGAATAGGGATTAACGCTGATCGCCTCCGGCATGCCTTCTGCCGCACCGGCAAAGCGGGACAGCACCAGCACACCCGGATCCTCCGGCGCCTGCGCCGCCACATATTCCTTGGCCACAAGGTTCATGCCATCGCGCAGCGGCGTGACCAGCCCGACGTGGCTCGACCGGTAGAGCCCCGCCAGAACCCGGCGCGGAAAAGCCCGTGCCAGAAAACGGATCGGCGTCCAGTCCAGCTGCGAAAAGCGGCTGTTGACATGGCCGGTCAGCCCCTCCAGCTCCCGCCGGATATCGATATAGGCGTCGAGTTCCGCCCGGGACGGCGGCGCCACCTGCATCAGCGACACCTGCCCCTGATTTTCCGGGTAATCCTCCAGCAGCCGGGCAAAGGCACGGAAGCGCTCCGGCAGACCCTTGGTGTAATCGATCCGGTCCACGCCGACGATCTGGCGCCGCCCGGCCAGCTGCTTGGCAAGGCGGGCGGAGTTCCGCTGCGCATCCGGCGTCTCGGGAAACCGTGCGAAGGCCTCCGCGTCAATGCCGATCGGATAGGCCTTCACCAGCACCTGCCGGTCCTGCAGTTTCACCACTCCGCCCGCACCTTTGGTGCCCCCCAGCTCATCCACCACGAAACGGCGGAAGTTGGCGGCATCGCGTGAGGTCTGGAAGCCGATCACGTCATAGGCCAGCATGGTGCGGATGAGCGCGCCCGCGTTGGGCAGCGCCGCCAGAACCTCCGGCGCCGGAAACGGGATGTGCAGGAAGAAGCCGATGGGAACCTTCACCTCCATCTGGCGCAGCGTCGCGGCCAGCGGCATGAAGTGATAGTCATGCACCCAGACGAAATCATCCTGTTGCAGCAATGGATGCAACCGGGAGGCAAAGCGCTCGTTCACATGCCGGTAGCCGTTTTCAAAGGCCCGGTCGAAGACAGCCAGATCAAGCCGGTAATGCAGCACCGGCCAGAGCGTCCGGTTTGCATAGCCGGCGTAGAAATTGTCATGGTCGGCCTGATTCATGTCGATCTGCACCAGCTGGACCGACTTCGTCTTCTGCTGCTGAAAGGGGCCGAAGGTGCCTTCCTCGGAGATCTTGCCGCTCCAGCCGAACCACAGTCCGCCGGAACTCGTGAGCGCATCGACCAGAGCCACGGCGAGCCCTCCAGCCTTGCCTGTGTCCTTCATCGGGCCCACCCGATTTGATACCACAACAAGCCGTCCCATGGCCTACGCCTCCTTTGCTCTGATTGATGTGCCGGAAACCTGACAGCAGGCAGGCAGCAGATGAAATGCCCTCTCAAGACACGGTGAAACCAAGGCTCCGGGATGCTGACGCATCACGCCTTGACCTTACTTATGCAGCGCACAACGCCATTGACTGAACAGTCAAGGCAGCAAAGAGTTCCCGCAATGGCTGTTCCAGACACCCTGAAACCGCCGTTTGCCGGAGTTAAGCCGTGAGATGGCGCACCTGCTGCGCCAGCCAGTCCGTCACCGCAGCCACATCCGGCAAGCGTGCCGGTGCACAGGTTGGCCCCTCGCCCACCTTGAGCGCGCTGCCGCCAAGGGCGAGCGCGGCCGCCATGGCATCCTCATCCGTCACATCATCGCCTGCAAAGACCGGCACCCGACCGCAGAAGGGCGGCTGCTCCATGAACTGGCGCAGCGCCAGCCCCTTGTCATGAGTCGCGGGTTTGACTTCCATCACCATCTTGCCGCGCAGGACATGCAGATCCGGCAGCCCGGTCAGAACACGCGCAAGATAAGCCTCCAGCGCGCCTTCCAGATGGGGAACGGACCTGTAATGCAGCGCGATGGCCGCCCCCTTGTCTTCCAGCATGATGCCGTCGGCCAGCAGGCCACTGGCTTCCACCGACCTCCGCAGATACTGCAGGTCCGGCGAGGCTTTGGCACGCACGGGATCAGCAGCAGCGGTGCTGCGCCATTCAAGCCCATGGAGCCCTGCGGCGGGCAGTGCGAGGGGGTGGAGAAAGCCGTCGATCTGGGAAATGGGCCGGCCAGTGAGAATGGCCACGGCACCGCCCAGACAATCATTGATCCGGCTCAGAAAGCTGATCACTTGTTCATCAACGTCTACAAGCTCCGGCCGGGGCGCAAGAGCTGCCAGCGTGCCATCAAAATCGAGAAAAAGAGCACTATCGGGCTGCAGACGGACGGAATGTTGCATGTGCTCAGTTTAAGACACACGCGGGAAAAGTCCACCCCTGCCCCGGATTTTCTCCAGAGCAGGGACGGATGATTGCAAGACGTCAAACGAAGAGGTTGACGAGACTTTCCAGATATTCCTGACGGCCGGACTTCGGCTGCGGCTCAAGATCCGTGGCATGAACGCGGTCAGCCAGAGCTTCCAGCGACACGTCACCCTTGAGGATTGCAGCGTTTTCCGGCTTGGACCAACCGGCGTAACGGTCTTCGACGAAACCGCCGAGACGGCCATCTTCGATCATGGCGGCCGCAGCCAGCAGGCCGCGCGCAATGGCGTCTGCCGAGCCGATGTGGCCCTGGATCAGATCCGCGGCATCGATCGACTGGCGGCGGATCTTGCTGTCGAAGTTGGTGCCGCCGGTGGTGAAGCCGCCGCCCTTGAGGATCTCGTAATAGGCGAGCGCCAGTTCCGGAACGTTCATGGCGAACTGGTCCGTGTCCCAGCCCGACTGGTAGTCGTTGCGGTTCATGTCCACCGAGCCGAAGATGCCCAGTGCATTGGCCAGCGCCAGCTCGTGCTCGAAGGAGTGACCGGCAAGGATCGCATGGCCCTGCTCGATGTTCACCTTCACTTCGTTCTCCAGGCCATAGGCCTTGAGGAAACCGAAGACGGTGGCGACATCATAGTCATACTGGTGCTTGGTCGGCTCCTGCGGCTTCGGCTCGATCAGGATCGTGCCCTTGAAGCCGGTCTTGTGCTTGTACTCCACCACCATGGACAGGAAGCGTCCGAGCTGGTCCAGCTCGCGCTTTAGGTCGGTGTTGAGCAGGGTTTCATAGCCCTCGCGGCCGCCCCACAGCACGTAGTTTGCACCGCCCAGACGCTTGGTCACGTCCATGGCGTTTTTCACCTGCGCTGCCGAATAGGCGAAGATTTCCGGATCCGGGTTGGTGGCGGCACCGCTCATGAAGCGGCGGTTGGAGAAGAGGTTCGCCGTGCCCCACAGCAGCTTGACGCCCGTCTCGGCCATCTTCTTTTCAAAGATGTCGGCGATGGCGTTCACATTGGCGTTGCTCTCGGCCAGCGTCGCCCCTTCCGGCGCGATGTCGCGGTCGTGGAAGGTGAAGAAGGGCATGTCCAGCAGCTGGAACATCTCGAAGGCAACATCAGCCTTCAGGCGGGCCTGTTCCATCGGATCACCGGCGGCCATCCACTTGCGCTGGAAGGTGTCGCCGCCGAACGGGTCGCCGCCCGGCCAGCAGAACGAGTGCCAGTAGCAGATGGCAAGGCGCAGATGGTCTTCCATGCGCTTGCCAAGGACCACCCGGTCCTTGTCGTAAAAGCGGTAGCCATAGGGGTCCTTGGCATCCGGGCCAACAAAGCGGACCGGCTCCAGGCCGTCAAAAAAACCAGTAGCCACGTCAGATCTCCTTCACTGCGGGATAGAGTTTGCGCCAGCGGGCATAGGCCTCGCCATAGGCGGAACAAAGAGCGGGGTTGGGGTCGATGGCAGCGGCCATCGGCGGGGCGCTGAAGAGCGCATCGGAGTAACCGTCCGCCGCCGCCTGACCGAGGCGGGCAGCGCCCAGCGCGGCGCCGAAGTCGCCATCCTGCGGCAGATCGACGGTAACGCCCAGAACGGTGGCGATGATCTCCAGCCAGACGCGCGAGCGCGAACCGCCGCCCACCGCGGTGACACGCTCCACCTTCGTGCCGGCAGAGGTCAGCGCCGCGAGGCAGTCCATCAGGGCGAAGGCGACGCCATCCAGCACCGCATGGGTCAACTCCGCCTCATCCGTGTCATGCGAGATGCCGAAGAAGCCGCCCCGGATCGCCACGTCATTATGCGGCGTGCGCTCGCCGCCCAGATACGGCATGAACATCACATCCGAAGGCCGCTTCAGCTCCGTGACGAGCCCCGTTAGCTCCTGCGCCGGGCGGCGCAACACCTTGGACAGCCAGTTGAGGCTGTCGGTTGCCGACAGGATCACGCCCATCTGGTGCCATGTATCCGGCACCGCATGGCAGAAGGCATGCACGGCGCTGCCCACATTCGGCGAGAACCGGTCATTGGTGACGAACAGCACGCCGGAGGTACCGAGCGAGACGAAGGCCGAGCCCGGCTTTACCGCACCCGTGCCGCAGGCCGAGGCCGCATTGTCGCCGCCGCCACCGGCCACCACCGGCGCAGAGGCCATGCCCCAGCGCTGTGCCAGTTCCGGCCGCAGGCGGCCGCTGGCATCCGAGCCCTCGACAAGGCGCGGCATGTGGCTGCGGTTGAGACCGGTCGCTTCAAGCAGCGCATCGGACCAGTCGCGGGCGGCCACATCCATCCACAGCGTGCCGGCACTGTCGGACATGTCGCCCACATGCTCGCCGGTCAGGCGCAGGCGGACGTAATCCTTCGGCAGCAGCACCTTGGCCGTGCGGGCAAAGATCTCCGGCTCGTTCTCGCGCACCCATTGCAGCTTCGGCGCGGTGAAGCCCGGCATCACCCGGTTGCCGCCAAGGCTGAGGAACCGGGGCTCGCGCGCTTCCAGATCCGCGCATTGCGCGGCGGAGCGGCCATCATTCCACAAGATGCAGGGGCGCAGCGGCTTGTCTGCTGCATCCAGCAAGGTGGCCCCGTGCATGTGGCCGGACAGGCCAATGCCACGCACCGCTGCCATCTCCTTGGGATGGGAGGCGGCAAGCTCGTCCATCGCCTGTTCCAGCGCCGTCCACCAGCTGTCCGGGTCCTGCTCCGACCAGCCGGGATGCAGGCGCTCGACCGTCAGATGGGCACTGGCCGAGGCGAGCACCGCCTGGCTGTCATCCATCAGGATCGCCTTCACCGAACTGGTGCCGATATCAAGGCCGATATACATGAGGTACGCCCCTCAAAATTGATCCGAAAGAACCCCGGAGCAGGCGGCGCTTCTGTGCGCACCTGTCCGGGGACTGCTTCTTCTAGCCGATGACGGCCGTTTCTGCCAGAGCCTGCGATGCCGCAGGCTCCCGCGTGGTCAAGTGGTCAGGCGTTCAGGCCGCCGCCGCATCATTCAGTGCACCCGGCCCCGGTGTTGCGCCGGGAGGGCACTTGCCGAGGATGATCATGCCCAGCACGTCATCATCGGTCACATCCGTCGTCTTGGCAGTGCCGACCAGCTGGCCGTTCTTCATCACGGCGATGCGGTCGCACAGCTTGAACACATCGTGGATGTCATGGCTGATGAGGAAGATGCCGAGGCCCTGACGCTTCAGCTCCTCGATCAGCTCCGCCACCATCTGCGTCTCATGCACGCCAAGGGCAGCCGTCGGCTCGTCCATGATCAGGATGCGGGCGTTGAAATAAACCGCGCGGGCAATGGCGACCGACTGGCGCTGACCGCCCGAGAGGGCCTTCACCGGAGCCTTGAACTTCTTGAAGTTCGGGTTGAGCCGTCCCATGATCTTGCGCGTCTCGGCTTCCATCCCGTCATCATCGACGAAGCCGAATGGCGTCACCAGCTCGCGGCCGAGGAACAGATTGGAAGCGGCATCGAGGTTATCGGCCAGCGCCAGCGTCTGGTAGATGGTCTCGATGTTGTACTTGCGCGCATCACGCGGGCTGTGGATCGTGGCGTGCTGGCCATCGATCAGGATCTCGCCGCTGTCCTGGCGGTAGGCGCCGGACAGGATCTTGATCAGCGTCGACTTGCCCGCGCCATTGTGGCCCAGCAGGCCCACCACTTCACCGGGGAAGAGGTCGATGGACACATGATCCACCGCACGCACCCCGCCGAACGAGATGCAGATGTCTTTCATTTCGACCAGAGGCGCCATGGATCAATCCCCCGTGCGCTTGCGGTAGATGATGTCGACGTAGACTGCAAAGACCAGCACGATGCCGACGACGATGTTCTGGAGCGGTGCATCCACACCCACCATGGCCATGCCGGATTGCAGCGACTGCATGATCAGCGCACCCAGGATCGCTCCGTAGATGGTGCCGACACCACCGGAGAGCGCCGTGCCGCCGATGACGGCCGCCGCGATGACGCGCAGTTCGTCCAGCGTGCCGATGTCGTTGGTGGAGAAGCCGAGACGGGCTGCTGCCACCGCGCCGGAGATGGCGCAAAGACCGCCCATCAGCGCGAAGATCTTGACCGTCAGCAGGCGGGTGTTGATGCCCGACAGTTCGGCCGCATCCGGGTTGCCGCCGGTTGCGAAGATGTAGCGGCCAAGGCGGGTGCGGCGGGCGACAACAGTCATGGCCACAGCCACGACGATCAGCACCAGCACCGAGATCGGAATGCCGTAGCCCATGCGGAAGCCTTCCGGCATGGTCTCGCCGCGATCCGCAAACAGGCGCTGCACGCGCTGCACCGGCATGTCATAGGCATTGAGCACGGCGACGAAACCGAGAATGGCACCGCAGATCACCGCTGCAATCACGGCTTCGGCCCAGGCAGGCTTCACGGAAAAGCCATGCGAGGCGCGGCGCTTGCGGGCCGAGAACAACAGGGCCATGGAAGCTGCAACGCAGACGAGCCCGAAGACCCAGGACCAGGTTTCGCCAAGCGAGCCGCCCGTGCCGCCGAGCAGCAGGAAGGTCTGGTCGAGGGGGCCGATCGTCTTGCCGTCGGTGATGAACCAGGCCACGTTGCGCCAGACCAGCAAACCGCCAAGCGTGACGATGAAGGCGGGAATGCCGAGATAGCCGATCATCCAGCCCTGCGCCGCGCCGATCGCGACACCGGCCACCAGACCGGCGAGAATGGCAAGGATCCAGATGGACGGATGGCCGAGGCCAAGCATTGAGGGCAGAACCTGCGTCTGCACGACCGCCATCACCGCCGCGACCGTCGCCAGGAGCGAACCGACGGACAGATCGATGTGGCGGGTGACGATGACGAAGACCATGCCCGTTGCCATGATGGCGACCGAGACGGTCTGGATCGTCAGGTTGAAGATGTTGCGCGGTGTCAGGAAACGCCCGTCCGTGATCACGTTGAACACGAGACAGAGGACGATGAACGCCCCGATCATGCCCAGCAGGCGCGTGTCCAGCTGCAGCGCGGATAAAAACGAGCGGGCCGCCGGAGTCCTCGCCCCGGACAGGTCTGCATTCGACATCGAAGTGCTCCTGGTTGAAAAGCCGGTCCTGATGTGCCGATTGGAGCGCGTGACCCAAGGTCAGTCAAGCAAGCGCTGCGGTTTCACATCGGAAACACTGCCCCGGAACCATCCGGGGCAGTGCAAGGTCTTGACCGGTCAGGCCTTAGTTGCAGGGAGCCGGGCCGCCGGAAACGCCCTGGCAGAGTGCGTCCTTGCTGATCCAGCCTGCGTCCACGACAACATTGAGGTTGTCCTTGGTGATCGCGACCGGAGCCAGGAAGCGCGCCGTCATCTCGGTGCCGGCCGGCGAGGTCCACTGGGCGGCGCCTTCAACGCTGCCCAGATCACCGCCCTTGGCGAGAGCCACGGCGATTTCGGCAGCCGTCTTGCCGAGTTCGCGCGAGTCCTTCCACACGGAAACCGTCTGGGTGCCCTTGGCGATGCGGTTCAGAGCGGCATGGTCGCCGTCCTGGCCGGAAACCGGAATGCCTTCCATGCCCTGGGCCGCCAGAGCGGCAACGGCGCCGCCTGCGGTGCCATCGTTGGAAGCAACAACGGCGTCCACCTTGTTGTCGTTGGCGGTCAGGATCTGTTCCATGTTCCGCTGGGCGTTGGCCGGAAGCCAGCCGTCGGTGTAGGCTTCGCCCACGATCTTGACCTTGCCTGCGTCAATCGCCTCCTGCAGGACTTCCTGCTGGCCGCCGCGCAGGAAGTCGGCGTTCGGGTCCGTGGAGGAGCCCTTGATCATGACGTAGTTGCCTTCCGGCGCAGCCTTCAGGACTTCGCGGGCCTGCATGCGGCCCACTTCAACGTTGTCGAAGGTCAGGTAGAAAGCGCGGGCATCTTCGATCAGGCGGTCATAGGCGACAACCGGAATGCCTTCGTCGGCAGCGGCCTGCACGGCCGGGCCGATGGCCTGGGCGTCCTGTGCGAGAATCACGAGGGCGGTGGCGCCCTGTGCGATCAGGGCTTCGATATCGGACAGCTGCTTGGCAGAAGAGCTCTGGGCATCAGCAGAGATGTACTTGGCACCGGCAGCTTCCAGAGCGGCCTTGATCGCGCCTTCGTCGGTCTTCCAGCGTTCTTCCTGGAAGTTGGACCAGCTCACACCGACGACGACATCCTGCGCCTGTGCGGCAGCAGTCAGAGCGGTCGCAGACATGAGCGCGCCCGCAAAAATCATGGCAATCTTGCGCATTGCGTTGTTTCCTCCTGAAAGGCGTCACCCTTCTCCCGGCGCCGCCTCCTTCAATCCTGAGAGTGTCGAACCCCCATCTCAGCGGGCGGACCTTTATTTTTTTCGGCGCCCGAAAAAAAGTTGCTCCAAAGCTCGCCGCCTGTCAACATGCTTTTGGAGACCGGAAACGGTTTCATTACGCTGAAGACCATGCTGGCGGCATAAAGACTGGCAGGTCAGGGACGGAAACAGCACGGGAACTACGTCAGGACATGACGCAGACAGCGAACAGGGACCAGATCCGCAAACGCAACCGCAGCATCATCCTGCAGACGCTGCGGCGCGAAGGGCAGATGGCGCGCATCGATCTGGGACGGGCCACGCGCCTCAGCCCTGCGACGATCACCGCCATCACCTCCGACATGCTGGATGAAGGCCTGATTGCCGGGATCGAGACCGAAGAGCCCCGCGCTGCCCAGTCACGGGGCCGGCCGCGCAGCATGCTGGCCCTCAACGGGGCCGCGGCCAGCGTCATCAGCCTGCGCATTTCGGTCAACTGGATCGATCTGGCGCTGGCCGATTTTACCGGCCGGATCATCTTCAGCCGCAAATATCCCTTCGACACCACGCGGGCCGATGCGGAAAGCTTTCCCGATCTTCTGTGCAGCACCATCACAAGCTTCGTTGAGGAGTCGGGCGCCAATCCGGCGACCGTGCAGGAAATCGGCGTCGCCTCGCAGGGTATCGTGGACCGGATGCGGGGCGAGATCGTCTGGAGCCCGGCCTTCAGCGGCCGCAACATCCCCGTGGTCGACCCCATCCGCACCCGGCTGGGGGCACGCTGCTTCCTGACCAACGACACCAACATGATCACCGAGGCGCTGCACTGGTCGGAGCCAGAACGCTACAGCGGCACCTTTGCCGTCCTGATGGTGGACTACGGCGTCGGCATGGGCCTGTTTCTCGATGGCCACCTTTTCGTCGGCGCCACGGGCGCAGCGGCGGAAATCGGCCATGCCAACCACATTCCCGGCGGCGCCCTGTGCCGCTGCGGCAAGCGCGGCTGCCTTGAGGCCTATCTTGCAGACTACGCCCTGCTGCGTCAGGTGCTGGGCTTGCCGGATGACACGGACCCGCGCTCGCTGCCCGTGAACAGCCAGACCTTTGACGATCTCTATGGCAAGGCGAAAGCCGGGGACCCCCATGTGCGCGCCGTCTTCAATGGCGCCGGCAAAGCGCTCGGCATTGGTCTTGCCCGGCTGCTGGCCATCATCGAGCCGGCGCGCATCGTGCTGACCGGCGCGGGCATCGAGGCCTTCGAGTTCATGGAAGCCGGCATGCATCAGGCACTTGAGGAGGTGCTGGTGGAGGACCTGCGGCGGCATCTGGTGATTGACGTGGTGGAATGGAACGAGGACTTCATCCGCCGCGGTCTTGTCGCACAGGCCATGCGGCGGCTGGATGAGAACCTGACCGGCCAGCCGGAGGGCATAAGCCCCCGAGCGAGCCTCATCCGGCAAGGCGCCAGCAAAGGGATCTGATCGCTGCGGCACATATGAACCGCAGCCGGGGGGAGAGACGGCATGAGGGGGAGACAGGAACGAGGCCGCATATGGCCGCCTTTTGCAGCGGCGCTTGCAGGAGCAGGCGCGCTGTGGCTCGGCCTCGCGGCATCTGCGCAGGCGCAGAGCTGGAGCGAGCGGAATGTTGATCACACGCCGCCGCTGGAGGACATCCGCGCCTCTCTGGAGGAAGCCCGCAAGACCGGCAGCCCCGCCGCGCTGGAAGCTCTCGCCGAAGAAGGACGCCGCCTGTTCGAGGCGCGTTTCATCCGTGAGGAAGGCGCCGGACGGCCCATGGCGACGCAGGCCATCGTGCCGACGAAGCGCAAGCGCGCAGTCGAGAACATGTTCAACCGCATGCCCGGCCCGGATGCGGCCGCCTGCTCCGGCTGCCATCACCAGCCAGTCATCGGCGGCGCCGGGGATTTCACCGCCAATGTCTTCGTCTCCGAAGGCTTCGAGAGCGCCGATTTCGACACCTCCGACCCGCAGTTTTCCAACGAGCGCGGCACCAACATCCTGCAGGGCTCCGGCCTGATCGAGCTGCTGGCGCGGGAGATGACGGCTGAGCTGAAAGCCCAGCGCGCCGAAGCCGTGCGCAAGGCGCGGGCAGACAAGGTACCGGTGACGGCGCCGCTCGAAACCAAGGGCGTCAGCTTCGGCAAGGTGACCGCCCATCCCGATGGCACGATCGACGTCTCCGCCATCGACGGTATCGACCCGGATCTGGTGCTGCGCCCCTTCAGCCAGAAGGGCGTGTTCGCCTCCCTGCGCCAATTTTCGGTCAACGCCCTCAACGTGCATCACGGCATGCAGGCGCAGGAGCGCTTCGGCAGCATGTGGACCGGCACGGATGATTTCGACATGGACGGCGTGGCCGATGAAATCCGCCCCGAACATGTCTCTGCCCTCGTCGCCTTTCAGGCCACCCTGCCCGCGCCGGGCCGCAAGCAAGATCTCCCCGATGACTGGAAGGCGGCCGCCACAAGGGGCGAGGACCTCTTTGCCGCAACCGGCTGCACATCCTGCCACCGCCCGTCCCTGCCACTGGAGAGCCTTGCCTTCGAGGACCCGGGTCCGGTGGAAGGGGCTGGCACCTTGCGGCGGCAGGATGTGGATGCGCCGCTGGTCTATGATCTGTCCGCGCTCGAATGGGTGAAGGCCCTGCCGCGCGATGACAAGGGCCGCGTTCTGGTGCCGCTCTATGGCGACCTCAAGCGCCACCAGATTTCCGGCCAGCGCAACAACCGGCTGGGCAACGAGCTGCTGGGCCAGCGTTTCGTCGAGCGGGACGTGTTCATCACCGCCGAACTCTGGGGCGTGGGCAATACGGCGCCCTATGGCCACCGCAACGACATCACCACCCTGCATGAGGTGATCATGGCCCATGGCGGCGCGGCGGAGGAAACGCAGAAGACCTATGCCGCCCTGCCCGAGGAAGACCGGCAGGCGGTGATTGCCTTCCTGCGCAGCCTGGAGGTTGGCAAATGAGGATCACCCGCCCGGTTACCACCTCTCTCCTCGCCCTGCTGCCGCTTGCCGCCACGGCTGCGCTGGCGCAGGAGCGCAAGGTCTCGCTCGCCCCCGTGCCGCATTTCGTGGAGGAAGCGGAAGCCGCCGGCATCCGCCAGAGCTACGAAGGCCCCTGGGAATATTTCGTCGGCGGCGGCGTGGCCATCCTCGACTGCAACGGCGACCGCAAGCCGGACCTGTTCATCGCCGGCGGCAAGAACCCGGCCGGGCTTTTCGTGAACGAAAGCACCACCGGCGGGCCGCTGAAATTCGCAGGCACCGATAGCGGCGTCGATGAGCGCAGCCTGACCAAGGTGCTGGGCGCGTATCCGCTCGATTTCGACAATGACGGCGAACCGGACCTCGCCGTGCTGCGCGAGGGCGAAAACCTCCTGCTGCGCGGCAAGGGGAACTGCCAGTTCGAGGTGGCCAACCGCTCTCTCGGCTTCAAGGGCGGCAACGAGTGGACAACCTCCTTCTCCGCCGTCTGGGAGGCTGGCAACGCCTATCCGGCGCTCGCCTTCGGCAATTATGTGGACCGCTCCCTGCCCGGTTCGCCCTGGGGCACCTGCCACGACAATTTCCTCTTCCGTCCGCAGGCAACAGACCGGCCGGACTACTCGCAGACCGAACGGCTGACACCGGGCTTCTGCGCCCTGTCGATGATGTTCACCGACTGGAACCGCTCCGGCGAAGCCTCGCTGCGCATTTCCAACGACCGGCATTACTACCGGGGCGGTGAAGAACAGCTCTGGGCCGCGCCGCCGGGCCGCCCCGCAAGGCTTTACCGCCGCGCCGATGGCTGGCGCAGCCTCACCATCTGGGGCATGGGCATTGCCAGCATCGATCTGGATGTAGACGGCCAGCCCGAATATGCACTGACAAGCATGGGCGACACCAAGCTGCAGACGCTGGAAAAGGAAGGCGATGAGGTGGTGCCGGTCTATGCGGACATCGCCTTTGAAAAGGGCGTCACCGCGCACCGGCCCTATGCGGGCGGGGACCTGCGCCCCTCCACCGGCTGGCATGCGGAATTTCAGGACGTCAACAACGACACCCTGTGGGACCTCTACATCGCCAAGGGCAATGTGGAAGCCATGCCGGACTTTGCCGCCTTTGACCCGGACAACCTGCTGCTGGGCCAGTGGGATGGCAGCTTCACCGAAACCGGCGACCTTGCGGGCATCGCACTGGAGCGGCGCGGACGCGGTGCAGGGCTTGCCGATTTCAATCAGGACGGCCTGCTGGATCTGGTTGTCGTCAACCGCAGCGCCCCCGTCAGCCTGTTCCGCAACACGGGCGCAGGCACAGCCGAAGCCCCGCGCCCGCTCGGCAACTGGGTCGCGGTGGAGCTGAAACAGCCGGGCAAGCCCAACCGCAACGCCATCGGCGCCAAGATCAGCGTGCGGGCAGGCACCAAGTCCATCGAGCGCGACCTGCAGATTGGCGGCGGCCACGCCTCCGGCCAGCTCGGCTTTGCCCATTTCGGCCTCGGCGTCTCCGAACGCGCCCAGATCCGCGTGCGCTGGCCGGACGGCGAATGGAGCCACGCCTACCGCGTCTTCGCCAACACCCACGTGGTCATCGAACGCGGCGCGGAAGAGGCGAAACTCTGGCTGCCGGAGTAGGCCATAAACCCATAAACGCGAATGGCTGAGATGGGGTGGATTGTTGCCATTCGCATTTCTCGATGGGAACGGCGGCAATGCGAACAGAGCGGACCCTAGAGCCAAACAATGATGTCACACCGTTGTTACGAGTGGTGCACCAGTGGTTCCCGATTGTGTGGAAGGAAGGCCTCCCATGACCCATTTCGAAGATACAGAAGTGCTCAAGTTGGACCGTCCTTATCAGGCCGTACTGTTCGACATGGACGGGACATTGGTGGACTCGCGCGCCGTTGTGGAAAAGGTCTGGACGAACTGGGCTACGCTGCATGCTCTCGACATCAGCGCGATCCTTGCCGTTTCGCACGGACGGCGCACTATCGACACGGTGATGCTCTTCGCTCGCCCTGGAATGGATTGTGAGGCCGAAGCGGCTGCACTTGAAGCTCAAGAGGTTGCCGATACAGAGGGCGTCGTGGCCGTGGCGGGGGCCTCCGAACTGTTAGGAATGCTTCCGGGAGATCAGTGGGCAGTGGTGACTTCAGCGAGCCGCGAACTTGCTGTTCGGCGTTTGATTGCGGCGGGTTTGCCGCTGCCGGAAGTCCTGATTGCTGCGGAGGACGTTGTTCGCGGGAAGCCAGACCCTGAAGGCTACCAGAAGGCGGCTCTTGCTTTAGGTGCGACAGTTTCCGACTGCCTAATCTTTGAAGATGCTCCCGCGGGCATCGAGGCTGGCAAGAATGCAGGCAGTGATGTGGTGGTAATCACTGCTGCCAGACCCCATCCGTTCGAGGCTGGGTGCGACACCATTCACGACTTCACCAATGTCATATTCAGTGTCTCGGCGGCAATGACTGTTTAAGATGGGAAGCGGAGTGGCAGCTTTTGACATCCCCGGAGAGAAAGCTGACTGTGAGATTGGTGTACTCTATGCAAACTCCCGCATCTCATCTTCCATCCACCGGCAAAACTGACGTACTAGCTTCTGCTCTGACCGACGCTGATAACCATATTGCCCGCTCTCGACCGCCTCTTCGTAGCCTTGAACAACAGCCAAAGACCCCGACTGGATTTCCCTCGCAGTCAGGAAGGGAGGAGCAAGAACCACGCCAAGGCCCGCCGTACAGGCATGCAATGCAGCATCGTCAGTATCGAAAGCATAGGCGGTAGGGATATCGGCAAGTGGAAACCCGAATTTCTCGCACCACAAGACCCAATCCCGGTTTGCCGTCGTGCATTGCAGTATGGGCAAGTGCTCGATGGAGCAGGATCTACCGGACAGCAACCTTGGAGAGACAACGGGGCGGCGCATGTCCCGCGCAAGCAGGCTCCAACCTTCAACTTCCTCTCCGCGCTGAAAGTAGCGGATAACAACATGGGGTTGGAAGGCAGTAAGCAGGTTATGCGCTCTTCCGGTGTCCACTTGGACGCGGGCGTTTGGCCAAAGAGCGCGGAACCTATCGAGCGACGGTATGAGCCAACGCAGTGCCAAAGAGGTCGAGACTTGGACACTGATCTCGTTTTCGTCGCGGTACAAGGCCTCCACAGAGCGTTCAATGGTTTCGATTGCTGGCGCAATCTCTTCATGGAACCGGCTCCCCGCAGGCGTTAGCGAGATGGCGTTACTTTGGCGATGGAAGAAACTCATCCCGAGTTCCACCTCAAGCTTCTTGATCTGATGGCTGACGGCGCCGGATGTCACGCCGAGTTCCATCGCTGCCGCCTTGAGGCTACTCGTGCGCGCCACGACAGCGAAGACGCGAATGGCGTTGAGTGAAGTTCGATGTCGACGATGCATGAATTTTTCTCACTCTGACGACAAACAACTCGTTTGCGACCTTCATCTGAGTGAAGCATGTTCCTACGCGACATGTGAAGATTTCTTGGCCTGTGTCCTAGGCTTTTCATCAGCCCGCATCAGCGCCAGCGGCGTCCACAGCATTATCTTTTTTGAGCTCCCGATGACCACTTTCAGCCCATTCACGGCCCGCATCGTCGCGGCGCTGTCGGTAACACAACTCATAGGCTGGGGCGCAACATTCTGGCTACCTGCTGTCATCGGACCTGCTATCGCCAGTGACATGGAGATTATGCTGCCCACCGTCATGATGGGACCAACGATCATGCTTGTGGTGATGGCGATGATGGCTTGGCCACTGAGCAGGGCCTTTGAGCACTGCGGCGCGAGGCCGGTTATGGTGTTCGGGTCTCTTCTAGGAGCTGCTGGGCTGCTCGCAATGAGTTTCGCCAATGCGCTGCCGGCGTATGTCTTGTCGTGGCTCATTCTCGGCGTTGCGGGTGCCTGCATGCTGACAACTGCGGCCCAGATCGCCGCCACTGAGGCGGCGGGCGAAAAGGCGCGAAGGGCGCTTGCTGTGCTGGTTATCGCTGGTGGATTGACCTCAACAATCACCTGGCCACTGACGGCCTACCTGCAAGCGCAATTGGGATGGCGATTGACGCTGCTCGTCTATGCTGGCCTCATGCTGTTTGTTTGCGCACCCTTGCACGCGGCCTTGCTGGTTCGCAAACCGAAGGAAAAGCGCAAGTCCGAAGCCGGAAGTGATCATGGCCACATCGACCGAACACGCTTTGCACTTCTGTCAGCTAGTTTCGCTGCAAACGGCTTCTTCACCTGGGGCTTTGCACTCACCATCATCGTTCTTTTTGAAGCTCGTGGGCTCGACTCTGCCAATGCATTGACTGCTGCCGCCTTCATCGGGATCGCCCAGTGGGCAGGACGCATGGCTGATCTCGCAGGCGGCCAGCGATGGTCCGGACTTGCCGTGGGGCTGCTTGGCTTTGCCCTGTTCCCCCTCAGCTTCGTCATTCTTCTGCTGGTCAATGGCTTCATTGGAGCCATGATGTTTGCGGCACTGTACGGACTTGCCAGCGGGATCACTGCTGTAACCCGCGCTACGATACCCCTGCAGATTTTCCCGGTCAGCGCCTATGCTCGCGCCTCGTCACTGTTGGCTACGCCGCTCAATGTCTCGTTTGCCGCCGCACCTCCCATATTCGCAGCCATCATGACCAAGGCGGGGTCCGCAGCAGCCCTTTGGATAGCGTTCGCCATCTCTGTCTTTGCCTTTGGCACTTTCTTTGCCCTAGCCATGGTGGAGCGCGAAAGATCCAAACCACAAGAGGACGACAGCTTTCGGGCAACGTAAAGTTTCCAGCAGATGGCAGGAGTAGGGTCATTTGCTGACTCGCGGCCCCAAGCTAACGCCTCACCGGATGCAGCGAGACGGTGTGGATGCCATGATCAAGTCATGGCAGGACGGAAACGGAGAGGTTTGACCGGTTCGATTGCCCGAAGACCGGTTCTCCCGGCCGGATGAAGCCGGAACGGCGGTTGATTGGAGAACTGTCACCCCAAATCATTTCAATCAGTTAGCACCTGCAAAAAACATGATTATCATCTTCATATAATTGATCTTTCGAAAAATATTTGACTGTTTGGACAAATTTTCCTTCAATGGGAGCGGATAAGCCTGTTCGCAAAAAGAAACGGGCGCCGAACATAGATCGCCACCTTCCGGAGATCCTCCCATGACTGAGACCAGATCTGGTCCGGACATTGCGCCTGCGCGCCTTCCGGCTGACCAGTATGCACAGAACTTCTGTGACCTGCACCCGCGCCTCGATCCGCATGAGGCAAGGGTGGAGAGTGACCGCTGCTACTTCTGCTATGACGCGCCTTGCGTGAATGCCTGCCCGACCAGCATCGACATTCCCCTGTTCATCCGCCAGATCTCGACCGGCAACGACACCGGCGCGGCGCGGACGATCTTTGCGCAGAATATCCTTGGCGGCATGTGCGCCCGCGTCTGCCCGACGGAGACCCTGTGCGAGCAGGCCTGCGTGCGCAACGAGGCCGAAGCCAAGCCGGTGAAGATCGGTGAGCTGCAGCGCTTTGCCACCGACCATTACATGGAAACCCACGCCGCCACGCCCTTCACCCGCGCCCCCGAAACCGGCAAGCGCGTGGCCGTTGTCGGCGCGGGCCCGGCGGGCCTGTCCTGTGCCCACCGCCTTGCCGTGCATGGCCATGCGGTGACGCTCTATGATGCCCGGCCCAAGGCGGGCGGGCTCAATGAATATGGCATCGCCGCCTACAAATCCGTCGATGACTTTGCCGCGCGCGAGGTGGATTTCATCCTCTCCATCGGCGGCATCACCGTGGAGCATGGCAAGGTGCTGGGCGAGGACCTCTCCCTTTCCGCCCTGACGAAGGACTTCGACGCCGTGTTCCTCGGCATCGGCCTTGCCGGCGTCAATGGCCTGTCCGTTCCCGGCGAGGAGCTGGAGGGCGTGGTGGATGCGGTCGCCTATATCGCGGAGCTGCGGCAGGCGAAGGATCTTTCCACCCTGCCCGTCGGCCGGCGCGTGGTGGTGATCGGCGGCGGCATGACGGCGGTGGACATTGCCGTGCAGAGCAAGCTGCTGGGTGCCGAAGAGGTGACCATCGCCTACCGGCGCGGCAAGGAACACATGAACGCCAGCCCCTATGAGCAGGACCTCGCCCAGACCAATGGCGTGCGCATCCTGCACTGGGCAGCCCCCAAGGCGATGCACGGGGAAAGCGGCAAGCTGACCGGCATCGAGCTGGAACGCACCCGGCTCGACAACTCGGGCAAGCTGGTGATGACCGGCGAGACCTTCAGCCTTGAGGCCGACATGGTGTTCAAGGCCGTGGGCCAGAAGCTCAACCCGGCCGGGCTGAACGGTTCGGCGGCGGCGCTGACCCTCGACAAGGGCCGCATCGTCACGGACGCCACCCGCGCAACCACCATGGCCAAAGTCTGGGCCGGCGGCGACTGCATCGCTGGCGGGGAAGACCTGACCGTGGCCGCCGTCGAGGACGGCAAGGTTGCCGCAGAAGCCATCCATCAGGCGCTCAGCGCCTGAGCCAGCCGTTCTTTCCGGAGATCCCGTCATGGTTGATCTGAGATCTGATTTCGTCGGCATCAAGTCGCCCAACCCGTTCTGGCTCGCCTCTGCGCCGCCGACGGACAAGGAATACAACGTGGTGCGCGCCTACAAGGCGGGCTGGGGCGGCGTCGTGTGGAAGACGCTGGGCGAGGACCCGAATGTGGTCAACGTCAACGGCCCGCGCTATGGCGCCATTCACGGCAAGGACCGCCAGCTCATCGGCCTCAACAACATCGAGCTGATCACTGACAGGCCGCTTGAGGTGAACCTGCAGGAAATCAAGCGCGTCAAGCGCGACTGGAAGGACCGCGCCCTTGTCGTGTCCCTGATGGTGCCCTGCGAGGAACCCAACTGGGCCGCGATCCTCAAGCGCGTGGAAGAAACAGAGGCCGATGGCGTGGAGCTGAACTTCGGCTGCCCGCATGGCATGAGCGAGCGCGGCATGGGCTCGGCGGTCGGCCAGGTGCCGGAATATATCGAGATGGTCACCCGCTGGGCCAAGAAGCACACCCGCATGCCGGTGATCGTCAAGCTGACGCCCAACATCACCGATGTGCGCAAGCCCGCACAGGCCGCCAAGCGCGGCGGAGCGGATGCGGTGTCGCTGATCAACACCATCAACTCCATCGTGGGTGTCGATCTCGACCGCATGGCACCAACGCCGACGATTGACGGCAAGGGCTCCCACGGGGGCTATTGCGGCCCGGCGGTGAAGCCGATTGCCCTCAACATGGTGGCGGAAATCGCCCGCGATCCGGAAACCTATGGCCTGCCCATTTCCGGCATCGGCGGGGTTACCACATGGCGCGATGCGGCGGAGTTCATTGCGCTGGGTGCCGGCAACGTGCAGGTCTGTACCGCCGCCATGACCTATGGCTTCAAGATCGTCGAGGAGATGATCGAGGGCCTGAAGGACTGGATGGGCGAGGCCGGCTACGAGCGGATATCGGACTTCTCCGGCCGCGCGGTGCCCAATGTCACCGACTGGCGCTACCTCAACCTCAACTACATCGCCAAGGCGAAGATCGACGAGGACCTCTGCATCAAGTGCGGCCGCTGCCACATCGCCTGCGAGGACACCTCGCATCAGGCGATCACCAGCATGGTGGACGGGGTGCGCAAGTTCGAAGTGATCGACGAAGAATGCGTCGGCTGCAATCTCTGCGTCTCGGTCTGCCCGGTGGAAAATTGCATCACCATGGAACCAATGGCCACCGGAACCGTTGATCCACGGACGGGCCGTTCCGTCTCTGGGGACTATGCCAACTGGACGACACATCCGAACAACCCCAGCGCCCGCATCGCCGCCGAGTGATTAAGCCCCCGGAGAGCTTTGCTCAACGGAAACTGTTCAAGCACTGCGGCGCCTGAGCGTTCCAAGTCTTGATGCGTCAGCATCTTAAGACTTGGCGTAAAGGCACAGCCTTTTGGCGGCATCCCTGCCCCCGGGATACCGTCCACCCCAGCTCGATGAGAGGCGACTCCCCCGGCTGCCGGCATAGGCAGCCGGGGATTTTTTTATCCAGTCGCAGCTCTCATGTTGTAATGTTATCTTATTACATATATCACTGCCGCCGTATGAAGACCCATCCTGAATCTATGACGATGGAGCTTGACAGGAAGGACGGCGGCTTTGATCATCTGCGGCGATGGTTCCCGGCTGGCAAAGCCTTGGCCGGGTGAAAAGGGAACACGGTACGGTGTAGCCAACAGGCGCCAAGTCCGTGACTGCCCCCGCAACTGTAGGCGGCGAGCGACCCCGGGTGATCCACTGTTCCACCGAGGAACGGGAAGGACCGGGCAAGCGGCGACCCGCAAGTCAGGAGACCTGCCATCACAGCAGACCTCAAACCGCCGGGCGGGGTGTCCCGGAAGGAGCATAGCCATGACCATTCAGGGACCGGCCTTGGCCGGAACACCTGTGCCTGCGCCCGTGCAGGCGATTCCTGACAAGGAAGGGGCACCCCCCTCCCATCATCTCACCATCTGCGTCACCTGCCGTGACACGCAAACCGGCGAACGGCCCGGCCAGAGCCTTGGCACCGCTCTTGCCGCTGCGCTGCGGCAGGACACGCATTGGGCCGTTTCCGGCGTTGAATGCATGGCCGCCTGCAGCCAGCCCTGCGCTGTCGCACTGACGTCGCCGGGCAAGACCGGATGGCTGTTCGGCAACCTGACGCTGGACGACGTGCCGGATATCACCGCTTTCGCCCGCCAGTATCACGGCCTTGCCGATGGCTGGAGCAAGGCCTCCGAGCGTCCGGGCCGGATGGCGAAGACGGCGCTGGCCCGCATTCCCGCACCCGGCCGCACAACCGCCTTCGAGCCTGCCGCGTGAGCGCGCCGTTCTTCGAGGCTGACACTCTCGGCTGGGGGCCGCGCGGACGCCCTGCCCTCCTCTCCGGGATCAGCTTCACCGTCAATCAGGGTGAGATGCTGGCCATTTGCGGTGCCAATGGTGCGGGCAAGTCGTCGCTGCTGCGGCTGCTGTACCGCTTCCACAAACCGCAGACCGGCGATGTGCGGCTGGAAGGCACGAGCCTGTGGGCCATGTCGAGCCGTGACACGGCCCGCCGCATTGCCGTGGTGCTGCAGGAGCAGCCGACGGATTTTGCCCTCACCGTGCGCCAGATCGTCAGCCTCGGCCGCCTGCCGCATCAGCGCGGACTGGCTTCGGCCGGAGCGCGTGACGGCGAGGTGGTGGAGCATGCCCTGGCCCGGCTGCATCTGACGGCGCTGAGCGAACGGTCCTTCGGCACGCTGTCCGGCGGGGAGCGCCAGCGCGTGCTGGTGGCCCGTGCGCTGGCGCAGGAACCGCGCCTGCTCATCCTTGATGAGCCGACGAACCATCTCGACATCCGCCACCAGCTGGAGCTGATGGCGCTTTTACGCGGCCTGCCGCTGACGGTGATCACCACCCTGCATGACCTGACGCTGGCCGCCGAACATGCCGACCGGGTGCTGCTGCTCGCCAACGGCACCGTGCTCGCCATGGACACGCCGGAAGCGGCGCTGACCGAAGCCAATATCGCCGGGGCCTTCTCCGTCCGTTCGCGGATCGATACCTCCGGCCACTCCCCCCGTTTTTCCTTTCACTTGTGAGATCTGACCGATGCGTATAGCCCTTGCTCTCGCCGCCCTTCTGGCCACAACCGCCAGCGCCTTCGCCTATCCGGTGACGGTGAAAAGCTGCAACCGCGATGTCACCTTTGACGCTGCCCCCACACGCGCCGTCTCCAATGACGTGAACCTCACCGAAATGATGCTGGTGCTGGGCCTGACGGATCACATGGCCGGCTACACCGGCGTGTCCGGCTGGAAGACGCTGGACCCGGAAATGCGCGAAGGCGTGAAGGAACTGCCGGAACTTGCCGAAAAATACCCCACCAAGGAAGTGCTGCTGGGTGCAGAGGCGGACTTCTATTTCGCGGGCTGGAACTACGGCATGAAGGTGGGCGGAGAAGTGACGCCGGACACCCTCGCCCCCTTCGGCATCAAGGTCTATGAGCTGACCGAAAGCTGCATCCACATCGGCCCCAAGGAGAAGATCTCCATGGCCGACATGTACAACGATCTGTTGAACCTCGGGACGATCTTCGGCGTCGAGGACAAGGCCAAGGCGCTGGTCGCCGGTTACGAGGCAAAGCTTGCCGAAGTGACGGCCAGGGTGAAGGAGCCGGGCAAGGAGCCGCTGCGCGTCTTCGTCTATGACAGCGGCGAGGACACGCCCTTCACCGCAGGCCGCTACGCCATGCCCACCGCCCTCATCGAGGCCGCAGGCGGGCACAACATCATGGATGATCTCGACAAGAGCTGGGCCACCGTCGCCTGGGAGCCTGTGATCGAGCGCAATCCGGAAGTGGTCGTCATCGTCAACTACGGGCAGGTGACTGCGGAACAGAAGATCGCCTTCATGAAGTCCAACCCGGCCTTCGCCAGCATCGACGCCGTGAAGAATGGCCGCTTCGTCGTGCTGGAATATGTCGAGGCAACGCCCGGCCCCCGCAACATCCGCGCCGTGGAGAAGCTCGTTGACGGTTTCGCACGCAACTGAGGCCGATGCGCTGACAGGCGCACCGGACCGGCACCGGTCCAGAATCTGGCCGGTGCTGGCCATCGCGGCCCTGTGCTTTGCCCTTCTGGCCACGGCGGTGATTGCCGCCCTGGCCGTGGGTGCCGTCGCCGTGCCGCCCGCGGATGTCGCAGGTATCCTTCTTTCGAAGATCTTCCCCGGATCGGTGGAGAAGACCTGGAGCGCCGCGCGCGAGGCCATCGTCTGGGATGTGCGCTTTCCCCGTGCGCTGCTGGCTGCCCTTGTCGGCGCGGGCCTTGCCATGACCGGTGCCGCCCTGCAATCGGTCACCCGCAACCAGCTGGCGGACCCGCACCTGCTCGGCATTTCTTCGGGCGCTGCCTTCGGCGCCATTCTGGCGCTGCTGCATACCGGGCTGTTTCTCGGAATGCTGACCGTGCCGCTGCTCGCCTTCTTCGGTGCGCTGGGGGCAACGGCCATCGTGCTCTGCGTGGTGCGGATCACGCGGGCCGGATCGCCCGATCGGCTGGTGCTGGCAGGCGTTGCCGTGTCCTTCGTCATCATGGCCTGCGCCAACATCCTGATCTTCCTGGCTGACCCCAAGGCCACCCATACGGTGGTGTTCTGGATGCTGGGCGGGCTGGGCCTTGCCCAGTGGAGCCACCTGCTCTACCCGCTGGCCGTGCTCCTGCCCTGCGGGATCTGGCTGTGGCTGAAGGCGGGCCAACTGAACGCCATTACGCTGGGAGACGAGACGGCAGCAACGCTCGGCATCCCCGTCAACCGGCTGCGGCTGTCGGTGTTTGTCGCCGGTGCGCTCATCACCGGTGTGTCGGTCGCCTTCTCCGGCATCATCGGCTTCGTCGGCCTGATGATGCCGCATCTGGTGCGGCTGGTGGCGGGCGGCGACAATGCCCGCGTCCTGCCGCTGTCCGCACTGGCAGGCGCCCTGTTCCTGATCCTTGCGGACATCTGCGCCCGCGTGGTCATGGCCCCGGAAGACATGCCCATCGGCATCGTCACCGGCCTCGCCGGAGGCCTGTTCTTCATCTGGCTGATGGCACGGCAGAGGTGAGAGGTGAGGGACGTCAGGGGTTGGCACTCACCCGTTCGACTTCAACAGTGATGTGGGAGAGTTCGAGTATCTCCGCGAGGCAGGCCTTGTAGTCCGAAGGTTCGCGAGGAGCGCTCGACACCACCGAGATGATTGCAGCATGATGCCCTGGCCCGACTTGCCAGACATGCAGGTCTGCAATCCGGTCGGTGCCCGTTTCCAGCGCCTCAAGGATTTCGCTCCGCAAATCCTTGTCGTCAGGAATCCGGTCCAACAGGACCGAGCCTGAATCGCGGATCAGCCCCCAAGACCAGCGAGCGATCACAAGCGCGCCAACGATACCCATGAGCGGATCAGCCCAGAGCCAACCATAGCTGCGTCCGGCCAGCAGGGCCACGATGGCAAGGATTGACGTAAGCGCATCCGCCAGCACATGCATATAGGCGGCGCGGAGATTGTTGTCCCGAGCGTGCTCATGGCGGGCGTGGACATGAGTGTGATCATGCGCATGATGGTGCCCGTGGCCATGGTGATGATGGTGGGCGTGATCATCCCGGAGCAGCCACGCGCAGAACAGATTGACCGCAAGCCCCAGGACCGCAACGGCAATGGCCTGCCCGAAACTGATCTCCACCGGATTGGCCAGCCGCATCAGACTTTCCCAGCCGATGAGAAGCGCAATCAAGGCAAGGACGACGGCGCTGGCAAAGCCGCCCAGATCACCGAGCTTACCAGTGCCAAAGGTGAAACGGCGGTCATCGGCATGACGGCGCGCATAGAGGTAAGTCAGGGCGGTGATCAGCATGGCACCAGCATGGGTAGACATGTGCCAGCCATCTGCCACCAGCGCCATGGATCCATAGACCGTGCCCGCGACAATTTCGACAGCCATCATCGACGCGGTCACGGCAATGACCAGCCAGACCCTGTATTCGTTCCTGCGGTGATCGCGGCCGAGGAAATTGTGATCGTGAGTATGCTTGGATATGTCGACTGCGGGCATGTGACCTGGCTCCTGCCGGCACGCCGGCTTACTTCATGTAGGTTCGGATAATTTCGATCAGCTCTGCCCCGCCCTGCTCACGGTCTGCTCCGGTTTTGGCGTGAAGCACGTGCTCCCTCAGATGATCCTCGACCACCTCGGCAGTCAGCCCGCTCATTGCGCCGCGGGCTGAAGCGAGTTGACGCAGGATTTCGCCGCAGGGTTTCTCGGCCTCAAGAGCGCGCTCGATCCCCTCAATCTGCCCCTTCAGGCGCCGAACCCGGGCAATGAGCTTCTCTTTGTCGCGGATGGTGTGAGACATGGCGGTGGCTAACCTCAGCTTCTAATAGTATAGGGGACTATAGTATATAACGCAGACTATGTGAAGCCATGGAATGGATCGGCCGACGCACACCGGGGCGGGCAGAGCATGCAGAAATCAGCGCTCACGTCACGAACAAGGCATTGAAACATCGAGAAATGTTTCAGTTTGAAGCATAGGGAGGCTTCACCGGAACCCCGGCACACTAAAGCGCCAGCATGTGGTTGTCCCAGGAGATGCCCGGCACGAAGGCGAGGGATTGCGCCCGTGTGCCGGGGTCTTCGGCAAGGCTGAGGCCACCGTTGCCGTCGGAGATGAGGAAGCCGTGGCCATCGATGGCGGCAAGGCCACAGCCATCGGTGATCGTATCCAGCCCAAGCAATGCGCCGCTGTCTGCCGCCATATAGAGAATGCGCCCGCCGCGCGGGCAGGACAGCGCCACCACATCGCCGCTGGCATTGACGGAAACCGAGCCGATGTAATTGTCGAGCTGGGCCAGAACCTCGTTCTGCAGCGGCATCAGTTCCATTTTCCGGTCCCGTTCCAGCCGCACGACCAGCTGCGGAAAACGGCTCTTCTCGCCCTCGAACTGACCACCCACCCACACCTGCCCGCGCCCGTCCAGCGCCATGTGGCGGAGCGAGAGCTGATGCAGATCCTTGTCCAGTTCGTGCCAGGCGAGCAGCGCACCGGAGGCCGCATCAAGATAGACGATGGAAGGCTTCATCGTGTCGAGATTGAGCATCTCGCGGCCGGTGACCGGATGAGTGTCGATGCCGCCATTGGCGACCACCAGCACGCGGCCCTGCTCGGCCAGCAGAATGTCATGCGGACCGATGCCATGGGTCTCGAACTCGCCGATGCGCTTCAGGATTTCGCCGCTGGCATCATAGACGCCAACACGGCCCTGCGTTTCCTCCCCCACCGTGCCGAAAGCATTCTCGACCGCATAGAGCAGCCGCCCGTCAGCCGAAAAGACACCGTGGCCGTAATAATGGCGGCCGGGCTCGGCTTGCGTCAGCTGCGGCGGGGTTGCCCCCGTACGGTCGATCACCATGATGAACTGGCCGGGGCGGCGGGCGAAGGCGGCCAGCCTGCGTCCATCCGGCGACAGCGCAACACCATGGCCGCGTGCGGGCAGCGGCACCTCCATCACGTCCCGGCCATCGGCTGTCAGGATGGCGACCGCATGGCTGCCGTCCGCGTTGCGCCGGGCGCTGGCGAACAATGGTTCGTCCAGATCCGCACCAAGGAGCTTGACCGCGGCTTGCACGGGCAAGGTCATCAGCGCCGCGGCGGTTGTCAGGCCAAGGCCGGCCAGAAACCGCCTGCGGTTCAACACCAGCGCATCAGTCGCCGTCCAGCGCATTGAAGCCTCCGGTCATGTTGAGCGACCCGGCCAGATTGAGCGCAACGAGATCACGCAGGCCCTTCAGCGAAATCAGCATATCCGACAAGGCCTTGTAGCCTTCAGGCGTCTTCACCGTTTCGCGCATGGGCTCACCGGCACGGGCGAGTGCCCGAAGTGAATTGGAGACCTCGAATTCCAGGCTCGCGGCAATCCACTCGCCTTCGCTGTCCACGCCCTCTGCATAATTCGAGGCGCGGATGAAATCGCGGATGCCGGTCAGTTCGCTGGCGATATAGGCCTGCCCGAAATTGGCGCGGGAAAAAGGTATGCGGTTGGGCTTTGCCGATGCCGGATCATTGCCCAGCGCTGGGCCAAAAGCGGGGATAACATCCTGATCGCGCACGATCACCAGCCCGGTCACCAGCGCATTGAACAGGGTTTCCGCGGCTTCCTTGCTGTTGCGGAAGCGTGGGTTGTCAGGCCCCGCAGCTTCAAGCTGGCCGCTGAACCCGTCCGGTGCCTCCCAAAGGGCCGCAACTTCGCCGGAGAGCTGCGCCAGATTGACGGCGAGCGCCTGCGCATAGGCGCAGGCATAGACGCCCGCCTCATCCGTGCCGCCCAGTGTCACCTGGCCATCCTCATCGAAGGCCGCCAGTTGCAGCGCCGTCAGACCCTGCACGGCCACGCTCTTGGCGGCAAGGCTTTCAGGGGTGGTGGCGCTTTCATCCCGCTCTGCCACCAGCTTGCGGATCTGCCGCTGCGCCACGCCGCGCGCATCGGGCAGAAAGGCCAGCCGCTCCAGCCGGCTTTCTTCCGCCAGCGGGCCATAGCGCAGGAAACTGATCCGCCCGTAAGCAGCGACGGCCACCCCATAGGCAACGCGGAACTCATCCGCCGTCTCCGTGCCGGGGCTCTTGCAGGCGTCCTCAACAGCGGTGGGCAGGCGCTTGGCAGCATTGGCAAAGGCACGTGTCTCCGGCCGGATATAGCCCTCGACCGCCCCTTTCACATAATCCGCATAGCCGGCCTTCTCCTGCGCATGCAGAGGCAGAAGGGTGCTGGCAAGGGCAAGGGCAAGACAGGCAATGCGGCGCATCAAAGAGACTCCAGAAAACGGATCAGGGCCGCCCGGTCCTCCGGCGGCATGGCCACCACCGCATCGCGTGCGGCCTGCGCCTCGCCGCCATGCCAGAGCACAGCCTCCAGCAGCGAGCGGGCCCGCCCGTCATGGAGGAAACGGGTGTGGCCGCTGACGGTCTGCGTCAGACCAATACCCCAAAGCGGGGCCGTCCGCCATTCGCGGCCATTGGCATCCCCATCCGGGCGGTTGTCCGCCAGCCCTTCGCCCATGTCATGCAGCAGCAGATCAGTGTAGGGCCAGATCAGCTGGAAACTGTGCGCCGGGTTCTTCGCGTCCTTGCGGGTAACGTATTTCGGCACATGGCAGGAGGTGCAGCCGGTGCCATAAAACACCTCCTTGCCCCTCAGCACATCCGGATCAGCCATGTCCCGCCGGGCAGGCACGGCAAGGTTCTCCGAGTAGAAGGTGACAAGATCCATCACCGGGTCGGGCGCTTCCGTTTCCCCCAACCGGTCCTGCTCGCCCGTAGGCAGGGAGCGGCAGGCCGTCTGGGCTGCCGTGCAATCGCCGTAAGGGTCCGGATGTTCCGGCGTCGAAATACCGATGTCGCCGGAGAAAGCCGCAGCGCTCTGCGCCCGGACATCCGGCATCGTCGCCTTCCAGCCGAAGCGCCCCTGCACGAGCGCGCCGCTCGCCGGATCGCGCACGAGGCTGAGACGGCCGGAAATGCCGTCCCCATCCGCATCGTCCGGGTCGGCAAGGGCTTCAAGATCCGCCGGGTGAATCGCCTCCAGCAGGCCAAGCCCGATCATCTGCGGCGCCACGCGGGGCGAGATCATCGTGTCCGGCCGCATGGGGCCATAGGCAAGGTTCCCCGCCTCATAGAGCGGCTTCTGCAAGACGACCGTTTCACCGCCGGAAAGCCCGACGGGTACATCCTCATGGGTGATCCGCAGCTCCCCTTCCGGAACAAGGCCCGGCACGGCGAAGGTCTGGAACTGGCCGCCATAGACAGGCTCCGGCAGCGTCGCCACCTGCCGGTCTGCCAAGGCCTGCCGCTCCTCTTCCGTCACCGGCGGCACGGACAGCCGCAGGAACAGGGAGACGGCGGGCTCACCCGGCTGAGGCGGCGCACCGCGCCCGTCCTTCAGATGGCAGCCCTGGCAGGAGCGCGCATTGTAAAGCGGCCCCAGCCCGTCCGAGGCTTGCGTGGAGGACGGCGCAGAGACCCAGAACTTGCGGAAAATGCCGTTGCCGACCCGGAAGGTCTGCTGCTCTTCGAAACTGAGATTGGCGGACGGATGGGAAAACGCATCCCGGTTGATACGCTTGCGCGAGGTGGCAGCCCCGCCCGGCATGTCTTCGAACGGCTCTGGGGCTGCGAAACCTTCCGGAACGGCCAGCACTTTTGCAGCCTTTTCCCGGTCCGCCGGTGTCAGGTCATGCCGGTGATCAAGCGGACTTGTCTGAGCAGCCGCAACGCTTGCACCGGTAAGAAGACAGATACCGGCCACAAGCCGGACGGGAGCCGCCAAACGCCTCCATCGGAAGAAAATCATGCTGTTCCCCTGGCTGTTCAGGAAAGATCAGCCACACCCCTCTGCAGCGGCAGGAGAGGGAAACACAGTCCCCTCCCCGTCTCTTAAACCGTCAGCCCTTCCATCGTCTTCCCGGACGCAGCGAAGCGGAGATCCGGGACCGGTGAGCCAAGGTCTTTCGGCTCTCATTTCTTGAACCAGTCAGGCACCCCGGCTCACCGGTCCCGGATCGCGCGGGGCGCGTCCGGGATGACGATGGAGAAGCCTTGCAAGCCCAGGGAAAGGGAAAACTCCCCATCCCCGTTGTCGCGTCCAGTCCGTCCTTACTGGAACACCGCACCCGGATTATCCAGGCTGTCGGAGCCCTCGAAGGCGATCGATTCAAGGCCCAGCACCGCAACGGCACGCTCGATGGACCGGGTCTGGT
Source organism: Pannonibacter sp. Q-1 (assembly GCF_054073275.1). NCBI lineage: Bacteria > Pseudomonadati > Pseudomonadota > Alphaproteobacteria > Hyphomicrobiales > Stappiaceae > Pannonibacter > Pannonibacter sp. Q-1. The sequence goes on from NZ_JBSXNB010000006.1 coordinate 321,071, forward strand.
CAATGAGAGTGTCAATGGCTGCTTGCACCACGGCATTGCCTTCGGCGTTGCCCTCGCCGATCATCTGGTCATAGGCTTCGACCGTTTCGGCACGGGTTTTCAGCGTGTCGAAGGCGGCCAGGGACGCGTCGAGCTTGCCCTTCAGTTCTTCCGCCGCGGCCTTGTCCTTTTCCGCCACCAGATCCGCCAGCGACGGGCCGGAGACCTTGGTGCCGTCAAGGCGGGTGTAGGTGCCGAAATAGACATTCCGGATGCCGACCACGTCATAGTAATGCGACATGTGGGTGTTATCGGAGAAGCAGTCATGCTCCTCTTCCGGATCGTGCAGCATGAGGCCGAGCTTCATGCGCTCGCCCGCCAGTTCGCCGTAGGAGAGCGAGCCCATGCCGGTGAAGATGGTGGCAAGGCCGCCCGCTTCGCCCTTGGCCGCAAGCTCCTCGCGCGCCGCACCACCCGGAGCCCAGGCAGCCGCCATTTCTTCCAGGTCCGTGATCAGCAGATCCGTCGCGGCCTGGAGATACTGGATACGCCGGTCGCAATTGCCGCCGGTGCAATTGGCCGGATCAAAATCCGTGGCCGGACGGTTGCCCGCGCCCGGACCCGTGCCATTCAGATCCTGCCCCCAGAGCAGAAACTCGATGGCGTGATAGCCGGTCGCCACATTGGCCTCGATGCCTCCAGCCTCCTGAAGCTTTTCCGACAGAAGCTCCGGCGTGATCACCGTGGCGTCGAGTTCTTCACCATTCAGCTGCAGCTTCGGATTGGCGATGACATTGGCCACATAAAGCGGGTTCTCTTCGGAACTGTCGCCATAGGACACGTCCACATAGTCGATCAGGCCCTCGTCCAGCGGCCAGGCGTTCACCCGTCCCTCCCAGTCATCGACAATGGCATTGCCGAAACGGTAAGCCTCCGTCTGCTGATACGGGCTGCGGGCGGCAATCCAGGCCTTGCGGGCGGCAGCCAGCGTTTCGTCGTCGGGCTTGGCAATCAGCGCATCGATGGCAACCTTCAGCGCCTTGGCAGAGGTGACGGAATCCGCATAGGCCACAGCCGCGACATCCTGATAGGTGGCCAGAACATCGGCCGGCTTCACATCCGCCGCATAGGCGGAAATGGTGGCGGGAAGAGCCATCATCGCAGTGGCTGCAAACAGAATGGCTTTGAACGAACGGGTCATGGGGCAATCTCCCTGGGCATCGGACGGCCCCAGCGCCGCCCGGTGACTGCCCGGCAGAAATGTCCCGGATCTGGCGGAAGAGGGGCACGCGCCTGCGGCAGGTCTCGGCGGACAAGACAATTCCTGAAGGTTTGTGTCAAGTTACAAAACAGCGCAGGCAGCGGTGCAAACGGACAACACCTCACGCGCTTGTGGCCAAAAGTCAGGTTTTCGGGTGGTTTTTCCGCCACGTTCTCACCTATATCTCAGGGAAGATACGGATATCCGGTGGCAAGAACCCAGAACCGCTGCGGCTAACGGGTCCTGCGCTCAAGACTTCAGGACGGATGATTTTATGCTCGATGCTTTCAAGCGCTTCATCAAGGACGTCACCTTTGGCGACAGCGACAATCTGACTTTCGCCGAAGATGATCACCGGCTGGCCGTCGCCGCTCTGCTCGTCCATGTCATCAGTGTGGATGGCGAAGTCGATGACGTGGAGAAGACCAAGCTCACCTCGATCCTGAAGACCCATTATTCCCTGAGCGACAGCGAAACGGCCGAGCTTGTGGCCCTTGCCACGGACAAGGACAACGAAGCTGTCGACATGTATGGCTTCACCTCCGTCCTGAAGCGCAAGCTGGAGGAAGAGGAACGCCAGAAGATCATCGAGCTGATGTGGCAGCTTGTCTATGCGGACGGCCGCGTGCACGAGTTTGAGGACAACACCATCTGGCGTGTCTCGGAATTGCTCGGCGTCTCCTCGCGCGACCGGATTGCCCTGCGCCAGAAAGTTGCCCGCGAGCAGGGGCAGCCGGACACGGAGTGAGCCGGCAACTGCCTGATTTCAGGGCGCATTGCTCTGGATTAGCGCTCGACGCCGGGCCGGTTGCAACGTTATCGTGACACCATGAATCCTGATCCTGCTTCCCCGCACCGGCCGCGCATCCTGATCGTCCTGCATCAAGAAACCTCGTCGCCCGGCCGTGTGGGGCAGGAACTTGTGAAGCGCGGCTTTGCACTGGACATCCGCCGCCCGCGCTTCGGCGACACGCTGCCCCACACGATGGAGCATCACGCGGGTGCCGTCATCTTCGGCGGGCCGATGAGTGCAAACGACCCCGATGCCTTCGTCCACCGGGAGATCGACTGGATCGGCGTACCTCTCGCAGAGCAGAAGCCCTTTCTTGGCATTTGCCTTGGCGCGCAGATGATGGTGAAGCACCTGGGCGGCAAGGTAGGAGCCCATCCGCAGGACCTGGTCGAGATCGGCTACTATCCGCTGCACCCGACAGAAACCGGCAAATCCCTGATGCACTGGCCATCCAAGGTGTACCAATGGCACCGGGAGGGCTTCGACCTGCCACATGGGGCCGATCTTCTGGCTTCGGGCGACACCTATCCCAATCAGGCGATCCGTGTTGGCCCCGCCGCCTATGGCATCCAGTTTCACCCGGAACTCACCCACGCCATGATGGTGCGCTGGACCACGAAAGGCGCTCCCCGCATGTCCCTGCCCGGCGCGCAAGGCCGCCAGGACCATTTCGCCGGCCGCTACGTCTTCGACCAGGCCTTGCGCAAATGGCTGGACGACTTCCTCGACATCTGGATCGGGCGGGCTGGGTAAAACCTCACCACGGCCAGACGCTGATGAGCACGCGGAGGCTCATGGCAAAGCAGACGATGACAGTGACCGGACGGATGATCCTTGCCCCGCCCCGGAAAGCGAAATGGGCGCCGAGATAGGCACCGGCCATCTGCCCGAGCACCATGACGCCGCCTGCCACCCAGGCGATCTGGCCGAAGAGAATGAAATAGAACAAGGCGCCCAGATTGCTGGTCAGGTTGAACAGCTTGGCATGGGCTGTGGCATTGCGGATGGTCATGCCGCGCAGCAGCACCAGAGACGTGGAGCTGAAAGACCCGGTGCCCGGCCCGAAGAAACCGTCATAAAAGCCGAGGGCGGGTGCAGCCGTCACCGCATAGCGCTCGGCGCTCATGCGCGGCGCCCGCTCTTCATCAAGGTTCCTGGCGAAGAACAGGAAATAGAGGCCGATCGACACCAGCAGCAAGGGGATGAACAGCACCAGCAGCTCCGCATTGATCTGCTGCAGCACCCAGCCGCCGAAGATGGAGCCCAGCGATATGGCGATGATGGGCAGGATGTTTGCCCGCACAGACACCATGCCCCGGCTGATGAAATAGGTGGCGGCCGTCAGCGTGCCGGAACTGCCCTGCAGCTTGTTGGTCGCCAGCGCCGTTGCGGGCGGCAGGCCCGCCAGCAGCAGCGCCGGGATGGTGATCAGCCCGCCGCCGCCTGCAATCGCATCGATCCAGCCAGCCATGAGAGCGGCAAGAAACAGGAGGCCGAGAACCTCATAGGACAGTTCCATGGAAGAGCACCGGAAGGGGCTGGGGGCCTGCCGTCTCATGGAAGGCGGCGGCACGGACCAGCATCTGGGAATGGGACGCCTGCGATGCCACGGAATACGAGGGCTGGCAAGGGCGGTTTGCGGGGTTGAACACGTTGAAGCAAAAAGGGGAGACCGAAGCCTCCCCTTGCGCATTTCCTGTCTGACGCTGCGGTCAGGCCTTGAACACCACCAGCAGGTCCTTGGCGTCGATCTGGCTGCCGGGGGTGACGAGCACTTCGGAGACCACACCGTCGCGCTCGGCATGAAGCGCGGTTTCCATCTTCATGGCTTCGATGGACAAGAGCACGTCACCGGCCTTGACCTCCTGCCCTGCCGCAATGGCAACGGTGGAGATGACGCCCGGCATCGGCGCGCCCACGTGGGTCTCATTACCGGCCTCGGCCTTGCGGCGGGCGGCATTGCCTGCGGCGCCATGGGCCCGGTCCGGCACCTTGATGATGCGCGGCTGGCCGTTCAGCTCGAAGAACACCTTCTTCTCGCCCTGCTCGTCCGTTTCGCCCACCGCCTGACAGCGGACCACCAGCGTCTTGCCCGGCTCCAGCTCGACGAGGATTTCCTCGCCCACCTCAAGCCCGTAGAAATAGACCGGCGTCGGCAGCACCGAAGTCGGGCCATACTGGCTCTGCGCCTTGGCAAAGTCGGTGTAGACCTTCGGGTACATGAGATAGGACGCCAGATCCATGTCGCCGATCTCAAGCCCGGTCTTTTCAGCCGCTTCCTTGCGGCGGGCTTCCAGATCCTCCTGCTTCAGGAGCGAGCCGGGGCGGACGGTGATGGGCGTATCGCCCTTCAGCACCTTGGCCTGCAGCGCCTGCGGCCAGCCGGCCGGGGGCTGCCCCAGATCGCCGCGCAGCATCTGCACCACGGAATCGGGGAAGGCCACATCCTTTGAGGGGTCCACCACATCGGCCACCGTCAGCCCCTGGCTGACCATCATCAGCGCCATGTCGCCGACCACCTTGGAAGATGGCGTGACCTTGACGATATCGCCGAACATCATGTTGGCATCGGCATAGGCCTGCGCCACTTCGTGCCAGCGGGTTTCAAGGCCAAGCGAGCGGGCCTGTTCCTTGAGGTTGGTGAACTGGCCGCCCGGCATCTCGTGCAGATAGACTTCGGAGGCCGGTCCTTTCAGGTCGCTTTCAAAGGCCGCATACTGGCCGCGCACCGCTTCCCAATAGAAGGAAATGCGGCGGATGGCCTCCGCCGAAAGCCCCGGATCGCGGTCCGAGCCCTTCAGCGCCTCGACGATGGAGCCAAGGCAGGGCTGCGAGGTGTTGCCGGAGAAGGCATCCATCGCCGCATCAATGGCATCCACGCCTGCATCCACCGCAGCCAGCACCGTGGCGGCCGAAACGCCGGAAGTGTCATGCGTGTGGAAGTGGATCGGGATGCCGATTTCTTCCTTCAGCGCCTTGAACAGGATGCGCGCGGCGGCCGGCTTCAGAAGGCCCGCCATGTCCTTGACGCCAAGGATATGCGCACCGGCCTTTTCCAGCTCCTTGGCGAGGCTGACATAGTACTTCAGGTCATACTGCGGCCTTGCGCTGTCGAGCAGATCGCCCGTGTAGCATAGCGCGCCCTCGCAGAGCTTGTCCGTCTCCAGCACGGCGTCGATGGAGACGCGCATGTTCTCCACCCAGTTGAGGCAGTCGAACACGCGGAACAGATCAACACCGTTCTGCGCCGCCTGATGCACGAAGAAGCGCACCACATTGTCCGGATAGTTGGTGTAGCCAACGCCGTTGGAGCCGCGCAGCAGCATCTGCAGCAGAATATTCGGCGCCTTCTGGCGGATCAGGCGCAAACGCTCCCACGGGTCTTCCGTCAGGAAGCGCATGGCCACGTCAAAGGTCGCCCCGCCCCAGCATTCCAGCGACAGAAGCTGCGGAAGGCCGGTGGCATAGGCATCGGTGATGGCAGCAATGTCGTGGGTGCGCACGCGGGTGGCCAGCAGCGACTGGTGGCCATCCCGCATGGTGGTGTCGGTCACCAGCACCTGCGGCTGCGCCTTCATCCAGCTGGCAAAGCCCTTCGGCCCCAGTTGCTCCAGCAGCTGGCGGGTGCCATCGGGCTTCACATTGCCGAAATCCGGCACGACGGGGGCAGCCGCTTCCCGGCCGGGACGCGGGCGCGAGCGGGTTTCCGGATGGCCGTTGACGGAGACATCGGCGATGTAGGTCAGCAGCTTGGTGGCGCGGTCCTGCCGCTTCACCTGCGCAAACAGTTCCGGCGTGCCGTCAATGAACCGCGTAGTGTAGTTGTTGGCGCGGAAGTCCGGGTGGCCGATGATGTTTTCAAGGAACACAAGGTTGGTCGCAACGCCGCGGATGCGGAACTCGCGCAGGGCGCGCTCCATGCGCTTGCAGGCTTCCTCGGCGCTCGGCGCCCAGGCGGTCACCTTTTCCAGCAGCGGATCGTAGAAGCGGGTGATCACCGCGCCCGAATAGGCCGTGCCGCCATCGAGACGGATGCCGAAGCCGGTCGCACCGCGATAGGCGGTGATGCGGCCATAGTCAGGGATGAAGTTCTGTTCCGGGTCTTCGGTGGTGATGCGGCACTGCAGCGCATGGCCGTTGAGCCGCACATCCCCCTGCACGGGAACGCCGCTCGCCTCGGTGCCGATGGCGGCCCCGCCTGCGATGCGGATCTGCGCCTTGACGATGTCGATGCCGGTCACCTGCTCGGTCACCGTATGCTCCACCTGCACGCGCGGGTTCACCTCGATGAAATAGATGGCGCCCGTGTCCGAATCCATCAGGAACTCGACCGTGCCGGCCCCGCAGTAGTTCACCGCCTGGCCGATCTTCAGGCCATAGCCGCACAGTTCCTGCCGCTGCGCCTCGGACAGATACGGCGCAGGCGCGCGCTCGACCACCTTCTGGTGGCGGCGCTGGATGGAGCAGTCACGCTCGAACAGATGCACCAGATTGCCGTGCGAATCGCCCAGGATCTGCACTTCCACGTGGCGGGCGCGTTCGACCAGCTTTTCCAGATAGATCTCGTCCTTGCCGAAGGCGGCCTTGGCCTCGCGCTTGGCGGCGACCACTTCGCGCACCAGCGTTGCCTCGTCACGGATGACGCGCATGCCACGCCCGCCACCGCCCCAGGAGGCCTTGAGCATCACCGGATAACCGATGCCGGCGGCCTGAATCTTGATCTCCTCGATGTCATCGGGCAGCGGATCGGTGGCCGGCATGACCGGAACTCCGGCCTCGATGGCGAGATTGCGCGCTGCGACCTTGTTGCCAAGGCGGCGCATGGTCTCGGGCTGCGGGCCGATGAAGATGATGCCGTTCTGGGCGCAGGCCTCGGCAAATTCGGGGCTCTCCGACAGGAAGCCATAGCCCGGATGGATGGCATCGGCGCCCGAGAGTTTGGCAACCCGGATGATCTCGTCGATGGACAGATAGGCCTCGATCGGGCCCAGGCCCTTGCCGACCTGATAGGCCTCGTCGGCCTTGAAGCGGTGCAGCGCCAGTTTGTCCTGCTCGGCAAAGATGGCGACGGTTTTCAGCCCAAGCTCATTCGCGGCACGGAACACGCGGATGGCGATTTCAGATCTGTTGGCAACGAGAATCTTACGGATGGCCAAGCCCATACCTCCCCAATATGAAAGCGCATGAGTCATACAAAGGGATGAGGGCAAAGAAAAGAGCCAACACTCTTGACCTATTCGCCTGCGCCAGCTCAACAATCAAACGCCCCATAATGGGACATAATTCTTTATTTTTGACCCGGTTCAACTGGTTGCCGGGAGCAACCAGTTACGTTCCCCTGCCGCTATTTCGTGGCTCTGCCGCTTGAACACTACAAACTGTCGTACGAACAAAACAAAAACGCATAACGGACAGCGATTCGTGCATGAGTCGTTCCGCTTTGGTGCTGAAGGTTGAGATAGCGCTCGTGAAAATTGCTGATCCGGTTAACCTGATCTGCACGATTTCCTGAGCTTGACGCGATTCCGGAAAACGGCGCCCTGCCCACCTTAAATCCTTGGTCAGATTCAGGATTTCGTGGTCACCCCCTTGCCGGAAACCACATGTCGTAGGGAACAAAAACAGACTCGCGGCTTGTCTGCGATTCGATCAGCCTTTGTTCCAGACTCGTTCCTTTGCCCGGATTCGCTGCCCCGTTTCAGCCATGGCGCCGCGTTAGAACCGGGGCCGAAAATCGTGAGGGACAGGGGGAAGACCCTATGCTAGACAGCCTTCCGCACGCCCTGACCTTTGTGAGGGCCAAGACACCCGGCCGAACGAAGCACTCCGCGCGATGCCTCCGATCCAGATCATGACCTTGCCGCCGGCCGCCCGGTCCAGAACCGTTACGGCGGTGCTGGGCCCGACCAACACCGGCAAGACCCATCTCGCCATCGAGCGGATGCTGGCCCAGCCCTCCGGCCTCATCGGCCTGCCGCTGCGCCTGCTGGCGCGCGAGGTCTATGGCCGTCTGGTGGAGCGCGCAGGCGAGGCTGCGGTTGCCCTGATCACGGGCGAAGAGAAGATCGTCCCCAAGGCGCCGCGCTTCTGGGTTTCGACGGTCGAGGCGATGCCGCTCGATCTCAACACCGAGTTTGTCGCCATCGACGAGGTGCAGCTGGCCGCCGACATGGAGCGCGGCCACGTCTTCACCAACCGCATCCTGAACCTGCGCGGCCGCTCCGAGACGCTGCTGCTGGGCTCTGCGACCGCCCGTCCTCTGCTGGAAAAGCTCATTCCCGGCCTCAATGTGGTGACGCGGCCGCGCATGTCGGTGCTGACCTATGCAGGTTCCAAGAAGATTTCGCGCCTGCCGGCCCGTTCCGCCGTCGTCGCCTTCTCCTCCAGCGAGGTCTATGCGATTGCCGAGCTGATCCGCCGTCAGCGCGGCGGCGCGGCGGTGGTGCTGGGCTCGCTCAGCCCACGGACGCGCAACGCACAGGTGGAGCTGTTCCAGAACGGTGACGTGGATTATCTGATCGCCACCGACGCGATCGGCATGGGCCTCAATCTGGATGTGGACCACATCGCCTTTGCCGGAAACCGCAAGTTCGACGGCTATCAATACCGCAATCTCAGCCCCGCCGAGATGGGCCAGATCGCCGGGCGCGCCGGGCGTCACATGCGCGATGGCTCCTTCGGTGTGACGGGCCGCGTCGATCCGTTGTCCGATGATCTCGTGGAGATGATCGAGAGCCACCGGTTCGATGCACTGAAAGTTTTCCAGTGGCGCAACACGCAGCTCGATTTCACGTCGATTTCCAGCCTGCGTGACACACTGGACCTGCCTCCGCGTGAAGACGGACTGGCCCGTGCGCCAGCCGCCGACGACGCGCAGGCCCTCGAATATGCCGCAAAGGATCACGGCATCCGCGACATGGCGTCCTCCCCCTCGCGGGTGGCGTTGCTCTGGGATGTCTGCCAGGTGCCGGACTATCGCAAGATCGCCCCGGCTAACCACGGAGACCTGCTTATCCACCTATACACGTTGCTCGTGCGCAACGGGGTGGTCGATGAAGACTGGTTTCAGCGTCAAGTGGCTTTCGCAGACAGGGTGGATGGTGATATCGACACTCTTGCGAACCGGATTGCGCACATCCGCACCTGGACTTTCGTGGCAAACCGTGCCGAATGGCTGAAGGACCCTGTTCACTGGCAGGGTGTCACCAGAGGCATTGAAGACAGACTGTCGGACGCCCTGCATGACCGTTTGACCCAACGGTTCGTGGACAGGCGGACAAGCGTATTGATGAGACGTTTGAGAGAGAACGCCATGTTGGAAGCGGAAATCACGCAGACTGGGGACGTCCTTGTGGAGGGCCAGCATATCGGCCGCCTGCAGGGGTTCCGGTTCGCGCCGGATGCGGTTGCGGACAGCCCGGAAGGGAAGGCCGTACGCGCAGCAGCCCAGAAGGCACTGGCCAGCGAGATCGAAGCCCGTTCCGACCGGCTGTCGCGCGCGCCCAATGAAGATTTCGTCCTGAGCACGGACGGCACCATCCGCTGGCAGGGCGAACCTGTCGCCCGTCTCACCGCCGGTGACGACACGCTGGTGCCCGGCTTCGTGCTGCTGGCCGACGAGCACCTGACCGGCCCCGCCCGTGACCGGGTGCAGGCCCGCGTTGACCTGTGGGTCAAGGCCCATGTCGGCACGCTGCTGAAGCCGCTGATCGACCTCAAGGACGCCGAAGGGCTGGAAGGCCTTGCCCGTGGCATCGCTTACCGCATCTATGAGGCGCTCGGCATTCTGGAGCGCCAGGATGTGGCCAATGATGTGCGCCAGCTCGATCAGGACATGCGCGCCTCGCTGCGCAAGCTGGGTGTCCGCTTCGGCGCCTACAACATCTATGTCCCGGCCCTGCTGAAGCCGGCTCCGAGCCAGCTTCTGGCCCAGCTCTGGGCGCTGAAGCACGGCACGCCGGACATGCCCGGCCTCGTGGAGCTGCCGCAGCTGTCCGCCTCGGGCCGCACCTCGATCACCGTCGATCCGCAGATCGACAAGGCGCTGTACAAGGTTGTCGGCTTCCGCGTCTGCGGCCCGCGCGCCGTTCGCGTCGACATTCTGGAGCGTCTGGCCGACCTCATCCGCCCGCTGATCGCCTGGAAGCCGCTGGATGCCAGCGTCACGCCGCCGGATGGTGCCATTGCTCAGGGCGGCGGCTTTACCGTCACCGTGGCCATGACCTCGCTGCTGGGCTGCGCAGGCGATGACTTCACGGAAATCCTGAAGTCTCTGGGCTACCGCAACGAAAAGCGCGAGATCGAGCGCCCGGTGGCCGCACCTGCCGATACGGCCGCGACCGAAGCCGCTCCGGTCGAAGCCGCTCCGGCGGAAGCGGAAGCTGCACCGGAAGAAACCGCAGCCGAAGCTCCGGCAGAAGCTGAAGCCACCGCAGAACCGGTTGCAGCCGAGGCTGAGGCAGAGACGGCTGACGCCGGCGAAGCTGCCGCCGCCGTTGCCACTGAAACCGTCACCATCGACATCTGGCGTCCGGGCCGCACCGGCGGGCGTTCGCGTCAGGGCGGTGAAGCTGGCGAGCGCCGGGGCGGTGGTGACCGCGGTGACCGCAACAAGGGCGGCCGCGGCCGTCCGCAGCAGGGCAAGCGCGGCGAAGGCGAAGGCGCAGAAGGCGGCCGCAACCGCTCCGGCGGCGAGCACCGCGGAAACCGTGACGGCAACCGCGAAGGCCGCCGTGATGACCGGCGCGACGACCGCCGCGAAGGCGGCAAGGGCGGCAAGCCGCATCATCAGGGCCAGAAGCAGGGTCAGGGCCATGCCGGCCAGCGTGACCGTGCGCCGCGTCCGGAAAAGCCGATTGATCCGAACTCGCCCTTCGCAGCCCTGCTGGCTCTGAAGGCCAACATGGAAAAAGGCAAGTCCTGAGCGCCAAAGGCACATCAGACACGGCCCCGCACGCGGGGCCGTCCGCCTCGCAGCGGATCGACAAGTGGCTCTGGTTTGCCAGGGTGACGAAATCCCGCACCCTGGCTCAGAAACTGACCACCGGCGGGCATGTGCGTGTCAACCGCGAGAAAATCGACAGCGCCAGCAAGGCCATCCGCACCGGCGATGTGCTGACCATCACGCTGGAACGGCGGGTTGTCGTGCTGGAAGTCGCCGGTCTCGGCACCCGGCGCGGCCCCGCCCCGGAAGCACAGCTGCTCTACAAGGACCTGACCCCGCCGCCCGCCCCGCGCGCGGATGTGCCCTCTGCCCCGGCGCAGCGGGATCCCGGATCGGGCCGCCCCACCAAACGCGACCGGCGCCGCATGGACGCTTTTCACTCCGGCCTCGAGGATCCGGAGTAAGTTGATCCCCTGACAGGCAAAAGGACGCATGCGCTTTTCTTTCGCCGGGCCATTCCTGCCCTTACTGTGCTTGCCACAAAGGGGCAAAAGCGGTAGGCAACGGCCCTGAAACGGGAAGCAGGCTCTGCCGGTCCGCCGTAGCTGAGGGAGACGGCACGAGGACCGGCTGATACCGCCAGCGCCATCAAGAGGAACGCGATGACCTACGTCGTCACTGACAACTGCATCAAGTGCAAGTACACCGACTGTGTCGAAGTCTGCCCGGTCGATTGTTTCTATGAAGGCGAGAACATGCTCGTCATCAACCCGGACGAATGCATCGACTGCGGCGTGTGCGAGCCGGAGTGCCCGGCCGAGGCCATTCTGCCGGATACCGAGCCCGGCCTCGAGAAGTGGATCGAGCTCAACGCCGAATATGCGGCAAAATGGCCCAACATCACCGAGAAGAAGGATGCCCTTCCCGAGGCACCCGAGTTCGACGGCATCAAGAACAAGCTGGAAACCCACTTCTCGCCCAACGGTCCGGACGGCGCCTGAGCAATTGCAAGGCTTGATGCGTCAGCATCCTGGAGCCTTGGCAAAAGCGGGAAATCCTTGACCTGACGCATGGCGGAAGCCTGCAGGTTACGATACGGAAGCAAGTTGCCAGAGCGGCCGGCATAACACCCGGTCGCTTTCTGCTTTGGTTTTTTGCGTTTTTGTGATAGGTTGTTCAAGTAGTCGTCGCAGTCTTGGTTCACCCCCTCCCCCTGGAGGTTTTTTTATGGTCGCAGTCCACCGCTGGATCGTGCGCGAGATCAAGTTTCTCCGCAGCCATGCACATGTGAAATGCGGCCCGTTTGAACCGGCGAGCACCGGCGGCTGACCACCCAAGACGTACAGACAGGTCCGGTGCTCATGCGTGAGCAGGTTCCGGTCCGGTTTGCGTTACCACAGGAACAACGGTCCGCCCCGTGGCGGCCCGGTACGGCTCATTCAGCCGTAACTGCGCAGGAGTTACGAAGCGTATGGCAACCCCCACCAAGAAGACCGCGCAGCGTCAGGGCTTCAAGACTGGCGAACATATCGTCTATCCCGCTCACGGCGTCGGCCAGATCACGGCCATCGAAGAACAGAGCGTTGCGGGTTATGCGCTGGAACTGCTGGTCATCAGCTTCGAGAAGGACAAGATGACCCTGCGTGTCCCCGTCGCCAAGATCGCCTCGGTCGGCATGCGCAAGCTGGCGGATGCCGCTGCTGTGAAGAAGGCTCTGGAGACCGTTCGCGGCCGTCCGCGCGTCAAGCGCACCATGTGGAGCCGCCGCGCCCAGGAATACGAAGCCAAGATCAACTCCGGCGACCTGCTGGCCATTTCCGAAGTCGTGCGCGATCTCTACCGCTCCGACGCCCAGCCGGAACAGTCCTATTCCGAGCGCCAGCTCTATGAAGCTGCACTGGACCGGATGGCCCGTGAAATCGCTGCCGTGAACAAGTGCTCCGAGACGGAAGCCGTCAAGCAGATCGAGCAGAACCTCGCCAAGACCCCGGTCCGCATCAAGAGCGCCGAGGAAGAAGGCGAGCAGGAAGAAGAAGCCGCCTGATCAGGCCGCATCTTTTACGATCAGGAAGGGCGTCCGGCGCAAGCCGTGCGCCCTTTTCCTTTTATTGCCCTCACTGAGGCCATTGTCTCATACTAACTTCCGATGAGCCTGGCTTATCCGGGAACCGATCAGGCCCGTGCGGGGTTTGAACAGTCCCAGGCCGTGATGCGTCAGCATCTCAGATGCCTTGGTCTGATGAGACGCTGCAGCCACATTTTCGTGATGCGCCTGCGTCAGAATGTGCCAGAAACCTGGCCCGGCGGGCGGGCCGAAAGGCAGCCCTCAAACGAAAAGCCTATTCAGGGCAAGGAGTTGCCCTCCCCCGCAGCTTTGCGTGCCTGAGGCGCGCTGACGGGCACTGCATTCCCCGGCTGCCACGCCACCGTCCAAACCGGGTGAAAACGCTGATCTGGACCGCCGCAAGTGGCGTAACATATCCGACAAGCAACAGGGAGCCTGCCATCATGAGTACATCGATGAGCACCCGGCGTCAGATCGTCAAGGCCGCCATCAACGCGCCGTACCTTAGCCGTGAGGAAGAACAGCAGCTTGCCATCAAGTGGCGCGATGAACAGGATCAGGCCGCACTGGACCGCCTGTCCCTCTCGCATATGCGTCTCGTCATCGCCGTGGCCGCCCGCTTCCGCAACTTCGGCCTGCCGATGAATGACCTGATCCAGGAAGGCCACGTGGGCTTGCTGGAAGCCGCAGGCCGGTTCGAGCCGGAGCGCGAGGTCCGCTTCTCCACCTATGCCACATGGTGGATCCGCGCCTCCATCCAGGACTATATCCTGCGCAACTGGTCGATCGTGCGCGGGGGAACTTCCTCGACGCAGAAGTCGCTCTTCTTCAACCTGCGCCGTCTGCGCGCCAAGATCAGCGCCGAGCAACAGGGCATCAACGAAAGCGAGATGCACCGGCAGATCGCCGAGACCATCGGCGTGAAGATTGCCGACGTGGACATGATGAGCGCCCGTCTCTCGGGGCCCGACACCTCGCTCAACGCGCCCCTGTCAGATACGGAAGGCAGCAGCGCCGACCGGCAGGACTTCCTCGTCTCCGATGCGCCGCTTCCCGATGAAGTGGTGAGCGGCGAGATCGATGGCGAACGCCAGCGCAAGTGGCTGCGCTCCGCCATGAATGTGCTGACCGAGCGCGAACGGCAGATCGTGCGCGAGCGGCGCCTGAAGGAAGAAAGCGCCACGCTGGAAGCCATTGGCCAGACCATGGGCATCTCCAAGGAGCGTGTCCGCCAGATCGAGAACCGGGCTCTGGAGAAGCTGAAGGAGGCCCTGCTCAAGGCCCAGCCGGACCGTCTGGCCCTGATGCCGTGAGGCCCGCGCGGAGGTCATCCTCTACCTGCCAGCCAAGCCTGTCATCCCCGCGCAGGCGGGGATCCAGTACTCTCTCAAGCCGTTACGGCGAAGAAAGGGAGTACTGTTGGGTTGGACGGCCCCTACGGCATCGATGTGCCAGAATGAGGTTGTTAGCGATCTCAAACGATGGAGC